>NZ_JBEVDL010000058.1:0-3334 GCF_040514055.1 Pseudomonas sp.
AAACCTGGCAGAGTGCCGCCTTAATGAGGCTAACGCACACTTCATGCCAGACTGAGCACCGGTATTTTCACCACTGCATGTAGTTGATATTCATGAGATATCTATTCCGTTCGAGCACACCACCGCCGAACGCCCACCAAAGACGGGGGAAGCGCACGGATTCGCCCTGAAGCTTTCCCCCACTATTGGGGAACAAACTTCAATCGTCGTCAATCCGTTCGATTCGATTGCGCGACCGCAACTGCGCAAGCACTTCCCCGCGTATAGCAACCTGTTCCTGGCGGGCAAGATACGCCCTGACCATTTCCAGTCCCTGCTCCTCTGAGACATCTGCCGCCTCGCTGCGGTTCTGTAAATAAATCAGATGCCAGCCCACCGGAGTGCGCACCGGCTCACTGAGATCACCTGGCGCCATGGCAAAGGCTGTCACTTCAAATTCAGGAAACATGCGGCCCCGGGGGAAATATCCCAGGTCCCCGCCACTGCTGGCGGAAGCATCTTCTGAAGCGCTTTTGGCGATACTGGCAAAATCGGCACCGTTAACGATTTTCAACCGCATGTCCGCTAAGCGTAGTCGTGCTGCTTCAATTGTCGCGGCATCCGCGCCTTCAGGGACTTTTACCAGGATATGCCGCGCCTGGACCTCCTCGGGCCGGCCCATTTCGCTGCGGTGCTCTTGATAAAAAGCTCGGACCTTTTGCTCGTCGGGCCCGGTAACCTTGGTCAGCTCGGCAAACACCTGCTGCGCCGCCATGTCACGGCGGGTGTACTCGACAAAACTGGCTTCATCGAAACCGGCATCGTTCAAACGCCGGGCAAACACTTCGGCACCGCCGATGGCCTGGCGCGCCTGGTCGACCTGGCCCTGCACCTGTGCATCGCTGATCACCACGCCGCGCTTGACGGCTTCCTGCCACAGCAGTTCCTTGTCGATCAAGGCATCCAGGGCCTTCTGCCGCAGCTGCTTGTAGGCCGTGGGGTTGCGGATGCTGCCTAACGCCCGCCCCTGGTCCTCGAGGAACTCGGCGAAATAACGTTCCAGGCGAAACTCGGAGATTTCCTCGCCATTGACCCGCGCCGCGATCGGGCCGTTGCTGGCGTAACTTGCCGGTACCCACAGGGCCAGCAGGAGCAACCAGGTATTGAGTTTCATGATGGACCTCCGGTCAGGGCATCGCTGCAATCGGTCTATAGGGCGCTACCAGGTAGAAGCGCTGGTCGGGCAGATCCACCGTCACCACATGGGCGCCGCTCAGGCCCAGGCGGCGGCCGGGGCCGAAGCTGATCAAGGGAGTCAGCCCGGTGTCGAAATCGTGCAAGCCTTCGAGTGCGTTGATCAGCTTCTCGCGGCTGGTGTCGCGCCCGGAATGTTTCAGGCCTTCGCTGAGCAACAGCAGCGAGCTGTAGGCGCCGACTTGCAGCACCGCATGCTGGCCGCCCAGGCCCTGATTGGCGCGCACTTGAGTCAAGGCCAGGCGTCCGGCCACCGTCCAGTCACTGGGCACGAATGGATAGGCGAGGAACACTCGCCGGGAAAAACCGCTGGGCACTTGCAGCAGATCCCCCGCCACCTGGTTCGACGTGGCGAACAGATACGGCACCTGCCCGGCAACTTGCAGGCGCTCGGCCAGGCGACTGAAACCGGCACCGCTGCCCAGGTAGAACACTGAACGCGAGCCCAGCGGCAGTTCTTCCTGTGTCGGGTCGTAGGCTTGCAGGTGCACTTTCTGCCAGGCGTGATCCTGCAGGTACTGGCCCAGGTTTTGTGCCGCGAGGCGCTGGCCGGGTTCGTCCGGATAGGTGATCAGGGTCGGCCCTTGCAGTACTTTGAGCTGCTCGGTGGCGTAGTCGGCCAGGGCGATCAGTTGCTCGCGCAGGCCTGGCAACGGCTCGAAAATCTGCCGGCTGGCCTGGGCCGGTCCCAGCAGCGACAACGGACCGATCAGCGGCACGCCGGCTTTCTCCAGGCGAGGCCCCAGCTCCGCGTCCAGGGCGGGGGCTAGCGGCGCGATCAGGGCGAACACCTGTTCGGTGTCGATCAAACGGTCGAGCGCCTGCTCGGCACTGACGCGGTCCGGGCCCGGGTCGAGAATGGTCAGGCGCAACTGCCGGCCGTGGATGCCGCCGGCTTGATTGATGCGCGCCACGCTCCCCTTGAGCACGGCCGCCACGGTGGCGCCCTCCTCGCTCAAGGGCCCGGAACCGGGGAGTAACGTCCCCAGGTGCACGGTGCCAGGGTCGAGGCCGGGGTCACGGTCTTCGGCCACACGCTTGAGATAGGCGCTGAGATTGCGCTGATCGTTCATCGACAGGACAAATCTGGGCATCGCCGGGTCAAGGCGATTGTCGGCTGGGTCGCGACCTTCCTGAATCGCTTTTGCCAGGCTGGCATCGGTATAGGCCGGGTAGTCGCGGCCGTTGACCTGTTGCTGGCCATAGGTGCTGCTCAGCCGTGACCAGCTCAGGTCTGGCGGGCGCACCCCGCCCTCGGGCCGTCCGACGCCATCGTCGCCATGGCAGTTGGCGCACGGCAGGCTGGTGGCGGGCAACAGCATGCCCGCCGCACCGACCCGCGCCATGATCGGCTCGCCACTGGCCGACACCCCCTCGCGATAGAGCCGTTTACCGGCACTTTCGCTCGGGGTCAGCGCCAGCGCCTGGGCGCCGAGGGGCAGACCGCAGAGGAGCAGCAAACCGAGGACCAGGGACGTCTTCATGGCGCGCGCTCAACGGCCGACCACGGGCATTGTCAGCAACTGCAAGCGCTGGGCAATGGCGGCGGCAGGGGCATCGGGGCGGATCTTGCTCCAGCGTTTGTTGGCCACGTCACCCACGATCAGTTGCGTGGAATGCTGTTCCGGGGTGGGCACGATCTGGCCGATGCGCCCCAGGACCAGGTCCATCTGGGCTTTGTCGCCCGTCAGAAAAAGCCAGTGGGGGTCTTCTACCCCTTGTTTCAAGGTGTAAGCCTTGAGTACCGCCGGGGTGTCCCGCAGCGGATCACTGGTAAGGGAGATAAAGGTGATGCCGTCGGCCTTGTCGCCCAGCACTTCACGAACTTCCTTGAGCTTTTGGGTGATCAGCGGACAGGCATCATTGCAACTGGTGAAAATCACGTTGAGCAGCACCACGCGGTTTTGCAGCGCATCGCTGTAGAACCGCAGGGTCTCGCCATTCTGGTCCTGCAAGGGCGTGTCGGTGAACCAGGTCTTGGCATCACGCGTGCCACTGGCCGGCTGCGCGGCGGGCGCTGCAGGTGCTGCAGCTGCGGGTTCCTGGTGGCCTTCATGGGCCAGCGCCAGCGAACTGAAAAGGCCCAGGCACAGGCTCAAGG
>NZ_JBEVDL010000098.1:0-28353 GCF_040514055.1 Pseudomonas sp.
AGCGGCGCGCCCTCCTGGTCGGCGATCAGCAGCATGACCACCCGTTCCTGGCCGGCCAGTGAGCGCAGGAGCAGGTGCTCGCCGGGAAACAGGGCCTTGAGCGAGCCGGGCAGCAGTGCCGAATACTGGGCGATATTGGCGGGTGTCAGGCGCAATTGCGTCGGTTGCTTGAGCAGGTGACGCAACACCTGGCTCTGGGCGGGGTCGAGCGCCAGGCGCGCCGCCTGAACAGGCAAACCCAGTGCTTGCTGCGCCTGCAGGCGGCTCTGGGCGCGGTCGGCCAGCAGGATCAGGCAGCGGCTGAAGCCGCATGCCTGCACGGCGTCGCGGGCGCAGAGGGTCAGTTGCAGCACGTTGGCGAAGGCGCTGGGCTCCTGCAGCAGTTGCGCGCACTGGCTGCGCCAGGCACTCAGGGTCACGGGGGGCGGTGCCGGAGTGGTGGCTTCTGTGGCCTGCAGGCGGCGCGCGCTCCACGGCCAGAGCAGGGCTTCGGCCGGGTGCCAGAGCCCGCCGCAAGCATGTTGTCGAGCGCTCTGGGCAGCCTGTTGGTGGATCAGCTGCTGTACTTCGGCCAGCGGCAGGTGAAGGTAGAGGCCTGTCAGGCGCTGCCAGCGCAGGCTGTGCGGGCTGTCCCAGGCGTGGTGCGCAGACAGCGCCAGGCCGTTGGCCAGCAGCACGGTGTTGCTTGGTTGGGTCAGCCAGCGCCGCAGCGGAGGATCATCGTCCAGCAGTTGCTGCTGATGCAGGGGATGCTCGTTGTCGCGGGCGATATGCAGGGCCTTGACCAGCAGGCGGCGGTCGTCGTTGAGCAGGCGATAGCCCTGGATGATCCACTCGGGAAAATGCCATTGCTCGGCGAGTGCCAGGCACAGCTTGAGCAGCGGCACCCCGAGCAGCTCGCGCTCGACCTTGGTCGCGGTCTCGCCATTGGCCAGCACCCGCTCCTCCCACGCGCTAAACAGCTCGGGCTGGCTGGCCACCAGCGGCCAGAGCGGCGCCAGGAACAGCAGGCTGCTCCAGTGGATCTCCTGCCACAGCCGCGCCAGACGCGCACCGAACAGGCCATTGGCCTGCTGGCTGGCGTGCTGGCTGATCAGTTGCAGCTGGCGCAGGGCCGGGGAAATACTGTCGGGGTCGACCGCGGGCAGGCGCGCCAGCAGTTCCTCGGCGCGCTTGAGGCCCAGGCGCGTCAGCGCCACTTCCAGGCTTTCGGCCGGTTCGCTGAGGCCGCCGGTCTTGCGGTTGACCTCGCGCATCACGCTCAAGGCCACCGCGGGGCTGTCCTGCATCAGCTCGGTAATATCACGCATCGAGTTACGGCTGTTACCCAGCGCATGACGCAGTCGTTCGTGCTGGCTGTTGGGGACGGGCAGGCGCACGCCATCGAGCAGCTTGAGCCAGGCGTCGAGGGTGCGCGGTGAGGGTTTTGCGGTCGCCATGGCGGAGTCAACCAAACTGGCTTTTAGCCGGAACTGGCTATAGTCTGGCGTATAAGCTCGGATAATTAGAAGGGTTGTTTTTCATAACCCGTATTACTGGCTCCAGCAAGCAGTCCCTTATGGTAAAAATCATCGGAATCATTATCGTGTTCGCCAGCGTGTTGGGCGGATTCGTCTTGTCTCACGGAAAGCTTGCGGCGCTATTCCAGCCGTTCGAGGTCCTGATTATCGGCGGTGCATCGCTCGGCGCCTTTTTACAGGCCAACACCGGCAGCACGTTCATGCACGTCTTCAAGCGTTCGCTGAAGATGTTCAGTACCCGCTTCACCCACACCTTTTACCTCGAGGTGCTGCGGCTGTTGTACGAAATCCTCAACAAGAGTCGCCGCGAGGGCATGATGGCCATCGAGGCCGATGTCGAGGATCCCGGCGCCAGCCCGATCTTCAGCAAGTACCCGGCCATCCTCAAGGACGAGCGGATGACGGCCTTTATCTGCGATTACCTGCGCATCATGTCGTCCGGCAACATGGCCCCCCATGAATTGGAGGGGCTGTTCGACATGGAGCTGACCAGCCTCAAGGAAGAATTGGAACACCCGGCCCACGCGGTGGCGCGGATTGCCGACGGCATGCCGGCGATGGGCATCGTCGCCGCGGTGCTGGGGATCGTGGTGACCATGGGCTTGCTGGGTTCGGTCGAGCAGAGCGAACTGGGCATGCACGTGGCCGCCGCGCTGGTCGGTACCTTTCTCGGAATCCTGGCCGCCTACGGCTTCTTCGGCCCCCTGGCCACCTGCCTGGAGCACGACGCCAAGGAAGAGCAGAACATCTTCGAGGCGATCAAGGCCTGCCTGGTGGCGTCGGCCTCCGGCATGCCACCGACCCTGGCCGTGGAGTTTGGCCGTAAGGTCCTGTTCTCGGCCCATCGGCCGAGTTTTAGCGAGCTCGAACAAGCCATGCGCGGCAGCTAAGCGCCATGGAGAACAATCAGCCGATCATCGTCAAGCGGGTCAAGAAGGTTGCCGGCGGCCATCACGGCGGCGCCTGGAAGATCGCCTTTGCCGACTTCGCTACCGCCATGATGGCGTTCTTTATGTTGCTGTGGCTGATGTCGTCGGCCACTCCGGAGCAGAAGCGCTTGATCTCCGGTTATTTTCAGGACCCCATCGGCTTTTCCGAAAGTGCCAGTCCCTATGTGATCGACCTGGGCGGCACGCCCACGCCAGCGCCGGACAATACCCTGAATCCGGAAATCAAGGACCCGGGCGAGGCCGAGGATGCTGCGGTCGACGCCGCCCAGGTTGAGACCCTGGCCGAACAGTTGGAGCGGGAACGCCTGGACCTGTTGCTGCAGGAGCTGCAGAACAAGGTCAACGAGAACCCCGAGTTGCAGAAGTTCAAGGACCAGATCCTGTTCGAGATCACCCAGGATGGCTTGCGCATTCAGATCATGGACGCAGAAAATCGGCCCATGTTCGACCTTGGCAGCGCCCGCTTGCAGCCCTATTTCGAAGATATCCTGCTGGCCATGTCCGACACCATCAAGGCGGTGCCGAACAAGATCAGCATCAGCGGCCACACCGACGCCAAGCCGTTCGCCGGGGCCGGCGATTTCGGCAACTGGGAGCTGTCTTCCGGGCGCGCCAACGCCGCGCGCCGCGCGCTGATCGCCGGCGGTTACCCGGATGATCAGGTAGCCCGGGTGGTCGGCTATGCGTCCTCGGCGCTGTTCGACCGCGAGGACCCCTTCAATCCGGTCAATCGCCGGATCGACATCATCGTGCTGACCAAAAAAGCCCAGCGCGATATCGAGGGTGAACAGGGCGATGGCGCTGACACGCCGCCGGCCGACGTGCCCGCCGCCAAACCGGGTGCGGCGGCCACGCCCACGCTGCCCGGCGCGACCGCGCCGCTGCAGCCCCCGGAACTGCGGGAAAAGCTGAATATCTTCGAAGATGGCGTATTGAAGCTGGACGACGCCAGCGGCCAATAGCGGTCCGATTGCTCTCGGCCGCTACCGCCCCCAGTGCGTTGATCAGTAGCCGCTGTCGCCCAGGCTGGCCAGGATATGGCGGTAGCTGTTCATTCGTTGCTGCTGAATACGCCCTTCCTCGAGCGCCTTGAGCAAGGCACAACCCGGTTCCCGGTCATGTTTGCAGTCACGGAAGCGGCAGCGGCCCAGGAGGTCGTCGAACTCGATAAAGCCGGCCTCGACGTCCTCGCGGCTGACGTGGCCCAGGCCAAACTCGCGAATGCCCGGCGAATCGATCAATTCACCGCCGCGGGGGAAGTGAAACAGGCGCGCGGTGGTGGTGGTGTGGGTGCCCTTGCCGGTCAGCTCGGACAGCGGGCCGACTCGGGTGTCGACTTCCGGCAGCAGGCTGTTGACCAGCGATGACTTGCCCACTCCGGACTGGCCGACGAACACGCTGACATGCCCGTCCAGTTGTGCCTGCAGCGCTTCCATGCCGCCGCCACCATGGGCCGAGACCTCGAGCAGGGGATAGCCGAGCTGGCGGTAGACCCCCAGCAGGGCTTCCAGCGCCACGGCGTTCTGCTCGTCGATCAGGTCCAGCTTGTTGAGCAGCAGCAAGGGGCGGATGCCGGCATGCTCGGCCGCCACCAGGTAGCGGTCGATCAGGTTGGCGTGCGGCTCGGGCAGGGGGGCGAAGACGATGACGATCAGGTCGACGTTGGCCGCCACCGGCTTGAGCACGCCGCGGCTGTCGGGCCGGCACAGTTCGGTGCTGCGCGGCAGCTGCGCGACGATGACGCCGATGCCCTGGTTGCCGGCGCGCCAGACCACCTGGTCACCGGTGACCAGCGCCGGCAGGTTGGCGCGCAGGTGGCAGCGGAACACCTGGCCGGCCAGCTCACCTTCCTGGGCTTCGACTTCGACCTGGACGCCGAAGTGGGCGATCACCAGGCCGGTTTGCTCCGGACCGAGGTCGCCGCCTTCAAGGGTCTCCAGGGTATGGGATTCGCGTTTGGCGGCGCGGGCGGCGCGCTCGCCCTGGATCTTTTCGATCCGCCAGTTTTGCCGGCGGTTGAGTTGGCGTTTGGCCATGGATGTTCCGAGTCGAGAGCGGCGAACGGGTCGCCAGAATGAGTCGGGCGAGTCTAGCACGCCCGCCCGGTCGGCCATGCGCTGCCTGACGCGAAGGGCCGTGCTGGTTACACTGCGCAACGGCCGGCGCAGGCCGGTGTTGCATGGAGGGTGGGGCAATGATGGTCTACCAGCGGGACGGGGCATGAGCCTCTGGAACGGGCGCCACCCCGCCGTGCTGGCGCTATTGGTGCAGCTCGGTGCGCTGCTGCTGGTGGGGCTGCTGCTGCGCGGCATGGCAGACGGGCTGTCGCTGCGCGGGCCGCTGTGGGCTTGGGCGCTGCTGCAGGGCGCGTTGGCAGCGGGCCTCGGGCATGTGGCTGGGCTGTCGCGCTGGTGGTTGCCGATCAATGCCCTGTTTGTACCCGGGCTGCTCTGGGTGGGCGGTCAGGACGTGCCGCCCGGGTGGCTGCTGGGGGCCTTTGTCGGACTGGCGCTGCTGAATTGGAACAGCCTGATCGAACGGGTACCGCTGTACCTGAGTGGGCGGCGGGTGCACCACCAGCTGGTGCAGTTGGCCAGGACCCAGCCCGCCGATTTTGCCTTCGTCGACCTGGGCTGCGGCTTTGCGGGTACCCTCTGCCAGTTGGCGAAAGCCTACCCCCAGGCACGGCTGGAAGGCTTCGAGACCGCGCCGCTGGTGTTCCTTATCGCCTGGTTGCGCTGCCTGCCGCGGCGCAACTGCAGGATCCGTTTCCGCAGCCTGTGGACGGCCAACCTCGGCGAGTTTGCCCTGGTCTATTGCTTCCTGTCCCCGGCCCCCATGCCGGCCTTATGGCGGAAGGCGCAAGCGCAGATGCGTGCAGGCGCGCTGCTGGTTAGCAACAGCTTCGAGGTGCCGGGCGAGCCGCCGGAGCAGATGATCGAGCTGCGGGACTGGCGGCGTTCACGGCTGCTGATCTGGCGGCCGGGCGGCGGCGACTGAGCGTCGGGACGGCGCGCGCTGCTGGCGATGTCATGGCCGCGGGCTTTTTTCGCTAAACTGCCGGCTTAAGCCAAGGAGCCCATCATGCAAAACCCGCAGAACCTGATCTGGATCGACCTGGAAATGACCGGGCTGGACCCGGACACCGATGTCATCATCGAGATGGCCACCTTGGTGACCGACAGCGACCTCAACCTGCTGGCCGAGGGGCCGGTCATCGCCGTGCACCAGAGCGATGCGCTGCTGGCGGGCATGGACGAGTGGAATACCCGCCAGCACGGTGGGTCCGGCTTGACCCAGCGGGTACGCGACAGTCGCATCAGCGCCGCGCAGGCGGAGGCACAAACCCTGGCCTTTCTCGAGCAATGGGTGCCCAAGGGCAAGTCGCCGATCTGCGGCAACAGCATCTGCCAGGACCGGCGCTTCCTCTACCGGCACATGCCGGCGCTGGAGGGCTACTTTCACTACCGCAACCTGGACGTCTCCACCCTCAAGGAACTTGCCGCGCGCTGGGCGCCCCAGGTGCGAGACAGCTTCAAGAAGGGTGGTAGCCACCTGGCGATGGACGATATCCGCGAGTCAGTGGCGGAACTGCGTCACTACCGCGAGCACTTTATCAAGGTCTAGCGGCCCCGCCCGTCGATGCCTGTGCATGGCGCTCCAGGGCCCAGGCCACGTGCTCGCGGACCAGCGCGGAGCTGTCCTCGCGGCGTTGCTGCAGGGCTTCGATGACCGGGATGGTCGAGGGGGCATTGCCCAGACCCACCGCCAGGTTACGTAGCCAGCGCTCGTAGCCGGCGCGCCGCAGCGGCGAGCCCTCGGTACGCGCCAGGAACTCGTCCTCGCTCCAGAGAAACAGGCTTGCCAGTTCCGCATTGTCCAGGCTGTGGCGGGGCTGGAAGTCCTGCTGGGCGGTGGGGCGGGCGAAGCGGTTCCAGGGGCAGACCAGCTGGCAATCGTCACAGCCGAACACCCGGTTGCCGATCAGCGGCCGCAGTTCCAGCGGAATCGGTCCCTTCAGCTCGATGGTCAGGTAGGAGATACAACGTCGCGCGTCGAGCACATAGGGGGCGACGAAGGCCGCGGTCGGACAAATGTCGAGGCAAGCGCGGCAGCGTCCGCAATGTTCGCGGTCTTGCGGCGGATCGACCGGCAGCGGCAGGTCGACGAACAATTCGCCGAGGAAAAAGTAACTGCCGGCCTTGCGGTTGAGCACCAGGGTGTTTTTGCCGATCCAGCCCAGCCCAGCCTGCTCGGCAACGGCTTTTTCCAGCACCGGGGCGCTGTCGACGAAGGCGCGATACCCAAAGGGGCCGATCTGCTGCTGGATCCGCTCTGCCAGTTGCTGCAGGCGTTTACGGATCAGCTTGTGGTAGTCGCGGCCCAGGGCGTAACGCGAGACATAGGCTTTTTCCGGATCGCCCAGGCGCTGTGCCATCAGGGTATCGGCGGGCAGGTAGTCCATGCGCAACGACACCACCCGCAAGGTGCCGGGTACCAGCTCCTCGGGGTGGGAACGTTTATGACCATGGGCGGCCATATAGTCCATCTCGCCCTGATAACCGGCGGCGAGCCAGCGCTCCAGGTGCTGCTCGTGTTCGCCCAGGTCCAGGCCGGCGATGCCGACCTGCTGAAAGCCCAGGTCGCGGCCCCAATCCTTGATCGATTGGGTGAGGGCGACGAGATCGAGCGCTGAAGCAGGCATGCAGAGGGAAACCGGGGCTGGGGTGGGTATAATTCTGCCAGACATCGGAGCCTACGCATGCTGCATTCTTTTTCTGCCCTGCCCACGACGCTCTACAGCGCGGCGCAGGTGCGTGCCCTGGATCTACGCTTGATCGCCGCAGGCACGCCGGGTTTCGCGTTGATGCAGCGGGCGGCGGATGCCGCCTGGCGTGCCGTGCGCCAGCGGTGGCCCGACGCCGGTCGCCTGAGCGTGCTGGCCGGCAGCGGCAATAACGCTGGCGACGGCTACCTGCTGGCGGCGCTGGCCCAGCGTTCCGGTTGGGCCGTGCAGGTCTGGGCGGTAGGCGAGCCGCAGCAGTTGCACGGCGATGCGGCCCTGGCCTTGGCCGAGGCGCAAGCCGCCGAGGTCAGGATCCTGCCTTGGTCCGGGTCGGCCGAGTTGCGGGGCGTGCTGGTCGATGCGCTGCTCGGCACCGGTCTCTCGGGCCCGGTGCGCGCGCCTTATGCCGCGGTTATCGAGCGGATCAATGCCGCCGGCTTGCCGGTGTTGGCGCTGGATATACCGTCCGGGCTCTGTGCCGATACCGGGCAGGTGCTGGGCGTTGCCGTCCAGGCCACGCTGACGCTGACCTTTATTGGTCTCAAGATCGGCCTGTTGACCGGTGAAGGACCGACATCGGTCGGTGAGTTGCTGTTCGACGACCTGCAGGCCGATGCTGTGCTGGTCGGGCAGAGTCCGTGGTCTGCATTGCGACTGGATCGGCCGAACCTGCCGGTACTGCCGCCGCGGCGACCCACCACGCACAAGGGGCAGTGCGGCCATGTGCTGGTGGTGGGGGGGGATCAGGGCTTGGGGGGCGCCGCGCTGCTGGCGGCGGAAAGCGCCTTGCGCGCTGGCGCCGGTCTGGTCTCGCTGGCCACCCGCGCTGAGCATGTGCTGGCGGCGTTGGCGCGACGGCCGGAAATCATGAGTGTCGGGGTGGCCTCGGCCAGCGCGTTGCGGCCACTGGTTGAGCGCGCCAGCGTGCTGGTGGTGGGGCCTGGGTTGGGGCAGGCTGCGTGGGGCCGCAGCCTGCTGTCGCTGGCGGCGGGGTGCCCTGTGCCACAGGTGTGGGATGCTGATGCATTGAACCTGCTGGCCCAGGGGGTGGTCACCCTGCCAGAAGGCTGCGTGCTCACGCCGCATCCGGCCGAGGCGGCGCGGTTGCTGGGCTTGACCACAGCGCAGGTGCAGGCTGACCGTCCGGCCATGGCGCGGGCGCTGGCTGCCCGGTTCCGGGCGGTGGTGGTGCTCAAGGGCGCCGGTACCCTGGTAGCCAGTCCGCAGGGCGACCTGGCGTTGTGCGATCATGGGCATCCCGCCATGGCCAGTGCCGGGCTCGGCGACGTGCTGGCCGGCCTGCTCGCTGCCCTGTTGGGGCAAGGCTTGTCGGGCTACGCCGCGGCGTGCCTGGGGGTCTGGTTGCATGCCTGCGCCGGTGAACGGCTCGCGGTTCAGGGGCGTGGCTTGCTGGCCAGCGAGTTGCCGCCGGTCATACGTCAATTGTTGGAGGACCATTCACCGTGTCTGAGTTGAGCCTGTACGCCGCGGATGAGGCCGCGATGCTCGCGCTGGGGGGGCTGATCGCCAAGGCCTGTGAGGGGGTGGGCACTATTCACTTGCTGGGCGACCTGGGGGCGGGCAAGACCACCTTGTCGCGCGGTATCATTCGGGGGCTGGGGCATGTCGGGGCAGTCAAGAGCCCGACTTTTACCCTGGTTGAACCCTACGAGCTGGACGAGCGTCGTGCTTACCATTTCGACCTGTACCGGCTCAGCGATCCGGAAGAGCTCGAATTCCTGGGGATTCGCGATTATTTCGCCGACCAGGCGCTGTGCCTGATCGAATGGCCGCAGCGCGGTGCGGGATTTTTGCCAAAGCCTGACCTGACCATTACCATATCGCCGCTAACAGGCGGCCGTTCGCTGTGCCTGACGCCCAGCAGTGCGCGCGGCGATGCCTGGTGCGCGCTCTTGGCCAATGCAGGATGAATCATAGAATGGGGTTGGCTATGCGCATCAGCGCGCTGGTAAGCGGTGTGTTTTGGGCGGTGGTGGCCGCTGATCTGTACGCCGCTTCGGATGTGCGCGGGGTGCGGCTGTGGCGCGCACCGGACAACACGCGCCTGGTGTTCGACCTGTCGGGGCCGGTGCAGCACAGTGTGTTCACCCTCACCTCGCCCAATCGCCTGGTGATCGATGTCAGCAACGCGCACCTGGCGACCACCTTCAGCGCGCTGTCGCTGAGCAATACCCCAATTACCTCGGTGCGCGCGGCCCAGCGTTCTCCCAGCGAGTTGCGCCTGGTCATCGACTTGTCGGCGGCGGTCACGCCGAAAAGCTTCAGCCTGGCACCCAACCAGCAGTATGGCCATCGCCTGGTGGTCGACCTGTTCGACCAGGCAGCGGACGCCGCGCCCAGTATCTCGCCGAGTGTCACCGCCGGCGTGCCCAACGTGCCCAGTACCCCGGTGCCGGTGGTGCCGCCGACCACGCCCAGCCAGCCATCGATGCCCTTGCCGCCGGTGCCCAATGGCAAGCGCGCGATTGTGATCGCCATCGATGCCGGGCATGGTGGCGAGGACCCGGGGGCGATCGGACCCAATAAAAGCCAGTACGAAAAGAACGTGACCCTGGCCATTGCCAAGGAATTACAGCGGCAAATCAATGGGGAAAAAGGCTTCCGCGCCGAGCTGGTGCGCACCGGCGATTATTTTATCCCGCTGCGCAAACGCACCGAGATCGCGCGCAAGAAGGGCGCGGACTTGTTCGTCTCCATCCACGCCGATGCGGCGCCGCGGGCCCAGGCGTTCGGCGCCTCGGTCTACGCCTTGTCCGATCGCGGCGCGACGTCGGAGACTGCGCGCTGGCTGGCCGACAGCGAAAACCAGTCGGACCTGATCGGTGGGGCGGGTAACGTCAGCCTGGACGACAAGGACCGGATGCTGGCCGGGGTGTTGCTGGACCTGTCGATGACTGCTTCGCTGTCGTCCAGTCTGAACATTGGTCAGAAAGTCCTGAGCAACCTCGGGCGGATCACCCCGCTGCATAAGCAGCGGGTGGAACAGGCTGGTTTCATGGTGCTCAAGTCACCGGACATCCCTTCGATCCTGGTGGAGACCGGCTTTATTTCCAACCCCAACGAGGCGAAGAAGTTGGGCAGCGCCAGCCACCAGCAAGCCCTGGCGCGTTCGATTCACAGCGGCGTTCGGCAGTTTTTCCAGCAGAACCCGCCGCCGGGCACTTACATCGCCTGGTTGCGCGACGAAGGCAAGCTGGCCCCCGGGCCGCGTGAGCACCGGGTCAGCTCCGGGGAGAGCCTGGCGATGATCGCGGAGCGTTACCAAGTCAGCCTGGTCGCGCTGCGCACGGCCAACAACCTCAAGAACGACGGCCTGAAGGTCGGCCAGAACCTGGATATCCCGCCGACTGCGTTGGCGGTGCAGCCATGAGCCGGTCATGAGCGAACCCGTGCGTATCCAACTGCTGAGCCCGCGCCTGGCGAACCAGATCGCTGCTGGCGAGGTGGTCGAGCGACCGGCCTCGGTGATCAAGGAGCTCTTGGAAAACAGTCTGGACTCCGGGGCCCGACGCATCGAGGTGGACGTCGAGCAAGGCGGCGTGAAACTGCTGCGGGTGCGTGATGATGGCAGCGGTATCGCCGCCGATGACCTGCCCTTGGCGCTGGCGCGGCATGCCACCAGCAAGATCCGCGAGCTGGAAGACCTCGAACAGGTGCTCAGCCTGGGCTTCCGTGGCGAGGCCCTGGCCTCGATCAGTTCGGTGGCGCGCCTGACCCTGACCTCGCGCACCGCTGCTGCCGAACAGGCCTGGCAGGTGGAGACCGAGGGACGCGACATGGCACCACGGGTGCAGCCGGCGGCGCACCCCGTGGGCACCTCGGTGGAGGTGCGCGACCTGTTCTTCAACACCCCGGCGCGGCGTAAATTCCTCAAGGCCGAGAAAACCGAATTCGATCACCTGCAAGAGGTGATCAAGCGCCTGGCGTTGGCACGTTTCGACGTGGCGTTTCACCTGCGCCACAACGGCAAGAGCGTGCTGACGCTGCACGAGGCGCCGGATGACGTCGGGCGGGCGCGGCGGGTGGCGGCCGTCTGCGGGGCGGCGTTTTTGGAGCAGGCGTTGCCACTGGAAATCGAACGCAATGGCTTGCACCTGTGGGGCTGGGTGGGGTTGCCGACTTTTTCCCGGGCCCAGGCCGACCTGCAGTACTTTTATGTGAATGGCCGCATGGTGCGCGACAAGCTGGTGGCCCATGCGGTGCGCCAGGCGTACCGCGACGTGCTGTTCAATGGGCGGCACCCGACCTTCGTGCTGTTTTTGGAAATCGATCCGGCGGTGGTCGACGTCAACGTGCACCCCACCAAGCACGAGGTGCGTTTTCGCGATGGGCGCATGGTGCATGATTTCCTCTACGGCACCCTGCACCGGGCGCTGGGCGAGGTGCGTCCGGAGGATCAGCTGGCGGCACCGGCACCGGCGCCGCTGACCGCGGTCATGCGCCCCAGCGGCCTGGCAGCGGGCGAGTTCGGTCCGCAGAATGAGATGAGCCTGGCGGCCAATGTGCTCGAGCGCACCCCGAGCGAGTCGCTCTGGCGTTCGCCGGGTGCCGGCTACCAGGCGCCGCGGCCGATGCCGCCAGCGGCCGAAGCCGGCAGTGCCTACCGGGAGTTTTTCGCGCCGCTGGCGCCGGTCTCGGCGGCCGCGCTGGCGGACGGCCAGCAGGACGTCCCACCCCTGGGCTATGCCCTGGCACAGCTCAAGGGTGTCTATATCCTCGCCGAGAACAGCCACGGCCTGGTGCTGGTGGACATGCACGCCGCCCATGAGCGGATCATGTACGAGCGCCTGAAAATCGCCATGGCCAGCGAAGGGTTGAGTGGTCAGCCGCTGCTGGTGCCCGAATCCATCGCCGTCAGCCAGCGCGAGGCCGACTGCGCCGAGGAACATGGGGCCTGGTTCCAGAAGCTGGGCTTCGAGCTGCAGCGCCTGGGGCCGGAAAGCCTGGCGATCCGGCAGATACCGGCCTTGCTCAAGCAGGCCGAAGCCACCCAGCTGGTGCACGATGTGTTGGCCGACTTGATGGAATATGGCACCAGCGATCGTATCCAGGCGCACCTTAACGAGTTGCTCGGCACCATGGCGTGTCACGGCGCGGTGCGCGCCAACCGGCGCCTGACCTTGCCGGAAATGAACGGTTTGCTGCGCGACATGGAGCAGACCGAGCGTAGCGGCCAATGCAACCATGGTCGGCCTACCTGGACCCAACTGGGCCTGGACGATCTGGACAAGCTGTTCCTGCGCGGGCGCTGAAGCCTCCTTTTTTTGCGGGAGTCGTGGTCGATCGCGGCATTCCCGTTGCCAGTGGTGAACCATCGATGACCCGCCTGCCTCCCGCCATTTTCCTGATGGGCCCCACCGCCTCCGGCAAGACCGACCTGGCCTTGGCGCTGGCCCGCGACCTGCCGTGCGAGCTGATCAGTGTCGACTCGGCACTGATCTACCGGGGCATGGACATCGGCACGGCCAAGCCCAGCCCTGAGCAGCTGGCGGCGTTCCCCCATCACCTGGTGGACATTCGTGACCCGGTCGAGGCCTATTCGGCGGCACAGTTCCGCAGTGAGGCGTTGCTGGCCATGGCCGACATTACTGCGCGCGGGCGGATTCCATTGCTGGTCGGCGGCACCATGTTGTATTTCAAGACGTTGCTGGAAGGCTTGGCACCGATGCCCAGCGCCGACCCCCAGGTGCGTGACGAGTTGGAGGCCTGGGCGGCGCGAGACGGCTGGCTGGCGCTGCACCAGGAACTGGCGCGGGTCGATCCGGAGTCCGCTGCGCGTATTCATCCCAACGATCCGCAGCGTCTATCCCGTGCCCTGGAGGTGTTTCGGGTGAGCGGAGTGACGATGACCGCACATCGCCAGCAACAAGCCTTGCAACAGGGCGTTGCCGAGGCCTCGGGCGCGGCGGGGCTGCCCTATACTGTGGCGCAGTTGGCGATTGCACCGCTTGAGCGTGCTGTGCTGCACCGTCGTATCGCCCAGCGATTCGAGCTGATGCTGGAACAGGGGTTCGTGGAGGAGGTCCAAGCGCTGCGTGCGCGAAGTGACTTGCATCCGGGATTGCCGTCTATACGGGCGGTGGGCTATCGCCAGGTCTGGGATTATCTGGAAGGACGGCTGGAGCGAGCCGAGATGGTGGAGCGGGGTGTTATCGCCACGCGCCAGCTCGCCAAGCGTCAATTCACCTGGTTGCGCGGTTGGAACGACCTGCAGTGGCTCGACAGCCTTGCTTGCGACAATCTGCCGCGCGCCTTGAAATACCTGAAAGCGGTCTCCATATTGACCTGAGCCATTGCGAGTAGCCGTCTATCCTTGGGGGTGGGGCGGTCATAGTCTTTTAATACTAAAACTACGGATCTTTGATCCACAAAGGAGTGCGGCACATGTCAAAAGGGCATTCGCTACAAGACCCTTACCTCAATACCCTGCGTAAGGAACGCGTTCCGGTTTCCATCTACTTGGTCAATGGCATCAAGTTGCAGGGCCAGATCGAATCCTTCGACCAATTTGTCATCCTGCTGAAGAACACCGTCAGCCAGATGGTCTACAAACACGCCATTTCCACTGTGGTGCCCAGTCGTCCAGTGCGCCTGCCAAGTGCGACCGAGGGTGAACAAGCCGAAGTCGAGCCGGGTAACGCCTGATAGGAGTCTGCCTTGTTCTTTGAGCGCCACGAAGGGGGGGAGCGTGCGGTCCTGGTTCACCTGGACGGCCAGGATCCCGAGGCGCGCGAGGATCCACAGGAATTTCAGGAACTGGCGATCTCCGCCGGCGCCGAAACTGTGGCTTTTATCAGCGTGCCGCGGCACAGGCCCACGGCCAAGTATCTGATCGGCAGTGGCAAGGTCGAGGAGTTGCGCGACCTGGTCAAGGCCGAGCATATCGACCTGGTTATTTTCAACCATACCCTTACGCCCAGCCAGGAACGTAACCTGGAGCGCGCCTTCGAGTGCCGCGTCCTGGACCGTACCGGCCTGATTCTGGATATTTTTGCCCAGCGCGCGCGTACCCATGAAGGCAAGTTGCAGGTCGAACTGGCTCAGTTGGATCACCTGAGTACCCGTCTGGTGCGGGGCTGGACCCACTTGGAACGCCAGGGTGGCGGTATCGGCCTGCGCGGCCCTGGTGAGACCCAGTTGGAAACCGACCGGCGTTTGTTGCGGGTGCGTATGGGCCAGCTCAAGAGCCGTTTGGCGAAGGTGCGCAGTCAGCGCCAGCAGGCCCGGCGGGGGCGTCAGCGCGCCGATATCCCCTCGGTCTCGTTGGTGGGCTATACCAACGCCGGTAAATCGACCCTGTTCAACGCGCTGACCAATTCCGACGTCTATGCCGCCGACCAGCTCTTCGCGACCCTGGACCCGACCTTGCGCCGGTTGCAGCTCGACGACTTGGGGCCGATCGTGTTGGCCGACACCGTGGGCTTTATCCGTCACCTGCCGCACAAACTGGTCGAGGCGTTTCGTTCCACGCTCGAAGAATCCAGCAATTCCGACCTGCTGATCCATATCATCGATGCTCATGAGCCCGAGCGCAAAGAGCAGATCGAACAGGTCATGGCGGTGTTGCAGGAGATCGGTGCGGAGGGCCTGCCACTGCTCGAGGTGTATAACAAGATCGATTTGCTCGAGGGCGTCGAGCCTCAGATCCAGCGCGATGGCGACGGTAAGCCGCAGCGCGTGTGGGTCTCGGCCCGCGATGGGCGAGGCCTCGATCTGCTGCGCCAGGCGGTGGCCGAGTTGCTCGGCGATGACTTGTTCGTCGGCACCCTGCGCCTGCCGCAGGCCTTGGGTCGCTTGCGGGCGCAGTTCTTCGCCCTGGGGGCCGTGCAGAGCGAGGCGCACGACGAGGAGGGTGGTAGTCTGTTGGCGCTGCGGGTGCCTCGGGTCGAGCTGAATCGCCTGGTAAGCCGGGAGGGCTGGGAACCGCTGGACTTTCTCGCTCAACACACTTTGCAATAAAGCCTGCAACGGCGGCTTTGCCGCTGAGAGCGGGCATTCTGTAGCATTGGCGGGCGTGCCGTGGGTGCGTCTTTGCTTTTTCAGTATGGAGAGCGCTATGGCTTGGAATGAGCCGGGTGGCAACTCGAACAACCAGGATCCTTGGGGTGGACGCCGTGGTGGCGATCGCAAGGGGCCGCCGGATCTCGACGAAGCCTTCCGCAAGCTGCAAGAAAGCCTTGGCGGGCTGTTCGGTGGCGGTAACAAACGCAGCACCAGTGATGGCTCCGGTGGGGGTGGCTTGGTGTTCGGCATCGCCCTGGCGCTGCTGTCGCTGGTGTGGTTGTACAGTTCGGTGTACGTGGTCGACGAGCAGGAGCAGGCCGTGGTGCTGCGCTTCGGCAAGTACCATGAAACGGTCGGGCCGGGATTGAATATCTATTTTCCGCCCTTCGATCGTAAGTACCAGGAAAACGTTACGGCCGAGCGTGCTTACACCAGTAAAGGGCAGATGCTCACCGAAGACGAAAATATCATCGAGGTGCCGCTGACGGTGCAGTACAAGATCAGCAACCTGCAGGACTTCGTATTGAACGTGAATCAGCCGGAGACCAGCCTCGAGCACGCCACCGACAGCGCCGTACGTCACGTGGTGGGGTCCACCGAGATGGACCAGGTGCTGACCGAGGGTCGCGAACTGATGGCCAGCGAGGTCAAGGAGCGCCTGCAGCGTTTCCTCGACAATTACCGTACCGGTATCAGCGTGACGCAGGTCAACCTGCAGAGCGCTGCCGCGCCGCGCGAGGTTCAGGAAGCCTTCGATGACGTGATTCGCGCCCGTGAAGACGAGCAGCGTGAGCGCAACATGGCTGAAACCTATGCCAACGGTGTGGTGCCCGAGGCGCGTGGGCAGGCACAGCGGCTGTTGGAAGACGCCAGTGGCTATCGCGATGAGGTGGTATCCCGCGCCACGGGTGAGGCCAACCGCTTCACCAAGTTGGTGGCTGAGTACCGCAAGGCGCCCGAGGTGACCCGTGAGCGCCTGTATCTGGACACCATGCAGGAGCTGATGAGCAATACCAGCAAGGTGCTGGTGACCGGCGACAAGGGGCAGAACAACCTGCTGTACCTGCCGCTGGACAAGATGATCGACAGCCGTGGCGGCGTATTGCCCGGCACCGCCGGTGCCGCTGCCAGTGCTGAGCTGGGCGCGCGGGCAGGGGCTGATATGCCGCGCGACCCACGTGCCCGGGAGAGCCGTTGATGAGCAATAAAGCACTGATGGCCTTGATTGTCGGCGTGGTGTTGGCGCTGGTGGCCTGGAACAGCTTCTATATCGTCGCGCAAACCGAGCGGGGGGTACTGTTGCAATTCGGCCGCATTGTCCAGGCGGACTTAAAGCCGGGCCTGCACATCAAGGTGCCTTATGTGAACCAGGTGCATAAGTTCGATGCGCGCCTGATGACCCTGGACTCCTCGACCTCGCGCTTCCTGACACTGGAAAAGAAAGCGCTGATGGTCGATGCCTACGCCAAGTGGCGGGTCCTGGACGCCGAGCGTTTCTACACCTCCACCTCGGGCCTCAAGCAAACCGCCGATGACCGGCTCTCCCGGCGTCTGGAAGCCGCGCTGCGCGACCAGTTTGGCAAGCGTACCTTGCACGAGTCGGTGTCCGGTGAGCGCGATGCCTTGATGGCGGATGTCACTGCCGCGTTGAACAAGGCGGCCCAGCGTGAGCTGGGGATCGAGGTCGTGGACGTGCGCGTCAAGGCCATGGACCTGCCGAAGGAAGTTAACCTCAGCGTGTTCGAGCGGATGGGCTCCGAGCGGGCGCGTGAGGCGCGCGAGCACCGGGCCAAGGGCAAGGAGTTGGCCGAAGGTATTCGCGCCGACGCCGATCGTCAGCGTCGTGTGCTGCTGGCGGAGGCCTATCGCGAGGCGGAGGAAACTCGCGGTGACGGCGATGCCAAGGCGTCCGCCATCTATGCGAATGCCTATGGGCTGGATCAGGAGTTCTACTCCTTTTACCGCAGCCTGAAGGCCTACCGCGACAGCTTTGCCGACAAGCGCGACGTGCTGGTGCTGGATCCGGGCAGCGATTTCTTCCGTTACCTGGAAAAATCCAAGCCCTGAGACGCCGCCCGGCGTACGCCTGCCGTACGCCGGGTGACCGATCGAGGAAACGTGTTATCCTAGGTCAGCCGGGAAATTCCCGGCTTTTTTGCGTCTGCGGGAAGGCGCTTGCAGGACCCGGCCTCAGGGCTGGCGCCTGTTCTGCCGGTGGCCGCGTCAAGGGCGCGCCCCGTTGACGCAGTTGATGCCCTGGCCCCGGGCCAGGGCGCTGCCGGGCCGGCCAGTCGGCTGGCGCGCGATTTTCAGCATGGGCTTTACTGAAGGCTCGCCGCCCGGCTCAAGAGGGGAAAGGCAAAGATGGCTAGGGTAGACCGCTGGCTGCTGCCAGATGGCATAGAAGAAGTGCTGCCGCCCGAAGCGGCCCGAATCGAAACCGCGCGGCGTCAGGTTCTTGACCTGTTCTTGCGTTGGGGCTACGAGTTCGTCGTGACCCCGCATATCGAATACCTCGAGTCCTTGCTGACCGGTGCCGGTCAGGATCTGGACCTGCGCACCTTCAAGGTGATCGATCCGCAGACGGGCCGGCAAATGGGCTTTCGTGCCGATATCACACCTCAGGTGGCACGTATCGACGCGCATACCCTGCGCCGCGAAGGGCCCAGTCGCCTGTGTTATGCCGGCAGCGTGCTGCATGCGCAGCCCCGTGCCTTGAGCACGTCGCGCAGCCCGATCCAGCTGGGTGCGGAGTTGTATGGCGACGCCAGTCCGGCCAGCGACGTGGAGGTCATCAGCCTGCTGCTGGAGACCCTCGAGTTGGCCCAGGTGCCGGAGGTGCACGTCGACCTGGGGCATGTCGGCATCTATCGCGGCCTGGCCCGCGCGGCGGGCCTCTCAGGCGAGGTCGAGCAGCAGCTGTTCGATGCGCTGCAACGCAAAGCCGTTGATGAAGTGGCGCAGCTGACCGCAACGTTGCCTGCGGGTTTGGCGCGGATGTTGCGGGCGCTGGCCGAGCTCTGTGGTGATCGCGATGTGCTGGACCTGGCCCAGGCCTGCCTGGTGGAGGCACCGGAGGAGGTGCATGCCGCGCTGGATGACCTGATGGCCATTGCCGACACCCTCAGCCTGCGTTACCCGGAGGTGCCGCTGTATTTCGACCTCGGCGAATTGCGCGGCTATCACTACCACACCGGTGTGGTGTTCGCCGCATTCGTGCCCGGGGTCGGTCAGGCGATCGCCCAGGGTGGGCGTTACGACGACATCGGTGCCGATTTTGGCCGGGCGCGGCCGGCGACTGGTTTTTCCACGGACCTCAAGACGCTGGTGACCCTGGGGCAAATGCCACCCGAGGCCGCTCCCGGTGGGATCTGGGCGCCGGACAGCCATGATGCCTCTCTGTGGCGGGTTGTCCAACGCCTGCGTGGGGAGTTCGAACGTGTGGTCCAGGCCTTGCCTGGACAAGAGGTGGCGGCTGCCGCCGAGGCCGGTTGCGATCGCCAGCTGCTGCTGCGCGACGGTCGCTGGCAGGTTGTGTCGCTGGTTTCTTAAGTTTCCCGCCGGCGCCGTGCCGGCACCAAGCTTCTGTGAAGAGGACAAGTGTTATGGGTAAGAATGTCGTAGTCCTGGGCACCCAATGGGGTGATGAGGGCAAAGGCAAGATCGTCGATCTGCTGACCGAACACGCTGCGGCAGTGGTGCGCTACCAAGGCGGGCATAACGCCGGTCATACCCTGGTGATCGACGGCGAAAAGACCGTGCTGCACCTGATCCCTTCCGGCGTATTGCGCGAAGGCGTGCAGTGCCTGATCGGCAACGGTGTGGTGGTGGCGCCCGACGCGCTGTTGCGCGAGATCGTCAAACTCGAAGAAAAGGGTGTGCCGGTGCGCGAGCGCCTGCGTATCAGTCCGTCCTGCCCGTTGATCCTGTCCTATCACGTGGCGCTGGACCAGGCGCGCGAGAAGGCGCGTGGCGAGCACAAGATCGGCACCACCGGTCGTGGTATCGGCCCGGCCTACGAGGATAAAGTGGCGCGCCGTGGGTTGCGCATCGGCGACCTGTTCCATCGCGAGCGCTTTGCCGCCAAGTTGGGCGAGCTGCTGGATTACCATAACTTCGTGCTGGTCAATTATTACAAAGAGCCGGCGATCGATTTCCAGAAGACCCTCGACGAGTGCATGGAGTACGCCGAGCTGCTCAAGCCGATGATGCTCGACGTCACCGCCGAACTGCACGACCTGCGCCGCGCCGGCAAGGACATCATGTTCGAAGGCGCCCAGGGGTCGTTGCTGGACATCGACCACGGCACCTACCCCTACGTCACCAGCTCCAATACCACCGCGGGCGGCATCGCCACCGGCTCGGGCTTCGGGCCGATGTACCTGGACTATATCCTCGGCATCACCAAGGCGTATACCACGCGGGTGGGTTCGGGCCCGTTCCCCACCGAGCTGTTCGACGACGTGGGTGCGTTCCTGGCCAAGCGCGGTCACGAATTCGGCGCCACCACCGGGCGTGCTCGTCGCTGCGGCTGGTTCGACGCGGTCATTCTGCGCCGGGCCATCGAGATCAACAGCATCTCCGGTTTGTGCCTGACCAAACTCGATGTCTTGGACGGTCTGGAGACCATTCGCATCTGCGTCGGTTATAAAAATGAGCAGGGTGCAGTGATCGATGCGCCGACCGACGCCGACAGTTATATCGGTTTGCAGCCGGTGTACGAAGACGTGCCAGGTTGGAGCGAATCGACGCTGGGTGCCAAGACCCTCGACGAGCTGCCGGCCAATGCGCGGGCCTATATCAAGCGGGTCGAGGAGCTGGTTGGGGCGCCGATCGATATCGTCTCCACCGGGCCTGATCGCAACGAAACCATTGTGTTGCGTCATCCGTTCGCCTAAGCAGGCGCAAAAAAATTGGGTCGCCTGGAGCGGCCCTTTTTTTCGCCTGCATAAAGGCGTTCTGATATTGAAGGTCGGCACGGGCCTTGCTTTCGACTATAACGTCTTAAGCCGCCGTCATTTTTGCGGCAGATGTCTGAGGAGTACCATCGTGCCAGCTGCCTTTTCCTTGTTGCGTAGCCGTTTACTTCGACCCGTCTTTATTGCCCTAGGCGTTGCGCTGTTGGTGCAGGTATTGGTCGCTGTGGCGTTGACCCGCAGTACCGTCAAGGCGCTCGAGGTCGACCTGGGCGGGCGCCTGGCGGGCGATACCCAGCGCCTGTCGGGCGAGCTGGAGCAGGCCGGGAAGGAGGTCAGTGCGGGGTTGGGCAATCTGTCGGCGAGCACCCGGGAAAAACTCGCGGCCGGGCTGTCCGAGCGCCTCAAGCAAGAGCAATCGCAGGTGCGGGTGACCCTGGAGCGCAGCCTGAAGGAGTCGGCCAATGACATGGCCCAGCTGTTGGCGGCGGTGGCGCCGCGAGCCATGTGGGACAACGACGGTCCGGCGCTCTCGGAGTTCGCCCGGCGTGCCCAGCGCAACCCGAACGTGCTGTTCGTGGTCTACGACGACGTCAAGGGTGAGCACCTGACGCGCTATCTGAACCGCGAGAACCCCTTGATCAAGGCGCTGCTGGAAAAAGGCCAGGGGACCCGCGCGCTGGACAAGGTGCTGGACGCCGCGCGCAACGACAAGTCGGTGTACTTCGTCGAGGCCGCGATCAATCCTAACGGGGTCGAGATCGGCAAGGTCCTGATGGGCGTGTCGACCGCCGCGGTGGAGAGCGAAATCGCCGCCCTGGACACCCGTTTCGCCGCCCTCATCGCCAGTGGCGACCAGTTGGTGGCGGACAGCTTGGGCAGCGCCGCGACCGACAGTTCCAAGGCGCTGACGGCGCGCCTGCAAGCGGCCCAGTCGGCGGCGAAGGACATGTCCGACGGGGCTCGCAGTGCGGTCCAGGACGCGGCGGGCACCTTGCGCTGGCGTATCGGCACGGGCCTGGCGTTGGTCGGCCTGGGCGTGTTGTTGCTGCTCGGCTGGGTGCTGGGGCGGCGGGTGGTGAGCAAGCTCTACCTGCTGATTGCGGCGCTCAATGACCTGGCGGCGGGCGAGGGCGACCTGACCCGGCGTATCGACGTGAACAGTCATGACGAGATCGGCGACATGGCTGCCGCGGTCAACCGTTTTGTCGCCAAGCTGCAGCCCATAGTGCGCGAAGCCGGCGATGTGGCCGTGCGCACCGGGGTCGAAATCAACAGCCTGGCCTCGCGCAGCGTGGCGGCCGAGGCCGCCGCGGGGCGGCAGCGCGACGAGGTAGCCGGCAGCCTGCAGGCGCTGGCGGTGATGGCCGGTGATGCCCAGGCCGAAAGCCGGGCGATGCAGGCGGCGCTGCAGCGTGTCGCGGCAATCCGGCAGGCGGCCAATGAGAACGCGGTGATTGCGGCGCGCGTCGGTAGCCTGATCGAGGCACTGGTCAGTCGGGTAGAAACCGGTTCGGCGGTAATCGAGCGATTGGCTCGGCAAAGCGAGCAGATCGAGGTGGTGCTGTCGGTGATCCATGGTATTGCCGAGCAGACCAATCTGCTGGCGTTGAATGCGGCGATCGAGGCGGCCCGCGCTGGCGAAAGTGGCCGTGGTTTTGCCGTGGTGGCCGACGAGGTGCGGGCGCTGGCCAGCAAGACGCAAAAATCCACCGGCGACATCCAGTCCCATATCGGTGCCCTGCAGCAAGGCGCGCGTGAGGCGGTGGCGGTGATCGGGCAGGCTCGCCAGCAGGCGGGGGAAGGTTTGGCGGCGCTGCATGACAGTGCGCGCCTGCAGCAGTCGGTGCAGTCGGCCGTGGACGAGGTGCATGGCGCGATCAATACCGCCACCCAGGCGGCCGGCCAGCAGGCCGAAGGCGCCATGGCGGTGCGTGGACGGGTTGAGGTGATACATGCCGAGGCCCAGCGGGCCGCCGAGGCCGTCGCCGCGACAGCGGCCAGTGGGCGGGTGCTCGACGGGCTGGCCTCGCAGCTCAAGGCGAGCCTGGGGCAGTTCCGGGTTTAGCAGGAGTTGTTGGGCGTTGGGCAGGCGAAAAAAAACCGAGTCATGGACTCGGTTTTTTGAGGTGGTGCCCAGAAGAAGACTCGAACTTCCACGACCGTAAGGTCACCAGCACCTGAAGCTGGCGTGTCTACCAATTTCACCATCTGGGCATTTGGTGATTTTCGCTGATTGCTCAATGACTTGCAATACCGGAAGAATCTTTTGTGGGACTTTTTGGGCGGCGTGGCGGAGGGGGGCGCATGACTCGGTACGGGGCTTGGTTGAAAACCCGAATCTCAGATGCAAAAAACCGAGCACTTGGCTCGGTTTTTTTGAATTGGTGCCCAGAAGAAGACTCGAACTTCCACGACCGTAAGGTCACCAGCACCTGAAGCTGGCGTGTCTACCAATTTCACCATCTGGGCGATTCGTTGTTTTTACTGATTGCTCAGTGACTTGCAACTTCAACACGCTGTAGCGTCGTTGTGGCGCGAAATATACGGAGGCTTTGGAATCTTGTAAAGCCCCGAGTGAAAAAAAACTTTATTCATGGGCTCAGGCAGACCAAGATAGCGGTTTCGCGCTTCAATAGGCGCATGACAAAACGAATCTATATAGAACAGGTGAATTCTTTCTAATGGCCGATTGGCAATCCCTCGATCCCGAGGCCGCCCGTGAAGCGGAAAAATACGACAACCCCATCCCCAGTCGTGAGCTGATTCTGCAGCAACTGTCCGATCGCGGTTCGCCGGCGAGCCGGGAAGAGCTGGTGGCCGAATTCGGCCTTACCACGGACGAGCAACTGGAGGCCCTTCGCCGTCGCCTGCGCGCCATGGAGCGTGATGGCCAGTTGATCTATACCCGTCGCGGCACCTATGCCCCGGTGGACAAGCTCGACCTGATTCTCGGGCGTGTCAGCGGTCACCGCGACGGCTTCGGTTTTCTGGTGCCGGATGACGGCAGCGAGGATCTGTTTCTCGGTCCGGCGCAGATGCGCCTGGTGTTTGATGGCGACCGTGCCCTGGCGCGGGTGTCGGGCCTGGATCGGCGCGGTCGGCGCGAAGGCGCGGTGGTGGAAGTCATCGCCCGTGCCCATGAAAGCATCGTGGGACGTTATTACGAGGAAAGCGGCATCGGTTTCGTCGTGGCCGACAATCCGAAAATCCAGCAGGAAGTGCTGGTCACCCCCGGGCGTAATGCCGGCGCCAAGCAGGGCCAGTTTGTCGAGGTGAAGATCACCCACTGGCCGACCCCGCGCTTCCAGCCCCAGGGCGATGTGGTCGAAGTGGTCGGCAACTACATGGCGCCCGGCATGGAGATCGATGTCGCGCTGCGCAGCTACGACATCCCCCATGTCTGGCCCGAGGCGGTGCTCAAGGAGGCCGCCAAGCTCAAGCCGGAAGTCGAGGACAAGGACAAGGAAAAGCGCGTCGACTTGCGCCACCTGCCTTTTGTCACCATCGATGGCGAAGACGCGCGCGACTTCGACGACGCGGTGTATTGCGAGAAGAACGGCAGCAATTGGCGACTGTTTTCCGGCGGCTGGAAGCTTTATGTGGCCATCGCCGACGTGTCTCACTACGTCAAGGTCGACTCGGCGCTGGATGCCGAGGCGCAGGTGCGTGGCAACTCGGTGTATTTCCCTGAGCGGGTGATTCCGATGTTGCCCGAGGAGCTGTCCAACGGCCTGTGCTCGTTGAACCCGCATGTCGATCGCCTGGCCATGGTCTGTGAGATGAGTATCTCCAAGACCGGCAAGATGACCGATTATCAATTCTATGAGGCGGTCATCCACTCCCATGCGCGCCTGACCTACAACAAGGTCAGTGCCATGCTCGAGCAGCCGAAAAGCGGCGAGGGCAAGGCGCTGCGCGGTGAGTACAAGGCGGTGCTGCCGCACCTCAATCAGCTGTATGCCCTGTACAAGGTGCTGCTGGCGGCGCGTCACGAGCGCGGTGCGATCGATTTCGAAACCCAGGAAACCCGCATCATCTTCGGTGCCGGCCGCAAGATCGCGGAGATTCGTCCGACCCAGCGCAACGATGCCCACAAGCTGATCGAGGAATGCATGCTGGCGGCCAACGTAGCCACTGCGGCATTTATGCAAAAACATGAGATCCCGGCGTTGTACCGGGTGCATGACGGTCCGCCGCCGGAGCGCCTGGAAAAACTCAAGGCCTTCCTGACGGAGTTGGGACTGTCGCTGCACCGTGGCAAGTCCAAGGAGGGCCCGTCGCCCAAGGATTACCAAGCGTTGCTGGAGAGCATTCGCGAGCGTCCGGATTACCACCTGATCCAGACCGTGATGCTGCGTTCGCTCAGCCAGGCGGTCTACAGCGCTGACAATCAGGGTCACTTCGGCCTGAATTACGACGCGTACGCCCACTTCACCTCGCCCATCCGGCGTTACCCCGACCTGTTGATCCATCGCGCGATCCGCAGCATGGTCCGCTCCAAGGCGGACACCCCGCACGTCAAGCGGGCCGGCGCCATGACCATTCCGCGGGCACGGATCTACCCGTACGACGAGGCGGCGCTGGAGCAGTTGGGCGAGCAGTGCTCGCTGTCCGAGCGACGTGCTGACGAGGCGACCCGCGATGTGGTGAACTGGCTGAAATGCGAGTTTATGAAGGACCGTGTCGGCGAGACCTTCCCGGGTGTGATTACCGCGGTGACCGGCTTTGGCCTGTTCGTCGAGCTCAAGGACATCTATGTCGAAGGTCTGGTGCATGTCACCGCCTTGCCGGGTGACTACTACCACTTCGATCCTGTGCATCATCGCCTGGCGGGCGAGCGCAGCGGGCGCAGTTTCCGCCTTGGCGACAGCGTCGAGGTCAAGGTCATGCGGGTCGACCTGGACGAGCGCAAGATCGACTTCGAGATGGCCCAGGGCGTGGTGGAAGCCGCCGTCGGGCGCAAGCGCCGTGGCGCTGGCGACGAGCCGGCCACGGGTGGGCGCGCGAGCCGTTCTGCGGACGCTGCGGGCGGCGCGCCTGACGTGCGCAAGAGTCGCGAGCTGAAACAGGCCTTGTTGAATGAGGCCAAGACCGGCAAAGGCCGCGCGGCGTCCGCGGACACTACGTCCAAGCACCGCAAGGGGCCGTCCAAACCTGCGGGGAAACCGGCCGGGGCGCGCAAGCCCAAGGCCAAGCCATGAGTGATCTGGAAAAAATCTACGGCGTACACGCCGTGGAAGCCATGCTTCGCCACCACCCCAAGCGGGTCAAGCAGATCTGGCTGGCCGAGGGGCGTAATGACCCACGGGTGCAGGTCCTGATCGAACTGGCCAGCGCTTCGCGGGTGCCGGTCGGCCAGGCCGAGCGGCGTGAGCTGGACGCCTGGGTCGAAGGCGTACACCAGGGCGTGGTGGCCGAAGTCAGCCCCAGCCAGGTCTGGGGCGAAGCCATGCTCGACGAGTTGCTCGACCGGGCGGAAGGGCCGCCCTTGCTGCTGGTACTCGACGGCGTGACCGATCCGCATAACCTCGGCGCCTGCCTGCGTACCGCCGATGCGGCCGGTGCCCTGGCGGTAATAGTGCCCAAGGACAAGTCGGCCACGCTCAGTCCAACCGTGCGCAAGGTGGCCTGTGGAGCGGCCGAGGTGATCCCCCTGGTGGCGGTGACCAATCTTGCGCGCACCCTGGAAAAACTCCAGCAGCGTGGCCTGTGGGTGGTCGGTACGGCCGGTGAGGCCGAACAGGAGCTCTACCAGCAGGACCTGACCGGGCCGACCATCCTGATCATGGGCGCCGAGGGCAAGGGCATGCGTCGTCTGACGCGCGACCATTGCGACTACCTGGTGCGCCTGCCGATGGCGGGCAGCGTTAGCAGCCTGAACGTTTCGGTCGCCACCGGCGTGTGCCTGTTTGAAGCGCTGCGTCAGCGCAGCAGCGCCAAGCGGCAAGGCAAAAGCCCCAAATAAGCAAGCGCGATCAGCGGCAGGCCTGCCGCTGATCGCTTGATGCTTGTCGCTACGGTGCCTCGCGCTGTTCAAATAATCACCAATTGCCTTGCGTCTGCGGCGACCCTTCTCTAGAATGGCGCGCCTTGCCGTCCGGGTAGGTTTTCGTGTTGCTAGCGGATTCCTGCGTGCGGTGAGACTCACAGTGATATTCACTCCTTGCCTGACCGCTTAGGGCGGCAGGCTACAACCCGTAAGGAGCATTTATGCGTCATTACGAAATCATCTTTCTGGTCCACCCGGATCAGAGCGAGCAAGTCGGCGGCATGGTCGAGCGTTACACCAAGCTGATCGAAGAAGACGGCGGCAAGATTCACCGCCTGGAAGACTGGGGCCGTCGTCAACTGGCCTATGCCATCAACAACGTCCACAAGGCTCACTACGTGATGCTGAACGTTGAATGCACTGGCAAAGCCCTGGCTGAGCTGGAAGACAACTTCCGCTACAACGATGCCGTGATCCGTAACCTGGTCATCCGTCGCGACGAGGCCGTTATCGACCAGTCCGAGATGCTCAAGGCTGAGGAAAACCGTAGCGAACGCCGTGAGCGTCGTGACCGTCCTGAGCACGCTGACTCCGCCGATGGCGATGACAGCGATAACAGCGACGCCAGCGATAACGCTGACGAGTAATCCACGGACCTATTGAGGAGCCACTCTCATGGCACGTTTTTTCCGTCGTCGTAAGTTCTGCCGTTTTACCGCTGAAGACGTGAAGGAGATCGATTACAAGGATCTCAACACCCTGAAGGCGTACATCTCGGAAACCGGCAAGATTGTTCCTAGCCGTATCACCGGTACCAAGGCCCGTTATCAGCGTCAGCTGGCGACCGCTATCAAGCGCGCCCGTTTCCTGGCCCTGCTGCCCTACACCGACAGCCACGGCCGTTGAGACTGACGGGCCGACGAGGTAAGGGATAACGCCGATGCGCGTCTTGGCTGAGTTCATCATGCGCGGTCGCGTGCAGGCCACCTTCGTGGTGGTGGCTGCTGCGATCCTGCCACTGTTGTTCTGGCTGAGTTGCGCTGCTGCCTGCCTGGTGCTGTTGCGCCGAGGCGCGCGGGATGCGCTGGGCATATTGGCCTGGGCTTTGCTGCCCGCGCTGCTCTGGTGTTACCTGGGGGACCCACGGCTATTGTTCGTGTCCGCCGGTGCACTGGGACTGGCCCTGCTCTTGCGTGCAGGTTTTTCCTGGTCTGTCGTGCTGCTCTGCAGCGTGGCGCTGGGGTTGCTGTACGCGGGGATATTGAGCGCGGTGCCGGCATTGCGTGAGCCGATCGAGGCGGTCTCGAAAGAGCTGCTTGGGTTCTGGCCGCAGATGCTCGGTGCGCAGGAGCCTCAGTTGCCGGACGCTCAGCGCAAGCTGATCGAGGCGTCGCTGTCGGTGCCGGCGTTGATCGGATTTACCGCAATGACCCTGCAGGTGATCAGCCTGCTGTGTCTGGTGCTGGCGCGATACTGGCAGGCGCTGTTGTACAACCCGGGCGGTTTCGGGCGCGAGTTTCGCGCGCTGCGACTGCCGGCGGGGGTGGCATCGGTGCTGTTGGTCAGCGTCTTGCTGGTGGCGAATCTGGGGCCGCAGTGGGCCGCGTTGAAGCCGTTTTTCAGCGTGCCACTGATAATGGCCGGGTTGGCGCTGCTGCATGGCGTAGTGGCAGAAAAGCCCGCGTTCAGGTTCTGGTTGATCGGAACCTACGTGTGCTTGGTGGTGGTGTATCCGTTACTGATTATGTTGGCCGTCGTTGACAGTCTGATCGATTTTCGCGGTCGTCTGGCGCGCTCTAAAGGCGTCAAGAATGATTCCGCGAACGGTGAAGGTTAAAAGTTAAGAGGTTTTACCAAATGGAAGTCATCCTGCTGGAAAAAGTCGCCAACCTGGGTAACCTCGGCGATGTCGTCAAGGTCAAGGACGGATTCGCCCGCAACTTCCTGATCCCGACGCGCCAGGCGCGCCGCGCCACTGAAGTCGCGATCAAGGAGTTCGAAGCCAAGCGCGCCGAACTCGAGAAGGTCGCTGCAGACAAGCTCGGCGCCGCTCAGGCGCTGGCCGAGAAGCTGAACGGCAAGACGGTGTCGATCACGCAGAAGGCCGGCGTCGACGGCCGCCTGTTCGGCTCGGTCACGAATGCCGACGTTTCCGAAGGCCTGA
>NZ_JBEVDL010000008.1:0-4644 GCF_040514055.1 Pseudomonas sp.
CAACCAAACGCCTGCGGGGGCTTTTTCGTGGTCGCGCCTCAGATCACTCCTGAGCCGTATCACCCTTGGCCTGACGCTTCTCGATGATGTCCACCAAGCGTTTTGCCAGCGCCGGGTAGTTCTCGTCGAAGTGATGGCCGCCAGGCAGTTTCATCGCTTCGCCCACGGCGCTCTTGTCGGTGCAGCCGCTTTCGTCGACTTCTTCTTCACCGTAGATGCACACCACTTTGGCGGCTGGCAGCTTGGCCATTTCCGGGCCGGTGGCGGCTTCCTTGCCGGCGTTGCCGAGCCAGCCCTCGACTTCGATTTCGAAGCTGCCGGTGCGGGCGAAGGCCAGCAGGATGATCGCGTCGACGCGCTGCTGCTCGGACTCTGCCAAGCGGTTGTAGATCGCCGGCAGCACATCGGCACCGAACGAGTAGCCGGTGAGGATGAAGCGCTTGGTGCCCCATTTCTGGCGGTAGTGCTGCATCAGTTCGGCGAGGTCCAGGGCGCTTTGCTCCGGGCTCTTGTGCTGCCAGTAGTAGCGCAGGGTGTCGATGCCGACAACCGGGTAACCGATTTTCGCCATCTCGCCCGCAACGTCGCGGTCCAGGTCACGCCAGCCGCCATCACCGGAAAGGAACAGGGTGACGGTGTCGTTGGCCTGGCCTGCCGGCACTTCGACGACCGGTATCTGCAGGCCGCCGGCGGCCTTGTCGCCGCCTACCAGGATCTTGCGTAGCTCGTTGTTCAGGACTTGCGGCAGGTTGATGTCGTAGTCGCTGATGCTGGTTTCGGCATTCGGCTGGTCACGTACGAAGCCCGCGCTGGTGTCGTCCGGGTTATCGTTCCAGGCGGCCAGCCAGCGACCGTGCGCTGCGCTTTTTGGCAACAGGTGGGTGCAGCCGGGTTTTTCCAGGGCCAGGTCCACGGAGACGGCCTGCGCCTTGTCGTCTTTCTGCTCGGACAACCAGCGCCAGGCCAGCACCGCACCGGGACCGATGCCGCTGACCAGCGTTGCCGGGCCGTGGAGCTCACGCAGGCCCGATTGCAACGCGCGGCTTTGCAGAAGACAGTCTTTCGGCAGGATCACCTGGACGATCTGTGCCGAACCGGTGCGGCTCAGGGTCAGCAGTTGCTTGTCACTGAGCTTTTGTTCCTCATTCACCGCGACCAGCACCTGCGCGCGGGGCGTGGTGCCAGGTATGACCCGGGTCATCGCCGTGCCGTCGGCCGGCTTGAACGACTCGAGGGTCGGTTCCGGGGCGGGGCGCTTGAGGTACCAGTAACCGCCACCGAGAATCAGGGCCAGCACTACCAGTGTGGCCAGTACATACCGCAGGGAGCGTTGAATCATCAGCGTTTCACCAATCCAGTCAAGCCGCCCGCAATCAGGGCGGCAGTGTCGGCCAGGGCTACCAGCGGATCGAGTCCGGCGGGCACGGCCATGTAACGGGGTTCCCAGTCAGGCTGGAACTTGTCTTTGAAGCGGCGCAAGCCTTGGAAGTTGTAGAGCTGCTCACCACGGCGGAAAACCATCGAGCCCAGGCGCTGGGTCAGTGGCGCGCCGCGACGGGGCTGCAGCCCCGATAGCGGCACCATGCCCAGGCTGAAGCGCGCGTATCCGTGACTCTTATAATGTTGAATCAGGCCGACCATCATGAATTCCATGGTCAGCTTCGGCGCTTCGGGGTGCGCGCGCATCAGGTCGAGGCTGGCCAGGTCGTGGCCGAATGTCTCGAGCAGATTGGCGAATGCCACCGGGCGGCCTTCGAAGCGGATCACCGCAATGCGGAAATGCTTGAGATAGTCCTCGCTGAAACGGCCGAGGGAGAAGCCTTTCTCGCGAACGTTCTTGCCGGTCAGCCAGGCATCGGAGATCACCTTGAGCTCATCCATCGGCGCCTGTCCCGGTTCAAAGATCTCCAGCGACAGGCCATCGCGGGTGCCGCGGTTCCAGGTGTAGCGCAGGTCCTTCATCTCCTTGCCCTTGGCTTCCAGGTCGAAGCGCTGCAGGTCGACCCGGGCTTCCTCGCCCAGTTTGATCGCGGTCAGGCCGATGTCCATGTAGTACGGCAGGTTCTCGGCGCGTACCTGATAGAACACAGGGCGGGCGTGGTGAATGTCGCACAGGTCGCGGAACTGCCAGATCATTTCGGCCCGCTGCTGGGCCGGCCCGATGGGATCGTACAAGGCCACCAGGCTGCGGCCACGGCGGGCGTACATCAGGAACGCCTGCTCGTCAGGGTGGAACAGCAAGGCCTTGTCACCCGTCAGGGCGAGGCCGCCGTCCGGCTGGGCGGAAGCCATGAGGATCTTCACCGCCCGGTCCAGCTCGTCGGGCGTCGGCAAGTGGATCACCGGGCGCGCGGTGCGCAGCAGCCAGGTCAACGACACCACTACCAGCAGTACGGCGGCACCGAGCAGTGAGCGCAGGCCTCGGGGAGCGTCGGCGTCAAGGGTGAACTGCCACCACAGTTGATGGCTGTAAGGCACATCCTGGTAGGCAAACAGCAGCAGCCAGATGGACGCACCCAGCACGCACAGGCTCGACACCAGGTACAGCGGCGAGAACGGCAGCTCGGTCAGGCGGCTCGGCCGATAGAACGAACGCCGGAATACGCCCAGCAGGCTGGCGGTCAGGATCAACAGGCAGGCTTCTTCCCAGTCAAAGCCCTTGAGCAGGGAGAGCAGGGCGCCTACGAGCAACAGGATGGTGGTCAGCATCCAGGCGGCCGACAGGCGTCGGCGCAGGCCTTGGGCGAGCAGCAGGCAGAGCACCCCGATCAGGCTGGCACCGAAGTGTGAAGCGTCGACCAGGCGGTGGGGGATCAGGAAGCCTATATGCTCCAGGCGGGTGTCGATTTCTGGCGTGACTCCGGAAAACAGCAGCACCACGCCAGACAGGAACACCAGTACCGCCAGGATCGGCGCAGCCAGGCCGGAGGCAGCGCGCAGGGACTGACGGGATTGAAACAGGCGCTGTCCTTCGTTGATCAGCAGGAATACGCAAGCCACCAGCAATGGCAGCACCACATAAATCAGCCGATACAGCAGCAGTGCGGCCGCCAGCGGTGCAGCGCCAAGCTTGTCGGCGAAGGCGGCCAGCAGGATCGCTTCGAATACGCCGACCCCGCCGGGCACATGGCTGAGCACCCCGGCAGCCAGCGCCAGCAGGTAGACCAACAGGAAGGCGCCGAAGGGCGGCGCTTCTGGCAACAGCAAGTACAGCACGGTAGCGGCTGCGGCCACATCCAGTGCGGTGATGATCAATTGCAGGAACGTCAGGCGCCGCCCCGGCAGACGCAAGGTGCGTCGTCCCGCCTTGACCAGCAGGTTGTCCGTGTATGGTTGGTCTGGCAGGCGGCGGCGGTAGATGCCGATGGCCAGGATGCTGAACAGTAGCAGCACTGCCACGGACGCCGATCCCAGCAAAATTTCCGATAAGCCCAGGGCAGTCGCGGCAGCGGGCAGGTCACTCAGGGTTGCCAGGGCCGCAAGGGGTGGTAGGGCGCAGCCCAATGAAAGGCTGGCGAACAGGGTCATGCGCGCCACTTCCGTGGCCCCCAGCCCATGCCGTGCATATAGACGGTAGCGCACCGAACCGCCAGAGAGCATCGACAGGCCGATGGCATTGCCGATCGCAAATGCAGTAAAGCCACCCAGGGCGAGAATTCGCGGTGCCAGCGTCACGCCGGCATAGCGGCTTGCCGACCATTCATAGCCCAACAGAATGATGAAGCCGACCACCGTCGCCGCCAGTGCACCCATCAAGGCAGGTTTTGGTACCTGGAGAATGGAGTCGTGCAGAGCGTCCAGATCCAGTTCGCTCAACAGATGACGACAGGCAATCAGCGCGATGGCGAACAGCAACAAGGTCACTGCCAGGCCGATTGGCTGGCGGTACTTGCTGATCAGGTCCAGCAGGCGCAAACGCCCGGGCTTGATCGGTTGTGTCGCTGTGACGGAGTCTTGTGAATCAGACGAATGGGCGCGCATCAATCACCTCTTGGATTGTGCGCGACAGGATGGGGGTATCCAGCCAAGTTACCAATCCCTGTAGAAAAAAATAATCACAAATATTAACGCCACCCACCCTCGACAGGTGAAGGCGCGCCACGGGCCGGTGCGGTAAACGCCTCGGACCAGCATAGACCGAACTCCAGGCTGGAGTGATACCAATCGGCCCGCCACAAGGTGACAGATCATTGTTGCGAAAGGATTTTTTCGACAGATACAAAAAAGGCCACTCTTTCGAGTAGCCTTTTTCGATGTTTGGTTGCGGGAGCCGGATTTGAACCGACGACCTTCGGGTTATGAGCCCGACGAGCTACCAGACTGCTCCATCCCGCGTCTGTGTGGCGGCATTCTACAGAGGAACCACGGGGTGTCAACCGTTAATCCTGAAACAAGCCAAATAAGCGTAAAACAGCGATGGCCGAGGTGAATGCAGCGCTAAGTTTCGGAATCAGAACGATTTCTGTTTTTGCTGAGCCCGAGCGCACCGACTCATTTATCTTTGGTAGAGACAAAACAGGCGCGCACAAAAAAGGCCACTCTTTCGAGTAGCCTTTTTTGATGTTTGGTTGCGGGAGCCGGATTTGAACCGACGACCTTCGGGTTATGAGCCCGACGAGCTACCAGACTGCTCCATCCCGCGTC
>NZ_JBEVDL010000061.1:0-42158 GCF_040514055.1 Pseudomonas sp.
CGTGAGCTGATCAAGCAGATGGGCGCGATCACTGCGTCAGTGGCCGACGAACTGGCAAACCCTGCCAGCGCGAGTCTGGACATCGACCGCAAGGTGGCTGATGCGATGCGCGGCGAGGGTTTCCCCACCGAGAACTTCGGCGTGCCGCTGGCGGGCAGTCTGATTCCGTGGATCGACAAGGAGCTGCCGAACGGTCAGAGCCGCGAGGAGTGGAAAGGGCAGGCGGAGACGAACAAGATTCTGGGCCGCTTCAAGAGCCCGATTCCGGTCGACGGCATTTGCGTGCGCATCGGTGCGATGCGGTGCCACAGCCAGGCGCTGACCATCAAGCTGAACAAGGATGTACCGATTGCGGACATCGAAGGGATGATCAGTCAGCACAACCCGTGGGTGAAGCTGGTGCCGAACAACCGCGAGGCCAGCATTCAGGAGCTGAGCCCGACGTCGGTGACCGGCACACTGAACATTCCGGTAGGGCGTCTGCGCAAGTTGAACATGGGTTCGCAATACCTGGGCGCCTTCACCGTGGGCGATCAGCTGTTGTGGGGCGCTGCCGAACCCTTGCGGCGGATGCTGCGGATCCTGCTGGAGCGTTAAGCCTGGCGAGGTTGCGGGTCCTGCTCGAACGGGGCGCCCTTATCTGACGGGCTGGATTGCCTGGGCGGCGGCACGCGGGTACAGTGCGTGCCCGCTTTCCTCCAAGGTTGTGTCCATGAATCCGCTCTTCGATATCGCCGTGATCGGCGCCACCGGCACGGTGGGGGAAACCCTGGTGCAGGTGCTTGAAGAGCGCGAGTTTCCCATCGGTACGCTGCATGTGCTGGCCAGCCTCGAGTCAGCCGGGCAATCGCTGCCGTTCAAGGGCAAGAACTTGCGGGTGCGCGAGGTCGATACGTTCGATTTCGCTCAGGTGCGCCTGGTTTTTCTTGCCGCGGGTGAGGGCGCGACGCGCGCCTATGCCGCCAAAGCTCGAGCGGCCGGCTGTTCGGTGATCGACTTGGCCGGCGTTTTGTCCGCCGAACAAGCGCCGCGCATCGTGCCCGAAGCCAATGCGAAGCGTCTGGACAGCTTGCACGCCCCTTATACACTTACCAGTCCGAGTGCCAGCGCTGTGGCCCTGGCGGTGGTGCTCGCGCCCTTGCGCGCCTTGATCGACGTGCAACGGCTGACGGTCACCGCCTGTTTGGCAGTATCCAGCCAGGGTCGGGAAGGGGTGGTGGAGTTGGCCCGGCAAACCACCGAGTTGCTGAACGTGCGACCCCTGGAGCCGCGATTCTTCGATCGGCAAATTGCCTTTAATTTGTTGGGGCAGGTGGGCGCCGCCGACGACTCTGGCCATACTGCGCTGGAGCGACGCTTGGGCGAGGAGCTTAAAGAGATCCTGGCCTTACCAGACCTGAAGGTGGCGGCGACCTGTATTCAGGTGCCGGTTTTCTTTGGCGACAGCTTCAGTCTGTCGTTACAAGCCAAGGCTGCTGTCGACCTGGCGGCGCTGGAGAAGGTGCTGGACGCCGCGGACGGCCTGGAATGGGTCGAAAAAGGCGATTACCCCACCGCAGTCGGTGACGCCGTGGGGCAGGATGTGGTTTATGTGGGGCGGGTACGCGCCGGGTTGGACGATCCAGCCCAGGTCAATTTGTGGATTGCGTCTGATAACGTGCGAAAAGGCGCCGCTCTGAATGCTGTGCAACTCGCTGAGTTATTGATAAAACACTATCTGTAAAAGATACTTACCCGGAAATTTGAAGAATCATTCTAGCTTGGCAATACTGGCTGAGCTGATTGCTGAATGGGGAACCACCGCAAGGTGGAGCAGGCAGCAACTATAAGACCCTCTCGCACGCCGAGAAAAAAAGATAAAACAAGGGATAACGCTATGGTTCGGGTTCGCAAACTGGTGCTGGCAATCGCGGCTGCTTCGGCGCTGACCTCCGGTATGGCGCATGCGCTTGGCCTCGGGGAAGTCACCCTGAAGTCTTCGCTGAACCAGCCGTTGGTGGCGGAAATCGAGTTGTTGGAGGTGCGCGACCTGGGCTCCGCCGAGCTGATCCCGACCCTCGCCACTCCCGAAGAGTTCACCAAGGCGGGTGTTGATCGTCAGTATTTCCTGACTGATTTGAAGTTCACGCCGGTGCTCAAGCCCAGCGGTAAGAGCGTCATTCGCGTCACCTCGAGCAAGCCGGTGCGTGAGCCCTACCTGAATTTCCTGGTGGAAGTGCTCTGGCCCAACGGCCGTCTGCTGCGCGAATACACCCTGTTACTGGATCCGCCCCTTTATTCCACGCCGACCTCGGTGGCCGTGGCGCCGCAAATGCCAGTGGCCGCGCCGCGGACTCAGGCCGGTAGCACGCCTCGGGCGCCGACTGCCGCTACTCCTGCATCGCGGCCTGCTACGCCCGCCGTGGCCAGCACGGCCGGCAAGCTCGAGGGTAACGAGTACAAGACCACGTCCAGCGATACGCTTTGGGAAATTGCCGAACGTGTCAACACCGGTGGCAGCGTTCATCAAACCATGTTGGCGATTCAGGATCTCAATCCCGATGCCTTCCTCGGTGGCAATATCAACCGTCTGAAAAACGGCCAAGTACTGCGTATCCCCGATGCCCAGCAAACCAAGGTCCGTTCGCAGACCGAAGCGCTGGCCCAGGTGGCCGGCCAAAACAGCGCCTGGCGTGAAGGCCGTGGTGTGGCTGGTACAGACAGTCGCCAGATCGATGCGACCAAACGCACCACCGCCGGTGCGGCCCCTGCCGAGGCAACTGCTGCTGATAACCTGAAGCTGGTCTCTGCCGAGTCGGGTAAATCGACTACCGGTAGCGACAAGGGCAACGTGGCTGAGAGCAAGGCGCTCAACGATAAATTGGCCGTCACCAAGGAAAGCCTGGATTCGACCCGTCGTGAAAACGAAGAGTTGAAAGGCCGCATGGGCGACCTGCAGAGCCAGCTGGACAAGCTGCAGCGCCTGATTCAGTTGAAGGACGATCAGCTTGCCAAGCTGCAGGCCGACATGGCCGCGCAGGGCAGCAAACCGACTGAGCAGACACCGGCTGAAACTCCGGCGGCCGTACCCGTGACCCCTGAACCGACAGCGACCCCGGCGGTGGAACCGGGGGCTTCGGCAGAGCCGCCGGCGGCGACCCCGCCGGGTGCTCCGGATTACAACTACGAGGAGCCGGCCGCTAACGCGGCCGACAACACCAACAACCAGCAGCCGGCCAGTGAGCCGGCTGCCGCCGTGCCGCCTGTTGCCCCGGTTGCCGAGCAGCCGGCAGCCGTAGAGCCTGCGCCTGCGCCTGCAACGCCTCCGGCAGCCGCTCAATTGAGCTTGGTGGACGAACTGCTGGCCAACCCGATGATGCTGGGTATCATCGGTGGCGGCGCGCTGTTGTTGTTGTTGGTGGTGTTGATGGTGCTTTCGCGGCGTAATGCCCTGAAAGAAGCCGAGTTGCAAAACAGCTTGTCCGGCCACGACGAAAGCAGCCACTTCGACAATGATATGACGCTGCACGGTGGCGATCATTTCGACGAACTCGACAGCCCGGCGGCGCCCGCCATTGCCGCAGCGGACGAGCGTGTCACTGCCCAGACCGGTGATGCCTTGGGCGAGGCGGATATCTATATCGCCTACGGCCGTTTCAATCAGGCTGCGGAACTGCTGCATAACGCCATTAACGACGAACCTCAGCGCGGTGATCTGCGCGTCAAGTTGATGGAGGTCTATGCCGAACTCGGTGACCGCGACGGCTTCGTCCGTCAGGAGAACGAGTTGCGTGAAATTGGCGGTTCCAGCGCCGCAATCGAATCCCTCAAGGCCAAGTACCCGGCAATGGTGGTGATGGGCGCCGCGGGTGGCTTCGCCGCCGCGGCGGCCACGGATGATCTGGACGCATTCAGCCTGGATGATCTGACCCTGGATGAGCCCGCGTCGCCGCATCTGGCCAAAGCCGACGATTCCTTCGATCTGAGCCTGGATGACCTGGAGGCCGATCTGGATCGTGATCTGCAGGCCGCGGCCACGTCTCAACCTGCCGGTAACCTGGGGGCTGAGCTCGACTTCTCCAAACCCGCGGCGAGCAGCGATGTTCAGGATTTCGACTTCGATCTGGATGCCCCGGGTCAGTCCCTGAGCGATGACCTGTCGGATTTCAGCCTTGATCTTGACGATGGCGCCAAGACCACCAGCTATGAGGAAGACAGCTTCCTGCTCAGTTTGGACGACGAACCTGTTGCCGCCGGTGGCAGTGAATTCTCCTCGGCCCAGCCTGCTGCTCAAGCCGCTGATACTGATTTCGACCTGCCTGCAGACTTCGATCTGTCGCTGGGCGAGGAAACGCCGAAAGCCCCATCGGCCGACAGCTTCTCCGCTCAGTTGGATGATGTGACCGCCGAGCTCGATCAGTTGTCCGACCGGCTGGATCAGCCCGTCGAGCTCGATCCCTTCGATTCCGTGCCGGCGACCGCTTCTTCGGAGCTCGATGGGGATGACGATTTTGACTTCCTCTCGGGTACCGATGAAACCGCGACCAAGCTGGATCTGGCGCGGGCTTATATCGATATGGGCGACACCGAAGGTGCCCGTGACATCCTCGATGAAGTGATGAGCGAAGGCAGCGAGGGCCAGCAAGGCGAAGCGCGCGAGTTGCTTGCCCGCCTTGCCTGATCGGCAGCAGTAGTGATGCGACGGCAGCCAATAGGCTGCCGTTTTTGTTTCTGTGATCGACGCAGCGGCGCGCCCCACGACTGCGGTACGCTGCGTTGTGAGGCTCTGCGGCCCTGACTGCAGGCTTGCTAGGAGTGATGTCGCCGGGGAGAACGGAATGCCTCGTCCAGGGTCAAGTCGTTATGGGGACTGCCTGAATGGCGCCGCGTTTGCCCCGGTACGACTCGAGAGGATGGGATCATGGATACGGAAATCCGCCGGCGCTTGCTGATCAAGGCCGTTCAACACTACCTGCTCCATGCGGTATCACCCGTCCCCCAGGATCCTGATCTGGCGGGAGAGGCTATCTTTGCGGCGTTGCTGGAGGATTGGGAGCGGATGAGCCGTTTCGCTCAAGGCCAGTTGCTGTATGCCGTGGCGATTCTGGCTCGCCATCGGGGTGCCGAAGTGCGGGCCCAGCAGGCCACCCAGCGCATCCTCGAGAGACTGCAAGGTAACGCACGTCGCGCCCGATAAGCCGCCACGACGAACGTCGAGGGGCAGGAGGTGCCGGCGCGCTCGAGCACACTGGGCATGGCGGCCGGGGTGTCGCGCCGTATAATGGGCGTTATCGCAGACGACTTAGGGTCCTTACTCCTTGAATGCTCCAGTCCCAACGGCAGACGAAGTGGCTGCCGCCGGTTTCCATCGAATCGCCCTGGGTGTCGAATACAAGGGCTCGCGTTACCGGGGTTGGCAGCGCCAGGCTTCCGGCGTGCCGACGGTGCAGGAGGTGTTGGAAAAAGCCTTGTCGAGGGTCGCGGATTCGCCGGTTTCCCTGCTCTGCGCCGGGCGTACCGATGCCGGCGTGCATGCCAGCGGGCAGGTGGTGCACTTCGACACCCGGGCTGAGCGTTCGCTCAAGGCCTGGGTGATGGGCGCCAACATCAACTTGCCGCCGGACATCAGCGTGGCCTGGGCCCAAGTGATGCCGGCGCATTTTCATGCCCGCTTCAAGGCTGTCGCCCGGCGCTACCGCTACGTGATCTACAACGATCAGATCCGCCCGGCGCACCTGGCCGAGGAGATCACCTGGAATCATCGGCCGCTGGATGTCGAGCGGATGCAGCAGGCCGCCCGCTATCTGGTGGGTACCCATGATTTCACGGCGTTCCGCGCCGGTCAGTGTCAGGCCAAGTCGCCGATCAAGAAGCTGCATCATCTGCACCTGACACGGCATGGCAAGATGATCGTACTGGATATTCGCGCCAACGCCTTCCTGCACCATATGGTGCGTAATATTGCCGGCGTGCTGATGACCATCGGTAGCGGTGAGCGGCCCGTGGAGTGGATTCAGGAGGTGCTCGAAGGGCGCTGTCGGCGTGCCGGTGGCGTAACGGCGCATCCCTTTGGGTTGTACCTGGTGCAAGTCGAGTATCCGTCGGAGTTCAGCCTGCCGCAGCGGTTTATCGGTCCACATTTTCTCTCGGCCTTGCCGGACTTCATGCCGACCGAGCCGGGTGCGGAGGGGCATGCGGGAGGCCTCGATTTTTAAGGCGCGAGGTGCCGGCGCATTTGCTACCATTCAAGGCCTTTCCCGGTAGGTGCCTGCAACGTGTCAGTGGTTCGGAGCAAGATTTGCGGCATTACCCGTATCGAGGATGCCCTGGCAGCCGCAGCGGCCGGTGCCGATGCGATCGGTCTGGTGTTCTATGCGCCCAGCCCGCGTGCCGTGACCCTGGCCCAGGCGCGGGCCATAGTCGCGGCCTTGCCGCCCTTCGTGACCACGGTCGGCTTGTTCGTCGATGCCAGTCGCTGCGAATTGGGTGAAATCCTGGACGCGGTTCCCCTCGATCTGCTGCAGTTTCACGGTGATGAAACCCCGGCCGATTGCGCCGGCCACGGCCGACGGTACTTGAAGGCGCTGCGGGTGGCGCCCGGTGATGACATTGCCGCGCGCTGCCGTGCCTATCCTGAGGCGGCGGGGATCCTGCTCGATACCTATGTCCCAGGCGTACCGGGCGGTACCGGCGAAGCCTTCGACTGGTCGCTGGTTCCGGCGGATCTGCCGGTGCCCCTTATTCTCGCCGGCGGCTTGACGCCCGCCAACGTCGCCCAGGCCATTCGCCAGGTCCGCCCCTATGGGGTCGACGTCAGCGGTGGCGTCGAGGCCGGCAAGGGCATCAAGGATGCCGACAAGATCCGCGCGTTCCTGCGCGAGGTGCGCGGTGCCTGAGCCATGTGACGGTCGGCGCCCGGTGGCCGTCCATTCACCTATTGCAGTCGCTGCGCTCAGCGCTGGTATTGACCGCGGTCACGGCCGTGGCGCTGCATCCGTGAATTCGCTCGAGGGGCCCGCGCGGTTTAGTCCGCTGGCGGGCCCGGATCAACTGTTCTGGGAGAACTAAGCATGAGTAACTGGCTGGTCGATAAGCTGATTCCTTCGATCATGCGTTCCGAGACGCAGAAAAGTTCGGTGCCCGAAGGGCTCTGGCACAAGTGCCCCTCGTGCGAGGCGGTGCTCTATCGTCCCGAATTGGAAAAGACCCTGGATGTCTGCCCCAAATGCCATCATCACATGCGCATTGGTGCCCGTGCCCGGCTCGATATCTTCCTTGATGTGGACGGCCGTGAAGAAATTGCCGCCGAGCTGGAGCCGGTCGACCGGCTGAAATTTCGTGACAGCAAGAAATACAAGGACCGCTTGAGCGCCGCGCAAAAGCAGACCGGCGAAAAGGATGCCTTGATCGCCATGCGTGGCACCCTGCTGGCGATGCCGGTGGTCGCCTGTGCCTTCGAGTTCTCCTTTATGGGCGGCTCGATGGGGGCGATCGTCGGCGAGCGCTTTGTACGGGCGGCCAACGTGGCCCTCGAACAGCGTTGTCCCTTGGTCTGTTTCGCCGCCTCGGGTGGCGCGCGCATGCAGGAGGCGCTGATTTCCCTGATGCAGATGGCCAAGACCTCGGCGGTGCTGGCCCGTTTACGCGAGGAAGGTGTGCCCTTTATTTCGGTGCTGACCGACCCGGTCTATGGCGGCGTATCGGCCAGCCTGGCCATGCTTGGCGACCTGATCGTCGCCGAGCCCCGTGCGCTGATCGGTTTCGCTGGGCCACGGGTGATCGAGCAGACCGTGCGTGAGAAATTGCCCGAAGGCTTCCAGCGCAGCGAATTTCTGCTCGAGCATGGCGCCATCGACATGATCGTTCATCGCGAGGAGCTGCGCCCGCGCCTGGCCCGGGTACTGGCGCAGATGCAGCACCTGCCGTCGCCGCAACAGGCACCGGCGCTGGCATGACCGCCAGGAGCCTGGCCGAGTGGTTGGCCTACCTGGAGCAGTTGCACCCGTCGGCCATCGACATGGGGCTGGAGCGTTCCCGCCAGGTCGCCGAACGATTGGGTCTGGGACGGCCGGCGCCGCGGGTGATCACGGTCACCGGGACCAATGGCAAGGGTTCCACCTGTGCCTTTCTGGCGGCCTTGCTACAGACCCAGGGCCTGAGTGTCGGGGTCTACAGCTCGCCACACCTGTTGCGTTACAACGAGCGGGTGCAGATCCGCGGTGAGCAGGCCAGTGACGCGGCACTCTGTACCGCGTTCGAGGCCGTGCAGGCGGCGCGCGGCGACATCTCCCTGACCTATTTTGAAATGGGCACCCTGGCGGCGTTCTGGCTGTTTGAGCGGGCGGCGCTGGATGCGGTGGTGCTGGAGGTGGGCTTGGGTGGTCGGTTGGACGCCGTCAACCTGATCGACGCCGATTTGGCGCTGGTCACCAGTATCGGCCTGGATCATGCCGAGTGGCTCGGCGACAGCCGCGAGTCCGTGGCCACCGAAAAAGCCGGTATCTTTCGCGCCGGCAAGCCGGCTTTTTGTGGCGACCTGGACCCGCCCTTGCCCTTGCTCGAGCAAGTGGCGCGGCTCGATTGCCCGTTCCTGCTACGCGGTCGTGACTACGACCTGGCGATCGACAGCCAGGCCTGGCACTGGCGAGGCCTGTCACCCGCGGGCGCGGTACTGGAGTTGCACGGCTTGCCGTTGTTGGACCTGCCGCTGGAAAATGCCGCCTTGGCCTTGCAGGCCTATGCCTGGCTCGACCTGCCCTGGCAGCCGGCAGTCCTGGCCGAGGCGCTGTGCGGCACCCGGATTGCCGGGCGGCTGGACCGGCGCCAGGTAAATTGGTGCGGCAAGTCCCTCACTTTGTTGCTCGATGTTGGGCATAATCCCCACGCGGCCGAGTACCTGGCGCAGCGACTGGCCGAGCGGGTCGAACGGGGCCGTTGCCTGGCGGTCTTCGGGCTGCTGGCCGACAAGGACCTGGCGGGCGTGGTCGGCGCCTTGTGCGGCGAGGTGCAGCACTGGGCTGTGGCACCCTTACCGACCCCGCGCACGCGGCCGGCGGTGGAGCTGCAGACGACCTTGCTGAACCTGGGGGCGTCCGTCACGGTCTATGCCGATGTCGCGGCGGCTTTGCAGGGGCAGTGCGAGCAGGCGACGCCCTATGATGAAATTCTGGTGTTCGGATCTTTTTACTGCGTGGCTGAGGCCCTGGATTGGCTGACTCGGCACGCCAATGGGGACGCGGCGGATGGCTTTGCTGGATAAAGGGCTTAAACAACGTATCGTCGGCGCCCTGGTGCTGGTGGCCTTGGCGGTGATTTTCCTGCCGATGATCCTGTCACGTGAGGATGAGTCGCGTCGGGTGGTGGTCGAGGCGCCGGCCATGCCGGCGGCGCCGAGCATGCCCGAAGTGCAGGTCACTCCAGTTGCGGTGCCCGAGCCGCAGTTATTGCCGGAAGAACCGGTGCCGCTCGATACCGGCGAAGCGGTTGCCGCGACGCCGGCCGCGGACAGTGTCGCGACCCCTGCCGCCACGCCCGCTGTCCCGGCCGCACCAGCGTCGACAGCCAAGCCGGTCACAACCCCGGTCGCGCAGGCTGTACCGAACCCGGTGGCCGTTCCCCCCGCCACACCCGCCGTCACCGCGGCCAGTCGACTGGACCCCAATGGCCTGCCGGTCAGTTGGTCGGTCCAGCTGGCCAGCCTGTCCAGTCGGGCCAGCGCCGAAAAACTGCAGAAAGAATTGCGCAGCCAGGGCTACAACGCCTATATCCGTTCGGTCGACAGCATGAACCGGGTGTTCGTCGGGCCGCTGGTCGAGCGTGCCGAGGCGGAGCGCCTGCGCGATCAACTGACCCGTCAGCAGAAGCTCAAGGGATTTGTCGTGCGTTTCCAGCCCGAACGCGGATGATCGGGTGGGGCTGACGCAGCCTGTGCTTACCCGATGGCACCGGCTCTGTTAAAATACAGCGCCTTTTCCGTCGGTAGGCCGCACCGTGGTATTTAGCTGGGTCGATTGGGCGATCATCGCCATCATCGCCATTTCCTGTCTGATCAGCCTGAAGCGCGGTTTCGTCAAGGAAGCCCTGTCCCTGGTCACCTGGATCATCGCCGGCGTTGTGGCCTGGATGTTCGGTGGTGCGCTGTCGCAGCACCTCACCGAATACATCCAGATGCCCTCGGCGCGAGTCATCGCCGCCTGTGCGCTGCTGTTCGTCGCCAGCCTGATGGTCGGCGCCCTGGTCAATTTTCTGATCAGCGAGCTGGTGCGGGTCACCGGCCTGTCCGGTACCGACCGTCTGCTGGGCATGGTCTTCGGCGCGGCGCGGGGCGGGTTGCTGGTGGTGGTGCTGGTCGGACTGATCAGCCTGGCCCCGGTACAACAGGATCCCTGGTGGCAGGAGTCGAGCCTGGTGCCGCATTTTCTGATGGTCGCCGACTGGTCGAAGAACCTGATTCTCGGCCTCACCAGCCAATGGCTCGCCAGCGGTATTACCGCGCCTGCCGAGTTGCCGTTTCAAGACGCGTTGTTGCCGCCTAAACTGGCGCAATAGACGTTTCGCAAGTTTTGCATTTAGCCGGATTCATTGAGTAGGGGTTGCGCCAGATGTGTGGCATCGTCGGTATCGTCGGTAAGTCGAACGTTAATCAGGCGCTGTATGACGCGCTTACCGTCCTCCAGCACCGCGGCCAGGACGCTGCCGGTATCGTGACCAGCCATGAAGGCCGGTTATTCCTGCGCAAGGACAATGGCCTGGTGCGTGACGTGTTCCATCAGCGTCATATGCAGCGCCTGGTCGGGCGCATGGGCATCGGTCATGTGCGCTACCCCACGGCGGGCAGTTCCAGCTCGGCGGAGGCCCAACCCTTCTACGTCAACTCGCCGTATGGCATCACCCTGGCGCACAACGGCAACCTGACCAACGTCGAGCAGTTGGCCAAGGAGATCTACGAATCGGATCTGCGGCATGTCAACACCAACTCCGACTCGGAGGTGCTGCTCAACGTGTTCGCCCACGAGTTGGCCATGCGCGGCAAACTGCAGCCCACCGAGGAAGACGTGTTCGCCGCAGTCAGCGACGTGCACCAACGCTGCCGCGGTGGCTACGCGGTGGTGGCGATGATCACCGGCTATGGCATCGTGGGTTTTCGCGATCCGAACGGCATTCGGCCGATCGTCTTTGGCCAGCGCCATACCGACGAGGGCGTGGAGTACATGATCGCCTCGGAAAGCGTGTCCCTGGATGTGCTGGGCTTTACCCTGATCCGCGACCTCGCCCCTGGCGAGGCGGTGTACATCACCCAGGATGGCAAGTTGCACACCCGCCAGTGCGCGAGCAACCCGTTTTATGCCCCCTGCATTTTCGAGCATGTCTACCTGGCCCGTCCGGACTCGATCATGGACGGCATCTCGGTGTACAAGGCCCGCCTGCGCATGGGCGAGAAGCTGGCGGAGAAGATTCTCCGCGAGCGCCCCGAGCACGGCATCGACGTGGTCATCCCGATTCCCGACACCAGCCGCACCGCGGCCCTGGAGTTGGCGAATCACCTGGGGGTGAAGTTCCGCGAAGGCTTCGTCAAGAACCGCTATATCGGCCGTACCTTTATCATGCCCGGCCAGGCGGCACGCAAGAAATCGGTGCGGCAAAAACTCAACGCCATCGAGTTGGAGTTCCGCGGCAAGAACGTGATGCTGGTGGACGACTCCATCGTGCGCGGCACCACTTGCAAGCAGATCATCCAGATGGCCCGTGAGGCCGGCGCGAAGAACGTCTACTTCTGTTCGGCGGCACCCGCGGTGCGTTTCCCCAACGTCTATGGCATCGATATGCCCAGCGCTCATGAGCTGATCGCGCATAACCGCACCACCCAGGAAGTGGCCGACCTGATCGGCGCCGACTGGTTGATCTACCAGGACCTTGCCGACCTGGTGGAGGCCGTGCGTGAAGGCAATCCGAGCATCCAGGGATTCGACAACTCGGTGTTCGACGGCCAGTACATCACGGGCGATATCAACGAGGCCTACCTGAACCGGATCGAGCGTGCGCGCAACGACGCGACCAAGTTCAAGGACCAGACTGCCAACACGGTGATCGGCCTGTATAACGATTGACCCTGAGACGCGGCGACGCTGCTGCACTGTCGCCGCGGATGGGGCCGCGCCGTGCAAAGTGGCCGCCGCGGCCCCGATGCTGCAAGGAGTGACGCCTTGGCGACTCCTTCGATCAATCTAACCGCTGGTACTGGAGTAGGGCGCATGACGCAGGAGTGGGATGCCGGTCGGCTGGACAGCGACCTCGAAGGCGTGGGGTTCGACACCCTGGCGGTACGCGCGGGTCAGCACCGTAGCCCGGAGGGCGAGCATGGCGAAGCCTTGTTCCTGACCTCCAGCTATGTGTTTCGCACCGCGGCCGACGCCGCCGCGCGCTTTGCCGGCGAAGTGCCGGGCAATGTCTATTCCCGTTACACCAACCCGACGGTGCGTGCGTTCGAAGAGCGCATGGCGGCCCTGGAAGGCGCCGAGCAGGCGGTGGCCACCGCCACCGGCATGTCGGCGATCCTGGCCATTGTCATGAGCCTGTGCAGCGCCGGCGATCATGTGCTGGTGTCGCGCAGCGTGTTCGGCTCGACCATCAGCCTGTTCGAAAAGTACCTCAAGCGCTTTGGGGTGCAGGTCGACTATGTCGCCCTGTCCGAGCTGGACGGCTGGGCGACGGCTTGCCGGCCGAATACCCGGTTGTTTTTCGTCGAATCGCCGTCCAACCCACTGGCCGAGCTGGTGGATATCGCTGCGCTGGCCGAGGTGGCCCACGCCCAGGGCGCCTTGCTGGTGGTCGACAACTGCTTCTGCACCCCGGCGCTGCAGCAGCCGCTGAAACTGGGGGCCGATATCGTCATGCATTCGGCGACCAAGTTTATCGACGGCCAGGGGCGTGCCATGGGCGGTGTGGTGGCGGGCAAGGCCGAGCTGATGAAGGAAGTGGTGGGCTTTTTACGCACCGCGGGTCCCACCCTGAGCCCGTTTAACGCCTGGCTGTTTCTCAAGGGCCTGGAAACCCTGCGGGTGCGCATGCAGGCCCATTGCGCCAGCGCCCAACGGCTGGCCGAGTGGCTGGAGCGGCAACCAGGCATCGAACGGGTGCACTACGCCGGCTTGCCCAGCCATCCGCAACACGCCCTGGCCCTGCGCCAGCAAAGCGGCTTCGGCGCGGTGGTGAGTTTCGAGGTGAGCGGTGGGCGCGACGCCGCCTGGCGCTTTATCGACGCCACCCGGGTGGTATCGATCACCACCAACCTGGGTGACACCAAGACCACCATTGCCCATCCGGCCACCACCTCCCATGGCCGTTTGTCGCCGGCCGAGCGCGCCGCGGCGGGCATTGGCGACAACCTGATCCGCCTGGCCGTCGGCCTGGAAGACGTGGTCGACCTGCAGGCCGACCTGGCACGGGGGCTGGCTGCGCTGTGAGCGAGTGGGCACTGTCGCCAGCCCCCGAACATAACGGCAAGGTGGCGCTGGTCACCGGGGCTGCCCGTGGCATTGGCTTGGGCATCGCGGCCTGGCTGATCACCGAAGGCTGGCAGGTGGTGCTTGGCGATATCGATCGTGAACGTGGCTCGCGGGTGGCCAAGGCGCTGGGGCCCAACGCCTGGTTCGTCAGCCTGGACGTGGCGCACGAGAGTCAGGTGGTGGTGGGCGTCGCCGAAGTGCTCGGGCAGTTCGGCCGCCTCGACGCGCTGGTCAGCAACGCGGCGGTCGCCGATCCACACAACCCGCCCCTGGACAGCCTGACGCTGGCGCAGTGGAACCGTACCCTGGCGGTAAACCTCAGCGGTCCACTGCTGTTGGCCAAGTACTGTGCTCCGTACCTGCGCGCCCATCACGGCGCCATCGTCAACCTCTGCTCCACCCGCGCCCACCAGTCCGAGCCGGATTGCGAGGCCTATGCGGCGAGCAAGGGCGGGCTGCTGGCCCTCAGTCATGCCCTGGCCATCAGCCTCGGCCCGGACATCCGGGTCAACGCGGTCAGTCCGGGCTGGATCGATGCCCGCGACCCGGGCGCGCGCGGCGAAGCCCCGCTGTCCGCGGCGGAGCATGCCCAGCATCCCGCTGGTCGGGTGGGTGAGGTGGAAGACGTTGCCGCCCTGGTGGCCTGGCTGCTGTCGGACCGTGCGGCCTTCGTCACCGGACAGGAGTTCGTGGTCGATGGCGGCATGAGCCGCAGGATGCTTTATCCGGGCTAAACGCTGGCCGTTCCATCCCTCGCTGAACTCGCGCAGGAGCTGCTGTGCAGGCGTCGCCGGCGAGTTTGCCGGGGGTATCGGCGTTCTCGGGGCTGGCGAGCACGGCTGCGCACCAGACTTTCGATGGGTGACGATCAGAGGGTGCGCGAATCGCCAGGGCGAGGGCTGCCCCGGCGCTATCCTTGGCGTCGCTGGGCGGACCGACCCTAACAATAAAAATAAGCCACAAGGTGTCTGCGCATGGACAGCCGAGAACCGGCCGCAGGATTTCCCGCAGGCGTGCTGCGCGAAGACCTGCTGCACTTGCTTTGCCGCTGTGAGCTGTACCCCCTGACCCTGCTGCTGGCGCCGGCGGGCTCGGGTAAATCGACCCTGCTGGAGCACTGGCGTGCCGGCCATGCCCGGCGCACGGTGGTGTATTACGCGGTGCAGGCGCGGGACAACGAGCCGCTGCGGTTCTTCCGCCGGTTGATCGAGCACATCCGTGCCCAGGTCGCCGATTTCGATTTTTCCTGGTTCAACCCCGTGGCCGCCGACCTCTCGCCACGCGTGGTGGGCGAGTACCTGGCCGAAGCCCTGGAACGTATCGACCCAGGCCTGTGCCTGGTGCTGGACGACTTCCAGCACCTGCGTGACCCGGCCATTCTCGACGTGCTGGCCTGCCTGCTGGAGTGTCTGCCACCCGGCGTCCGGGTGATCATTTCCAGTCGCAATCACCCGGGTTTTTCCCTGGCCCGGCAGAAACTGGCCAATCAGCTGCTCAGCCTGGACCAGCACGATCTGCGCATGTCGGCTCTCGAGGTGCAGCAACTCAATGCCCACTTGGGCGGTCCGCAGCTGTCGGACGGTTATGTCAGCAGCCTGCTGGCGATGACCGAGGGCTGGGTCGCTGGGGTCAAGGTGGCGCTACTGGCCTATGCGCGGTTCGGCACCATCGCGCTTGAGCGCTTCAACGGTACTCAGCCGGAAATCGTCGATTATTTTGGCCACGTGGTCCTGAAGGGGCTGTCCCCCTCGCTGCGGGCGTTCTTTCTGTGCAGTGCCATCTTCGAGAAATTCGACGGTGCGATCTGCGATCACGTGCTGCAACGCAGCGGCTCGGCACTGTTGCTCGAAGAGCTGTCGGCCCGTGAGCTGTTTATGCTGCCGGTGGAAAGCCAGCCGGGCTGGTACCGTTATCACGCCCTGCTGCACGACTTTCTCAGCAGTCGCCTGGCCATCGAGCAACCGGCGCTGATCGGTCCGTTGAATGCGCGAGCGGCGCGTTACTGCCTGGCGCAGCAGGAATACGAGACGGCCTTGCTGCATGCCCAGCGCGGTGCCGAGCCGGGGTTGTTCGAGGCGCTGCTGGAACAGAGCTGCGCGGCCTGGATGCCCAACGGCCAGTTTGCCGAGATCCTCAAGTGGGTCGAGCCGCTGGCCGAGTCGGTGCTGCTGGCCGCGCCGCGCCTGCTGGTGCCCTTGATCGGTGCCCTGACCCTGTCGCGGCATTTTCACCAGGCCCGCTACTACCTGGAAACCCTGCGCCAGCGGGCGGACCAGGGAGACGCTGTGCTGGAGCCGCTGACCCAGCAATTTCTCTGGTTGAACCTGGAGTTGTTCCAACACGACCAGGCGTTCGCCTTCGACCACCGCTGGCAGGCCCTGCTGGAGCCGGGGGTGGCGGGTAATATCCGCGCCATCAGCCTGACCATTATCGCCTACCACCACCTGATGGACGCCCGTCTCGAATCGGCGATCCGTTGCGCCAGACAGGGCAAGGCCCTCCTGGCCCAGGCCGGGCAGAGCTTTTTCGAGAGCTACGCCGACCTGATAATCGCCCTGTGCAACCGCAACGCCGGTCGCGCCACCAGCGCGCGCAAGGATGTCTACAGCGACTACCAGCGTACCGACCCCGCGTCGCCGGCCTGGGTCAACCGGGCCACGGCGATGGTGGTAGCACTCTACGAGCAGAACCAGCTGGCCGCAGCCCAGCAACTGTGTGAGGACCTGATGGCGGTGGTCAACAGCTCCTCGGCCACTGAAGCCATCGCCACGGTCTATATCACCCTGTCGCGGCTGTTGCATCGGCGTCAGCTGGCGGTGCGCGCCAGTCGCCTGCTCGACCAGCTGTCGAGCATCCTGCAACTGGGCAACTACGGCCGCTTCGTCAGCCAGCTGGCCCAGGAACGCATGCGCCAGGCCTATGTCGGCGGCAAGCTGGCGGTGATGGCCAGTTTGGCCCAGCACTACCGCCTGGGCGCGCGGCTGGCGGAGGGCGAGTGGGACAGCGCCCGGCGTTATGACGAGGCCTGGGAGCGTTACGGCCTGGCCACCGTGCACTGGCTGCTGGCGCGCGGCGCGCGGGTGCGGGCCTGTCGCCTGTTGAGTGTACTGGTCGAGTCGGTGCGCCACAGCGAGATGAAGGCGCGGGCGTTGGTCATCGAAGCCAACCTGTTGGTGGCCCGCAGCCCGCAGCTGGACAAGGCGGCCCAGCGTCAGGAACTGGGGCGGCTGGTCGATGCCTACGGGCTGGTCAATATCAGCCGTTCGGTGTTCGACGAAGCCCCCGGTTTTGGTGCCGGGGTACTGGGGCTGACCCTGGCCGACCTGCAGGACGTACCGGAAAAATACCGCGCGTCCTACGCCGAATTTATCTCCGGCGAGCCCCTTGAGGGGCCGGCGGGCCTGGACCTGTCGGTGCTGCTGACCGACAAGGAACTGCAGATTTTCGCCTTCCTGCTCGATGGCCTGTCCAATACCCAGATCAGTGCCCGGACCGGCGTGGCGCTGTCGACCACCAAATGGCACCTGAAGAATATCTACTCGAAACTCAACGTCTCGAACCGCACCGAAGCCATCCTCCGCGTGCAGCCGCGCACCTCCCGGGCCTGACGAACGGAAGGCTTTTCCGTCCCTTGCCCCTCCCCAGGAGGGGGGGCAGGGGGGCATCGACTCCTTAAGCTCCCGACTGCCGTCGTTTGGCAATTCCGGGTGTACAACAATAAAAAAGGAGAAAATGCCATGTCTATCTGGGTTACTTGGCCAGCGTTGACCAAGCTGGGAACCTTGGGCGTCGTCGCCGGGCTGCTTGCACTGAGCATGGAGCGTGAGGCGCTGCTGAAGAACAACCTGTTCGATGTCGATGATTATCCGCGGGCCAACCGCGATATCGTCTGCGACGCACGCAGCCTCACGGCCCGTACCGAAGATGGTACCTGCAATATTCTCAGTAACCCGGCCGAAGGCTCGGTGTACCGGCGTTTTGGCCGCAACGTCAATCCGGCCGTGACCCAGGGCGAGACCGAGGCCGATACCCTGCTCACCCCCAACCCACGGGACGTCAGCAACAGCCTGATGGCCCGCGGTGAATTCAAGCCCGCCACCAGCCTCAATTTTATCGCCGCCGCCTGGATCCAATTTATGATCCACGACTGGGTGGACCATGGCCCGAACGCCACGGGCGATCCGATTCAAGTGCCGTTGCCGGCCGGCGACGTGCTCGGCTCGGGCAGCCTGTCGATCCAGCGGACCCAGCCGGACCCGACCCGTACCGGCGCCGAGGCCGGCCGCCCGGCGACCTACCGTAACCACAACACCCATTGGTGGGACGGCTCGCAGCTGTATGGCAGCAACAAGGAAACCAACGACAAGGTGCGCGCCTTCGTCGATGGCAAGCTGAAGATCAATGCCGACAACAGCCTGCCGACCGAGCTGCTCAGCGGCAAGCCGGTCACCGGTTTCAACGAGAACTGGTGGGTGGGGCTGAGCATGCTGCATCAGCTGTTCACCTTGGAACACAACGCCATCGCCACCCGGCTCAAGCAAAAATACCCCGGGCAAAGCGACCAGTGGCTGTACGACCATGCGCGCCTGGTGAATGCCGCGCTGATGGCCAAGATCCACACGGTGGAATGGACCCCGGCGATCATCGCCAACCCGGTGACCGAGCGCGCCATGTACGCCAACTGGTGGGGCCTGCTCGGCTCGCGCGGCCCGCGCGATCAGTACCAGGCGGAGGTGCGCCAGCTGCTCGAGGACCTGGAGAAGTCGGACTCCTTTATCAAACGCGTGCTTGGCTTCGACCCGCGCCTGTCCAACGGTGTCGGTGGCTCGACCCTCGACCATGCCCTGGCCGGGCTGGTCGGTTCGGCCAAGTCGAACAACCATGGCGTGCCCTATACCCTCACCGAGGAGTTCGTCGCGGTTTACCGTATGCACCCCCTGCTGCGGGACAAGGTGGATGTCTACGACATCGGCTCGAACCTGGTGTCGCGCGCGATCCCACTGCAGGACACCCGCGATCGGGATGCGCAGAACGTGCTCAGCGACGAGCGCCCCGACCGCCTCTGGTACTCCTTCGGCATCACCAACCCGGGCTCGCTGACCCTGCACAACTACCCCAATTTCCTGCGCAACCTGTCGGTGCCGCTGGCGGGGAATATCGACCTGGCGACTATCGACGTGGTCCGCGACCGTGAGCGTGGAGTGCCGCGCTACAACGAGTTTCGCCGGCAGATCGGTCTGAACCCGATCACCAAATTCGAGGACCTGACCAAGGACGCGGCCACCCTGGCCCAGCTCAAGCGCCTGTACAACAACGACATCGAGCAGATCGACACCCTGGTCGGGCAATTGGCCGAAACGGTGCGTCCGGAGGGCTTCGGGTTCGGTGAAACGGCATTCCAGGTATTTATCCTCAATGCCTCCCGGCGGCTGATGACCGACCGCTTCTTCACCAAGGACTACCGTCCGGAAATCTACACCGCCGAAGGCCTGGACTGGGTGGAAAATACCACCATGGTCGATGTGCTCCAACGTCATAACCCGCAACTGTCGGCCAGCCTGGTCGGGGTGGAAAACGCCTTCAAGCCCTGGGGGCTGAACATTCCCGCCGATTATGAGAGCTGGCCGGGGGCCAATAAGCTGGAGAACCTTTGGGTCAATGGCGCCTTGCGCACCCAGTTTGCCCCGGCTCAACTGCCGGCCCTGGAGAAGGTGGATGTCGGTGGGCTGATCGGTGCGATCCTCTGGAAGAAAGTCAAGGAACGTAACGACGTCGCGCCGCCCGGGTACCAGAAGCCGTTGCACGCCCATGGCGCGATGGCCAAGGTACGTTTTCTGCCGTTGGCCGGCCATGCTTACACCGGGTTGTTCCAGGGCGCCGACAGCGGCTTGCTGCGCCTGTCGCTGACCGAGGATCCGAGCAGCCGTGGCTTCGCCCCCGGCCTGGCCTGGAAGGCCTTCGTCGACGGCAAGCCCTCGGAAAACGTCTCGGCGCTCTACACCCTCAGTGGCCAGGGCAGCAATTACAATTTCTTCGCCAACGAGCTGTCGCAGTACGTGGTGCCGGAGGTGAACGACACCCTGGGCACCACCATCCTGTTTTCTGCGGTAAGCCTCAAGCCGACCCTGCTGCGCGTGGACGACCTGGCCAAGGTGGCCCAGAACGGCACCCCGGTGGCCAAGCCCAAGGCACCGACCCAGCTGTATTTCGTGCCGCGCAGCGAGCTCAGGACGCGCTTCTCCAGTGCCCCGCACGATTTTCGTACGGACCTGCTGAGCCTGACCGCGGGTACCACGCTGTATGACGTGTACGCGACCTCGATGGAGATCAAGACCTCGCTGATCCCCTCCATCAGCCGCGGCTATGCCAGCCAACGGCGCAGCAGTGCGCAGAAGATCGGCGAACTGCAGCTGACCTCGCCACTGATCGCCTCGGCCTTTGGCGACAACGGGGTGTTTTTCAAACACCAGCGCAACGAGGATAAATAGAGACTGGTCTTGCTAGCGTGTTTCGCGTCACGTCACGCAATGCCGGCCTGAGGCGTGGGGCGCAACGCGCTGCAGGCCCACCTGCAACGCCAGTCTTCACCGTTGTTCCCCCAGGCGGGAGCAACGGTGCGACAAGGACCCTGGATACCCGCCTGCGCGGGTATGACGGCTGTCTGAGGGCGGCGTGAGGGTCGTATGCCTTTCGGCCCGAGGGTGCTCGGCGCTGTAGGTTCACCAATAGCGCCAGTCTTCACCGTTGTTCTCGCAGGCGGGAACCCAGAACCGCCAACGCTGCAGCCCCGGCCCAGGCCGGGGCTTTTTTGTACCTGTCGTGCGCGGGGCCGGGTGTCGTCATCCTCGTCATAAAAAAAGCGGCGGGCCGTCAGGCGCGCCGCTCCGGAAGCTGGCGTCCTTCACTCGCGCAGATCGACCTCCGGGCCGGGCAGGCCGGGGCGCTCGAACAGCAGCTCACGGTTCGCCGGCAGCAGGTTCTTGTCGCCCGCCAAGTCGTTGAGAATGCGAATGTCGCTGTATTTTTTCCCGGACAGCGCGGCCAGGCCGGCAGCGTCGCGCACCACGCTGGGGCGCAGGAACACCATCAGGTTGCGTTTGACGTGGGATTCGGTGGTGGAGCGAAACAGCCTGCCTAACCAGGGAAGATCCCCCAGCCATGGAACCTTGGAGACCGAGGAGGTGACGTCGTCCTGGATCAGCCCGCCCAGCACTATGACCTGGCCGTCTTCGGCGAGAATGGTGCTTTTGATCGAGCGTTTGTTGGTCACCAGGTCCACGGCCGAGGCGCTGAGCGAGGCGGTGGGCGCGATGGAGGAAATTTCCTGTTCGATTTCCAGGCGCAGGGTGGCACCTTCGTTGATATGCGGCGTGACCTTGAGGGTGACGCCGATGTCCTTGCGCTCGATGGTGGTGAAAGGGTTGCCGGCACCCGCCGAATCGGTGGTGTAGGAGCCGGTCTGGAACGGCACGTTCTGGCCCACCAGCATCTCGGCTTTCTGGTTGTCCAGGGTCAGCAGGCTGGGGGTGGACAGCAGGTTGCTCTTGCCGTTTTTCGACAGGGCGGTGATCAGGGCACCAAAACTGTCGGTACCCACGCCGATGATGGCGCCGTCCGGCAGCTTGTCCGGAATCTTTTCGGCCTGGGCGGCCTGGAGCAGAGTACCCACCGACAATCCGGTGCCGGCGAAGTTGACGCCACCCAGGCCGCCCTTGCCGCCTCGGGCATCGATGGCCCACTGAACGCCCAGGGCATCGCTGATATCACCGGAGACTTCGACGATGGCGGCTTCGACCATCACCTGCGCCCGAGGCACATCGAGTTGGCGGACGATATCTTCCAGGGTCGCCACGGTGTCCGGCTCGGCCAGCAGCACCAGGGCGTTGAGGCTTTCATCCGCGCGAATCAGGATGTTCTGCTGCGGTTTGCCGGCGGCGGCCGCTTCGCCTCCGCCCTCCGGCGTCTTCAGGCCCTCGGAGATCTCGCCGAGGGTTTCCGCCAGTGCCTTGGCATCGTTGTGCCGCAGACGGATCACCCGGGTATTGGCCGAGCGGGTGGTCGGGGTGTCGATGGACTGGGCCAGGGCCACCAGTTTGGCCCGGGCGTCCGGAGGGCCGAGCAGGATCAGCCGGTTGGTCCGCGCATCGGCGATCACCTGGGTACCGCTGCCGCCTTTGGCCTGGCCACGGGCGAGGGCATTGTTCAACACCTCCGCGGCGTCCATGACCCAGGCGTACTGCAGGTTCAGCACGCTGTAGTCGCGATCGCCCTTCTGGTCGAGCTGGCGCACCAGGTCCTCGATACGGGCGATATTGGCACTGCGGTCGCTGATGATCAGCGCGTTGGCTGAGGTCACCGCGGCCAGGTGGCCGTACTGCGGCACCAGCGGGCGAATCAGCGGAATCAGTTCGGCCACGGCACTGTGCTGCACCTGGATCAAGCGGGTTTCCAGGCGATCCGGTGCGGCGGGGCCGTCACCTGCGTCGGCCTTGGCTTCGGCGTTGGGAATAATGCGCGCCTGCTCGCCCTGGGTGATCAGGGTAAAACCGTGGGTGGCCATCACCGACAGAAACAGCTGGTAGACCTCACTGAGGGTCAGCGGGGTTTTCGACACCACGCTGACCTGGCCCTTGACCCGCGGATCGACCACGAAGGTTTCGCCGGTGATCTCGGCCACCTGGTCGATAAACTCGCGGATGTCGGCATCCTTGAGGTTGATGGTCCAGCTGTCTTCCTGCTGGTTGGCGCCGGCGGGCGTGGGGGTGATCGCCGCGTGCAGGGTCAGGGGAGTCACCACGAGGCCGGCGGCCAGCAGGGCAAGGGTCAGGCGCGAGAAAATGGGGAACATCAGTCAGTCGCTTTCCATGGGCTGATCGGTGGGTTCGGCGCCTGGCATGCTGCCGGCGGCCTCCATCTGTTGACGCAAGGCGTCCATGCGTTCACGCAGCAGCGCGGCGTTTTCTTCTTCCAGGCTGTCCATTTGGCCGACGGGCATCTCGTAGGCGTTCGGGTCGGAATAACTGGTCTGCGCCGGGTTCGAGCTGCGCGTCGGGAAGGGCAGGGTTTCCAGTCGCCCGTCACGCTCCAGCTCGATGCGATCGCGGTAGACCGCGTGCAGACGAATGCCGTCCTGCAGTTCGGCGCCCACGGCGAAGCGCTGGGGTTTGCTGCCCTCGAGTTGCACCAGGGCGCTGGAGCGCTGGGGGTCGGCATTGACGAAACTGCCATTGAGCGTCAAGCGCAGGTTGGTGGCCGGCGGTGCGCTGTCGCCGGCGGCCGGAGCGCCTGCGCCAAATAACGGGGTTACCTGGCCGCTGGTGGGTGTGGCCTGGGTGGGCGGGCTGTCGACACTGACAGTCGGTGTCGGGGCGCTTACGAGGCGCATCCAGTCCACGGTCTGCCAGGCCAGGCTGACGCTCATAAGGACAATCAGCAGCAAGCCGATCAGTAGCGGCGCATGCCGCTGGAGTCTGCGTGGGGCGACGGAAAGGAGCAAAAGCGTGACTCCGGTAAAATCTTGTAATTATGGTGCTGCACAATGCGCCGCCGATCATAACAGTTAGCGGGTAGCCGGCCGCAACCTGTCTAGATGGTTCGTTTCTGGGTTATTCAGCGCCACGGGCAGGGTTCAGCACGGGCCCTTCAGGTCATCCGGGTCCACGCCACGCCTTCGTCTACCGGTAACTAACCGCCAAACGGTCGTTATCCACGGCGCCCTTGCGCAGCGCGTCTGGCCTGGGGCCTGCCAGCGGCCCCGAGTATGCCTGATTGTCGTTTCATGCAAGTTATCGGTGGTTCGGACCGACCCCGAACTTTGGACTGGCGTGCATTGTGTGACGTCGCTCGCCTTATTGCATACAAAGCCGCTCAGCCCCCTGGCCAGGCCGCGCAAATGTGACCTGCGCAGCGAAATTCCCAGGGCCGCTCCCTACACTGCGGGCTGATTGAAACGCGGCAATCATGCCGGCAATGAGGAGATGTTATGTCCAAGCTTTGGTGGATGGGCGGCGCGGTTGCCCTGACCGGTGCGGTCGTCGGGTTTGTGCTGTTGCCGTCGATATCGGCGCCCGTCGTCGCCCCGGCAACGGCCGCGGCGCCGACCCCGCCGGTGCTGAACCAGCCAGTGGTAGCGCCCGCCGTGGCCATGCCAAGCCCCGCCAAGGTCCCCGTCAGCCAGGGATTGCAGCCAGCGCCGGTGGCGGCTGCGACGCCCGCGGCCGAGGTCAGCCTGTGGCGTGACGACCAGCTCAGTGAAGGCACGGAAGATGGTGTGGCGGTGCACTATGCGACGCTGCAACCCGAGGCGTTGCACGACTTGAATGTCGGTCAGACCCTCGAATTGGCTTTGCCTGGCCGCAGTCAACCGCTGCGCGCGCGGCTGGGTGAAACCCGCAACGGTGACGGTGTGGCCATTTGGCAAGGGTCGCTGATCGACGGCGACCCGGCGGAGACCCTGACCGTGGTACGCGGTGCGATCGAGACTCACCTGACCGTAGCGACCCTGCAAGGCAGCTACTCGGTGATCGTCGATAACCAGACCGGCAAGGCGGTGATTACCGATGAAAACGACCTGGCCGCGCGGGCCAACCCCCATGGCGACACCGTGAATTTCCAGGACGGCGAACAGCCGCGGCCGCCGATTCCGGGCTGACCCCCACTTCATTAACGACTTTTGCCTCGGCCCCACCCCGTGTGAGGGCTGTCAGGCCCGTTTTGCTTCATTATTCAAGGTGACCCCATGCGTAACACCCTTTTGCTCACCGGCCTGACACTCGGTCTGGCCAGTCAGGCCGTCCAGGCCGCCCCGCAGACCGTCGATATCATGGTGCTCTACACCCAGGGCGCAACGGCCAATCGCAGTGGCAAGGACATCGATGCGCGGATTGCCAGCTACATCGAATATGCCAACACCGCCTATGCCAAGAGTGGCGTCGACTTGCGTCTGCGTCTGGTGCACAAGCAGCTGCTGAACTGGGCCCAGTACCCGGACGTGACCGACAGCAACCTGGACCGCTTCAAGAGCGATACCCAGGTGCAGCGCCTGCGTGAGCAGTACGGTGCGGACGTGGTTAGCCTGATCAACCTGGCGGCCGACGCCGGCAATGGCTACATCACCTGTGGCATCGGCTACATGGGCTCGGGCGACAAGAACACCGATCGCTTCTACAGCTGGGCCAAAGACGTGCCCTACAACCTGGTCGGCGTCGACTGTGGGCTGAATACCTTCGCTCACGAGGCGGGGCACAACATGGGCCTGCGCCACTCCTACGAGCAGGACCAGCAGGAAGGCTATGGCAGCGGTGGCGGTCACAGTGGCACCCACGAGTGGAGCCGCGGTTACGGCGTCAACGGCCAGTTCAGCACCATCATGGCCTACCCGCACGTGTTTAACGCGCGCACCCAGGCACCGTTCTTTTCCAGTCCCAAACTGGTGAATGCCGAGTGCTCTAATCAACCGTGCGGCATGAATGGACGGGCCGACGCGGTCCGTGCGTTGAACAGCATGGCGGTGCAAATTGCCGGTTTCCGCGCGACCAAGGTGCCCGATACCAGCAACCCGAACACGCCCGGCACCACCCCGCCGGTGATCCCGCCGGTCACACCGACCCTGCCTTGGTGTGCCAAGACGGCGGCGGGCGGCTTGCTGGCCAATGGCGAATTCAAGACCCTGGACGGTTGGCGTGCGCTGTTCAATCAGGCCGATTTGAGCCTGGTCAACGTCGCCACGGCCTGTCGGGATAACGCCGTGCAACTGGACAGCCGCGGGTTCGACCTGCTGGCCACACCGGTCTCGGGCCTGAGAAGCGGTGCGCAGTACCGTCTCAGCGGCAAGGTGATGCTGAAAGCCAAGGGCAGTCGCGAGAATGTGCGCCTGGCGATTCTGACGGAAAGCAGCACCGGTGGTTTTGCCTATGCCGCCGATCAGACGGTCAGCCTGTCGGTGACCGGCAATGAATTCAGCCGTCTGGAAAAAAGCTTCACCTTCAAGCCGGCCGCCGATACCCGCACCCTGTATGTCGCGGTGTGGAGCGACAGCGGCAGCAGCCTGCTGGCGGATGAGCTGAGCCTGACCGAAGTGACCGCCACGCCGCCGACCGTACCGCCGGTTCCCCCGGTGCCGACCCGGGTGATGTCTGATTTCGAGAATGGCATCGCCGGCTGGGCGGGTATGCATGGCAGCGTGCGTCCCAGCAGCTTCGCCCGTGGCGGTCGTCAGGCACTGGAAAGCTACAACCGGGTCTACGACGGCAGCGGTGTGACCACCAGCCTGGTGGGCAATGTTACCGCGGGTCAGCGTTATCGCATGAACGCCGACGTGGCCCTGGGCCGTGACAACCGCGTCAGTGGCCTGGTTTACGCCTACCTCTATGTGGAAACTGCCGGCAGCCCCGGTCGTTACCTGTCACTGGGCCAGCGCACGGTGCAGGGCGGTACCTGGGTCAACCTGCAGGCCGACGTGCAGTTGCCAACCGGTACCCTCAAGCGTGTCGATCTGTTGATCCTGGGCAACCAGCGTGCGCAATCGTTGTTTATCGACAACGTGGCCTTCAGCAAGCAGTAGCCGCGCCCTGGGGCTGCCCCGCCAGGGGTGAGCCGCTCGCCTGAAACCGGCAACGCCTTGAGGCGTTGCCGGTTTTTTTGTGCCTGGGGAAACTGTGAGCGGCCCCTCACCCTGGCCCTCTTCCCAAGGAGAGGGAACAAAGTCGCCTCGTCTGGGTACAGGGGCCAGTAATGAGGGTCTGGATCCTCAGGGACTCAGGTCCAACGCAAACTGCCCCCTCTCCTCAGGGGGAGGGAACAAAACAGTTTGTCCGGGAGGGGGGGGCGAGGGTAAGGGTCTGGATTGTCCTGGCCTCAGGCCCGCCACAGTCTGCACCCTCTCCCTTTGGGAGAGGGTTGGGGTGAGGGTGGTGCAGGGCGATCGCGAAGAGCCCCCTCACCTTGGCCCTCTCCCCAGGGAGAGGGGACAAAGCCGCCTCGTCTGGGAAAGGGAGCCAGCAGTGAGGGTCTGGATCCTCAGGGACTCAGGCCCAACGCAAACTGCCCCCTCTCCCTCCGGGAGAGGGTTTGGGGTGAGGGCAAGGCCCGCGGTTATCGCGACTGGGGGATCACGCTGGCGGTGCGTTGCGGCAATTCGGCCGGCAGCTGCGTCAGGGCTTGCTGGGCCGCCTGTTTGTCGACGAAGTCGCCAAACACCAGGGTGAACCAGGGCTGGCCGTCTTTTTCGCCGCGTAGCAGGCGCAGGGAGTGCTGCGGATTGCGACTGATCAACGCTTGCATAAAGGCTTCGCTGCTGCCATCGACCAGGCGGATGCTGTGGCGGACAGCGGGCGCCGCAGGGGCGGCGACCGTCGGGGCAGAGGCCAGCAGGAGCGGCGCCACGGCCGGATCCTCGCCGCCCTGGCCATTGCCCAGTTGCTCGGCGGGCACCGGCTTGGGTTTTTCGATCAGGGTCTTGCTCGGCGCGGCATGCACCTGCACGGCCGGGGGCGCCGCCGGCACCGCGGGTGCCGGGACGAATGCCGGCTCCGGGGTGGCAGTGGCCAGTTGGGTGGGCGCGGCACGCAAGTCGATGCCCGCCACCGGTACCTGCTGTGAGTCGAACAGCTGACCCGGTGTTTCGGGCAGGCTGTTGGGCAGGTCCGGATCGGGTTGGCCGAGCACGCGGATATCGTTGAACTTGCGCTGGCTGAGGGCGTGCATGCCATTGGCATCGCGCACCACGGTGGGTCGCAGGAACACCATCAGGTTGCGTTTGACCTTGGTGTCCTGGGTGGAGCGGAACAGCCGGCCCAGGAACGGAATGTCCCCCAGCAGCGGCACCTTGCTGTCGCTGCTGCTGACGTCGTCCTGGATCAGGCCGCCGAGCACTATGACCTGGCCGTTGTCAGCGAGGATGGTGCTTTTGATCGAGCGTTTGTTGGTGACCAGGTCCACCGCCTTGGAGGCCGCGCTGGTGGCGGCGGTCGGGGCCAGGGAAGAGATCTCCTGCTCGATTTCCAGGCGCAGGGTGGCGCCTTCGTTGATATGCGGCGTGACCTTCAGGCTGACCCCGATGTCCTTGCGTTCGATGGTGTTGAAGGGGTTGCTGGCCCCGGCGGCATCGGTGCTGTAGGAGCCAGTCTGGAAGGGCACGTTTTGCCCCACCAGGATTTCCGCTTTCTGATTGTCCAGGGTCAGCAAGCTGGGCGTGGACAGCAGGTTGTTCTTGCTGTTGCTCGACAGGGCGGTGATCAGCGCGCCGAAATTGCCGTTGCCGATGCCGATGATCGCGCCGTTGGGCAGGTTGGTCGGTACCTTTTCGTCCTGCAGGGCGGTCAGCAGGGTGCCGACCGACAGGCCGGTATTGCCGAAGTTGACCCCGGCGACGCCGCCGCTGGAGCCGGTGGCGTCGACCGCCCACTGCACGCCGAGGGCATCGTTGATATCGCCGGAGATCTCGACGATGGCGGCTTCCACCAGTACTTGCGCGCGGGGCACGTCGAGCTGGCGAATGATGTCCTCCAGCAGGTTGACCGTCTCCGGGTCAGCCATCAATACCAGGGCATTGAGGCTTTCGTCGGCGCGGATCATCAGTTGCCGGGGTTTGCCGCCGGCCTTTTCACCGTCGGCGGCCTGGATCGTCTCGCTGACCTCGCTGAGGGTTTCGGCCAGGGCTTTGGCGTCGTTGTAGCGCAGGCGGATGACCCGGGTATTGGCCGAGCGCGACGAAGGAATGTCCAGCGATTGCGCCAGTTTCATCAGTTTATTGCGGGCGTCGGCCGGCCCCAGCAGGATCAGCCGGTTGGTGCGGCTGTCGGCAATCACCTGGGTGCTGCTGGTGGCCCCCTGGGCCTGGCCGCGGCTAAGGGTGTGGTTCAGCGCCTCCGCGGCGTCCTGCACCCAGGCATGTTTCATGTCGTAAACGCTGTAATCGTCCTGGCTGGCCTGGTCCAGCTGGCGCAGGATGGTTTCGATGCGTTCGATATTGGCGCTGCGGTCACTGATGATCAGGGCATTGGCCGAGACCACGGCGGCCAGGTGGCCGTATTGCGGTACCAGAGGTCGAATCAGCGGGATCAGTTCGGTAACGGCGTTGTGCTGCACCTGGATCAGGCGGGTTTCCAGCGCATCGGGTCCGGTTCGCGGGCCACCTGTGGCGCCCTCGGACTTGGCATCGGCGTTGGGCACGATACGCGCCTGGTCACCCTGGGGGATCACCGAAAACCCATGGGTGGCCATGACGGAGAGGAACAGCTGGTACACCTCCGACAGACTCAGCGACGCTTGCGACACCACGTTGACCTGGCCCTTGACCCGCGGGTCGACGACAAAGGTCTGGCCGCTGATGCTCGACACCTGTTCGATAAAGTCACCGATATCGGCGTCCTTCATATTGATGGTCCAGCGTTCTTCCTGTTGCGGCGCCGTGGCCACCGGCGCGGCGGCCTGCACGTAAGGGGGCGCCACGGGAAGGCTGGCGATGGCCAGCAGCAGCGCGAGGCACAGGCGGGTCGGTATTGCGAAAGGCAACTGCATCATGGTGTTCTCGGTGTGTCGGTGGCCGACGTCCCGGTCTGGGTGGCTCCCGTCAAGGCAAAGGAGGAGGGCGTGGACTGCCAATGTGCTGCCGCGGCCGCGTCGTCGGCCAGCGTATGGTTGGCTTCGGCCGTGCTGACGAAGGTGGCCGGTCGACTCGCGCGAGTGAATTGCAGGCGTTCTTCGTGGCCGTCGCGCAGCAACAGCACATGGTCCTTGTGCACGGCTTGCAGGCTCACCCCGGGGCTGATTTCAGCGCCGACCGTGACCCGTCTGGCCTTGCTGCCCAAGGCCGCGATCAGGGCGGCGGACTGCTCCGCTTGAGGGTTGACGAAACTGGCCAGCAGGCTCAATTGCAGGTCGGTGTCCGGTGTGACCTGGCCCTGGGCCACCGCGGCTGGATTGCCAAACAGGTAACTCAGGTACGGGCTGGTCGGTACTGGTACTACGGGCGCCTGAGGCGCCGGCGCTTCCTGGGGCGCCGCGTTGACCAGGGCGATGGCTTGGGACGCTTGCCACGCCAGGCTCAAGCTCATGGCCAGTACCGCCAGAAAAAACAGGGCGATGGCCGCTTGCTGCTGCAGACGCTGCGTGTGCAGGCTAACGGTGGCTGGCACGGCTGAGCTCCAGTACGAAAGATTCAATGAAGGGGGCGGCGAGCTCACGCGGGCCCAGTGGCACCAGCGTACAACGCGTGCGCAGCATACCCGCTGAATCTGGCCTGTGCTTGTCCGGGCAGTGGAAGTGTTAAGGCAGTCAAAGAATAAATAAGGCTTTTTGCCATCAGATGAGGCGGGTGAGCACGCCGAGTGCCGGATCGAGCCGGTAGCGGCGGTGGCCCGTGACCGTTCGGCAGTAATCTGGTACATCAGTGCTAAAAAATGCCGCTGCTGGGCAAGCTGAGTAGAAACCACGACTAGAGTACGGCGCGACGCCACATTCGAGGTATCGCACATGTCTCCATTTTCCCCGCTACGCCCCTGGTTGTCCTGCGCGCTGGTCGTTGCCCTGGCCCCTTGTGGCCTAACGCTGGCCCAAGCCAACCAAGCCAACCAAGCCAACCAAGCCAACCAGGCCCCCGAGGTCCGCGGCCACAGCGAGCAGATCGCCGCTGGCCAGCCGCACAGCAGTTGGCTCTGGGCCCGTGACGCCGAGAGCGATCACATTACTTTCGCCATCACCCGTGCGCCGCGCTTTGGGCGCATCGACCTGAACTGGAACACGGGCCGTTTCGACTACCGGCCCACGGCGGGCGCCACGGCAGCCGAGGACGTTTTCGAATACCGTGCCACCGACGGCCAGGGCTGGTCCGGGGTCGCTCGGGTGAGCCTGCGCTTGCTGCCCGCCGACGGCAGTGCGGGCAATCGCGCGCCCGTGGCGGCGGGGGGGCAGCAGGCCATCGATGCCCGCGTGGAGCAGGTCGGCCAGTTGGCGGGGCGGGACGCCGACGGCGACCGGCTGACCTATTCGATCATCGATTGGCCACGCCTGGGCCGGCTGGACCTGGATGCAGGTACCGGCCAGTACCGCTACCGGGCGTACCGCAATGAAAACGCGAGCGACAGCTTCGCCTATCGGGTGCGCGATGCCAGCGCCCATTCGAGTATCGCCCGGGTGCAACTGAGCCTGCATGCCGACGGCCTGGGTATGGAGCCGCCTGCCGATCCGCCGCTGGACCCCAACCTGGGCAGCAAGGCGGATTTCTCGCCGCTGGTCACCGAAGTGCTGGAGAGCGAGTTTTTCGTTGAGGATTTCGACCACCGCAAGGCAGGACGCCTGGAAGCGGTACTGGCCGCCATCGATTTTCTGGCGCGCCAGCAGGCGTTGCAGGACCCGGACCTGGACCGGTTGTTGTATTTCCTGCGGGCCTACAACTATTACCACGGCCTGGGCCGGACCAGTCCGGTACAACAGCTGATGACCGAACAGGCCCTCTTCCGGGTAGCCCTGATGGAGCAGTTGCTGGTCTACCAGCCGGCCGCGGGGGCCGTGATCGAAGGCTACGTAGTCGCCCTGGGCGGTTTGCTGCAAGCCCCGGACGTGGGTGGACGCATCGTGCGTCATTTGCCGCGGGTGCTGCAGCTGGTGCAAAGCCTGGATGCTGCCGAGCAACTGAGCCAGGCTGCCAGTTATGGCGATGCGGTGTTCGAGACGCTGAACCTGTTCGATCGCTTGGGGTATGTCCAGGGCGAACTGCGCCAGGCGGTGGCCGCCACGCCGGCCCTGCTCGATGCCATCGGTCAACTGGGCAGCGGGCGTAACGCACTGTGGCGCGACAAGGACGGCTTTATCGTGTTCAACGCCATCGAGGCCCTCGGCAAGCTGGCCCCCTTGGGCGACGGGGCCTGGCGTGCCCAGGCCGACCGTAATGCGTTGCGCGTGATCGACGCGCACCTGGGTCAGGGACGCCTGGATGACCTGGAGCTCAAAAGCAATTTCCGCCAGTACTACGTCGAATACGCCTACCGTGCCGACCCGGAGAGCGCCTGCAGCGGCCCGTTCAATGGCTATTGCCATAAGTTCGAGATCGGCAGCGTGCTGCCGCAGACCCACAGCTGCGGACCGACCCTGGGTATTCGCAGCTTTGGCTTGCCGGCGGCGCGCCTGGAGGCCATCTGCAGCAGCCTGGGCCAGCAGGAACAGGATTTTCACCGGCTCCTGCAGACGGATTGGCAACCGGTGGCCGACGACCATAACGAGCGCCTGGAGCTGGTGATCTTTGCCAGTCCCGAGCACTACCGCAAGTTCGGCGGCCTGCTCTATGGCATCAGCACCGACAATGGCGGCATCTATATGGAAGGCGATCCCAGCCGTTTGGGCAATCAGGCGCGTTTTTTCGCCTATGTGCGCGAAACGCCGACCTGGCAGGTGTGGAACCTGCGCCATGAGTACGTGCATTACCTGGACGGGCGCTTCAACCAGTACGGGCCCTTCGCGCATTACCCGCTCGATCGCACCACCTGGTGGGCGGAAGGCCTGGCGGAGTACCTGGCCTGGGGCACGGACTTCCCGCGCGGGCTGGACGATATCAGTGCAGTTCCGCAGGGTCAGCGGCCCAGCCTGCTGTCGATCGTGCGGCTGTCCTATGACAGCGGCAGCAGCATGGTCTACCACTGGTCCTACAGCCTGCACCGCTACCTGCACGAGCGTGATCCGTCCCGTGAGCTGGCCTTGGCCCGGCACCTGCGCGGCAACGACCTGGCCGGTTACAGCGCCGCACTGGACGACCTGCAGGCAGCCCATGGTCGGGCGTACCCGGGCTGGCGCGACCAGTTGATCGCGGACTGGCTGGCGCGTCCGCGTAGCCCGCTGCAGCGGCATCACAGTGCCAGCCAGACCCAGGAGCTGAGGCATGCCAGTGCCGAGCAGCGCCGCCAGGACCCGGGCTTGAGCCTGGCGCGTCCGCCACAGCGCTGAGAGGAGGGGCTCGGGACGGCGCGTTCGACGACGTTCCGAGCGCCGGTCGGCGCTGTCGGTGCCGGGCCAATCCATTGCATTTCAGAATAAAACCAAGTTTTTTATGCCTTAGTTAGGGGTGCCGGTCGGCGGATCCTGTTCCACTGAAGGGTCATCGCCGCCGCCGGTACGGCGCAGGTCGATGATAAAAATTATGAATAGGTTTTGAGAACCCGAGGTGCCCCGCCTGCGGCGTTCGCGGTTAGTATGTGGCCCGGCCCTGGTGCCATGTTTACCGGTGTTTTCTTTATCGCTGTTGCGGATCCAAGCCCATGTCTTCTGCCGAACTGAACGAAATGGACGTCGTGTTAGCCGAGCCTCCGGGGCTGCGTCGCGTGCCCTTTGCCTTTGCCAAACGCCATGGTGTGCTGGTGCGCGAGCACCTCGGCCAGCTGCAGCTGTGCGCGCGGGAAGGCGCGTCGTTGACCGCGGTGCAGGAAGCCCAGCGTTTCTCCGGTAGCCTGCTGCCCGTCAGCTGGCTGGCCGTCGAGGCCTTTGAGCAGGCGCTGAGCCTGACCTATCAGCACGACTCGTCTGCCGCCATGCTGATGGTCGAGGGCCTGGGCAACGACATGGACCTGGCCAGCCTGGCCGACCAGATCCATGAAACCGAAGACTTGCTGGAGCAGGAGGACGACGCACCGATCATCCGCCTGATCAACGCCATCCTCGGCGAGGCGATCAAGGAAAACGCCTCCGATATCCATGTCGAGACCTTCGAAAAGCGCCTGGTGATCCGCTTTCGCATCGACGGCATCCTGCGCGAGGTGGTGCAGCCCAAGCGCGAGCTGGCGGCCCTGCTGGTTTCGCGGATCAAGGTCATGGCCAAGCTGGATATCGCCGAAAAACGGGTTCCCCAGGACGGGCGTATCTCCCTGCGGGTCGGTGGCCGTGAGGTCGATGTGCGGGTCTCGACCCTGCCGTCGGCCAATGGCGAGCGGGTGGTGCTGCGTTTGCTCGACAAACAGGCCGGCCGCCTGACCTTGACCCACCTGGGCATGAGCGCCCGCGATCGCGGTCTGATGCAGGAAACGGTCAAGAAGCCCCACGGCATCATCCTGGTCACCGGGCCTACCGGGTCGGGTAAGACCACCACCCTGTATGCCAGCCTGGTGACCCTGAACGACCGCACGCGCAATATCCTTACGGTCGAAGATCCCATCGAGTATCACCTGGAAGGCATCGGCCAGACCCAGGTCAACACCAAGGTCGACATGACCTTCGCCCGCGGCCTGCGCGCGATCCTGCGCCAGGACCCGGACGTGGTGATGGTCGGTGAGATCCGCGACCAGGAAACCGCGGAAATCGCCGTGCAGGCCTCGCTCACCGGTCACCTGGTGCTGTCGACGCTGCACACCAACAGCGCCATCGGCGCGGTGACCCGCCTGGTGGACATGGGCATCGAGCCGTTTCTGCTGTCCTCCTCGCTGCTCGGCGTGCTGGCCCAGCGGCTGGTGCGGGTGCTGTGCTCGGCCTGCAAACAACCCTACCTGGCCGATGCGGCAGAGTGCGCGCTGCTGGGCATCGCGCCGCAGAGCCCACCGCCGACCCTCTACCACGCCATCGGCTGCGAGGAGTGCCGCAGCCTGGGCTACCGCGGCCGTACCGGTATCTACGAACTGGTGGTGTTCAACGACGCGCTGCGCTCCCTGATCCATAACCGTGCTTCGGAGCAGGAGATGACGCGCCAAGCGCGCCAGCTGGGGCCGAGCATCCGCGATGACGGCATGCGCAAAGTGCTGGAAGGGGCGACCACCCTGGAAGAAGTGCTGCGCGTGACCCGGGAAGAATAAGCATGGCCGCCTTCGAATACGTCGCGCTGGATGCCGGTGGGCATCAGCGCAAGGGCCTGATCGAGGCCGACAGCGCCCGCCTGGCACGCCAGTTGCTACGTGACAAGCACTGGTCGCCGCTGGAGGTCAAACAGGCCAAGGCTCGCGAGGAGAAAGGCGCCGGCGGCTTCAGTTTCGGCCAGGGCTTGTCCGCCCGCGACCTGGCGTTGGTCACCCGGCAACTGGCGACCCTGGTGCAGGCGGCGTTGCCGATCGAAGAGGCGCTGCGCGCCGCCGCCGCGCAATCCACCTCGCAGAAGATCAAGTCCATGCTATTGGCCGTGCGGGCGCGGGTCATGGAAGGCCACAGCCTGGCCGCGGCGCTCAAGGAGTATCCCTCGGCGTTTCCCGACCTGTACCGGGCCACCGTGGCGGCCGGTGAGCATGCCGGGCACCTGGGCCTGGTGCTCGACCAGCTGGCCGACTACACCGACCAGCGTCAGCAATCGCGCCAGAAAATCCAGCTGGCCCTGCTGTACCCGGTGATCCTGATGGTCGCCTCCCTGACCATCGTCGGTTTCCTGCTGGGCTACGTGGTGCCGGACGTGGTCAAGGTGTTCGTCAACACCGGCCAGGAGCTGCCGGCCCTGACCCGCGGCCTGATCGCCACCAGCGACGTGGTGAAGAACTGGGGCTGGCTGATGGTGCTGGGTGGCATCGCCGGCGTCATGGGCTTGCGCCTGGCGCTACGCGACGAAAAGCGCCTGCGCCTGTGGCACAGTTTTGTCCTGCGCGTGCCGCTGGTGGGCGGGCTGGCACGGGCCACCAACACCGCACGCTTTGCTTCGACCCTGGCGATCCTCAACCGCAGCGGCGTGCCGTTGGTGGAGGCCTTGGGCATTTCCGCGGCGGTGATCGCCAACCTGCGCATTCGCGACAAGGTCATCGAAGCGTCGCAGAAGGTGCGCGAGGGTAGCAGCCTGACCCGTGCCCTGGACGCCACCCAGGAATTTCCGCCGATGATGCTGCACATGATCGCCAGCGGAGAAAAATCCGGTGAACTGGATCAAATGCTGGCGCGCACGGCACGCAATCAGGAAAACGACCTGGGTGCCCAGGTGGCGCTGCTGGTCGGGTTGTTCGAGCCCTTTATGCTGGTCTTTATGGGGGCGGTGGTGCTGGTCATAGTCTTGGCCATCCTGCTGCCGATTCTGTCTCTTAACCAATTGGTGGGGTAAACAAGTGAAGCAACGTCAGGCAGGTTTTACGCTGATCGAAATCATGGTGGTGGTGGTGATCCTGGGCATTCTCGCGGCCCTGGTCGTGCCGCAGGTGATGAGCCGGCCGGATCAGGCCAAGGTGACCGTGGCCAAGGGCGATATCCGCGCGGTGGGCGCGGCGCTGGACATGTACAAGCTGGACAACTTCGCTTACCCGAGCACCCAGCAAGGCCTCGATGCCTTGGTGCAGAAGCCCAGTGGCAACCCGCAGCCGAAGAACTGGAACCGCGACGGCTACTTGAAAAAGCTGCCGCTGGATCCCTGGGGCAATGCCTATCAATTCCTTTCGCCGGGCAGCAAGGGACCGTTCGACCTGTACTCCTTCGGTGCCGATGGCAAGGAAGGCGGGGCCGACCTGGATGCCGATATCGGCAACTGGGACCAGTAAGCCTCCATGCAACGGATGCGCGGTTTCACCTTGATCGAGCTGCTGGTGGTCATGGTGATCCTCGGCTGCCTGATCAGTCTGGCCGTGTTTTCCACCGGCAGTGCCAGCACCTCCCGCGAGCTGCGGGAAGAAGCCCAGCAGCTGGCCGCCGTGATCGGCCTGCTGACCGACGAAGCGGTGCTGGAAAACCGCGAGTACGGCTTGTTGATCCGTGCCGAGGGCTACCGGGTGCTCAGCTACGACGAGCTGAACAACAGCTGGGCACCGTTCAACGACCAGCCCGAGCACAAGGTGCCGGCCTGGGCGCGCCTGGAACTGGAACTCGACGGGCAACCGCTGAAGCTGGCCGTGCCGGTGAAAAAGAACGATGACGAGCCCGGTCTGAACACGGCCGCGTCCGACGAAAAGAAACAACAGAAGACCCTTTTGGAGCCGCAGTTGCTGATCCTCTCCAGTGGCGAGCTGTCGCCCTTTCGCCTGCGCCTGAGCGAGCGGCTGCCCAAGGGCAGTGCCTTCGAACTGGCCAGCGATGGCTTCCAGTTGCCCAAGGCCGAAGTGCCCAAGGACCAGCGATGAAACGGCGGGCCGCCGCGCGCGGTTTTACCCTGCTGGAAGTGCTGGTGGCACTGGGCATCTTCGCCACCGTCGCCGCGGTGGTGCTGACCGCCGCCGCGCGCAGCCTGAGCAACGCGGCGCGCCTGGAAGAAAAAACCCTGGCCGGCTGGATGGCCGACAACCGCATCACCGAATTGCAGCTGGCGCGGCCGACGGCCAGCGAAGGGCGTGACACCCAGGAACTGGAGTTCGCCGGGCGGCGCTGGGAAACCGAAAGCCAGGTCGAGGCCACCAGTGACCCCGCCTTGCGTCGCGTCACCCTGTGGGTGGCGCTGCGGCCCACGCGCGGCGACAGCGCGCCGGTGCGCGAGCGCGCGGTGCTGAGCCTCACCGGCTTTCTGATGGTGCGCGAATGAGGACCCTGCGCATGGCGCCCCTGGTTGCGCAGGCCCGGGCCAGTCGCGGCTTTACCTTGCTCGAGTTGCTGATCGCCATCTCCATTTTCGCCCTGCTGGGCTTGGGCACCTACCGCATGCTCGACAGCGTGCTGCGCACCGACGAGGCCACCCGTAACCAGGAGCAAGTGTTGCGGGAAGTGGCGCGAGCGGTCTGGACCTTGGAGCGCGACCTGCTGCAGGTGGTGGCGCGGCCGATCCGCGACGGTTATGCCGAGCCGCGCCAGGCCTTTCTCGGGGAAAGCGAGGCGCTGGAAGGCGGTGCCGCCTTCGAGCTGACCCGCAGTGGTTGGCGCAACCCCACCGGGATCACCCGTTCGCAGCTGCAGCGGGTGCGTTGGCGCTTGTCCGGGGAAACCCTGGAGCGGGTCTACTGGGTGGTGCTGGACCAGGCGGTCGACAGCCAGCCGCGGGTGCAGAAGGTGCTGACCGGGGTCAGCGCATTGACCGTGCGCTATATGGATAAAGAGAACACCTGGCTCAACGACTGGCCGCCCGAGGGCGGCAACAGTCCAGGCAACAGCGACGGCAGCGGCGGCGAGCAGAAACCATTGTTGCCCCAGGCCGTGGAAGTGACGCTGGAGCACCAGCGCTATGGCAAGATCGTGCGCCTGCTGCGCCTGCCGGACGGTCCCGCCGAGGCCGCGCCAACGCCGGGGGGGGGCGAGGACGGGGAAACCCCGCCTCCCGCGGATGGCGAAACTGACACCCCGCCGCCGGAACAGCCGCCCCGGGAGGGTCTGTGAACGGGCGGCAGCGGGGCGTGGCCCTGATCACCGTATTGCTGGTGGTGGCAATCGTCACCGTGGTTTGCGCCGGGCTGATCGCTCGCCAGCAGCTGGCCATTCGCGCCTCGTCCAACCAGGCCCAGGCGCGCCAGGCCTATCAGTACGCCCTGGGCGGCGAAGCACTGGCCCAGGGCATCCTGACCCGCGACCTGAAAACGCCCAGTGCCGGCGGCAGCGACAGCGAGGGCTCGGCGGACGAGGCGGGCGGTGGCGTCACAGGCGGGCTGGGTGCCCAGGTCGACCACCTGCAGGAAGCCTGGGCCAAACCCCTGCCGACCTTCCCCATCGACGAAGGGGCGATCACCGTGCGCATCGAGGACCTCTCGGGGCGCTTTAACCTTAACAGCCTGGTAAAGACGCGCGCCGCTGGGCAGCCGCAGATCGATCCGGACAACCCGGGTGGTGCCAAGGCCAATGGTAAGGCCAAGGTACGTTTCGAACGTCTGCTGACCTTTCTGGAAATCAAAAACAACGGCTATGCCGACCGCCTGATCGACTGGCTGGACACCCAGCCCGAACGTACTGGCGACAACGGCGCCGAAGACAACGAATACCTGTTGGCCGATCCACCGTACCGCGCCGGCAATCGGCGCCTGGAGGATGTGTCCGAGCTGCGCCTGCTGCTGGGCATGAAAGACGAGGACTACCGGCGCCTGCTGCCCTATGTCGCCGTGCTGCCGGCCGATGCCAAGTTGAATATCAACACCGCCAGCGCCATGGTGCTGGCCAGCTACGTCGACGGCCTCGATCCGGCCAGGGCCCAGGCCCTGGTGCAGGGGCGGCCGCCAGCGGGCTACCGCACCGTCCAGGAATTTAAAAGCAGAATCCCCGGCGGAGGCGCGACCCCACCCTCGACGCCGACCGGAGACGGCCTGGCGCCCGATGATGGGCTGGGCACCGCCCCGGGCGGTGGGGATGGCAGTGGCGGCGGCAGCGGGGACGAGGGCCTGGGCGTCAGCAGCCAGTATTTTCAGGTGATCAGCGAAGTCCGGGTCGGCGACCGCCGCCAGGTGCTGGTCAGCACCCTGCAACGCCAGGCCGCCAGCCGCGATGGCCGTGCGGCCTCGGTGCGGGTATTGCAGCGCAATCTGGGCCAGTCGGTGCGTCTGACACCGGCGGCCGCTCGAGACGATAAAGGATAACCATGATGGATTGCCTGTTTCTGCCACCCACGGGTGGCGCCGAGTTCGATGCGCGCACGCGCTTCTATTGGCTGCCCAGCGAGGGCGACGGGGCGTGGTTGGCCCTGGAGGACTGTGTCGAGGCCAGTCAGGACCGGCCTTTGTCCCTGGTGGTGCCCGCCGAGGCCTGCAGCGCCTTTGCCGTCAGCCTGCCGACCCAGAAGGAACGCTGGCTGCGCCAGGCGCTGCCCTTCGCGGTCGAGGAATTGCTGGCCGAGGATGTCGAGCAGACTCACCTGGCCCTGGGCGAACGCATGGCCGATGGCCGTTATCGGGTCATCGCCCTGCGCCGCAGCCTTCTGTCGGCTTGGCTCAAGCAGTTGCAAGCGGCCGGCCTGACGGTCCTGACTATCTACCTGGATGCCGACCTGTTGCCTCGCGAGCACAGCCAGCTGTTGCTGCTCGAGGACCGCGCGTTGCTCGGCGGCGCCGACGAGGCGCGGCTGGCCTTCGCGGCGGACGCCTGGCCCAGCGTGCTGGGGCATTTCCCCGGGGCGCTGCAGGTGCATGGCCAGGCGCCGCAGGCGCCGACCGGCATCGACGACTACCAGTGCCTGGAAGACCCCTACCGTTGGCTGGCGCAGGGACGGGCCAAGGCGGTGAACCTGGCCCAGGGCGATTTCGCGGTCAAGGCTCCCAGCAGTGGCGCCGGCCCCTGGAAACCGCTGTTGGCGGTGGCCGGGTTGTGGGCGCTGTTGCAATTGGGCTTCAACCTGGGGCAGAGCTGGTACCTGGAGCGTCAGGCCGATGCCTACGCCGCCGCCAGTCGTGCGCTGTACCAGGAGCTGTTCCCCCAGGACACCCGCATCGTCAATCTGCGCGCCCAGTTCGCCGAGCACCTGGCCCAGGGCAACGGCGGTGGGGTCGGGGGGTTCCTGCCCTTGTTGAACCAGACGTCCAGCGTGCTGGGCGGCGAGCCCGGCCTGTCGGTGGAGCAGCTGGACTACAGCCAGACCCGCGGTGACCTGGCACTGCAGGTGCGGGCGGCGGACTTCGCTGCGCTGGAACAGCTGCGTCAACGGTTGAGCGACGCGGGTATGGCGGTCCAGCTGGGCTCGGCCAACCGTGAAGAAAACGGTGTCACCGCCCGTGTCGTGATAGGAGGATAACCATGCAGGCCCTGATGAATTTCAAGCAGCAACTGGCTTCCCGGGCCGGCGCTTCGCCGCTCTGGAGCCGCTGGCAGCAACTGGCGCCCCGTGAGCGGGTCCTGTTGGTGGTGATGGCAGCTTTTGTGCTGTTGGCGTTGCTGTACCTGGTGGTCTGGCAGCCGGTCAGCCGCGAGCTGAAAAGTGCCCGCACCTACTACCAGGAGCAGCGTGAGCTCAACGCCTACCTGTTGCAGAACGCCGACCAGGTGCGTCAGCAGGTGGCCCGGCCAGCGGTCAACCTGGCACCCGAACAACTGCAAGGCCTGGTCACGCAAAATGCCCAGCAGCACGGCCTGGTGGTCGAGCGTTTCGACAGCGACGGTGATGGCCTGCTGGTCAGCCTGGCCAAGGCGCCGTTCGAGGCGCTGCTGCGCTGTTTTACCGAGCTGGAGGCCCAGGGGGTCATCCTCGGTGAGGTCAACCTGGACCGCGCCGGAGAAGGGCTGGTCGACGCCCGGGTAACGCTGAAGACCGCGGCGCAGTGATGCGGCGGCTCCAGGAGGGACCCACTGTGACCGTTATTTTGAAAAAAATCCTTGTGGTGTATTGACTTAGCGGTGGGTGGCGGGTAAATTGCGCGCCTCACAAGCAGTCGGGTGATTAGCTCAGCTGGGAGAGCATCTGCCTTACAAGCAGAGGGTCGGCGGTTCGATCCCGTCATCACCCACCACTCTTGTGAATGCAATACCGGACGAAAGTCCACCGACGCGCAGCGGTAGTTCAGTCGGTTAGAATACCGGCCTGTCACGCCGGGGGTCGCGGGTTCGAGTCCCGTCCGCTGCGCCATATTCGCTTCCATCAGACCGCTCGAAGGTCGGAAGCTACAAAAAAAGCGACCTTAGGGTCGCTTTTTTTGTGCCTGAAATTCACGCCCCCCTGCCTCTACTTCCTGACGACGCCTGACGCCAAGGACGTGAGCTCGTTCCCCCGCACTAGGGCTTGGCGCGCACGGGCTTCTGTGTGTACCTGCGCAGCGCCTTCGCCCGTACGGGCTGGGGTAAGAATCACTGCGCCAGCACGCTCACCTTCTTGTACAGTCGTTTGCGTGGCGGTATGGCTAGCGGTACAAAGGGTGCCTGGCCAAAGCGAGCAGGTTGAGTGGCGAATGGAGTTTCTATGTTCGGATTCGGCAAGGACAATGGGGTGGTAGAGGTCAGGTTTTTTGAGGAGCAGGGTGATGCCCCCTTTGCAGTGTCCACTGTGCCTGTTGAGCGGCTGCCTGATACCTTTGCAGTCGATACGGTTCTGCACCTGAATAATGAGGACTGGTTGGTCCTGGGTGCGGATCCGTTTGAAAAAAGACAATTTAAACTAAGTGGCAAATTGAGTCTGTATTTGGCCAGGCGGACGGTTACCCAAATGGATCCGCAGGAGCTGCTGTACAGCTTGCCCACGCTCAATAACGAGATAGCCACTGTCGAGCATGCCGACAGTTTGGAAGGCGTAGCGGTGCTGCACGAAGATGACTGGAGGCAGTGCGAGTTCCTGGAGCAGGTGAACGAATCGCTTATTCATGAAGAGCTTGCCGGTGTCCACAGCGTTTGCGAGGAACAGCGGGTAGGGTCTGCGTTCAAGACAATGCACCTCAGGCAAAAAATAGTATCGCCACTGGCGCGGGCGACGATAGGGCTTGCTGTGCTCGAGGAAAGTTTCGCGGTTTCCAGGAGGTTTTCCGGGGTGGCATTTAATAATGCTGCAGTGACCATCGTCGGTGGTTTTGCGCTGCAAACCACGTCCGGTTGGCTGCTCTGGGGACAGATAAACCAGCAGGGCCATATCACCGCCCTTAACCTCGCTCGAACCCAGGCGTCGGATGTGGATGCGATTGCAGAGGATATTGACAATTTTACCAGGCGCTATGCCTTGTATCTGGTCGATTGGCCACGGCTGTTCTGGTGCGGGCCGTCAAAATTGAATTTCGCTGCGTACGGGGAGCAGGTATCCGATTAGGCGCTCCTTTCGTGCATCTGTGCGCCGACGGTTTGAAGTATTGGGTCGGAACTTGAAGTGGACATGGAAAATGCAGGCGGAGCCTTTAAAGGCGCTCTTCGTTTTTTTTTTTTTTTTTTTTTTTTTTTGTTGTTTTTTGTAGGTACAAAAAAAAAATTAATACCCGGCGATATTGAAAA
>NZ_JBEVDL010000062.1:0-102246 GCF_040514055.1 Pseudomonas sp.
CGTGCGGTGCGCTCTTACCGCACCTTTTCACCCTTACCGGCGCCGAAGCGCTTAGGCGGTTATTTTCTGTGGCACTTTCCGTAGGCTCACGCCTCCCAGGCGTTACCTGGCACTCCGCCCTATGGAGCCCGGACTTTCCTCCCTTCCATTTCGCGAACGAAATGAAACAGCGACTGTCCAATCGACTCTCCACCACCAAGATTAACGACCCAAGCCAGTACCCGCAAGCTTTAATAGGAGCTGCGACAGGCGACCAAACCGGTCATGCCCTCTTCTCACTTGCAGCTTATAGCTTGTCGCTTACCGCTGACTCATTGCTGCCGTGCCAGCGCGGCCTGGTACAACAGGTTCTTGCGCACCCCGGTGATCTCCGCCGCCAAGGCCGCCGCGCGCTTGAGGGGCATTTCCTGCAGCAGTAAATCCAGCACCCGTAGCGCCTCTGCGCTGACCGCGTCCTCGCCCTCGGGTGCCTGCCAACCGCTGACCAGCACCACGCACTCGCCTCGCTGCTGGTTGCTGTCACCCTCGACGAACGCACGCAGCTCGGCCAGCGGCAGCCCCTTGAGGGTCTCGAAGGTCTTGGTCAGCTCCCGTGCCAGCAAGGCCGGCCGCTCGCCGCCGAACACCAACTCCAGGTCCTGCAGGCATTCGAGGATTCGGTGCGGGGCCTCGTAGAAAATCAGGGTCCGCGGCTCTTCCTTGACCAGCTCGAGACGAGCACGGCGCCCCGCCGCCTTGGCCGGCAGAAAGCCTTCGAAGACAAAACGATCGGAGGGCAGGCCGGCAGCCGACAAGGCGGCGATCAGCGCGCAGGCGCCGGGCACTGGCACCACTGCAATGCCAGCGGCCCGCGCCTGGCGCACCAGATGGTATCCCGGGTCAGAAATCAGTGGGGTTCCCGCATCGGAAATCAGTGCCACGTCATCGCCCGCCAGCAGGCGCGCCAGAAACCGACTGCCCTGGTCGCGCTCGTTGTGCTCATGGCAAGCGACGAGCGGCGTGCCAATGCCGAAATGCTGCATCAGACGCGCCGAGTGACGGGTGTCTTCCGCGGCGATCAGGGCCACCTCACGCAGCACCGACAAGGCCCGCGCGCTGATGTCGTCCAGGTTGCCGATCGGCGTAGCCACCACAAAAAGCGTGCCGGCAACGGCACTCGGAACCCCTGGAACTGTCACTGCAACACCCTCGCTAGCGCTCAAAGCGCGCATTGTAGCCCGTTTCTCGCCACCGACATCGCACCCCCGACGGGGCTTGGGTACAATCCGCCCTCATTTGCTCCAGTCACAGGGAACGCTTACATGATCGCCTGCCTGCGCCCGCTCTCCGCCCTCTGTCTCGCCGGTCTCCTGGCGGCCTGCGCCAGTTCGCCATCATCCACCCTGGGTGAACTGCCACGCACCCCACAAGCCAGCTTGGAGCAGCTGTTACAGCAAGCTGAGACCAGCGACCCGCAAGAAGCCGCTTCGCTACGCCTGGCAGCCGCCGACCTGGCCTACCAGCGCAAAGACCTGGGACAAGCCACACGCATCCTCGAACAAGTCTCCCTGGGCGGCCTTGCACCCGCCCAGCAAATCTTCGGCAGCACCTTGGCGGCGGAGCTGGCCATGACCCGCAACAACCCCAAGGCGGCGCTCAAGGCCCTCAGCCTGCCGAGCCTGGAGCGTCTGGCGGAGCTGCCGGTGGAGCAGCAGATCCGTACTCAATTGGTGCGCGCCCAGGCCCTGCAGGCAGACGGCCAGGCACTGGCAGCCGCCCGCGAGCGGGTCTTTATCGCCCCCTTGCTGGACGGCGAGGCCGAGCGCAGCAACCATGAAGGCATCTGGGCACTGATTGCCAACCTGCCCTTGGAGCAGTTGCAAGCCAGTGGCGACGCTGACCTGGCGGGTTGGCTTGAATTGGCGCGGGCGACCAAAACGGCCGGCACCCTGGAACAGCAGCAAGCAGCCATCGACAGCTGGGTCCAGCAACACCCACAGCACCCGGCAGCCCTGCAGCTGCCCGACGCCCTGAGCAAGCTCAAGGCCCTGGCCAGCCAGCCGCTGAGCAAGATCGCCCTGTTGCTGCCACAGGACGGCCCGCTGACCTCGGTGGCCCGCGCGTTGCGCGACGGCTTTATGGCCGCCCACTTCCAGGCCCAGCAGGCGGGCCAAAACCCACCCGCCATCACTTTCTACGACAGTGCCCGTATTGGATCACTGGATGACTTCTACCGCCAGGCCCAGGCCGACGGCATCCAACTGGTGGTCGGCCCGCTGGAAAAGCCGCTGGTCAAGCAGCTTAGCGATCGTGAGCAGTTGCCTATTACCACCCTTGCCCTGAATTACAGCGAAGCCGGCCAGGAAGGCCCGGCGCAGCTGTTCCAATTCGGCCTGGCCGCCGAGGACGAGGCGCGCGAAGTGGCACGCCGCGCCTGGGCCGATGGCATGCGCCGAGCCGTCGCCCTGGTTCCGCAGGGCGAATGGGGTGACCGTGTCCTGGACGCCTTCCGGCAAAGCTGGCAGGCGGCGGGCGGTACCTTTATCGCCGCCGAACACATCGACCAGCCCGTGCAACTGGCCCAGCAGATCGCCGACCTGTTCCAGCTGCGCGAGAGCGAATCCCGCGGCCAGCGCCTGCAAAGCACCCTCGGCACCGCAGTCGCCGCGCAGCCGTCACGCCGCCAGGACATCGACTTCATCTTCCTCGCGGCCACGCCACAGCAGGCCCAGCAGATCAAGCCGACCCTGGCCTTCCAGTACGCCGGCGACGTCCCGGTGTACGCCACGTCGCACCTGTTCACCGCCGCCGGTAACCCGACCCAGTACCTGGACCTCAACGGCATCCGTTTTTGCGAAACACCCTGGCTGCTCGACGGCAACGACGCCCTGCGTCAGCAGGTGGTCAGCCAATGGCCGCAAGCCGGCGGCAGCCTGGGCCGGCTCTACGCCATGGGGGTGGATGCCTACCAGTTGGCTCCGCGTCTGACCCAACTCAAGGCGCTGCCCGAAAGCCGTATCGAAGGGCACTCCGGCTCGCTCAGCCTGAATCCAACCCAGCGCATCGAACGCCAGCTGCCCTGGGCCGAATTTCGCGACGGCCAGGTCCTGCGCCTTCCCGACAGCCCGAACTGAGCACGATTCCATGACCCGCGCCCAGGACAGCGGCCGCGAGGCCGAAGACCTGGCCCGCGCGCACCTCGAGCGGCAGGGTCTGCGCTTGCTGGCGCAGAACTGGCACTGTCGCCAGGGCGAGCTCGATCTGGTCATGCTGGACGGCGATACAGTAGTATTCGTCGAGGTCCGTTACCGACAACACGCCGCCTGGGGCGGCGCACTGGAAAGCGTCGACGCGCGCAAGCGGACGAAACTGACCGCTGCCGCTCAACAGTTCTTGCTGCGACAGACCCGCTGGTCGGCCCACCCCTGCCGTTTCGACGTGATCGCCGTCAGCCCCGACCCTCATCACGGACCCCAACTGAACTGGATCCAGAACGCGTTCGACACCTGAGCGCCACACTGAAGGCCTATACCCCGATGGACATGCAATCCCGTATCCGACAGCTCTTCCAGGCCAGCATCGAGACCAAGCAGCAGGCCCAGGAGGTGCTGCCCGCCTATATCGAGCAAGCCAGCCAGGCGATGGTCCATGCCCTGCTCAGCGAGGGCAAGATCCTCGCCTGCGGCAACGGCGGCTCGGCCGGCGATGCCCAGCATTTTTCCTCGGAAATGCTCAACCGCTTCGAGCGCGAGCGGCCCAGCCTGCCCGCCATCGCGCTGACCACCGACACGTCGACCCTGACCTCGATCGCCAATGACTACAGCTACAACGAAGTGTTCTCCAAGCAGATTCGCGCCCTGGGGCAACCGGGTGACGTGCTGCTGGCGATCTCCACCAGCGGCAATTCGGCCAACGTGATCCAGGCCATCCAGGCGGCCCATGATCGCGAAATGACCGTGATCGCCCTCACCGGGCGCGACGGCGGCGGCATGGCCTCGCTGCTGTTGCCCGAAGACGTGGAGATTCGTGTGCCCTCGAAAACCACCGCGCGCATTCAAGAGGTTCACCTGCTGGTGATCCACTGCCTGTGCGACCTGATCGACAGCCAATTGTTTGGGAGTGAAGAATGACCCGTTCCCCGCTAATCCTCGCCGCCCTGGCCTTGAGCCTGCTGCTGAGCGGCTGCGGCAACCGCAGCGTCGGCAACAAGATCGACGACCAGTTCACCGCACCCAAGGTCCAGGAACAGATCACCAAGGCCCACGCCGACCTCAGCAGTACCACCTCCCACGTGGTGGTCACCAGCTACAACGGCGTGGTCTTGTTGGCCGGACAGACCCCCAGAGCCGAACTCAAGGAACTGGCGGAAAAGGCCGCGCGCACGGTGGCCGGCGTGAAGAAGGTGCACAACGAACTGCAGGTGACCCAACCTTCTTCCACCCTGGCCCGCAGCAACGACGCCCTGCTCACCACCAAGATCAAGACCCAGATGCTGGCCGACAACAGCGTGCCCGGCTCGCAGGTCAAGGTGGTGACCGAGAACGGCGTGATCTATCTGCTGGGCCTGGTGACGCGCCAGGAAGGATTGCGCGCTGCGAATCTGGTGCAGGGCGTGTCCGGCGTACAGAAGATCGTCAAGCTGTTCCAGTACACCGACTGAGGGCACATCCATGAAAAAGGCGACCCCAGGGTCGCCTTTTTCATGCGGGTAACCGCGACTACTTGACCACCTTCAGGCTCGGACGCCCGCTGGGACGAGGCGGCTCGCTCCCGGACGGATCATCGTCCGGCGTCGTCCCGTCCGTTTCAGCGCCGGGCGCCTCCAGGTCGAAGACCATGCCCTGGCCGTTCTCCCGGGCATAGATGGCCAGCACCGCAGCGGCGGGCACATACAGGGAATGCGCCACGCCACCGAAACGCCCCTCGAAGCTCACCGCGTCATTGTCCATGTGCAGGTGGCGCACCGCACTGGGCGACACGTTCAGGACGATCTGGCCATCGCTGGCGAAGCCCTGAGGCACTTGCACGCGGGGGTATTCGGCATTGACCAGCAGGTGCGGCGTACACTCGTTATCCACAATCCATTCGTAGAGGGCACGAACCAGATAAGGACGACTGGATTTCATCGAAAACTCCTTAATGGTGGGTGTTCAACGCATGTCGCGTTCGGCGCCCGACAGACTGAGCTGAAAGGCTTCGCGGGCGAATTGACGCTCCATGTAATCGAGCAACGGCTTGGCCGGCTTCGGCAATTCGATACCCAATAATGGCAAACGCCAGAGAATCGGCAACAGGCAACAGTCCACCAGACTCAATTCGTCACTGAGGAAATAGGCCTTGTCGACGAACAGCGGCGAGACGCCGGTCAGGCTCTCACGCAGCTCCTTGCGCGCCTGTACACGCGCCGGCTCCTTGCTGCGCGGATCCAGGATCAGGTCCACATGACGACACCAGTCGCGCTGGATACGGTGGATCAGCAGACGGCTGTTGGCACGCGCCACCGGGTAAACCGGTAATAACGGCGGGTGCGGATAACGCTCGTCCAGGTACTCCATGACCACCGTGGATTCGTACAACGCCAGGTCGCGGTCGACCAGGGTCGGCACGCTGCCATAGGGGTTCAGCTCGGTCAGCTTGGGCGGCACGCGACCCGGCTCGACGTTGATGATCTCGGCGCTGACACCTTTCTCGGCGAGCACGATACGCACGCGGTGGGAATAGTGGTCGGCGGGGTCGGAGTAACAGGCCAACCGGTTGGTCACGCCCATGGCGGTCCTCCTCGCTTGTTAAAGTTATTGGAAGCAGAAAAACGCGCGCGCCCAAAGGGGCGCGCGCGTCGACAACGGGACTGGAACGGTTTAATGCACGTCCTTCCAGTACTCGCGCTTGAGCAGGTAGGCAAACACGAAGAAGAACGCCAGGTACAACAGCACATAGGTGCCAATCCGACGACTTTCCAGCTGCACCGGGTTCGCCGAGTATGCCAGGAAAGTCACCAGGTTCTGGATCTTCTTATCGAATTCGGCTTCGTTCAACTTGCCGGTCTTGGGCACTATGGTCAGCTGATCACAGGCCTCGTGGGTGATCGGCGTACCGGTCAGGGGGTCGAATTGCTTCTTGCCCTCCTCGACCACCTGCACCTGCTTGCAACCAATCACCTGGCGCCCCTGCAGGGACTCCAGCACGTTGGGCATGCCGACGTTGGGGAACATCTTGTTGTTCACCCCCCACGGCCGTGCCGGGTCGGCGTAAAAGGTCCGCAGGTAGGTGTAGAGCCAATCGTTGCCACGCACCCGGGCCACCAGGGTCAGGTCCGGCGGCGCGGCGCCGAACCAGGTCTTGGCGTCCTGAGGGCGCATGCCGATCTTCATATGCTCGCCGATCTTGGCGCCGGTGAAGACCAGGTTGTCCATCATCAGCTCGACCGGGATATCCAGGTCGGTGGCGACGCGCTCATAGCGCTGGAACTTGGCGCTGTGGCAACCCATGCAGTAGTTGGCGAAGGTCCGCGCGCCATCCTGCAGGGCCGCTTTATCAGTCAGGTCGATTTCGACCGATTCCGGGTGGTAACCGCCGGCGTTGGCGAAGGCAAACACCGGTAGCACCGCGAGAATCAATGCAGCTAATTGCTTTTTCATCAGCCAGTCACCCTTTCCGGAACCGGTTTGGTCTTTTCGAGCCGGGTGTAGAACGGCATCAAAATGAAGTAGGCGAAATACAGGAAGGTGCAGATCTGCGACAACAGCGTTCGCTCAGGGGTTGGTGAGAGCACACCCAACACACCGAGGATCACAAAGGACACGCAGAACACCAGCAACCAGATCTTGCTCAACCAGCCCTTGTAGCGCATCGACTTGACCGGACTGCGGTCCAGCCAGGGCAGCACGAACAGCACCGCGATGGCCGCGCCCATGGCGATCACGCCCAACAGCTTGTCCGGCACCGCACGCAGGATGGCGTAGAAGGGGGTGAAGTACCAGACCGGGGCGATGTGCTCAGGGGTCTTGAACGAGTTCGCCACTTCGAAGTTGGGCTTCTCGAGGAAATAACCGCCCATTTCCGGGAAGAAGAACACCACCGCACAGAAGATGAACAGGAACACCACTACCCCGGCAATGTCTTTCACCGTGTAGTAGGGATGGAAGGCGATGCCGTCCAACGGCTTGCCGTTCTCGTCCTTGAATTTCTTGATGTCGACGCCATCGGGGTTGTTCGACCCCACTTCGTGCAGCGCCAGGATATGCAGCACCACCAGCCCGAGAATCACGATGGGCAAGGCCACCACATGCAAGGCGAAAAAGCGGTTCAGGGTGATCCCGGAAATCAGGTAGTCACCGCGGATCCACTGGGTCAGGTCGCCGCCGATCACCGGGATGGCGCCGAACAGCGAGATGATCACCTGGGCCCCCCAGTAGGACATCTGGCCCCAGGGCAGCAGGTAGCCCATAAAGGCTTCGGCCATCAGCGCCAGGTAGATCAGCATGCCAAACAACCAGACCAGCTCACGCGGCTTCTGGTACGAGCCGTAGAGCAGCCCGCGGAACATGTGCAGGTAGACCACCACGAAAAACGCCGAGGCACCGGTGGAGTGCAGGTAGCGCAGGATCCAGCCGTATTCGACGTCGCGCATGATGTATTCGACGGAGGCGAAGGCCTCTTCCGCCGACGGCGTGTAGCTCATGGTCAGCCAGACACCGGTGACGATCTGGTTGACCAGCACCAACAGGGCCAGCGAACCGAAGAAATAGAAGAAGTTGAAGTTCTTCGGGGCGTAGTACTTGGAGAGATGGTCTTCCCACATCTTGGTCGCGGGAAAACGCGCATCGACCCATTCCATGAATTTGCTCATCAGGCTTTCTCCTGGTCCACGCCGACGACGATGACATCATCCGACTCGTACGAGTAAGGCGGCACCGGCAGGTTCATGGGCGCGGGCTGCGACTTGTAGACGCGGCCGGCCAGATCGTAACGCGAGCCATGACAGGGGCAGAAATAGCCCCCTACCCATTTGTCGCCCAGGTCCGCAGGCGCCACTTCCGGACGGAAGGACGGCGAACACCCCAGGTGCGTGCACAAGCCGACCAGCACCAGCAGGTCCGGCCGGATCGAACGCGTCTTGGGGTCCACATAGGCGGGCTGCGTGGAGGCCTTGGATTCCGGATCGGCCATCTCGGCCTCGATCTTGCCCAGGTTACCGAGAATTTCATCGGTACGGCGCAGGATAAATACCGGCTGTCCGCGCCACTCAGCGACCATCTGCTGACCCGGCTCGATCTTGCCGACACTCACCTTCACCGGTGCACCTGCGGCCTTGGCCTTGGCGCTTGGGAACCATGACCCCACGAACGGGACCGCAGCACCCACCGCTCCTGCAGCACCCACCACGGAGGTGGCGGCTACCAGGAAGCGACGCCGGCCTGCATTCACGCCGTCATTGCTCATTCAGTCGTCTCCCATCAGCTTTGTGGCCTGTTTGTTCAGGCCTCTACTAAGTAAAAATCGGGCCGTTCAAAAAGTTTGCCGAATGTTAAAGAAAAGCCCCTTTACTGACAAGGTAATTACCGGCCATCGCACGGCTGAAAGCCTTGGCGCACGGGCCACCCGCGGGTGCGGCAAGTTGTCGCAAGGTCTGTGACACAGGCAAAAAAAACGCCCAGCTCCGAATGGAACTGGGCGTCTTTGAACGCAGCAGCGAATTAACGCTTGGAGTACTGAGGACGCTTACGCGCTTTACGCAGACCCACTTTCTTACGTTCAACTTCACGTGCGTCACGGGTTACGAAGCCAGCCTTGCGCAGTGCAGGGCGCAGCGATTCGTCGTAGTCCATCAGCGCACGGGTGATACCGTGGCGGATCGCACCGGCTTGACCGCTGACACCACCACCGATCACGGTGACGTAGATGTCGAACTTCTCGCCCAGCTGGGTCAGTTCCAGCGGCTGGCGAACCACCATACGGGCGGTTTCACGACCGAAGAAGGTGTCCAGCGTGCGGTTGTTGATGGAAATCTTGCCAGTACCGGCACGCAGGAAAACGCGCGCGGTTGCAGTCTTGCGACGGCCAGTGCCGTAATTTTGAGTCGCCGACATAATGAACTATTCCGTTAAAACTTCAGTTCTTGGGGCTGCTGAGCAGCATGGGGGTGAGCAGCGCCCGCATACACTTTCAGCTTACGGTACATGTCGCGACCCAGCGGATTCTTCGGCAGCATGCCTTTGACCGCGGTCTCGAGCACACGCTCTGGCGCCTTGGCGATCAACTTTTCGAAGTTGATCGACTTGATGCCACCCGGGAAACCGGAGTGAGAGTAGTACATTTTGTCGGTGGTCTTGGCACCGGTTACACGCACCAGCTCGGCATTGATCACGACGATGTAATCGCCGGTATCCACGTGCGGGGTGTACTCGGGCTTGTGCTTGCCACGCAGACGAGTAGCGATTTCTGTGGCCAGACGACCCAGAGTCTGACCTGCAGCGTCGACGACGAACCAGTCGCGCTTAACAGTTTCCGGTTTAGCAGTAAAAGTTTTCATTCTTTAAATAGCCTCAGGGGCCGCCCTGAAATGAGACGGCGGATCTTACTGAATGGTGCGCGCTTTGACAAGTCAAAGACAGCCGCAGACGGACGCTATCGGGGGCTCGGGTCATCACGTCCGTTCGGCCAGTACGGTGGGCTAGGCATCCCCCACCGAAAACAGCTGCGGAATTATGCCGATTGCGCGAAAAATTTCAACCTGCTTTGATGTCCTTTTTCAAATGGAGAGAATAATGGAACTGCGCCAGCTTGGTCGAAGCGGTCTACACGTCAGCAGCCTGTGCCTGGGCAGCATGACCTGGGGTGAACAAAACGACGAGGCCCAGGCCTTCGCCCAGCTCGACCGCGCCCGTGGCGCGGGGATCAACTTCGTCGACACCGCGGAGATGTACCCGGTCCCGCCACGGCCGGAGACCTACAGCCGCACCGAACAGATCCTCGGAAATTACTTCAAGGCCCGCGGCAACCGCCAGGACTGGGTTCTGGCCAGCAAGATCGCCGGGCCCGGCAACGGTATCGGCTACATCCGCGACGGCCAGCTCAAGCACGACCGCGCCCATATAGCCGCCGCGCTGGACGCCAGCCTGCAGCGCCTGCAGACCGACTGGATCGACCTTTACCAGCTGCACTGGCCGGAACGCAGCACCAATTTCTTCGGCAAATTGGGCTATCAGCACCAGGAGCAGGGGTTTACCGCCTTGCAGGAAACCCTGGACGTGCTGGGCGAGCAGGTCAAGGCCGGCAAGATCCGCCAGGTTGGCCTGTCCAACGAGACCCCCTGGGGCCTGATGAGTTACCTGCAGCTGGCCGAGCGCCTGGGCTTGCCGCGCATGGTCTCGATCCAGAACCCCTATAACCTGCTCAACCGCACCTTTGAAGTAGGCCTGGCCGAAATCGCCCACCGCGAGGATTGCGGCCTGCTGGCCTATTCACCCCTGGCCTTCGGCATGCTGTCGGGCAAATACGAAAATGGCGCGCGTCCGGCTGGTGGACGAATCAGCCTGTACAGCCGCTTCACCCGCTACACCAATCCGCAATCGGAGCGCGCCTGCGCGGCCTATGTCGCCCTGGCCCGTGAACACGGCCTGGACCCGGCGCAGATGGCGCTGGCCTTTGTCACCAGCCGCCCCTTCGTCACCAGCAATATCATCGGCGCCACCACCCTGGAGCAGCTCGACAGCAACCTGGGCAGCGCCAGCCTGCAGCTGAGCGACGAGGTACTGGCAGGCATCGAGGCGATCCATCAGGCGCAGCCGAATCCAGCGCCCTAGGGCGGCACCAGTCCGCGCCACGCTGCCGTCGGGCAACGGGGTGCGAGCCAGCCGTATCAGGAAAAAAGATCCGCGCCGCCAACGGCGCTCGCGGACGCTGCGGGCAAGGCGCCGCGGCGGGAGGCGAGCCGATCCGCCAGGCGAGTCGGTTCGGGCAAGCGATAACCCCGGCCACAGGCCAACACCCACGCCATTGCGCTGGCCATGCTGACTCGATGCCCCGGCGAGACGATCAAGGGTCGCACCCGGTCCTTGCTGCGCAGCACCCAGCCAATCTGCTCGGCCCCGTGCAGCAACGGCACGTGAGCCCCCCGCTGCGGGGCGAGCTCGGCGTGCTCGCCCAACAGGATACTTTTGGCGACGCCAATGCTCGGCAGGTTGGTGACTACCCCCAGGTGCGCCGCAATGCCCAGTCGCCGCGGATGGGCGATGCCCTGGCCGTCACAGAGAATCAGGTCCGGCACTTGGGGCAATCCCTTCAGGGCCTCCAGCAACGCCGGCAACTCGCGAAAGGACAGCAGGCCCGGCACATAGGACATGCAGGTCGGCACCCGGGCCAGGCTCTGACCTAGCACTTGCAGGGTATCGGCGCGCAACAACACGGCCGCGGCCAGGGTCACCGCGCCACCCTGCTCGAACCCGACGTCCAGGCCGGCAATGGTTCGCACCACCGCGAAATCGTCCTGCAGGCGAACCCGCTGCGCCAATTGGCGCTGCAACTCGCGCGCCTGGCGCGCGTCGCCGCTCCACCCCTGGTAAGTCTCCATGCTCACTCCCAAGCCCTGATGCCCGATAGGACCCTGGTCCGTTCTTGGGGTTCGGTTGAGGAGAGCGGCGAGGCATGACCGATGAAGCGCGACGAGGCCGCCCTACGGTTCTCGGTACCCGCTTCTAACCCGTAGGGCGTACTCGCCGCAGGCAGTACGCCGTGGAGGCTGAAAAACGTGGCGAGGCCACCCGACGTCAGAGCGAACGGGCAATGATTTCCTTCATGATCTCGTTGGTGCCGGCGTAGATGCGCTGCACCCGCGCATCGGCCCAGGCACGCGCCACCGGGTATTCCCACATATAGCCGTAGCCGCCGTGCAGCTGCACGCATTCGTCGAGCACCTTGCACTGCAGGTCGGTGCCCCAGTACTTGAGCATCGCCGCGGTGGGCACGTCCAGCTTGCCCTGCAGGTGCAGCTCCAGGCAGCGGTCGACAAAAACCCGACCGATCTGCACCTCGGTGGCGATTTCCGCCAGCTTGAAACGGGTGTTCTGAAAGTCGCCGACGGCCTTGCCGAAGGCCTTGCGCTCACGGGTATAGTCCAGGGTCCAGCGCAGCGCCGCCTCGGCCGAGGCCAGGGCGCCAATACCCACGGTCAGCCGCTCCTGGGGCAGCTCCTGCATCAGGTAGGCGAAGCCCATACCGGCTTGGCCCAGCAGGTTTTCCTTGGGCACGCGCACGTCCTGGAAAAACAGCTCGGAGGTGTCCTGCGCCTTCATGCCGACCTTCTCCAGGCGCTTGCCCTTGGCGAAGCCCGGGGTGCCGGCCTCGACCAGAAACAGGCTGGTGCCCTTGGCGCCGGCCTGGGGATCGGTCTTGGCCACGACCACCACCAGATCGGCGAGAAAGCCGTTGGTGATAAAGGTCTTGGAGCCGTTGATCAGATAGTGATCGCCGTCCAGCACGGCCGTGGTCTTGACCCCCTGCAAGTCCGAACCAGCACCCGGCTCGGTCATGGCGATGGCCGTGACCATTTCGCCGGATACCATGCGCGGCAAGTACTTGAGCTTCAGGGCCTCGCTGCCGTAATGCAGCAGGTAGGGCGCCACTATGTCCGAGTGCAGGGAAAAACCGATGCCGGTCAGCCCCAGGCGGCCGATCTCTTCGATCACCACGGTGCTGAAGAGGAAATCGGCGCCCATGCCACCGTAGGCTTCGGGAATATGCGAGCAAAGCAGGCCGGCCTCGCCCGCCTTGTTCCACAAGCGGCGATCAATATGGCCGTCCTTTTCCCACTGCGCATGGAAAGGCACGGCCTCACGCTCGAGGAATTTACGTACGCTGTCGCGAAAAAGCTCGTGTTCGGAGCTGAAAATCGTTCTGGGAATCATGGGTGCACCTGGCGGACAAGAGGAGGCAGGGGGAAGCGTGGGCTCGACTGTAGTCAGTCGCGGGCGCGGATGCACTGGACACATGCGCCAAAAAATAAGACGATCCAGCCACCTATTGGCCGCTTCCCCCTATAAGAACAACAATATATGCCCCCTGCACCCGTCATCCCGCTAAAACGCATCTGCATCCTGGCCACCGAGGGCGTCTTCGCCTCCACCTTGATGCAGGCCAAGGATTTTTTCCATATGGCCAGCCTGCGCTACGGCAAACAGCTGGGATTGGGGCTGACACCGGCCCTGGAGATCCTCCTGGTCAGTCCCGATGGCCACTCGGTGCGCAGCTTCAGTGACGTCACCATCCCAGTGGACGGCGGCCTGAGCGCGGCCGATGTGATCATCCTGCCCGCCTTCTGGGACGACTTCGACGCCCTGTGCGCCCATCACCCCCAGGTCCTGCCCTGGCTACGCGACTGCCACGCCAATGGCAGCGTGGTCTGCGGCGAAGCCACCGGGGTGTTCTGGATGGCCCAGGCCGGCCTGCTCGACGGCAAGGAAGCGACCACCTACTGGCGCTTTTTCCGCGAGTTCGCCGAACGCTTCCCCAAGGTCCTGCTCAACCCGGACAAACACCTGTCGGACGCCGACAACCTGTATTGCGCCGGCGGCGTGACCTCGGCCTGCGACCTGTACCTCTACCTGATCGAACGCTTCTGCGGCGCCAACGTGGCCCAGGCCGTGGCCCGCGATATCCTGTACGAGGTGCAGCGCAGTTATACGCCGGGACGCATCGGCTTTGGCGGGCAGAAACTGCACCAGGACCTGACGATCCTGCAGATCCAGCACTGGCTCGAGGAGCACTTCGCCGAGAAATTCCGCTTCGAAGACGTCGCCCGCGCCCACGGCATGAGCATCCGCAACTTTATGCGACGCTTTCTCGCCGCCACCGGCGACAAGCCCCTGCACTACCTGCAACGCCTGCGGGTCGACACGGCCAAGGGCCTGCTCAGCGCCACGCGCAAGAGCATCAAGACCATCAGCTACGAAGTCGGCTACGACGACGCCAGTTTTTTTGCCCGGCTGTTTCGCCAACACACCGAGCTGTCGCCCAACCAGTACCGCCGCCAGTACCAGCACAAGGACAGCCTCGCCTGATCGCCCATGCCCCGAGGTAACACCCGGGCAGCGCCGCACACCCTTGGATGGGTTGGCCGGGAGTAGCTGCAGCCTATGATCGGCGCACTACAACAAGAAAAAGGTCACCGCCATGCGCCGTTATCTGCTTGCCTTGCTGACGCTGTTCAGTCTTTCGGCCGCGGCCGAGCAACCCTGGACGCCCTTCCCTCTCGACCAGGCGGCATTCGACTACCCCGGCGACGCCCTGCGCCAGGCCTGGCCACAGCTGACCCGCGGCTTCGGCGCCGATTACCCCTTCCCGGACGCCGACTGGGCCATGGCCATGGCCCGCCGCCACCCCGACGCCCTGGCCTCGGCCGCCGAGGCCGGCTTCAAGGGCACGCCCGAGGAGGCCGCACGTTACGCCGCCCAGGTGCAGGAGGTCTGGCGCCTGGTGTTTCGCGGCGACTTCGCCAAGGCGCGAAGCCAAGGCCTGGCGCTGGGCTTCGGCGGACAGGTGCCGGCGCTGTTCGCCCAGGTCACCCAGGCGCTGTTCCTGGTGGAGGATGCGGAGGAAAAACACCGGCTGCTGGAAGAAGTGATCGCCTATACCGACCGCGCTGGCGCCCTGATCGAGGCGGACAACGCCGCGCTGTTCGGCCGGGTCTACGCCAAGGCGCGTCTGGGCGAGGAGCTGCCGATCGCGCTGGTGCTCAAGCGCGGCTACACCCGCGAGATCCCCCAGGAACTCGATGCCCTGCTGGCCCGCCAGCCCCGGCAACCCTATGCCCTGGCCCTGTATGGCGGTTATCAGGCCGGGGTCATCCGCAAGGTAGGCAGCCTGGTCGGCGGCATGACCTATGGGGTCAGTGCCGAGCGCATGGAAGGGTACTTCGCCCAGGCGTTCGACGCCGCCGAGCTACCCATCGGCCATTACGAGTACGCAAACGCCCTAAGCTATGTGTACGGCGACGACGAGCAGGCCAAGGCCCTGGAGCACCTGCGCCGGGCCGTGGCCATCCGCCCGATCAGCGCCATGGAAGCGCTGGAAGTGGAACACGCCCGGCAACTGCTCCAGCAATTCCAGCAGGCGCTGGCGAGCAATTGAATAAACAGCCACAAGCCACAAGCCACAAGCCACAAGCCACAAGCCACAAGCCACAAGCCACAAGCCACAAGCCACAAGCCACAAGCCACAAGCTTTAGGCTTAAAGCTTGCTGCTTAGAGCTGTTTTTTTCTTGAAGCTTGCCGCTTGCCGCTTGCCGCTTGCCGCTGCTTTTTTACGGCTTGTGCGCCCGCGAAAGGAACTCATGGGACTGCATTTCCAACAGGCGACTCAGGGTGCGCTGGAACTCGAAGGTCAGGCGACCGCCGGTGTAGAGGTCTTTCAGCTCCACCTCGGCGGACAGGATCAGCTTGACGTTACGGTCGTAGAACTCGTCGACCAGGTTGATAAAGCGCCGCGCCAGGTCGTCCTCCTGCACGCCCATCTGTTCGATATTGGAGATCACCACGGCGTGGAAGATCTTCGCCAGCTCGATATAGTCGTTCTGGCTGCGTGGGCCGTCGCACAGCTCGCGGAATTCGAACCAGGCCACGTCGTCGCCAACCTTGAGCGCGCGGATGGCGCGGTTCTCGATCATCAGGTCTTCGTTGTCCTGCACCTGGCAATGTTCCGGCAACAGGCTTTGGAAACTGCGCGCCAGACTGGCTTGGGCCTCGGCGCCCAGTGGCCAATGGAACAACTCGGCCTGCTCCAGGGCGCGCAGGCGGTAATCCACCCCGCTGTCGACATTGACGATGCAGGTGTGCTGCTTGAGCAGGGCGATGGCGGGCAGGAAGCGCGCACGCTGCAGGCCGTCCTTGTAGAGGCCGTCCGGTACGATATTGGAGGTCGCCACCAGGCTCACGCCGTTCTTGAACAGCTCCTCGAGCAGGGTCGCGAGGATCATCGCATCGGTGATATCGGACACGAAGAACTCGTCGAAGCAGATCACCCGCGCCTCGGCGGCAAAGCGCTTGGCAATCAGCGGCAAGGGGTTCTTCTCGCCGCTGAGGGTTTTCAGCTCCTCGTGCACACGCTTCATAAAACGGTGAAAGTGCGTGCGCATCTTTTCCTGGAACGGCAGCGCATCGAAGAAGGTGTCGACCAGGTAGGTCTTGCCGCGCCCCACCCCGCCCCAGAAATACAGGCCCTTGACCGGTTCCAGGGTCTTCTTGCCGAACAGGGCGCCGAACAACCCGGGCTTGTGCTTGTGCGCCGCCACCAGCTCATCGTAGAGCCGCTGCAGGTGGCGCACGGCCGTTTCCTGCGCCGCATCGGGGAAGAAGTCGGGACGCTTCAGATCAGCCTGGTATCGCTCGAGAGGGGTCATAGATCGCTAGCTGGGCCAAAAAAACGGGGTCGTCACTGTAGCGGCGACCCCGCAGCTTGGCAATCGCCAGCCGCACCCAAGCGAGCAGCCGGTCAGTCCGGTTGCGGACCCAGCGCCTCGCGCAAGCCCTGCATCGCGCCATCGCGCAGCGCCACGTCGGCAAAGGTCGGACTGTCGGCGACCGGTTGATCGTCCAGCCAAACACTGAACCCGCCCTCTATCGGGCGCAGATCGAGCGGCTCGCCCGCCTGCAGGCGCTTGCTCGCCTGGCCGGCGGCCTTGCCGTCGGCGAAGGCCACCGACAACAGCAATTGCTCGCCGGCGGCGTCCAGCAGACGGAAGCGGAAACGCCCGTCGTCGTCGCGAAAGCTGACGAACCGCGCGGCCTTACCGGTCTTCTTCTTGGCCTGGGTACCGGCCTGCAGATCGGCGCGGAACGAACGCAGCCCCACCGCTTCGCGCAGCTCGCCGAGAAAGGGCGTGGCGATCTTGCGGGCCTTGAGCGCCCCGGCCAGCAGGATGTCCTCCAGGTCGTCCGGCCGGGAGATCAGCTCGTGGTAGCGTTCGCGCGCCTCGCCCAGTTCGTTGTCCAGCAGCTCGAACAACCGTTGCTTGGCTTCGCCCCACGCCAAGCCCTGCAACAGCTCGGCACGGAAACCCGCGACCTGCTCCGGGGTGGCAAAGGCCTGATAAAGGGTGAACAGGTGCGCGCCATCCGGGTCCTTGGCTTCGCCCGGCGCCCTGGAGTCGGTGACGATCTGGGCGATCGCGGCCTTGAGCTGCTTGGCGCTGCCGAACAGCGGAATGGTGTTGTCGTAGCTTTTGGACATCTTGCGCCCGTCGAGCCCCGGCAAGGTGGCCACGCCCTCCTCGATCAGCGCCTGGGGCTGGACGAAAAACTCGCGACCGCGGCCGAACAGGTGGTTGAAGCGCTGACCGATGTCGCGGGCCATCTCCACGTGCTGGATCTGATCGCGCCCAACCGGCACCTGCTGCGCATTGAACATCAGGATGTCCGCCGCCATCAGCACCGGGTAGCTGTACAGGCCCATGGTCACGCCCGCGTCCGGGTCCTCGCCGAGCTCCAGGTTGCGGTCCACCGACGCCTTGTAGGCATGGGCGCGATTGAGCAGGCCCTTGCCGGCCACACAGGTGAGCAACCAGGTCAGCTCGGGGATCTCGGGGATGTCCGACTGCCGGTAGAAAGTCACCCGGTCGCTGTCCAACCCGCAGGCCAGCCAGGTGGCGGCGATTTCCAGGCGCGAGCGTTGAATGCGCAACGGATCGTCACACTTGATCAGCGCATGGTAATCGGCAAGGAAATAGAAGGAGTCGGCCCCCTCCTGGCGACTGGCGACGATTGCCGGGCGGATCGCGCCGGCGTAGTTGCCCAGGTGCGGGGTGCCGGAGGTGGTGATGCCAGTGAGAATACGAGTGGTCATGGGCGGTCGCTTATCGGGCTGCAATCGGAGATCCGGGGTTCACAGGCGGGGTTCGACCAGCGCTTTCAGGTCGCCCAGCTTGCCGTGAAAGAAGTGGCCGCATTCTGCCACTTTCAACAGCTCATGGGCACGCCCCAGGCCTTGCGACCAGGCAAATACCGTTGCCGGATCGATCACCTCGTCCGCCTCGGGCTGGATCACCACCAACGGGCAGTGCTGCGGCAGATCGCCGGGCTCGAGGCGCCCCACCGCCGGCGCCACCATCAGCAGGCGGTCCAGGGCCACCGCCCGGGCCTCCAGGCGACCGGCCAACGCCGCCGCCACGAAACCGCCAAAGGAAAACCCGATCAGCGTCAGCGGCAGCGCCGGGTACTGCGCGCGCAGCCAGGTGGCGGCGGCCTCGGCATCCTCGATCTCGCCGCGCTGCATGTCATGTTCACCGGCACTGGCACCGGTGCCGCGGTAGTTGAAGCGCAGGGTCACCAGGCCGCTGTCGCGGGCGCAGCGCTGCAAGGTGGAGATCACCTTGTTCAGCATGGTGCCGCCTTGCACCGGATTGGGATGGCACAGCAGCACCAGGCCACGGGGTTCGGGCAGGTCCTGATAGAGGGCTTCGAGGGCACCGCAGGGGCCGTCGAGCTGCAGAGGGGCTTCGCGGGTCAACAAGAGGAAACTCCGTGACCCCGGTCGGGGTCTACTCGTCTAGTTAGGCGTTGCACCGATTCGATCCGAATGGGCGCACCGCCGCTTTCAATCCTGCCTGCGCATCGTCCATCCCGGCTTTGCAGCGCGCTATACAGCGCAGGTTAGAGCCGTTAACGTAAAGCAAAGCCGTTTAGAGAGGAAGGATTCGTGGAACAGACGCTCACCGCCTGGTTATTCCCGACGCTGGCCCTGGTAGCAGGCATCGCCATCGGTTTTCTGGTGGCCCGCCTGGCGCCCAGCGCCGCGCCCAATCGTACCCAGCGCCAGCTGGACGATATGCAGGAACGTTTTGACAGTTATCAAAGCGAAGTGGTCACCCATTTCAACACCACCGCCAACCTGGTGAGAAAACTCACCCAGAGTTACCAGGAAGTGCAGGAGCACCTGTCCGAAGGTGCCAGCCGCCTGGCCCTGGACGAACTGACCCGCCAGCGCCTGCTGGCCACCCTGCACAGCGAGGAGCTCACCGCCCCCCGCGAACGCCTGACGCCGCCGAAAAGCAACGAGGCCCCCAAGGACTACGCGCCCAAGGTGGCCGACGTGCCCGGCACCCTGGATGCGGCTTTTGGCCTGAAGAAGTAACAGCGCGTCCCGTAGGCGCGGTCCATGACCGCGCTACACGGATGGCTCCCACGCTCCCGCGTGGGAGCCTGCCCCGTGACGCTCAGCGCCGCAGCAGTGACATCGGCTCTGTGATTGGCCACCGGGGGGGGACGCCGGAGCCTCCAGGACTGCATTTCCACGCGGAGCGTGGAAACGATCATCACATCGTCACGGCTCAAATAAAAAAGCCCCGCCTGATCGGCGGGGCTTTTTAGTTTCAGCGAGGCGACTCAGATCGCGCCGCGACTGCGCAGCAGCTCCAGCACATGCTTGACCCCGTCTTCCAGCGACAGCGACTGGGTGTCGATCACCAGATCGGCATCCAGGGGCACGTCGTAGGGGAAGGACTCGCCCGGAATATTGTCGCCACCGGCGGCGTACAGGCCTTGCGGATCGCGCTCGGCGCAGACCTGCGGCGAGGCCTGGACATAGACGGTCAGCAAGCGTTCGTTGCCGATCAACGCGCGGGCCTGCTCGCGACCCAGGGCGTCCGGGGCGACGAACGCGGCCAGGGTCAGCAATCCCGCTTCGTTGAACTGACGCGCGACGTGGGCCGCGCGCCGCCAGTTTTCGGTGCGCCCGGCACGGTCCTGGGCCAGCCCCTTGTTCAGGTCGTGGCGCAGGTTCTGGCCGTCCAGCACGTAAACCGCACGGCCCATGTCGAACAGCTTGCGCTCCACGGCATAGGCCAGTGTGCTCTTGCCGGCGCCGGACAAGCCGCTGAACAGCACCGTGGCGGGCTGCTGGCCGAAGCGCGCGGCGCGCTCCTCGACGGCGACATGGGCCAGCTTGCCGTGCGGACCTTCGCCCGAGGCGTTGACCGCTTTGGCGATGATCATGCCCGCGCCGACCGTGCCGTTGGTCAGGCGATCAATGATGATAAAGGAGCCGGTGGTGCGGTTATGGTCGTAACCGTCCAGGGCGATGGGCGCATCCAGGGCGACCTTGACCTTGCCGATCTCGTTCAGCTGCAGGCTGCTACCCGGCCCTTCTTCCAGGGTATTGACGTCGACCTTGAACACGATGCTGGCGATCGACCCCGGTACGTAGCTGGTGGCGCGCTTGATATCGTACTTTTTGCCCGGCAGCAGGGGTTCCTCGGCCATCCACACCAGCATGGCCTCGAACTGTTCGCTGACCTGGGGTGGGTTGTCGGCATGCACCAGCAGGTCGCCGCGGGAGATATCGATTTCGTCTTCCAGGGTCAGGGTCACGGCTTGGCCGGGACCGGCCTGCTCCAGCTCGCCCTCGAAGGTGACGATGGACTTGACCCGGCTGCCCTTGCCGGACGGCAGCACTATGACCTCGTCGCCCTTGTGCACGATGCCGCTGGCCAGGGTGCCGGCGAAGCCGCGGAAATTCAGGTTAGGACGGTTGACGTACTGCACCGGGAACCGCAGGTCGGTGAAGTTGCGATCGCCGGCGACTTCCACGGTCTCGAGGATCTCCATCAGCGACTGGCCGTCATACCAGGGCGCACGCTCGCTGCGGTTGACCACGTTGTCGCCCTTGAGGGCCGACATCGGGACAAAATGCAGGGAGCTGGGCTTGAGCTGGATGCCTTCGGCGAACGCCAGGTAATCGGCCTTGATCTGCTCGAACACGCCCTGATCGAAGCCCTTGAGGTCCATCTTGTTGATGGCCACGACTATATGCTTGATGCCCAGCAACGAGGCGATAAAGCTGTGCCGCTTGGTCTGGGTCTGCACGCCATAACGGGCGTCGATCAGGATGATCGCCAGGTCGCAGGTCGAGGCCCCGGTGGCCATGTTGCGCGTGTACTGCTCGTGCCCCGGGGTGTCGGCGATGATGAACTTGCGCTTGGCGGTGGAGAAATAGCGGTAGGCCACGTCGATGGTGATGCCCTGCTCGCGCTCGGCCTGCAGGCCATCGACCAGCAGCGCCAGGTCGATGTCGTCACCGGTGGTGCCGACCTTCTTCGAGTCGCGGGTGATGGCTTCCAGATGATCCTCGTAGATCATCTTGGAATCGTGCAGCAGGCGCCCGATCAGGGTGCTCTTGCCGTCGTCAACGTTGCCGCAGGTCAGGAAACGCAACAGTTCCTTGCGCTCGTGCTGCGCCAGGTAGGCCTGGATATCTTCGCTGATCAGATCGGATTGGTGCGACATCTTAAAAATACCCCTGGCGTTTCTTGTCTTCCATCGAGCCGGCCTGATCGTGGTCGATCACCCGCCCCTGGCGCTCGGAGGTCCGGGTCAGCAGCATTTCCTGGATGATGTCGGTCAGGCTGGTGGCGGTGGACTCCACGGCACCGGTCAGGGGGTAGCAACCCAGGGTGCGGAAACGCACCATCTTCTTCTGGATGCTGGCTTTTTCCTCGTCCGACAGGTGCTCGAGGATGCGCGCATCGTCGATCATGATCAGTGTGCCGTTCTTCTCGATCACTTCACGCTCGGCGGCGAAGTACAACGGCACGATGGGAATGCCTTCGAGGTAGATGTACTGCCAGATGTCCAGCTCGGTCCAGTTCGACAGCGGGAACACGCGAATCGACTCGCCCTTGTTGACCCGGCCGTTGTAGACGTTCCACAGCTCCGGCCGCTGGTTTTTCGGGTCCCAGCGGTGCTTGCTGTCGCGGAACGAATAGACCCGTTCCTTGGCCCGGGACTTCTCTTCGTCGCGCCGGGCGCCGCCGAACGCCGCATCGAAACCGTACTTGTCCAGGGCCTGTTTCAAGCCCTCGGTCTTCATGATGTCGGTGTGCTTGGCACTGCCATGGGTAAAGGGGTTGATGTCCTGCGCCACGCCGTCCGGGTTGATGTGCACCAGCAGGTCCAGGCCCAGCTCCTCGACCATCTTGTCGCGGAAGCTGTACATCTCCTGAAACTTCCAGCGGGTGTCCACATGCATCACCGGAAACGGCAGCTTGCCGGGGAAGAACGCCTTGCGGGCCAGGTGCAGCATCACCGCGGAGTCCTTGCCGATCGAGTAGAGCATCACCGGGTTGTCGAACTCGGCGGCGACCTCGCGGATGATATGGATGCTTTCCGCCTCCAGCTGTTTCAGGTGCGTCAGTTTGTCGAGCATGGCTACTCACGGAAGGACTGGGGTGGACGGCCAGCGGGCCGTGGACGAGGGCCGCACTTTAGCACAGCACATCCTTCTATTCAGGCCGCCACTTAGATCGAAAAAATCTAGCTTTATACCGACCAGTTGAACCCCGTAGGATGGCGTTGAGCGCAGCGATACCCATCGTTGGTCAAGCGCCCGAAGGCTGCGCGGGGTGAGGTGGATGCAGCAATGAGTATCGCTTCGCGCCACCTAGGCGGCCCCACCTGGGCGGCCCCACCCCTCCGACCTCCGAGACGCGGCGTTGTGACCAGTCCACCGCCCCGTAGGATGGCGTTGAGCGCAGCAATACCCATCGATGCTAATCACGAACCCCGGCCCACCTGGCCGCTAGATCGGATTGGGGCAGTCGATAAACAGATGCTCCAGGGCAAAGCGCCGGGCCAGGTAATCGCCCAGCGCCTGGACCCCGTAACGCTCGGTCGCGTGATGGCCGGCGGCAATAAAACTGATGCCGTTTTCCCGGGCACTGTGGAAGGTCTGTTCCGAAGCCTCGCCGGTCAGGTACAGGTCGACCCCCGCGGCAATCGCCTGGTCGATATAGCCCTGACCGCCGCCGGTGCACCAGCCCACGCGCCGAATCATCTGCGGCCCCTCGATCAGCAGCGGTTCGCGGCCCAGCACCTCGCCGACCCGGCGGGCGAAATCCCGCGGACTCATGGCCTCCGCCAGCGAGCCGACCAGTCCCACGGTGCGCGGGTTGTCAGCTTCCAGCGGACCCTCGACGAGGATCTCCAGCTGCCGCGCCAGCTGCACGTTGTTGCCCAGCTCGGCGTGCACGTCCAGCGGCAGGTGGTAGGCCAACAGGCTGATATCGTGGCCCAGCAGGGTTTTCAGCCGCCGTTGCTTCATCCCGGTGATGCAAGGGCTCTCGCCCTTCCAGAAATAGCCGTGGTGCACCAGCAGCGCGTCCGCCTCGGCTTCGACCGCGGCGTCCACCAGGGCCTGGCTGGCGGTGACCCCGCTGACGATGCGGCGCACCTGGGGTCGCCCCTCGACCTGCAGGCCATTGGGGCAATAATCGCTGATCCGCGCCGTGTTCAGCAGGCGGTCGGCTTCCGCCACCAGGGTGGTCAGGGCAATGGCCATAAAAAGACTCCTTATCAAGCTGTTGCAGACGGCTCCTTTATTGCCGGCGCCCTCGTATAATGGCGCACCTTAAGGGCCGTTCCAGGCCCCTGCAACCCTCAGGATCGACCCGATGCTCCAGGCCTTGCGTTATTTCGGCTGGCCCCTAATGGTGGGCGTGCTGCTGGCCCTGCTGATTATTCAGTATTACCCGCAGTGGGTCGGCCTGCCGCTGCAGGACGTGCACGTGCAACAAGCCCCGCGCGCCCTCGGCGTGCAACAGGGGCCGGTGTCCTACGCCGACGCTGTCAGCAGCGCGGCGCCGGCTGTTGCCAACCTCTATACCACCAAATTCGTCAACAAACCGGCTCACCCGCTGTTCGAAGACCCGATGTTCAGGCGTTTCTTCGGCGACAACCTGCCCAAGCAGCGGCGCATGGAATCCAGCCTGGGTTCGGCGGTGATCATGAGCTCGGAGGGCTACCTGCTGACCAACAACCATGTGACCACCGGTGCAGACCAGGTGGTGGTAGCGCTCAAGGACGGCCGCGAAACCGTGGCGCGGATCATCGGCAGCGACCCGGAAACCGACCTCGCGGTGCTCAAGATCGACCTCGACAACCTGCCCGCCATTACCTTGGCCAGTTCGGACAAGATCAATATCGGCGATGTCGCCCTGGCCATCGGCAACCCCTTTGGCGTCGGCCAGACCGTGACCATGGGCATCATCAGCGCGACTGGGCGCAACCAGCTGGGCCTCAACACCTACGAAGATTTCATCCAGACCGACGCCGCCATCAACCCGGGCAACTCCGGCGGCGCGCTGGTGGACGCCCATGGCAACTTGACCGGTATCAACACCGCGATTTTTTCCAAGTCCGGCGGTTCCCAGGGCATAGGTTTCGCCATCCCGACCAAGCTGGCGCTGGAGGTGATGAAGTCCATCATCGAACATGGCCAGGTCATCCGCGGCTGGCTGGGCATCGAAGTGCAGTCGCTGACCCCGGAGCTCACCGAATCCTTCGGCCTGGACGGCCGTCCGGGCATCATTGTCGCCGGCATCTACCGTGACGGCCCGGCGCAGAAAGCCGGCCTGCAGCCCGGCGACCTGATCCTCAGCATCGCCGGTGAACCCGCCGACGATGGACGGCGCTCGATGAACCAGGTCGCCCGGGAAAAACCCGGGCAGAAAATCGCCATCGAGATCCTGCGCGACGGCAAAACCCTGTCACTGACGGCGGAAATCGGCCTGCGCCCGCCGCCGCCCAACCCGGCCGCGCCCAGTAACGGCACCCAGAGCGAATAAAAAACCGAAAACGCTACCCGGGCCTGATTCGATCCTATAAATTGTTATGTTATTACATATCAACAACAAGGACGAGCCGTGCCTACGCACCACCCCCTGCTCGCTGCCCTGGCCCTGCTGGGCAGCAGCGCCGTCGTCGCCGCCCCCCTGGAGCTGAGCCAAAGCAGCGTCAGCGCCCAACGCGAACCCACCGACGACCGGGTCTACGGTTACCGGGCCCATCGCTCCTCGACCGCCACCCGCACCGATACGGACCTGCGTGACACCCCGCAAAGCATTGCCGTGGTGCCGCGCCAGGTGCTGGACGACCTGAACCTGAGCCGAATCGACCGGGCCCTGGATTTTGCCGGCGGTGTCAGCCGACAGAACAACTTCGGTGGCCTGACCTTTCTCAGCTACAGCGTGCGCGGTTTCACCACCGGCGAGCTGTACCGCAACGGCTTTGCCATTAACCGCGGCAGCGCCAGCGCCCCCGATACCGCATCCCTGGAACGCATCGAAGTGCTCAAGGGCCCGGCCGCCAGCCTGTATGGCCGTGGCGACCCCGGCGGCATGGTCAATATCGTCAGCAAAAAACCGCAGCCCGAGGCGTTCATCCAGCTCAAGGCCAGCACCGGCAGTTGGGATCGTCACCGCAGCAGCCTGGACGTCAACGCCCCCCTCAGCGACGACGGCCGCCTGCTGTCGCGCGTCAACCTGGCAATCGAGGATAACCAGAGTTTTCGCGACCAGGTCGGCAACCGCCGCAAAATCGTCAGCCCGGCCTTCAGCTGGCAACTGGACGACAGCACCCGCCTGGCGCTGGACACGGAGTTTTCCAGCGCCGAATCGGTGTTCGACCGCGGCATTCCTGCGATCGATGAACGCGCCGGCGCGCTACCGCGCGACACCTACCTCGGCGAGCCCAACGACGGCCGCATCGACAACCGCAGCCAGCTGCTGCAGGCAGTAATGGAACATGCGCTGAACCCGGACTGGACCCTGCGCCTGGCCAGCCATTACAGCCAAGGCAGCCTGCGCGGCGACAGCTCGGAAACCGTGCGCCTGGTCGGCGACCAGGTCAGCCGCTTCTACCGCCAGCGCGACTTCGAATGGAATGACAGCATCACCCGCGCCGAGGTCCAGGGCCGCTTCGCCCTGGGCGGCTGGGAGCACCAGACCCTGGCCGGCCTGGAGTACGAGAATTACCGCAACAGCCAGAAATACCCCCAGAGCCTGACCTCCCTGGGCTACGGCCTGAACGTGCACCAGCCGCTGCATGGCCAGGCCAAGCCGGCCCTCGCCTTCGCCAATGACTTTGCCGAGCACACCGAGAGCCAGGCGTTGGGCCTGCAGGACCAGATCCTCTTCAGCGAGCGATGGCGTGGCCTGGCCGGGATGCGCCTGGAGCGCGTCGAGCAGGACTCGCTCAATCGCAGCCGCAAGGCCCTCAACAGCCAGTCGCAGACCAGCACCACCGCGCGCCTGGGCCTGCTGTACCAGCTGACGCCCGAAGTCGGACTGTTCGCCAACGGCTCGACCTCGGCCAAGCCCAACGGCTTTGGTAGCCAGGGCCAGGCGTTCGACACGGAGCAGGGGCTGGGGTACGAGACTGGACTGAAACTCGACCTGTTCGACAGCCAGCTGGGCGCCACCCTGGCGCTGTTCCAGATCGACAAACAGAACGTGCTGACCGCCGACCCGCGCAGCCCCGGCGACTCCCTCGCTGCGGGGGAGGCGCGCAGCCGCGGCCTGGACCTTCAGTTCAGTGGCCAGCTCAGCGACGCCCTGCAAGTCATCGGCGCCTACGCCTATATCGACGCCGAAGTGACCCGCGACAATCTGCTGCCAGCGGGAACCCGCCTGCTCGGCGTGGCCCGCCACAACGCCAGCCTGATGGGCCTGTACCAGTTCCATTCCGGTCCCTGGCAGGGCCTCGGCCTGGGCGCCGCGGCCCAGTACGTGGGCGACCGCTCCGGCCAGGCCGGCAGCGACTTCCAGCTGGCCGCCTACAGCACGGTCGACCTGCTGGCCCAGTACCGCATCAGCGAGCAACTGAGCCTCGGGGCCAACCTCAACAACCTGTTCGACCGTCACTACCAGGAACGCTCCTACAACAGCACCTGGGTGCTGCCGGGCGAACCGCGCAATTTCAGCCTCAACCTGACCCTTAACCTCTGACTCACGGAGTGATCCAGCATGTCTCGTTTTCACCTACTACCCCTCTGCGCCCTGGGCGCCGCCCTGCTCAGCCCCGGCCTCCAGGCCCATGGCCTGTGGACCGAACAACGCCGCGGCAGTGTCGAGGTGATCTATGGCCATGGCGCCGCGGACGATGCCTTCAAGGGCGAAAAAGTCAGCGGCAGCTGGGCCTTCGACCGTGCGGGACGCATGATTCCGATCACGGTCCAGCGCCTGGCCGACCAGGCCCGTTTGCAGCCCCTCAAACCGCCGGCCGTGCTGGCGGTAGCCCTGGACAACGGGGCCTGGTCGCAGACCCCGGACAAAAAATGGGTCAACCAGGGTCGCCTTCAGGTCCCCGACTCGGTGCATTCGCTGCACACCTACAAATACAGCCTGGCAGTGTACGAGGAAGGCGCCAAGCTGCCACCCCTGGAGGCGCTGAAGCTGGTGATACTGCCGGAAGTCGACCCGCTGCTGGTCGGGGTGGGCAAGCCGCTGCCGGTGCGGGTACTGGTCGATGGCAAGCCCGCCGCCGGGGTCAAACTGATCGGGGACTTCCGTGGTGCGCCCCACGTCATCAGCGCCGAGACCGATGCCCAGGGCCGCGCCCAGGTGCTGGTACGCAACGAGGGGCTGAATATCATCGGCGCCGAACTCTATGTACCGGTGGCCAATGACGCGAATATCAGCGAACGCGGGCTGTTCGCTTCGCTGACTTTCCTTGGCCAGGCCCATCACGAATAGTGCAGGCTACGGACACAAAAAAGGCCGGAGCACCCCTGGGGTGCCCCGGCCTGGGCGTGCCGCGTGCATTTAGAGCGCGCCGAGGGCGTCCAGTAGTGCCTGGTTCTGCGCCGGGCTGCCGATGCTGATCCGCAGGAACTGGGCGATACGCGCCTGCTTGAAATGCCGTACCAGCACGCCACGTTCACGCAGCGCCGCGGCGATCTGCAACGCATCCCGTTGCGGATGACGGGCGAAGACGAAATTGGCCGCCGACGGCAGCACCTCGAACCCCAGCCCCTGCAACCCGGCGACCACCTGTTCGCGACTACTCACCACCGCCTGGCAGGTCTGTTCGAAATAGGCCCGATCCTCGAACGCCACCGCGGCGCCGACGATGGCCAGACGGTCCAGCGGGTAAGAGTTGAAGCTGTTCTTGATCCGCTCCAGCGCCTCGATCAGGTCGGGATGGCCGATCGCCACACCCACCCGCAAACCGGCCAGTGAGCGCGACTTGGACAGGGTCTGGGTGACCAGCAGGTTCGGGTAGCGCCCGACCAGGCCGACCGCCGATTCGCCGCCGAAATCGATATAGGCTTCGTCCACCAGCACCACCGAATCGGGGTTCGCCTGCAGCAGGCGCTCGATCGCCTCCAGGGCCAGCAGGCAGCCGGTCGGCGCATTCGGATTGGGGAAAATGATCCCGCCATTGGGCCGCGCGTAATCCTCGACCCGGATCTGGAACTGTCCGTCCAGCGCCAGGGCTTCGAAGGCGATGCCGTACAGGCCGCAATACACCGGGTAGAAGCTGTAGGTCACGTCCGGAAACAGCAACGGCTTGCCGTGCTGGAACAGGCCGTGGAAGGCATGCGCCAACACCTCGTCGGAGCCATTGCCGACGAACACCTGCTGGCTGGTGATGCCGTAGAACTCGGCCACGGCCACCTTCAGCCGGTCACCGTTGGGGTCCGGGTACAGGCGCAGGCCGTCGTCGAGCACCTCGCGCATGGCCGCCAGGGCCTTGGGCGACGGCCCGTAGGGATTTTCGTTGGTGTTCAGCTTGACCAGGTTGGCCAGCTTCGGCTGCTCGCCCGGCACGTAAGGCACCAGGTCCTTGACGAAGGGGCTCCAAAACTTGCTCATCTACCCTGCTCTCCTCGAATGCGTTGAGATTGCCCCGGGGCATCGATGGGTATCGCTGCGCTCAACCCATCCTACGCGGCCCCATATGCACGGCTGCGGCTAACCATTAATCCTTGATGCGGTACTCGGCGCTGCGCGCGTGGGCCGTCAGCGATTCGCCCCGGGCCAGCACCGAGGCGGTCTTGCCCAATTCCGAGGCGCCGTCGGCCGAGCAATGGATGATCGAGGAACGCTTCTGGAAATCGTAGACACCCAGCGGCGAGGAGAAGCGCGCGGTACCCGAGGTCGGCAGCACATGGTTGGGCCCGGCGCAGTAGTCGCCCAACGCCTCGGCGGTGTAGCGCCCCATGAAAATCGCGCCGGCATGGCGTATCTGCGGCAACCAGGCCTCGGGGTCGGCCACCGACAGTTCCAGGTGTTCCGGCGCGATGCGATTGGCCACCTCGATGGCCTGCTGCATGTCGCGCACCTGGATCAGCGCACCGCGCGCCTGCAGCGAGGCGCGGATGATCGCCGAACGCTCCATGCCGGGCAGCAGCCGGTCGATACTGGCAGCGACCTGGTCGAGGAAAGCAGCGTCCGGGCTGAGCAGAATGGACTGAGCGTCCTCGTCGTGCTCGGCCTGGGAAAACAGGTCCATGGCAATCCAATCCGGATCGGTCTGGCCGTCGCACACGACCAGGATTTCCGAGGGGCCGGCGATCATGTCGATGCCGACCTTGCCGAACACGTGGCGCTTGGCCGTGGCCACGTAGATATTGCCCGGGCCGACAATCTTGTCCACCGCCGGCACGCTCTCGGTGCCGTAGGCAAGGGCGGCGACCGCCTGGGCCCCACCGATGGTGAAGACCCGGTCGACGCCCGCCAGGCAAGCGGCCGCCAGCACCAGTTCGTTGAGTTCGCCGCGCGGGGTGGGCACCACCATCACCACTTCTGCCACACCGGCGACCTTGGCCGGAATGGCGTTCATCAGCACCGAGGACGGGTAGGACGCCTTGCCGCCCGGGACATAAAGGCCGGCACGGTCCAGCGCGGTGACCTGCTGGCCCAGCACCGTACCGTCGGCCTCGGTGTAACGCCAGGAGGGCTGCTGCTGTTTCTCGTGGTAGCGCCGTACGCGCTCGGCGGCGGTCTCCAGCGCCTGGCGCTGCTCGGGGGTGATCCGGCTCAGGGCCAATTCGAGGCGCGCGCGGGGCAGGATCAGCTCGGCCATGGAGGCGACCTTGAGGCCGTCGAAGCGCTCGGTGTAATCCACAAGCGCCGCATCACCGCGGACACGAACATCGGCGATGATCTCCAGCACGCGCTGATTGACGGTCTGATCGGACACGCTTTCCCAGCTCAGCAGCTGCGCCAGCTGGTGGTCGAAATCCGCGGCGGTGGCGTCGAGTCGGCGAAGAACGGTGGCAGCAGTCATGACGGGCCTCATTGAATGGCGGATGCGCGGGGCGTCAGGCTAACAAAGCCCCGCCATACGACACCCGTGAATAATGGCTATGGCGGGGATAGAGACGGGTGCGGCGTGGCGCCGCACGGGCATTACGCCGGGTGTCGGGATTCGACGGCCTGGCGCAGGCTGTCGATCAGCGCCTGGATACGCCCATGCTGCATTTTCATGGACGCCTTGTTGACGATCAACCGCGAGCTGACATGGGCGATCAGTTCCTGGGCTTCCAGGCCGTTGGCGCGCAGGGTGTTGCCAGTGTCGACCACGTCGATGATCTTGTCGGCCAAGCCGATCAGCGGTGCCAGCTCCATGGAGCCGTAGAGCTTGATCACCTCGACCTGGCGGCCCTGCTCGGCGTAGTAGCGTTTGGCGACATTGACGAACTTGGTCGCCACCCGCAGCCGGCCCTTGGGCTCGACCGCACCGACCGCACCGGCGGTCATCAACTTGCACAGGGCGATGCGCAGGTCCAGCGGCTCGTACAGGCCCTGGCCGCCATACTCCATCAGCACGTCCTTGCCGGCCACGCCGAGATCGGCGGCGCCATGCTCGACATAGGTCGGCACGTCGGTGGCGCGCACGATCAGCAGGCGCACATCGGCCTGGGTGGTCGGGATGATCAGCTTGCGACTCTTGTCCGGATTCTCGGTCGGCACGATACCGGCCTCGGCCAGCAACGGCAGGGTATCGTCGAGAATCCGACCTTTGGACAACGCGATGGTGAGCATGGGAGATCCTTGGTAGCGGTTTCAACCGAGATAAACACAGCGCCCCAGGGAGACCCGCCGGGCGCCGACCCGCAAGCACGGCGCCGGCAGATCGGAGCAGGTCGCCCTGACGCAGGCGCTGCCGTTCTACGACCGGAAACTAACCCGGTACGCGACGGATCTTGGCACCGAGCAGCTGCAGTTTTTCCTCGATGCACTCGTAACCGCGGTCGATATGGTAGATGCGGTCGATCAGCGTATCGCCGTCGGCGACCAGGGCGGAGATCACCAGGCTGGCCGAGGCGCGCAAGTCAGTCGCCATCACCGGGGCGCCTTTGAGGCGAGGAGTGCCGCTGACGATCGCGGTGTTGCCCTCGACCTGGATCAAGGCGCCCATGCGGGTCATTTCATAGACATGCATGAAACGGTTCTCGAACACGGTCTCGATGACGGTGCCGGTCCCCTCGGCGATGGCGTTGAGCGCGATAAACTGCGCCTGCATGTCGGTGGGAAAGGCCGGATAGGGCGCGGTGCGCAAGTTGACCGCCTTGGGTCGCTTGCCGTGCATGTCCAGCTCGATCCAGTCGGGCCCGGTGGTGATCTCGGCCCCCGCTTCCTGCAGTTTCAACAGCACGGCCTCGAGGATGCTCGGGTCGGTGTCCTTGAGCTTGACCCGGCCACCGGTGGCGGCGGCGGCCACCAGGTAAGTGCCGGTTTCGATCCGGTCGGGCATCACGTTGTAACGGGCACCACCCAGGCGCTTGACCCCGTCGATGGTGATGGTATCGGTGCCGGCACCCTGGATCTGCGCGCCCATGGCGATCAGGCAGTTGGCCAGGTCGACCACTTCCGGCTCACGGGCGGCGTTCTGCAGCACGCTGCGACCGTTGGCCAGGGTCGCGGCCATCATGATGTTCTCGGTCCCGGTCACGCTGACCGTATCGAAGAAGAAGTTCGCGCCGCGCAAGCCGCCCTCGGGGGCCTTGGCCTTGATGTAGCCGCCCTCGACGTCGATTTTCGCGCCCATCGCCTCGAGCCCGCGAATGTGCAGGTCGACCGGACGCGAGCCAATGGCGCAGCCGCCGGGCAAGGCCACTTCAGCCTCGCCGAAACGGGCGACCATGGGCCCCAGCACCAGGATCGAGGCGCGCATGGTTTTCACCAGCTCGTAGGGCGCCACCAGGGTCTTGATCGCCCGGGCATCCACTTCGACACTGAGTTTTTCGTCGATCACCGGCTCGATGCCCATGCGCCCGAACAGCTCGATCATGGTGGTGATGTCATGCAGGTGCGGCAGGTTGCACACGGTCACCGGCGCATCAGCCAACAGGGTAGCGGCCAGGATCGGCAGCGCGGAGTTCTTCGCCCCGGAAATGCGGATCTCGCCATTGAGGCGAACGCCGCCGGTAATAATCAATTTATCCATTAGTATCTCGTCGCCCCGCAGGCTAAGCACAAGCCGCCTTGAAAAATGACCGCGCGACGCATGGAGTGCGTGGCGCGCTGACTGTCGTGTTCGGTGGCGGGCCCTATGGCTGACGCACCGTCACAGGTGTCCGCGTTCAGGCGCGCTCGGCCCAGGCGGCACGGCTGAAAAACTTCATGGTGACCGCGTGAATGCTGCCATCGGCGATCCAGGCGTTCAGGTGGGCGTAGACCAACTGCTGACGCTTGACCGGGCTCAGGGCCGCCAATTCGTCGCTGATGATATTGAGTTGGAAATTACAGCCTTCACCTTCCACTTCGACCTGGCTACCAGCCAACTGGGCCACCAGGAGGGTCTTGACGTCTTCAGCCTGCATGCTCAACCTCGTTCGGCGCATGAATGGATGCCCAGCAAAATCTGGGCTCGGCGCGCGGGTCGGCCATCATACAAAAAAGCCCCGCGCCTGCGAACCCCGCATCGCGCAACCCTGACCGAGGGTCGCCGGACAAGCGCATGCCACGGGGGCGCCTCAGCCCTGCAGCGGCAGCAGCTCGGTCAGGCCGCAGACCTCGGCGATCTGCTGCATGTCCGTCGGCAGCGCCCGCAGGGTCAGGGTTTTACCCTGCACCTGGGCATCGCGCATAAAGGCCAGCAGCAGCGACAGGCCGACGCTGCTGGACTTCTTTACCGCCGCGCAATCGAGCACCAGTGCCTGCGCGCTGCTGGCCTTGATCAGGTAGGCGCCCAGCGTACGCAATGTGGGACCGCTGCGGTAATCGAGCACCCCGCCCAGTTGCAACAGGCCCGGCGCCGCTTCGCGAATCGCCGCGTGGTTCACGGCGTGACCTTGGTCTGTTGCTTGGCGCGGGCCACGGTGTCGGCCCAGGTATCGATCACCCGGTCCAGGTCGTTGCCATTGTCCTGCATGGACTGGGCGAACTGATCACGGAACAGCTTGCCCACATTGATGCCGTTGATGACCACGTTACGCATCATCCAGGTGCCGTTCTTGTTGACCATGGTGTAGGACAGCGGGTAGAGCGTGCCCTTGCCATCCTTGATCTCCATATTGACCGTGGCGCGCTCCGGATCCTGCTGGTTGCTGGGCAACACGCGGATGTCCTGGTTGTTGTACTCCAGCAAGGCATTGCCATAGAACTGCATCAGGCTGCGCTTGAAGTTTTCCTGGAAGCGGCTGATCTGCGCCGGCGACGCGCTGCCCGAGTATTTGACCGTCATGATGCTGCGGGAAATCCCGTCGGCATCGACCACCGGGCCGAGGATGCTGTTGAGGGCATCGTAGAAGGCGGCCGGATCGGAGCGATAACGCTCCTTGTTGACCTTGAGGTCAGCCAGCAGGCGGGCCGTGGTGTCCTGCACCACCTGATGGGCGGTGGGCGCGGCGTTGGCCAGCAGGGGGAACACGGCGAGCAATACCAGCAGGCCGCGACGCAAGGCAGTAATCATGGGGAAATCTCCTTATTTGGCGGGGTCTTTGTTCACGGTATTGAGCAGGAATTTGCCGATCAGGTCTTCCAGCACCAGGGACGACTGGGTGTCATGGATGGTGCTGCCATCCTTGAGCAACTCCTCTTCACCGCCCACACTCAGGCCGATGTATTTTTCGCCCAACAAACCGGCGGTCAGAATCGACGCGGTCGAATCCAGCGGCAGGTTGTCGACACGCTTTTCCACCTCCATGGTGACACGACCGGTGAAACTGTCGCGATCCAGGTCGATGGCGGTCACCTTGCCGATGGTCACGCCGGCCATGGTGACTTTGGCGCGCACGGTCAGACCGGCGATATTGTCGAAATTCGCGTAGAGCCGGTAGGTCTCTTGACCGCCGCCAACCGACAGTCCGCTCACCCGCAGGGCCAGCAACAGAAACGCCAACAAACCCGCCAACAGGAACAGGCCGACACCAATCTCGAGGGTGCGGTTTTGCATCAGAAATCTCCAAACATCAAGGCGGTCAGAATAAAGTCCAGCCCAAGCACGGCCAAGGAGGCATAGACCACGGTTTTGGTGGTGGCGCGGCTGATCCCTTCCGAGGTCGGCTCGCAGTCATGCCCCTGGTAGACCGCGATCCAGGTCACGACAAAGGCAAAGGCCAGGCTCTTGATCACGCCATTGAGCACGTCATCGACCAGGGACACGCTGTTCTGCATGGTCGACCAGAACGAGCCTTCGTACACACCCAGCCAGTCGATCGCCACCATGGCGCCACCCCAGATCCCCACCACGCTGAAAATCATCGCCAGCAGCGGCATGGAAATGAAGCCCGCCCACAAGCGTGGCGCGATGATGTACTTGAGCGGATCGACGCCGATCATTTCCAGGCTGGACAGCTGCTCGGTGGACTTCATGTTGCCAATTTCCGCGGTCAGCGCCGAGCCGGCCCGTCCGGCGAACAACAAGGCGGTGACCACCGGCCCCAGCTCGCGCAGCAAGGTCAGGGCGACCATCTGCCCGACCGCCTGCTCCGAGCCGTAGGTCGCCAGGATGCTCACCCCCTGCAGGGACAGCACCATGCCGATAAACAGGCCGGACACCAGGATGATCGGCAGCGACATCACGCCGACCGAGTACAGCTGCTTGACCAGCAACTGGAAGCCGTTGCCACGACTGCCGCGGCCAAACAGGGCACGCACCAGGAAGATGCCGGCGGCGCCCAGCGCGGCCACCACATCGATGCCGGTCTGCCCCAGCAAGCGAATCCGCTCGAGCACTGAACGCTTGCGCATCAACGCCCCCCCAACAGGTCGGCGCGGTAGTCCGCGGCGGGGTAGTGGAACGGCACAGGGCCATCCGGGTTGCCCGTCATAAACTGGCGGATGCGCGGGTTGTCGGAGTTCATCAATTCGTCCGGTGTGCCCTGGCCGAGCACCTGGGTGTCACCCACCACATAGAGGTAGTCGGCAATGCTGGCGGTCTCCACCAGGTCGTGGGACACCACGATGCTGGTGATGCCCAGGGCGTCGTTGAGCAGGCGGATCAAGCGCACCAAAACGCCCATGGCGATCGGGTCCTGACCCACGAAAGGTTCGTCGTACATCAGTATCTGCGGGTCCAGGGCGATTGCCCGAGCCAGCGCCACACGGCGCTTCATACCGCCGGAGAGCTCATCCGGCATCAGCTCGACGGCGCCACGCAGGCCCACGGCCTGCAGCTTCATCAGGACGATATCGCGGATCATTTCTTCCGGCAGTTCGGTGTGCACGCGCAGCGGAAAGGCCACGTTCTCGAACACATCCAGGTCGGTGAACAAGGCACCGCTCTGAAACAACACGCCCATCTGCTTGCGCATGTCGAACAGGTCGCTGCGCGACAGGTCGGGCAGGTTCTGCCCATTGACCCAGATTTCACCCTGGGTGGGCCGCAACTGCGCGCCGATCAGGCGTAACAGGGTGGTCTTGCCACAGCCTGACGGCCCCATGATGCCCGTCACCTTGCCACGCGGGATACGGATATCGACCTTGTCGAAGATCTTGCGTGCGCCGCGGTTGAAGGACAGCCCCTTCAACTCGACGGCATAGGCGTTTTCGGCACTCATCTCTGGACTCCTGGCGATTCAGCCTCCCTTTACAGACGCAGTCACCCCGATCGGGATCACGCCGATAGGCGGGACCGGCCAAACGGGCCCGGCACTATAGCATCGCCCGTCGCCCGCCCCCAAGGCAGAAACCTGCAGGCGTCAGCATTGCGAACGCTTTGGCATCGTGTCGCGCAATGAAGAGTGAGTGAAATCGCCTTTAACGCTATAATCGCCGCCTTTTCGTCTGGCAACCGCAGATCCGACATGAGCCCACCCTGTGACCTGATCCAGTCCGCGCAACGCACCGTGCGCCTCGAGCTCGAAGCGATCGAGGGGCTGCTGCCACGCATCGACGCGGCTTTCGTGCGCGCCTGTGAGCTGATCCTGGCGAGCAAGGGGCGAGTGGTGGTGCTGGGCATGGGCAAGTCAGGGCATATTGCCAACAAGATCGCCGCCACCCTGGCCAGCACCGGCACCACGGCCTTTTTTGTCCACCCCGCGGAAGCCAGCCATGGCGACATGGGCATGATCACCCGCGACGACGTGGTGTTGGCGCTGTCCAACTCCGGGTCGACGGCGGAGATTCTCACCCTGCTGCCCCTGATCAAACGCCAGGGCATTACCCTGATCAGCATGACCGGCAACCCCGAGTCGCCGCTGGCCAAGGCCGCCGAGGTCAACCTCGACGCCCGCGTGGCCCAGGAAGCCTGTCCGCTGAACCTGGCACCAACTTCCTCCACCACGGCGACGCTGGTGCTGGGAGACGCCCTGGCGATCGCCTTGCTGGAGGCCCGCGGCTTCACCGCCGAGGACTTCGCCTTTTCCCACCCCGGCGGTGCGCTGGGCCGACGTCTGCTGCTCAAGGTCGAAGACGTGATGCACGTCGGGGCGCAATTGCCCCACGTTCAGCGCGGCACCTCGCTGCGCGATGCCCTGCTGGAAATGACCCAGAAAGGCTTGGGCATGACCCTGGTGCTGGAGCGCGATGGCCAGTTGGCCGGGGTCTTCACCGACGGCGACCTGCGCCGCGCCCTGGACCGCGGTATCGACGTGCGCGATGCCGGCATCGATACGGTCATGACCGCCCACGGCAAGACCGCGCGCCCCGAGATGCTGGCGGCTGAAGCCCTGAAAATCATGGAAGATCATAAAATCAGCGCGCTGGTGGTGGTGGATGCCGAGGACCGCCCGGTGGGCGCCCTGAATATGCATGACCTGCTGCGCGCCGGAGTGATGTAATGAGTAGCGAGCTGTTGCAACGGGCCCAGCCGGTTAAACTGGCGATCTTCGACGTCGACGGCGTGCTGACCGACGGCCGCCTGTATTTTCTCGCCGACGGCAGCGAATTCAAGGCGTTCAGTACCCTGGACGGCCAAGGCATCAAGATGCTGATCGCTTCCGGCGTGCGCACCGCCATCATCAGTGGCCGCAGCGCGCCCGCGGTCGAGCGCCGCGCCCAGAACCTCGGCATCCAGCACCTGTACCAGGGACGCGAGGACAAGTTGGACGTCCTGGACGAGCTGCTTGGCCAATTGGGCCTGGACTACAACCAGGTCGCCTACCTCGGCGACGATTTGCCCGACCTGCCGGTGATACGCCGGGTCGGCCTGGGCATGGCGGTGGCCAATGCCGATGGCTTCGTCCGTCAGCACGCCCACGGCGTGACCCAGGCCCGCGGCGGCGAAGGTGCCGCGCGGGAATTCTGCGAACTGATCATGCGTGCACAAGGCAGCCTCGAGGCTGCCCATGCCGCCTACCTATAGGTCGACCATGCTGCGCAAACTTCGCTTGGGTATCATATTTTCGCTGTGTGCCGCTCTGCTGGCGGCCGCGGGCTACTGGAACATCCGCCCCGAAAGCTTTCTCGACAAGCCCGTGGCCGGTGGCAGCGAAAACGCCATCGACTTCTATGTGGTGGGGGCCAATACCGTACAGTACCAAGCCAACGGCAGCCTGCACTACGAAATGACCGCTGAACGCCTCGAGCATATCAAGGCCAGTGACGTCACCCTGATGACCCGCCCGGACTTGTTACTGTATCGCGGCACGGCGCTGCCCTGGCACGTCAGCAGCGCCCATGGCGAAGCCGGACCGCAAGGTAAGCAGGTGGAATTGATCGACGATGTACGGGTCGAACGCACCGACGCCAAGGGCCGCCCCACCATTTTGACGACCACTCGCCTGACCGTGATTCCCGATAAGGAATATGCGCAGACCGAGCAAGCCGTTAGAATCGAGGCGGCCAATGGCGTGACCACCGCCCAGGGAATGAAAGCGTACTTGAATGACGGCAGGATGCTCCTGCTGTCCAACGTAAGAGGCCAGCATGAGGTTCGTTAACCCTTTGTCGATCCGGACCCTTCCCCTTCTGCTCAGTCTGAGCGCAGCGCTGCTCGGCGCCAACGCCTGGGCGCTGCCCACCGACCGCGAGCAACCGATTCGCGTGCAGGCCGACAGCGCCGAGCTGGACGACAAGCAGGGCGTCGCGGTGTACCGCGGCGGCGTGGTCATCACCCAGGGCACACTGAAGATCACCGGCGACACCGTGACCATCACCCAGAACAAGAGCGGTGATATCGAGGTCTTCACGGCGGTCGGCAAGCCCGCCTACTACGAGCAAAAGCCGTCGACGGACAAGGAGATCGTCAAGGCCTATGGCCTGACCATCCAGTATTTTGCCGCCAACGAGCGCATCGTGCTGATCGACCAGGCCAAAGTCGTACAGGAAGGCAACACTTTCGAAGGCGAAAAGATCGTCTACGACACTCAGCGCCAGATCGTCAACGCCGGCCGTGCCAATGGCACCTCGGTGACCAGCCCGCGCCCGCGTATCGACATGGTCATCCAGCCCAAGAACAAACCAGCCGAGCAGCAGTAATGGCCATTTTGAAAGCCCAGCACCTGGCCAAGAGCTACAAGGGCCGCCAGGTTGTCCGCGACGTCAGCCTGTCGATCGAAAGTGGACAGATCGTCGGTTTGCTCGGGCCCAACGGCGCCGGTAAAACCACCTGCTTCTACATGATCGTCGGCCTGGTGGGTGCCGATCAGGGCCGTGTGCTGATCGACGACCTGGACATCAGCCACCAGCCCATGCACGGCCGCGCCCGCGCCGGGATTGGCTACCTGCCGCAGGAAGCCTCGATCTTCCGCAAGCTCAGCGTCGCCGACAACATCATGGCGATTCTGGAAACACGCAAGGATCTCGACCGCGCCGGGCGCCGCCAGGCGCTGGAAGCCCTGCTGCAGGAGTTCCATATCAGCCATATCCGCGACAACCTCGGCATGAGCCTGTCCGGCGGCGAGCGACGCCGCGTGGAAATTGCCCGCGCCCTGGCCACCGCGCCGAAATTCATCCTGCTCGACGAACCCTTTGCCGGGGTCGATCCGATTTCGGTCGGCGATATCAAACAGATCATTCACCACCTCAAGGCCAAGGGCATTGGCGTGCTGATCACCGATCACAATGTCCGGGAAACCCTGGATATCTGCGAAACGGCCTATATCGTCAATGATGGACAGCTGATCGCCGAAGGAGACGCCGAAACCATTCTGGCCAACCAGCTGGTGAAAGAGGTCTATCTGGGCCACGAGTTCCGCCTGTAGGCTGAATTTTTCCCAGGGAAACATTGCAACTTCGCGTCAAACTCTGCAATGTCAGGCATGTAACTTGCTTCCAGGGGGCGCTCAAGCGCCCGGTAGTGGATGACGCCAACGCGTCGGCGAATTAAGGTGCTTAGCCCCAGCCATGAAACCATCGCTCGTCCTGAAAATGGGCCAGCAGCTGACGATGACGCCTCAGCTGCAACAGGCCATCCGCCTGCTCCAATTGTCCACCCTGGATCTGCAACAGGAGATCCAGGAGGCCCTGGAATCCAATCCGATGCTCGAGCGCCAGGAGGACGGCGAGGACTTCGACACCAGCAACCCCCTGGCCGACGGCGCGGAAAACCCTGCACCTGCGCCGAATGCCGAAGAGACCTTCCAGGAGAGCAATTACCAGGAAGCGTCCGCTCCGACGGTCGACAACCTGGAGGAAGGCGAATGGAACGACACCATCCCCAACGAGCTGCCGGTCGACACCGCTTGGGAGGACGTCTACCAGACCAGCGCCAGCAGCTTGCCGAGCAACGATGACGACGAGTGGGATTTCACCACCCGCACTTCGGCCGGCGAAAGCCTGCAGAGCCATCTGCTCTGGCAGCTGAACCTCGCGCCGATGTCGGACAAGGATCGCCTGATCGCGGTCACCCTGATTGACTGCATCAACAACCAGGGCTACCTGGACGAAACGCTGGAAGAAGTGCTGGATGCCTTCGATCCGGAACTCGATATCGAGCTGGACGAAGTGCAAGCGGTCCTGCATCGCATCCAGCAGTTCGAGCCAGCCGGCATCGGTGCCCGCGACCTGCGTGAGTGCCTGCTCCTGCAATTGCGCCAACTGCCCGCCAAGACCCCCTGGCTGAGCGAGGCGCAACGTTTAACCAGCGAGTACCTGGAGCTGCTCGGCAATCGCGACTACGCCCAGTTGGTACGGCGCATGAAGCTCAAGGAAGACGAACTGCGCCAAGTGATCGAACTGATCCAGAGCCTGAATCCGCGGCCCGGCTCGCAGATCGAGTCGAGCGAGCCCGAATACGTGGTGCCCGACGTGATCGTGCGCAAGCACAACGAACGCTGGTTGGTGGAGCTGAACCAGGAAGCCATGCCGAAACTGCGGGTCAACGCCCAGTACGCCGGTTTTGTCCGCCGTGCCGACGCCAGCGCCGATAACACCTTCATGCGCAACCAGTTGCAGGAGGCGCGCTGGTTTATCAAGAGCCTGCAGAGCCGCAACGAGACGCTGATGAAAGTCGCCACGCAGATCGTCGAGCACCAGCGCGGCTTTCTCGAATACGGCGACGAAGCGATGAAACCCCTGGTGCTGCACGATATCGCCGAGGCGGTGGGCATGCACGAGTCGACCATTTCGCGGGTCACCACGCAAAAGTTCATGCACACCCCGCGCGGCATCTACGAACTGAAGTATTTTTTCTCCAGCCACGTCAGCACCTCCGAAGGAGGCGAATGCTCGTCCACGGCGATCCGCGCCATCATCAAAAAATTGGTCGCCGCGGAAAATGCGAAAAAGCCGTTGAGTGACAGCAAGATCGCTGGTTTACTGGAAGCACAGGGCATTCAGGTAGCCCGTCGCACAGTCGCCAAATACCGCGAATCCCTCGGGATAGCGCCTTCCAGTGAACGCAAGCGATTGCTGTAGCGTGGCAGTACTGATCCAAGCCAAAGTGTTCCGGTGGCAGGCCCGTTAGCCTGTCTCTTACACACGGCAATAAGGAGAAAGCGGTATGCAAGTCAACATCAGTGGACATCAACTGGATGTGACCGACGCCCTACGCGACTACATCGTCGACAAACTCGGACGACTGGAGCGCCACTTCGACAAGATCACCAATGTGCAGGTCACCATGGAGGTCGAGAAGCTCAAGCAGAAAATCGAAGCCACCCTGCACATCGCCGGCGGCGAAGTGGTCGCCAACGCCGAACATGACGACATGTATGCGGCCATCGACCTGCTCACCGACAAACTCGATCGTCAACTCATCAAGCACAAGGAAAAGCAACTGCACCGCCAACAGGGCGCGGCCGTTCGCTGACAACCCCCTCTCCCCATGATCCGACTCGAAAATATCCTGACCCCTGGCCGTTCCCTGGTGAACGTGCCAGGTGGCAGTAAAAAACGCGTTCTCGAACAGATCGCCCACCTGGTCGCCCGGCAACTGCCCGACCTCGAGGTGCAGGACATCTTCGAGAGCCTGATTGCCCGCGAGAAACTCGGTTCCACCGGGTTCGGTAACGGCATCGCCATTCCCCACTGCCGGCTGCCCGGCTGCCCGGCACCGATCAGTGCCTTGCTGCGCCTGGACGCAGCGGTCGACTTCGATGCCATCGACGGCATGCCGGTAGACCTGCTGTTTGTCCTGCTGGTCCCCGAGGCCGCCACCGACGCTCACCTGGAGCTGCTGCGCCAGATCGCCAGCATGCTCGATCGCCAGGAGGTGCGTGAACGACTGCGTCAGGCACCGGACAGCGCGAGCCTGTACCAGGTGGTGGTGGACGTGCAGAACGCGCCCTAGCCATGCACCTGATCATCGTCAGCGGCCGCTCCGGCTCGGGTAAAAGTACCGCCCTGGATGTCCTCGAGGACAACGGCTTCTACTGCATCGACAACTTGCCGGCCGGCTTGCTGCCGGAACTGGCCGAACGCTTTCTGCACACCGAATCCCTGCAGTCGCTGGTGGCGGTGTCCATCGACGCGCGCAACCTGCCCAGCCAGCTCAAACGTTTCCCCGAGCTGCTCGATGAGGTCAGGGCACGCCACGTGCAATGCGACGTGCTGTACCTGGACGCCGACGACGAAACCTTGCTCAAGCGCTTCTCCGAAACCCGACGGCGCCACCCACTGACCACCGAAAAACGCTCGCTGGCCGAAGCCATACGCGACGAGAGCGCCCTGCTCGGCCCGATCATCGACTTGGCCGACCTGAAGATCGACACCACGCATCTGAACCTGTACCAACTGCGCGATAGCCTGAAACTGCGCCTGCTGAACAAGCCCGAACCGGGCACCGCCTTTCTGGTCGAGTCCTTCGGCTTCAAGCGTGGCATGCCAGTGGATGCCGACCTGGTGTTCGATGTGCGCTGCCTGCCCAATCCGTATTGGATACCCGACCTGCGCGACTTCTCGGGCCTGGACCAACCGGTGGTGGACTACCTCGCCGCCCAGGAAGATGTGCAGGACATGTACCAGGACATCCTCGGCTACCTGAGCAAATGGCTGCCCCGCTTTGCCGCCAGCAACCGGGCCTACGTCACTGTGGCCATCGGCTGTACCGGCGGCCATCACCGCTCGGTGTACCTGTCCGAACGCCTGGGGCTCGCCCTTAAAACCCTTTTGAAGAACGTTCAGGTCCGCCACCGCGACCTGAGTGAATAGGACCCGAATCGCGATGCCCGCCCACGAAATCACCATTATCAACAAACTTGGCCTGCATGCTCGCGCGGCGGCCAAATTCGTCGGTGTGGCGGCACGTTTTCCCTGCCAGATCCGGGTCGGCCGCGAGCCGCAAAGCGTGGTCGACGGCAAGAGCATCATGGCGGTGATGATGCTGGCCGCCGGTAAAGGCACCTCGATTCACCTGCACACCGAAGGCGAGCAGGAAAACGAGGCGCTGACGGCGCTGATCGAGCTGATCAATAACCGCTTCGACGAAGGCGAGTAACCCCCCTAGCCTCGTCCACCACGCGAGCGCGCCAGGCGCCTGTCGCTCTGCTCCAGCAACCCCGGATCCAGCCTACCCTCTGTCTGCGCCTGCAGGGCGCAGTGCAACGCCTCGTAGTACTGCTCGGGGTCATAGGCGACCAGCAGCAGGTCAACCCCGGCATCCAGGGCACGCACCGCCGCCTGACAGACGCCGAAGCGGTAGGCCGCCGCCATTGTCAGGTCGTCGGTGATCAGCACCCCATCGAAGGCGAATTCCTGGCGCAACACCCGTTGCACCACGGTTCGCGACAAGGACACCGGATAGTCCCGATCCAGCTCCGTCAGCGTCACATGGGCCAGCATCACCCAGGCCGGGGTCTGCGCCATCAGCTGGCGGAACGGCCGCCAGTCCTGCTCGCGCAGCTGGGCCAGCGGTGCCTGCAGCGCCGCGGAGAAATGATGGGTGTCGCTGCTGACGCGACCCAATCCGGGGAAATGCTTGAGCGTCGCACGCACGCCCTCCTGCTGCAGACCTTCGGCATAGGCCTGGGCCACTCGCCCCACCACGGCCGGGTCGGCGGACAGGGCGCGCCGGGCGATCAGGCTATGCAGGTCGAGCGGATTGTCCGGATGAGCCAGCTTCAGGTCCAGCACCGGGCTGAAATTGAGATCGACCCCCAGTGCCGCCAGCGCCGCCCCCTGTTCACGGCCATAAGCCCGGGCAGCAGACTCCAGCGCCGGCCCGTCCGCCTGGGCCGCGACCAGGCTCGCCAGCGGTGGCTGTTGGGGCAAGGGGGGCGACAGGCGCGAGACGATCCCGCCCTCCTGATCGGTGCTGACGATCAGGGGTGGCAGCCCGGCGGTCAGGCGCAGGCGCTGCAAGCCGGCGATCTGTTCGCGGATCTGCGCCGCGTCCAGGTCCTCGATATTGCGTCGGGTGATAAAAACCCCGCCGATCAGTCCCTGGGCCACCAGCGGTGCCAGTTCGGCCGGATCGCGATAGCCCAGGACAAAATGCTGGCCCAGCCGCTGCACCGGGGTCAGTTGCCCGGCACTGAGCGGCGCCACCCGACCTGCCGCCAGCACGGCGGCGCGGTGGCCGCGAAAACGCAGGTCCTCGCTCAAGCCCAGACCGAAGGCCAGCAGCAGTACCGCCACCCAGACCTGCCGCGTGCGCGCCGCGGGGCGCCGCCAGAGCCAATGGAGCGCCAGCAGCGCCGGTACGCCCAGCAGCAGCAACAGCACAGGGCGTACCGGCAGCAGGTGCGGGTCGCGGCCATACCAGGCCAACAGCAGCAGGACCACGGCTAACAGCCAGCGCAGCATCGCAACAAGCATGGAAATCCTTTGATTGCTATCGAGGCGTCAGACGCGCTCAGGGACGGCGGGAGCGTCCGGGGACGCCGAGTCCCTGGCCGCGACGCCTGGGCCGTCGCCGACAACGGCTCGGTGCACCACTCGCGGCGCGCGCCTACCCGATTGCCTCCACCCTGCGTTGGGTTCAGCTGCCCGCGACGGTCATGCGCTCGATCAACACCGAGCCGGTGCGCACATTGCTGCGCAGCTCAAGGTCGCTGCCGACCGCGACGATCTGCTTGAACATGTCCCGCAGGTTGCCGGCGATGGTGACTTCCTGGACCGGGAACTGGATCTCGCCGTTCTCCACCCAGAAACCGCTGGCGCCGCGCGAGTAATCGCCAGTGACCAGGTTCAGGCCCTGGCCCATCAGCTCGGTGACCAGCAGTCCGCGGCCCATGCGCCGCAGCAGCGCCGCCTGGTCTTCGTCGCCATGACTGACGAACAGGTTGTGCACGCCGCCGGAGTTGGCCGTGCTCGGCAGGCCGAGCTTGCGTCCCGAGTAAGTCCCCAGCACGTAACTGAGCAACTCGCCGCGCTCGACAAAGGACTTGGCGTAGGTCGCCAGGCCATCGCCGTCGAAGGTCGCACTGCCCAGGGCACCGCGCAGGTGCGGACGCTCATCGAGACTCAACCAGGAAGGGAACAACTGCTGGCCCAGGGCGCCCTCGAGAAAGGACGATTTGCGGTACAGGTTGCCGCCGGAAATCGCCGAGAGAAAGTGGTTGAACAGGCCGCCAGCCAGTTCCGCGGCGAACAGCACCGGTACTTCGCAGGTCGGCACCGGGCGCGCGCCCAGGCGGCTGACCGCACGTTCGGCGGCACGCCGGCCAATACTCGCGGCATCGGCCAGGTCCTCGCCGCGGCGGCTGACGTCGTACCAGTAATCGCGCTGCATCAGCCCTTCGCTCTCGGCGATCATCACGCAGCTCAGGCTCTGCCGGGTGCTGGCATAACCCCCGACGAAACCGTGGCTGTTGCCGTAGACGCGGCAGCCCTGGTGGGTGTTGAGGCTGGTGCCATCGGCATTCTTGATCCGCGGGTCGGTGGCGAAGGCGGCCGCCTCGCAACGCAGGGCGGTTTCGATGGCCTGCTCCGGGGTGATGTCCCAGGCGTGGTAGAGGTCCAGGTCCGGCAAGTCGCGGGCCATCAGCTCGGCATCGGCCAATCCCGCGCATTCGTCTTCGGAGGCATGCTTGGCAATCGCCAGGGCCGCCGCCACCGTTTCGCGGATCGCCGCCTCGCCACTGGCCGAGGTACTGGCCGAACCCTTGCGCTGGCCCAGGTAGAGGGTGATGCCAAATCCCTGGTCGCGGTTGAATTCGACGGTCTCGACTTCGCCCTGGCGAACCGTCGTCGACAACCCCTGCTCCACCGACACCGCGACCTCGCAGGCGCTGGCGCCCTGTTGCCGCGCCTCGGCGATTATCCGCGCCACCTGGGCCTGCAAGTCCGGCAGTGCCTGGGGACCGACCACGTCTGATGCACTCATAACCACTCCACTTTCTCAAGACCAGTCACCTGGCCGGGCCGGACAAGCGGCCCTCGACTCGTTATCATGGTGGCGTTTCCTATTGGATCAGCCCCATGTCTGAATACCTCGACGACTTCTCCGAAGAGAAGAGCAAAACCCAGGTCAAGCGCGAGCTGCACGCGCTGGTGGACCTCGGTGAACGCCTGACTACCCTCAAGCCCGATCTGCTGGCCCGCCTGCCGCTGACCGACGCCTTGCGCAGTGCCCTGGCCGATGCGCCGAAGCACACGGCCAATATCGCCCGCAAGCGGCATATCCAGTTCATCGGCAAGCTGATGCGCGATCAGAATGTCGAAGAAATCCTGGCCCTGATAGACCAGCTGGACGCCTCCACCCGCCAGTACAACGAGCGTTTCCATGCCTTGGAGCACTGGCGCGACCGTTTGCTCCTGGGCAGCGACGAGGTGCTCGACGCCTTTGTCGCCGATTACCCCGAGGCGGACCGCCAGCACCTACGGCAACTGATCCGCCAGGCCCAGCACGAAAACGCCCATAACAAACCGCCGGCCACCACCCGTAAAATCTTCAAATATATCCGCGAGCTGGATGAAACCAAGCGCGGTTTACGCTAGCCAGCGGTCCTTGGCAGGGTTTGGCCAGCGCGCGGCCAAACCCTGCAGCCTCAGACCTGGTAGAGGTAATAAACAAACCCGCCCAGAAGCAGCGTAATCAGCTCGACAGTGCCCAGGGCACCCAGCCAGCGCTCGCTCTGCCTTGTTCTTGGCGGCCGTACTCGCCCCAGGGTCAACAGCACCAGGGTAGAGCGCCCGACCCGGTAAGCCAGCTCCTCGAACAATCACTCCATCAGTCCGGCCAGCAGACTGAGGAAAAAGCCGCCGATCGCATCGATCATTTCAAGCTCCCGTCCCACCGACGGTGATCGCATCGATCTTCAGGGTCGGCTGGCCGACGCCCACCGGCACCGACTGACCGTCCTTGCCGCAGGTGCCGACGCCGCTGTCCAGGGCCAGGTCGTTACCGACCATGGACACCCGGCTCATGGCTTCCGGCCCGTTGCCGATCAGTGTCGCGCCCTTGACCGGCGCAGTGATCTTGCCATCCTCGATCAGGTAGGCCTCGCTGGTGGAAAACACGAACTTGCCGCTGGTGATGTCCACCTGGCCGCCGCCCAGATTGGCGCAGTAAATGCCTTTTTTCACCGAACGAATGATCTCCTCGGGATCGCTCTCGCCGGCCAGCATGTAGGTGTTGGTCATGCGCGGCATCGGCAGGTGCGCGTAAGACTCGCGGCGACCGTTGCCGGTCGGCGCCACGCCCATCAGGCGGGCATTGAGCTTGTCCTGCATGTAGCCCTTGAGCACGCCGTTTTCGATCAGGGTGGTGCATTGGGTCGGGGTGCCCTCGTCGTCCAGGCTCAGCGAGCCACGGCGACCCGGCAGCGTGCCATCGTCGACTATGGTGCACAGGCTGGATGCGACCCGCTCACCGACCCGGCCGCTGTAGGCCGAACTGCCCTTGCGGTTGAAATCGCCTTCCAGGCCATGGCCCACCGCCTCATGCAGCAGCACCCCGGACCACCCCGCGCCCATCACCACCGGAAAGGTGCCGGCCGGCGCAGGGATCGCCTCCAGGTTGACCAGCGCCTGGCGCAAGGCCTCGCGGGCATAGCCCAGGGCGCGCTCTTCGTTGAGCTCGCCTCGTTCGAGAAAGTAGCGGTAGTCGCAACGACCGCCGCCGCCATGCCCTCCGCGCTCGCGGCGACCGTTCTGCTCGACGATGACGCTGACGTTAAACCGCACCAGCGGCCGCACGTCGGCACCCAGGCTGCCGTCGGCGGCGGCGATCAGAATGCGTTCCCAAACGCCGGCCAGGCTTACGGTGACCTGCTGGATACGCGGATCCAGGGCCCGAGTGGCCACATCCACACGCTTGAGCAGCTCGACTTTTTCCGCGCGACTGAGCACATCCAGCGGGTTGTCCGGCGCGTACAGGCGGGTGACCGGGCTGCTGGCGAAGGCCTGCACCCGGCCATGCTGGCCAGCCCGGGCGATCGAGCGCGCGGCACGCGCCGCCTGGCTCAGGGCCTCGGCGGTGATCGCGTTGCTGTAGGCGAAACCGGTTTTCTCACCGGACTGGGCCCGCACCCCGACGCCCTGGTCGAGGTTGAAACTGCCTTCCTTGACGATACCGTCTTCCAGTACCCAGGTTTCCGAAACCTGGCCATGAAAATACAGGTCGGCGGCATCGATGCCCGGACCGGCCAGCTCGCCCAGGATGCTCGGCAGGTGCTCCAGCGCCAGGCCGCCCGGGCCCAGCAAGTGTTCGCTGACGGATACCAACTGCTCGTTCATAGTCACTCCGTAGAGGCCGGGCGCAGTGCGCCCGGCACAGAAAATCGTCGGTGCCGGTCAACCGGCATACGCTGGCGAATGCTCGCCTGTTCGCTGGCATCCCGCAGTGCCAGCAGCACGCCTTCGCCCTGGGCTTGCTCGGCCAGCACCCGCCCCCAGGGGTCGACGAGCGCCGAGTGGCCGAAGGTTTCCCGCGGTCCCGGATGCACACCGCCCTGCCCGGCCGCCAGCAGGTAACACTGGGTCTCGATGGCCCGCGCCCTTACCAGCACCTGCCAATGGGCCGCGCCGGTCACCGCCGTGAAGGCCGCCGGCACGCTGATCAACTCGGCGCCGGCTTCACGCAAGGCGCCGTAGAGCTCGGGAAAACGCAGGTCATAACACACGGTCATGCCCAGACGGCCCAGCGGGGTGTCGGCCAATACCAGCTGCCCACCATGGGCATAATCGTCCGACTCGCGATAGCGCCCACGCAGGTCGCTGACATCCACGTCGAACAGGTGCAGCTTGTCATACCGCGCGACCCGCTCGCCCTGTTCATCGATCAGCAGCGAGCAGGCGCGGGCCTTGTCGTTCGGGCGATCATCCGGCGGCAGCGGCAAGGTCCCCGCCACTATCCATAACTTGAGGTCGCGGGCGGCCCGTTTCAACCAGGGCAACAGCGGACCGCTGCCGGCCGCCTCGGCCCGCCCCAGATCGGCCAGGTCGCGGCGCCCCATGGCGGCGAAATTCTCCGGCAACACCACCAGCCGCGCGCCGCCCTCGGCCGCCTGCTCGAGCAGCCGGCGCGCGCGGGCCAGGTTATCCGCCACATCCTCCTGGCTGACCAGTTGAATCACCGCTAACGACATTTCGCACTCCATTTAGGCCCCATGTTACGGCATCCCGCCGCAGCCCAGCTTATCGAGGTTTTTCAAAAGGTTTTTCGAAACTGATTTTAGGCTCCAGCAGCGGGCCCTTGACGCTGTATTGCACGCTGGCAAAACGGGCCACCCGATCGCCCAACAGCTTGTCGACCACAAACAGGGCGCCACCGATGGCCGGTGCACCCACGATCAGCGCCGCCAGCGGCAGGTTGTTGCTCAGCGGCAAGGTCACCAGCAGCTTGGCGTCGATGCTTTCCCCGGCCAGGTCCAACCGCCCGTTGAGCTCCATATTGCTCGAGGGGCCCGTCAGGGTGATCGGCTCACGGGTGACGAAGACACCATTGTCACCGGCCAACAGGCCCTTGACCCGGTCATAGCTGATTCCGCGGCCCAGCAGGTCGGAGAAATCCAGCCGCAGACGCCGGCCGATGGAGTTGAAGTTGAGCAGGCCAAACACCCGCAGCGCCGAGGCCGAGCCCTGAGCCTCGACGAACTGGCCTTTGCGCAGGCTCGCATCCAGGGTACCGGAAAGCCGTTTCAGGCTGACCCAGGCGGGCGAGCCGGGCCATTGCCCGGCGACATCCAGGCGAAAGCGTTCGCTGGTGGCCGTCGGGGCGAAATCCCAGGCCAGCAATACGTCCGCCAGGTTGCCGCCTGCCAGGCGCCCCTGGAACCAGCTACGAGTAGCGCCAACCGCGCCCTCCCAGCCGGCGCTGCCGGTGATCTGCAAGCCCTTGAGTTGCAGGTCAAGGTCGGTGAAGCGCACCCCGCTGGCGCTCGGACGAGCCTTGAGCGCCCAGGCGCCAACCAGCTTGTCACCCTGCTGCAACCGCTCGATACGCAGGTCCAGTGCCGGTATCTGCCGGGGGTCCAGCGCCGCCAGCGGATCGGGTTTTTCCTCCGCCTGGACCTGCGCCAACGCGGCCGGCGGCTTGGGTTCGGCCGGCGGCAGGCGCAGGTACTGCAACCGCACATCGATAGGCGCCTGGTCGCGGTCCGGCAGCTTGACTTGGCCCTTGGCCACGGCGCTGTCCAGGGCCAGCGCCCAGCCGCCATCGCCCCGCGCCAACTGCAGGTCGAGGTTGTCCAGTGCCAGGCCGAAGCCCTTGAAGCGCCCCACCCGCAGGTCGGCGCCACGGAACAGTCGCTTGGCGTCACCCGTCTGTGGCAGCGCGTAGGGCGCCAGCACGGCCTGCCAGGCAGCCACGTCCAGCTCGCTGAGGCGACCGCGCAGGTGCAAGCCGCTGGCGCCCGGCAGTTGCGCCTGCCCCGGGCCAAGCAGCAGCTCGCCGCGCAGGTCGGCGATGCGGCCGGCGGGGGTAACCAGGGCCAGGTTGGCCAGTTCGGCGTAACTCAGCCAGTAGCGCCGCTCGGGCCCCTGCAAGCTCATGCGCCACTGGGTGGGCCGAGCCTGGCCGGCCGGTTTGCCAAAGGGACTCGGCAGCTCGATGGCCAGGCCCTGTAGGTCCGACTCGACCTGCAGCTGGCTGTCGAGCCCCTCGAGCGTCAGGCCCAGCCGATACGGCAGCTCGCCGGACAGCGGCATGGGGCCCGTCATGCCCAGCCAGTTGGCCAACTCGCGGGCCGCCACCGTACCACTGGCCTGGATGCGGGTACGCGGATGCCCCACGCGTCCTTCGGCCAGGGCACTGGCACGCACCTCCCGACCGAACACCTTGGCGCGGATGTCCGACGCGCTAAGGCCGCGGACGCTGTCGAAACGAAAGGCGCCGCTCAGCTCGCTCAACTGCAGCGCCGGTTCGGCCAACTGCAAGCGGGCGTTGCGACTGGCGAAATCGACCTGGATTTTTGGCGGTGGCCCCTTGCCCAGTGGAATGTCCAGTTGCAACGCGCCGCGTAGAGCGCCCTCGCCCTGCCAGCCGGCGAACAGCTGCGCCGTGCCCAGCGGCGCCTCCAGAAGAAGCTTCAGAGCGTCGGGCAGCGAACTGTCCAGGTCGGCCAGCAACACCAGGCGTGGAACCTGGCCCGCCGCGACATGGGCGATCTCGGCCCGCGCATTCCGCACCTGGCTGCCCAGGATACGCCCCTCGGACACCCGCACCCGTACGCCGCTGTCCTCGATCAGCACCTCGCCACGGGCCGCGCGCAGGGCCGGCCAACCGGGCTGGTAGGCCAGCTCGGCATCCGCCACCTGGAAGAACAGGCTCAGGCTGCGGGCCGCATCCGCGGCGCCCTTGTTCAGGGAACCCTGGTACTGGAAATAACCGGCCTCCACCCCTCCACCACGGATGGCGCTCTTGAGCCATGCGCGCAGCGCCGGACTGAGCACCTCGGGCAGGTACTTTTCGGTGTAGCGGGCATCGCCCTCGCGCAGGCCGATCCGCAGGTCCATATAGTCCTCGGCAGCCGGATCGCGCAGCAGGCGGATCAGGAAATCCCCGGCGATCTTGCCCTCGTCCCCCTCCACTTGCAGGTAGGGGCTGATCAGGGTAAACGCCTGCTCATCCAGCCGCCAGGTCAGGCGCGCATTGGCCCGGCGGTACTGCCAGGGCTTGGCGAAGATCGGTGCCAAGTGCAGGACAAACTGCTCGCTGTCCAGGCGCAGCTCGCCCTGGCCCAGGTCGCCACTGAGGCTGCCGCTGACGTTTTCCGCCCCTGGCGCGCCGTGGTAGGCACTGAACCCCAACCGTTCGAGATTACCGGCGAAGCGCAGGCGATCACCGCCCGTCAACCGCGGACGGTAATCCAGTTTCAGGTTACGCAACGCCCCATGGGGTTGCAGCGTGCCAAGGGCCGCTACCAGCTCGGCAGGCAGAGGCGCCAACGCTTCGATCAGGGGTAACAGGGGCGCCAGGTCCAGGCGATCAGCGGTCACCTGCCACTGCTCATGGACATCGGCGGTTTCGTCCTGCCGCACCAGCCCCACTTGCACCTCGCCCCAGCGCTGATCGTCACGGCTGAAGGCCAAGCCATCGAGCAGCAGGTCAAAGCCCTGGGCCCGGCGCCGGAAATAGGCATTCAGCGCCAGGTTCTGCAGCGCCACGGCCGGACGTTCGGCGTAGGCCGCCTGCAACTGGGGCCCATGGACACGGGCCACCCCGCGCTGCACCGCACCCTTGGCCCAGCTGAGCCAGAATTCCCCGCCCGCCTGCAGTTGCTCGGTGCGCCAGGCGCCGCCAAGTCTGTTAGGCAGCCAGCGCGCCCAATCGCTCTGGGGCAAGCTCAGGTACAGCTCGGCGACCGCGTCACGCCAGCGTTCCGGCTGCAGGCGCGCCTGCAGGTTGAGCGCCAGGGGTTGACCATCGGGCAACAGCACGCGCGCGTCCAGGCGGTGGCGCCCCAGCCTATTGCTCAGGTTCAGTTCCAGGTAGGTCAGGCTAAGCGGCGCTTGCCCCTGGGCCTGCAATGTCAACTGACTGTCGAGCAGCGACAGTCGCTTGACCTGCTGCAGACGCGCCAGCCACAGCGCGGGATCCACCGGGGCGGCAGCGGCGCGACGCGGCAGGCCGCGCAGGGCCCAGTGACCGCCGCTGTCTTCTGCCAGGCTCAGCTGCAGCCCACGCACCTCCAGCACAGCGATCCGCGGCTGCCAGGCCAGCAGGCTGCCCAGCAGGTCCGGCACCAGGCTGACCTGCTCCAGGCGCAACCCGTCAGGTCCCTCGCCAAGCTGTACCTCATGGGCCAGGATCTCCGGCGCCAGGCCCTGCCACCGGCCCTCCAGTCGCCCTATGCCCAGCGGCATGCCCAGCGCCGCGCCCGCGCGCTGCTCAAGCTCCGCGCGGTATTCGGCCACCCAGGGCACCAGCTCGCGGCCCAGGCTGACGTACAGCGCGGTCAGGACCAGCGCCAGTATCCCGAGCCGCAGGGGCCAGCGCCACAGACGATTCAGCCACAGGGCCATGGCCGTTCCCTCAGCTCAGCCATGGCCGTTTGCTCACAGCAGGACCACATCGTATTGCTCCTGGGAGTACATGGTCTCGACCTGAAATTTGATCGTGCGACCGATAAAACTCTCCAGGTCCGCGACATTGCCCGACTCCTCGTCCAGCAGACGGTCGACCACCTTCTGGTTGGCCAGCACCCGATACCCCTCGGCCTCGTAGGCCCGCGCCTCGCGCAGGATCTCGCGGAAAATCTCGTAGCAGATGGTTTCCGCCGTCTTCAGTTTGCCGCGCCCCTGGCAGGTGATACAGGTTTCGCACAGCACCTGTTCAAGGCTCTCGCGGGTGCGCTTGCGGGTCATCTGCACCAGGCCCAGCTCGGTGATGCCGATGATATTGGTCTTGGCGTGGTCACGCTCCAGCTGTTTTTCCAGGGTGCGCAGCACCTGGCGCTGATGTTCCTCGTCTTCCATGTCGATGAAATCGATGATGATGATGCCGCCCAGGTTGCGCAGCCGCAGCTGGCGGGCTATCGCGGTCGCCGCCTCGAGGTTGGTCTTGAAGATGGTTTCTTCCAGCGTGCGGTGGCCGACGAAGGCACCGGTGTTGACATCAATGGTGCTCATCGCCTCGGCCGGATCGATGATCAGATAACCGCCCGACTTGAGCGGCACCTTGCGCTCCAGCGCCTTCTGGATTTCGTCCTCGACCCCATAGAGGTCGAAGATCGGCCGCTCGCCTGGGTAATGCTCCAGGCGGTCGGCGACCTCGGGCATCAGTTCGTCGACGAACTGCGTGATTTTCTGAAAGGTTTCCCGGGAGTCGATGCGAATCTTCTCGATCTTCGGGTTGACCAGGTCGCGCAGGGTGCGCAGCGCCAGGCTCAGGTCCTCATAGATCACCGAGGGTGTTGGCGCGGCTTTCATCTGGCTGCCGATCTGCTCCCACAGACGCCGCAGGTAGCGGATATCGGCCAGGATTTCTTCGGCCCGCGCGCCGTCGGCGGCGGTGCGCAGGATAAAGCCCCCCGCTTCCTCGATGCCCTCGGCGGCCACGCAGTCGGCCACCACCTGCTTGAGCCGCTCACGCTCGCCTTCGTCCTCGATCTTCAGCGAGATGCCGACGTGACTGGTACGGGGCATATACACCAGGTAACGCGAAGGGATGGACAGCTGGGTGGTCAGGCGCGCGCCCTTGCTGCCGATCGGATCCTTGGTCACTTGCACCACCAGGCTCTGGCCTTCGTGAACCAGGGCGCTGATGGTTTCCACCGCACTGCCTTCGCGGCTGGAGATTTCCGAGGCATGGATAAAGGCCGCGCGATCCAGGCCGATATCGACAAAGGCCGCCTGCATGCCCGGCAGCACCCGTACCACCTTGCCCTTGTAGATATTGCCGACGATGCCGCGGCGTTGGGTACGCTCGACATGTACCTCTTGCAGGACGCCGTTTTCCACCACCGCCACCCGCGATTCCATCGGGGTGATGTTGATCAGGATCTCTTCGCTCATAGGTCCATCTCGCTCGGGCGCTGCCAACAAGGAATGCCAAAATTGGCCAGCAATTCTGCCGTTTCGCACAGCGGCAGGCCGACCACCGCCGAATAGCTGCCGTGCAGGTGACTGACGAATACCGCAGCCAGGCCCTGAATGCCATAACTTCCTGCCTTGTCCCGGGGTTCGCCACTGGCCCAGTAGGCGTCGGCTTCGCCGGGCAACAGAGGGCGGAAGGTCACGCCACTGCTGACCACCCTGACGTCGGCGCGGCCCTGGGTGGCCAGCGCCACCGCCGTCAGTACCTGATGCTCGCGCCCCGACAGCGCCGCCAGCATGGCCAAGGCGTCGTCGCGATCAGCCGGCTTACCGAGAATACGCCCCTCCAGCACCACCGCCGTGTCGGCGCCCAGCACCACCGCGCTGGCCTCCACTCCGGCCAACCCGGCGTGCGCCTTGGCCAGGGCCAACCGCGCGACATAGGCGTGCGCCGGCTCGCTCGGCAAGGGTGTTTCATCGATGGTGGCGTCGAGGGTGGCAAACGCCACGCCGATCTGGGTCAGCAATTCACGCCGACGCGGCGACCCGGAGGCCAGGTACAGGGGGGGCATGCGACCTTTCTCCCGGTCATGGCGAGGCAAGGCCTGCCACGACCTAATTGACGTTCAACCGCTTGTGCAGCGTGCGCAGGCCGGCACAGACCCAGGGCCACAGCAGGGCACTGACCAGGGCCGGCAACAGGAACACCAGGGTCGGCGGTGGCCGGTTGCCGGTCAACGCGTGCAGCCACAGTTGTACCAGCTGCGCGAGCCCGAACACCACCAGCAACACCAGGCTTTGCTGCCAGACCGGAAACAGGCGCAGCCGCTGCTGCAGGGAAAGCACCATAAAGGTGATCAGGATCAGCACCAGGGCGTTCTGCCCGAGCAGGGTGCCATACAGCACGTCGGCGCCCAGGCCCAGCAGCCAGGCCGTGGTCATGCCGACCCGGTGGGGCAACGCCAGGGTCCAATAGGTGATAAACATCGCCAGCCACAACGGCCGCCCGGTTTCCATAAAACTCGGCATCGGCGCCACACTGAGCAACAAGGCCAGGGCGAAACTCAGCCAGATAACCCAACCATGACTTGGGCGCGGACCGGCCATCAGCGTGTCCTCGGTGCAGCAGGCGCGGGCGCGGGGCTCACGGGCGCCGCGGCTGGAGCGGGAGTGGCAGGCTGTAGCGCCGCCTCGCGATCCACCTGCTCCTGGGCCTGGGCGGACTCCGCGGCGCGCTGTTCCGGCGTGCGGCTGTCGGTGAACACCAGCAGCACATAACGGCTGCGATTGAGCGCCGCGGTGGGCATGGCCCGCACGATGGCGAAGGGTTGACCGGAGTCATGGATGACTTCAGTGACCGTGGCCACTGGATATCCCGAGGGGAAGCGCTGGCCCATGCCGGAGCTGACCAGCAGGTCGCCTTCCTTGATATCCGCGGTGTCGGCCACATGGCGCAACTCCAGGCGCTCCGGATTGCCGGTGCCGCTGGCGATGGCGCGCAGGCCGTTGCGATTGACCTGCACGGGAATGCTGTGGGTGGTATCGGTGAGCAACAGCACCCGCGCACTGTAGGGCATGACCTCCACCACCTGGCCCATCAGGCCCCGCGCATCCAGTACCGGCTGGCCGAGGAACACTCCGTCCTTCTCGCCCTTGTCGATCAGGATCCGGTGGGTGAAGGGATTGGGATCGACACCGATCAGTTCACCCACCAGGACTTTTTCGTCCACCAGCGCCGCGGAGTTGAGCAATTCGCGCAAGCGCACGTTCTGCTCGGTGAGGGTCGCCAGCTTTTGCAGGCGTCGCTGCATCAGCAGGGCCTCGGCCTTGAGCTTTTCGTTTTCGCCCAGTAATTCGCTGCGACTGTTGAATTGCTGCGTCACCCCTTCCCACAGACGCACCGGCAGGTCGGCCAGCCAGTAGAACGGAGTCATCACCAGCCCGAGCTGGCTGCGCACCGGCTTGAGCGATTCAAAGCGCGCGTCGACCACCATCAGCACGACCGACAGCACCACCAGCACCAGCAGGCGCACGCCCAGCGAGGGGCCTTTGGCGAAGAGCGGTTTAATGACCCGCTCCTTTGACACGGGATGGCACTGACAGGGCTGTCTTCATAGGGCAATAGGACCGGTTCGGCGACGAAAGGAGTGGATCGTATGGACTCGGGCCCGCGGGGCCCGGTCAACACCCGCCGGTTCGGGGCAATGGCACCCCAACCCGGCCAGGCTTGCGACACCATAGCAAATGCGCGGGGAGCTGACGCCCCCAACGAATCACTCGCTGGACAGCAGGTCCATGGCGTGACGATCCATCATTTCCAGCGCCTTGCCGCCACCGCGGGCCACGCAGGTCAGCGGGTCTTCGGCGACTATCACCGGCAGGCCGGTTTCCTGGGACAGCAATTTGTCCAGGTCGCGCAGCAGCGCACCACCGCCGGTCAGCACCAGGCCGCGCTCGGCGATGTCCGAGGCCAGCTCCGGCGGCGATTGCTCCAGGGCGCTCTTGACCGCCTGGACGATGGTCGCCAGCGACTCCTGCAAGGCTTCCAGCACTTCGTTGGAGTTGAGCGTGAAGCTACGCGGTACCCCTTCGGCCAGGTTACGGCCACGCACGTCGACTTCCAGCAGCTCGCCACCGGGATAGGCGGTACCGATTTCCTGCTTGATGCGCTCGGCGGTGGACTCACCGATCAGGCTGCCGTAGTTACGGCGCACGTAGGTGATGATCGCCTCGTCGAAGCGGTCACCGCCGACCCGCACGGATTCGGCATAGACCACGCCGTTGAGCGAGATCAACGCGATTTCCGTGGTGCCGCCACCGATGTCGACGACCATCGAACCGCGCGCTTCCTCGACCGGCAGGCCGGCGCCGATGGCCGCGGCCATGGGTTCCTCGATCAGGAACACCTCTCGGGCACCGGCGCCCAGGGCCGATTCACGAATGGCGCGGCGCTCCACCTGGGTGGATTTGCACGGCACGCAGATCAGCACCCGCGGGCTGGGCTGCAGAAAGCTGTTTTCGTGGACCTTGTTGATAAAGTACTGCAGCATTTTTTCGCAGACGCTGAAGTCGGCGATAACGCCGTCCTTCATCGGGCGAATGGCCGCGATATTGCCCGGCGTACGGCCGAGCATGCGTTTGGCTTCGGTTCCGACCGCAACGACGCTTTTCTGGTTGCCGTGGGTACGAATGGCGACGACCGAGGGTTCGTTCAGGACGATACCGCGCTCGCGTACATAAATCAGGGTATTGGCAGTGCCCAGGTCGATCGACAGATCACTGGAAAACATGCCACGCAGTTTCTTGAACATGGGAGTAATGACCCTAGGCACGCGTGGGTAAAAAAGTGCGGCAAACTCTAACAACGACGGGGATTTTGGGCAAGGCGCCAATATGTTAAATTGCCGGTTTTTCCTGGCGTGAAGCCCCATGATGGCGGCTTGATAACCACCTCGCGGCCCTGTCCGACCCCTTGAAGGAGGTCAGTCGGTTGACCAGCGGACGCCCACACCCTACCCCTATTGGCCGCCTTTGCCTGGAGTACCCCGATGGCGCTTGAACGCTCAGACGTGGAAAAGATCGCGCACCTGGCCCGACTCGGGCTGAACGACGGCGATATCCCGAGTACCACCGACACGCTTAACAATATTCTCGGCCTGATCGACCAGATGCAGGCGGTGGATACCCAGGGCATCGAGCCCCTGGCCCACCCGCTGGAGGCAACCCAGCGCCTGCGCGCCGACCTGGTCGGCGAAGCCAACCACCGCGAGGCCTATCAGAGCATTGCCCCGGCGGTCCAGGACGGCCTGTACCTGGTTCCGAAGGTGATCGAGTGACTAAGGACGCCGACATGCACGACAAGACACTGGCCGAACTTGGCCGCGGCCTGGCCGACAAGCAGTTTTCCGCCGAAGAGCTGACCCGCGCCTTGCTGGCGCGCATCGAGCGCCTCGATCCGCAGCTCAACAGCTTTATCAGCGTCACCGGGGAGCTGGCCCTGAGCCAGGCCAAGGCCGCCGATGCGCGTCGCGCCGCGGGCGAAAGCGGCGCCTTGCTGGGGTTGCCGATCGCCCACAAGGACCTGTTCTGCACCCAAGGCATCCGCACCAGTTGCGGCTCTAAGATGCTCGACAACTTCAAGGCGCCCTACGACGCCAGCGTGGTCGCCCGCCTGGCCGCCGCCGGCACCGTGACCCTGGGCAAGACCAACATGGACGAATTCGCCATGGGTTCGGGCAACGAATCGAGCTACTACGGCCCGGTGAAGAACCCCTGGAACCCCGCCCACGTGCCGGGCGGCTCGTCGGGGGGTTCCGCCGCGGCCGTGGCCGCGCGCCTGCTGCCCGCCGCGACCGGTACCGACACCGGCGGCTCGATCCGCCAGCCGGCCGCGCTGACCAACCTCACCGGCCTCAAGCCCACCTATGGCCGTGTGTCGCGCTGGGGCATGATCGCCTATGCCTCCAGCCTGGATCAGGGCGGCCCGCTGGCGCGCACCGCAGAAGACTGCGCGCTGCTGCTGCAGGGCATGGCCGGTTTCGACGACAAGGACTCCACCAGCGTCGACCAGCCGGTGCCGGACTACCGCGCCAGCCTGAACGACAGCCTCGAAGGCCTGCGCATCGGCCTGCCGAAGGAGTACTTCGGTGCCGGCCTCGATCCGCGCATCGCCGACCGGGTGATGGCCGCCGTCGAAGAGCTGAAAAAACTCGGCGCCAGCGTCAAGGAGATTTCGCTGCCGAACATGCAGCACGCCATTCCGGCCTACTACGTTATCGCCCCGGCCGAGGCCAGCTCCAACCTGTCGCGCTTCGACGGCGTGCGCTTCGGCTACCGCTGCGAGAACCCGAGCAACCTCGAGGACCTCTACAAGCGCTCGCGCGGCGAGGGCTTCGGCGCGGAAGTCAAACGCCGCATCATGGTCGGCGCCTATGCGCTGTCCGCCGGCTACTACGACGCCTACTACCTGCAGGCGCAGAAAATTCGTCGCCTGATCAAGAACGACTTTATCGCGGCCTTCAAGGACGTCGACCTGATTCTCGGCCCAACCACGCCGAACCCGGCCTGGAAGATCGGCGCCAAGGGCGATGACCCGGTCGCCGCTTACCTGGAAGACATCTACACCATCACCGCAAACCTGGCCGGCTTGCCAGGCATTTCCATGCCGGGCGGTTTCGTCGATGGCTTGCCGGTCGGCGTGCAGTTGCTGGCGCCCTATTTCCAGGAAGCACGCCTGCTCAACGTTGCCCACCGCTACCAGCAGGTCAGTGATTGGCATCAACAGACCCCGGCCGGATATTAATCAGGTGCCGCCCTGCCGCCCCGTCCCTCGCACCCGCCACGCGGGTGGGCGCGACGCGCCAGCAGACAAGCAGGGCGACGACACCCCGCAACAGGAATGACACCATGCAATGGGAAACCGTGATCGGGCTGGAAATCCACGCACAGCTCAGCACCCGCTCGAAGATCTTCTCGGGCAGCGCCACCACCTTCGGCGCCGAACCCAACACCCAGGCCAGCCTGGTTGACCTGGGCATGCCCGGCACCTTGCCGGTGCTGAACGCCGAAGTCGTGCGCATGGCCTGCAAGTTCGGCCTGGCGATCGACGCGCATATCGCGCCGAGCAACGTCTTCGCCCGCAAAAACTACTTCTACCCCGACCTGCCCAAGGGCTACCAGACCAGCCAGATGGACCACCCCATCGTCGGCAAGGGCTTCCTCGACATCACCCTGGAGGACGGCAGCACGCGGCGTATCGGCATCACCCGCGCGCACCTGGAAGAAGACGCCGGCAAAAGCCTGCACGAAGACTTCCACGGCATGAGCGGAATCGACCTCAACCGCGCCGGCACGCCGCTGCTGGAGATCGTTTCGGAACCCGAGCTGCGCAGCGCCAAGGAAGCCGTGGCCTATGCCAAGGCGATCCATGCCCTGGTGCGCTACCTGGGCATCTGCGACGGCAACATGGCCGAAGGCTCCTTGCGTTGCGACTGCAACGTCTCGATCCGCCCCAAGGGCCAGGCCGAGTTCGGCACCCGCCGCGAGATCAAGAACGTCAACTCGTTCAAGTTTATCGAGCGGGCGATCAATACCGAGATCGCCTGGCAGATCGACGAGCTGGAGTCCGGGCGCAAGATCGTCCAGGAAACCGTGCTGTACGACGTGGCCGCCAACGAAACCCGCTCCATGCGCAGCAAGGAAGAAGCCAACGACTACCGCTACTTCCCCTGCCCGGACCTGCTGCCGGTGGTGATCGAGCAGAGCTTCCTCGACGAGGTGCGCGCCAGCCTGCCGGAACTGCCGCCGCAGAAACGCCAGCGCTTCCAGAGCCAGCTGGGCCTGTCGGCCTATGACGCCAGCGTGCTGGCCGCCAGCCGCGAACTGGCCGATTACTTCGAAGCCGTCAACGCGGTGTGTGGCGACGCCAAGTTGGCGGCCAACTGGGTGATGGGCGAGCTGTCCAGCCTGCTGAACAAGGACAATCTGGACATCGAGCAATCGCCGGTCTCGGCGGCGCAACTGGGCGGCATGATCCTGCGCATCAAGGACAACACCATCTCCGGCAAGATCGCCAAAACGGTGTTCGAGGCCCTGGCCGCCGGCGAAGGCGCCAGCGCCGACGAGGTCATCGAGCAAAAAGGCCTGAAGCAGGTGACCGACAGCGGCGCCATCGACGCCATGCTCGACGAGATGCTGGCGGCCAACGCCGAACAGGTCGAGCAGTACCGCGCGGCCGATGAGGCCAAACGCGGCAAGATGTTTGGCTTCTTCGTCGGCCAGGCGATGAAAGTCTCCAAGGGCAAGGCCAACCCCGGCCAGGTCAACCAACTGCTGAAAAACAAGCTCGAGGGCTGACTTCCTCAGCCGCCCCACGCAACGCCGGGCTCGCCCGGCGTTGTTTCGTCTGCCACCGGCGTTGTCAGGAGTCTCTCCATGTGCCGTGCAATTGCGCTTCCTCTGATCATGCTCGGTGTGCTGAGCGGCTGTGCCGGACAGTCCCTGGACGGCTACGATGCCGAGGGCAGGGCCTCCTACTACGGCGGCAAACACCAAGGCAAACGTACCGCCAGCGGTGAAAAATTCGACCTCAACGCGTTGACTGCCGCGCACCGCGAGCTGCCTTTCGGTACCCAGGTGCTGGTGACCAACCTGCTCAACCAAAAGACCGTGGTGGTACGCATCAACGACCGCGGCCCGCACAACCGCTCGCGGCTGATCGACCTGTCGCAACGCGCGGCGCAACAGCTCGACATGCTGCGCAGCGGCGTCGCGCCGGTGCGGGTGCAACGCCTGGCAGACTGAAGCTGCGCCCCCTTACAATGGTGCAGGTGCACGCCGCGCCGCTAACCCGATGACCCCGATGACCTTTGTCTACCTGATAATTGGACTGGCCCTGCTGGTGGTCGGTGCCGCCCTCCTGAGGCGCGCCGCCGCCGGGTTGGCGACGCAGTGGGGCCTGCCTGCGCGGTATATCGACCTGTGCGGCCGGACCCTGGGCACCACAGCCCCGCTCCTGGCCGTCTGCCTCCAAGCCGTGCTCGGCGAGCGCGGCGACCTGGCCGTCGGCGCCGTGCTGGGTGGCACGGTCGCCAATGTGCTGCTGGTGCTGGGCAGCACGGCACTGCTCGCGCCGCTGTGGGTATGGCCGGCGCTGCTGCGCCAAGAGCTGCCCTGTATGGTCGGCAGCGGCCTGCTCGCCCTGGCCCTGGCCTGGGACGGCAGCTTGAGTCGGCTGGACGGTGCGCTGCTGCTCGGCATGGCACTGGGCTATACCGGCCTGCTGATCCGCAGTGGACAATGGACGCCCCAGGTTACCCCAAAGCCTGCCGCGCGCGCCTGGCCCATGGCCCTGTTACTGCTGGCAGCAGGCATCGCATTGCTGGCCGGCGGCGCCTATCTGCTGGTGGGAGGGGCGATACAGTTGAGCCGGGCCCTGGGCCTGTCGGAACTGTTGATCGGACTGACCCTGGTCGCCGTCGCCACCGCCCTGCCGCTGTTGGTCAGCAGTTGGCTCGCCGCCCTGGGCGGCGAGCGCGGCGCGGTGGTGAGCAGCACGGTCGGTGCCACAGTCATCAACCTGTCCTGGGTACTGGGGCTGAGTGCCCTGGTCTCGCCCTGGCCGTTGTCGGTGTCGCCCAATGCCCTGGCCGTCGACTTCCCGGTGATGATCGCCGTGACGCTGGCCTGCCTGCCGCTGCTGCTCGCCAGCGAGTCCCTTCGCCGCTGGCAGGGCCTGCTGTTGCTCGCCTACTACGCGACCTATGTGCTCTACCTCGCGGTCTTCGCCACCGGCCGACCCTATGCTCAGGCCTTTGCCCATGGGCTGCAGTGGTACCTGCTGCCGGCCACCGCGTTGCTGCTGCTGGTGCTGGGCGTCCGCGCCTGGCGCCGGCGGACCCGCTCAGGCGCCAACGCCGGATCGGCGTCGGTCGGGCGCGATGGGCCTCAGGGGTAGTTAAAGGCCTTGACCAGGGTCAGTTCCCCGGTGGCGCGCATTGGCACCATAAAGGACTGCTGTTTCTCGTTGGCCGTGCCTTCCTGGGAAATCAGCGTGACCTGGGCCACGGTCAACGCCTGGGCCGGTGTCTCGGCGCCCTCCTCGTCGCTGCTGGCGCCGCCACCGAAGTAATTGACGTAGACCAGGTACTGGCCATTCAGCGGCGTGGGCGAGGCGAACATCTCGGGGCCGAAGCCGGTAGTCACGTCGACGTCCAGGGCCCCGCCATTGTCCAGGCTGCGGTTGCCGTACCAGACATGGCCGCCATCAGGCGTGACCACGTGCAGGTCGAGGTCGGTGTTGTCGCTGTCCCAGGACAGCACCACCCGCAGCTTGGCCGCGGTCTCGCCGCTGCCGCGGTTGTAGAACTGCAGACGACGACGCTGATCGCCGTCGGCGCTGCGCACCTCGACACTGTTGCTGCCGGCGGGAAACACGAAGGGACGGTCGAAGCGGCCGTCCTCCTGCACCTTAAGGGGCATGCTGATGCCATTGACGATCAGCCGCGCCGGCATGCCGGGCACTTTAGGCGTGGCCGTGATCAGGCCGCTGATACGCGCGCTGTCGCCCTGGTCCTCGGCACTGTTGACCGAGGAGGCCGGGTAATTGACCTGCTGCATAAAGTGCGCGCCCTCGGGGTCGCCCTTGTGCCAACCGGCCAGCGGCGTATCGAGCTGGATGCCCGTGTCGGCGTGCACGCCGCCCAAGGGCGGCAGGCAGGTCAGGAACAACGCTAGGGCGGACAGGCGAACCTTCATGGGTCTATTCCAGAAGTAGGTGGCGGGCGAGGCGTTCGACGTACTGCTCGTCCTGGCCGTTGGGATGGGCCTCAAAGGCCAGGTGCAGGTATTCATGGGTCAGGTTCAGGCGGTCCTGCAAGGACAGCAGGCCGCGGACGAAAATGCGCCGTCGCTCGCGGTCGACATGGGGTTTGCCCGACAGCAGCCGGCACACCGTGAACGTGCCGCTGTCACTGTACCCGGGCTCGGCATCCAGGCGCGTGCGCCATTGTCGCTGGCGCTGCTTCAACCAGGCGTCGGCGCCGACCACCACCTGGCAGGCGGCCACTGGCTTGTCCCAACGGGTCAGGCTGGCCTGCGGGAACGCGCCGGCCAGGATGGCATCGTAGCGACGGCCGCTCTCGGCCTGGCGCACGGCCTCCTGCCAGGCCAGGCGCTGCGGGCCGGCCAGTTCGGCATGGTAGGTCACCGGGCTGCCGGCCAGCACCAGGTCGGCGGTCCAGGCGGCCACGGCCCGCACTGCGTCCCCCGCCGGGCGCGGCGCCACCCGTTGTTGCGCGCTGCTGTCGGCGATGCTCAGGCAATCGCCACTGTGACCGGCGTTCTGCAACAGGTAGGTGCGAATCGCCACCGCCAGCGCCTTGGCCGCCTCCACCGGGCGTGCCGAGGCCTCCCGCTCCAGTACCCGCGCCACGTATTCCTCGCGCGGCAGGCGGGCGATCAGCTGCAGGCCCTGGGTCTCGGGCTGTAAAAACAGCTCGCCACGGCTTTCGATCGACAGCCGATTGCCATTCTCGAACTGCACTTGGTAATGGCCCTGCAGGGCTCCGGCGGTCACTGGCTGCTCACTGCCCTGGCGGACGATCTGCCGCAGCGGATAACGGGCGAACAGCCGGACTTCCACGCACTGGCCCGCGTCCGCCGGCCAGGGGGTCGGCAAGGCACTGTCCAGGGCCTGGGCATAGTCCGCGAGGATACGCTGGCTGGTACCCGCCCCGCCGGCCCAGACCGGCGTGCCATCGAGCAGCCAGCCGGCGAAACCGCCCTGGCGCGCCTGCTGGTCGTGGTCGGCCAGCCAGCTCCAGGTCTTGACCCGTAGCCGTCCGCCAAGCCCGCCCAAGGCGACGCCCTCAGGGGCATTGAGCAGCACGTCCAGCAGCAGCCGGCGCGCCTGCTCAGCGGCCGGCAGGCGCCCCAGTACCTGCAGCAGCTCGGCCACCGGCACCCGGGTCGCCGGTTGCAGCCGGTCCAGCTGGCTAAGCCAGGCCGGCGCTTGGCGTGTCCGCCAGTAGGTGCTCCACTCGACCGGGTCCAGCTGCAGTCGGGCCGGGGCGAAGTACAGGCCACAGGACTGGGTCAGGGCCGGGTCGCGCTCAATCTGCTCGCCCGCGTTACAGCAGTACACCTCCTCGGGATCCTGCCCCTTGCAGGCGTATGGCTGCTCCGGCTGCTGGCGATCGACCAGGTAGGCGTAGACGAACAGTTTCCACAGGCTGCCCAGGGGCGCCTGCAGATCGGCCGGCAGCGCTTGGCGCGTCAGCACCTGGCGCTGGTCGAGTTCCAGCAGCTGCGCGCCCCCGTCCTGGCCCAGCGCCAGGCGCAAGGGTGCCTCCCCCGCGTTCGCCAGCAGGGGCACCAGCAGCAGCCAGCCGGCCAGGCGCATCGGCCTACTCGACCTGCAACTGACCGTAGGCCGGCTCGGCTTCCAACGCCTGTTGCTGTGGCGCATACATGCGGGCATAACGCACCGGCGGCAACGAGAACTGGCCTTTCTGGGAGAAACGCACCAGGTGGCGAACGGTCAGCGAACCCTCGAGGCGGTCGACCGGTACCGCATACAGCAGCTGACCCGGCTCATGCCGGGCTTTTTCCAGCGGCATGGCTTCGGCCGAATCCAGGCCACTGACCTGGATGCCCCAGGTGGTGCGCTCGACATCGGCGCCCGGTGGCAGCGGAATCTCCAGCAGGCCATAACGCAGGGCCCGCGCCTGCTCGGTGCTCAGGGTCACCTCGTCCAGGTACAGCTCATCGCCCGACAACGGTCCCTTGCCGACTTCCTCGACGCCAAAGGTAAAGGCCTTGTCCCCCGGCACCAGGCGCAACAGCCGGCGGCTGATGGTCACCGGCAAGTTGCCCAGGGGCGCCTGGGCACTGCGAAAGCTCAGCGCCAGGTCCAGCGGACGCTCCAGGGGAGCGGGCAGTTTCACGTCGGTCGGCAGGCCCGGGCCACGCCACAACCAGTGGTTTTCGCCACTGGCGCGCTGCTGGGCCTGCCAGCCTTCGCCGGGGTTCAGGGCCGGGCCCGCCGGCGCCTGGGCCACGGCGCCGTGCAACCAGGTCAGGGCCAGGGCCCGTTCCAGGGTCGACTGCTCGGGCGCCAGACGTTCCAGCAAGGCCCTGGCCGGCGGCGCATCGGGCAGCGCCAGCTTCAGTTTCAGGGCCGCGACAAAGGGGTGCGAACTGGCGGCGACCGTCTCGCGGGCCGTCGCCAGCTGCGTACTGAAGGGCTCGGGCAGGGCCACCTTGGCCTGCGCGGCCAGCTCGGCGGTGAGCACCCGGGCCACCGCCAGACCGAGTTGGGAATCCGGCGCGGCGAGGATCAGGCTGGTTTCGCCGGCATCATCCAGGGTCGATTCCAGGGGCTGTACGGTGGCGGCATCGGTGCGCGCCGCCGGCTCGGCGCCAGCCTGTCCCTCGGCCTGAGCCTGAGCCGTGGCCGTAGCCTCGGCGGCACGCGCCTGGGCCTGCCGGGCTTCGAAGGTACCCAGGTCAGCCATCAACCCCTGCAGCAAGGTCTCCACCGGCAGCTGCATGTCCCGGGCGAAGGCCAGGATCAGTGCCCGTTGCAACGGCGCCGTGCTGGAGGCCTGCTTGGCATAGACGTCCAGGATCCGCTGCCAATGCTCCGGCGGCAGATTCAGGCCCAGCACGCGGCTGGCATGCCAGTCGGCGTAGTAGGCGTAGGCGGTGAGGAAGGCATCACCCTCACCCTCCTGGCCCCACCAGGTAAAGGCCGCCTCGGGACCGGCCATCTGCACCAGGCGCAGGCGGCTGTTTTGCAGGATCAAACGCAAGCGGTCGGCGGTGGGCCCCTTGGCCAATCCCGGGTACGCCAGGCTTAGCGGCAACAAACGACTGGCGGTCTGCTCGACGCAGCCATAGGGGTATTCCAGCAGATCGTCGAGGTGGCTGTTGAACAGCCCTTGTGGACTGTCGTCCAGGCGCAGGCTGATCTCGCTGGCATCGCTCGGCAGGCTCAGCGGGTTAACCCCGGCGGTGGCGGCCAGGCGCCGCGTCTGCAGGTCCTGCCAACCGCTGCCGTTGACCCGCAGGTCGACCGCCAGGGCATCCACCGCAACGCCGTCGCGGAGCAATTCGGCGCGCCATTCACCGGCCGTCACGGCCGCGGTGGGCAGCGGCAGATAATTGATGCCCTTGGCCAGCTCGACGCGGCTGCGCTGTTCCTGGCCATTGAAATGCACCAGCAACTCGGCGCTGCTCGCTTGCTCACCCTGATTGAAGGCGAACAACCCGAGCGCCGGCTGGTCGCCGGCACGGAAGCGGGTCGGGCCGCTCCACTTCAGGTACAGGGGTTTTTCCGAACGCACAAAGCCTTTTTTCTGGCCGACCTGGCCGGCCTCGTTCACCGCGCGGGCGGTGATGCGCCAGCGGGTCAGGGAGTCGGGCATGCGGAAGGTCAGGCGCGCCTTGCCCTCGGCATCGGTGACCAGGTCCGGTTGCCAGGCGGCGGTATCGACTTCCTCACGCCGCGGCCGCTCCAGCACCTTGACGCTGCGATCGCTGCGATTGGCCTTGCCCGGTGCGCTGGGCGAGCCCGGCAAGGCCACGTCGTAGCTGATAAAGGACAGGCTGGCGCTGGTGCGCACGTTGTTGCGCCGCGGGTGGTAGAAAAACTGGTCGATGCCCGGGGCGATCTCCGGCTGCAGGGCATAGATCATCTCATCCACCACGCTGACCGTCAGCCGGCTGCCCGCCGGCTGCCCGGCGAAACGCGTGCTCAGGTCCAGGGTGACCAGTTCACCGGGCTGGTACTGCTCCTTGTCCGCGACTATGGCGATCTCGATCTGCGGCGCCGCGACCTTGATCCCGGCGTTCTGGAAGCTGTAGTCGCCGCCCTTGGTGTAGAGCACCGAGAAGGTCAGGTTGGGCGAGAACCGCTCGGTGACCGCGATGCGCGCGCGGTACTGGGTGTCGCTGAGTTTCTCCAGCTTGAGCCAGTCGCCGCCCTTGGACAGCAGCGCCGTGGCCTCCACCTGGTCACGCTCCAGGGTCAACAGCGCATCGCCCACCGGTTCGGGAAAGGAGATCAGCGCCAGGGCTTCGTCGCCGGCCTGGTACTCGGCCTTGTCCAGCACGATCTCCACCGTGCCGGCCACCGCCTTGACCCCCTCGCCGCTTACCGAGTGGCCGGTGGCGCCGAGAATCAGGCCGCGGGCGTCCTTGAGGGTGATGCTGTAGGAGCCGGGGCGTTCGAACGCCAGGTCGAAACCCTGGGCGTCACTGGCCAGGCTGCCGCTGTCCTTGCTCTGGTCTTCCAGGCGGACCCACTCGTAACTGGCCGGTTTGAACTCGGTGGACTGTTCGCTGCGGTAGCTGAAGGTGACGTTTTCGCCACTGGCGCTGAAACGCTGGGGCGCGCTCAGGCGGTAGCGCGCGGCACCGCGCTCGATCAGGATTTCCTTGCTGGTCTTGACCCGGTAAGCCGCGCCGTCGCTGGCGAACACCGTCAACAGGTAACGGCTGGGTTTGTCGGCGGCAGGCAGGTTCAGCTGCGCACGACCCTGCTCATCGGTGGTCAGGGCGGCGGTGCTGAGCTCCACCGGGAACTGGCCGAGGTACTGCAGCTCGTTGTCGATCATCGACAATTGCTGGGCACGCAGGGTCAGGTCGAGGCTGGCGTTCTTCACCGGCTTGCCGTCGGGATAGAGCAGCACCAGGTTGCCGGTCACCGCCTCGCCGGTGCGGAAATCCGGCTTGGCCAGGTCCAGGGCGATCTCGAAATGCGGCTTGATATAGTCCGCCACGCGAAAGGCGCTGCTGTACTGCTGGTCGCGGTAGGTGAAGCGCAGCTCGTAGCCGCCGGCCACGGCATTCTCCGGCAACTGGAAACGACCCTGGCTGCCGGATTTGGCATCCAGGTTCAGGTCGAGATTCTGCAGCGCGTTACCGGTGGCGTCGAGCACACTCAGCTGCACCGGCGCGCTGGTCGGGGCCACCGAGTCACTGGAGTTCTTGAACTCGCGCCCGAGGATCTTCACCTCCACCCAGTCTCCCGGCCGGTAGAGCGGCCGGTCGGTGAAGGCATACAGCTTGGTGTCGTAGATCTCGCTGTCGTAATAGAAGTTCTCGGAGACGAACACCCCACCCTCGGCGTCCTCGCCCAGCACATAGGAACGCTCGGGGCTGGCGTGCTGCAGACGCAGCAGGCCCTGGGCATCGGTGCTGCCGCTGCTGAGCACACCCAGGCCGTCGCTCCACAGCACCTTGGCCGCCGCCACCGCGCTGCCCTCATGTTTACGCGCGGTCCAGATCAGCAACTGGTCACCGGCGATCTTGCTCACCGCCACGGTATTGGAAACGAACACCAGGGTCGTGGCGCGGAACTTGCCGACCAGGGTTTCCACCAGGTACAGGCCGGGTTTCAGCTTGCCCAGGGGGATATAGACATTGCCCGGGTTGACCGTGACGAAGTCGCTGGACGAACCGCTCAGCGCAACGCCCGCGGGCGGCTGGATCGGCTTGGCCTCCCACAACGGATAGCGGAACTGGCTGACCAGGGGCAGGCCCTTGATCGGCGCGAACTGCGGCGGCACCTCGAAGCGGGTCGGCGCGATGATCGCTTCGCCCATCTTCAGCTCCGGCACCGCCTCGGTGACCTGGGCCCGCGACTCGTAGGAGAACGCGCGCTGCATCACCCGCCGTGACTTGCGGTACCAGTTGTCCCACAGGTAGGACAGGGTGTTGGACAACCCCTCGCCCTTGAACTGGCCCTCGGCGACCACCCGGTGCAGGTTCTTCTGGCGCTTGAGGAACTCCAGGGGCTGGTCGATGCGGTACAGGCGCACATCCACGCCACCGTAGCCTTCCATGCTGTAGCGCCGGTAATCGCGGCCGGGCGCCTCGAGGCGCACCTGGGCGACCTCGTCACTGGCGAAACTGCTGTCGGCCAACAGGAAAAACGACTCGCCACTGATCGGTTGGTAATAGCTGCGCTCGACGCTGTCCTCGCCCTGGGCGGGCGCGAAGGGCAACAACAGTGCAGCGATCAGGGCCAGTCCCGGCAGGCGGCGAATGCTCATCGTGCGAGGAAGTGCAGCCGATAGATGCCGATAAAATTGGGATTGGAGGCGTCGGGTATCCATCGGGTGTCCTTCCAGGTCATAAGTTGTTGCATGCTGACCGACCGCATGCCGTTATCGGTCGGCGTGCTGCTGCCGGTGTGATAGGCGATTTCGCGGCCCATCCAGATCATCAAATGTTGCTCGTCGCCCTGATCGAAAAACATCAGGTCGCCTGGACGGGCCTGGTTCAGCTCCCGCCCGAGAAAATGGCTGTTGTACTGGATCAGCTTGATGGCGTTGACATAGGGGCCCACTTGCCCGCCGCCTTGCTGCCACTGCTGCGCCAGGTTGCGTTGCGCGGGCAGCAGCGCCAGTTCCGGGGGCAGGTAGCGGTTGGACAGGCCATTGGCGCGCAGCCACTTGGCGTCGTGGGGCTTGAGCGCCTCGTTGGCGGCGAAGCGTACCAGCCCGGCGCAGTCCTGTTGCTGCCAGCGCGGACTCGGGCCCTGGCGCAACTGTTCCTGGGCGATGCGCACGAACCAGGCGCGAAACACCTGGGACTGCGCGGCGTCCAGCGGCGGCGCGGCGCTCTCGCCCACCGCGAACAGGCTGTAGAGCAGCAACGAAATCGCCGCGCCGGCCTGCACTACCTTCACAGGGGCTTCCACTGCAGCGGCTGCCATGACCAGGAACCGTCCGCCTCGGCGTCCGCCGGCAGGGTCAAGGCATACCGCCCGTGCCCAGCCAGGGCTTTCAGCTTGGGCAGCAGCAGGGTCTGGGCGGCGTTGCGAAACACCGGCTCCATGTCCGTCGGCAAGCTGTCCAGGGTTTCCTGCTCGAACAGTTTGGCCAGGGTATCCGGCGCCAGGTACAGGGGCACCAGCGCGTCCTTGGGCAGCACATCGGCCAGCGGCGGGAAACGTTTGTCCAGGGTATCCAGCGCCTTGCCAACCAGCGTGTCATCCAGGGAAAACAACAGGGTCGCGCCATGCCGGGCCAGGCTGATCTTGAAAAATCCCCGGCCAGGCTCGCTGCCCGGGTACTGGCCAAAATTCGAGCTGACGGTGCGCTGCCAACGCTGCGCCTGGCCCAGGGTCTGCGTTTCGACCGGGGCACGCTCTTGCACTTCCTGAGCGCCGATCAGGGACTCGAACAAGGCGCCCAACTGCTGGTCCTGGCCGCTACCGACGGATTCGTCCAGTTGCCCCACCAGAAGCGGGCTGTGCAGGCGCGACTCGGGGTACCAGCAGAGGCCGGCCGCACCGCTGAGGTGCTCGGTCAGGGCGCTGGCCGCCGCGTCCTCGACGCCCACCTTGACCAGCAAGTCCTTGGGCAGGCGGGTCGCCACGGGCAAGGCCACGCAGGCGCTGGCGCCCATGGGCATGGCCTGCCAGACCGGCGCGAACGCGAGGCTGCTGCGCTCTTCGCTGTCGTTCAGCGCGAGGAAACTGTGCCAGCCCTGGCCGTCCATCTCGAACCGCAGCCCGGCGAAGGTCGGGATAAACCGCTGGTAGCCCAGCGCCAGAAAGTCGCTGCTCAGGGTGATGCGCTGGCGCAAGGCGCTGTCCGACTCGAGGCCAAAGCGTTCGGCGAAGGGGCTGTCGCCGTCCAGCAGGGCCTCGACCCGGGCGATCGCTTCGCGGCCCGGGAGCGTGCCGTCCCATTGGCTCTGCAGCAGCATGCCGGGGCTGGACAATACCAGCAGCTTGTCGCCATGGCTGGCCAGCAGCAGCGATTGCCGACCGTTGTAGTTCAGCCGGTAAAGCGGTACCACGTCGCCGTCGACCTGCAGGCTCGCCACCTCCGACAGCTGAGTGTCGGAGGCCGCCACTCGCGCCAGCGGTTCGAGCAGCCGCGCCAGGCCGCCACGGTCCAGCAGCAGCAGGAAATGCTTGAGCTTGCCGTCCTCGCCCCGCCACAGGGCCACCTGCGCCGGCTGGTCGAGCAGCTCATCGAGCAAGCTGTCCTGCAGCTGCAGGTCGTGCTCGTAGATGATCCGCCGCAGGCTGCCGGCCAGGCCCAGCCGATCCGGGTTGGCTTCGTAATAAAAGACCAGGTCCTCGGTCAGGCTGTCGCGCAGCAGCGGCACGCTCAGCAGATCCTTGGGCAGGCCACTGAGAGACTGGCTTTCGATCAAGGCGTCGGGGCGGCCGAGGTCCAGCTGCAACTCGCTCGACTCGGCCAGCTCACGGGGCACCTCGGGCGTAAATGCCCCGCTGTAGAACAGCCCCGCCGCCGAGGCCAGGCCGACCCCCAGCACACCAGCGGCCAGCAGCGCGCCACGCCAGCGCGGGCGAGTGGAGCCCTGCGCAGCGCCAGGGGTTGCCGTGTTTTCGCTCATATCTCCAAACCCCAATGCGTCCGGGCCACCGGAAGCCTCAATAATTGAATGACTTGATCAATTGCAGATCGCCGATACCCCGCAGGGGCACCAGAAAGGTCTCACGTTTTTCATTCGGGGTGTTTTCGCTGAACACCAGGTTGATTTGCGCGGTGATGACTTCGTTCTGGTTGCTGCCTTCCTTGAAGTTGTACCCCCCGCTGCCGAGGTTGCCCCAGTAGTTGACGAATACCAGGTAGGTGCCGCGCAGCGGCGCGGCCATGCTGAACATTTCCGGACCGGGGCCATCGACGCTGTCCACATCCAGACCGCCGCCGTTGTCCATCACCGGGTCGGCCCAGAACGCATGCTGGCCGTCCGGGGTGACCACATGCAGGTCGAGTTCGGCCTTGGGGTCGTCCCAGCCCAGGGCGATACGCAGGCGCGCGGGGGTTTTCGAACCGTTGGCTTCGTAGAACTGCACCCGCTTGAGCGATTGGCCTTCGGCACTGCGCACTTCCACGCTGTTGGAACCGGCGCCCATGGCATAGGGCCGCACGAAACGGCCTTCACTGTCGGTGTACAGCGGCAGGGGGTTGCCATTGACCACCAGGCGATGGGAACGCTGCTCCCCGGGTATGCCGCGCAGGCGGCCTTCGATCAGGTTGCGCTGGCGTTGCGCGCCGCGGTCGATCGGCGGCGTCGGGTAGGCCACGCGCGCCTGTTCGTCGCGCTCGAGCAAGCCGTCATAGCGCCAGCCGGCCACCGGCCCTTCAAGCTCGGCCCGCGGTTCGGCACACAGGCTGGCGGCCTGCAGCAGCAGGGCCAGCGACAACAGGGCGCGCATGACTATTCCTTCAGGGGCGCGAAACGCGCCGGGGTATCGAGTGGGACCAGAGCTGACCATTGGCGCCAGAGATTACTGCGCCTGCATCAGCATGACTCAGGAAATCGCCGGCACAAAGCGGATTCGGTGGGCGCCGTGCGCGCCAGCGCAAGGCGTGATGCAGCGCACATTTTTTCCGTGGACAGACGATCGCACCCTCCGCGTCCAACCCTTATATCCAGCCGCCCCATTGCAGGATAACGATACCGATATTGGTGGTGATCGCCGCGGCCAGGGTGGTGATGACGATAATGGCCGCCGCCAGCTGGTGGTTGCCGTTGACCGCCTTGGCCATGACAAAACTGGCGGCCGCCGTGGGACTGGCGAAATACAGGAACAGCACGCCCAGCTCGACCCCACGAAAGCCCCAGAGCCAGGCACCGGTGGTGCCCAGCAACGGCAACCAGAGCATTTTCCACAGGCTGGCGCCGATCGCCGGCCCACCGCTTTCGCGCAGCGCCGCCAGCGACAGGGTGCCGCCGATGCAGATCAGGGCCAGCGGCAAGGTCATCTGGGCAAAGTAGGTGCCGGAGGTCATCAGCCAGGCCGGCAAGCCGATCTGCCAGTAGGCAAATGGCAGGGCGCTCAGCACCCCGAGGATCAGCGGGTTGCTTATCACGCTTTTCAGGATGCTCCAGGCATCTGCCTTGGCGCTGGGGCTGTACACCGCCAGCACGATGGCCGAAAGGCTGTTGTAGAGCAGGATCATCACCCCGGCCAGCACGCCGCCCAGGGACAGCCCTGGGTCGCCATAGAGGCTGGTGGCCAGGGCCAGGCCGACGATGCCGTTGTTGCCGCGAAACGCGCCCTGGGTATAGACCCCACGGTCAGCCAGCGGGCAGCGCCACAGCGCCCAGCCCCAGACCAGCAGGAATCCGGCCAGGGTCGCCAGGCAGAAGTAGGCAAGCAATGCCGGCTGGAAGGCGCTGCCCAGGTCCGCCTGGACGATGGCCAGAAACAGCAGGGTCGGCATGGTGCCCTTGAACACCAGGCTGGAGGCCATGTTGATAAAAGCCACATCGATCCAGCCCAGGCGCTTGAGCGCCACGCCGAGAAACAGCATGGCGAAGACCGGCGCGGTGATGCTCAGGGTCTGCTGGAACAGGGCAAGCATGGCGGTCACCAAGGTCGACAATCTACTTAGGCAGCTAATGATAGCAAGGTCAGCGCCGCCCCCCCAGACTCGCCCTGGCAATGGCGACCCGACCAGCAAGCGCCATGGTCCGCGCCGATGTAGGGCGGCCTCGGCGCGTAGCGCCAGCCCGCCGAAATCGAGAGTCAAGAATCAAGAACAGACCCTAGCGACTGGCCAGGCCGCTCTGCCGCTCGCCGCGCTGCTTGTAGAACTGCAGGATGGTCTGCGCCGAATCGTCGACCAGCAGCTTGCCCCAGGCGTTGGCGTACCAGTTGAAGTTGGTGCTGACCCGGTAACTGACCACAATCTCCAGGCGCGTACCACCCGCCTCGGGGGTAAGGCGGTAGGAGGTGTCCAGCAGGTCGAAATACTTGCCGCCGATCACCACATGCTCGTCCAGGGCATTGGGCGGAAAGGACTCAGGGGAAAACCGGTAGCGCCAGCGAATGTAGCGGTTTTCCTGCCAATCGAGGATCGGCTCGTCGAAGTGCACGCCCTTGCCCCACACCAGCTTGCGCACCTTGCCCGACGGCGTGTCAACCGTCTTGGCCGAGATCGGATAAGGCACGCCGATGCGGTAGGCCAGGCCCTCGGCCATTTCAGCCGGCTGGATCTGCGCCGCATCGTTGATCAGGCCCCAGAGCACCGGTGGCGGCGCGGCGATATGCACCGAGGCCCGGCTCTGTTCGAGCAGCCGCGGCTGCTCCACTCGCGTCTCCAGCACACTGGTCAGCAAGGGCAGCACCAACAAGGCGGGCAAAGTACCCCGCGCCGGTTTGACCACCTTGAGCAACAGCCAGCAGGCCAGCGCACCGAGCGAAGCCATCAGCAGAAAAATCGGCAGGGCCATGGCGATGCAAATGCTGCCCTCGAGCAACAGCAAGGCCGATCCGGCGGCGAACAACAGCATCGGTACCCAGGGCGCGAACAGGCAGTAGACCCAGGTGCGCTGCTGGGGCGATGCCGTATAGGCGGTGTACACGCCAATCAGGATCGGCACCAGGATCACGAAGGACGCCAGCATCGGCCCACTGGCAGCATCCACCCCCGGGCCGTTGAGATAGCCCAGGCCGCCGAACGTCAGGCGCATCGCCAGGCCATAGGCCGCACCGGCCAGAAACACCTTTATTCGTTTCATTTTTTACCCGAGCGCATCCCGCACCCTGCCCTGTTCAACGCCGCACCGGGCGTTTCTGCAATTTGCGCTGCAGCGTGCGCCGGTGCATGCCCAGCGCCCGCGCGGTGGCGGAGATATTGCCTTCGTGCTCGCCCAGCACCCGCTGGATATGCTCCCACTGCAGGCGGTCGACCGACATCGGGTTTTCCGGCACCAGGCTGTCCAGATCGGCATGCTGGGACAGCAGGGCCGCCAGTACATCATCGGCGTCCGCCGGCTTGCACAGGTAGTTGCAGGCGCCGCGCTTGATCGCCTCCACCGCCGTGGCGATGCTGGAGTAGCCGGTGAGTATTACCACGCGCATTTCCGGGTCGAGGTTCAGCAGCTTGGGCAGCAGCACCAGGCCGGAGTCGCCCTCCATCTTCAGGTCGAGCACCGCGTAATCCGGCACGTCCTGTTCGGCCAGGGCAAACCCCTCCTCAGCCGAACCCGCGGTGCTGACCCGCAAGCCACGCCGGCTCATGGCACGGGCCATGACCCGGGTGAAGGTCGGGTCGTCGTCGACCAGCAGCAGGTGCGGTTGCTCCTCGCCATCCAGGGCGGGGTCGAGCGGGGTCTCGTCACTCATGGTCTTCTCCTGGGGCCAGACGTGGCAGCCGCAGCTCGGTCAAGGTGCCGCCGTCTTCATGGTTGTAGAGTTTCACCGAACCGCCGGCGCGGGTCACGCTGGCCTGACTGAGGAACAGTCCCAGTCCAAAGCCCTTGCCCTTGGTGGTGAAGAAAGGTTTGCCCAGTTGCTCGGCGATGGCCAAGGGCACGCCGGCACCATGGTCGCGGATGCTGATGCAGAGTTCCAACGCCGTCCAGTCCAGGCGAATATCCAGGTCGTCGGGGCAGGCATCGGCGGCATTGTTGAGCAGGTTGAGCAGCGCCTGGGTCAGGTCCGGCGGTGGCGCCAGGCGCGGGGTGCTGCCCTGGCCCAGGCGCTGGTAGCGGTAGCTGGCCTCGGGGCGCATCAGGTGCCAGCGGCTCAGGGCCGCCTCCAGCCAGGCATGGGCGGACTGTTCCTCCACGGCCTGTCGACGGTTGGCCTCGGCGGCCCGCACCAGCTGCTGCAAGGTGTCCTTGCAGAGCATCACCTGTTCCTGCAGCACGGCCAGGTCTTCCTGCAGCAGCGGATCCTTGTGCTCGCGACGCAGTTCCTTGATCAGCACGCTCATGGTTGCCAGCGGCGTGCCCAGCTCATGGGCCGCCCCGGCGGCCTGGGTGGCGACCGCCAGCAACTGCTGATCGCGCAGGCCTTCCTCGCGCCGCTCGGCCTGCAGGCGATCCTGGCTGCGCAAGGCGACGGCCATGCGCACCACGAAGAAGGTGATAAAGGCCGCGGACAGGGCGAAGTTCAGCCACATGCCGTAAATCAGCAAGGTTTCGCGCTGGGCCAGAGGCATTTCCAGCGGGTGGTACCAGATCAGCAGCAGCGTATAGCCGCTCAACGCCAGGCCGCTGAGCAACATCGAGTAGAGCCAAGGCAGCGTTGCCGCGGCGATAGTCAGGGGGACCAGGTAGTAGGACACGAAGGGGTTGGTCGAACCGCCGGAAAAGTACAGCAGCAGGCTGTGAATCAGCAGGTCGCAGCCCAGCTGCGCGGCGTATTCCAGCTCGGTGACCGGCCAGGGCCCGCGCAGCCGCACCGCGGTGAGCAGGCACAGCACCGCCGACACGGCCAGGATCAGCGCCAGCGGCAACCAGGGCAGGGTCAGCAGGTCGAACAGGTAGGCGATACCCACCGAGCCGGCCTGCGCCGCCAACACCAGGATGCGAATCAGGCTCAACCGCCAGAGGTTCTGACGGCTGGCGGACAACAGTTGCACGGGCGCCAGCATGAATGCTCCAGGGGACGCCGGCGGCCCTCGTAAAGATTGCCGCCAGGCTGGACAAATCGAAACAGTATACCCAGGGGCCGGCGCAGCCTGCGCGGCTGCGTCAACGCGCCGCAGTGTTCGGCGGTAAAACCACGGGGCTGCGCCCGTGTCCAACTGGGGGTACAGTCGGACCGACCACCATCCCAGCGGCCCTGCGCCGCGTCCAAGGAGTTGTTATGCACAGCCTTACCCGTCTTGCCGCCGCCCTCGCCCTCGGCGCCGTCACCAGCCTGCCCGCCCTGGCCGAGGAAGCACGCTACAACCAGGTCGCGCTGCGTGCCGAGGTCAGCCAGGAAGTGGCCCACGACCTGATGCACGTGACCCTGTACAGCGAATCCCAGAACAGCGACCCGGCGCTGCTCGCCGCCGAGATCACCCGCACGCTGAACGGCGCGCTGGAACGCGCCCGCAAGGAAGAGGGGGTCACCCTCAGCCTGGGCGGACGCAACAGTTACCCGATCTACGACGACAAGGGCCAGCAGATCACCGGCTGGCGCGAACGGGCGGAGCTGCGCCTGGAAAGCGCGGACTTCGCCAAACTGTCGAAACTGACCGCCGAGCTGCTCAAGGACCTGAAAATGGCCGGCATGGATTTCGCCGTTTCGCCGCCCACCCGCAAGAAGACCGAGGACGCCCTGCTCAAGGACGCGGTCACCGCGTTCAAGGCCCGTGCCCAGCTGGCCACCGAAGCCCTCGGCGGCAGCGGTTACAAGCTGGTCAGCCTGAACCTCAGCAGCGCCGGCTTCCAGCCGCCAACGCCGATGTTTCGCGGCGCGATGAAGGGCATGGCGATGATGGAGGACGCAGCGCCGTCACCGGAAATCGAAGCCGGCAGCAGCCAGGTGCTGGTCAATGCCGATGGCGTGATCGAGGTGCAAGTGCCCTGATTCGGTGCAGCCCTGTGCCCTTGGCCACAGTGCGTTACCTGACCGGCCCGACAACACTTATAAAAAAGCGACATCCACGGTCAAGCTTGTTACCGCTTGGCACCGTGGACGCTCGTACTGCTTGCACTGGGCATACGCCCTGCATAGTTTCATGCGGGTCGGTCGAAAGGCCGTACCTCGCAAACAATGAGAATAACTTGAGGCCATCATGGGTAAAAAAGCCGTCATTCCCTTTATGCTTGCCGCTGGATTGCTCGCTGGGGCGCCTTTCGCCCAGGCGGCGACGAACCTGGTCTATTGCTCCGAGGGCAGCCCGGCGGGTTTTGACCCGGGTCAGTACACCACGGGCACCGATTTCGACGCCTCCGCTGAAACCGTGTTCAACCGCCTGAGCCAGTTCGAGCGTGGCGGCACCGCCGTGATCCCCGGCCTGGCCACCAAATGGGACGTGTCCGCGGACGGCCTCAGCTACACCTTCCATCTGCGCCCGGGGGTCAAGTTCCACAGTAACGAAACCTTCAAGCCGACCCGCGAATTCAACGCCGAGGACGTGCTGTTCACCTTCCAGCGCATGCTGAACAAGGACCACCCGTTCCGTAAGGCCTACCCGACCGAATTCCCCTACTTCACCGACATGGGGATGGACGCCAACATCACCAAGGTGGAAAAACTCGACGACATGACCGTCAAGTTTACCCTGGCCACGGTCGACGCCGCCTTTATCCAGAACCTGGCCATGAGCTTCGCCTCGATCCAGTCCGCCGAGTACGCCGACCATCTGCTCAAGTCCGGCAAGGCCGCCGAGATCAACCAGAAGCCGATCGGCACCGGTCCTTTCGTCTTCAAGCGCTACCAGAAAGATTCGCAGATCCGTTTCGCCGGCAACAAGGAATACTGGAACCCGGACGATGTGAAGATCGACCAGCTGATCTTCTCCATCAGCACCGACCCCTCGGTGCGTTACCAGAAGCTCAAGGCCAACGAATGCCAGCTCACCTCCTTCCCGCGTCCGGCGGACCTGGAAGCGATGAAAAAGGCGCCGAACCTGAACGTTCCGGATCAAGCCGGTTTCAACGTCGGTTACCTGGCCTACAACACCGAACACAAGCCGTTCGACAAGCTTGAAGTGCGCCAGGCCATGGACATGGCGGTGAACAAGGAAGCGATCATCAAGGCCGTGTACCAGGGCGCCGGCCAGCTGGCCGTCAACGGCCTGCCGCCGACCCAGTGGTCCTACGACGAGACCATCAAGGACGCCGGCTACAATCCGGAGAAGGCCAAGGAGTTGCTCAAGGCCGCCGGTGTCGCCGAAGGCACCGAGCTGACCCTCTGGGCCATGCCGGTACAACGCCCGTACAACCCCAACGCCAAGCTGATGGCCGAAATGCTGCAAAGCGACTGGGCCAAGGTCGGCATCAAGGCGAAAATCGTCAGCTACGAATGGGGCGAGTACAACAAGCGCGCCAAGGCCGGCGAGCACGACGCGCTGCTGATCGGCTGGACCGGCGACAATGGTGATCCGGACAACTGGCTGGCGGTGCTTTACGGTTGTGACGCCATCGGCGGCAACAACTACGGCCGTTGGTGCAACGCCGAGTACGACAAGCTGATCAAGCAGGCCAAGACCATCACCGACAAGGAGCAACGCAGCGCCCTGTACAAACAGGCGCAGCATATCCTCAAGGCCAATGTGCCGATCACCCCGATCGCCCACTCCACCGTCTACCAACCCATGAGCAAGAAGGTCGAGAACTTCAAGATCAGTCCGTTCGGCCTGGTCTCCTTCTACGGCGTGGGCGTCAGCAAGTAATACCCCTGCTTCCGGACCGGTCCTGCCGGTCCGGAGGCGGACACCCAGGCGGCCCACCCGCCCGAGCGGGACTCCCCCTTTTTTTAGCCCTCGCGGCGGCCATCCGGCTGCCCGCGATCTGGCCCCGCGGCATCGCAGTCGGCGCACCACCGGCATTTTTTTCATGGACCCGGCTGTTCGACACATAAGGCGCTCAAGGATGCAGCACCGCGAAACCACCGCCACTGCGCGGCACAAAGCCCGCGCCCGTTGCCGTCCCGGCCCGGGCCAGGGGCTTTTACAGATTTGCGACATTTGCAGAATGAATGAAGACGGCTCATGGCCCCAGGCCAAGGAGTGACTTGCATTGACGTACGTCCGTGCATAGTTTCGCGAGGCGGCCCACGAGGCCGTTCCTCGATGACAATGACAATAATCAGAGGCCATCATGCGTAAGAATGCCATTACCCCGGGCATCCTCGCTGCCCTAGGCGACCCCGAGTCTGGGGAGCGCACCGGCTCGCCCAGGCGCGACGCCCAGCAACCGTTGCGCCGCGCCGCGCCCAGCGGACCTGCCTGTTTCGACGGCCCGGGGCATCCCCAGGCCCGGCAGCATTGCAAATCGCCCATGCCGCTCACTCCGATCGCCCCCGCACGAGTCAGCCCCTTGGGGCGCTATGGCTTCTACGGCGTCAGCCTGACCCCTTGAACGCGGCTAACCAGCCGGCACGCCCGGCGCGCAGGTGCGCCAGCCGTGGCCGGCGGGTGAGCGGCTACGCGGCACCCGGCACACCCGCGTCACCCCACAGCGGATCGCAGGTCGCATTTCGCGGCGACCTGCGCGCCGTAGTCCTTCATTCGCCCACCCGGCGACCGACCAGCCCCTGCCGCAGCACAGGGTCGGGTGATTGCATCCAGCCTGCAGCCCATAACAAAAACAGAGTTAGCCGTTGTACAAAAAGGAGAAACAACGCAATGCGAAGGAATATCCCATTTGGCCTGACCCTACTCGTGCTGAGCCTGAGTGCTCATGCCCAATCGCCCACGCCCACACCGGAGAGCCCCAACTTCGCCAACCAGGTGCAGAGCATCCCCGAAGTCACCGAACCGGTGAGCAAGCAGGACGGGGCCCAGGGCTTTTTCGCCGATGACAGCCTGTCGTTGCTGACCCGCAACTTCTGGGCCCGGGAAACCGGCGACCGCGATACCTACTACCGGATTCAGAAGGACTACGGCGTCGAACAGACCCGACGTCGTTACGCCTGGGTACAGGGCACGCAGCTCAAGTACAGCTCCGGCTACACCCAGGGCGCCCTCGGCTTCGGCATCGACCTGGCGCTGTTCAATGCGATCAACCTGGAGCGCGGCCACGGTCGCATCGCCGGCGGCGGCAACCGCACCCTGGCCAACGGCGAGGGCGACGCGCTGGACAGCTGGAGCAAGCTGGGGGTCGCCGATGTGCGCCTGCGGCTGTCCAACACCGAGCTCAAGGCCGGTCGTTTTCTGGTCGACACCCCGGTGTTCAACTACATCGACAACCGCCCCCTGCCGTCCAGCTTCGAGGGCCTCGGCCTGGTCAGCGAGGAGTGGCAGAACCTCGCCCTGCAAGCCGGCAGCTTCGATCGGGTCAGCCCACGGACCGGCGCGGGCGACGAGCCCTTCACCACTGAGTACGGCGACCGCACCGCCGAAGCCGATCGCATGAGTTACCTGGGCGGCACCTACACCCCGACCTCCAGCCTGGCGTTCAGCCTGTACGGCGCACGCTTCGAGGACATCTGGGACCAGGTCTACTTCAGCGCCAGCCACACCGCCGGCGACGCGACCAGCCTGTCGCTGCAGACTCAGCTGAACTACTACCACACCCAGGACCAGGGCGCGCAGAAGGCCGGTTACATCGACAACGATGCCTACAGCCTGTCGTTCACCGCCACCCACCAGGCCCACGGCCTGACCCTGGGCCTGCAGCAGATCGAAGGCGACGAATACTTCGACTACGTGCACGAGACCTCGGCCATCTACCTGGCCAACTCGCTGTTCTCCGACTACAACGGCCCCAACGAGAAGTCCGTGCAGCTGCGCTACGGCACCGACTGGGGCCAGCTCGGCGTACCCGGCTTGACCACCTCGCTGTGGTGGGCCCGTGGCTGGAATGTCGACGGCACCCACTACGACGGCGGACGCAACGGCCGCCATGCCAACTACGCCGATGTACTGATCCAGGACGACGAGCACCACTACGAAACCGGGCTGCTGACCGCCTACAAGGTGCAGAGCGGGCCGATCAAGGATGCGCTGTTCAAGGCCACCTATATCGTCCACCGCGCCAGCGAGAACCAGTCCGACGGCAACCTCAGCGAAGTGCGGATCACCAGCACCTTCCCCTTCGAGTTGCTCTAGGCCCATGGCCCTTCGTCCGCCCTTTGCACCCATACGCGGCCGAACCGGACCTGTGTCCCGCCCGCCGTCGCGGCGCGAGGCGTTACCCTTACAAGGAGTTTCCCATGTTGAAAACCGCATTGCGTAGCCTGCTGGCCGTGGCCGTGTTTGGCGCCACCCAGGCCTTTGCCGCCCCCTCCAGCCTGGTGGTCTGCACCGAGGCCAGTCCCGAGGGGTTCGATATCGCCCAATACACCGCGGCGGTCACCGCCGACGCCTCCAGCGAGACCATCTTCGAGCGCCTGGTGGACTTCCGCCAGGGCACCACCGAACTGGAGCCGGGTCTGGCCGAGAGCTGGGAAATTTCCCCGGACGGCCTGACCTACACCTTCAATCTGCGCAAGGGCGTGCAGTTCCACAAGACCGCCTGGTTCACCCCCACCCGCAGCTTCAACGCCGATGATGTGCTCTGGAGTTTCCAGCGCCAGCTGGACGCCAACCACCCCTGGCACAAACTGTCGGTACGGGGTTTCCCCTATGCCGAGTCGATGGGCATCCCCGACCTGGTCGAGCGTATCGAAAAACTCGACGACTACCGCGTGCGGTTTGTCCTCAAGCACCCGGAAGCGCCGTTCCTCGCCGACCTGGCCATGGGGTTCACCTCGATCTACTCGGCCGAATACGCCGATCAATTGCTCAAGCAGGACAAGACCAACAACCTCAACACCCAGCCGATCGGCACCGGCCCCTTCGTCTTCGAGCGTTATGCCAAGGACGCCCAGGTACGCTTCAGCAGCCACCCGCAGTACTGGAACGGCGTGCCGGCGATCGACAAGCTGATTTTCGCCATCACCCACGACACCAACGTGCGCCAGCAGAAACTCAAGGCCAACGATTGCCAAATCGCCCTCTACCCCAATCCCATGGACGTGCCCGCGCTGCGTGCCAACCCGGATATCAAGGTGCTGGAGCTGGATTCGCAAATGACCGCCTATGTGGCCCTCAACGGTCGCCACGCGCCGCTGGGCGATGTGCGGGTGCGCCAGGCGATCAACCTGGCCTTCGACAAGCAGAACTACCTCAATACCCTGTTCGGCCCGGGCAACGCCACACCCGCGGTGGCGCCCTACCCGGCTACGCTCTGGGGACACGACGCGACCCTGCAAGGCTGGAGCTATGACCCGGCCAAGGCCAAACAGCTGCTGGCCGACGCCGGCCTCCAGGACGGCTTCAAGCTCGCCATCTGGACCCGCCCGGGGGGCGGCGTGACCAACCCCAACCCGACCCTTGGCGCCCAGATGTTGCAGGCCGACCTGAAGAAAGTCGGCATCGAGGCGCAGATCAAGGTGGTCGAATGGGGCGAGCTGATCAAGCGCGGCAAGAACGGCGAGCACGATGTGATCTTCTTCGGCTGGGCCGGCGACAACGGCGACCCGGACAACTTCCTCACCCCCAACCTGTCGTGCGCGGCAGTGGAAACCGGCGAGAACTATTCGGGGTGGTGCGACAAGCAATTCGATGGCCTGGTCCGTGAGGCGCGTTTGAACAACAAACAAAGCGAACGTGCAGACTTGTACCGGCAGGCGATCCGTATCTTCCACGATCAGGCGCCCTGGATACCCTTGGCCCACCCGCGCCAATTCAGTGCTGTGCGCCGTGATGTACAAGGTTTTATCCTGAGCCCCATGGGTTCGAACAACTTTGCCAAGGTGACCCGCTCGGGCTCCTAGCAAAACCCGACCGCCTGACGGCACACCGCCGTCAGGTTTTCCTCAACCACCATAATTGATCGTTGGCCCATGCCGCCAACGGGCACCACCCACCTGAACAGGAGCGCCGAAAACCTATGCTGGCCTTTATCGCCCGCCGACTGGGACTGTTGATTCCCACCTTCTTCGGCATCACCTTGCTGACCTTCGCGCTGATACGCCTGATCCCCGGGGATCCGGTGGAAGTGATGATGGGCGAGCGCCGGGTCGACCCGGAAATGCACGCCCAGGCCATGGAGCGCCTGGGCCTGAACAAGCCGCTGTATGCCCAGTACCTGGACTATATCGGCAACCTTGCCCAGGGCGACCTGGGCGAATCGCTGCGCACCCGCGAAAGCGTCTGGAGCGAATTCCTCACGCTGTTCCCGGCGACCCTGGAACTGTCGCTGGCGGCGCTGCTGTTCGCCGGCACCCTCGGGCTGCTGGCCGGGGTGATCGCCGCGCTCAAGCGTGGCTCGCTGTTCGACCATGGCGTGATGGGCATCTCCCTGGCCGGCTACTCCATGCCGATTTTCTGGTGGGGCCTGTTGCTGATCATGTTCTTCTCCGTGGGCCTGGGCTGGACCCCGGTCTCCGGGCGCATCGACCTGCTCTACGACATCCAGCCGGTCACCGGTTTCATGCTGATCGACACCCTGCTCAGCGACGAGGAAGGTGCTTTCCTCGATGCCCTGCATCATATGATCCTGCCCGCCATCGTGCTGGGCACCATCCCGCTGGCGGTGATCGCGCGCATGACCCGTTCGGCCATGCTCGAAGTGCTGCGCGAGGACTATGTGCGCACCGCCCGGGCCAAGGGCCTGTCGCCCAGCCGGGTGGTTTTCGTCCACGGCCTGCGCAACGCGCTGATCCCGGTGCTGACGGTGTTCGGCCTGCAGGTCGGCACCTTGCTGGCCGGCGCCGTGCTGACCGAAACCATCTTTTCCTGGCCGGGCATCGGCAAGTGGCTGATCGAATCGATCGGCGCGCGCGACTACCCGGTGGTGCAGAACGGCATCCTGCTGATCGCCTGCCTGGTGATCCTGGTCAACTTCGTCGTGGACATTCTCTACGGCCTGGCCAACCCCCGCATCCGCCATCAACGCTAAGGAGGCCTGAGCATGACTCTTCCCGAACACACCCTGCCGGCCGCCGCCGCGCCGACCCTGGCGTCCGCCGACCCCAGCCTGCTGTACCCCTCGCCGATGAAGGAATTCTGGCAGGCCTTTTCCCGCAACAAAGGCGCCGTCGCCGGCCTGATGTTTATGACCCTGGTGCTGTTCTGCGCGCTGTTCGCACCCTGGGTGGCGCCCCATGACCCCAGCGAGCAGTACCGCGACTTCCTGCTGACCCCCCCGGTCTGGCTGGAAGGTGGCAATGCGCAGTTCCTGCTGGGCACCGACGAACTCGGACGCGACCTGCTGTCGCGGCTGATCCAGGGCTCGCGGCTGTCGCTGCTGATCGGCCTGGCCTCGGTGGTGATGTCGCTGCTGCCGGGGATTTTCATGGGCCTGGTCGCCGGCTTCTTCCCGCGCCTGCTCGGCCCCTCGATCATGCGCCTGATGGACGTAATGCTGGCCCTGCCGTCGCTGCTGCTGGCCGTGGCGATCGTCGCCATCCTCGGCCCAGGCCTGATCAACACCGTGATCGCCATCGCCATCGTCTCGCTGCCGTCCTATGTGCGCCTGACCCGCGCCGCGGTGATGGGCGAACTGAACCGCGACTACGTCACCGCCGCGCGCCTGGCCGGTGCCAGCTTGCCGCGCCTGATGTTTATCACCGTGCTGCCCAACTGCATGGCTCCGCTGATCGTGCAGGCGACCATGAGCTTTTCCTCGGCCATCCTCGACGCCGCGGCCCTGGGTTTCCTTGGCCTCGGCGTGCAACCGCCGACCCCCGAGTGGGGCACCATGCTGGCTTCGGCGCGCGACTATATCGAGCGCGCCTGGTGGGTAGTGTCGTTGCCGGGGCTGACCATTCTGCTCAGCGTGCTGGCGATCAACCTGATGGGCGACGGGCTGCGTGATGCCCTCGACCCGAAACTCAAGAACGCGGTTTAAGGAGCACGCCATGAACATCCCATTGTCCCTGAGCGGTCCCTGTCCGCACCTGTCCGCACCAACTGCCCGGCCTCAGCCGTCGGCTTCTCGCACGGAGCGCGCAACCCGATGAGCCTGCTCGATATCCGTAACCTGCAAGTGCGCTTCGGCGACCGCAACGCCGTGCCGGTGGTCGATGGCCTGGACCTCAGCGTGGAAAAAGGCGAAGTCCTGGCCATAGTCGGCGAGTCCGGCTCCGGCAAATCAGTGACCATGATGGCGCTGATGGGGCTGATCGATGCCCCCGGTATCGTCACCGCCGATGCCCTGAGTTTCGACGGCACCGACATGCTCAAGCTCAAGGGCCGCCAGCGTCGGCGGATCGTCGGCAAGGACCTGGCGATGGTCTTCCAGGACCCCATGACCGCCCTCAACCCCAGCTACACCGTGGGTTTTCAGATCGAGGAAGTGCTGCGCCAGCACCTCGGCATGACCAGCAAGGAGGCCCGCGCCCGCGCCCTGCAACTGCTCGAGCGGGTGGAAATTCCCGGCGCCGCCAGTCGCCTGAATGCCTACCCGCACCAGCTCTCCGGTGGCATGAGCCAACGGGTGGCGATCGCCATGGCCATCGCCGCCGAACCCAAGCTGCTGATCGCCGACGAACCGACCACCGCCCTCGACGTGACCATCCAGGCGCAGATCATGGACCTGCTGCTGGACCTGCAGCGGGACCAGAACATGGGCCTGGTGCTGATCACCCACGACCTGGCGGTGGTCGCCGAAACCGCCAATCGGGTCTGCGTGATGTACGCCGGCCAGGCGGTGGAGGTGGGCCAGGTGCCGGCGTTGTTCGACGCCCCCGCGCACCCCTATACCGAAGCGCTGCTGGCGGCGATTCCCGAGCACAGCCTGGGCGCCCAGCGCCTGGCCACCCTGCCCGGCATCGTCCCCGGTCGTTATGACCGGCCGCAGGGTTGCCTGTTGTCGCCGCGCTGCCCCCATGTGCGGGAAAACTGCCGCACGCAACGCCCCGGGCTGGACCCCTGTGACCTCGGCGCGGTGCGCTGTTTCTATCCCTTGAACCAGGAGGTGGCGTGATGAGTGCCGTACTGACTGCCCGCGACCTGACCCGTCATTACCAAGTGTCCCGTGGCCTGTTCAAGGGCGACGCCCTGGTGCGCGCCCTGAACGGGGTGTCCTTCGAGCTGGAGGCCGGCCAGACCCTGGCGGTGGTCGGCGAGTCCGGCTGCGGCAAGTCGACCCTGGCGCGGGCCCTGACGCTGATCGAGGAACCCTCCTCCGGCTCGTTGCAGATCGGCGGCCAGGAAGTGGCCGGGGCCAGCAAGGCCGAGCGCAAGCAACTGCGCCGCGACGTGCAGATGGTCTTCCAGAGCCCCTATGCCTCGCTTAACCCGCGGCAGAAGGTCGGCGACCAGCTGGGCGAGCCGCTGCTGATCAACACCCCGCTGTCCCGTGGCGAGCGCCGCGACAAAGTGCAGGCGATGATGCAGCAGGTCGGCCTGCGCCCCGAGCACTACCAGCGCTACCCGCACATGTTCTCCGGCGGACAGCGCCAGCGCATCGCCCTGGCCCGGGCCATGATGCTGCAACCCAAGGTGCTGGTGGCGGACGAGCCGACCTCGGCCCTGGACGTGTCGATCCAGGCCCAGGTGCTCAACCTGTTTATGGACCTGCAGGCCGAGTTCAACACCGCCTATGTGTTTATCTCCCACAACCTGTCGGTGGTGCGCCATGTCGCCGACCAGGTGCTGGTGATGTACCTCGGCCGGCCAGTGGAAATGGGCCCCAAGGAGCTGATCTACAGCCGCCCGCTGCACCCCTACACCCAGGCGTTGCTGTCGGCCACCCCGACCATCCACCCGGACCCGCTGAAGCCGAAGATCAAGATCGTCGGCGAGCTGCCCAACCCGCTTAACCCACCCTCCGGCTGCGCTTTCCATAAACGCTGCCCCCATGCCACCGAGGTCTGCAGCGTCGAGGAGCCGCCACTGCGCCTGCTCGACGCGCGGCAGGTGGCCTGCCACCACGCCGAGCGGATCAACGGCTGATCGACCCCGCGCCGGGCGGTCCCGCCCGGCGTCTCACGGCCTACGCAGATATGACAAGTGTCTGTGCGGCCGGTGATTTCACCGTCGCTCCCGCGAAACTGGGAACCCAGGTGCGAAAAGCCCCTGGATACCCGCCTGCGCGGGTATGACGGGGTCTGGAGGTCCGGCTGGCTGTACCGTCGTCCCCTCGATAGCGGTACAAACACCCACTGCAACCCGGCTAACGCCCAAAAAACCGATAGAACGTCCGCAGCTCGGCCTGGACCTGCTGCACCTCGACCGGGCTAAAGGTCAACTGGCCATGAGCCGGCAACTGCGCCAGGCGATCGAGGTCCAGCGGGTGCACCCAACCGAGCACCGGGTAGCCGCCCATGCTTTGCCGGTCCGCCAGCAGGATAATCGGCTGGCCATCGGGCGGCACCTGGATGCTGCCGGTGACCAGGCCCTGGGACCATTGCCGTACCGGTGCCTGCAGGGCTTGGCCCTGCAGGCGCGCGCCCATGCGGTCCGACTGTGGACTCAGGGTCCAGGACTGGGCGAACAACTGCGCCAGCTGATCGGCGTCGAACGAAGGGGCATCGCCGCCCAGCATCACCCGCAGAGCCGCACGGTCGCCGTAGGGACGGACAAAGGCCGGTGGCACCCGGGTGGCCCGCGGCCGCTCGGCCGCCGCGCAGGGCAGCAGGTCGCCGGCCTGCAGCCGCGCACCGTCGCCGCGCAGGCCGCCCAGCCCTTCCCGGCATTGAGTGGCGACGCTGCCGAGCACCGGCGTCATGGCAAAGCCGCCCGCCACCGCCAGGTAGGCGCGCTGGCCTCGGCGCGCATAACCGAGGCGCAGGCGCTGGCCGGCACGCCAGGCAAAACTTGAGCCGCAGGGCCGCGCCTGGCCGTCCAGCGCGATCGGCAGCTCGGCGCCACAGACCGCCACCCAGGTATCCACCTGGCTTTCCAGCTCGAGCCCGCCCAGGGCGATTTCCAGCAGCGGCGTGCCCCAGGGGTTGTCCAGCAAACGGTTGGCCCAGGCGGCCGCCTGGCGGTCCAATGGCCCGCTGGGCGACACCCCCAAATGCTGCCAGCCAAACCGGCCGGCGTCCTGCACCAGGCTCAACGGCCCGGCAGCGATGACCCGCAGACCCGAGGGTGCTGCGCTCATGGGTGCCCACCGGCCTCAAGAAAGGCGGCGCGGTCGATCGGCACAAAACGTACCCGGTCGCCCACCTGCAGCGGGCACGGCGGTTGACCCTGGGGGTCGAACAGCCGGACCGGGCAGCGGCCCAGCAAGTGCCAGCCGCCGGGCGAGGCCTGGGGGTAGATGGCCGTCTGGCCTTCGGCGATGGCCAGGCTGCCGGCGGGTACCCGCGTCCGTGGACTGGCTCGGCGCGGCAGGACCAGGCGGGCATCCAGTTCGCCCAGGTAGGCAAACCCCGGGGCAAAGCCTATGGCGCCGACCCGGTACTCGCGTGCGCTGTGCAACTCGATCACCTGGGCCACGCCAAGGTCGCAGGCCTGGGCCACCGCCTGCAGGTCCTCGCCGGCGTACCAGATCGGCAGGGCATGCAGGGTCGGCACCGACACGGCCTGACGCGCCTGCTGCCAGGCCTGTAACAACGGCCCAAGTTCAGCCGCCAGCTGCACGGGGTCGCTGCGACTGAGGTCATAGTGCAGCAGCAGGCTGGTCCAGCCCGGCACCAGGTCGACCAGGCGCGGCCCCAGTTGCTGGCGGATCCGCTGCGCCAGGCTGGCGATGCGCAGCGGCAGCAGCGCGTCCGGCTGCTCGGCCAGCACCAGCAGCAGCGCCTCGGCGCCGGCCGCTTCGATACGGATCATGGCCTCATCCGGCGCTGTGGAGCAGCGCGCGCAGACGCCGCAGCACGGCCAGGGACTCCGGGTTATCGCCGTGCACGCAGAGGCTGTCGGCGCTCAGCTGCAAGGGCTTGCCATCGATATCGGCGAAGGACTCGCCACGGGCGATGGCCAGGGCCTGCTCGAGGATCCGCTGCGGGTCGCGGTGCACCGCGTCGGGCAGGCGCCGCGGCGCCAGCTGGCCGTCCGCCTGGTAGGCGCGGTCGGCGAATGCCTCGAACCAAAGCGGCACGCCCAGCGCCTCGGCCAGCCGACGCTCGCGGCGGTTGTCGGCCAGCGCCAGCACCATCAATGGCAGGCCGGGGCGAAAGGCCGCGCAGGCGCGCAGCACCGCGTTCAACAGTTCGTCATCGCGTACCAGGTCGTTGTACAGCGCGCCATGGGGTTTGACATAGGCCAGCTCGGTACCGGCGGCCCGGCAAAAGGCCTCCAGCGCGCCGAGCTGATAGAGCACCAGGGCCTGCACCTCTTCCGCCGAACAGGCCAGATGGCGGCGGCCGAAACCGGCCAGGTCCGGGTAGGCCGGGTGCGCGCCGATGGCCACCCCATGGCGGACTGCCAGGGCCACGGTGCGTTGCATGGTCAGCGGGTCGGCGGCGTGAAAGCCACAGGCCAGGTTGGCCTGGTCGACCAGGGGCATGGCCAGGCTGTCGTCGCCCAGGGTCCAGGCGCCGAAGCTCTCACCCATGTCGCAATTGAGCAGGATCTTTTTCATGGCCACAGCTTAGAGCGGCCGGCCGTCGACGCAAAGCCCCCCAGCGGCGTTCGGCTCAACCCACGACGGCCAGGCCGCAGCCTGGCCACCCCATTTCAATAGACATCCCGCCGGTAGCGCCCCGCCGCCAGCAGCTCGGCGACCGCGGCTTCGCCCAGTACCTCGTGCAGCACCTGGTCCACCCCTGCCGCCATGCCGGCCAGGCTGCCACAGACATAGAGCGCGGCGCCTTCGTCCAGCCAGGCGCGCAACAAGCCGGCCGATTCCCGCAGGCAATCCTGCACATAGCGTTTGTCCGGCTGGTCGCGGGAAAACGCCAGGTCCAGACGGCTCAGGTCGCCGCTGGCCAGCCAGCCTTGCAGCTCGTCCCGGCAATAGAAGTCGTGGGCCGCGTTGCGCTCGCCGAACAGCAACCAGTTGCGCCGCTGGCCGGCGGCGATCCGCGCGCTGAGCAGGCTGCGCAGGCCAGCAAGGCCGGTGCCGTTGCCGATCAGGATCACTGGGCGATCGTCGGCCGGCAGGTGGAAACCGCCGTTGCGCCGCAGACGCAGGCTCGCCGTGCCGCCCACGACAAGGTGCTCGGTCAGCCAGCCGGACCCCAGGCCCAGGCTGCCATCGGCGTGCTGCTCCTGGCGCACGATCAGCGCCAAGGCACCCTCGGCGGGAATCGAGGCGATCGAGTATTCCCGCGCGGCCAGCGGCACCAGGGCGTCGACCAGCGCCTGGGCGTGCAGGCCGACCAGGTGTTCGCGACTGGCCGGCAACAGGCGCTCGCCCAGTGCCTGGGCCAACGACTCGCTGAGGCCCTGGTGCGTCACCGGGCTGTCGGCGGGCACCCCCAGGCCGGCGAGAAAGGCCTCCACCACGGCGGCGCTGTTGCGCGGCAGAACCTCCAGCAGGTCGCCGGCCTGCCAGTGGCGGGGTTGGCCATCGTCGGGCAGCAGGGCCAGACGGTAGGTCGGCGAGCCGGCGCTGCCCGGGTTGAGCAGCGTGCGTTCGGCCAGTGTCCAGGACTCGAACGGCGCCGTCTGCCAGGCCTGGGGCACGGGGCCGCCGACGCAGTGACTCAATGCCTGCTGCCAGCCTGACAAGGCCTGGGGATCGTCGCGATCGACCTCCACCGGGGCGAACAGGCTCTGCGCCCCTTGCCCCTGCAACGCGGCATGCAAGCGCTGGGCAAAGCCGCAGAAGTGCCGGTACTGGCGGTCGCCCAGGGCCAGCAGTGCATAACTCAGCCCCTCGAGGTCGGCGGCAGCGGCCAGCAGGCGCTGCTCGAAACCCCGGGCACTGTCCGGCGCCTCGCCGTCGCCGAAGGTACTGACCACGAACAGCGCCCGCGGCGTGCGGGCCAGGGTCGGCAGGTCGAGGCTGGCCAGCCCCTGAACCCGCACCGCATGCCCCGCGGCCTGCAGCAACGCGGCGCTCTGCCAGGCCAGTTGCTCGGCAAAACCGCTCTGGCTGGCAAAGCCCACCAGCCATTCACTGCCGCCGGGCACGGCCGGCTGCAGTTGCTGACGGGCCGCGCGCACCGCGCGTTTTTTACGCCGCCGGTCCAGGTACAGCCACCAGCCGGTGACGAAAAACAGCGGCATGCTCAGGCTGGCAAGCATCACCAGGATCCGTCCCGGCAAGCCGAAGTACTCCCCCACATGCAGCGCATAGACACTGGCCAGCAGCTGCGCCGAAAAGGACTTGTCGGCGTAGCGCTCGACCTGGGTCACCGCCCCGGTGCTGGGGTCCAATCGGATCTGGTTCAGCGCCCGCGGATGGTCGGCATCCTGCAGCAGGTAAAAGACCGTGGCCGGCTGGCCGGCCTGAGTCGGCAGGCGCAGGTTCCAGCTGCGCAGCTGCGGACCGGCGCTGCCTTGCAGGCTGCGCCAGAGCGCATCGAAATCGACGGACGGTGGCGGGCCAGACGGCGCCTCGCCCCGGCCGCCACGACGCTCGCCCTGGCGTTCGCTGGCGGGGGCATCGCCCAGCAGGCGCTCGGCGCCCTGGCGGTACCAGTCGTAGGACCAGTACAGGCCCGTTAGCGCCGCCAGCAGGTAGAACAGCAAGCACCAGGTGCCGAACACCGCATGCAGGTCCCAATGAAAAGCGCGGCCCTTCTTGGCCCAGTCCAGGGTCAGCCAGGCGCGCCAGTTCAAGGCCCGCCGCGGCCAGCGCAGGTAAAGGCCGGACAGCCCGAAGAAAATCAGCAGCAGGGTACAGGCGGCCGTGATCTGCTTGCCGACATCGCCCAGGGCGAGAAAGCGGTGCAGTTGCAGCATCAGGCCAAAAAACGCCTGGCCGCTCGGCTCCGCCAGCAGGGCGCCGGTGTAGGGATCGAAGTAACGCATGGGCCCGCGCCGCTCGCCCGGCGGCGGGCTGTAGAAGACCCGGGCGGCACGCTCGCCCTCGGTATCCATCTGCAAGCCGACCACCCGCTTGCCGCCAGCGGCCTCGAGTACCGGCACCAGCGCGGCCGGCGCCAGCCGCGGACTGTCACGAACCTCGACGCGCAGGCTGGAGGGATTCAACGCCCCCATGATTTCGTTTTCGAAGCTGTACAGGGCACCGGTCACGCCCATGATCGCCAGCACCAGCCCGGCGCTGATCCCGAACAACCAGTGCAGCTGGAACACGAGTTTCTTCAACACGTCGACTCACCTTGAACAAGGACAACGGGTGGACGGGCGCTTGGCGCCACTTAGACGCTCGCCCAGCGGCGCAGCAGGTTGTGGTAGACGCCGGTCAGCTGCACGCAACTGGCATGGGCCGGGCCCAGCTCGCGGTTGAGCTGCTGGACGCTCTGGTCCAGGTCGAACAACAGGGTGCGCTGGCCGTCGTCGCGGACCATGCTCTGGATCCAGAAGAAGGCGCAGACCCGCGCGCCCCGGGTAACCGGGTTGACCCGGTGCAGGCTGCTGGACGGATACAGGATCAGGTCGCCCGCCGCCAGCTTGATGCTGTGGGCACCATAGGTGTCTTCCACCACCAGCTCGCCGCCGTCGTATTCCTCCGGGTTGCAGAAGAACAGGGTGGCCGACAGATCGGTGCGGATACGTTGGCCACTGCCGCGCACCTCGCGCACCGCGTTGTCCACATGCAGGCCAAAGGACTGCCCGCCCTGGTAGCAGTTGAACAGCGGGGGAAAGACCTTGTCCGGCAGGGCGCCGGCGATAAACAGCGGGTTACGGCCCAGGGCCTGCAGGATCAGCTCGCCCATCTGCCGGCCTTCGGCGCAGTCTTCGGGCAGCTGCAGGTTGTCCTTGGCCAGGGCCGACTGGAAACCCGCCGTGGCCTTGCCATCGATCCATTGCGCCTGCTGCAGCAGCTGGCGACACTCGGCGACCTGGGGGGCGCTGAGCACCTGGGGAATATGAAGCATCATCGCGGCATTCTCCTCAAACGGCAAAACCCCGCCGGAGGGGCGGGGTCGGGGTCGGCCGACGACTTTAGAAGCTGTAGTTGGCCGTCAGCGTCGCGGAGCGCCCGTCACCCGGGACCAGGCCGCCGGTATTGGACAGGCTGCCGAGGTTGGTGCGGACGCGGTCGTAGTACTCCTCGTCGAACAGGTTGTTGACGTTCAGTTGCAGGCCCAGCTCGTCGGTGACCTGGTAGCCGAGCATCGCACCGTGCACCCAGTAGGCGTCGATCTTCTGGGTGCCGCTGGCGGCGACGTTACGCTCGTCGACGAACTGCACGCCATAACCCAGCTCCAGGTCATCGGACACCTGGTAGCTGTTCCACAGGCTGAACGAACGCGGCGGGGTATTGGCCAACGCCTGCCCTTCCTGGGAACCGTCGGCCGGCGCGGCGGTGAGGGTCTCGCTGCTCAGCTGGGTGTAGGAGGCGAAGGCCTGCCAGCGGTCGGTGAGCTTGCCCGACAGGCCCAGCTCGAAGCCTTCCACCCGCTGCTCACCCTGCAGCACGAAGTCGAAGCCCGAACCGGCATCCAGGTCCAGGCGACCATTGGTCTTGTCGACCCGGAAGATCGCCGCGTTGACCGCCAGGCGCTGGTCGAGCAGCTCCCATTTGGTGCCCAGTTCCCAGGTCTCGTTCTTTTCCGGATCGAGGTTTTCATTGCCCTCGTTCAGGCCGCTACCGGTGGTGGCCACGCCCTGGGCCGAGGGGTTGTAGGAGTTGCCCCAGGCCACATAGATGGTGCCGTTTTCCACCGGTTTGTAGGCCAGCCCCACGCGACCGCTGAGCATCTCGTCGCTGGACTCGAACTTGGCCCGGGTGGCGGTGGCGAAGGTCAGGCTGTCAGTCTCGGCTTCGTAACGCTCGTAGCGCACCCCCAGGCTCAGGTCCCAGTGTTCGCTCAGGGCCAGGGTATCGAAGGCGTACAGGGCCTGGTCGGTCAGGGTCGAGTCCACGCTGGAGGCATCGGCCTTGTTAAGCGGACCGCTGTAGTGCTCCGGCGGAGCGGCCAGGGCGTATTGGGGATTGAGGTCGGGGTTGTAGTTGAACGTGGTGCGGTCCAGGGTCTCGCGCGACAGCTCGACGCCGGTCACCAGGTTGTGCTCGATAAACCCGGTGGTGAAATTCCAGTTCAGGTTGGTCTGGTTGATCGCCAGCTCGGTGGTGGTGTCACGTCCGGCACCGGCGCTGCGGAAACGGAAGTTGCCGGGCAGGATGCCCGCGGCCGGGTCGGTATTGACGTAGCTGCGGGTGGTAACGGTGCGGTTGTCGGTGTGCGAGTAGCGGGTGATGCTGTTCAGGCTAAGCAGATCGTTGAAGTCGTGTTCGAACTTCAGGGTCAGGGAATCGACGTCGATTTCCTCGGTGTCGAGGTTCTTGAAGCCAAAGTAGGCATCCTGGTCGACCCCGTCCAGCACGCGGCCGCCAATGGCCGGCAAGCCATATTCGGGCAGGTTCTGGTCGGACTGATGTAGGTAACTCAGGGTCAGACGGGTGTCGGTGCCCAGACCGAAGGCCACGGACGGGGCGATGCCCCAGCGCTCGTAGTTGATCTGGTCGCGGCCGGCCACGTCGTTTTCATGGGCCATCAGGTTGAGACGGAAGGCCGCGCCTTCGATGCCGTCCAGCGGCTGGTTGAGGTCCGCGGCCAGGCGGTGGTAACCGTCGGTGCCGATGCCGCCCTGCAGGTTGTTGGAGGCCTTGAGCCGCGGCGTCTTGCTGATCATGTTGATCGAGCCGGCGGTGGCGCCGGCACCGGCGTACACCGAGCTCGGCCCCTTGACCACTTCGACCATTTCCAGGTTGAACATGTCGGAGCGGGTCATGTTGGCGCTGTCGCGCAGGCCGTCGACCATCAGGTTGTTGGTGGCGCTGAAGCCACGGATATTGATGCTGTCGCCGTAGGCACCGCCTTCGCCGGCACCGAAGGTGATGCCGGAGACGTTGGACAGCACCTGGCGCAGGCTCAGGGCATTCTGTTCCTTGATCACGGCCTCGGGGACCACGGTAATGGTCTGCGGCGTGTCGAGCAGCGGCGCGGTGTATTTGGGGGAGGAGACGCTGTCGGTCTTGTAGGCCTTGGCCTGCTCGCCCTTGACGTTGACATTGCCCAGCTCGACGGGCGCCGTGCTGGCAGCCACCTCGGCGGCCAGGCTGCCACCGGCCCAGGAGACCAGGGCCAGGCCGACAGCCGATGCCAGCAGACGACGTTGTGGCAAGGCGGCCACGTTCTTGCTGCGCATACTCATGAGAATCACTCCCCCTTCAAAATGAGGCGTGATTGTATTTGCGAATAAATATCAAACAAGAATCTGACGCGTTCTTTACACTTTCTTTACACTCAACCGGTGAACCGATCGCAAAACCTGCAAAGCCTTGGCGGGCTCGCAGAGAATCTGATGCTCCGGAAACAAAACAGCCGCACGGCCCAAGGCGGTGCGGCTGCGGCTTGCGAGCAGGCTTTCTACAGGTAGAAGGCCTTCAGCGGCGGAAAGCCGTTGAATTCCACGGCGCTGTAGCTGGTGGTGTAGGCACCGGTGGACAGCCAGTACATGCGGTCGCCGATGGCCAGGTTCAGCGGCAGGCCGTATTTGTAGTTCTCGTACATGATGTCGGCGCTGTCGCAGGTCGGGCCGGCGATCACCACCTCCTCCATCTCGCCCTTTTTCTCGGTCCAGATGGGGAACTTGATCGCTTCGTCCATGGTTTCGATCAGGCCGGAGAACTTGCCGACGTCGGTAAAGACCCAGCGTTCCATGGCCTTGCTCGACTTGCGCGAGATCAGCACCACTTCGCTGACCAGGATGCCGGCATTGGAGATCAGCGAACGCCCCGGTTCGAGGATGATCTCCGGCATTTCGTCGGAGAAGTCTTCCTGCAGGAAACGGATGATCTCCTCGGCGTAGGTTTCCAGGCTGTTGGTCTTGGTGATGTAGTTGGCCGGAAAACCGCCGCCCATGTTGATCATCTTGAGGATGATGCCGTCCTCTTCCTTGAGGCGTTCGAAGATCACCTTGACCTTGCCGATGGCCGAGTCCCAGGCGCCGATGTCACGCTGCTGGGAGCCGACATGGAAGGACACACCGTAGGGCACCAGGCCCAGGTCGCGGGCCATGACCAGCAGGTCCATGGCCATGTCGGTCTGGCAGCCGAACTTGCGCGACAAGGGCCAGTCGGCGGTGGTCGAGCCTTCGGTGAGGATGCGCACATAGATGCGCGAGCCCGGCGCGGCCTTGGCAATGTTGCGCAGGTCCGCTTCCGAGTCGGTGGCGAACAGGCGCACGCCCTTGTCGTAGAAGTAGCGGATGTCCTTGGACTTCTTGATGGTGTTGCCGTAGCTGACGCGCTCCGGCCCGACGCCCTCGCCCATCACCCGGTCCAGCTCGTAGATCGAGGCGATGTCGAAGTTCGAGCCCTTGTCGCGCAGCAGGCGGATGATTTCCGCCGCCGGGTTGGCCTTGACCGCGTAATAGATGCTGGCGAAGGGAAAACCTTCGCCCAGGGAATCATAGGCACGAGCGATGGTGGCGGTATCGATGACAACGAACGGGGTTTCCTGTTCGTCGGCGAACGTCTTCATCCGCTGGAAGGTGTCACGCGAGTAGTAGTCTTCGACTTTGATCGACATGGGAGGACTCCATCTGGCAAATCACTGAATAAACGGGGGTAAAACTGAACGTCTAATCCGTATCCCCACTTTGGTTCGCCTACTTCCCAAGGCATGTCGCCGAGGATTTCCGCGCAATTCGCGCAGCCACCTCTCGTCGTCAGTACTTGAGCCGGATGGATCGTTTCCAGCATGGACGTTCGGGCGCGAACTTTAGGACCGTGGGGGCCTGAGATCAACCAAAAACTGCCGAAGCTTCGTGAAGTTTCGCCCTCGCCTCGCCTCACCGCCTGGATAACCGACCCGGATCGTCCGCCATCGTTCCCCACAGCCCCCAGGACGGGCCGTTCCGGCGACCGGAGGCGTTGCATTCAAAGCCGCGGCTGCTTAACTCCAGCGGGCATCAGTCGTCCTCTCACACAGGGAAGTAACCATGCGCCAGACACCGCGTATTTCGTCGGTTGCACTGCTGGGCGTCACCGCCCTCCTCGCCTGCGGGCATACCCAGGCCACCCCCACCTACCTCGATCAGGGCACCAGCTGGAACGACAGCGCCCGCCTGGACTTCTACAGCCGCGACCAGGGGTCGCAAATCATGCCGTTGAGTTGGGCGATCGCCCTCAAGCAAGCCGACGGTTCACCCTTTATGGCGGCCAGCCTGGGCCGTTATGGCTACCTGGCCAACCCGCAAAGCACCCCGCCCGGATTGCCGGTGGGGTTTACCGCGGTCAACAGCAGCAATGGACAGAACCTGGGCATGACCTGCTCGGCCTGCCATACCCGGCAGATCGAGGTCGACGGCCAGGCTTACCGGATCGACGGCGGGCCCGCCATCAGTGACTTCCAGAGCTTCCTCGCGGACCTCGATACGGCCGTGGGCCAGGTACTGGCCCAACCGGCCGAGTTCGACGCCTTCGCCGCCTCGGTACTGGGCAGCGTCAGCTCGCCGACGCACAAGGCTGAATTGCGCCTGGCGCTGGAGGACTGGTACCAGCGTTACCACACGCTGGTGTCCCGGGCGTTGCCACGCGAACCCTGGGGGCCGGCGCGCCTGGATGCGGTGTCGATGATCTTCAACCGCCTGACCGGCCTGGATATCGGCCCTCCGCCCAGCTACCTGATCCCCGAGAATATCCAGGAGGCGGTGGCGCCGGTGCGCTACCCCTTCCTGTGGAATGCCTACCGCCAGGACAAGACCCAGTGGCCGGGCTTCGCCAACAACGGCAACGACCTGCTCGGCCTGGCCCGCAACCTGGGCGAGGTGTATGGCGTGTTCGGCGTGTTCCACCCGAAACCGGATAAAAAAGACCTGTTGAAGATCGATTACCTGTCGGGCAACTCGGCGAACTTCCACGGGCTCAAGAAAGTGGAGGAGCTGATCGCCAAGATCGGCCCGCCCAAATGGCCCTGGACGGTCGACACGGCGCTGGCCAAACAGGGCGAAGCCATCTACAACCGGCCCCAGGCCCAGGGCGGCTGCACCGACTGCCACGGCATCAAGCGGGGCGCCTTTCGTACCTTGGCCCATGAAACCTGGGCGACTCCGGTGCAAGATGTCGGTACCGACTCGCGCGAGCACGAGATCCTGACGATGACGGTGCAGACCGGCGTGCTCAACGGCGCCAAGATCCCCTTTCTGGAAAAGGCGCTGAAACCGACGGACACGGCGTTCAATGTGTTGAGCACCGCCGTGGTCGGCACCATCCTGCAGCACTACGCCCAAGAGGTACTGGGTAAAAAGACCATTACCACCCGCGCTGTGCTCTATGCGCCGGCGACCTCACCGTTGAGCGGGGCGTTCCGCGCCGAAGCGATCGAGCCCGACAGCAACTACCCCTACGAGGCACGGGTACTGCAGGGCATCTGGGCGGCGGCGCCCTACCTGCACAACGGCTCGGTGCCAAGCCTGGCCGAACTGCTGAAACCGGCTGCCGAGCGGGTCGTTTCGTTCAAGGTCGGCCCGGCCTACGACACCCAAGCCATTGGCCTGGCCGCCGAGCAGCGTGAATTCGGCGACTACCGCCTGACCACCACCGACTGCAGTGCGCGCAACTCCGGTAACAGCCGCTGCGGCCATGAGTTCGGCACGACGCTGCCGGCGGCGGACAAACAGGCGCTGCTGGAGTACCTGAAGACCCTCTAGCGTCCGCGACACGACCAGCCGCCCGGGACACACCCGGCGCGGCTGTACCCGCATCCCTGGCGCCCTGCCCAAACGAAGCAGACGGCAGGCGCCTGCGCGGCACGGAATCCGGCTATAATCGCGCCCTTTTGCGGGAGCTCGCCTCCCCCTCCGCCCCGATTCCTGCAGGCACCAACCATGACCAATCAGGCCGTCGAAGTCGCCAAGCGCCGTACTTTCGCGATCATTTCCCACCCGGACGCCGGTAAGACCACCATCACCGAGAAATTGCTGTTGATGGGCAAGGCGATCGCCATCGCCGGCACGGTGAAGTCGCGTAAATCCGACCGCCATGCCACCTCGGACTGGATGGAAATGGAAAAACAACGGGGTATTTCCATCACCACCTCGGTGATGCAGTTCCCCTACCGCGAGCATATGATCAACCTGCTCGACACCCCGGGCCACGAAGACTTCTCGGAAGACACCTACCGCACCTTGACCGCGGTGGACAGCGCCTTGATGGTGCTCGACGGCGGCAAGGGCGTGGAGCCGCGGACCATTGCGCTGATGGACGTCTGCCGCCTGCGCGATACGCCCATCGTCAGCTTTATCAACAAGCTGGACCGGGATATCCGCGACCCGATCGAGCTTCTCGACGAGATCGAGGCGGTGCTGAAGATCAAGGCCGCCCCCATCACCTGGCCGATCGGCTGCTACCGCGACTTCAAGGGCGTCTACCACCTGGCCGACGATTACATCATCGTTTACACCGCCGGCCACGGCCATGAGCGTACCGATGTGAAGATCATCGAGAAGCTCGACTCGGACGAAGCCCGTGCGCACCTGGGCGACGAGTACCAGCGGTTTATCGAGCAGCTTGAGCTGGTCCAGGGCGCCTGCCATGAATTCGATCAGCAGGAATTCCTCGACGGCCAGCTGACCCCGGTGTTCTTTGGCACCGCGCTGGGCAACTTCGGCGTCGACCATGTGCTCGACGCGGTGGTCGACTGGGCACCCAAGCCGTTGGCACGGGTGGCCAACGAACGCACGGTGGAGCCCACCGAGGAAAAATTCAGCGGCTTCGTCTTCAAGATCCAGGCGAACATGGACCCCAAGCACCGCGATCGCATCGCCTTTATGCGCATTTGCTCGGGCAAATACGACAAGGGCATGAAGATGCGCCACGTGCGCCTGGGCAAAGACGTGCGCATCGGCGACGCCCTGACCTTTTTCTCCAGCGAGCGCGAGATGCTCGAAGAGGCCTATGCCGGCGACATTATCGGCCTGCACAACCACGGCACCATCCAGATCGGCGACACCTTCAGCGAAGGCGAGGCACTGGGTTTTACCGGCATCCCGCACTTCGCCCCGGAGCTGTTCCGCCGCGTGCGCCTGAAGGACCCGCTGAAATCCAAGCAGCTGCGCCAGGGCCTGCAGCAGCTGGCGGAAGAAGGCGCCACCCAGGTGTTCTTCCCCGAGCGCAGCAACGACATCATCCTCGGCGCGGTCGGCGTACTGCAGTTCGACGTGGTCGCCAGCCGCCTCAAGGAAGAATACAAGGTCGAGTGCGGCTACGAGCCGATCACCGTCTGGTCGGCCCGCTGGATCGACTGCGACGACAAGAAGAAACTCGAGGACTTCAAGGTCAAGGCCATGGAGAACCTGGCCATTGACGGTGGCGGCCACCTGACCTACCTGGCACCCACCCGGGTCAACCTGGCCCTGATGGAAGAACGCTGGCCCGAAGTAAACTTCCGCGCCACCCGCGAACACCACTGACACCCTCACCCCAGCCCTCTCCCGGCGGGAGAGGGGGCAGATCGGTATGGTGCTTGAGGGCTGCGGCCTGGGCAGCGAGCGCCAGCTGAACCCCGCAGGACAAGCCGCCCCCACGCATCCCATCTCCCTGGGGAGAGGGTCTGGGTGAGGGGGACGGCTTATCGCAGGCGACCAGGCCGCGAACGCTAGCCGAACTGCGCCAGACATGCCCCTCACCCCAGCCTTCTCCCGGCGGGAGAGGGGGCAGATCGGTGTGGTGCTTGAGCACTGCGGCCTGGGCAGCGAGCGCCAGCAGAACCCCGCAGGACAAGTCGCTCCCACGCATCCCCTCTCCCTGGGGAAAGGGTCAGGGTGAGGGGGACGGCTTATCGCAGGCGACCAGGCTGCGAACGCTAGCCGAACTGCGCCAGACATGCCCCTCACCCCAGCCTTCTCCCGGCGGGAGAGGGGGCAGATCGGTGTGGTGCTTGAGCACTGCGGCCTGGGCA
>NZ_JBEVDL010000064.1:0-329845 GCF_040514055.1 Pseudomonas sp.
GCCTCCAGCTCCGACGGATCAATCCCCGCCCCACGGTCCATGACACTCAGCACCACATACGGCGCGCTGGTGTCCCCGGACACATAAGCCGCCACCTCAACCCCGCTGCCCGCGTGATGCAAGGCGTTGCCAATCAGGTTGTTCAGCAGCCGCTTCATCGATACCCGACGCAATGGAAACGGCTGGATCGGCTCCAGGCGCAGGCGCACTTTCTCTTCGTTCTGGTTGTATGGCGCCGCGACTTCGCGCACCAGATCGCTCAGGTCCACCTCTTCCACCGACTCGTCACGACCATCGCGAATGAACGCCAGGAACTGGTCGAGAATCGCGTCCATGTCTTCGATGTCGCGGATCATGTCGTCCGTCAGGTCGCTGTGGTCGCCCATCAGCTCCAGGGACAGCCGCAAACGGGTCAGTGGCGTGCGCAAGTCGTGCGACACCCCGGCGAGCATCAGTTCGCGCTCGCGGCCGGCCTGCTCGACGTCTTCCGCCATCTGGTTGAAGGCGCGGTAAACCTCGGTCATTTCACTTGGCGTGTCGCTGATCGGCAGACGCACACTGCGGCCCTGGCCGAGTTGCCTCGCGGCATAGACCAGACGTTTCAAAGGTTGATTGAGCTGGCTGACGAAGATCCACGCCGAGGCAGTGGACAGCAGGCCGATAGCGAGGAACCAGCCGAGTACGTTCCAGATTTTCTGGCCGCGCAACGGATGCGGATAAAGCGGCACTTTCAACCAGCCATCACCCAGGCTTGGCGCCCGAACCCACAGGGCCGGCGGCGAATGCATGCGCAATCGGACTTCAGTGTCGGCACCGAGCTCTGCCTGCATCTGCCGCTGATAGATCTCGCTGTAAGGCCAGTGTTGCTCACCTTCCGGCACGCCAGCACCGACTACCCGGATCAGGGTCGCGGCATCGGCAATCTTCGTGCGGTTTTCTTCATCGGCCGCCCAATAGGCGCGTAGCGTCAGGGCGACGCCGTGGCTGTATTGGCGGTCCACCAGCACGTCTTCGTTCATCAACAGATAAACCAGGGTCAGCGCCTTGGAGAACAGCACGACGATCAGCACCAGCCAAAGGGTGCGGGAGAAGAAACTCTGGGGGAACCAAACGGGGGTTTTCATGGATAACCGCTACACACTTGCAGGAGCGAGCGATGCTCGCAGATTGCGGATCGCGAGTCTGCGAGCAAAGTCATCTGACCCGTTGCCCGCAAGACCCGCTCCTACAAATCGCCGATCACTTGGTGGCGGCGCCATCCGGAACGAACACGTAACCCACGCCCCAGACTGTCTGGATGTAACGCGGCTTGGACGGATCGGGCTCGATCATCCGGCGCAGACGGGAAATCTGCACATCGATGGAACGCTCCAGGGCGTCCCACTCGCGGCCACGGGCCAGGTTCATCAGCTTGTCGCGGGTCAGCGGTTCACGGGCATGCTGCACCAGCGCCTTGAGGACGGCGAACTCGCCCGTGGTCAGCATCTGCACCTGATCGCCACGAATCAGCTCGCGGGTGGCCAGGGACAAGGCATAGTCACCGAAGCTGACCGTCTCCTCCTCGCTGCCCGGCGCCCCGGGCACCTGGGGCACCTGACGGCGCAGTACCGCCTTGATCCGCGCCAGCAGCTCGCGCGGGTTGAAGGGTTTGGCCAGGTAGTCGTCCGCCCCCAGCTCAAGGCCCTGAATTCGGCTGCTTTCGTCGCCCTTGGCGGTCAGCATGATGATCGGCACCTGGTTATTGCTGGCGCGCAGGCGTTTGCAGGCCGAGAGCCCGTCCTCGCCCGGCAGCATCAGGTCCAGCACCACCAGTTGGAACAGCTCGCGGGACAGCAGGCGGTCCATCTGCTCGACATTCTCCACAGCACGCACCCGGAAGCCTTGCTCGTCGAGAAAACGCTCCAGCAAGCGACGCAGGCCCGGGTCGTCGTCGACGATCAGGATTTTTTCGCCTTCCGGCGCATTGGCGGTGGTCATCAAAACGCCCTCGGGCTCGAAACAGTGGCGGCATTATGGCCCAGCGCGAGGCCGGGGTAGCGGGTCCATTGTTAGCAGATTTGTCTTGCCGCACGAACGCCCCGCGGCCAGGGCCCGTGGCCGACGGCGCGCTTTTCCCGGACGCGGGTCGCCGGCCGGGTATAATGCCGGCCTTTTGCAGCCGGCCCGTGCCCGCTTTCACTCCTGCTTAGGTGGTTTTATGGACAGCATCAACAGTCGCATCGCTGAGGAACTCGGGGTTCGCCCGCAACAGGTCGCCGCCGCCGTGGCCCTGCTCGATGAAGGCTCGACCGTGCCCTTTATCGCCCGCTACCGCAAGGAAGTGACCGGCAGCCTGGACGACACTCAGCTGCGCAACCTCGAAGAACGCTTGCGTTACCTGCGCGAGCTGGACGAGCGCCGCTTGAGCATCCTGGCGAGCATCGAGGAACAGGGCAAGCTGACCCCCGAACTGGCCCGCGAGATCAAGCTGGCGGACACCAAGACACGCCTGGAAGACCTCTACCTGCCCTATAAGCAAAAGCGCCGGACCAAGGGCCAGATCGCCCTCGAAGCGGGCCTTGGCCCCTTGGCCGACGGCCTGTTCAGCGATCCGACGCTGAGCCCGGAAACCGAAGCCGCGCGTTATGTCGACAGCGAAAAAGGCCTGGGCGACAGCAAGGCGGTGCTCGAGGGCGCCAAGTACATCCTGATGGAGCGTTTTGCCGAGGACGCCAACCTGCTGGCCAAACTGCGCAGCTACCTCAAACAGGACGCCCTGGTCTGCGCCCGCGTGGTACCCGGCAAGGAAGAGGAAGGCGCCAAATTCCGCGACTACTTCGAACACGACGAACCGCTCAAGAGCATGCCCTCGCACCGCGCCCTGGCGATTTTCCGCGGCCGCAACGAAGGCGTCCTCAGCGCCAGCCTGAAAGTCGGCGACGAAGCCTCGGGCACCGTCGCGCCGGGCACCCTGCACCCCTGCGAACTGATGATCGGCCAGCAGTTCGGCCTCAAGGACCAAGGCCGCGCGGCCGACAAGTGGCTGGGCGAAGTGGTGCGCTGGACCTGGAAGGTGAAACTCTACACCCACCTGGAAACCGACCTGTTCGGCGAACTGCGCGAGGGCGCTGAGGAAGAAGCGATCAGCGTGTTCGCCCACAACCTGCACGACCTGCTGCTCGCCGCCCCGGCCGGGCCGCGGGCCACCCTGGGCCTTGACCCGGGCCTGCGCACCGGCTGCAAGGTCGCCGTGGTCGACGCCACCGGCAAATTGCTGGAGTACGCCACCGTCTACCCCCACGTACCGAAGAATCAGTGGGACCAGACCCTGGCCGTGCTCGGCGCGCTGTGCATCAAGCACCGGGTCGACCTGATTTCCATCGGCAACGGTACCGCCAGCCGCGAGAGCGACAAACTGGCCGCCGAGCTGATCAAGAAACTGCCGGAACTGAAGATGACCAAGATCATGGTCTCCGAAGCCGGCGCCTCGGTCTACTCGGCCTCGGAGCTGGCCGCCAAGGAATTCCCCGACCTGGACGTTTCGATCCGCGGCGCGGTCTCGATCGCCCGGCGCCTGCAGGACCCGCTGGCCGAGCTGGTGAAGATCGACCCCAAATCCATCGGCGTCGGCCAGTACCAGCACGATGTTTCGCAGCTGAAGCTGGCGCGCAGCCTGGATGCGGTGGTGGAGGACTGCGTGAACGCGGTCGGCGTCGACGTCAATACCGCCTCGGTGGCGCTGTTGGCGCGGATCTCCGGCCTGAACACCACGCTGGCGCAGAACATCGTCGCCCACCGCGATGCCAATGGCGCGTTCAAGACCCGCGCGGCGCTGAAAAAGGTCAGCCGCCTGGGCGAAAAGACCTTTGAACAAGCCGCCGGCTTCCTCCGGGTGATGAACGGCGACAACCCACTGGACAGCTCCGCCGTCCACCCCGAGACCTACCCCCTGGTCGAGCGCATCGCAGCCGACACCGGCCGCGACATCCGCTCCCTGGTGGGCGACAGCAGCTTTCTCAAGCGCCTGGACCCGAAAAAATTCACCGATGAGCGCTTTGGCCTGCTGACGGTCAGCGACATCCTCCAGGAACTGGAGAAGCCCGGCCGCGACCCGCGTCCGGAATTCAAGACCGCCGCGTTCCAGGACGGGGTCGAGACCCTCAAGGACCTGGAACTGGGCATGGTGCTTGAGGGCGTGGTGACCAACGTCACCAACTTCGGTGCCTTTGTCGATATCGGCGTGCACCAGGATGGCCTGGTGCATATCTCCGCGCTGTCGGAAAAATTCATCAAGGACCCGCGCGAAGCGGTCAAGGCCGGCGACGTGGTCAAGGTCAAGGTGATGGAGGTCGATATCCCGCGCAACCGCATCGCCCTGTCGATGCGCATGGGCGACACCCCGGGCGAGAAGATCGAGGGGCAACGCGGTGGCCGCCAGGGCGGGCAACCTCGGGCCCAGCAGAGCGCGCCACGTAACGAGCCCAAACCGGCCGCCAGCGGCGCCATGGCAGCCCTGTTCGCCAATGCCAAGCCGTTGAAAAAATAGCCGCCGGCGCCGCCTGCCCAGCCGGGTCGGCCGGCCCGGCGCTCGGCGTCCCGCTCGACGGCAGGTGACGCGCCAAGGCTCGGCGCGGTCGCCTGTCTCTAACGCCCGTCCGCCGAGTCGGGGTATAACAGGCAACACCGCACGGCAACCAGGCGAAAACGCCCGTTACTTCATCACCCTTGTAGACCGCCCGGCCCACCCCCATATTGGGGCGACTGACGCGTGAAGGATATCCAATGTTGAGCGAGCTTCTCTCCCGCCGCCTGGTTTTGCTAGGTGCGCGCGCTAACCTCTCCCTGCTCGAACACTGCCTGCACGGCATAGAGCGGGAATGCCTGCGCGTCGATGCCGACGGGCAGCTGGCGGTCACGCCCCACCCGCGGGAACTGGGCTCGGCGCTCACCCATCCGCAGATCACCACCGACTACTCGGAGTCGCTGCTGGAGTTCATCACCCCGGCCGAGGCGGATCCGGCCATGACCCTGGCCAACCTCGAGCAAACCCATCGCTTCGCCTACAGCAAGCTGGCCCGCGACGGGCAACTGCTGTGGAGTCCGTCGATGCCCTGCGCGCTGCCGGACGAGGAGCAGATTCCGATCGCCCGCTATGGCAACTCCCATATCGGCCGCCTCAAGTACGTCTACCGCCAGGGCCTGGCGCTGCGGTATGGCAAGACCATGCAATGCATTGCCGGCATCCATTACAATTTTTCCCTGCCCGAACGCCTGTGGCCCCTGCTGCAGGCGGATGAAGGCGACAGCAGCGACCCACGGGACTATCAATCGGCCCGCTATATCGCGCAGATTCGCAACTTCCGGCGCTACAGCTGGCTGCTGATGTACCTGTTCGGCGCGTCGCCGGCCCTGCACGCCGGTTTCCTGCGCGGCCGCCCACACCAGTTGCAGCAACTGGATGCCGACACCCTCTATTTGCCTTATGCCACCAGCCTGCGCATGAGCGACCTGGGTTACCAGAGCAACGCCCAGGCGGGCCTGACCCCCTGCTACAACGACCTGGCCAGCTACACCGACAGCCTGCGCCAGGCGGTGGCCACGCCCTACCCGGCCTATGTCGCCATCGGCAGCAAAAAAGACGGTGAATGGCTGCAGTTGAACACCAACATCCTGCAAATCGAGAACGAGTACTACTCCAATATCCGCCCCAAGCGGGTCACCTACAGCGGCGAGCGGCCGATCCAGGCCCTGATGGCCCGCGGGGTGCAATACGTCGAAGTGCGCTGTCTGGACATCAACCCCTTCCTGCCCATGGGTATCGACCTGCCGGAAGCCCGCTTTCTCGATGCCTTCCTGCTGTACTGCGCGCTACAGGACAGCCCGCCGCTCGCCAGCGGCGAATGCCACGCCTGCACCGACAACTTCCTGACGGTGGTCAAGGAAGGCCGGCGCCCTGGCCTGCAACTGCAACGTGACGGCCAGGCGGTAAGCCTGCAGGACTGGGCCAGCGACCTGCTGGACGACATCCAGCTCCTGGCCGACCTGCTCGACCGCAGTCACGGCGGCAGTGCCCACCACGAGGCCATGACCGCACAGCGGGCCAAGGTCGTCGACGCGACCCTGACGCCCTCGGCCCAGGTCTTGGCCAGCCTGACATCCAGCGGGCAGAGCTTTACCCAGTTCGCCCTGCAGCAGAGCCGGCTGCATGCCGACTACTTCCGCAGCCAGCCGCTGAGTGCCAGCGAACAGGCGGAGCAGGAGGCTCGGGTGGAAACCTCGCTGCGCGAGCAGGCCGAGCTGGAAGCCAGTGAAGTGGGCGATTTCGATACCTTCGTCGGGGCCTATCAGGCCAGCATCCTCGCCTTCAGCAACTGAGCCGTTGCAGTGCGCAAAGGGCAGCGCAGACGCGCAGCCCGTCACAAATCCGCGATCCCGGACCCCGCGCCGACACCGAAGGTCCCCCGCGCCGCCGCCGGGACAGCTAGCATGAGCCAATTGACTCAACCGCGAGCCGTTCCCTATGGCGTCATCCGACGCGCTACCCGATGACGACCGGCACTGGAGCCTGGAAAGCCTGAACAAGGCTTATCAACAAGGTTACATGGCCGGTCTGACCGGCCAGATCAACGCTCCGCAGCACAGCGCCGAAGTGCTAACCGCCGCCTGGGAAGCCGGCTGGGATGACGGGCGCGAGCAATTCGAGATGCATCAGCAGAAGACCGCCTAGGCGGCTCCTCACCGCCGCCCTTCTCGCCCTGGCGGGAGAGGGGCAGAGAAAGCCAGGTCCGCCAACGGCGGGCTGTTCGCTGCGCTCCTGAGCCCGCCCTACAACGACTTTTCGAAGATCTGCGAGTTGCGCTGGTAGTTGTACAGCGAGGCCCGCGCCGCCGGCAGGCGCTCCACGCCGCTGGGCTGAAAGCCGCGCTCGCGGAACCAGTGCGCCGTGCGGGTCGTCAGCACGAACAGGGTGTTGAGGCCCTGGGCCCGGGCACGCTCTTCGATGCGCTCGAGCAACTCGTCACCCCGACCGCCATGCCGGTAATCCGGATTGACCGCCAGGCAGGCCAGCTCGCCGCAATCGGAATCGGCGATCTGGTAGAGCGCCGCGCAGGCGATGATCAGGCCATCGCGCTCGACGATGCTGAACTGCTCGACCTCGCGCTCCAGCACTTCCCGTGAGCGGCGCACCAGGATGCCCTGCTCCTCCAGCGGCCGGATCAGCTCCATCAGCCCGCCGACGTCCTCGATGGTGGCTTCGCGCAGTGACTCGAACTGCTCCTGGGTCACCAGGGTACCGCCACCATCGCGGGTAAACAGCTCGGTCAACAGCGCACCGTCTTCGGCGAAACTGACGATATGGCTGCGCCGCACACCGCCACGGCAGGCCTGGGCCGCGGCGTCGAGCAATTCAGCCTGGTAGTTGCTGCCCAGGCGTTCCAGGTGCGGCGCCACCTGCTGCGGGCGCAACTCACGCACCAGCTTACCGCTGGCGTCCAGCAGGCCACGCTCGGCCCCGAACAGCAGCAATTTGTCGGCCCCCAGGTCGATGGCCGCGCGGGTCGCCACGTCCTCGCAGGCCAGGTTGAAGGTTTCCCCCGTAGGCGAATAGCCCAAGGGCGAGAGCAGCACGATGGAACGCTCGTCGAGCAACCGTCCAATACCCTTGCGGTCGACCCGACGGACCTCGCCGGTGTGGTGGTAATCCACCCCTTCGAGAACCCCGATCGGCCGCGCGGTGACGAAATTGCCACTGGCGACGCGCAGGCGCGAGCCCTGCATGGGGGATGCCGCCAGGTCCATGGACAGGCGCGCCTCGATGGCGATGCGCAGTTGGCCGACCGCGTCGATCACGCACTCCAGGGTCGGGCCGTCGGTGATGCGCAAGCCATGGTGAAAGTGCGGTATCAGGCCGCGCTGGACCAGGCGCGTCTCGATCTGCGGTCGCGAACCGTGTACCAGCACCAGGCGCACGCCCAGGCTGTGCAGCAATACCAGGTCATGGACGATATTGCCGAAATTCGGATGATCCACACCCTCGCCCGGCAGCATGACGACAAAGGTGCAGTCACGATGGGCGTTGATATAGGGCGTGGCGTGGCGAAGCCAGTTGACGTAGTCGGGCATAACAAAAAAGCCTGCAATCGGTAGACAGTCGGAAGAACGCATTGCGGCCCCAGGGGCCAGACACTGAACCGGGTGCAGCTTTATCGTCGAAATTGCACGCGCACGCCGGGTCTCCTCGAGGTCATGCCGATGGGGTCCACATCATGCCGCAGGGCGCAGGCAATAATGCTGGATCAATTCACGCAACAAGGTCACGGTCGGCTGCAGGCGGTCCATATCCAGGTATTCGCCCGGCTGGTGGGCACAAGCGATATCGCCCGGCCCCAGCACCAGCGTCTCGCAGCCCAGTTGCTGCAGGTAGGGGGCCTCGGTGCCAAAGGCCACCGCGCCGGCCGTATGCCCGGTCAGGCGCTCGGCCAGGCGCACCAGTTCGGCATCGGCAACCTGCTCGAAGGGCGGCACGCAGGGGAATAACGGAGCAAAATCTATCTGCACCTGGTGGCGCTCGGCCAACGGCAGCAAACGCTCGCGGATCGCGCCACGCAGCCACTCGGGATCCATGCCCGGCAGCGGCCGCAGGTCGAACTCCAGGGCGCACTGGCCGCAGATCCGGTTGGGGTTGTCGCCGCCATGGATACAGCCCAGGTTGAGGGTCGGTTGGGGCACGCCGAATTGCGGATTGCGAAACTCCCGTTGCCATTGGGCGCGCAAGCTCATCAGTTCGCCGATGCAGGCGTGCATGGCCTCCAGCGCGCTGTGCCCCAAGCCGGGATCCGACGAGTGGCCACTGCGCCCAAGGATATCCAGGCGCTCCATCATCACCCCCTTGTGCAGGCGCACCGGCTTCAGGCCGGTCGGCTCGCCAATCACCGCCGCACGGCCCAAGGGCCGCCCGGCCGCGGCCAGGGCGCGGGCGCCGGACATGGAGCTTTCCTCGTCGCACGTGGCGAGGATCAGCAGCGGCTGCTGAAAAGGTTGCTCGAGCAGCGGCCGCACGGCCTCGATCACCAGGGCGAAGAAGCCCTTCATGTCGCAGCTGCCCAGGCCGACCCAGCGTCCATCAACCTCGGTCAGCTTGAGCGGGTCGGTTTGCCACAACGCCGCGTCGAAGGGCACCGTATCGCTGTGCCCGGCCAGCACCAGCCCACCCGGTCCGCTGCCATAGCTGGCCAGCAGGTTGAATTTACCCGGGGTGATTTCCTGCAGCTCGCAGGCAAAGCCCAAATCGCCCAACCAGCCGGCCAGCAACTCGATCACCGCCCAGTTGGACAGGTCCCACTGCGGCTGGGTACAGCTGACCGACGGCGCGGCGATCAGCGCGGCGAATTGGGCTTTCAGGGAGGGGACTGGCATCGGTGATCTCCACACGCGAAGGCTGCATCATAGAGCCTTCGCCCCCCAGGAATAAACCGTCGGGTCGTTCAAGCTCGCTTGTCCTGTACACTGCGCGACTACAGCAGCCCATGTCATCCCGGCTGCGCCTCCGTTATCAGCGCTTGGATTGTCCGGCCATGCAGAAAGAAACTGAAATCAAACTCCGCGTCAGCCGCGAAACCCTGGCGGCCCTGCGCGAGCATCCGCTGCTGAAAAAACGCAACAAGAGCGGCTGGGAGCGGCGCGAGCTGTTTAACCAGTACTTCGACACCGTCGAACGCGACCTGGCCCAGGCCAAGATCGCCCTGCGCATTCGCCGCGACGGCGACCAGCTGATCCAGACGCTCAAGACCCGTGGCCAGAGCGTGGCCGGGCTGTCCGAGCGCAACGAATTCGACTGGCCGCTGACCAAGGCCAAGCTGGACCTGAAAAAGCTCGACGACCAGTGCTGGCCCGCCACTTTGGCCGAACTGGACAAGAAAACCCTCAAACCGCTGTTCACCACGGATTTTGTCCGTGAACGCGCGGAAATCGCCTGGGGCCGGGGCAAGACCAAGGTGATCATCGAAGCGGCGCTGGACCTGGGCAAGGTGGTGGCCGACGGCCAGGAAGAAGAAATCTGCGAGCTGGAGCTGGAGTTGCGCCAAGGCGAACCCGAGGCCCTGCTGGAACTGGCCAGCGAGCTGGCCGCCGACCTGGCGCTGATGCCCTGCGACATCAGCAAGGCCGAGCGCGGCTACCGGTTGTTCGATGCCGGCAGTTACGCCCTGTCGCTCAGCACACCCGAGATCCTAACCGAACAGCCGCTGGACGAGGCCTTCGCCGTGCTCGCCTGGCACCTGCTGGGCAGCAGCCAGCGTCTGGCCGAGCAATATCGTTTCAACGGCCACTGGCGCCTGCTGGTCGATTGGGTCGAACAACTCAGTGAACTGCGCGCCCTGCTGGCCAGTCTCGGCCAGGCGGCACCGCGAGTGGCCAGCCATGAACTGCGCAGCATTCTGGATGCCTTGCTCGGCGATTGGCGTCCACGGCTGCAGGCCGGCCTGCACGAGGACGCGGCGCGGCAACTGGCGCCCCTGCAGTTCGCCGAGGAACTCAACGGCACCCGCTGGGGCCTGTTCTCCCTGCACGCTTCGCGCTGGCTGCTGACCCGGCGCTGGACGCTGGAGCGCAGCAATCGCGGCAATCGTCAGGGCGCCGCCACCCTGGGCAATTGGTTGCCGACACAGATCGCCGACGAGGGCGTGGCCCTGCAACTCAAGCGCTATCAGCAGCAGCCGGAAGACCTCGCCGAGCAGCTGCCGCGCATCGAGCGCTTGCTGGTCTGGCTGCATCACGCGCGCTCGGTGCTGGACGTCGCGGAAACCGACCGACTGTACGGTGAGTTGCGCAAACTGCATGAACTGGCCAGCCGCCCGCTGGATCCGGAAACACTCGAGGCCCGCGCGCAGCAGGCGCAGGCCTTGGCCAGCAACAGGGCCTGGAAACAGCTGACCCGCTAAGCGGAAGGCTTCAGGGCCCGTTACCCTCGCCGCCGCGGAGAACGGCCCCAGGCCCCGCTCGGCCCGGCCCGGCCCGGCAAGGCACTTCAGGTGCCGGCCCTGCCGCGAGCGTCAGCCCAGCGGCAGGCTGGTGGTGGACTTGATTTCTGAAAGCGCCACAGTCGAATTCACCTCCTGTACACCTGGCAAGGCCGAGAGTTTTTCGAAGAAAAACCGCTCGTAGGCCTCAATGTCCGCGGTGACGATACGCAGCAGAAAGTCCACCGAGCCCATCATCACATAACACTCCAGCACCTCTGGGAGCTCGCGAATCGCTGCGGCGAATTCCGTGAAGTTGGCCCGTCCATGGGCGTTAAGTTTGACCTCGGCAAAAATCTGGGTGTTCAGGCCGACCTTCTTGCGGTCCAGCAAGGTCACCTGGCGGCGGATAATCCCCTCGTCCTTCAAGCGCTGAATGCGGCGCCAGCAGGGCGACTGGGACAAACCAATGCGCTCGGCAATCTCCCCGCTCGACAGTGCAGCGTCCTCCTGCAACAGGGCCAGGATATGGCGATCGTAACCGTCCAATGTGCCCTGCATAACTTAATCTCCTAATGCGTGATCCTGAATTAGAAATCTAAAAATACAGGATAAAGCGCCGTTAAAGACCGGTTATTCCGCTCCCGGCATGGAAAAATTGCTTCCTGATCCAAGGAGCACCCCATGCCCGACGCCACCACCCTGCCCGCCGTCACCAGCGCCCACCCGCAACGCCCAGATCCCTGGGCCGGGCCCGCCCGCGAGCGGGTGTGTTTTCGCATCGTCGCCGAGCCCGAAACAGATATTCTGTGCCGTCTGCTCAACGGATTTGCCCAGCAGTCGCTGCTGCCTTCGCACGTCGAGCTGCAGCGGCAAGGGCCGTTGCTGACCATTGAGATCAGCCAGCCAGACGTCAGTTGGCACCGCGCCGAGTTGATCGCGCAACGCATGCGCGGCTTGATCGATGTACGGTCGGTGCTGCTGCAACCCTGCCCGAGTGCGCGGACCCAGCGCAGTGTTCCAGCCTGAGCCGACAGACTTGAGGGTGGCGTACCACTGACAGGCGCCGTACTGGTCAGCGTCGTGCTGCAGGGTTGCGAGCACTGACACAGACGATCGCACGGACCGTCGCGCCCACTCCCCCATTCGGGCATGCTGACGGCTACTCTAGATGCGCAAGGCCGGACTGCGGGTAGCTTGCAGTGCCGACGCATCACGCCCCCCCACAAGGAGCCTCATGTCTGCCCTCACCTCATCGGCCCAGGACCGACAACTTGACTTGAACGACGTGCTGCGCGAGCTGGTCAGTCGCGGCCGCTTGAGCCAGGAAACCGCCGAGCAATGCATGGCCGTTCGTCGCAGCAGCGCGAACGCGCAGCTGCATCCGTTGGAGTTCCTCGCCGGCCAGCAACTCGATGACCTCGGCCGACCCGGCAAGAAACTCGACCTGGAAAGCCTGACCCTGTGGTTGGCGGAACTGGCCGGCCAGCCCTACCTGCGTATCGACCCGCTGAAGATCGATGTCGCGGCGGTGATGCCACTGATGTCCTACGCCTTTGCCCAACGCCACAAGATCCTGGCCGTGGCGGTCAGCGCGGAAGGGGTGACCATTGCCAGCGCCCAGCCTTTTGCCCAGCGCTGGGAAGCCGACCTGTTCCACGTCCTCAAATTGCCGATCAAACGGGTGGTGGCCAATCCGGTCGACATCCAGCGTTTTACCGTGGAATTTTTTCGCCTGGCCAAATCGGTCAGCGGTGCCAATGCACAGGACAGCAAGAACAGCGGCCTTGGCAATTTCGAACAGCTGCTGAACCTGGGCGCCAGCGACCAGGAGCCGGACGCCAACGACGCCCATATCGTCAATATCGTCGACTGGCTGTTTCAGTACGCCTTTCAGCAACGCGCCAGCGATATTCATGTCGAGCCCCGCCGTGAACAGGGCACGGTACGCTTCCGTATCGACGGCGTGCTGCACAACGTGTATCAATTCCCGCCCCAGGTCACCATGGCCATCGTCAGCCGGGTCAAGGCGCTGGGACGGATGAACGTGGCGGAAAAACGCAAGCCTCAGGACGGTCGGGTCAAGACCAAGACCCCCGACGGCGGCGAAGTCGAATTGCGCCTGTCGACGCTGCCCACCGCGTTCGGCGAAAAGATGGTGATGCGGATCTTCGACCCGGAAGTACTGCTGAAGAACTTCGATCAGTTGGGGTTTTCCCCAGACGACCTGCGCCGCTGGCAGGACATGACCAGCCAGCCCAACGGCATCATCCTGGTCACCGGACCGACCGGTTCGGGCAAAACCACCACGCTCTATACCACCCTCAAGAAGCTGGCGACCTCCGAGGTCAATCTCTGCACCATTGAAGACCCGATCGAAATGGTCGAACCGGCCTTCAACCAGATGCAGGTCCAGAGCAATATCGACCTGACCTTCGCCAGCGGTGTGCGCGCCTTGATGCGTCAGGACCCCGACATCATCATGGTGGGCGAGATCCGCGACCTGGAAACCGCCGAGATGGCGATCCAGGCGGCGCTGACCGGGCACCTGGTGCTGTCGACCCTGCATACCAACGATGCGCCCAGCGCCATCACCCGCTTGCTCGAACTGGGGGTGCCGCACTACCTGCTCAAAGCCACGCTGCTCGGTATCATGGCGCAACGCCTGGTGCGCACCCTGTGCCCACATTGCAAGGCACCGGCAGCCATCAGCGAAGAGGATTGGCAGACCCTGACCAAACCCTGGAGCTCGCCGCGACCGGCCGGCACCCAAAAAGCGGTCGGCTGCCTGGAATGCCGCGACACCGGGTTTCGTGGCCGTGCGGGGGTGTATGAAATCATGCAATTGAACGACAACATCAAACCCCTGATCACCGCCGACACCGATATCGTCGCGCTGCGTCGGCAGGCATTCAAGGATGGCATGCGCAGCCTGCGCCTGTCCGGCGCCCAGAAGGTCGCGGCCGGGCTGACGACCATGGAGGAAGTGCTGCGCGTGACGCCCCAAAGCGAGCAGAAATAGTTCAACATGTCCGCGACGGCCCAGAAGCTGTTCGAGGCCGCCAAGCTGGTAAACCTTTTGCCCAGTACAGGAACTCTTATGGAAATCGGCAGTGTCATCCTTCTTTTCGTCGGCCTGGCGGTCGCCATCCTGTTTATGGGGTTCAAGGTCGTACCCCAAGGCTTCGAGTGGACGGTGGAGCGCTTCGGTCGCTACACCAATACGCTCAAACCGGGGCTGAACATCATCGTGCCCGTGATGGACCGCATCGGTCGCAAGCTCAACGTCATGGAAAGCGTGCTGGATATCCCGCCCCAGGAAGTCATCACGGCTGACAACGCCACCGTGCAAATCGATGCCATCTGCTTTTTCCAGATCATCAATTCGGCCCAGGCGGCTTATGAAGTCAACAATCTGGAACATGCCATCCGTAACCTGGTGATGACCAATATCCGTACCGTACTGGGTTCCATGGAGCTGGACGCCATGCTGGGCCAGCGCGACGCGATCAACGAACGCCTGCTCAAGACGGTCGATGAAGCCACCGCGCCTTGGGGTATCAAGATCACCCGCATCGAGATCAAGGACATCAGCCCCCCAGCCGACCTGATGGCGGCCATGTCCGGGCAAATGAAAGCCGAGCGCATCAAGCGCGCACAAATCCTCGAGGCCGAAGGCCTGCGCGCCGCGGCAATCCTCACCGCCGAAGGCAAGAAACAAGGCCAGATCCTGGAAGCTGAAGGCGAGCGCGAAGCCGCTTTCCTGCAAGCCGAAGCCCGCGAGCGCGCTGCGGCGGCCGAAGCCGAGGCCACCCGTATGGTGTCCGACGCCATCGCCGCCGGTAACGTGCAAGCGATCAATTACTTCGTCGCGCAGAAGTATATCGATGCCCTCGGCAAGCTGGCGTCAGCCAACAACAGCAAGGTGATTCTGATGCCACTGGAGGCGAGCCAGGTCATCGGTGCCGTCGGCGGCATCAGCGAAATCGTCAAGGCCACCTTCAACGAACGCAAAGGCTAAATACCGTGAGCTACCTGCAACACCTGTCGTTCTGGGACTGGCTGGCGCTGGGCAGCCTGCTGCTGATTCTCGAGGTCTTTGGCCTGGGCGGTTACCTGTTGTGGACCGGGCTGGCCGCGGCCATCGTGGGCGTATTGACCTACCTGTTCCCGGAGCTGCCCTGGACCTGGCAATTCGTCCTGTTCGGCAGCTTGTCGATCCTCACGGCGCTGTACTGGTGGCACCGTCAACGGGTCGCCGGCAAGCCGTCGGATCAACCCGGACTGAACCAGCGCGGCAGTGAACTGCAGGGGCGCCAGTTCGTCCTGCACGAGGCCATAGTGGACGGTCGCGGCAAGATCAAGGCCGGTGACAGCCTGTGGCTGGTGATAGGTCCTGACCTGCCGGTGGGCAGTGCGGTACGCGTGGTGGGCCAGCAAGGCGTGCGACTGGTGGTGGAAGCCGCGCAGTAAGCTGGCCATCTGATGTCAAACTGAGGGAACCTGCGCGCGGCACCCGACTCTGAAGAAAGTCCACCTGACTTCGGAGACATCGCCATGTGCCGTTACCCTGCCTTTGCCCTGGTTGCCCTGTTGAGCCTGCCTGTGACCCAGGCGTTGGCAGACAGCGTGGTACGCGACATCCTGTCCTCCGGCGCCACCACGGCGTCGACCTACCTGACGTTCAAGGACCACAAATTGGTGCTCGCCGCCCGCGACGACGCCGGCAGTTTTATCGCCAGTGGCGGGCAGATCCGTGGCCCCTACCTCGAGGCAGCACTGCAGCGCCTGCGCGCCGAGCGACCGGAGCTGCGCGCCAGCGACCTGGAGCTGGCCAGCGCGATCCTGGCCAGCGAGCCGGTGGATCCACGTTAAGCAACACGAGCCCCGCAGGTCGACCTGACGCGGGCTGAAATCAGGCATGACGGGGCGCGGGTCGCCACGGAAGGCCGAGTTAGGCGTGCAGGAAAACCCTCGAGCGGGGACGCAAGGGACCCAGTCTTTGCTCATCAGGGTTTGCTGACCTGCAGCACGACACAGGCACAGCCCTAGCAAATGCCGTGGAGCAGCCGTCACGCATCGGCGTCACATGCCGCCTTATAGGCGCTGGCGTCGAGCAGTTTGTCCAACTCCGCCGCATCCCGGGGCTTGAGTTTGAAGAACCAGCTGCCGTAGGGGTCGCCGTTGACGCTTTCCGGCGCATCGCCGAGCGCCTCGTTCACCGCCACCACCTGGCCGCCGATGGGTGAGTAGATATCCGAAGCGGCCTTGACCGACTCCACCACGCCGGCTTCCTGGCCGGCATTCAATTCTTTGCCCAGCTCAGGCAACTCGACGAACACCACATCGCCCAGGGCCTCCTGAGCATGGTCGGAAATGCCCACGGTAACGCTCCCGTCGGCTTCCAGGCGGGCCCATTCGTGGCTGGCCGCAAAACGCAGGTCGGCAGGTATGTGACTCATGACGATGTCCTCAAATACGCGGGAGGCGGAGGCTCCGCCTGAAGAAAAAAACGGCTGATGCAATCCAGTCCGCTCAGGTTAGATCACGGCTTTGCCATGGCGCACGAAATTCGGCTGAACAACACGCACCGGGTACCATTTGCCGCGAATTTCCACCTCGGCGCGCTCGCCCGTGGTGGCTGGCAAGCGGGCCAGGGCAATGGACTTGCCCAAGGTAGGGGAAAAACTGCCGCTGGTGATTTCACCTTCGCCCAGCCCTTCGACCCGTACCACCTGATGCGCGCGCAGCACACCCCGTTCTTCCAGCACCAGGCCGACCAGTTTGGCTTGGGGCCCCGCCGCCTGCTGGGTTTCCAGCGCCGCGCGACCGATGAAATCCCGCGAGGCGGGCTCCCAGGCGATGGTCCAGGCCATGTTGGCGACCAGCGGCGAGACCGTTTCGTCCATGTCCTGGCCGTAGAGGTTCATGCCCGCCTCCAGCCGCAAGGTGTCTCGCGCCCCAAGACCGATCGGCGCGATACCCGCACCGACCAACTCGGTAAAAAACCCCGGCGCCTGCTCGGCCGGCAGAATGATCTCCAAGCCGTCCTCGCCGGTATAACCGGTGCGCGCAATAAACCAGTCGCCTTGCACCAGCCCCTCGAAGGGCTTGAGGTCGGCGATCAACTGCGCACGTGCACCACTGACCAACTCGGCGGTTTTCGCCCGCGCGTGGGGTCCCTGGATAGCCAGCATGGCCAGTTCGGCGCGTTCGTTCAGGTCCACGGAGAAACCGGCGGTGCGCGCACGCATCCAGGCCAGGTCCTTGTCGCGGGTGGCGGCATTGACCACCACGCGATAGCCCTCTTCGGTCAGGTAGACGATCAGGTCGTCGATTACCCCTCCCTGATCATTCAACATCCCGCTGTAGAGCGCCTTGCCAAGCACGCCGAGACGCGCGACATCGTTCGCCAGCAAGTGCTGCAGGTAGGCTTTGGCCTGGGAGCCGGTGACATCCACCACCGTCATATGCGAGACGTCGAACACGCCGCAGTCGCGTCGCACCTGATGGTGCTCCTCGACCTGCGAGCCGTAGTGCAACGGCATATCCCAACCGCCGAAATCGACCAGCTTGGCACCCAGGGCACAGTGCTGGTCATAGAGGGGTGTACGCTGTCCCATGGGTTTCTCCATCCGGGCGTGGCGAAGCTGTGGACGGGCATCGATACGGGGCTGAGCTTGTCACGACAAGGCACTGGCACCCGTACCGCAGGCCCGGTCTGAATGACGGGCCACAGCGAATGGCGCGCATTGTAGCCGCAAGGCCGGGGCAGGTCATCACGGGCGCAGTTTCAAGCAGGCAGCGGTTGCCGCGTTCGTTGCGTAGGATGGCGTTGAGCACAGCGATACCCATGCTGCACCGCGCCCAACCTGTCGCCGAGGGGGGCCCGCCGAGAGAGCCGCTTCGGCGACTACCAGGGTCGCCCAAGTCTGCTGCATAACTTCGGCTTATTAATAAACGCCAACCAGCAGGTCGTAGTTCAACCGCCGACTAGCCGTTCGGCCTAGCCGAGCGACGAATCAGCAGGATCACCGGCAGCAAACCGACCAGCACCAGGCTCAGGGCCGGCAGTGCAGCCCGTGCCCATTCGCCTTCGCTGGTCATCTCGAACACCCGTACCGACAAGGTATCCCAGCCGAAGGGCCGCATCAGCAGGGTGGCCGGCATCTCCTTGAGCACGTCGACAAACACCAGCAAGGCCGCGCTCAGCACCGCCGGTATCAGCAGGGGCAGGTAGACCCGCAGGAACAGCCAGGGCCCAGCGACCCCCAGGCTGCGCGAGGCTTCGGGCAACGAAGGGCGGATGCGTGCCAGGCCATTTTCCAGGGGACCATGGGCCACGGCGATAAAGCGGATCAGGTAGGCCAGCAGCAGCGCCACCAGGCTGCCCAGCAACAGCGGCTTGCCCGCCCCGCCCAGCCAGAGGGACAGCGGCATGACCCAGGTCCGATCCAGGTAACTGAAAGCCAGCATAATGGCCACCGCCAGCACAGAGCCAGGCAACGCATAGCCGAGGTTGGCCAGGCCGACCGCTGCGCGAATCGACCGGGTCGGCGCCAGGCGTCGCGCGAAGGCCAGCAGCAAGGCCACGCCGACCGTGAGCAGCGCCGCCAATCCGCCCAGGTAAAGAGTGTGCAGGATCAAGCCGGCGTAGCGCTCGTCCAGATCGAAACGACCACGTTGCCAGCACCAGACCAGCAGCTGCAGCAGCGGGATGATAAAGGCACACAGCAGCACCAGCCCACACCAGGCGCTGGCGGCCCAGGCCCAGACCCCGCGCAGCTGGTAGAGCGCCTTGCCCCGCGGCCGCTCGCTGGCGGGGCGCGCCGGACCACGGGTCCGGCGCTCGCCATAGAGCACCAGCATCACCGCCAGCAACAGCAGACTGGCCAGCTGGGTGGCGCTGGCCAGGCTGTAAAAGCCGTACCAGGTCTTGTAGATGGCGGTGGTGAAGGTATCGAAATTGAACACCGATACGGCGCCAAAATCCGCCAGGGTCTCCATGATGGCCAGGGCCAGACCGGCGCCGATGGCGGGTCGGGCCATTGGCAACGCCACCCGCCAAAACGCCTGCCAGGGCGATTGACCGAGCACCCGGGCGGCCTCCATCAGGCCCTTGCCCTGGGCCAGGAACGCGCCGCGCGCCAAGAGGTAGACATAGGGGTAGAACACCAGCACCAGTACCAGGATCACCCCGCCGCTGGAGCGCACCCGCGGCAGCCGCACACTGGCGCCGAACCAGTCGCGCAGCAGGGTTTGTAGCGGGCCGGCGAAGTCGAGCAGGCCGACGAAGACAAAGGCAAGCACATAGGCCGGGATCGCGAAGGGCAACATCAGCGCCCAATCCAGCCAGCGTCGCCCGGGAAATTCGCAAAGGCTGGTCAGCCAGGCCAGGCTGACGCCCAGCAGGGTGACGCCACAGCCGACACCGGTCACCAGCAGCAGGGTATTGCCCAGCAGGCGCGGCATCTGGGTCGCCCACAGGTGTGCCCAGATTTCCTCGTCGATCTCATGCCAGGACAGCAGCAGCACGGTTAACGGCAGCAGCACCAACGCGGCGATGGCAAAGGTGATGGGGTACCAGCGACGCTGGGCGGAATGGGCCACGGGATCCTCGACGGACAGAAAAGACAACGCCCCGACCTGGGCCGAGGCGCCGAGTATAAGGGTTAGCCAAGCTGCAAGCTGCAAGCTGCAAGCTGCAAGCTGCAAGCTGCAAGCTGCAAGCTGCAAGCTGCAAGCAAGGCTGGGCGCTGTCGAGCGCCGCCCCAAGGCTTTTTGACGTTACCTGCGGCTTATGGCTTGCCGCTTACCGCTGTCTTTTATGGCCACTGCCCTGTAGGCCTTAATTCCAGCCCATGCGGTCCATCAGCTTGATGGCTTCGGCCTGGCGCTTGCCCGCCACTTCCACCGGTACGCTGTCGGCCTTGAAGGACCCCCAGGCCGCCACTTCCGCGGAAGGCGCCACGCCGGGGTTGGCCGGAAACTCCTGGTTGATGCCAGCGAACAGAGCCTGCGCCTCTTCGCCGGTCATCCATTCCAGCAGTTTCTGCGCGGCTTCCGGGTGCGGCGCGTAACGGGTCACACCGGCGCCCGAGAGGTTGACGTGGACCCCGCGATCGCCCTGGTTGGGCCAGAACAACTTGGCCTTGAGCGCCGGATTGTCCTTGTGCAGACGGCCGTAGTAGTAGGTATTGACCAGGCCGACATCGCATTGACCGGCGTCGACCGCCTGGATCAACGCGGTGTCGTCGGCGAACACGTCGGTGGCCAGGTTATCGACCCAACCCTTGACGATGGTTTCGGTCTTGGCCTGGCCATGGGCCTCGAGCAGCGTGGCGGTCAACGACTGGTTATAGACCTTCTTGCTGGTGCGCAGGCACAGGCGACCTTCCCAGTTCTTGTCGGCAAGTGCCTCGTAGGTGCTCAGCTCCTCCGGCTTGACCCGCTCGGTGGAATAGACGATGGTCCGCGCGCGCAGGGACAGGCCGGTCCAGCCGCCAGTGGAGGAGCGGTACTGCGCGGGAATATTGGCCTTGATCAGCGCCGAATCCAGCGGTTTGAGTATGGCCAGCTGTTCAGCCTGCCAGAGGTTGCCGGCGTCCACGGTGATCAGCAGATCGGCCGGGGTGTTCTCGCCCTCGGCCTGCAGCCGCGCCATCAGCGGCGCCTCCTTGTCGGTGATGAATTTGACCGCGACACCGGTCTTGGCGGTATAGGCGTCGAACACCGGTTTGATCAGCTCGTCGATGCGCGAGCTGTACACCACCACTTCGTCGGCCGCCTGCACCCCGCCGGTCAGCGCACTGAGTGACAGAACGGCGAGAAGAGCTTTGCTTGCCTGCATGGAAACGGCCTCATACAACCGAAATAAAGGAACTGAACAATAGTGAATAGCATTTAGCTTCTCAACCCGCGTGAACGCCCAGGCGTAACGGAATATTGCGGCGGGTCGGCCGCGCGGCTCAGGGCCGGGCCAGGGCCGGCAGGTCCCCGGACAGGCCCAGCGCCTGGCGCACGAACAGCGCCTTGGCCTCGGGCAGGCCATTGACCCAGTTCAAGCCGGTGTTGCGCAACCAACGCAGCGGCAAGGGGTCCGCCTGGAACAGCCGCTCGAAGCCTTCCATCGCCGCCATCATCGCCAGGTTGTGCGGCATTCGCCGCCGCTCGTAACGGCTCAGCACCTTGAGGTCGGCGAGGGGCTCACCCCGTTCGAGGGCATGCAGCAGCACTTCGGCCAGCACCGCCGCGTCGAGAAAGCCGAGGTTCACGCCTTGTCCAGCCAGGGGGTGAATGGTGTGCGCGGCGTCGCCGATCAAGGCCAGGCCCTTTTCCACGTAACGTTTGGCGTGCCGTTGACGCAGCGGGATGCACAGGCGCGGGTCACTCTGCAGGACTTCACCCAGGCGCCACTCGAAGGCCTTGCTCAATGCCAGGCAAAAATCGTGGTCCTCCAGCGCCATCAAACGCTCAGCCTCCGCGGGGCGGGTCGACCAGACGATCGAACACCAGTGCCCGTCGCCGGCCAGGGGCAGAAATGCCAGCGGGCCGTCATCGGTGAAGCGCTGCCACGCGGTGCCGCCATGGGGCGTGGCGCACCGCACGCTGGTGACTATCGCGTGGTGCAGGTAATCCCATTCCCGGGTCGCGCAGCCCGCCAGTCGCCGTACCGCGGAATTGGCGCCGTCGGCGGCGATCACCAAGGGCGTGCGCAGCTCACGACCGTCGCCGAGGGTCAGCAACCAGTCGTCGCCGGAATGCCGCAGCTGCTCCAGCCGGGCATTGGCCAGCAGGCCCAGGTCACTGTCGTGCAAGCGCTCCAGCAGGGCATCCTGGATCACCCGATTTTCGACGATATGACCGAGCACGTCGGCATGCACGCTGGCTGCGGAGAAATGCACCTGACCGGTGCCCGAGCCGTCCCAGACCTGCATTTGCGCATAGGGGCTGCAGCGTCGTCGTTCGATCGCCGACCAGGCGCCAAGACGCTCCAGCACACGCTGGCTGGCGGCCGACAGCGCACTGACACGGGGCTCATACGCCCCTTGCCGGTCGAACGGTTTGACGCTCAGGGGACTGCCATCGACCAGCAGAATGTCCAGCCCGCTGTCCTTGAGCGCCAGCGCCAGGGCGCTGCCCACCATGCCGGCACCCACTATGATCAGATCCGCTCGCATTTCTAGGTCCTTAGGCTGGGCTCTGGCGCAACAGGCGCCAGGGCATCCGGGTAAAGTTCGACGACCCGCCGGCCTGCGCGGGTCGGCTGTCAGGCGCGCCGCCGGACGCGGCGGGCCAGCGTGGCAGGGGGCTCGCTCATTCGGGGCGGGTACCCAACCCCATCGCCTGGCGGGCGAACCAGCGTTTGGCCGGCGGTATCAGGTCCAGGCCCAGCAGGCCCAGGGTACGCCCCGCAGCCAGCCAGGGGTCGGGGCGCCCGAACAGCCGCGTTACCTGGTCGGAAAAGCCCACGGTCAGCTGTTGATCGCGCAGCTGACGGGCGCCATAGCGCTGCAGGGTCGCCAGATCACCGGGCGCGGCCGCACTCTGCAGCAGGGTCTCGGCCAACACCAGGGTATCGCGCAGCGACAGGTTGTAGCCCTGGCCCGCGATCGGATGCAAGGTATGGGCGGCGTTACCCAGCACCACCAGATGCGGCCTGACCTGCTCCTGCGCCTCGATCAATGCCAAGGGATAGAGATGTCGGGCGCCGACGTGCCGCAGGGCGCCCAGGCGGTAACCGAAGGCCTGCTGCAACTCACCGAGAAAGGCCTGTTCGCTCAGCCCGGCCAGGCGCGTCGCATCCCCATGGGCGCGGGTCCAGACCAGTGCGCAGCGGTCGTCCAGCAGCGGCAGCAGGGCCAACGGCCCCTCGTCGGTAAAACGCTCGAACGCCTGCCCCCGATGTGCCTCGCCGGGAGTGAGGTTGGCGATCAGCGCGCTCTGCCCGTAGGCAGCATGGCTGACAGCGATGCCGAGCTGCTCGCGCAACCCGGAACGGCCACCATCGGCCAGCACGGCCAGGTCGCAATCCAGCAGGCTGTGATCATCGAGCTGCAGGCGGTAGCCGTCTTCGAGCGCCTCGAGGCGAACCACCTCGGCCGGACAGCGCCAACTGACCACTTCGGGGTCCAGGGCCTGCCACAGGCACTGCCCCAGCCAGGCGTTTTCCACCACATAGCCCAAGGCTGGCACGCCCTCCTGCCCGGCACTCAGACGGGCCGCGCCGATACGACCGCGGTCGGACACATGGATCCGTTCGATGGCCTGCGCCCGTGGCGCGACCTGGGGCCAGATGCCCAGGCGCTCGTACAGCTGGCGGCTGCCATAGGACAGGGCCGTGGAGCGCGCATCGTAACTGGGCTGATAGGCCGCGCCCGGGGCGAAGGGTTCGACCAGCACGATGCGCCAGCCACGGGCCTTGGCGCCGTCCTGCAGGGCCAGCGCCAGGCTGGCGCCGACCAAGCCGCCACCGATGATCGCCAGCTGCACGCGGTCCACGGCCCTAGGCAACCTCGGTGCGCGCGCCGGCCATCAGCGCCTCGATCTCGGCGACCGTCTTGGGCACACCGGTAGTCAGGATTTCACAGCCGGTCTTGGTCACCACCACATCGTCCTCGATGCGTACGCCGATACCGCGCCATTTCTTCGCCACCGACTCGTTGTCGCTGGCGATATAGATGCCCGGCTCGACGGTCATGGCCATGCCCACTTCGAGCACGCGCCACTCGCCACCGATCTTGTAATCACCGACATCATGCACGTCCATGCCCAGCCAATGGCCGGCGCGGTGCATGTAGAACGGCTTGTACGCCTCACGGGCGATCAGCTCGTCCACCGCGCCCTCCAGCAGCCCTAGCTCCACCAGCCCCTCGGTGATCACCCGCACCGTGGTTTCATGAGCCTGGTTCCAATGCTTGCCCGGCGCGATATCCAGGAAGGCCGCCTCCTGGGATTTGAGCACCAGTTCGTAGATAGCCTTCTGTTCGGGGGAAAACCGGCCATTGACCGGAAAGGTGCGGGTGATGTCGCTGGCGTAACAATCGATTTCACAGCCGGCATCGATCAGGATCAGATCACCGTCCTTCAGTAGCGCATCGTTCTCGCGGTAATGCAGGATGCAGGCATTGCGCCCGGCAGCGACGATCGAGCCATAGGCCGGCATTTTGGCGCCGCCCTTGCGGAACTCGTAGTCCAGCTCGGCTTCCAGGTGGAACTCATGCAGGCCAGCACGGCTGGTCTGCATGGCGCGCACATGGGCGCGGCAGGAAATCTCCGCCGCCTCACGCATGACCTTCACTTCGGCAGTCGACTTGTACAGGCGCAGGTCGTGCAGCAAATGACCGAGGGCGACGAATTCGTTGGGCGGCTGGGCGCCCTGGCGGGCCTTGGAGCGGATCACGTTGATCCACTCCATCAGATGGCGGTCGAACTCCGGATGGGCCCCCATGGAGTAGTAAACCCGCTCGCGGCCTTCGATAAGCCCCGGCAGAATGTCGTCGATATCGCCAATGGGGAAGGCGTCATCGGCGCCGTACTGGCTGACGGCGCCTTCCTGACCGGCCCGCAGGCCATCCCACAACTCACGCTCCGGATCACGCTCGCGGCAGAACAGCAGGTACTCGCCATGGGCCCGGCCGGGAATCAGTACCACCACCGACTCGGGCTCCGGAAAGCCACTGAGGTACTGGAAATCGCTGTCCTGGCGGTAGATGTGTTCGACATCACGATTGCGGATGTACACCGGCGCTGCCGGCAGGATGGCGATGCTGTTGGGTTCCATCTGATCCATCAGCGCCTTGCGCCGACGGGCATATTCCGACTTGGGGATCATGGGGAGAGGCTCGCTTCAGTGCAAAGAGGGCGTGGGCGCCACGACGGCGCGTTTGGCGCATTCGGTAAACAACAACAAAGGGGCGACCCGTAGATACTCCATAACTTCCATGTAATCGCCTTCCGCATCCTCGGACTCTTCCAGGGCACTTTGCACCTGGGCGATAGCCGCGAGGTCCTGCAATACTTCCACCGCTTCGCCGCTCAGGGCGGTCGCGCGCGCCGTCAAACCAAAGCCGCCGAGAAATCCCTGGCACCACTGACCCAGCGCTTGCGCCCGCTCGACCAGCGGCGCTTCGTCGCCCGGTAACAGCAGGACCACGGCCATGTCGGTTCCGGACAACTCGTCCTTGACCATGGCCTGCAGGCCGATCAGGGCCTGGCGGACGTTGTCCACCGGTGCACCACCCAGCAGTTCGGCGGCATCCACCAACCAGCTGTCGATTTCGAACCCCGCCCCGGCGCAACTGCGCCCCAGCAACAGGCCGTGCAATTCGGCAGGTGAAACCGGTTGACCGGCATTGGCGAGCAGCAAGGCAAAGGCACTGTACGGTGAATTCTGGATGGGCATGGGCAAGTGGGCGTCTTGGTACGCGATGACTAGAATGAAGACCTTGTATCCTAGCACCGGCCAAGGCGCCAAGACCATCACATGGCCGCGCCGGGATGCCCCGTTGGGGCGCCCGATCCTATATAGTTCTGCCCATCCACAGCCCTGGTGAGAATCCATGGAAGACGCCAACCTGCTCGCGCTGACCGTCAAGTTCGAGCTGCTGATCCAACGCGTCGAACAGCTCAAGGCCGACAAACGTGTCCTGCAGGCCAACGAAAAGGCCTGGCGCGAAGAGCGGGCCCAGCTGATCGAAAAGAACGAAATGGCCCGGCACAAGGTCGAATCGATGATTTCGCGCCTCAAAGCCCTGGAGCAGGACTGAAATGAGCCAACCGAACACCGTGACCGTCCACATCCTGGACAAAGACTACTGCATCACCTGCCCGTCGGACGAACGCGCCAACCTGGAAAGCGCAGCACGCTACCTGGACGGCAAGATGCGCGAGATTCGCAGCAGCGGCAAGGTGATCGGAGCCGATCGCGTGGCCGTGATGGCCGCCCTGAACATCACCCATGACCTGCTGCACAAGCAGCAGCACCTGGACCGGCAAGCCAGCTCGACCCGTGAGCAGGTGCGCGACTTGCTCGAGCGGGTCGACCACGCCCTGGCCACCGACCCCGATAATAGCCATGGCTGATTCCCCGCGGATGAAATCGGGTATACTGCCGACTACTCCCTGAGGTGTGCGCCAGTTGGTGATGTCCCTGAGCCGATACGCACAAACCCGGGGGTTGCAAGTTGAGGCCGGTGTGCATGTCCGCCTGACGGAAAGCCTTAACGCCTCCTGCAACCTCCACCTTGAACTTTCGGGTTCAAGGGCTAAGCCGACAGCGGCACGTCGGGGGGTCTTCTTTCCGGCTTCTGGCCTTCGCCATAAGCCCTGCCGTACATCCTTCGTGCTGCCACGGCGCCTAGTCCGCTTATGACCGCCAACCTGTCACGCGCTCAACTGCGCCGCCTGTTGCGTCAGGCGCGCCGTGCCCTCAGCGCGCCGCAGCAGCGCCTGGCCGCCCAGGGGCTGTATCGCCAGCTGGCCCATCGTCCTGTCTTTCGCCGTGCCCGGCACATCGCGCTGTACCTGCCCAGCGATGGCGAAATCGATCCGCGCCCGCTGCTGCGAGCGGCCCAGCACCGCGGCAAGACCACCTACCTGCCGGTGTTAAGCGCCTGGCCGCGCACGCATATGCGCTTTCAACGCGTCGACCCGGGCGAGGCACTCAAACGCAATCGACTTGGGATTTTGGAGCCGACGCTCAACCGCCGGCGGCAGCGCAAGGTCTGGACCCTGGACCTGGTGCTGCTGCCGCTGGTCGGCTTCGACGAGCAAGGCGGTCGACTGGGCATGGGAGGGGGGTTCTATGACCGCAGCCTGGCGTACCGGAGCCGGCGCGCAACGTGGCACAAACCGACACTATTGGGCCTGGCCCATGAGTGCCAGAAGGTGCAACGCCTGGCCATGGCCAGCTGGGACGTACCCTTGCAGGGCACGGTGACGGACCAGGGTTGGTATGGGCGCACACAATTTGCACCTAACGCCTGACCTCCGGCGATGTGTCGGGCCAGGATTAGGTTACTTGGACTGCGCGGACTGACCGACCGGCAACTCGCCCTGACGGTCCCACAGACTCTGGGTGTAACCCGTGGTCACCACCCCCAGGCTGAACAGGATGACCAATATCCACAACAAATCTGGCTTACGTTTCATCGATTGCCTCCCTCCTTCCAGGCAAACTGCACGGCAACGGTAAGCATACCGGCCCGCACACCCCTATGTTAAATGGCTGTCAAAAACAGCAGGTGCCGGCCCGCCCAAGGCCCGCAGCCGACCGACTGGAGCAAAGTTCATGCCCACCTGGCTGATGAAGTCCGAACCCGACGAATTTTCCGTGCAGGACCTGCAGCGGGTCAAAAGCGCACGTTGGGACGGGGTGCGCAATTACCAGGCGCGCAATTTCATGCGCGACATGGTAGAGGGAGATTTGTTCTATTTCTACCATTCAAGTTGCCCTCAGCCCGGAATCGCCGGTATTGGCCGAATCACCCGGCCGGCCTACCCCGATCCCAGCGCGCTGGATCCACATAGCCCCTATTTCGACCCCAAGGCCAGCCCGGAGCGCAACCCTTGGAGCGCGCTGGAGGTCGAACATGTGGACACCTTCGGCGAAATCATCCCCTTGGGCCGGCTGAAAACCCTCCCGGCGCTGGCAGCCCTGGCCTTGGTGCAGCGAGCCAGCCGGCTCTCGGTAATGCCGGTCGACCCGCCGCAGTGGGCCGCGATCCTCGCCCTGCGTTGAGCTGAGGCCGCCACTGTGCTATGCAGGTGAGGCCTCCCCTGGGATTTCGCCATGCCGCATGCACGCCCGCTCTGGCCAGCCCGCCTGGCCCTCGCCCTGCTCATGCTGGTGCTGTGTGGCGCCAGCCTGTTGCTATGGCAGCAGCTGCAACGGGTGCAGCAGGAACGGGTGGGCGAACGTGTCGGCTATCAAGCCCGGACCCTGGTGCGGCAACTGGAAACCAGCCTGAACGACCAGGTCGACGGCCTGCGCCGTCTGGCGCAGCTGTGGGGGCATCGAAATCGATTACCCCAGGATGAATGGGCGCTCGATGCCCGCTACAGCCTGGAGCATTTCCCCGGCTACCAGGCGATCCAGTGGCTGGACGCCGACCTGCAGATGCGCTGGTTACTGCCCCTGGAGGGCAATGAAGCCGCCTTGCGCTTCCGCCTGAGCCCGGCGCACCCCAACTATCCCCTGGCCATGCAGGCCAAGAGCAGCGGCCAGCCGCGGTTTTCCAACAGCTTCGACCTGGTCCAGGGCGGCCGCGGCTTTGTCCTTTATATGCCACTGTTTATCCGCGATGACCAGGCGCAGCTCAGGTTCGATGGCTTCCTGCAAGGGGTGTTCCGCGTCGAGGGCTTGATGGATGCACTGTTGGAAACCCTGTCCAGCGATGACTTCAGCGTACGTCTGCTGGAAAACGAGCAGCCCCTGTACAGCCATGAGCAAGCCGACACCCTGGTCGAACTGCAGCAGCAAATGCCGCTGCACCTGCTGAACAATCAGCACTTTGCCCTGCAACTGAGCCCCACGCGCAAGCTGGTCGATACGCTGGGCAGCCCGTTGCCGCAATTCGTCCTGGGTGCCAGCCTGACCATCAGCCTGCTGTTGGTGGCTGCGTTGGCACTGGCGCTGGAGAATACCCGGCGCGCCAATGCGCTGCAGATCAGCAATAGCCGTCTGAACGATGAAATGCAGCGACGCGAGGACGTCGAGCAGAGCTTGCGCGAGAGTCGCGAACGCCTGCAGTTGGTACTCGACTTGACCGACTGGAGCCGCGACGGCTTGTTTATTCTCGACCCCCGCAGCCGCGAGATCCTGCACATGAACCAGGCCACCTACCGCAGCCTGGGTTTTAGCGCCGAAGAATTCGTCGAGCGCATGCGAACCGATCCTGAGCAATTGCTGCCGGGCTTTCATGCCTGGCTCGAACTGGTACGCCAGGCCCATCGGCATGACCTCTCGAAGATCTTCCAGCGTGAAATGCGCCGGGCCGACGGCAGCAGCCAGGCCGCGGAAATCAGCGCCCAATTGGTCACCCTCAATGATCATGAATACCTGATTGGCGTGTCCCGCGACAACAGCGAACGGCTGCTGCTGGAAGCACAACTGCAACGCCTGTCGCAGCAAGACGGCTTGACCGGCCTGTTCAACCGACGCCATTTCGATCGTCAGTTGCACGCCGAATGGCGACGACTGCGCCGTATGGGGGCGCCCCTGGCGCTGCTGATGCTGGACGTCGATCACTTCAAGGCTTACAACGATCAGCTCGGCCACCTGGCCGGAGACGATGCCTTGCGCCGGGTCAGCGCGGTCCTGCAAGGCTGCCTGCAACGCGAAGGCGACGTCGCCTGCCGTTACGGCGGCGAAGAATTCGCCATTATCCTGCTCAATACCCGCGCCGAGGGCGCCAGCCACGTGGCGGCGCGGATCCACCAACTGGTGGCCGAGCTGGAGCTGCCCCACCCGGGGAGCCCCCTGGGTCGACTGACCCTGAGTATCGGCATCGCCACCTCGGACCCCAACCAGGACAGCCATCCCGATGCCTTGGTGGCCCACAGCGATCAGGCCCTCTATCGGGCCAAACGCGAGGGCCGTGATCGCACCTGCGAATGGGCACCGCTCGACGACTACCAGGCGCTAGCGTTGCCCCCCTACCGGGCCGAGACCGCGGCGGACCCGGACGATGGCGACTGACGAGCCGCGCGCCTCGGCAACCGGCCCGGCGTGATCGGCGCGGTGTTTCTCGCCCGGCACAGAATGGCTGAATGCCGGTGACGGGCCTTACTGGATGATCAGGTTATTGAACAGCAAGTCTTCCACCAGCGGCTTGCCCTCTTCCTGGTTGAGCACGTCCTGCACTTGCTTGAGGGCCTCCTTGCGCAGCAGCTCCTTGGCATCGGCCGCGCCCATGGTGGCGTCGGTCTGCTGTGAAAACAGCATCACCAACTGATTGCGGATCAGCGGCTCGTGATGCTTGACCCGATCCTCGGCCTCGCTGCCGGTGACCCGCAGGGCGATATCGGCCTTGTAGAACTTGAGTTTCGGGCCGCTGCCGAAATTACCCACCAAGGCCGGTACCAGGCCGATATACAGCACCTTGGGGGCCGCAGCCTCGCCTTCCTCGCCCTCGGGCTTTTCCGCCTCATTAGCCAGTGCGGCAACAGGCAGCAAAATCGCCAGCAACAGCGCAATCCAGGTTTTCACAGGCGTTTGTCCTCAGCGAAGTAGTCGCTCATGGCCTGCTTGAACGGTCCGAACAGGCCCCGGCGCGGCCGTGTGCATGGTGTCAACAGGCCCTAGCATAGCCATAGGCGCCCCGCAGCCCAAGCCCGATGCTTATGCCGCGCCATCAGGACAGGCCATGCTCGTTGACCGACGCCTGCTCCCCCCTACACTGCCAGGGCCTGTTGACACCAGCCACACGCGCCGCGTTGCCGTGCGCATAGTGTCAACAGGCCCTAACCCATCACTTGCCGAGGAACGACCCGATGAAAGCCATGCTGTGCAAAGCCTTCGGCCCTGCCGAGACCCTGGTGCTGGAAGAGGTGGCCAGCCCGGTGGCGAAGAAGAACGAGGTGCTGGTGGATGTCCACGCCGCGGGCGTCAATTTCCCGGACACCCTGATCATCGAGGGCAACTATCAGTTCAAGCCGCCCTTTCCCTTCTCGCCAGGGGGCGAAGCAGCTGGAGTAATCCGCGAGGTCGGCGAAAAGGTCAGTCACCTCAAGGTCGGTGACCGGGTCATGGCACTCACCGGCTGGGGCAGCTTCGCCGAACAGGTGGCGGTGGCCGGCTACAACGTCCTGCCCATTCCGGCGGGCATGGATTTCACCACCGCCGCCGCGTTCGGCATGACCTACGGCACCTCGATGCACGCGCTGCGGCAACGGGCCGCGCTGCAACCGGACGAAACCTTGCTGGTGCTGGGCGCCTCCGGCGGGGTCGGCCTGGCCGCCGTGGAAATCGGCAAGGCCATGGGCGCCCGGGTGATCGCGGCCGCCAGCAGCGCCGAGAAGCTTGCCGTGGCCAAGGCGGCCGGTGCCGATGAGCTGATCAACTACAGCGAGTCCAGCCTCAAGGACGAAGTCAAACGCCTGACCGGCGGCCAGGGCGCCGACGTGATCTACGATCCGGTGGGCGGCGACCTGTTCGACCAGGCGGTGCGCGCGATCGCGTGGAACGGCCGCCTGCTGGTGGTGGGGTTCGCCAGCGGACGGATTCCCGAGCTGCCGGTCAACCTGGCGCTGCTCAAAGGCGCCGCCGTGGTTGGGGTGTTCTGGGGCGCCTTTGCCCAGCGCCAGCCGGCCGACAACGCGGCTAACTTCCAGCAACTGTTCAGCTGGTTTGCCACAGGCCAGCTCAAACCGCTGGTGTCCCAGGTCTTTCCCCTGGCCGAGTCGGCCCACGCCATCAATACCCTGGGCCAACGCAAGGCGGTCGGCAAGGTGGTGGTCGCGATTCGCTAGGCGCGGGCAGGGTGTGACGGCCAAAGGGACAAGCTGTCCCTTTGGCCACTGGTGCGGGCCTCGAACAGCCCTCGATACTGGTTCGCCCTTACCTGCAGGAGTCTGACCATGTACTGCGTCACCGTGCTCTACCCCAACGCCGCGGACGGCCATTTCGATTTCGACTACTACCGCAACGTGCATATCCCGCACATGCTCGAACTGCTGGGCGACAACGTCCAGGGCATGGAGCTGCGCCGTGGCCTGCAGGCCGTCGACGGCGCGCCCGCGGTGTTTCACTGTCTGCTTAATACCCACGTGCGCTCGGCCGAGGACTTCCAGCGGGTGATGGCCGACCACGCCGACTGGGTGCTGGCGGACATCCCCAAATACACCAACCTGCAACCCATCATCCAGATCGACCAGGTGCTCTGAGGAGGTCCCGTAGGGGTATGTAGGATGGCGTTGAGCGAAGCGATACCCATCAGCGCATAGGCTCCGCGAAGTGGGCTGGACGTCCCGTTGGACGCCCCATGGATATCGCTTCGCTCAGCTACGTGGCCCCACCTGGTCGCCGCCAGCCTCCTGCGTTCGAGGTCAGGCGCTGTAACGACGCATAGCCCGCCAAGGCAAGCATCAGCAGCGCCAGAACCTTCGCGCCGGAAAGGGCTAACGAACGGGCCCAGCAGGCCACTAGTGGCCTGTTTGGTTAGTTGGTTAACTTAAGTTCGGATGCCTGGGGTTCTGAGACAAGGCGCTGCGACGAGTCATAGCCGGCTATGGCGAGGAGCAGCAACGCCGTATCAGGACGTCAGGCGGCGAAATTAACTAATCGAACTAGGCAAACAGGCCACTAGACGCGGATCACCACCTTGCCGAAGTGCTGCCCCGAGGCCAGGTAGGCGTAAGCCTGCTCGACCTCGTCGAGGTGGAAGACGCGGTCGATGACCGGTTCGATACGGTGGGTCTCCAGGTAGCGGACCAGGTGTTGCAAGTGCTGGACCGAACCGACCGCGATACCTTCCAGCGTGGCATTCAGGCGCTGCAGCCGGCCCAGGTCCGGACGCGCGAAGCTGCCACTGAGCAAACCGATCTGGGCGATCTGCCCACCATAGGCCAGGCAGTTCAGGGAGCGCTGGAAGGTCTGCGCGCCGCCCAGTTCGAGGATGTGCTGGACCCCCTCGCCCTCGGTCAGGCGCAGCACCTCGGTATCCCATTCAGCCACGTCGCGGTAGTTGATCAGGCCCCAGGCGCCCATGGCCCGCGCCCGCTCCAGCTTGGCATCCGACGACGACAGCACTATCACCCGGGCGCCCTGCGCCAGGCCCAGCTGCAGCGCGAACAGGGCCACCCCACCGGTGCCCTGGACCAGCAGCGTATCGCCGGCCTTGAGCGGGCGCGCCCGTTCGAACAAGGCCTGCCAGGCCGTTACCGCGGCACAGGGCAGGGTCGCGGCCGACTGGCCATCCAGGTAATCCGGCACCCGTACCAGGGCACTGGCCGGCATCACCACGGTGCGCGCCAGCACGCCCTCACTTTCGCCGCCCGAGGCCGAGGGCCCATAGGCCGGCTTGAAAGGGCCCGATAGCCAGTCTTTGAAAAACCCCGGCATCACCCGATCGCCCTTCTGCCACTCGCTGACTTGGCTGCCCAGGGCCAGGACGACGCCGGCACAGTCGGACAGCGGGATACGCCCCTCCTCGACCCCCCCATAGCGCCCCCAGGCGATCAACAGGTCACGGTAATTCAGGCTGGTGGCCTCGATGCAGATCAGTACCTCGTGCGGACCGGGTTCCGGCAAGGGTGACAGACCCGCAACCGGCACCAGGCCGCGTCCTTGCCGACTTAACCGCACACAGCGCTGCAGGGTTTTGTCCGAGGCCGTACCGTGGGGATGAAACAGGTTGCTGGTCATGACGAAACTCCATTTTCTTTATCAACTGCTAAATAAATTGCCTCCCCTTGACGGCACTCGTCAAGCCATTTGTAATGACCGCTATGAAAAACACCTCTGCTCCGCCAAAACGCGGCCGGCCGCGACAATTCGATCGCGAGCAGGCCCTGCAAACCGCCCTGACCCTGTTCTGGACCCACGGCTACGAGGGTACCTCGATTGCCGAACTGGTCGAGGCCCTGGGCATCGCGCCACCCAGCCTGTATTCCGCCTTTGGCTCCAAGGAACAGTTGTTTCTCGAGGCTCTGCGCCTGTACGTGGCGGGGCCGGGCAATTTCGTCAGTCGGGCCCTGCACGAAGAATCCACGGGGCTGGGCTTTATCCGTCGGGTGCTGTTGGACGCCGCCCGCGAGTTCGCCAACGGCCATCACCCGCCGGGCTGCGTGATCGCGACCGGTTTGGTGGCCAGTGCCAGCGCCCATCGACAATTGGCTGGCGAAGTGGCCGGGTTGCGCAGCCAAACCCGCGAGGTGTTGGCCCTGCGCATCGACCAGGCCCGCAGCGCGGGTGAGCTGAGCCAGGCCTGCAAACCGGCCGACCTGGCTGGTTTCTATGCCGCGGTCATCCAGGGCATGTCGGTCCAGGCCCGCGACGGTGCCGACGAAGCGAGCCTGATCGCGATCGCCGAACAGGCTCTGCAATCCTGGCCCGCCGCCGTCCGCTGAAAGTCCCCTCCCCGCGCCGTGTTAGGCGCTGAAATATCCTGCAATGTACAGCCGGCCGACCGAAGGATTAGTTTAGCAATCGCTAGCTAACGACACGGTCGTCGCTGGCCGTGCACGTCGCCAGCCCGCTTCACGACGGTTATCGGAACGGGCGCCGGCTGCATGCAGTACCACTGCCGAACCAGGACGGTTAATCAGGATATTGCCAGGGCCACTGCCCTCGAGGGATTGAGTTATGTCGCAGAACAGAATGCTGATCGTCGGTGATCGCTTCGAACAATTCGCACAACACCCACAAGTGCTTTCCATCAGCGCCGCCGAGGCCTTGCTGCAAGGCGAAACACTGGACCACAACCTGCGCCTGCAGCTGGGCCAGGGCATTTCCAGCCCCCGCCTCGATGGTCTGCTGGGCCTGGCGGAGAGCCATAAAAAGCGCCAATTGCTGGCCTTCGACCGGCCGGAAAAAGCTGGCCGCCAACTGGCCCACAAGCATGATCCGCGCAACAGCATGATCAGCCTGCCGCGACGCGTCGGGCCGAGCAGTTTCGTCCTGGATGTCTGGCTGGACGAGGACTGCGCCGAGTTGAGCGACCACATGACCGGCCAGCACATCCAGGGCATGGTCCTGCTGGAAGCCACCCGCCAGGCGTTCCTGGCCGTGACCGAGGAGTTCTACCTCAAGGACACGCCACACAGCAGCTATTTCGTGATCAACCAGATGGACACCGAATACCTGCATTTCGTCTTCCCGCTGCCGATCAGCATCCTCTATGAAATCGAGGACTACCAGGCCGGTAAACGCGACACCCACAGGTTCCAGGTCAGCATGTCGGTGATCCAGAACGAAACCGTCTGCTGCGTGGTGAAGACCCGTTTCAGCACTTACCCCGACAGTTTTATCAGCAGCAAGGAGGAAGGACTGGCCCGCGCCGCGCTGGAGCAGGAACTTTACGGGGAGGCCCAGCATGAAAAACGCGCCTGAGCCGGGCCGCGGCTGCGCCTTCTTCGATGTCGACGGGACCCTGATCAGCATCAAGAGCATGTTCAGTTTCCTCGACTTCCTGGTCGAGGCCCTGGAGATCGAGGAGTCCACCCGCGACTACCGCCGGCAGCTGCAGCAGATGATCGCCGACCAGGCGCCGCGAGAGGCGATCAATCGCTTCTACTACCGCCTGTACACCGGCCTGGAAGTCGACTTGGTGGCGCAACTGGGCCAGCAATGGTACCGCCAGGTGCGCAGCCGCGAGGGCCTGTTCTACCCACGCATGCTCGAAGAGCTGCGCCGCCACCAGCGGCAGGGCCTGCGCACAGTGCTGGTGTCCGGCTCCTTTGCCGCCATCCTGCAGCCGCTGGCGGACGAGCTGGGCATCGACGACCTGATCGCCGCACCCCTGGAAATCCAGGCTGGACGTTACACCGGGCAGCTGACCGGGTTGCCGACCATCGGCCAGGGCAAGGCGGAGGGCATGCGTACCTACCTGCGGGCGCATCCGGCCGTCACCGCCCAGTGCTACGCCTACGGTGACGACGTGTCGGACCTGCCGATGCTCGAAAGCGTGGGCTTTCCAGTGACGGTCAACCCGGACGCCACCCTGCGCGGGATCAGCCAGCACCGTCGCTGGCCGATCATCGCGGCCGCCTAGGTCGCGCGGCGCCCAGGGGCGCCGCGCCAACCGCCACCTGTACCAGCGAACAGTGATGAGCCACGCACGGGGCCGTTAACCTGTCGCCCTGTGCCGTAGCGCTACCCCTATGACCACCCCGGGCCACACCTCTGGCCCACCACGAGAGAAGAGCACCCCATGAAAAGGATTTTGGCTGGAAAATCGGTACCGGCAGTCGGCCTCGGCTGCATGGGCATGAGCGAATTCTACGGCGAGACCGACGACGCGCAATCGCTGGCGACCCTGGAAGCGGCCCTGGACCTCGGCTACCGCCACTTCGACACCTCCGACATGTACGGCAGCGGGCATAACGAGGAGCTGCTGGGCAAATTCGTCAAGCGCATCGGCGCGCGCCGCCAGGAGATCCTGCTGGCCAGCAAATTCGGCATCTATCGCGACCCCAGCGACAAGTACAAACTGCTGATCGAAGGTTCGCGCGACTACGTGAAACGTGCCTGCGAGGCGTCCCTCAAACGCCTGGGAGTCGAGCAGATCGACCTCTACTACGTGCACCGCCGCGACCCCAACACCCCGATCGAGGAAACGGTCGGCGCCCTGGCCGAGCTGGTCCAGGAAGGCAAGATCGGCGCCATCGGCCTCTCGGAAATGGCCCCCGACACCCTGCGCAAGGCCCATGCGGTACACCCCATCGCGGCGTTGCAAAGCGAGTACTCGCTGTGGTCGCGCGACCTGGAACAGGACATGTTGCCGGTCTGCGAGGAATTGGGCATCGCGCTGGTGGCGTACAGCCCACTGGGACGCGGTTTCCTGACCGGCAAACTGGACAAGGAGCAGATCCAGCAGTCCGATGCGGCGGCGGATTTCCGCGCCAAGCTGCCACGTTTCCAGGGTGAGAATTTCGACCGCAACCTGGAACTGGTCAAGGCGCTGGAAGCGATGAGCGCCGAACTCGCCTGCACCCCGGCACAATTGGCCCTGGCCTGGCTGCTGGATCAGTACCCACACCTGCATGTCATCCCCGGCACCAAGCGCATCGCCTACCTGGCCGGCAACTTCGAAGCCCAGCAGGTCAAGCTGGACGGCGCGGCGTCGGCCATGCTGGGCAAGATCTTCGACCCCACCGCCATCGCCGGAAAACGCTACCCGGACGCCATCCTCCAGGGCACCAACCTCTGACAGGCCTGCCAACCGGAGACTGATCGGACCAGGGCGGTGCGCCACGCGCGCCGCCTTGACGGTCGTGTCCGGCCAGGGTCATCAATCGCAAGAGTAGGGAAATTTGCGCGATGAAACAGGACGTATTGATAGTCGGTGGCGGGCCCACCGGCATGACGCTGGCGTTGCAGTTGCACCGGTACGGCGTGCCCTTTCGGATCATCGAGAAGCGCCGCCCGGAACCCTCGCCCTCCAAGGCCCTGAGCATCAACCCGGCCTCGCTGCAGCTGCTCAACGACCTGGGATTGGCCGACAGCCTGGTCGCCCTGGGGCATAAGACCGAAGTGATCAACCTGCTGTATGGCAACCGCCCCTTGACCCGCGCACGGTTCAGTCGCCTGCAGCACAAGTACCCGTTCTTCCTCATGCTGCCGCAGCCGGAGACCGAACAGATACTGGAACAGCGCCTGAACCAGCTGGGGTACCAGGTTGAACGTGATTGCGAACTGCTGAGCCTGGATCCCCGCGCCAACGAGGTGCAGGTGCTGCTGCGCCAGGGCAGCCGCCAGCAAGTGCGCACCTACGCCTACGTGGCCGGTTGCGACGGAGGGCTGAGCAAGGTCCGCGAGTGCCTCGGGCTGCCGTTCGAGGGTTACGACTACCAGATGCACTTCCTCCTGGCCGACCTGCGCATCCGCTGGCCGGGCAACCACGACCAGGGGCATTACTTCGTCCGCGACGACGGCTTTCTGATCCTGCTGCCGCTCAAGAGCGGCTACCACCGCATCGTCATCAAGGCCAACGCGCAGTGTCCACCGGGGTACAAGCCGACCCTGGCGGAGATTCGTGAGTACATCGCCCGCTACCAGATCGCCGACCTCGAGGTGGAGGACCCCATCTGGTTGTCCAGCGCGCCTTTCTACAACCGCAGCGCGCCGCACTTTCGCCGCGGGCGGGTGTTTATCGCCGGTGATGCGGCGCACCTGTTCAGCCCCATCGGCGGCTTTGGCATGAACTCCGGCATCGCCGATGCCTTCAACCTGGGCTGGAAGCTGGGCTACAGCTTCAACGGCGCGGGCAACGAGGCACTGCTCGACAGTTACCACGACGAACGCCACCGCAACACTGAAAAACTGCTGGGCAAGACCGACCGCTCCACCTCGCTGATTGCCCGCCTGGATCGTCATCAACCGGCCGACGAACAGGCGTACCTGCCGCGCATGAGCAATCGGGCCTTCGCTCGCCTGTTTCCCTGGGAGGCCTCGGGGCTGAACCTGGCCTATGGCCCCGCGGATGCTCCGCCACTGCCCGGCCAGGCGTTGCAGGCCGGCCGCCAGCTGCCCTATGTCGCCGACACGGGCATTCCCGGCAGCGACAGCCTGGCGCTGCTCGGCGACGGCCGCCACAGCCTGTTCCTGGTGCCGCCGACCGATGAGGCCGGCATACGCCAGGCCCTGCTCCTGCTTGAGCGACTCCAGCACGCTGGCCAGGGCCTGATCCGGCCTCGCCTGCTGACCGATGCCGGTCACAGCGGACGCGCCTTGCCGCCGGACCTGTGCCTGTACGACGAACAGCGACGCCTGCGCCAAGCCTATGGACTCAGTGAGGGCGACTGGATCCTGGTCCGGCCAGACCTGTACGTGGCCAGCTGCGGTCAACTGCAGCAGACCGAGCCGCTCTGGCAGGCCTTGCTGCACCTGCACGGCTTTACCGCCGCGCTGCAGCCCGCGCGCCAGGCCGGATAGGGAGAGCCGTGATGCAACCGACCTATCTGCGTCCCCTGGGTCCGCTGGAAACCCGCATGGCCTGTCAGCACGAGCTGGCCGGTACTACTCAGACGGCCAGCCTGCTGAGCCTGAGCGGCCCCATGAGCATTGCCCTGCTGGACGCCGCGGCCGCCCTGCTCTGGGAAAAACACAGCCTGCTGCAAGCCAGTATCCAGGACGACGGCGAGCGCCTCTACTTTGCCCAGACCGCCCATCCGGTGGTGCTTCGTGCCGTAGCGCTGCACACCCCCGAAGACAAGTGCGCGGCGCTGGAACAGGAGCTCAACAGCCCCCTGGAGGCCCAACACGGCTTGTGGAAACTGGCGCTGCTCAGCGAGCCCGACGGCCACCGCCACCACCTGGTGCTGACCTGTCATCACGCCATTGTCGACGCGGTCAGCCTCGCCTTGTTGCTCGGCGAGCTGCTGGGCTACTGCGAAGCCCTGCTCGAGGGCCAGGTCGCGACGCCAACGGCGGAACCCCTGCCGGCGGCGCTGGAGCATTTCCTGCTGCCGCCAGCCCCGCCCCAGCCAAGCCAGGACCTCGAAGCCCCGCGCTACGACCAGCGTGCGCCGCTGGCGCAACGCCAAACCCGCCTGCTGTTGCTGGAACTGCCGGCCCCTCAGCTGCATCGGCTACAGAGCCGCACCCGGGCGCTGGGGCTGAGCCTCAACGACCTGCTGGGCGCCGCCTTGCTGCAAGCCAGCAGCGCCGCCGGACTCGGCCAACGGATCCGCTTGCATACCGCGGTATCGCTGCGCCAGCGCGCCGAACGCCCGGTACCGGCGGACCTGCTCGGCTGCTTTATCGGCGTGGTTGGTAACGACCTGACGGTCGCCGGGCGGCCGCTGCTGGACCTGGCGCGCGACTACCGACGGCAGCTGCGCGAGTCCCTGACACTGGCCAGGCACGCCAACCCCGATGTCCGCCCGGCCGTCCTGCGCCAGCGCGGCGCGCTGCTGACCCAGGGCAGCCGGTTCGCCCAGGGCATCGCACTGACCAATCACGGGCTTATCCAGATGCCGGCCTGTCGCGCGTTCAGCCTGCACGACTACCTCAACGTGGCCTGCCGCAATGCCGGCAACTTTGCCGTCGCGGTGCATGTCACCAGCTTCGCCGACACCCTCAACCTGAGCTTCACCTACGTCAGCCCACTGATCGAGCCCGCCCGCATTCTCACCCTCAGTCAGCACCTGCAAGCGTGCCTGCTCGCATTCAGCAATCGCCAGGAAGGCCTGCGCCATGAAGAATAATCACCTGACCCTCGCCACCGGCCGCGTCCGCTACCTGGATAATCAGGGAGACGGCCCGGTGCTGCTGTTCTGCCACGGCAACTCCTCGGCCGCCGAAGCCTTTGCCGCGCAATTTGCCGCCTTGAGCGAGCGTTATCGCCTGATCGCCCTGGATTTCCCCGGCCACGGGGGCTCGCCGCCGGCCGAGGATCCGCAGCAGGCCTACAGTTTCGCCGGCTTCGCGCAGACCCTGGTCGAATTCGTCGAAGGGCTGGGGCTGGACCGCTATTGCCTGATCGGCCACAGCCTTGGCGGCCATGCGGCCCTGGAAGCCTTGCCACGCCTGCCGGGGCTGTCGGCGCTGATTCTGGTGGCCGCGCCGCCCTTCAACAGTGCCAGCGCCGCGCAGACCTTTTTGCCCGACCCCAGCGAAGGGCTGGTCTTCCAAGCCAACCTGCAACTGAACCAGGTCAATCGCCTGGCCAGGGCCTTTGTTCAAGCTGCCCACCTGCCCAGCCCGCTGTTGGCACAGGTCGAGGCGTTTATCCATGCCGCCGACCCGCAGGTACGCAGCCAGCTCGGCAACAGCCTGGCGGCGGGCGACTTCGCCGATGAATGCCAACTGCTGCGTGACAGCGGGGTACCGGCGCTGCTGCTGCAGGGCACGGCCGATGGCTTTATCGACTGGCGCTACTGTGTCGACCCGGGCAGTTTTCCCGGCTGCGACCTGGAGGTCGGCCTGTTCGAGGAGTGCGGGCACAACCCGCACGTCGAGCAGCCCACACGTTTCAATGACCTGCTCGACCATTTCGTCGCGCACATTTTAAGGAAAGCCGCATGAAAGCCATTGTCATCAACCGCTTCGGCAGCAGCGACGTCTTCGAGCAGGCCGAACTGCCGATGCCCCAGGTCGGGCCGGGCCAGGTACTGGTCAAGGTCGCCGCCACCGCCATCAACCCGCTGGACTACAAACTGCGCCGTGGTGATTTTCCGGGTTTCACCCATGATTTCCCGGCCGTGCTGCACAGCGATTTCGCGGGCACCCTGGTCGAGGTCGGCAGCGCGGTGAACGGCCTGCAGGTCGGCGACCCGGTCTACGGCTGTGCCGGTGGCATTCGCGGTCGCCAAGGCGCCCTGGCCGAATACATGCTCGCCGATGCGGCGCTGATCGCCCGCCAACCGGCCAGCCTGTCGGCCGCCGAGGCCGCCACCCTGCCCCTGGTCGCCATCACCGCCTGGGAAGGCTTGATCGACCGGGTGGATATCCAGCCCGGTCACAAGGTCCTGGTGCATGCCGGCACCGGCGGTGTCGGCCATATCGCCGCGCAGTTGGCCAAATGGCGCGGCGCTCAGGTGTTCACCACGGTCAGCTCGGAAAAAAAGGCCCAGTTGTCACGCCTGTACGGGGCCGACCACACCATCAATTACCGCGAAGAGACCGTCGCCGACTATGTGCAACGTTGCACCGGCGGCGAAGGCTTCGACCTGATCGTCGACACGGTTGGCGGCCAGGTGCTGGAGGACAGCCTGACGGCCGCCAAGGTCGGTGGTCAGGTGATCACCACGCTGGCCATGGGCAACACCGACCTGACCCTGGCCTGGGCGCGCAAATTGTCGCTGCACTGCGTCAACATGACCTGGCCGATGGCCACGGGCGTCGGCATGGAGCACCACGGTTTTATCCTGCGCGAGATCGCGCGCCTGGTGGACGCCGGCCTGCTGCAACCCCTGCTGGACCCGCAACGCTTCAGCTTCGATGAAGTGCACCTGGCCCACGCCCATGCCGAGGCCGGTGACACCCTGGGCAAGGTCAGTATCAGCCACGCCTGAGTTCCGCAGTCTCAGCAAGGAAGCCGATTCATGCCCCCCTCTCGCCTCGTTGCCCGCGCATTGGCGCTGAACATCAGCGCCTACCTGCTGTGGGCCTCGGCCACCCTGTTGTTCAAATACCTGGGGCACCTGCCGGTCTGGCAGGTGTTCGCCCAACGCGTTGTGTGGTCGCTGCTGTTCTGCGGCCTGTTGTTGCTGCTGTACCGCGGACGCGCCGCCTTCAGCGAGCTGTATCAGCTGCTGCGGGTGCCGGCTCATTGGCTGTGGTTGCCCCTGAGCAGCCTGCTGATCGCCAGCAATTGGCTGCTGGTGATCTGGGCCGTGGATGTCGGTCGCCTGCAGGAGGCCAGCCTTGGCTATTACCTGGCGCCCCTGTTCAGCCTGCTGCTGGGTAAACAGCTGTTCCAGGAGCCCTGGCGGGCGGGCGAGCCGCTGTCCATCGGCCTCTGCCTGCTGGGCGCCGGCTTGATCGCCTTGGCGGGCGGGCTGCAGCAGTTGCCCTGGGCCGGTCTGGCGATTGCCTTGACCTTCGCCGGCTACAGCGCGCTGAAGAAAAAACTGGGGTTACCGCCCCTGGCAGGGTTGAGTCTGGAAACATTGCTGGCAGCGCTGCCCGCGGCGGTCTACCTGGCGTCGCTCGACCCGACGGCCAGCGACGCCCTGGGTCTGCCCGAGTACGGGGTGCTGGTGGCCATCGGGGCGGTCACCACGCTGCCGATGCTGTTTTATGTGATGTCGCTACGGCACCTGCCGCTGACCACGGTCAGTCAATTGCAGTACCTGAACCCGAGCCTGATGTTCATCCTCGCCGTGGTGCTGTTCAAGGAACCGCTGTCACCGCTGAAAATGGCCGGTTTCGGCCTGATCTGGGGCACGCTGCTGTGGCAGCAACTCGGGCCGCTGCACACGTCAGCCGGTGTAGAAAAATCCAGCCATTCGGAGCACTGACATGCCCCAGTATGAACTCGACGTCGCCAACCCCTTGACCCCCAGCTGCGACTGGAACCGACTGGCCCTCGGCGAGCATTTCGCCGGTATCGTGGCCCACGGGTTCGAGGCGTTGCTGCACAGCTGCAGCAGCCCGGAGGAAATCAGCCAGGGCCTGGGCGAGATGGTGCTCAGTCAGGTCACTGACCTGCTGCTGCCGCTCGAACCGCTGACGATGACCCGCGACATCGTGGAGCTGTTGCGCCGTCAGCAAACCCCGCTGCGGGTGTGGCTGAGTCCGCCGCCCGGGGAGGCGCCGTCGGAAACGACACTGCGTCAACTGGCCAACGACCTGCCACGCTGTGGGTTGAACCTGCGCCTGGACCTGGCCGGAGGACGCGTGCCCCTGGAGGATGCGCTGCACCAGCTCGGCCCCGCCTGTCGCCTGGCACAGGCGCTGGGCTGGCCGTTACGCCTGATGCTCAGCCGGATCGGCGCGGCCTCCGCCCTGCAACTGCAACGTTGCCAGGCATTCGCCCTGGAGCAGGGTTTCGACCGCTTGACCCTCAGTGACGAAGCCTCGCAGCTCACCGCCCGCGGGGTCAGCAACCTGTTCCGGGTCCTGCAACCACGGGCCGCGGACATGGCCGCGGGCGGACTGAGCCTGGAGTTTCTCGCTGGCAACGCGCAGCGTCAGGGGCTGGGCAATGCCGTGGCGGCGATGGCGGCCGGGGCGCGCTATATCCATTGCAGCCTGGTCGGCTGCGTGGAACAGGACCAACCGCCACCGCTGGTCGCGCTGCTTGAGCACTTCGCCCTGCCGACGCCGCAACAGGTCGGCCTGGACCGCTACCGGGATTTCCTCAGTCAGCGCAATGGGCTGGCCTACCGCAGCCTGGACAGTCGTCGCCACGCCCGCCCGTCAAGCTGGCCGACAGGCCTGCAGGCGGCCGCCACCACGCTCGCATTGCCACCGACCGTCGAGGAGCTGTGTTTCGTCTTTCGCGTCAGCAGTGACGACTGGCATGTGCGCCTGTGCATCGAGGCCGGCGACACCGAGCTGGACCTGGGTGAACGCGTTCACCACTACCTGTTGCTGTTGCTGGCCCGCGAGTACTGCCACCAGCAAACGCAGCAGCGCCTGCGCGCGGCAACCTCGAGTCCGCCCGACCCACTCAGCCTGGGCTGGCTGGAACGGGAAACCCTGCACCGTATGATCGGCGACAACGAGGCGCAATTTAACGTCAAGTTGTGCCGGGCCCTGAAACAGATTGGCCACGCCCTGCAGTCGATCGGCCTGGACCAGTGCAAACCGGTGTCCACCCGGGTCGGCAGCCTGCGCCTGGACGTGGCTCACTTTCGTATTTTCAAGGATTCGCAGCTGCAACAGGAAGTCCGCGACTGGATCCTGCTGGCGCCGCCCGACACGCCCGTCGGGACGCCGCTGCAACCGCCTGAAAGCCCATGAAATAGCCGTATCCGCACGCCGAGCCCTACCATCGCGCCGCCGTCTTCGTTCGGCCTTTTTCTCACAACATAAGGACATACCGTGAACAGACCATTGCGCACCGCGCTCGCCATCGCCGTCCTGGGCCTCTCCGGCGTGGCCCACGCCGAGGGCCCTCAGGGGCAACTGTCGCTGAACGGACTGGGGGCGCTCAATGAGAGCCTGATCAAGCAGAGCGCCTATTTCGAGGCCAACCAGGTGGTTCGGCGCTTTTTTCTGTGCATTCCCGAGGCCTCCAACCACAAGTTGGACCCCAAGGTGATGGACGAGGTACGCAAGTGCTTCGACGAAACCGTCGATGAAAACATCGAGATCGACATTGGCGGCAAGCGCTCCCGCGGCCGGGCGGCGGCCCTGGCCATTGCGACTCAGGGATTGGCCACCATCCGCCAGAACACCACCTTTTCGCTTTCGGCACCCTATATCAGCCATTACCAGGCCGGACGGCGGATCGGCACCGGCAGCATCGCCCTGAACTTCAACGCCCTGGTCCACCAGGACATTACCGCGCGCTCGAGCGACCCCCAGCCGTTCGACCCGACGCCAGGCCCGCAGCTGTTCGTCAGCAACGATACCTTGGGCCTGATGGCCAGCGTCCCGGGGCAATGGAAGATCACGCTGTTGAAAGTCAATCCGCTGATGACCCAGCTGAGCCCGAACATTCAGTTCAATACGCCCTTTCCCCACTACCCCATCGCTTCCCAGCCCGCCCAGCGCAACTGACCAGACGTGAAAGCGGCGGCCCAACGGCCGCCGTCGTCACTCAGAAGGTCAGCACCCCGTAGTGCATGGCCTTGGCAATCGCCTGGGAGCGGTTGAGCACATCCAGTTTGCGAAAGATATTGCCGAAGTGAAATTTCACCGTGCGCTCGGAAATGCTCAGGATATGCGAGATATCCCAGTTGCTTTTGCCTTCCTTGGCCCACTGCAGGACTTCCAGCTCGCGCCGGGAGATCTCCGGCGCCATCAAGCCGCAGCGGTTCAGCTCACCGGGGCGGTTGAACAGCTCGTGCAAGTGCGGGGCCAGGTAGTCCAGCGCCCCGAGGTACTCGTCCGGGTGCCGGGAGGCGGGCAAGGCCAGGGAGATCAGGGTCGAACCACTGCGCCCCGGCCCCGAGACCGCACAGGCCAGGCCGCGACCACTCAACAGGTGGCGGGATTCGGACCCTGCGGCATCCTCCCAGACCAACGCCTGGGTCTGCGTCTGGGCCCGTAGCACGACCGGATCGCGCTGCTGCCAACCGCGCTCGAAATAATGCTCGATGGCGTCGCCGCGACAGCCATAGTGGACCAGCTGACGCCTTTCGCTCACCCGCAGCGTCGGCGCCGTATCCAGGCAGATGATCAGAGACGAGAAGGGAATGACGCTACGGGCCGAGGCGATGACGCCATCGACATCGTCGCGGTTACTACTGGCCTTGATGCAGAGCTGTGCCAGCTCAAGCAATTGGACCAGGTCTTTACGGGAATGGAAGGTGCTAGCCATGACATCCGTGCCTCCAGCGAATTCCACATGCACCGCTCAACGCCGCTTAAATCCATGGCGCCTATCGCTGCATGTAACAGTAGGAATTAGAAGCGAACCTGCTTCGAAGACGATGCTATCGCCGGCATCCCTTACTGACAAGAATTATTTAGCGGGCACTAGAAAATAAACATGTCTGGCACTACCACGCCGCCCTTGACCACCGATTCGGCGCCGGACGCCCGCTCAGCGGGGGGCATAGGCGAAGACATCGGCACGCATCTGGTGCGCGTCCATGCCGGCGGACACCAGGGCATCGAGGGTCGCGTAGACCATGGCCGGTGAGCCGCTGGCGTAGACGTGCAGGTGGCGCAGGTCGGCAAAATCTGCGCGTACCCCTTCGTGTAACAGACCAATACGGCCGCTCCAGCTGCCAGGCTCGCTCACCACCCGGTGCAGGAAGAGGTTGGGCAGGCGCTGCCACTCGTCCCATTGCGGCACGGCGTAAAAATCCTCCGGGCGTCGGGCGCCCCAGTAGAGGTGGACCGGATACTGGAAACCGGCGGCCCGGCAATGCTCGATCAGGCTGACCATCTGCGCCATGCCGGTGCCGGCGGCGATCAGCACCAGGGGACCGGCCGGCAGCTCGGCCAGGTGGGTGTCGCCAAACGGCAATTTGACCCGGGCCAACCCTTGCTGCTGCAGGAACTGGATCAGCACCTGGGTCGACGCGTCACGCGCCAGGATATGCAGCTCCAGCTCACGCCCGGCATGGGGCGCCGAGGCCAGCGAAAAGGCGGCGTATTCGCCGTCCTGGCGCTGCAGCAACAGGTATTGGCCCGCGTGGTAGCGCAGCGGCTTGCCGGCCGGCATGCGCAGCCGCACCCGGTACACGTCGCCGCCCACCGCCTGGCACTCGGCGAGCTGGCAGACCACCTCGCGCACCGGCAACTCGCCGGGCGCGAGCACCCCGTCCCAGTGCAGCACGCAGTCTTCCACCGGCTCGGCCAGGCACGTCAGCAGCTCACCCTGGGTCAACAGCGCGCCGTTCTGCCGAACGCTGCCCTCGACCAGCAGCGCCGCACAGACGTGGCAGTTGCCGTTTCGGCAACTCTGCGGGCAGTCGTATCCCAGGCGGCGAGCCGCCTCGAGCACCGGCTCACCGGCCAGGGTTTCCAGCACCGCGCCGGAAGGTTGCAAAGTCACGCGCATCAGTCGATTCCCAGCTCGGTCCACAGCTCATCCACCCGGCGCTTGACCGCCTCGTCCTGGACGATGACCCGACCCCATTCGCGGCTGGTTTCACCCGGCCATTTGTTGGTCGCGTCCAGGCCCATTTTCGAGCCAAGGCCCGACACGGGCGAGGCAAAATCCAGGTAGTCGATCGGCGTGTTGTCGATCAGCACCGTGTCGCGCTTGGGATCCATGCGCGTGGTAATGGCCCAGATCACGTCGTTCCAGTCCCGCGCATTGATATCGTCATCGGTGACTATGACGAACTTGGTGTACATGAACTGTCGCAAAAACGACCAGACGCCCAACATCACGCGCTTGGCGTGACCCGGGTACTGTTTCTTGATGGTCACCACCGCCATGCGGTAGGAACAGCCCTCGGGCGGCAGGTAAAAGTCGGTGATCTCGGGAAATTGCTTCTGCAGGATCGGCACGAACACCTCGTTCAGTGCCACGCCAAGAATGGCCGGCTCATCGGGTGGACGGCCGGTGTAGGTGCTGTGGTAAATCGGCCGGGTACGGCGAGTGATGCGCTCGACGGTGAACACCGGAAAGCGGTCGACCTCGTTGTAGTAGCCGGTGTGATCGCCGTAGGGCCCCTCGTCCGCCGACTCGCCCGGATGAATCACTCCTTCCAGCACGATCTCGGCACTGGCAGGGACCTGCAAGGCGCTGCCGCGGCACTTGACCAGCTCGGTGCGATGGCCGCGCAGCAGGCCGGCGAAAGCGTACTCCGACAGACTGTCGGGCACCGGAGTGACCGCGCCAAGGATGGTCGCCGGATCGGCGCCCAGGGCCACGGCCACCGGGAACGGCTGACCCGGGTGCTTGTCGCACCACTCCTTGAAGTCCAGCGCACCGCCACGGTGACTGAGCCAGCGCATGATCAGCTTGTTGCGGCCGATCACCTGCTGGCGGTAGATGCCCAGGTTCTGCCGCTCCTTGTTCGGTCCCTTGGTGACCGTCAGCCCCCAGGTGATCAGCGGCCCGACATCGCCCGGCCAGCAGGTCTGCACCGGCAGCTTACCGAGGTCGACGTCCTCGCCCTCCTCGATCACCTCCTGACAGGGCGCGTCCTTGAGCACCTTGGGTGCCATGGCGATGATCTTCTTGAAGATCGGCAGCTTCGACCAGGCATCCTTGAGGCCTTTGGGTGGCTCGGGCTCCTTGAGGAAGGCCAGCAACTTGCCGATTTCACGCAGCTCACTGAGCGCCTCGGCGCCCATGCCAAGCGCCACGCGCTCGGGGGTACCGAACAGGTTGCCGAGCACCGGCATGTCGAACCCGGTGGGCTTCTCGAACAACAGCGCCGGGCCGCCCTTGCGCAGGGTGCGGTCGCAGATTTCGGTCATTTCCAGTACCGGGGACACCGGCACCTGGATGCGCTTGAGCTGACCGCGCTGTTCCAGGCCGCGGATAAAGTCGCGCAGATCGCGATACTGCATGTTCGAGCCTCGTGTCGGGCGGGCCAAATAAGGTCGCAAAGTTTAGCGCCGAACTCGGTCTTTCAGAAGGATGACGCACCCTGCGGATGCACAAAAGCCGGGTTTCCCCGGCTTTTGTGTGGTGCAACGGTGGTTACTTGCGCTTCATCGACATAAAGAACTCGTCGTTGGTCTTGGTGGCCTTGAGTTTGTCGATCAGGAACTCGATTGCGGCGATCTCGTCCATCGGGTGCAGCAGCTTGCGCAGTATCCACATCCGCTGCAGCTCGTCCTCGGCGGTCAGCAACTCTTCACGACGGGTGCCGGAACGGTTGATGTTGATCGCCGGGAATACGCGCTTCTCGGCGATCCGGCGGTCCAGCGGCAGTTCCATGTTACCGGTGCCCTTGAACTCCTCGTAGATCACTTCGTCCATCTTCGAGCCGGTTTCCACCAGCGCGGTGGCGATGATGGTCAGCGAACCGCCTTCCTCGATGTTACGCGCCGCGCCAAAGAAGCGTTTCGGCTTCTCCAGAGCGTGGGCATCGACACCCCCGGTCAGCACCTTGCCGGAGCTCGGGATCACGGTGTTGTAGGCGCGTGCCAGGCGGGTAATGGAGTCCAGCAGGATAACCACGTCCTTCTTGTGCTCGACCAGCCGCTTGGCCTTTTCGATCACCATTTCGGCGACCTGCACGTGGCGGGTCGGTGGCTCGTCGAACGTCGAGGCGACCACTTCGCCGCGCACCGTGCGCTGCATCTCGGTCACTTCTTCCGGGCGTTCGTCGATCAGCAGGACGATCAGGTGACACTCGGGGTTGTTGCGCGTGATGTTCGCCGCGATGTTCTGCAGCATGATGGTCTTGCCGGCCTTGGGCGGCGCCACGATCAAACCACGCTGTCCTTTGCCGATCGGCGCGCAGAGGTCGATCACCCGTCCGGTGATGTCCTCGGTGGAGCCGTTGCCGGCTTCCATCTTCATGCGCACCGTGGGGAACAAGGGCGTCAGGTTTTCGAAGAGAATCTTGTTCTTGGCGTTTTCCGGACGGTCGAAGTTGATCGTATCGACCTTGAGCAGGGCGAAATACCGCTCACCTTCCTTCGGCGGGCGAATCTTGCCGACGATGGTGTCACCGGTGCGCAGATTGAAGCGGCGAATCTGGCTGGGCGAGACATAGATGTCGTCCGGCCCGGCCAGGTAGGACGCGTCGGCGGAACGGAGAAAACCAAAACCGTCCTGGAGAATCTCCAGCACGCCATCACCGGAAATTTCCTCACCGCTTTTCGCGTGTTTCTTCAGCAGGGAGAAGATCACATCCTGCTTGCGCGAACGGGCCATATTCTCTATGCCCATCTGCTCGGCCATTTCGAGCAGTTCGGTAATCGGCTTTTGCTTGAGTTCAGTCAGATTCATAAGGGAATGACGTAATCAGGAAGGGAGGGGAATAAGCGGTTCGCTTAAGAGGCCGCGCCGCGGAGAAGGCGACAGGATCGCGTACTAAATTCGAGTAGGAATGCGTCGGCGACGGCTTGCAGGGGGCAACGGAGAAACCGTCGCAAGGCCGAATGTAACATCGGCTTGACGGAGCGTCTAGTCTCGCGCCCGCAAAAAAACCCCGCATGGCACGGGGTTTGGCTGGGTAGCCTCAGATATTGCTGTCGAGGAAGGCGGCCAGTTGCGACTTCGACAGCGCACCGACCTTGGTCGCCTCGACGTTGCCGTTCTTGAACAGCATCAGGGTCGGAATACCGCGTACGCCATATTTAGGTGGCGTATCCTGGTTTTCATCGATATTGAGTTTGCAGACCTTCAATTTACCCTGGTAGGTCTGGGCAATTTCGTCCAGCACCGGCGCGATCATCTTGCACGGGCCGCACCACTCGGCCCAGTAATCGACCAGCACCGGCCCGTCCGCCTGAAGCACATCCAGATCAAAACTGGCATCGCTGACATTGGTGATGAATTCGCTCATGGGAATCTCCGGATCGCAAGCAAAAGTGACCGCTATCATAGCCCGGCTGACCTGTGACCGAAAGGCGCGGCCGATTGAGCTTCGCTATGGCCCCCGGGGCCAATCTGTATCGATCCGCTGCGCCCACTGCGCCCACCGCTGAACACAGGGTTACACTGAACGCCGCTGCGAGCCGCAAAAAACTGGCACGATGGTGCCGCGACTCGCGTTGGCGTGGCGGTCCTATCGTGGCAGGATGCGCGCTTAAGCACTGAGACCCTAACCTGCCATGCCCCATACACCAGCCGAGAATTTTGCCTTGATCGCCGCCATCGACCTGGGTTCCAACAGCTTCCACATGGTGCTGGCCAAAGCCGACCATGGCGAAATCCGTATCCTCGAGCGGCTGGGCGAGAAGGTGCAACTGGCGGCAGGGATCGACGATCAGCGCGAGCTCAACGAAGAATCCATGCAACGCGGCCTCGACTGCCTGCGCCGCTTCGCCCAGATGATCGCCGGCCTGCCGGCTGGCGCGGTGCGGGTGGTGGGCACCAATGCCCTGCGCGAGGCGCGCAACCGCGCCGTGTTCATTCGCCGGGCCGAAGCCATCCTGGGGCATCCCGTGGAAGTCATCTCCGGGCGCGAGGAAGCGCGGCTGATCTACCTGGGGGTCTCCCATACCCTGGCCCAGGCCCAAGGCAAGCGCCTGGTCGCCGACATCGGCGGCGGCAGCACCGAATTTATCATCGGCCAACGTTTCGAGCCGCTGCTGCGCGAAAGCCTGCAGATGGGCTGCGTCAGCTACACCCAGCGTTATTTCCGCGACGGCAAGATCACCCCAGCCCGCTACGCCCAGGCCTACACCGCCGCCCGCCTGGAGTTGATGGGCATCGAACACGGCCTGTGTCGCCTCGGCTGGCAGGAATCGGTCGGCGCCTCCGGCACCATCCGCGCCATCGGCCTGGTGCTCAAGGGCGCCGGCCATGGCAATGGCGAGGTCAACGCCGAAGGCGTCGCCTGGCTCAAGCGCAAGATCCTCAAGCTGGGTGAGGTGGACAAACTCGACCTGGAGGGCATCAAGCCGGACCGCCGGGCGATATTTCCCGCGGGACTGGCGATACTCGAGGCCATTTTCGACGCCCTCGACCTGCAACAGATGCACCACTCCGAAGGCGCCCTGCGTGAGGGGGTGCTGTATGACCTGCTGGGGCGCCATCATCACGAGGACGTCCGCGAGCGCACCCTCAGCGCCCTGATGGAGCGCTATCACGTCGACCTGGAGCAGGCCGCACGGGTCGAGGCCAAGGCCTTGTCAGCGCTGGAACAGGTGGCCACTGCCTGGGAGCTTGACGATGAGTGGCACCGCGAGCTGCTGAGCTGGGGGGCGCGCGTGCACGAACTGGGCATGGACATCGCCCACTACCATTACCACAAACACGGCGCCTACCTGATCGAGCACTCGGACCTGGCCGGTTTTTCCCGCCAGGACCAGCAGATGCTTGCCCTGCTGGTGCGCGGCCATCGGCGCAACCTGCCCGCCGACAAATTCGCCGAGCTCAGTGGCGAGGGCATCAAGCTGATTCGCCTTTGCGTGCTGCTGCGCTTCGCCATCCTGTTCCACCATATCCGCGGCACCCAGGCCATGCCCCGGGTCCAACTGCAAGCCGGCCCCCAGCACCTCGACATCGTCTTTCCCGAGGGCTGGCTGGCCGCCAATCCGCTGACCCTGGCGGACTTTGCCCAGGAAGCGGAGTGGCTGGCGCGGATCGGTTTTCGCCTCAGCGTGCGCTAAGCACCGGGCTGGTCAATTTGTCCAGCAGCGCCGCCTGCACGTTGCGTGCGTGCTGGTTGCCGGTCGGGCTGGTGCGCAGGTAGCGACCGTCCGGTTGCAGCACCCAGCTGTGGGTGTTGTCGCTCAGATAGGCCTCCATTTCTTTCTTGACCCGCACCAGCAGCTTTTTGCCCTCGATCGGGAAACAGGTCTCGACCCGCTTGTCCAGGTTGCGCTCCATCCAGTCGGCGCTGGACAGAAACAGCTGTTCCTCGCCGTTGTTATAGAAGTAGTAGACGCGGGCGTGTTCGAGGAAACGGCCGATGATCGAGCGCACATGGATATTATGCGACACGCCGGGAATCCCGGGGCGCAGGCAGCACATGCCACGCACCACCAGGTCGATCTTGACCCCGGTCTGACTGGCCTTGTACAGCGCCCGGATGATCTTCGGATCGGTCAGGGAGTTGAACTTGGCCATGATGTGCGCCGGCTTGCCTTCGCTGGCATGCAGGGTCTCGCGGGCGATCATGTCGAGGATGCCCTTTTTCAGGGTAAAGGGCGCGTGCAGCAGCTTTTTCATCCGCAGCGTCTTGCCCATGCCGATCAACTGGCTGAACAGTTTTGAGACGTCCTCGCACAATCCGTCGTCCGAGGTGATCAGGCTGTAATCGGTGTAGAGCCGGGCGTTGCCGGCATGGTAGTTACCGGTGCCCAGGTGCGCGTAACGCACCAGTTCGCCACTCTCACGACGCAGGATCAGCATCATCTTGGCGTGGGTCTTGAACCCCACCACGCCGTAGATCACTACCGCACCGGCCGCCTGCAGGCGGCTGGCCAGTTGCAGGTTGGACTCCTCGTCGAATCGCGCGCGCAACTCGATTACCGCGGTGACTTCCTTGCCGTTGCGGGCCGCGTCCACCAGGGCATCGACGATTTCCGAGTTGGCGCCAGTGCGATACAGCGTCTGCTTGACGGCCAGTACCTGGGGGTCCTTGGCCGCCTGGCGCAGCAGGTCGACCACCGGGGTGAACGACTCGAAGGGGTGCAGCAGCAGGATGTCCTGCTTGCTGACCACGCTGAACAGGTTGTCGCTGTTCTGCAGCAGTTTGGGAATCACCGGGGTGAAGGGCTTGTGCTGCAGCTCGGGATGGCTGTCCAAACCGGTGATGCTGAACAGGCGAGTCAGGTTGACCGGCCCGTTGACCTGATACAACTCCGCTTCGGTCAGGCCGAATTGCTTGAGCAAGTAGTCCGACAACTGCTTGGGACAGGTGTCGGCCACCTCCAGGCGCACCGCATCGCCATAACGCCGCGAGAACAATTCGCCGCGCAGGGCACGGGCCAGGTCTTCGACATCCTCGGTGTCCACCGACAAGTCGGCGTTACGGGTCAGGCGGAACTGGTAGCAGCCCTTGACCTTCATGCCCTGGAACAGGTCATCGGCATGGGCATGGATCATCGACGAGAGAAACACGTAGTTATCGCCCGGTCCACCGACGTCTTCCGGCACCTTGATGATGCGCGGCAGCAGGCGCGGCGCCGGAATGATCGCCAAGCCGGAATCGCGACCGAAGGCATCGACGCCCTCCAGCTCGACGATAAAGTTCAGGCTCTTGTTCACCAGCAGGGGGAACGGGTGCGTCGGATCCAGCCCGATGGGCGTGATGATGGGCGCGATCTCGGCGCGGAAATAACGCCGCACCCAGGCCTTGAGCTTGGTCGTCCAATGCCGCCGACGGATAAAACACACCTGATGCTTTTCCAGCTCGGGCAGCAGGATATCGTTGAGGATGGCGTACTGGCGCCCCACCTGCTCATGCACCAGCTCGCTGATGCGGCTCAAGGCCTGGTGCGGCTGCAGGCCGTCGGCGCCGGCCTGCTCGCGGGCGAAGGTGATCTGCTTCTTCAGTCCGGCCACACGGATTTCGAAGAACTCGTCCAGGTTGCCGGAAAAAATCAGCAGAAACTTCAGCCGCTCCAGCAGTGGGTAGGACTCGTCCAGCGCCTGCTCCAACACGCGGATGTTGAACTGCAGCTGCGACAGCTCGCGGTGGATGTACAGGCTGCTGTCATCCAGGCCGGGCACCACATAGGCGGCCGGCACCGGTGCCGGTTCGACCGCCACGGGTGCCTCGAGCACTGCCGGCACGGTCGTGCTGTCCGCGACGAGGGCGTCGCCAGGAACCTCGACGGGCGCGCTGTCCGGCAGGTCGGCGGGGGGGAGTCCTTCGGTATTCATCGGAGCGTTCCTGAGAGGGCCGGTGGCCCTGGGTTAAGACGTTTTCAGCAGTTGGGCTGCGCGAATGGCGAAATAGGTGAGGATGCCGTCGGCGCCTGCGCGCTTGAACGCCGTCAATGATTCCAGGATCACCGCCTCGCTCAACCAGCCGTTCTGGATAGCCGCCATGTGCATGGCGTACTCGCCGCTGACCTGATAGACAAAGGTCGGCACGCGGAATTCCTCCTTGACCCTCCAGAGAATGTCCAGGTACGGCATGCCGGGTTTGACCATGACCATGTCGGCACCTTCGGCGAGGTCCGCCGCCACTTCGTGCAGCGCCTCGTTGCCGTTGGCCGGGTCCATCTGGTAACTGGCCTTGTTGCCCTTGCCCAGGTTGGCGGCCGAGCCCACCGCGTCGCGGAAGGGGCCGTAATAGGCGCTGGCGTATTTGGCCGAGTAAGCCATGATCCGCACGTTGGAAAAATCAGCCAGCTCGAGGGTTTCGCGAATGGCCTGCACCCGCCCGTCCATCATGTCCGAAGGTGCCACCACCTGGGCCCCGGCTTCGGCATGGGACAACGCCTGCTTGACCAGGGCGTCGACCGTCACGTCGTTCTGCACATAGCCCTGTTCGTCGAGAATACCGTCCTGGCCATGGGTGGTGAAGGGATCGAGCGCCACGTCGCTGATGACCCCCAACTCGGGGAACCGCGCGCGCAGGGCGCGGATCGCGCGCTGGGCGATGCCGTCGGGGTTCCAGGCCTCGCAGCCGTCGAGGCTCTTCTTCTCCAGCGGGGTCACCGGGAACAAGGCCAGGGCCGGAATGCCCAACGCCACCCAGGCCTCTGCCTCCTGCAACAGCAGGTCGATGGACAGGCGCTCCACGCCAGGCATCGAGTCGATGGCCTCGCGGCGATTTTCGCCGTCCAGCACGAACACCGGCAGAATCAGGTCATCCACCGTCAGCCGGTTTTCCCGCACCAGACGCCGGGAAAAATCGTCCCGGCGATTACGGCGCAGGCGGGTGGCGGGAAACAGTCGGTTGGCAGAACTCACGGCAGACTCCAGAACCCGCACGGCAGGCGAGTGTGACAGTTATAAACCGACAGTATGACCATCGGATGACAGACGTGTACGAAGCTGCGACGGCATGTCGCAAGCGGGGGTGACAGACCCAAAGGACACACGCCGCGTCCTTCTGGCCAGCGCCGCCGTAAACGGCCAGAGCTTTTCCCCCACGCCGGGAAGGCGTAGGCTGCGCGCTCTTCCCTTTCAGCGTGACCAGCATGCTCGAACAGCTTTTGCAGGATTATGGCTATTTGGCGCTGTTTCTTGGCACCTTTTTCGAAGGCGAAACCATCCTCGTATTGGCCGGTTTTCTCGCGTCCCGCGGCTACCTGCAAATCGACCTGGTGTTGCTGACGGCTTTTTTTGGCAGCTACAGCGGCGACCAATTGTGGTACTACCTGGGTCGTCACAAGGGCCGGGCATTGCTGGCGCGCAAACCACGCTGGCAGGTCATGGGCGACAAGGCCCTGGCTCACCTGCGCCGCCACCCGGACATCTGGGTGCTGGGTTTCCGCTTCGTCTATGGCCTGCGCACGGTGATGCCAGTGGCGATCGGGCTGTCTGGCTATCCACCGTTACGCTACCTGGTGCTCAACGGCATCGGCGCCGTGGTCTGGGCCCTGGCCCTGGGCCTGGCGGCTTACCACTTCGGTTCGGTACTCGAAGGACTGCTGGGCAATATCAAGAAGTATGAGCTGTGGGTACTCGGCGGCCTGCTGCTGCTGGGTGGCGGGTTGTGGTTGCGCCGCTGGCTGAAGACCCCACGCCCCGAGCGCGACAAACCCTCGGGCCCTCAGCCCTAGACCACTGCCCGTCGACGCAACCACCCCAGCGCCACTGCGCTGCACAGGCTGTAGAGCAGCAGCGACCACCCGGCCGCGCCACCGGCCGGTAACAGCCCCAGCATCTGGGCCAGGAGCAGGGCCGGCACATTGAGCAACAGGCGCAGGCATTCGAGGCGCATGGCCCAGGCCCGGGACTCCAGCCAGGCACCCAGGCTGTACAGACTGCCCATCATCCAGCCACAGCTCAGCAGCAGCGCCCCGCCGCTCAGGCTGTCGCCGTGCGCCAACAGGTAACTGCCACCGAGCACGTAGAAACCGAACTGAATCAGGGCATAGACTTGGCGAGCGGGCGCCAGTGGCACCGCGAACTTGACGAACTGGCTCAGGTCCGCCTTGACCTGTGGCACGGCAGCCACCCGGTCGGCCGGGCGCCAGCCGGTGCGCATAAACCAGATTCGCCCTTTGTCCCACCAGGACGCGGTGCCGACGGCATCCCGCCAGAGCACGGCATAGCCCTGCAGGTTGGCCCACAGCGGGTTCCAGCTGGCCAGCGGGGTGGTGATACCAAACACCACGGGGTGCTCGTCGAGTTCGGCCTGGAAGGTGTCGAACCAGCGGTCCCAGACGATAAATACGCCGCCATAGTTGCGGTCCATGTAGATCGCGTTCTGCGCGTGATGGGCACGGTGGTTGGAGGGGGTAACCATCACCCACTCCACCCAGCCCAGCGTGGGCACGTGCCGGGTGTGCACCCAGAACTGGTAGAGCAGGTTAAGGGCCGCCACCGTCAGGAACACCTGCGGCGGCACGCCCGCCACGGCCATGGGCAGGTAGAACAACCAGCCGAACAGGAAACCCGTGCTGGTCTGGCGCAGGGCCGTGGACAGGTTGTACTCCTCGCTCTGGTGATGTACCGAGTGGGCTGCCCACAGCACATTGCGCTCGTGGCCCAACCGGTGATGCCAGTAGTAACACAGGTCGTAGAACACGAACGCGCCCAACCAGACCCAGGAACTGTCGGACGGTAGCGCGAACAACCCCAGGTGACGCCAGGCGAAATCGTAGGTCAGCAACGCCAGCCCTTTGGTCACCAGCCCCAGGCTGGTCGACAGCACGCCGGCACTCAGACTGTTCAGACTGTCGGCCAGGCGGTAGCTGCGCACACCGCGCCAACGGTCGGCCAGCAGTTCGAGCCCGATCAACAGGAAGAAAAAGGGAACGGCAAAAAGAATCAAGTCCATCGCGAACCCCGGCGGGTAAACAGCGTTTGTGGTGCCTGGTCTAGGCTGTAAGCAGATGCTACGCCAAGGTTGCGCGTCTCCCGCGGCTGCCGGTGCCAGTCCGAAGGGCATTTGGCGACAGCCCGCCAGACACCCGAGCGCGGTCCACCGCTTCAGTACCGAGCGCCGTGGAACCTCCTGTGCGACACTTTGCCTAATCACCATCATCGGGAGTACGTCATGCACAAGAAAGTAGCGGTGATTCTGTCCGGCTGCGGCGTCTATGACGGCGCGGAGGTCTACGAGAGCGTCATCACCCTGTTGCGCCTCGACCAGCGTGGCGCCCAGGTGCAGTGCTTCGCGCCAAACGTGCCGCAATTGCACGTGGTGGACCATTACACCGGCGACGAAGTGAACGAGTCGCGCAACGTGCTGGTGGAGTCGGCGCGCGTGGTACGCGGCCAGGTCAAGGACCTGCTCGGGGCCCGCGTCGAGGAATTCGATGCGCTGATCGTCCCCGGCGGCTTTGGCGTGGCGAAGAACCTCTCCGACTTCGCCACCGGCGGTGCCAACTGCCAGGTCCAAGCCGACGTGCTGGCGTTCGCCAAGGCCTTTGCCCAGGCCGGCAAACCCATAGGGTTGATCTGCATTGCACCGGTATTGGCGCCCAGCATCTACGGGCCAGGCGTGACCTGCACCGTTGGCAACGATGCCAGCACCAGCGCCGAACTGGGCAAGATGGCCGCCAACCACGAGGTCTGTGAGGTCAGTGAGATCGTCGAGGACACGGCGCGCAAGTTGGTGACGACCCCAGCTTATATGCTGGCCCAGTCGCTCAGCGAGGCGGCTTCGGGCATCAATAAATTGGTCGATCGGGTCCTCGAGCTGACCGCCCACCCCCATTGAACCCGTACCCGCCAGGCCAATTGCGCCACTGTGCGGGCCGCTCCCGCCATGCCCCTGGCATGCCCGGCGGGGCTCAGGCAGGCTGGGGCCTTCCACCTGAGAAGTACCCACCATGTCCGAGTCGCCCTTTGAACTGACTGCCGAACTGCAGCAGGCGGTCAGCGAATTTTTCCAGCGCATTCCCTTCAACCAGGTGCTGGGCATCCAGCTCGACGAACTGTCGCTGGCGCGGGTGCGCATGAGCCTGCCGATGAAGGATGAACTGATCGGCAACTTCGTCCACGGCATCCTGCATGGCGGTGTCATAGCCACGCTGCTGGACGTCGCCGGCGGGGCCATGGCGCTGATCGGGGCCTTCGAGCGGCATCGCCAGCTGCCCACGGCCGAACGCATGGCCAAGCTGTCGAAACTGGGCACCATCGACCTGCGTGTGGACTACCTGCGGCCCGGCCGCGGCCAGCATTTTATCGCCCAGGCGGTGCTGCTGCGCTCGGGCAACAAGGTCGCGGTGGTGCGTTCCGAACTGCATGCCGACGACGGCACCCTGGTAGCGGTGGGCACTGGCACCTACCTGTGCGGCTAGCTCGGCGGCTGAGCCAGGCTCAACGGGACAGGCGCGTCAAAATCCGGTCCAGGGCGTTGGCGAAGGCCTGTTTTTCGCGGTCGCCATAGGCTCCCTGACCGCCGCTGTGTTGACCCTGCTCACGCAGGTCGGTGAACAGGTTGCGCACGGCCAAGCGCTGCCCCATGTTGCCCGCGTCGAATTCCTGGCCGCGCGGATCGAGCGCCGCCACGCCCTTCTTCACCAGCCGGTCGGCCAGCGGCACGTCGCTGCAAATCACCAATTCGCCCGGCACGGCATGCTCGACCAGGTAATCGTCGGCCGCGTCCGGGCCGCTGGGCACCACGATCAGCCGCACACAGGCGAACGCCGGCTTGAGCTGCGCCTGCCCGGCTACCAGGCAGACCTCGAAGCGGCGCTTGAGGGCGAACTTGATCACCTGGTCTTTGGCCGCCCGGGGGCAGGCATCGGCATCGATCCATACACGTATCACGACTGTCTCCACGGCGGCGCGCGCCAGAACGGCCGTCAGTATCGCCGAACCGGCCGCTCCCGGCAGCCCTGCCGCGCTTAACCGGCCAGCTGCGCGACGCGACGGCGCTCGGCTCGCCAGCTGCGTCCGTACAACAGCACGATGGCGGCCATGGCGGCGCCCTGGGCGGCCAAGCCATAGGCGTCGGCGTGGATGCCCAACCAGTCGAACTCGAAGAACGCCACGGGCCGTGTGCCCAACACCCCGGCTTCCTGCAGGGCGGCTATTCCGTGTCCGGCGAACACCACCGACAGCACGCAGAGCAGCGCCGCATTGGCCTGGAAGAACAACGCCAACGGCACTCGGCGCGAACCGCGCAGGATGACCCAGGCCAGCCCCACCAGCAGCACCAGGGCCGTCGCCGCTCCCGCCAGTACCATGCCGTGGGCGGCCGGTCCCGCCTGCAACCAGAGGGTTTCATAAAACAGAATGACCTCGAACAGCTCGCGATAGACCGAGAAAAAGGCCAGTACGGCAAAACCGAAGCGACCGCCGCCGCCCAGCAAATGGCCCTTGATCTGCGACTGCCAGGCTGCCGCATGGCGCCGATCATGCATCCACACCCCGAGCCAGAGCACCATGACGCTGGCGAACAGGGCTGTCATGCCCTCCAGCAACTCACGCTGGGCGCCACTGACCTCGATCAGGTACGCCGCCAACGCCCAAGTCAGTACCCCGGCCAGCAGCGCCAGCAACCAGCCGACGTGCACACTGCGCGCCGCCTGCGCCTGCCCGGTGTTGCGCAGGAATGCCAGGATCGCCGCCAGCACCAGGATTGCCTCCAGCCCTTCGCGCAACAGAATCAACAGGCTTGAAACAAAGCTCAGCGATGCCGACAGCCCACCCGCGTCGAGCAACTGGGCCGAGTGCTGCAGCTGCGCCTGGGCGGTCGCCAGGCGACGCGCCGCCTCCTCGACGGACACCCCATCCTGCAGCCCCTGTCGATAGGCCATAAGCGTCTGCTCGGTGGCCTTGCGCTGGACCGTGTCGAGATTGTCCAACGCACTTTCGACCAGTTCGAAGCCTTCCAGATAGGCCCCCACCGCCAGGTCGTAGGCCTGCTCCGGCTCGCCCACGCGGTAGGCCTGCAGGCTCCGCTCCAGGGTGCTGGCGGTGTAGCCGATCAGTTGTCGTGGTGCGCGCTGCTCCACTGGCGGTCGCGCACGCTGGACGCGAAAACCGGCCGCCGCCGAATCGCCCAGCTGCGCGGCAACCTGGAGCGGGGTCGAGCCGGCCAACTGCGCCCGGGTAAAGGTCGGTCCCACGGGCGACACCGCGACGCCAAGGCCGGCAATATAGGCCGTCAGATCCCAGCGCTGGCGTTCGTCCAGTTGATCGGCGTAGGCGACCATGTCGGTGCCGTCGATACCCTGGCCAATAGTGCTGAAGAGATTGAATAGACTCAGCCGATCCAGGCGCGCCTGGTCACGCAGGTTGGCGGGTGGCGGTGTCAGGCCGACTCCCGCCGGGCCGTCACCGGCGCCTTCAACACCATGACAGACACTGCAGTGCTGGGCATACAGCGGCGCGCCCCGCGCGGGATCCGGGGTAATTGCAGGCACCTGGCCGGGGTCCTCGACAGGCCCGGCCAACGCGACCAAGCTGCACAACGACAGCAAGCCGAACAACAGCCCGCGCAGGTAACAGCTGAAAGCGCGCATCACGAATGCATCCCAATACGATAAATTGAATCAAATTGTTACCGCCCTAACGATTTTCCTCAAGTTTCAATGACTGACGGGGTCGCGGCGTTTTGTCGCAACCACCCTCTGCCGTGACCGCGCGCGCGGGAAGCAACTGGAGGATCCGGCACGGATACTGCTCTGTGGCACTCTCGGCCCGCGTCGGCTCGATCGGCGACAACCGCCTGAGGGGCTGGTCCAACTACCGCGCCAACCAGGCCCCGCGGACCAGTTGCTGTACACCGCCAGCATTGAGCCGGCCCGACTCAACCCTGTGGCGCTGCATCCAGCCACCACTGTCAGCTGCTCCAAGTCTGCGTGCCCGTGCTGTTTACCCTGGCATCCGCGGCCCATGCTCCATTGACCACACTGGATCAGCCGGGCGCCGCAGATCGGGCCAGTTCATCGCCTGGGACGGCCAAGCTACCCCCTGGCGAGAGGCCGAAACAGTATTCGCGCAATGAGGTGTAAAAAGCGTAATGAAGCCCAGCTTCCAACCAGGCCTTAGGCCTATAATCGGGCGGCTTTTCGGGCGTCAGGCGATCTGTGTTCAAGGCCATCGGGCGGCCCACCCGTGCCCCACCCTTGACTCCGATGATCAGCTCGGCCAGCCCTAAACAGACCCTTGAAGGAATTCTGCATGACCCCTCGTGTTGTATGGGCCTTGGTGACGATCGCGTGCGTGCAAGCCAGCGGCTGCTCGACCTTTCGCAGTTATGAGACCGAGCTCAGTGAAACCAGCCAACAGCTGGGCAGTGGCAATGTCGAGGGTGCCCTGGCCCTGCTGGAGAAGAACAACAGCTCGGCCGACAAGGACCTGCTGTATTACTTCGAGAAAGGCGAGCTGCTGCGCGCCAAGGGTGACCTGACCGGTAGCCAGGTGGCCTGGAGGGAGGCCGACCAGGTCATCTATGCCTGGGAGGAGGCGGTCAAGGCCGATCCGAACAAATACCTGGGTGAGGTGGGCAGTTTTCTGATCAACGACAAGGTTCGCCGTTACGAAGGCTACGACTACGAAAAAGTCATGCTAACCACCCAGATGGCCTTGAACGACGTGGCGCTCCATGACTTTGACAGCGCGCGCACCGAGATCAAGAAGACCCATGAGCGTGAAGCCCTGATTGCCGAGCTGCGTGACAAGCAGTACCTCGATCAGGAACAAGAGGCTGAGGAACAGGGCGTCACCACCGAGTACAAGGACCTGCAGGGTTACCCGGTGGAAGCCTTGAACGATCCGGAAGTTACTGGCCTGAAAAACAGCTACCAGAGCGCCTTCAGCCATTATTTGTCCGGCTTCGTCTACGAAGCCCTGGGCGAAAAAGGCCTGGCTGCGCCCGGTTACCGCAAGGCGATCGAGCTTCGCCCAGACACGCCGCTGCTGGAGCAGGCGCTGCTGAACCTGGATCGTCCGATCAAGGGTAAAAAGATCGCTGACAGCGACGTTTTGCTGGTGGTGCAGACGGGCCTGGCGCCCGCCCGCAACTCACTGCGCATTCCCCTGCCGATACCCACCAATGACGGTCTGATCATCGCGCCGCTGTCGTTCCCGCTGATGACCCCGGACACTAGCACGCCGAGCTTCTCCAGCGTGGAACTCGACGGCAGAACGCTGGAGCTGACCGAGCTGAGCAGCATCGACGCGATGTCGCGACGGGCGCTGCGTGACGACATGCCGGGCATTATCCTGCGTACCACCTTGCGCGCGGCCACCCGCGCCGTGGCGCAGAAGCAGCTCAATGAAGAAAATCCCTGGGCCGGACTGGCCCTGGGAATCGCCTCGGCGATTACCGAGGGTGCCGACGAACGCACCTGGCGCACCCTGCCTGACAATATCCAGGTCGCGCGCCTGAACCTGAGCAAAGGCACCCATCGCCTGAGCTTGCCAGCGGTCTACGGGGTGACCGAAGTCGAAATCACCATCAAGGACAAGTTCCAGGTCATTCCCTTGCGCGTGGTTGGCACCCAGGTGTTCGCCAGCGGCAACGCTACCCGTGTCACCCCCCCCGTGGTCGGCCAGGCACTGGCCGATGCCGCCCAACCTTAAACGGAGTACTGCCATGTACCGCACACTCATCGCCGCCCTGGCCATTGCCTTGCTCGCGGGCTGCTCGACACCGCCGCCGGCTCCGGGCAGCGCCGCCAGCAAGGTGGTCACCTTGGGCGACATGGACGACATCGAAGTGGGCGCCATGCGGGTCGCCCGCGAAAATGGCTTTCTCACCGTCAAAGTCCAATTGATCAACACCAGCAGCAGCAATCAGTCGATGTATTATCGCTTTGCCTGGCTGGGCAACGACGGCTTCCCGGTCGGCTCGGAGGAGAGCTGGAAAAGCCTGACCCTGTATGGCAGTCAGACCAGCTACCTGCCGACGATCGCACCGCTGCCGCAAGCCACCGACTTCCGTCTTGAAGTCAAAACGCCGTAACTCACCCACTCTTGCCGAGAGAAAACCTATGCTGCTCGCCCGCATCTCCCTCCTCGCTGCCGTCGCACTCGTGGCCAGCGGGTGTGCCAACAACTCGCCGGTGGTCGGCGGCTCGGACACCAGCTACGGCGACAGCAAGGCTGTCGAGCTGGTCACCAATGAGTTCGGCTCCACCGACCTGCAGATGATCGCCGAGTCCATGACCCGCTCCCTCGCGCAGTCCGGCATTCTGCAGGGCCGCCCGGTGGTGCAGGTCTACGACGTGAAGAACAAGACCAGCGAATACATCGACACCCGCGAGATCACCACCTCGATCAAGACCCAGTTGATGAAAACCGGTACCGCGCGCTTCGCCAGCGACAACGCCGACATGCAGAGCCAGGTCGACCAGCTCAAGCTGCAGAACCAGAGCGGTCTGTACAAGGATTCCACCGTCAACAAGACCGGCAACATGATCGCCGCCAAGTACCGCCTGGAAGGCTCGATCAGCTCGATCGTCAAACGCAGCGAAGACTACAAGGACGTGTTCTACAAATTCAGCCTGCAGCTGATCGATGTCGAAAGCGGCCTGGCCGAATGGATGGACGAAAAAGAAATTCGCAAAACCACGGAGCGATGAACATGCGGACCTGGATCGGTATCTTCGGCCTGGCCTTCGCGCTGGGGGCTCAAGCCGCCCCCGCGCCCAAGGTGGCGGTCAGCGACCTCGCCTACGAGGAACGCGTGCGTGAGTATTTTCACGAGGTTTCCGCCAACAGCCAGACCCAGAACAGTGGCTACGCAGGGAACTCTTCAGCCAGTTATAAAGAGGAAGAGGGCACCTACAGCTATATCGAGCGCGGAGAGTTGCGCAAATTCACCGGAGACCTCAAGGGCGAGATCATCAAGTCCAAACTGTTCCAGCTGATCCAGGGCACGCCCTACACCGCCAAGAAAAACGAAGGGCTGTACGACGTTATCGCCCGGATCAAGCAGGGCCATTTCAAGGGCGCTGACTTTGTGCTGTTCGGCACGGTGTCGGATGTCGACTTCCGCTCGGACATCAACGATATCGGCAACACCGACAGCTACTCCAAGGTGCTGGGCCTGACCCTGGTGGCGGATTTCAGCCTGATCAACACCAAGACCTACGCCGTCACCTCGGCGTTCACCGCCATGGGCGAAGCTCAGGACGTCAAGCTGGTCAACGGCAATGACGTGCGTGTCACCCCCAACCGTGGCCGGGTCATCCGCGACGTGTCCAAGGCCCTCGGCCTGGACGTCAGCCGTCAGCTGCAGGAGCAGTTGCTGGGCATCGACAGCCAGCGCCTGGATGACGGCGGCAGCCCGGCACGCAGTAACCTGCCGCCGGACGAGCCGGCGAAAATCCTGCGCTGACCGGCCTCGCCAGACGAAGCGACCCTCGGGTCGCTTTTTTTATGGGACCAGACCCTAGAGACGATGGAAGGGCACGCATTGGGCCCTGATGGCGACGGACAGGCTGTCGTCCGCCAGTTCAATCAGGTCCAGTGCCAGGCCGGCGGGAAGCCAGTCGGAGACCTGCTCGGCCAGGCGCTGCCGCGCCGCCTGATCGGCCCCGGCCAGGGCCAGCAGCAAGCGCGGCTTCGGCCCTTGCGCCGGGTCCTGCACTGCCGCCAGATAGGCCTGACGCACGGCCCGCTCACGACAGAGGGCCGTAAGCATCCGCTCCAGGGGCGGGTGACTTACCGCGGCGAGGCCTAGCTCAGAGGCATCAGTGTATTGGTCGGGGGTAATCGGGGACGAAGGCATGCGACGACTCCACTGCACGAGAAACCGCAGCCTAGCCCGTCGCCACCGCGCTGTCGTGGCGCCGTATCACGTCCAGCGCCTCGACTGGCTCACGCCGCTGCACGGCGTACCGAGGCCAGCAGCGCGGCCGCGCCGATAAAAAGACCGGCGAAGGTGCGGTTCATCAACCGTTGCTGGTGGGGCTCACGCAGTACCCGCAACACCTTCGACGCCAACCCGGTGTAACCAGCCATGACGATCAGGTCGACCGCCACCATGGTGACGCCTATGGTCAGGTACTGCTGCAACAGCGGCCGCAGCGGGTCGATGAATTGCGGCAGCACCGCCAACATAAATACCACCGCCTTGGGGTTGCTGGCGTTGACCAGGAAGCCCCGCAGCACCAGCGTCAGCGGACGACCCAGTGGCCGCTCGGCGGCATCCGCGGCCAGGTCGGTGGGCAGCGCCTGCCACTGGCGTACCGCCAGGTAGACCAGGTAGGCCACACCGAACCATTTGATCAGGCTGAAGGCCAGCGCGGAGGTGGAGAGAATGGCGCCAACACCGGCCGCCACCACGGCAATCTGCAAGGCCAGGCCGAGCTGCAGGCCCAGGGCATTCCAGTAGCCGCGCCAGAAGCCGTACTGGAGCCCGCTGGACATGGAGGCAATAGCGCCGGCCCCGGGCGACAGGCTGATAACCCAGCACGCCAGGAAGAATGCCAACCAAGTTTCCAGTGTCATGCCCATCACCTCGGGTACGAAGAACCAGGCCCTAGCCTACAGCTCGCTCGTCGGACTGCCTAGGGCCTCTAGACCCTATGCGCCAGGCTGGGCACAAGTCGCGGGGTTTGCTCATTCCAAGTAAGCGACGAGTAACGCCGTAGAGCGCCCAACCGGGCCCGGTCGCGCGCGAAGACCTGCAGCAGGCCAAGGCTGCACGGCGGCGTTACGACAGCGCTTCCAGCTCCTGCTGCATCTGCTCGAGCGTTTCCAGGGCTAGCATCCAGGCTTCTTCCAGCTCGCCTTCACGCACCTTCAGGCGCGCCTGCTCGGCCAACTGCTCGCGCAATTCGTCCTTGCGCGCCGCTTCGTAGATAGCGCTGTCGCCCAGCTTCGCCTCGACCTTGGCCAGCTGGGTGTGCAGGGTACCCAGCTCCTGTTCGAGTTTGTCCGCCGCCCGCTTGTGCGGCGCCAGTTGCTGGCGCAGCACCGCCGCGGCCTGGCGCTGGGCTTTTTTATCCGGTTTGTCGGCCGCCGGACCACCCGCGGTGGCGGGCACCTGACGCGCCCGGTAATCGACCAGCCAACGGGCGTAATCGTCCAGGTCGCCGTCGAACTCCTGGATAACCCCGTCGGCGACCAGGAGGAATTCATCGGTGGTGCTCTTGAGCAGGTGCCTATCGTGGGAAACCACCAGCACCGCGCCGGCGAATTCCTGCAACGCCATGGTCAGCGCCAGGCGCATTTCCAGGTCGAGGTGGTTGGTTGGCTCATCCAGCAGCAACAGGTTGGGTTTACCCCAGGCGATCAGGGCCAAGGCCAGGCGGGCCTTTTCGCCGCCGGAGAAATTCAGCACCGGCTCATCCAGGCGTGGCCCGCGGAAATCGAAGCCACCGAGAAAGTCGCGCAGGGTCTGCTCGCGCTCGGTCGGCGCCAGCCGCTGCAAATGCAACAAGGGACTGGCCTTGGCATCCAGCGAGTCCAGCTGGTGCTGGGCGAAATAGCCCACCACCAGGTTTTCACCGCGGACCAGGCGCCCGCCCAAGGGCTGCAACTCGCCGGACAAGGTCTTGATCAGGGTCGACTTGCCGGCGCCATTGGGGCCGAGCAGGCCGATCCGCGCCCCGGGCGCCAACTGCAGCTTGACCTTCTGCAACACGGCCCGCTCGCCATAGCCAAGACGGCCCTCGGTCAGGTCCAGCAAGGGGCTGGAAATCTTGTCCGATTCGCGAAAGGTAAAATCGAAGGGTGAGTCCACGTGGGCAGCGGACAGCTCCTCCATCCGTTCCAGGGCCTTGATCCGGCTCTGCGCCTGGCGGGCCTTGGTCGCCTGTGCCTTGAAGCGGGCGATGTACTTTTCCATATGGGCGCGCTGCGCCTGCTGCTTCTCGTACGCCTGCTGCTGCTGCGCCATGCGTTCGGCGCGGGTACGCTCGAACGCCGAATAGCCGCCGCGGTAAAGCGTCAGCTTGCGCTGCTCGAAGTGGCCGATATGGTCGACCACCGCGTCGAGGAAATCACGGTCGTGGGAGATCAGCAGCAGGGTGCCGGGGTAGCCCTTGAGCCAGTCTTCCAGCCAGAGGATCGCGTCGAGGTCCAGGTGGTTGGTCGGCTCGTCGAGCAACAGCAGGTCCGAAGGGCACATCAAGGCCTGGGCCAGGTTCAGGCGCATACGCCAACCACCGGAAAAATCCCCCACCGGCTTGTCCATCTGCTCGTTGGTGAACCCCAGGCCCGCCAGCAGCTTGCGCGCCCGGGCGTCGGCACTGTAGCCATCGGCACTGTCCAGCTCGGCATGCAGGCGCGCCTGGGCATCCCCGTCCTGAGCGGCCTCGGCCGCGGCCAGCGCGACCTGTACCTGGCGCAGCCGCAGGTCGCCATCGAGCACGTAGTCCACCGCCACCCGGTCAAGGGTCTCGATTTCCTGGCGCATATGGGCGATCCGCCAATCGGCGGGCAGCAGGCAATCGCCGGCGTCCGGCGTCAGCTGGCCAAGCAGCAGGGCGAACAGGGTGGATTTGCCGGCACCATTGGCGCCGATCAGCCCGGCTTTTTGGCCGGGGTGCAGGGTCAGCTCGGCGTCTTCTAGCAGACGCTGAGGGCCACGCTGTAAAGTGAGGTTTTGAATTCGAATCATAATGGCGGCGGAGTCTACCAGCTTCGCCCACCAATCGCCCGGATAGCACCATGTCGACCGACCTTTGGCGCTTCGCCCAACGCCTCTACGCCCAACCGGGGGTCGAGGACGCCTGCTTGCAACTGCAAGCAGAAGGGCAGGACGTTTGCCTGTTGTTGTGCTGTGCCTGGCTCGAGCGGCACGGCGTACCCTGCGGTGTGGAGTACCTGGAGACGCTCCAGGCCGTGGCAGAACCCTGGCAAGAGGAGGTGATACGGCCCTTGCGCCAGCTACGCCAGCACTGGCGCGCGCCAGCCCTCGACGACCCCTCACTGGGCCAGCTCCGCGAGCAGGTGAAACAGCTGGAACTTGCGGCCGAACAGCAGTTGCTGCAGCGCCTGGACGCAGTCAGCCGGACGTGGGGCAAGGAGAGCGTGACGCCGCTGGGCGGTAGCTGGCTGCACAACCTGAAGGGAAACCGCGACGCACTGGAGCTAGTGCGCGTCGCAGCAGCTGCAGTCTAACGCGTGGAGCCTGGAGCACTCGGAACGAGCGCGGCGGATGGCTCGCCCGCGGTTGCAGCGGGCTTCTCGGCGTTCACGGTGGGTTTTACGACAGCCTTCGGTTTGCTGGCCGCCGGCTTTTTAACCGATGCCGCAGCGGCAGTCGACTTGGCCGCGGGCTTGGCAACGACGACCGTCGACACCTTGGACGCCGCACCGGATTTGCTAGCCGTCGGCTTTTTGGCCTGAGCGACCGGTACAGCGGGCTTGGCCGGAGCCTTGCTCACCGCTTTGGCCGCCGGTTTGGTGGCGGCGGCTGCCGGTGCCTTCGACACAGCGCTCGGCTTGCCGACCGCGGGTTTCTTGACTTGAGCGGTCAGTGCCGCAGGTTTGGCGGGGGCCTTACTCGGTGCCTTGGCGGCGGATTTGACCGCGGCAGCGGCAGCCACCTTGGACGCCGTACCCGACGTGCTGACGGTAGTTCTTTTAGCCTGAGCCGCGGCCTTGGCCGGAGCCTTCACCGCCTTGGCTGGCGAAGTTGCCGGCGACTTGGCGGCCACGCTCGACTTGCTGGCCGGCGCAGCGGACTTGCTCACCGCCTTGGTGGCCGGCGCTTTTGACGCCACGGCCGCTTGAGCCGTCACGGACCTGTTCTGGCGAAGATGCAACGCCTTAGCCGCGGCGTCCTTCACCTTGACCACACCCTCGGCCAGTTTCAGGCTGTCCTGGGCATCACGCTTGAGCTGGACAATATACGCGCGGGTTTCGGCCTGGCGCTCCTGCAGGTCATCGAGCAACTGGTCCAGCTCGGCCAATGCCTGCTTGGCCTTTTGCTGTGCCTTGGCCTTGCCTGCGAGGGCCGCATCCTGCACGCGGGCGCGGACCTTGTGCAGTTTTTGCTGGGTCTTGCCGCGCTGCTTCTCAAGCTTGGCCAGCATCTTCTCGGCTTCGGCCTGGGCCTGGGAACAGGCGTTCTCCAAGTGTTCAAGCAGACTGTGGGACAGCTGCTGAAGCAGGTGCAGCGGGGTGCTGACGGCTTTCTTTTTGACCGGCATACGGCGTCTCCTGACGGACAATGGGTTGCAAGCATACTAGCCCCCTGCCCCGCTGGTCGCCAGCCTGGTTATCAGCGCGCATTGGCTAAAAACTGACCACTGCCTGTGCGTCGACAGGACGCCAGGCAGCAAAGGACCGCCCAGTCCGATGACAGCGGTTCGGCCTGGCCTGGCCGTTTGGCGGTTGACGGGGTAGCCGTCAACAAAAAATGCGGGGTTACACGGATGCCAATAGTCTCCAAAGCCTGGGACGGACGCGGATTTATCGATGAACCCGTGAACCAGAAACCTTGCAGATGGGTATCGCTACGCTCCACCCATCCTACGACCCACGAGCGTGAAGCGGCCCCCGCGCAGCGAATCGACCTGGAGCCTGTTACACGCGGATACGGTGCGGAATGTCGAGCTGGCGTGACTCGATGTATCTGGCGGACACCCGCACAGGCACCGCGTACAAACGCTTAAAGCGCGGCGACTGCAGCCTGTTTATGAGCGTTGTGCAGCACTTCGATCAGGCAATCTTCCAGCTCGAAACGTTCGTGCAACAATTGACCCAGACGTTTGAGCTCAACGCCCAATGACACACTGTCGCGACCCTCGACCTGATCGCAGCGGTCATTGAACGCCAGCGCCACTTCAGTGATGGCTTCGATGCGCGGGTAGATCTGCTTGGCCAGCTCAAGCCCTCGCTGATCGCCAAACGCCTTGGCTTCACTGGTGAGTTGCTCGTACACCTCGAAATGGCCCGCGGATACGTAGTCGAGCAAGATTTCGCAAAACCGCTGCAATTCCGGCGTGGAGGCCGCCGGGGCGCTCGCCGAGTCGTTGAGCAGGTCATAGGCATGAACCAGCTCATGGCGCTCCTGTAGCCAGCGGTCAATCAGCTGGTGGACGCCACCCCAACGCTCTTGGGCATTCTGACAACTCTCAAGCATGATGCTCACTTCCCTTATCGATAATGCCGTTTATGCGTCCGTGGCAAGCGGATTCGTGTGGGTGCGTGATCGGGGAAGGTACTGCCGAAACGGCAATTTTCCGGCGATACATGCGGGCCAGATTATGCCCGCCCGGCATCGCCATCAAGGCGACCCGGGGAAAAATTTCATACGGGCGTTTAATCGCTGCGTGCCGGGCGTCCAGGCTTGCTGAACGTCAGGGTAACCTGGCCCAGGTCAATGCCCCATTTCGACATCCGGGCGCGGTTGAGCATAACGCCCTCGTCCAGCAGATACATCCAGTCATCGAAGTCGACCCGATAAACCGCGTCGTCAACCTTGAGGTTCAACTGGTAGCGCCAATGCAGGGTATTGCCCGCCACCTCGCCGATGGCCTCACCCACCACATCGTCGGCAGTACCGCGCCAGGTCCCATCGGCCTGGCGTTTGAGGGTCCAGACGCGGCGCTCGATACTGCCATCGCTGTAGGTGAAACGCTCGTCAAGCACCCCGGTGTCACCCTCCCAAGTGCCTTGCATGGCCACCTTGAAACGTTTGACCACTGCACCGGAGCGATTCTGGAACATGCCCCAGGCCTGCAACTCACCCTCGAAGAACTCCGCCAGTTCCAGGCGCGGCTGCTGCTCGGCGTAATCCTCGATGGCTGGCCCGCTGCAGCCCCCCAGCAGCGCCAGCAGCAGGGCCGCCAACAGGCGCGGCAGGCTCACGAACTCAACCGCGGCGCAGCAGTTGGAACAGTGCGAACACCGCCATGCCACAGAAGGCCAACAGGCTCCACTCGGGAATGCTCATGCTCATGAACGTCCACTTCACCTCGGTGCAATCGGCGGAGCCGTGCAGGATGGTGCCGATGATCTGCATCCAGGGCTGGCCGGATTGCAGCATGTACTCCAGACCTGGCAGACACGAGGGCAACTGGTCGGCCGGCACCGTCATCAACCAGACCTGGCGCCCGGCCGTGGCGGCACCGCAGGCCGCCATCAGCAACGCCACGACCGAATAGGCCCGGCGACCACCCCGCGCCGGGCCGTGCACCGCGGCGATCAGGCAGACCAAGCCGAAGGCGACAAAAAAGACTCGTTGGACCATGCACAGCGGGCAGGGCTCGAGCCCCAATTCATACTGCAGGTAAAACCCGACCGCCATGAGCCCGACACAGGCAAGGAAACCGAGGAAAAACAGGGAACGCGGACTGGCCAGCGACATAACGGCTCCGGAGGAGGCAAGGAAAGTCCGCTACGGTAGTGGAAAGCACCCGCGCCTTTCAAGGCGCACGCCGCACCGGCGGCGGACGGTCGTCCGGCATCGACAACCGGCCATCTGCCAGCAGCCGTCGCAGGCCAGTGTCCGCCGCAGGGTACGCCAACGGCGTCAGCGCGAACGGCGAGCCCCATGGCTCAGCGCGCCGCTCCACCGAACACCCGCTTACACCGGCTGGATCGCTTTCCGCGGCGTATTGGGCAAGGCTTGATTGAGCAACTGCAAGCCCTCCTGGAACAACTGATTGCTACGCTGCATCTCGCCGAGCTGGGCCAGCAGACGCGCCAATTCGCCGCAGGCCTCCGCGCTCGGGCCCTGACTCAGGCTCGCCTCGAAATACTCACGCGCTTTGCCCCACAGCTGGCTGTTCAAGCATAGACGTCCAAGGCTGAGCAACAGCACCGCGTCGTGCGGCCGGCCCTTCAGCCACCCCTCCGCCGCCTGCAGTTGGCGGGCCGGATCACGCCCGCGGACTTGTCCATACAGATAGACCAGGCGCGGGTCATAATGCCGTTTGATGGCCGCACGTAAGACATCTTCGGCCTGCTCCGACGCCCCCAATACCCGCAGCTGTTCGGCATAGGGCAGCACCAAATCGGCCTCCTGACGCAGCGCTGCCGGTAACTGACTCCATTGCTGCGTCAGCGGCTGCAACGCGGTCTCGCCCTGGTTCAGGCCCTGTTGTCCGGCCTGCTGCAGCGATGCCGCCCAAGCCCCGCGCTCCAGTTGTTGCAACTGGTCTTCATCGAGCACCCGCTGTTTACGCAATGCTGGCAGCAACTGGCAGAGCGCCGGCCAATCCCGCAGTTGCACGTACAGCTGTTGCAGCAACTGAAGCACATACTGTTGGCGCGGCTGCAGCCGGTGCAGTTCCTGCACGGTCGACAACGCCTCGGGGTACTGGCCGCGCGCGATCTGCAGTTGGGCCCGGGTCAGGCCGACCGCCACCCTGGCGCCGGGCTCATGCTCCTGGGCCTGCTGCAGCAGCTGGTCGCTTTGCTCGAAGTCGCCCAGTTCGCTGGCGGCACGCGCCGCCCCCAGGTAATGCACCAGCGGCTGTGGATCCACCGCGGCCGCGCGGCGCAGGTGGCGCAGCGCCTGCGCCCACTGCCCTTCGGCCAGGTCGATCTGACCGCGGCGGGCCGCCAGGCGCACCCGGCGGTTGCGATGGTGCCGCGACCAGGGGTTGACCACCGCGCCGGACAACCCGAGCAGGCGCGCCGCCAGGCGCAGACCGCGATAGATCAGCCAGGCCGCCACCAGCAGGGCCAGGGTCGCCCACAGACTGGATTCGTAGCGAAACCCCTTGTAAGCGATCAGTACGTAGCCGGCCTGTTCGGCAATGGCCAGCCCCAGCAGGGCACTGAGCGCAATGACCATCAGGCAGATCAGGAAGGCGCGCATCATGGAAGCGCCCCTTCCAGCTCGGCGTCATCCGGTTGCGGTTGCCCTTCGGCTTGTGCCGCGCTGACCGCCGATTGACGTTGTGCCAGGTAGGCCTGCAGCGCACTCAAGGCCGGTCCAAGATCGGGCGTCACCACCGCGACCGGCAACTCGCCCAGTTCGTTCAGGCGCGTCTCGAGGAGCTTGCGCTGCGGATTGTCCTGGCTGAAATGAGCTGCCAGGATGTCGTGCGCCTGGGCCAATGCCTGGCGAAAGACGGCCGCCTCGCCATTCAGGGCCGCCCACTGGGCTTGCTCCAGCGCCAGGCTAAGGGCCAGGCGGACCTGGGTCAGACTCTGGCCCGCCAACAGCGGGCGAATGTCCTGTTCGGCATCGAAGTCGATGCGCACAAAGCGGGAAAGCTGTTTCCACCAGGCGGTCCAGCGGCCATCGCTGGCCAACGGGGCTGTATCGTCCGAGGCAACGAAAGTCGGGTTCAGGCTATTGAGCTGCCTCACCTGCTCACGCAGGGCACCGAGTTGCAGAAAGAGCCCGGTACGATCGGGCTGGGCTACGCTGCGCAAGGCTTGCAGAGCTTTCGCCAATTGTTCGCGCGCGGCAAAGGCCGCCGGATCATCCTCGGCCTGGAGGATTTCATCCGCGCCCTGCACCAGGGCACGGGCACTGCCGATGTCCTGTAGCGCCGACAGGCGCAGGCTGGCCAGGCGCAGCAAATGCTCCGCTTCGGCCAGGCGCCACACCTGGCGACTGGCGCCGAGCACAGTCTCCAGGCGTTGGCTCAGGCGTTGCTGCTCGCCCTGCAACGTCGCCAGCAGGCGCTGGCGCTCGTCCAGCGCCTGCGCCGTCGGCAAGCCGGCCAGGGTATTGGAAAGGCCGTCAGCACGGTTTTTCAACGCTTCGGAGCTCGTCTGGATAGCCTCCAGTCGACCCCGCTGCTGCAGCTCGCGGCTTTGCAGGCCCTGCACTTGCCAGACGCCCCAGCCAGCCAGCGCGACGCCAGCGCCGCCCACCAGCAATGCCAGCACGGCCAGCGGACCAGCGCGGCGCGGCGCGGCGGCAGCTAGAGGCTGGGTTGGGGGTGGAAGAAGCACGTCGGGCAGGGCATCGTCTGGGGCAGCAGTTGCGTCACTCACGTATCCATCCTTGCATCAGGGGGCGGCAGGAGATCGGGTCTCCAGGGCCGCCAGCAAAGCCGCGACGCTGGCGCCACGGCAATCCACAACAGTCAGGGCGCCGGCGGCACGAGCCAACGCGGCCACCCTGGGGCTTGGTACGAACAACGGCAGGCGGGCCAGTTGCGGCCAGGCCGCGGTCGCCAACTGGCGCAGGTGCTCGAAACCCTGCCCACTGCTGACCACCAGGCCGTTCAGGCGTTCCGCCGCAACCCGCGCTTCGATCACTCCCGGCCAATAGCGCGGCAAGGAACGGCGATAGAGTGACAGATAGTCGACCACCACGCCTTGACCGCGCAAGCGCTCGGCCAGGGTTTCGCGGCCACCCTCACCCCGCAGGATCAACACCCGGGGTGCTGGCACCCCTAACGCGGCCGCCAGCTCCGGCAGCGCCAGCAATGCTTCGCTGTCATCCCCTGCGGGCGGATAGAACACCTTCAGTCCAGCATCGGCGAGTATCTGCGCGGTGCCAGCGCCCACACTGAACCAGGGCTGGCCGGCCACGGGCGGCAAGCAGTACTCGGCGAGCCGCGCCAGTCCCAGGCGGGCGGCGGGCTTGCTGACTACCACTACAGCGCAATAGCGTTTCAGGTCGGTGAAAGTGGCGCGCTGCTGCGCGCACTGCGGCAGCGGCTCGATGGTCAACAATGGCAAGCCGCTGCTGAATACGCCGGCAGCGCTGAGCTGTGCCTGCACGGCGGCGCTCTCTTCGGCGGGACGGGTCAGCAACAGCCGCCAGCCAGCGGCTGGCCCGTGGCTCACGCCGGACCCGCCTCGCCATACACGGTCTGCAGGATGGCCTCGGCGCCCTGGTTCAGCAGCATCTCGGCGACGGCCTGGCCCAGGGCCTCGGCCTGGATTGCCGGGCCGCGCGACTCGGCCCGCAACAGTCGCTCGCCATCCGGTTGGCCAACCAGGCCACGCAACCAGAGCTGCTCACCTTCGAGCACCGCATAACAGGCGATAGGCACCTGGCAGCCGCCGTTGAGCCGCTTGTTCAACGCCCGCTCGGCGCTCACCCGCAGCGCCGTATCGGCATGGTGCAAGGGCGCCAGCAGCGCATGGATCGCCGGGTCGCCGCTGCGGCATTCGATGCCCACCGCGCCCTGCCCCCCCGCCGGCAGGCTGTCTTGCACGCTAAGGCTACTGCGGATACGGGCGCTAAAACCCAATCGAATCAGGCCGGCGGCGGCCAAGATAATCGCGTCGTATTCGCCGGCATCGAGCTTCGCCAAGCGGGTATTGACGTTGCCGCGCAGGAAGCGAATCTGCAGGTCGGGTCGTCGCGCCAGCAACTGCGCCTGACGGCGCAGGCTGGAGGTGCCGACGACACTGCCGGCAGGCAGCGCATCGAGGCTGTCGAACGTATTGGAGACAAAGGCATCCCGTGGGTCTTCACGTTCGCAGATGCAGTACAGCCCCAGTCCGGCGGGGAAATCCATCGGTACATCCTTCATCGAATGCACCGCGATATCCGCCTCGTGCTGCAACAGCGCGGTTTCCAGTTCTTTGACGAACAGGCCCTTGCCACCGATTTTGGACAGGGGCGAGTCGAGCAGTTTATCGCCACGGCTCACCATCGGCACCAGGGTGACGCTCAACCCCGGATGCGCCTGTTCAAGGCGGGCCTTGACGTATTCAGCCTGCCACAGGGCCAGGGCACTCTTGCGGGTGGCGATGCGGATTTCACGAATCATGGACATTTCCGGAGAACGAACTGCCGCGAATCATAGCAGTTTGGACCGGCAGCCTCAGCGCGGCGCGTAGCCGCGGCCAGGCAGGGGCCGCGCACGGAAGTCGGGAATGTCGCCGGAAGCCGGCTACAAGTTGTGCATCAGCTTGCGCACGCCGGCCACATGCCGACGGCTGACGGTCAGGGCATCACCATTGAGGCCCTTGAGAAACAGCTGAAAATGCCCCAGCGGGGTGCGCTGTAAGCGCTCGATGCGCTCACGGGCGACCAGTGAATTACGGTGGATACGCACAAACCTGTCACCGAACTCGTCTTCCAGGGCCTTGAGCGGCTCGTCCAGCAGGACTTCGCCGCCCTCATGTCGCAGCGTCACGTACTTGTGGTCGGCGATGAAGAAAATCACCTGATCGAGCGGGATCAACTCGATGCCTTTGCGGGTGCGAGCACTGATATGGCTACGCGGACCGCCGTTGCTGTCCGGCACAGGCCGGGTCAACGCAGCCAGTTGCGCACGGTTGGGCCGCTCGGCTTTTTTCAGCGCCTCGATCAGGGCTTCCGGACGCACCGGCTTGACCAGGTAGCCCACCGCGCTGACCTGGAAGGCTTCCACCGCGAACTCATCGTAAGCGGTGCAGAAGATCACCGCGGGCGGGGCTTCGCGTTCGCAGAGCTTGGCGGCCACCTGCAGGCCATCCAGGCCAGGCATGCGAATATCGAGCAGCACCACGTCAGGTTTAAGGCTGTCGATCAGCTGCAGGGCCTCTTCGCCATTGGTGGCGCTGGGCTCCAGCACCCGGTACCCGTCAAGCTCACCGAGCAAACGGCTCAAGCGCTCGCGGGCCAGGGGTTCGTCATCAACGATCAGGACATTCATATTGCTCGGGCTTCCTGCATGAGTCGCGTACAAGGATAGCGTAGACAGGTGAAGTGCCGTCCGTCACGGCGATTGACGCTCAGACTCGCTCGTGGCCCGAAAAGTGCCCCAAGTCGCGCATCAATATTCACCAGCGCCTGCTGTGTTCCCCGCGAGGGCTGCCGTTCCAGGCTTTCGTCATAAGGGTTGCTGACGCACAGTTCGAATACCCCGTTGCGGTAATGTGCTTCGATCTGCACCAGGCCGCCTTCTACACGCGGCTGGATTCCGTAAATCAAGGCGTTTTCCAGCAACGGCTGCAAGGTCAGTTGTGGAATGGGCAAATCCGCCGGTACTCCCTCGACCTGCCACTCCAGTTGTAGACGATCGCCCAGGCGATATCGTTCGATGGACAGGTAACGTTGCGCCAGCTCCAGCTCATCGTGCCAGGACACCAGGCTGCCGGGTTTAGCCAGGCTGGCGCGAAACAGGTCCGACAGGTCCAACACCGCCTGCTCGGCCTTGTAAGGGTCGCTGACCACCAGGCTGGCGATGCTGTTGAGGCTATTAAAGAGAAAGTGCGGCCGAATCCGGGCCTGCAAGGACTCGATGCGCGCGCGCAACTCTGCCTGCTGCTGCTGCCGCCACTGGCTCTGCAGATAAAAATAGCGCAGCAACAGTGCCGACATAATCAGGGCGATCAGGGCGTGGCGCAGGTAGAGGTTGACCTCGCCCGCACGCGTCAGCGACCCACCCAATTGGAAGAAGTCCGCCATCGCGGTGCAGGCCAGGGTCAGGCCGACCACTATCGCGCAGCCACTGATCCCCGCCAGCGCCGTGCTCATACGCCGCAACAGCGGCCTCAAGCGGCACATCAAGGCCGCCGAGAGCAGCACGATCCACTGCACGAACAGTGAAGTCAGCGCCAACCGTACCCAGTTGAAGCCAGGCTGCATGGGCTCGGACAGCACCAGCACCAGCACCAGCAGTTCGGCCAGCACCACCATGCTCAACAGGGTTTCTGGCAGGCACAATTCCGGCAGGAAAAAATCGTCGCTCGGCGCGGGGGCGCTTTTTGTCTTGAACCAGTCGATTATCATCACTCCAGTGTCGGTGCGAACCCGACGAACGGCAAGCCGACGCGCTACAGCCGGGCAAAATAGAGCGCTGAAGCGTCGCCGGGTGCGAAAAACTGTGACGGGCCTGACATTGCCTGCAACCGGGCCCACTGCCAGGGTAGTCCAGTGGCGCGGCGATTTTGCCGAGCGGCCCTGTTATTATCGACGTACCCAGCCCGCATGCCGCCCGTTGACCGCGACGGCCTGCCCTACACGCCATTTTGCGCACCAGCCGAGCGATTCCATGAGCATTGAGCAGACCAACCAATCCTGGGGCGGCCGCTTCAGCGAACCCGTCGACGCCTTTGTCGCCCGTTTTACCGCGTCGGTGTCCTTCGACCAGCGTCTTTACCGCCACGACATCATGGGCTCCATCGCCCATGCGAGCATGCTGGCCGAGGTCGGGGTGCTCAGTGCCACCGAACGCGATGACATAGTGGCCGGGCTGCAACAGATCCAGGGCGAGATCGAGGCCGGCACCTTTGAGTGGCGGGTCGACCTGGAAGACGTGCACATGAACATCGAGGCACGGCTGACCGACCGCATCGGCGTCACCGGCAAGAAGCTGCACACCGGACGCTCGCGCAACGACCAGGTCGCTACCGATATCCGCCTGTGGCTGCGCGACGAAATCGACCTGATCCTGGCGCAGATCACGCGCCTGCAACAGGGTTTGCTGGAACAGGCCGAGCGTGAAGCCAGTACTATCATGCCGGGTTTTACCCATTTGCAGACCGCGCAACCGGTAACGTTCGGCCACCACCTGCTGGCCTGGTTCGAGATGCTCAGCCGCGACTACGAACGGCTGGTCGACTGTCGCAAGCGGACCAATCGCATGCCCCTGGGTTCGGCCGCACTGGCCGGCACCACCTACCCCATCCGCCGCGAACTCACCGCCCAGTTGCTAGGCTTCGACGCGGTGGGCGGTAATTCCCTGGACGGTGTCTCGGACCGTGACTTCGCCATCGAATTCTGCGCGGCGGCCTCGCTGGCCATGATGCACCTGTCGCGCTTTTCCGAAGAGCTGGTGCTCTGGACCAGCGCGCAGTTCCAGTTCGTCGATCTGCCGGACCGTTTCTGCACCGGCAGCTCGATCATGCCACAAAAGAAAAACCCCGACGTGCCGGAGCTGGTGCGCGGCAAGTCGGGTCGAGTGTTCGGCGCACTGATGGGATTGCTGACCTTGATGAAGGGCCAGCCGCTGGCCTACAACAAGGACAACCAGGAGGACAAGGAGCCGCTGTTCGATGCCGCCGACACGCTGCGCGACAGCTTGCGCGCCTTCGCCGACATGGTCCCGGCCATTCGCCCGCGCCCCGACGTGATGCGCGAAGCGGCGCTGCGCGGTTTCTCCACCGCCACGGACCTGGCCGACTACCTGGTGCGCAAGGGCTTGCCGTTCCGCGACTGCCACGAAATCGTCGGGCACGCGGTCAAGCACGGGGTGCAGACCGGCAAGGACCTGGCCGAGATGAGCCTGGATGAACTGCGCCAGTTCAGCGACCAGATCGAAGCGGACGTCTTCGCCGTGCTGACCCTGGAAGGCTCGGTGAACGCCCGCGACCATTTCGGCGGTACCGCGCCGGCTCAGGTGCGCGCGGCGGTGGAGCGCGGCAAGGCGCTGCTCGCCGGGCGTTGAGCGCGTCTGCTAAGGCGCTTTTGCGACGGCGCGCCTGGGCGCGCGCTACCCTGGCCCTGGGCTTGCTGCTGGGCGGTTGCGCGAGCGCGCCACCCGCCTCGCTGCCACCGGCGTCCGCTATCCCGGTCAGGTTTCTGCTGAGTTTCGATGACGGCCCCAGCGCAGCCCTCGAGGGTAACCCGACCCGCTCGATCCTCGACGATCTGGCGCGCAATCCCATCCAGCCCGGCATCAAGGCGCTGTTCTTCGTCCAGACCCGGGCCGCACGGGCCGGTGCCAGTTCCGTGGGGCAGAGCCTGATGCGTCGCGAGCAACGCGAGGGGCACCTGCTGGGCTTCCACACCGCCACGGCCAGCCACAGCAATCACCGCTTTCTCAGTCCGCAGGCGCTGGACGATTCCCTCCAGGGCGGCGTGGCGGACCTCGGCGCGGTACTTGGCGAGCCGCCGCGCCTGGTGCGCCCGCCCTTCTGGAGCTACGACCGGCACACGTTCGAGGCTTACCGACGGCACGGCCTGAGTGTCCTGCTGACCGACCTGAGCGCCAACGATGGCAAGATTTGGGGCTTCAACGGCAGCCCGCGTCGACGCAGCAATCTGCGTGCGCAGCTGCTGCAGGTCCGCGAACGCATTCTCGCGGGGGAGCTACCGGTCGTGGCGGGAGAAATCCCGCTGGTGGCGACCTTTCACGACCTCAATTCCTACACCGCCCGGCATCTGCAGGAATACCTGCAGATCCTGCTGGAGGAAGCCCACCAGGCCGGACTGACCACAGCCGCCATTCCCTTCTACGATAACCGCGTCGCGCTGCAGCGCGCGGCCCTGGCGCGCACCCTGCGCGACCCGAGCCAACCCTCTGAACTGCCGGGCCTGTGGAATTGGTTGTGGCGTTGAACGCTCCGGCAGCCCCTCAGGGACCAACCCGCATCTTCGCCAGAAATGCCGCCATTTCCAGCTCCTTGTCGGCGGCGATGCGCTGCACATGGGGGTTGTCCTTGAGCAGCGCGAACAACGCAACGGCGGCCGGGAAGTCCTCCAGCAGGTCGAGGGCAAAAAGTTTTTTCGCCACTGCGCAGGCCAGGTCAAGGCTGTAGAGGAAATACAGGTCCGCCAGGCTCAGCCGGTCACCTGCGACATAGGGCGCGAAACGTCCGTGGCGCTTGAGCGCGGCGATGCCCGCCAGCACATCGGCGCGGCTCTTGGCCTTGATCGCCGGGTCCACCTGCCCGCCAAAAAACACCTCGAGGTAACAGGCACGGGCCGGCAGTTCGATATACAGCTCGATCTCGCGCATCAGCGCGCGAACCTGGGCACGCTCGAACGGCGCGACCGGCAACAGGGGCTTACCGCCCTGCTGCTCTTCCAGGTAGTCGAGGATCACGCTGGTTTCGCTGATAAACCCCTGTTCGGTTTGCAGCACCGGTACCTTACCGCGCGGACTGATGGCCAGAAACGCCTCGCTCTGGCTGCCCTGAACCTGCACCACCTCGAACGGCAGGCCTTTTTCCAACAACGCCAGCTTGACCATATTGAAATAGTTGCTGACGGCAAATCCATGCAACCTGAGCATCGGGCATTCTCCAACCGCCGCGCGGAATGGGTGGGATGGGACTGACAGCAATACCCCGCAATGGGCCCGCCACCCAGCAGTATCCACAGGCTGAATGGCGCTCAACAGGCGCGCACGACGTGGCACACTAATGCCTGGCTTCCAATCAGCTTACAACAGGCCCCCCATGAGCGAGCACGACGACAACGACGACGAAACCTTCGCCGAACAGACCCTGGTCGACGCCATCGAAAACCAGCTCGAGGCCGACAGCCCGCCAGCGGTTCGGGCGACCCTGAACAAATTGACGCTGGTCGGTTACCCGCGCGAGGAGAGCCTGCACCTGATGGCGCTGGTGCTCGCGCAGGAGATCAACTGCATGCTGCGCGAGGACCGAAAATTCGACCTGCTCTGGTACGAACAGGCCTTGCGCGCGCTGCCGGAACTGCCAGCCGAACCCGACCTAGGCGGTGTTTGAGCGGATCAGTGCAAAGAGTTGCGACAGTGAGCCGCCGACCTCGCTACACTGCCAAAAGCCCCGTTGCCGCATGATCCCGGGGCGCATCGCCCGGTACCGGTCGCAGGTGCCGAGGCTTACGCCTAGAAGAACCTGGAGCCACTATGTCTTTCACCCCCGAGCTGGTTGCTGAACTGGAAATTCTCGCGCTGTTCAACTTGGCCAATACCCAGGAGGGCCTGAAAGTCCATCAGGTCGCCGCACCCCAGGCGATCGCCGCGGCCAAGCGCTTGCACGAAAAAGGCCTGATCACCCAGACCGACGGCGGTTACCTGACCAGCCTGGGGCTGGATGCCGCCGAGCACGCTCAAGGCCTGCTCACCATACTGACCGTTCAAGAGCCCGCCTAACCGCTGTCCCCTGCCGCACCGCCGCCTGCGTCGGCGGTGCGAATGCCGACCTGGGGCTGCCGCACCAGGGCAGTCGCTGATACTATCAAGCCATCATTCGGCGCCCGGTGGTTATGACACGCAACCAGGAAATTCGCCCCGATCTCGACGACGGCATCGACCGCAAGGTCCTGACGCAACTGCGCGCGCGCTTTCTCACGGTCAACAGCGGCCGCCTGAACCGCGCCATGCAGGCCCTCTCGACCCGCCAGCAACTGGTGCTGAAGCTGCTGCCGCTGCTGTTCCATGTCAATCACCCGCTGTTGCCCGGCTATGTCTCGGGCCTGACCCCGGCCGGCTTGTCCGGTTTCGAACCGGACGAGGCGCTGCTGGCCGAGGCGCAGCGGCTGACCCGCTCATTCGCCTACAAAAGTCGCCGCGCCGCGCCGGCCGGGGGCAAGCCGCCGCTGCCGATTCACGGCCTGTTCCTGATGGGCAGCCTGGGCACCGTGGCCCAGGCCGAGCAGAGCGACATGGACCTGTGGGTCTGCCATGCCCCGGACCTGACGGCGCAGGAGGTCGACGAACTGCAGCGCAAATGCACGCTGCTGGAAGCCTGGGCGGCGACCCTGGGCGCCGAAGCGCATTTCTTCCTGATCGATCCGGCACGCTTCACCGTCGGCGACCGTGAGGCCCAGCTGACCTCGGACGACTGCGGGACCACCCAGCATTACCTGCTGCTGGACGAGTTTTACCGCACCGCCATCTGGCTGGCCGGACGCACACCACTGTGGTGGCTGGTACCGGTGTATGAGGAGCAGCGTTACCAGGCATACACCGCCACCTTGCTGAGTAAACGCTTTATCCGTGCCGAGGAGGTGATCGACCTGGGCCACCTGGCGCGTATCCCACCGGGGGAATTCATCGGCGCCGGCATGTGGCAACTGTTCAAGGGCATCGAATCCCCCTACAAGTCGGTACTCAAACTGCTGCTGACCGAGGTCTATGCCAGCGAGCACCCGCGGGTGGAGTGCCTGAGCCTGCGGTTCAAGCAGGCGGTGTTTGCCAATCGCCTGGACCTGGACGAGCTCGACCCCTATATCGTGGTCTACCGCCGCCTCGAGGAATACCTGACGATGCGTGCCGAGCCGGAGCGCCTGGAGCTGATCCGCCGCTGCCTGTACCTGAAGGTCAACAAGAAGCTCAGCAGCCCGCCGCGTGGACGTGGCAAGAGCTGGCAACGCCTGCTGCTCGAACGCCTGACCGGCGAGTGGCAATGGGACGCCCGCCAGCTGAGCATGCTCGACAGCCGCAGCCAGTGGAAGGTGCGCCAGGTCAGTGCCGAACGCCGCGCCCTGGTCAACGAGCTGACCTATAGCTATCGCTTCTTGTCCGAGTTCGCCCGCAGCGAACACGCCGTAAGCTCACTGAACAGCCGCGACTTGGGCATTCTCGGACGCCGCCTGTATGCCGCCTTCGAGCGCAAGGCCGGCAAGGTCGAGTTCATCAACCCGGGCATCGCCCCGGACCTGGCGGAAGACACCCTGACCCTGGTGCAGAGTGCCAGCCCTGAGACACCGGACGAGCTGCAATGGGCCCTCTACAGTGGCAGCCTGAATGCCCAGGAGTGGCCAGATTTCGCACCGCTCAAACGCGCCCGTGAACTGATCGAACTGCTCGCCTGGTGTCACCGCAACGGCGTGATCGACAGCAGCACGCGCCTGTCGCTGCACCCGGGTGACAGCGACCTGGGCGAGTTCGAACTGTCCAACCTGCTCGGCAGCCTGCAACAACTGGTGCCCTTGCCCTTGCCGCCCGTAGCAGAAAGTGCGCTGCAGCACCCCAGCGCCCCGCGCGAGGTGCTGCTGTTGGTCAACGTCGGCGTCGATCCGCTTAAGCAGCACAGCCAGATGAACGTGCACATGACCAGCGGGCGAACCGACTCGCTGGGCTATTCCGGCGTGCGCGAGAACCTGGTACTGACCCTCGACCAGGTCAGCCTGAACAGCTGGAACGAACTGCTGGTGCAGCGTTACGACGGGGCCAATGCCCTGCTCGATTGCCTGCGTGATTTTCTCAACAGCCTGCCCGCCGGTGCCGCGCCAAAATTGCAAGTGCGCTGCTTCTGTCGCAACCGCGCGCAAGCCATCAGCGAGCGGGTCCGGGAACTGTTCCAGGATATCCTCGACCATTTTGGCGGGACCAACCCGCGCTACCTGGTGCAGATCCAGCAGCGCTACCATGTGCTGCACTTGGTACCCGGGCATGTCCGGCATACCAGCCTGGCCGACCTGCCCGCGTTACTCCAGCACCTGGGTGAAGACCAGCACGACTACAGCCCGCTACGTCTGGATCGCTATGCCCTGGACGGGGAAGACCTGGCACTGATCCTGCCGCTGGGTCGGCCCGGTTGCCTGCAACTGTTTTATCGCCTGCATGACGACCAGCAGGCGGAGTTGACCCTGCTCGACGAGCACAACGCGCTATGGCGCCAGCGGGTAGCCTTTCGCGACGAACAGAGCCTGCTGGTGCCGCTGCAACGCTTCCTGCAATCGCTGCTCTATCGCCACAATGCCCTCGCGCCCCTGGACACTGCACCGCCGGTACTGGCCCTGGAGATCCTCTGCTATCAGGTGCTGCCGAACGCCCCGCAGCGACCGCGCAGCCTGGAGCGCCGACCGCTGCCGCAGACCCCGGTCAGCCATCCCTTTTATGATGTCCAGGCCATTATCGAGCCCAAGGCCGGCAAACCGGCGCACGTCACCCTGTATTGCAACCACCGCGAATTCTCCGAACTGGAATACGGCCATGACCTGTATGGCGCGGTGGCACGGCATATCCTCACCCAGCGCCGCTCGCCCGAGCCCTATCCCTGCTATATCACCGACCTCGACCTGTCCGGGGTGTCGGGAGAGCGCCAGCCACAGACGGTGCATTACCTGCGCTACAAGGTCGAGCTGGAAGCCGCGCTGAACAACGCCCTGCAACAGGCCTGACGCGAGCGTCCCGTCGAACGTTATCCCCAGCTGACGCCGGAGCAGACTGAAAAAGTCGTCCAGGGCCTGCGCGAGTACGTCCTGATCTGCCGTCTCGGCGGCCGCCAGTCAGTGGCGATGCCGTCCCAGGCGGTGGACCTGGCCTGGCACGAATGCATCCTGCATACCCGCCTGTATCAACATTTCTGCAGACCAAGCCTGGGGCGCTTTCTGCACCACATCCCCAGCGAAGCCATGCGCGCCCAGGCCAGCATCCGCCGGGCCTGGCGCCTGGCCTGCGCCCGTGAAGGGATAGACTCGAAGCGGTCCAACCGGCTGCAGCTGCTCTTCGCCCTGGATGCCGAACTGGGGATCGTCTGCGGCTTTCGCTACCAACTGCACTGCCGACCCGGCGACGGCGCCTAGTGTGCCAGCCATATCGGCTGCAGCGCCGGCTGATGCGGCGACGATGGCACTGACTCAGACCGCGGCGGTGACGGCGGCGGCGACTGATGACCCCATACGCATGGGCGATTCGGGATTGAGCAGCGCATAAAGGTAGCAGTCGCTGAGGCTGTGGTCGGCGGCAACCCCGGCGTAGCTGGCGGTAAAGGTCACGGCTTGACCCAGGTGCTGGTAGAGCCAGTGGTCGGTTACCCCCGGCGGTATCTCGGGCACCAGATCACTGTCATTCACCACGCGGTAGGTCGGCACCTGCAGCGCATTGTAGTGGCTGGCGAAATCCGGCGCGGCCAGGCGCGGACTGGCGAAGTTGTAGTGTTCCAAGGGCAGGTCGGGCCAACGCTCGCGCAAGTCCAGCACCGCCAGGCTGGACAGCGCGCACCCCAGGCTGTGGCCACAGGCCCAGAGCCGGGCGCCAGGCTGCAAGCCGTCGGCAGCCTGCAGCGCCAGGTCGCGCAAGGAGCGGTAGAGTTTCAGAAAGCCGTCGTGCACCTGCCCCACGTTGGCTTGCCAGGGGTAGGGACGCTGGTCGACATCCAGGTCATCGAGCCAATCCTGCACGGTATCGGTCCCCCGGAAGACCAGATAAACGTCGCCCTGGGGATCACGTGCAGCGAAGCCGAACGGCTCGGATTCGTTGATGAAATGCAGCTCGCTGAGGATGCTCCAGATCGGCGCGGAAAACCGCCAGCCGTCCATCGTTGGCGGGGTCCAGTCAAAGTCCTGGGGCCGTCGCGGCTGCTGGGCGGCACGCCATTGGTCATATTGAGCGTAGGCCGCTGCGACCAGGCGCGCGCATAGCAGCGCCTGGGGCAGGGCGAATCCCGGTGGGAAATACAGCGGCAGACTGGACATCCTGGCTCCTTGCCGACAGACCGGCGCGACTGGCTGAGGCGTTGGCGTCCCGAGGTGGGCGAACCCACGGCGTGAATTAGCGTTCAGGACGGGTTACGGCGCCTCATTGCGCAACGTCGACCCGCACCCGCCGGATCGACCCCCCTCGACTCTAGACCAGCCTGGGCCACTCAGCGCCGGTATTCGCCGGCCGCCTCCGGCTGATACTCGACGGCCAGCAGCGCCAGCCGGATCGCCTTGCCGTTCGGTCCCGGCCAGTCGATGTGCTGCCCGACGCTGAGCCCGAGCAGGGCGCTGCCGACCGGTGCGAGAATCGACACCGTGCCTTCGCGGCCGGCGTCCGCGGGGTAGACCAGGGTCAGGTGGTAATCCTTGCCGCCATTTTCCTCACGGCAATGCACCCGGGAGTTCATGGTCACCACACCGGGCGGCACCTGGTCGTGACCGACCACCTGCGCCCGCGCCAGCTCCTGCTCCAGCGCGGCGGCACCGGCAGCGTCGGGCTGCTCGTCCAGCAGACGTTCCAGCCGTTGCAGGTCGAGGCGGGTAATGGTGATGGGCGGTGAACTGTTCATGGTGAAAGCGCGACTCCTGAAAGCAAAGGGCATCCGGACGGACGAGCGAAAAAACAAAACCCCGACAGGGCGGGGTTTCGCTGTGGCATAGCGGAAAACGGGCATGCCTGCGACCGTATCACAGGCGGGCAAATAAACAAGACCGCTCAGTCAGCCTGCTGCGGGCGCGCGCCCGAGGCGGGCCTGGGCCGCGGCGCAGATGGCACGCCGACGTTGATTGTCGGCCCCGCCCCACTCGAGGATCTCGGCGAGCAGGCGGCCGCAGCCCAGGCACCGGTCGTGCTCATCCAGGCAACATTGCCGGCGGCAGGGCGAGGCTACCGGGGAATCCTCGGCGGGTTCAGAGTTCTTCGAACTCAAGGGCTTCACCGGCCTGTTCGAGAGTGATGCGGGCCAGCATCTCCCCCAGCAGCTCATCGCTGGTATCGCATACCCAGCGCTCGCTGGCCGGGTCGTAATCGAAGTGGAAGCCGCCGGAGCGGGCCGCCAACCACAACTGGCGAATCGGCTCCTGGCGACTGAGAATGACCTGGCTGCCATTCTCGAAACGCACGGTCAGCACGCCAGCGGAATTTTCCAGGTCCAGGTCCAGGTCGCTGTCATCGAAAATATCCTCCACCGCTTGCTGGGCGGCATCGACCAGGTCATGGAAACGGGCTTCGCTCAAACTCATCGGGACAACCTCGGGACAATAGGGGCAGGACTGGCCCGCTGCGCGACCGCGAACGGCGCCTGGCAACGACCCGCATGACGGCAACCAATACGTCAGTCTACCGCTGGCCTCCGGCCAGGTTAAGCCTGTTCACGGCCGCCGATCGGTGTTAGTCCGTCGCCAGACCGCGGCGGTATTCGCCCGGGCTCTGCCCGCTCCAGCGACGGAACGCACGGGCCAGCGAGCCCGGCTCGCTGAAGCCGACCAGGTAGGCGATGTCCAGCAGTTCCAGGGCCGGATCGCGCAGGTAGTGCAACACCAGCTGCTGGCGGATTTCGTCCACCAGCTGGCTGAAGGACAGGCCCGCCTCGCGCAGGCGGCGCTGCAAGGTTCGCGGACTGAGGCCCAAGGTATGGGCCAGACGCGCCAGGTCCGGGCCGGCGTCGGGCAGTTGCCGGGCCAGTTCCAGGCGGGCCCGATCGAGCACGTGCTGACCCAGGCGCAGTTCGCCCAACAGCCGGTCGGCATAGGCATCGAGCATCTGCCGCACCTGCCCATCGGCCTGCCCCAACGGAGAGGCCAACAGCCGCTTGGGAAACACCAGGGCGTTGTCGGGCTGTTCGAACAACACCGGGCAGTGGAAGATCCGCCGGTGCTCCTGGGTATCGGCAGGCGCCGGATGGCGGAAGCGTACTTCGCTGGGCGGGTGCTCCAGGCCACTGATCCAGCGGCCGAAGGTCACCCAGCCAGCCAACGACTCCTCGGCGATCTGGCGTTGCGGCTGTGGCAACAAGGGCCGCCAGCTGAGGCTGACCTGGGCTTCCAGGCCGGCCCGCGGCGGTTCGTCGGCCAGGTCGACTACCCCCAGATTGCCCACCAGCGCCGCGTAACGGGCCTGGCGGTGCAACGCATCGGCCAGCGTCGCACAACTCATGATCAGGTAGCCCAGCACTCCGTAGTACCCGGGCCGCACCGCCTCGCCCAGATGCAGGCCAAGGTCGGCATCGCCGGTCAGACGCACCGCCTCTTCGAGCACCTCGAGGTAGGCGCTGGCGGCGATACGCTCGGCGCGCTGGGCCAGCAACGCCGGGCTGAGCTGGGCACGCGCCAGCAGCGTCGCCGGCTCGATACCCCTGCGCTGCACGTACTCGACCAAGCCTTGCAAATAGGCGACCGAGACCGAGCTGGTGAGTGACGCCTCCATCGCAGGTCCTCTTTTTGCCTCGAGCTTACCCCAAGCCAACGCCTCACGCCGCTGCTCACCCTCGCACGAAACCCCTGGCCAAGCCCCGTCGGACGGCTGCCGCGGCGCAGAGACAAGGCGCCGAGGGGCCGGTATACTCCGGCGCAATCAATGCTTTCTCAAGGATTTCGCCATGAAGCGGCTGTTCTCTGCCCTTATCGCGCTCGTCGCCGTCACCACGCTGCTGGCTGGCTGCGGGCAAAAAGGCCCGCTGTACCTGCCTGACGACAGCAAACCCGCCGCCGAACAATCCGAATAAGGAAGCGCCATGAACGCTTTCGACTACCGCGCAGGTGAACTGTTCGCGGAAGGGGTCGCGCTGTCCGCCATCGCCGAGCGCTTCGGCACCCCGACCTATGTGTACTCGCGGGCGCACATCGAGGCGCAGTACCGCAGCTTTACCGATGCCCTGCAGGGCGTTCCGCACCTGGTTTGCTACGCGGTCAAGGCCAACTCCAACCTGGGCGTGCTGAACCTGCTGGCCCGCCTGGGCGCGGGATTCGATATCGTTTCCCTGGGCGAGCTCGAGCGCGTGCTGGCTGCCGGCGGCGAACCCTCGCGCATCGTCTTCTCCGGCGTCGGCAAGACCCGCGCGGACATGCGCCGCGCCCTGGAAATCGGCGTGCACTGCTTCAATATCGAGTCCAGCGATGAGCTCGAACGGCTGCAGACAGTCGCCGCCGAACTGGGGGTGATCGCACCGGTGTCGCTACGGGTCAATCCCGACGTCGACGCCGGCACTCACCCCTATATCTCCACCGGTTTGAAAGAAAACAAATTCGGTATCGCCATCGAGACGGCCGAAACCGTCTACGCCCGCGCCGCTGCGTTGCCCAACCTGGACGTCCTGGGGGTTGATTGTCATATCGGCTCGCAGCTGACCAGCCTGCCGCCCTTCCTCGACGCCCTCGACCGCCTGCTGGGGCTGATCGATCGCCTCGCCGCGCAAGGTATCCGCATTCGTCACCTGGACCTGGGCGGTGGCGTCGGCGTGCGCTACAAGGACGAAACCCCGCCCGCGATCGGCGACTACATACGCGCCGTGCGCGAACGCGTGGCCGGCCGCGACCTGGCCCTGGTGTTCGAACCGGGCCGCTATATCGTGGCCAATGCCGGCGTGCTGCTGACCCGGGTCGAGTACCTCAAGCACACCGAGCACAAGGACTTCGCCATTATCGATGCGGCGATGAACGATTTGATTCGCCCGGCGCTCTACCAGGCCTGGATGGACGTCATCGCCGTGACCCCGCGCGACGGCGCGACCCGTCCCTACGACCTGGTCGGACCGATCTGCGAGACCGGCGATTTCATCGCCCGCGGTCGCGAGCTGGCGCTGGCCGAAGGCGATCTGCTGGCCGTGTGTTCGGCCGGCGCCTACGGTTTTGTGATGAGCTCCAACTACAACACCCGCGGTCGCGCCGCCGAGGTGCTGGTCGACGGCACCCAGGCGATCGAGGTACGTCGCCGCGAAACCGTGCAGGAGCTCTTCGCCGGCGAAAGCCTGCTGCCGCCCGCGTCTGCCGCCGCGTCGGGAGGGTAAGCCCATGTTGTTGCGCTTCACCAAGATGCACGGCCTGGGCAACGATTTCATGGTCCTCGACCTGGTCAGCCAGCACGCGCATATTTTGCCCAAACACGCCAAACAGTGGGGCGATCGCCACACCGGCATCGGCTTCGATCAATTGCTGATCGTCGAGGCACCGACCAACCCGGACGTGGACTTCCGTTACCGGATCTTCAATGCCGACGGCAGCGAGGTGCAGCAGTGTGGCAACGGTGCGCGCTGCTTCGCCCGTTTCGTGCTGGACAAGCGCTTGACCATGAAGCGCCAACTGCGGGTGGAAACCCTTGGCGGCATCATCGAGCTGGACATGCGTGCCGACGGCCACGTCAGCGTGAACATGGGCCCGCCGCGCCTCGAGCCGGCGCAGGTGCCTTTCCAGGCCGATGCCCAGGCCATCAGCTATGCGGTCGAGAGCGATGGGCAGACCCTGCAGCTGGCTGTACTGTCGATGGGCAACCCCCACGGCGTGCTGCGCGTCGATGACGTCGATCAGGCCCCGGTGCACAGCCTGGGCCCCCAGCTGGAACATCACCCGCGTTTTCCCCAGCGCGCCAATATCGGTTTCCTGCAGGTGGTCGATCGTCATCACGCCCGGCTGCGGGTCTGGGAGCGCGGCGCCGGGGAAACCCAGGCCTGCGGTACCGGCAGCTGCGCCGCCGCAGTGGCGGCGATCAGCCAGGGCTGGATGGACTCGCCGGTGCAGGTCGACCTGCCGGGCGGGCGCCTGACCATCGAGTGGGCAGGGCCGGGCATGCCGGTCATGATGACCGGGCCGGCCGTACGGGTTTACGAAGGTCAGGTACGCCTATGAGCGATCAATCCACCTCCCTCGATGCCGCGGCCGTGGCCGCCTACCTGCAGGCCAATCCGGATTTTTTCGTTGAGCACGACGAGCTGCTGCCGGAGCTGCGCATCCCCCACCAGCGCGGCGATACGGTTTCGCTGGTGGAGCGCCAGGTCAAGCTGCTGCGCGAGCGCAACATCGAGATGCGCCACCGCCTGTCGCAACTGATGGACGTGGCCCGCGACAACGATCGGCTGTTCGACAAGACCCGTCGGTTGGTGCTCGACCTGCTCGATGCGGCCAGCCTCGAGGAACTGGTCGGCACCCTGGAAGACAGCCTGCGCCATGCCTTCCAGGTTCCCTTCGTCAGCCTGATCCTGTTCAGCGAATCGCCCTTGGCCGTCGGCCGCTCGGTCAGCAGCGCCGAGGCCCACCAGGCCATCGGCGGCCTGCTGGCGGGCGGCAAGACCATCTGCGGGGTGTTGCGCAGCCACGAACTGCTGTTTCTGTTTGGCGAAGAACAGGCCTCCCAGGTCGGTTCAGCGGCGGTGGTCGCCCTCAGCCACCAGGGCCTGCACGGCGTGCTGGCGATCGGCAGCGCGGATCCGCAGCACTACAAGAGCTCGCTGGGCACCCTGTTCCTCGGCTATATCGCCGAAGTATTGGCGCGGGTGCTGCCGCGTTTCGCCACGCCACTGCGTTCGGTTCGCTAGGGCGCGCAACCTCGCTTGCAGCTTATCGCTGCTCCCTCCAGGAGGCGCCATGCAGAGTCAGCTCGACGCCTACCTCGATCACCTGCGCCATGAGCGCCAGGTCTCGCCGCACACCCTGACCGCCTACCGGCAGGACCTGCTCAAGCTGCTGGAGCTGTGCCAGGGCCAGGCCATCGACGGCTGGGCGCGCCTGGACAGCCGCAGCCTGCGCCGCTTTGTTGCCCGCCTGCACCAGCAAGGCCAGTCGGCCCGCAGCCTGGCGCGGCTGCTCTCGGCGACCCGCGGCCTGTACCAGTACCTGGCGCGCCACGGCTTGTGCCAGGCCGACCCGGCCAGCGGGGTCAGCCCGCCCAAGGGCGAGCGGCGGCTGCCGCGGACCCTGGATGCCGACCGCGCGTTGCAGCTGCTCGACGGCGCGGTGGAGGACGACTTTATCGCCTGCCGCGATCAGGCCATGCTCGAGCTGTTCTATTCCTCGGGCTTGCGCCTGTCCGAACTGGCCGGCCTGGACCTGGCGCAACTGGACCTCAGCGACGGCCTGGTGGAAGTCCTGGGCAAGGGCAGCAAGACCCGGGTCCTGCCGGTCGGGCGCCTGGCCCGCGAGGCGCTAAGCCGCTGGCTGGCCGTACGCGCGCTGGCCAACCCGCTGGACGGCGCGGTCTTTATCGGCCAGCAGGGCCGACGCCTGGGGCCGCGGGCGATCCAGTTGCGGGTGCGCCAGGCGGGGGTACGCGAGCTGGGGCAGCACCTGCACCCGCATATGCTGCGCCACTCCTTCGCCAGCCACCTGCTCGAATCGTCCCAGGACCTGCGTGCCGTCCAGGAACTGCTGGGCCACGCCGACATCGGCACCACCCAGATCTATACCCACCTGGATTTCCAGCACCTGGCCAGCGTCTACGACGCCGCCCACCCGCGGGCCAAACGCAAAGGCAGCAGCGACTGATGAGCCTCCAACTGATCACCTTCGACCTCGACGACACCCTGTGGGACGTCGCCCCGGTCATGCACGGCGCCGAGGCGGCCTTGCGCGACTGGCTGGGGCAGCATGCGCCACGCCTGGGGCCGGTGCCCATCGAGCACCTCTGGACCGTGCGCGCGCGCCTGATGGCGCAGGATCCGGCGCTCAAGCACCGCTTGAGCGAACTGCGCCGGCGCATCCTGTTTCATGCCCTGGAGGACGCCGGCTATCCCCACACCGAAGCCCGGGAGCTGGCCGAAGCCGGCTTCCAGGTGTTTCTCGAGGCGCGCCACCAGGTGGCGCTGTTCACCGATGTGCACACGACGCTGGAGCGCCTGGCGAGCCGCTTTATGCTGGGGGTGTTGACCAACGGCAACGCCGATGTGCGGCGCCTGGGCCTGGCCGACTATTTCCGCTTCGCCCTCTGCGCCGAGGAACTGGGCGTCGGCAAGCCCGATCCCACGCCCTTCCGCGCGGCACTGCAACGGGCCGGCGTGGCAGCTCACCAGGCGGTGCATATCGGCGACCACCCGGAAGATGACATCGGCGGCGCCCATGCCGCCGGGATGGGCGCCATCTGGTTCAACCCGTACGGCAAAGCCTGGACCGGCGCGACCCCGGCCCACGCCGAGATCCGCAGCCTGGCCGAACTGCCAAGCGTACTGGAGAACTGGCCAGCCCACGGCTAAATCCAAGCAGGGCACCCAATGCAAAAAAACCCGCCAATTGGCGGGTTCTTTTGTGGCACGCCCCCTAGATGGGACGGCTGCCGTATTTGCTGTCCGGCTTTTTCGGTGGGTCGGCGACCACATTGGGCTCGACCTCCTGAACCTGACCGCCGCGGGAGAGGAACTCCTCCATGGCGCGGGCCAGCGCATCACGCTCTTTCTGCTTGGCTTCGACGCTCGGCAGCTCATCGACATCGACGGCGGCCTTGGTCTTTTTGCCAGGGGCGACAACCCGTTCGCTTTCGCTGTCCGGATCCTCGTCCGCCTCACCATCATCCGCGGCCGCCAGCTCTTCGCCTTCTTCCTCGGCACCTTCCAGTTCGTCGTGTTCCAGTTCTTCGTCGCTCATGTCCAACCTCATGACTGCGAAAAGCAGATTAGTTATAGCCCAGCGGCGCGCGCTTTCGAGCGCCACCGAAAAAATTCAATAAACCTCGCCCTGCAGCGTGGCCATGACCCGTCGCGCCCCGCCTCGAAGGCGATGCTCGCCCAGGTAGATCCCTTGCCAAGTACCCAGGGCCAGGCGTCCTTCGGTTATCGGCAGGTTCAGCTCAAACCCCAGCAGACTGCCCTTGATATGCGCCGGCAGGTCGTCGGGACCTTCGTCGTCGTGCTCGTAATCGCCTCGGCCCTCGGGCACCAGGCGCTGAAACACCCGCTCGAAATCCCTACGCACCGCCGTATCCGCGTTTTCGTTGACCGTCAACGAGGCCGAGGTGTGCTGCAACCACAGGTGCAACAGCCCCAGGCGGTAGCTCGCCAGCGACGGCAACGCCGCCAGCACCTCGTCCGTCACCAGGTGAAAACCGCGTGGCCGCGCACCCAGGGTAATCAGCGTCTGCTGCCACATCCGCTCTCGAGCTCCATTGACCACTGCCGGAGTCCGGCAGTTTCCACGCATCGGCGTTTTGTCTGTCCGGCGCGCATTCTAGCGCGCTTGCGGAAAAAACAAAGGGCGCCTTTGTGCACCCCGTACAAGGGTGGGGCCCGGACGCCTCCGGGCGCTGCTCGCCTTGCCTCGGTGGCGCCACGCGCAGCCCAAGACAAGCCTCAGCCCTTGGTGAATTCCGGGTAGGCCTCCATGCCGCACTCGGTGATATCGACCCCCTGGTATTCCTCCTCCTCGCTGACCCGTAACCCCATCAGCAGCTTGATCAGGCCCCAGCTCACCAGGCTGGCGAGGAACACCCAGACGAAGATGCAGCCCAGGCCAAGCAACTGACTGCCCAGGCGCGCGTCAGCATTGGTCAGCGGCACTGCCAGCACGCCCCAGGTCCCGGCCACCCCATGCACGGAGATGGCCCCGACCGGATCGTCGAGGTGCAACTTGTCCAGCAGCAGGATGCTGAACACCACCAGCACGCCACCCAGCGCGCCGATCGCCAGCGCCGCCAGCGGCGTCGGCGTGGCCGGTTCGGCGGTGATCGCCACCAGCCCGGCCAGGGCACCGTTGAGGATCATGGTCAGGTCGGCCTTGCCAAATAGCAGGCGCGCTAGCACCAGAGCCGCCAACAGCCCACCGGCCGCGGACAGGTTGGTGTTGACGAACACCGCGGCCACCCCATTGGCGTCCTCGATACTGCTGATCTTCAACTGCGAGCCGCCGTTGAAGCCGAACCAGCCGAACCAGAGAATCAGGGTGCCCAGGGTCGCCAGCGGCAGGTTGGCGCCCGGGAAGGCGCTGATCTGGCCCTTGGGTCCGTACTTGCCCTTGCGTGGCCCGAGCAGCAGGACCCCCACCAGGGCCGCGGTGGCGCCGGCCAGGTGGACGACAGCGGAGCCGGCGAAGTCCTTGAAGCCGGCCTGCTTGAGAAAGCCGCCGCCCCAGCTCCAGTAGCCCTGCACCGGGTAGATCAGCGCGCACATGACCACCGCGAACGCCAGGAAGGCCCACAGCCGCATGCGTTCGGCCACCGCGCCGGAGACGATCGACATGCAGGTGGCGGCAAACACCACCTGGAAGAAAAAGTCCGCGCGCTTGGCATAGTAAGGCGCGCCCTCCCCGCCGGCAGCGACCCGCGCCGGAGCGTGCTCGACGCCGATGCCAAATCCCAGGCTGGGCAGCACCCCGCCCGGCGCGCCGCCGTACATCAATTGATACCCGACGAGCAGGTACATGACGCAGGCCAGGGCATAAAGCACGATGTTCTTGGTCAGGATCTCGGTGGTGTTCTTGGCCCGCACCAGCCCGGACTCGAGCATGGCGAAGCCCGCCGCCATCCACATCACCAGGGCGCCGCACATCAGCAAATAAAAGGTGTCGAGCGCGTACTGCAGGGGAATCAGAGCCGTATCGTCCATGGGTGTACCTCAGGCCAAACGCCAGTCAAAAAAAAGCCCGGCGAACCGGGCGTTTTTCTGGTTCGTTTTACAGGTTGTAGCCACGCTCGTTGTGCTGGGCGAGGTCGAGACCCACGGTCTCCTCCTCGTCGCTGACCCGCAGGCCCATGATCAGGTCGAGGACCTTGAGGATCACGTAGGTGACGATGGCGGTGTAGAGCACGGTGAAGGCCACGCCCTTGAACTGGATGAACAGCTGCGCCGGGATATCGGTGACGGTGCCGAAACCGCCCAGGGCCGGTGCGGCGAAGGCGCCAGTCAGGATCGCGCCGACGATGCCGCCGATGCCGTGCACGCCAAAGGCGTCCAGGGAGTCGTCATAGCCCAGCTTGCGCTTGAGGCTGGTGGCGCAGAAGAAGCAGATCACGCCGGCGGCCAGGCCGATCACCAGGGCGCCCATGGGGCCCACGGTACCGGCCGCCGGGGTCACGGCGACCAGACCGGCGACCACACCGGAGGCGATGCCCAGGGCACTGGGTTTGCCGTGGGTGACCCACTCGGCGAACATCCAGCCCAGGGCCGCCGCCGCGGTGGCGATCTGGGTCACCAGCATGGCCATGCCGGCAGTGCCGTTGGCGGCGACGGCAGAGCCGGCGTTGAAGCCGAACCAGCCGACCCAGAGCATGGCTGCACCCATCAGGGTGTAGCCCAGGTTGTGCGGGGCCATGGCGGTGGTCGGGAAGCCTTTGCGCTTGCCCAGCACCAGGCAGGCCACCAGGCCGGCGACACCGGCGTTGATATGCACCACGGTGCCGCCGGCGAAGTCCAGCACACCCCAATCCCACAGCAATCCACCCGCGCCACCCCAGACCATATGCGCGATCGGGGCGTAGACCAGGGTGAACCAGATGCCCATAAAGATCAGCATGGCCGAGAACTTCATGCGTTCGGCGAAGGCCCCGACGATCAGCGCCGGGGTGATAATGGCGAAGGTCATCTGGAAGACGATAAACACGCTTTCCGGAACCGTCATCGTCAGGCTGGCGGGGGTCAGGCCATTGAGGAAGACCTTGGACAGGCCGCCGACAAAGGAATTTAAGTTGATGACATGATCTTCCATGCCGGTGGCGTCGAACGCCAGGCTGTAGCCGTACACCACCCAGAGGATGCTGATCAGGCCGGTGATGGCGAAACATTGCATCATCACCGACAGCAGGTTCTTCGAGCGCACCATGCCGCCGTAGAACAGCGCCAGGCCGGGAATGGTCATAAACAGCACGAGCACGGTGGCGGTCAGCATCCACGCGGTGTCACCGCTGTTCAACACGACCTCGTCCGCCAGGGCCAGGCCGGGGGTAACGAGGGACAACAGGGCTCCTAGCCCTGCGAATCGACGCAGAGTCATGGTGTATCTCCTGGGGCGTTTTGAGGGGGTCGTACGCTTAGATTGCGTCGGTATCGGTTTCGCCGGTACGGATGCGGATGGCTTGTTCCAGGTTGACCACGAAGATCTTGCCGTCGCCGATCTTGCCGGTATTGGCCGCCTTGGTGATGGCCTCGATCACGCGATCGAGCTGCTCATCGGCAATCGCCACATCGATTTTCACCTTGGGCAGAAAATCGACCACGTATTCGGCGCCCCGGTACAGCTCGGTATGGCCCTTCTGGCGGCCGAAGCCTTTGACTTCGGTAACGGTGATGCCCTGCACCCCGATGTCCGACAGCGATTCGCGCACGTCGTCCAACTTGAACGGTTTGATAATGGCAGTGACTAGTTTCATGAAACTCTCTCCCGTGTAGGTGGACTTGCCCCAGGAATACGACCCCGGCTCAAGTCTAAGCGCTGTGTCCGGCTTTTGTAATGCGTCGACCGCCTGCACTCGACCGCTTTGACGTCAACCGACCGTTCCTGGCGAAACCGCTGCGCCTTTCGCCTGCCGCACCGCAACCGGTACTGGAACCGCGTTGGTGCCCGCGTCCCCAGCAACTAAGCAGAAAGCTTGCCAGTTCCCGAAAAACCAATTTTTTCAGGCGTTTAACCGGACCTGCCGGGGCCAAGAGGCATGAGGCCCGCCAGCGCGCGCACAGCTTTGGTGCGCCCACTGCACCGGCCGCGCTCAAAATCGTGCAACGCCGCCTGCCAACTGAGCGGCACGGACCCCGTGCTACACTGGCCGCCGTCAGACCGAGGAACTTCGCCATGCTCCCCCCCAAAGCCCTGCTCGACGCCCTCAGCGGCCACGCCTCGCGCCTGTTCAACGGCGAAAGCCCGTTGCCCCGCGGTGAGTTCGAGACCCAGTTCAAAGCGCTGCTGCAAAGCGGCTTCAGCAAACTCGACTTGGTCAGCCGCGAAGAATTCGACAGCCAGATGGCCGTGCTGGCCCGCACCCGCGCGCGCCTGGAAGCCCTGGAAGCCAAGGTTGCCGCGCTGGAAGCCGGCACCACCCCGCAGCCCGCTCCGCCCACCGAGTAAACGCCCTCGTGGGCGGCATGCGATCAAGGAGTGATCCATGTCCCTGGCCATCGTCCACAGCCGCGCCCAAGTCGGGGTGCAAGCCCCGGCCGTAACGGTTGAAGTCCACCTGGCCAACGGCCTGCCGAGCATGACCCTGGTCGGGCTGCCGGAAACCGCGGTCAAGGAAAGCAAGGACCGGGTGCGCAGTGCCATCCTCAACGCCGGCTTCGACTTCGCCCCCCGGCGCATCACTGTCAACCTGGCCCCTGCCGACCTGCCCAAGGACGGTGGGCGCTTCGATCTGGCGATTGCCCTGGGCATCCTCGCCGCCAGCGGGCAATTGCCGGCCAGCGCCCTGCAGGACCTCGAGTGCCTCGGCGAGCTGGCCCTGTCCGGCGCCCTGCGCCCGGTTCAGGGCGTGTTGCCGGCGGCGCTGGCGGCACGTGCCGCCGGGCGCACCCTGGTGGTGCCGCGGGCGAATGCCGAAGAAGCCTGCCTGGCGTCCGGGTTGGCGGTGATCGCCGCCGGGCACCTCCTGGAGCTGGCCGCCCACTGCACGGGGCGCACCCCACTGGCCTTTTACCAGGCCACGGGGTTGCAGCGAGCCACCCCGCCCTACCCGGACCTGGCCGACGTACAGGGGCAGGTCGCGGCCAAGCGGGCCTTGCTGTTGGCCGCGGCCGGCGCCCATAACCTGCTGTTCAGCGGCCCCCCGGGCACCGGCAAGACCCTGTTGGCCAGCCGCTTGCCGGGCCTGCTGCCGCCGCTGGACGAAGACGAGGCGCTGGAAGTGGCCAGCATCCATTCCATCGCCAGCCAGGTGCCGCTGCAGAACTGGCCACAACGGCCGTTCCGCCACCCCCACCACAGCGCTTCGGCGGCGGCACTGGTGGGCGGCGGCAGCCGCCCGCGCCCCGGCGAGATCACCCTGGCCCACTGCGGCGTGCTGTTTCTCGACGAACTGCCCGAGTTCGACCGCAAGGTGCTGGAAGTGCTGCGCGAGCCGATGGAAAGCGGTGAAATCGTGATCGCCCGGGCCCATGACAAGGTGCGTTTCCCCGCCCGTTTTCAGCTGGTGGCGGCCATGAACCCCTGCCCCTGTGGCTACCTGGGCGATCCGGGTGGACGCTGCCGCTGCACCCCGGACCAGGTCCAGCGTTACCGCGGCAAATTGTCCGGCCCGCTGCTCGACCGTATCGACCTGCACCTGACGGTCGCCCGGGAAAGTACCCAGCTGGGCCTGCCCGACGGCGAAGCTGGCGGCAGCGCCGAGGCGGCTGCGCAGGTGGCCGCCGCGCGCGCCTGCCAGCACCGCCGCCAGGGCCGCGCCAATGCCTTTCTCGACCTGCAGGGGCTGCGCGCCCATTGCGCGCTGACCGCCACCGACCAGGCCTGGCTGGAACAGGCCTGCGAACGCTTGAACCTGTCGCTGCGCAGCGCCCATCGCATTTTAAAGGTGGCCCGGACCCTGGCCGACCTGGAAGGCCTCGAGGCCATCGGCCGCCAACAGCTTGGCGAGGCGCTGCAATACCGACTGAATTTGAGCTAAACCAGCCTGCTGCCGCAGCTCGCGCAGGTGGGGCCTGTAGGGGGCTATCTGTTCATCGTCGTTCCCGCGAAGGCGGGAACCCGGGCGCGCCGAAGTCACTGGATACCTGCCTGCGCGGGTATGACTGGAATCTGGGGGGCATCGGGGCTGTCTGATGCGTAGGCCAGAGCAGCTTTAACTCAAGGTTCAGAAGAGTATTCTTCAACCGAGACGAAGTTGAAGAGCGCGCGCGATGGCAATCGCAAAAAAGGGCAGTCGCCGGATCGTCGTGGATGGCGACGTGTATCGCTGGACCGTCCGATCCAGACCGACTTACTGCCAAGGCAATGCATGGGGTGGGGTGTCCTTTGCCGTTCAGCTCGAATCCTTGGGGCAATCGGTTCTGGTGGCCAACCTCGAGCAAGCGCGGCCAGACAATTGGGTCACTGCACCCAGCGCTGTCGTTACTCCTGCCTGGGTGGAGCGGGCTGTTCTACAAGGCCTCGCGAGCGGTTGGCGTCCCAGGGAAAAAGGATCTGCCCATTTCCTCACGTTGCCGCTTGCCTGAAGCAGGGTTCAGCCCTGTTTTCCACACCCCGCATGGACTACCCATCTGAACGGTGCGATCTCCAGGATTGATTGGGCCCGCTCACATGCGACCTGCCACGCCGCCGGCAAGCAACCTCCGGCCGGGTCGCCGGTACAGGGTGAATCAACTCAAACAGGTCACTTACCCCCGGACTTCGACCTGGGGCAGCTCCAAGGCCGCCACCGCCTGCAGCAAAAACGCCCGCAGCCGCGCCAGCTTGGGCTGCTCGGCGCGAGCCCTGGGGCAGACCAGGTAATAGGACAAGCCGCTGGCCACGGCGCTGTGCAGCGGAAACGCCAGGCGTCCCGCCGCCACGTCTTCGGCCACCAGCACCAGATCACCGATCGACACACCGTAACCCCGCGCGGCGGCGGTGATGGCCAGCTCCAGGGTGTCGAACACCTGCCCGCCGCGCAGCCAGCTTTCGTCCTGCAGGCCCTGACCCTCCAGCCACTGGCGCCAGTCGCGGCGGTCATGGGTCGGGTGCAGGCGGTTGGCGACCCGCAGCTGGCCGGGCGACCAGGGGGCCGCGCCGACCAGGCTCGGGGCGCAGACCGGGATCAGCCATTCGGCGAACAGCAGCGTGGCTTGCCAGTCTTCGGGAAACGGCGGCTCGGCCAACAACACCGCGCAGTCGAAGGGTTCGCGGTCAAAATCCACCCGGTCGGCGGCCATCCAGGCGCTGGTCAGCAGCACCTCTATATCCGGCTCCTGGTTGCGGAAAGTCGACAACAGCGGCAGCAGCCAGCGCATCGAGATGGTCGGCGGCGCCTTCAGGCGCAACTCACGCTCGTCGACCTGCAGGCTGGCGCAGGCCTGCTCCAGGGCGTCGAAGCCCTGGTTCAGGCCCGGTAGCAAGCTGCGTCCGGCCTCGCTCAGCTGTAACTGGCGACCCTGGCGCTGGAACAACCGGCAGCCGAAATAGGCCTCCAGGCTGTGCACGTGCTTGCTTACCGCGCTGGGGGTCAGCGCCAGCTCCTCGGCGGCCCGGGTCAAGGAGGCATGCCGGGCAGCGGCCTCGAAGGCACGCAAGGCATACAGGGCGGGTAAGCGGCGAGACATGGTGGTTGCGCTCGGAAACCTGGACGGCCAGGTAGATAAGGGAAGTCCAATAGTTGAGTTTAACTCATCACTGCCACGTTTTTTTTCCCTTTGTGCCGGGCCTTGCATCACAGAAATAATGGCTGAACCAGCGCGGCAGCGGCTGCCCGCGGTTTTCCTTTTAGTGAGTATGAGTCATGTCCCACCCCCTGCGCCGGGAACTGCGAGCGCTGCTGACCCTCGCCGGCCCGCTGATCGCCGCCCAATTGGCCCACGTGCTGATGGTCTTTACCGACACCCTGATGATGGGCCTGCTCGGCCCGGCCGAACTGGCCGGTGGCGGCCTGGGCGCAGCCAGCTACTCCTTCGTTTCGATCCTCTGCGTCGGCATCCTGGGAGCGATCGGCAACCTGGTCGCCATCCGCCACGGCGCTGGCGATAACCCGGGCGCTGCGCGCCTGACCCAAACCGGGCTGTGGCTGGCCTGGGGCCTAGCGCTGGGGGCCGGGCTGCTACTGTGGAACCTGGAGCCCTTGTTGTTATTGGCCCGGCAAACCCCGGACAACGTCGCGCGGGCCATGCAGTTCCTGTCGACCCTGGTGTTCGCCCTGCCCGGTTACCTGACCTTTATGGCCTTGCGTGGCTTTACCAGCGCCATCGGCCGCGCCGGTCCGGTAATGGCCATCAGCATTGGCGGGGCCCTGGCCAATTTTTTGCTCAACTACGCCTTTATCCACGGCCTGTTCGGCCTGCCGCGCCTGGGCCTGGCCGGTATCGGCCTGGTCACCACGCTGGTGATGAGCGTGATGGCGCTGCTGCTGGCCTGGCACGTGTTCCGTCACCCGGCGTATCGGATTTACCAGCTCGGCAAGGACCTGTGGCGCCCGTCGCGCCGCGCCCTGGACGACCTGCTGCGCCTGGGCCTGCCCATTGGTGGCACCTATGCCGTGGAATCCGGGCTGTTCACCTTCGCCGCCCTGTGCATGGGCGCCCTGGGCAGCGCCCAGCTGGCCGCGCACCAGATTGCCCTGCAATCGGTCACGGTGGCCTTTATGGTACCGGTGGGTTTGTCCTATGCGGTGACCCTGCGCATCGGCCAACATTACGGTGCCGGCCGCCTGGACGAGGCACGCCGCGCCGGCCGCCTGGGCATCGCCCTGGGCGCCGCCTGCATGCTGGTGTTCGCCGCGCTGTTCTGGCTCAAGCCCGAATGGGTGATCGGGCTGTTTCTCGACCACGATAACCCGGCCTACGCCGAGGTCATCGCCCTGGCCGTCGGCCTGCTGGCCGTGGCCGCCTGGTTCGAGCTGTTCGACGGCATCCAGACCATCGCCATGGGCGCGATCCGTGGCCTGAAGGACGCCAACACCACCTTTTGGGTCGGCCTGGGCTGCTACTGGCTGATCGGCGCACCGGTGGCCTGGTGGCTGGCCTTTCCCCAAGGCTGGGGCGCGCCGGGGGTCTGGTGGGGGCTGGCGGCAGGCTTGGCCTGCGCAGCGGTGGGCCTGACCCTGGGCTTCGAGTGGAAAACCGCACGGATGCTAAAACCCAGTGCGACGCCCGACAAGGGCGCCCCACTGTCGGTCTAGCGGTTCGCGGCGCTAATCGCTGATCTGACGCTCGCCGCGCAGCGCCTGGCGTACGCCGAACACCAGAAAGCGCGCCAGCTCGGTCAGCGGCAGCGACTTGCTGATCAGGAACCCCTGCACCTGATCGCAGCCGTATTCGCGCAGGCGCTCCAGCTGCTCGACGGTCTCCACGCCCTCGGCCACCACTTCGAGCTCGAGGTTATGCGCCAGATTGATCATGGCGCGCACCAGTTGGCCCTTGTCGGCACCCGCGCCCAGGCCGGCGACGAAGCTCTTGTCGATCTTCAGCAAGGTGATCGGCAGGTTGTTCAGGTGCACGAAGGACGAAAACCCGGTGCCGAAGTCGTCCAGGGAGAAGCGCACCCCCAACTGCCCGAGCGCCAGCATGGTCTGCTGCACCCGGTCGCTGCGGCGCATCACCGCGGTCTCGGTCAATTCGAATTCCAGCCAGCGGGCGTCGACGCCGCGCTCCTGGATCAGGCGCTGCAAGGTGGCCAGCAACTGGCCATCCTGGAACTGGCGAAACGACAGGTTGATCGCCATGTGCAAGGGCGCCACGCCGCGCCCACGCAGCCACTGCATATCGCGCAGGGCGCGGGCGATCACCCAGTAGCCGAGCGGCACGATCAGGCCACTCTCCTCGGCCAGCGGCACGAACTCGCCGGGCGCCAGCAAGCCGCGTGTGGGATGGCGCCAGCGTACCAGCGCCTCCAGGCCGACGATGCGCTCGCTGCGCAGGCACAAGCGTGGCTGGTAGTGCAGTTCCAGCTCGTCGCGGCGCAAGGCCCGGCGCAGCTCGCTCTCCTGCTCCGCCAGGCTGTGCGCGCCGCGGTTGTAGCGCGCGTCGTAGCAATAGAAGGTGCAGCCCTGGGCGCCCTTGGCCTGCTGCATGGCGATATGCGCATGCCACATCAGCGGGTCGGCGCCCAGCTCGGCGGCCGAAGCGGCCAGCCCCAGGCTGCAGCCGATCAGCAGGCTCTCGCCATCCACCCAGTAGGGCTCGGATAAGGCCTCGGTGATGCGCACGGCCATACGCTCGGCGCGCGCCGGGTCGCGGCGGGTGTCGAGCAGCAGGGCGAACTCGTCGCTGCCCAGACGCGCCAGCTGGTCACAGGACTCCAACTGCCCTTTCAGCCGCGCCACCACCTGCAGGATCAGGCGATCGCCGCCCTGATGCCCGAGGGTGTCGTTGGCATGGCGAAAATTGTCCAGGTCCAGATGCCCGAGGGTCAGGCCCAGGGCGCCATCCTCGGCCAGGCGCGCCGCCAGCAAGGTGTGAAAACCCTGGCGGTTGGCGATCCCGGTCAAGGGATCCTGCTCGGCCAGGCGCAGCAGGGTATCCTTGAGTTGGCCCTGCTCGCGCACGTAACGCAGGCTACGCCGCAGCACCTCGGCCGACAGGGTCTCGCGCACCAGCCAGTCGCTGACGCCCAAGGGCGGTTCGGCGGGCTCGCGCTCGAGCAGCAATAGGGTGGGCAGCGCGCAGCGTCCGGGTGCCGGCAGACAGCCCGGCGTGGCCAGCAACAGCCCCTGGCCGCGATCATCGAACAGGCTGCTGGCCGCTTCCCAGGAGGGCGCGGTGATCAGCGTCGAAGGACGCCCCAGTGCCTGCAACCGCTCCCGTAACAATTCAGCCCATTCGGGCGCTTCGGCCAATACGACCACTCGCAAAGGTTCTACAGGCGTGGACACGCGACCTCCCCAGGTCACAGAAATGTGGCGGCGCTAACGCCGGCCTGCGCCGTGATCGGCGTCTTTTTGCGCATCCCTGTGCAGTTCTGTCTCACCCCGCCCAACGGGCGGCGGGCCCGCCTCTCGCGGAACCCGGGACAAGCGTACCCCTTTGGCGCTGATATCCAAACCCTGGCAGGGTGCCATCAAGCGAGCCGTCACACACTTACGGACGGTGACGGCACAAACCTGGCGGCCTGCTAAAATGCGCGCCCACTTCTGTGCGAGCACCCCCATGTCCCGACTCAACCCCCGGCAGCAGGAAGCCGTGAACTACGTCGGCGGCCCCTTGTTGGTGCTCGCCGGCGCCGGTTCCGGCAAGACCAGCGTGATCACGCGCAAGATCGCCTACCTGATCCAGAAGTGCGGCATCCGCGCCCAGCACATCGTCGCCATGACCTTTACCAACAAGGCCGCGCGGGAAATGAAGGAGCGGGTCGGTACCCTGCTGCAGGGCAGCGAAGGCCGCGGCCTGACGGTCTCGACCGTCCACAACCTGGGCCTGAACATCATCCGCAAGGAGCACCTGCGCCTGGGCTACAAGCCGGGGTTCTCGATCTTCGACGACACCGACACCAAAGCCCTGATGACCGACCTGATGCAGAAGGAGTACGCCGGCGACGACGGCGTCGACGAGATCAAGAGCATGATCGGCTCCTGGAAAAACGACCTGATCCTGCCGGCCGAGGCCCTGGAAAAAGCACGTAACCCCAAGGAGCAAACCGCCGCGGTGGTCTACCTGCACTACCAGCGCACGCTCAAGGCCTACAACGCGGTGGACTTCGACGACCTGATCCTGCTGCCGGTGAAGCTGTTCCAGGAGCACGCCGATATCCTGGAAAAATGGCAGAACAAGGTGCGTTACCTGCTCGTGGACGAATACCAGGACACCAACGCCAGCCAGTACCTGCTGGTGAAACTGCTGATCGGCAGCCGCAACCAGTTCACCGTGGTCGGCGACGACGACCAGTCGATCTACGCCTGGCGCGGCGCCCGCCCGGAAAACCTGATGCTGCTCAAGGACGACTACCCCTCGTTGAAAGTCGTCATGCTGGAGCAGAACTACCGCTCCACCAGCCGCATCCTGCGCTGCGCCAACGTGCTGATCGCCAACAACCCGCACGCCTTCGAAAAGCAGCTGTGGAGCGAAATGGGCCACGGCGACGAAATCCGCGTGATCCGCTGCCGCAACGAGGACGCCGAGGCCGAACGGGTGGCGGTGGAAATCCTCACGCTGCACCTCAAGAGCGATCGGCCCTACAGCGATTTCGCCATCCTCTACCGCGGCAACTACCAGGCCAAGCTGATCGAGCTGAAGCTGCAGCACCACCAGATCCCCTACCGCCTGAGCGGCGGTAACAGCTTCTTCGGCCGCCAGGAGGTCAAGGACCTGATGGCCTACTTCCGTCTGCTGGTCAACCCGGACGACGACAACGCCTTTTTACGGGTGATCAACGTGCCGCGCCGGGAAATCGGTTCGACCACCCTGGAAAAACTCGGCAACTACGCCACCGAACGCAAGACCTCGATGTACCAGGCCAGCAGCGAGATCGGTCTCGGCGAGCACCTCGACAGCCGCTACACCGAGCGCCTGCAGCGCTTCAAGCACTGGATGGACGGGGTCCGCCAGCAGTGTGCCCAGGCCGACCCGATTGCCGCGCTGCGCAGCATGGTGATGGACATCGACTACGAGAACTGGCTGCGCACCAACAGCTCCAGCGACAAGGCCGCCGAGTACCGGATGAACAACGTCTGGTTCCTGATCGAGGCGTTGAAGAACACCCTGGAGAAGGACGAAGACGGCGACATGACCGTCGAGGACGCGATCGGCAAGCTGGTCCTGCGCGACATGCTGGAGCGCCAGCAGGAAGAGGAGGACGGCGCCGAAGGGGTGCAGATGATGACCCTGCATGCCTCCAAGGGCCTGGAGTTCCCCTACGTGTTCATCATGGGCATGGAGGAGGAAATCCTCCCGCACCGTTCCAGCATCGAAGCCGACACCATCGAGGAGGAACGTCGCCTGGCCTATGTCGGCATCACCCGCGCGCGCCAGACCCTGGCCTTCACCTTTGCCGCCAAACGCAAACAATACGGTGAGATCATCGACTGCGCGCCGAGCCGCTTCCTCGACGAACTGCCGCCCGACGACCTGGCCTGGGAAGGCCTGGACGACACCCCGGTAGAGGTCAAGGCGGTGCGCGGCAACACGGCCCTGGCCGATATCCGGGCGCTGCTCAAGCGCTGAGCAGCCCCACCCGTTCGCCTGCCGCCCGGCAGGCCCCCGCAGAGGTAACAGGCGTGGAAGCATTGAAACAAAAGATCCGCGAGGACGGCATCGTGTTGTCCGACCAGGTGCTCAAGGTCGACGCCTTTCTCAACCACCAGATCGACCCGCAGCTGATGCAGCAGATCGGTGACGAGTTCGCTGCGCGCTTCGCCGAGGCGGGCATCAGCAAGATCGTCACCATCGAGGCCTCCGGCATCGCGCCGGCGATCATGACCGGCCTGAAACTCGGGGTGCCGGTGATCTTCGCGCGCAAACACCAGTCCCTGACCCTCACCGAACACCTGCTCAGCGCCTCGGTATACTCCTTCACCAAGCAGGTCGAAAGCACCGTGGCCATTTCACCGCGGCACCTGAGCCGCGACGACCGCGTGCTGATCATCGACGACTTCCTGGCCAACGGCAAAGCTGCCCAGGCGCTGATCTCCATCATCGACCAGGCCGGCGCCCAGGTCGCGGGCATTGGCATCGTTATCGAGAAGTCGTTCCAGAGCGGTCGCCAGGAACTGGACGCGCAGGGTTACCGGGTGGAATCCCTGGCGCGGGTTAAATCGCTGGCCGGCGGCCAGGTCAGTTTTCTCGACTGAGAAACGACGCGACTGCTACACCGCCGTAGGGCGACCTCGACGCGCTGTTCGCGACCGCCCGCCGAATGCCTCACGCCAGGGTGCCGCCTCCGGACGGCGTCGCTCCCAGCGCGATCAGCAGCAACTTCTGGTAGAGCTGCTCGCGCACACCGTCCGGCTGCGCCAGCCCCATGCGCGCCAAGTGCTCGGCATAGGTCGCGGGCTCGGGCAGGTGCAACAGTGCCGCCTTGCCCAACTCCAGCAATTCGCTGAGCCGGAGTTTGCTCTTCAGCCAACGCAGCGCGCGCAGCAGGTCCTGCTCCACCTCGGTGAAATCACAGCCCAGGGGGTATTCGCCGACCAGCCCGAGGTGCCCGGCGCAGGCCCGTGCCAGGTGCTCCGGCGTGTTCTGCCGCCAGGCCGGGGCCAGCACGAAGTCCGGCGACAATTTGCCGGCCTGCTGCGCCTGCTCGATCAGCTGATCCTGAAAACGCGAATCGGCGATCTGCAGCAAGGCCTCGACGACCGCCGCATCGCTTTTGCCACGCAAGTCGGCGATGCCGTACTCGGTGACCACGATATCGCGCAGGTGCCGCGGAATGGTGCTGTGGCCGTACTGCCAGAGAATATTGGAACTGACCTCGCCGCCCTGCTCGCGCCAGCTGCGCAGCATCAGGATGGCCCGCGCCCCGGCCAACTCGTGGGCCTGGGCAAAAAAATCGTACTGCCCGCCCACCCCGCTGATCACCCGGCCGTCCTCCAGCTGGTCGGCCACGCCGGCCCCCAGCAGGGTCACGCTAAAGGCACTGTTGATAAAGCGCGCATCGCGGCGCTGCAGGCGCTTGAGGGTTTCCTGACCATACAGGCGGTTGATAAAGCCGATGCCGGTCATGCCGATACGGCCACGCTGCACCGGAGTCAGTTGCTGCAGCCGTTGATAGAACGCCAGGGGCCCGAGGAAAAAGCCACCGTGCACCAGCACCCCACCCTGGGCCGAGCCCAGATAAGGCTGCAACACCACGATGCCATGGGGATGGTCCAGGTCGGCGGCGATCGACTGGCCGTCCGGCAGCCGCAGTGCCCCGCCCTGCAGTTGTATCTCGGCCGCCAGCAACCCCGTGGCCTGCAGCCACGCCAGGGTTTCCGCATCCAGTCGCGCCGGTAGTAGCTCCCGGGCGCCTGCCCCGAGGTCGTGCAGGCGGCCCTGCTCGTCCAGGGCGCCGACGTTGGCCAGTCGCTGCAGGCGTTCGTCGGCATAGACCGCACGGCGCAGCACCCCGGCATCCAGCAGGCTGAGCAGGCCCGGCACCAGCATTTCGCTGCAGCCATAGAGCCCGGCGACAAAGGGCGCCAGCCCCCCTTCGGCATCGATCAACGCGGGCCAGCGCTGCGGCACCTGCAGGGACGCGAGCAGGGCCCGATAAGCACCGTTGTTGGCATGCCGCGCGCGCACGGCCGCCGCCAGCGCGTCGCTCATGGCGCCGATGCCGATCTGCAAGGTACCGCCGTCGCGTACCAGGCTGCTGGCGTGCAGGCCGATGCAATGGTCCTGCAGGCTGACCGGCATGGCCGGGGTGGAGAACAGCCGGTGCCGTTCGACCTCGTCGATCAGCAAATCGAAGCTGTCCTGGGCCACCTCCGCGTCGCCCGGCATAAAGGGCAGATCCGCGTGGCACTGAGCGACGCACAGGATAGTCTCGCCGGCCTCCCGGCGAGCGGCCAGCAGCGGCAACAGGTCGAGGGTGATGTCCGGGTTGCAGCTCAGGCTCAGGCGTTGTGGCCAGCGAGGGTCACTGGCCAACAGGTGCGCCACCAGGTTTACGCCCTTGCGGTCAAGGTCACGGGCCACCTGGCTGTAATTAAGGCTGACATAGGCCTGCTGCGCCGCGGGATTGCCCAGCAGGCTGCCCGGTTGCAGGTAGAACTCCTCAAGTTGGATATTGCTCGGCAGCGTGCCACGGCGCAGGTCGTGCAGGTAGTCCAGCTCGGGACAGTCGGCGTAGACCCGCTCGAGGAAAGGTCCGAGCAGGCGTTGCTCGAGGTCGCTACTGGCGTGCGGGCGGCCCAGCGATAATGCGGTGTAGATGATCAGCGAGCGCTGCGGTTGTTGCTTGATGCGCTGGTACAGGGCGTTGACGAAGCCCACCGGCTTGCCCAAACCCAGCGGCAGCCCCAGACGGATCGGCCCGTCGATCCGCTGCAACACCTGGTCGACCGCCTGTTCGAGGGAGCAGTTGAGCATCGCGGACCTCTTCTGGTAAGACTTGGGGGACGCGACCAGCGGTCCGCAAAAACGACAAAGCCGCCCGAAGGCGGCCTGGTCACCGAGACGCTTGAATCAGAGGCCCGACATCTTCTGGATGGCGCCCTTGAGTTCATCGTCCGAACAATCGGCACAGGTGCCCTTGGGCGGCATGGCATTGATGCCGCTGATGGCCTTGGCCAACAGGCCATCCAAACCACCTTCTTTATCAGCCCGGGCTTTCCAGGCAGCCCCGTCGCCGATCTTCGGCGCGCCCAGGACGCCTGCAGTATGGCAGGCACCACAGTGTTTGGTGATCACGTCATCGGCACTGCGCGGTCCACCCGCGGCAGCGGCGGCAACGGTCTCGATACCCTTGCATTCCTCGCCTTGCACACAGACTTCGCCCACCGGCTTGAGCCGTTCGGCGATCTCGTCATTGGTCGCAGCCTGAGCGCTCACCGCCCACAGGGCCAATACGGCAGCTTGTGTCGCCAGTATCTTTTTTATCAGGTTCACGCGTACACCCTCATCGTGGCTTGTCACGCCCGCGGCCACGGTTTCGCGGGCGAAGGGCAGTATACCGATTACCCGGTCGGGCCGAAACAACCCAAGTTGTCGCAGGGTCATTCACCGCCCCGCGCCAGGCGCGTCCCTAGAAATTGGCTGGGGTGGTGGCGCTGATCAGCCGGGCGGGCTCGGCGAAAGGGTTGCGGAAACGGTGCGGCTTGCTGCTTTCGAAGTAGTAGCTGTCGCCGCTTTCGAGGATATAGGTCTCGCTGCCGACGATCAGTTCCAGGCGGCCCTCGAGCAGAATACCCGCCTCCTCGCCTTCATGGGTGAGCATGGCGTCGCCGGTATCGGCACCGGCCGGATAGGTTTCCGAGAGGAACGCGATGGCCCGGCTCGGGTGCGCCCTGCCCACCAATTTCATGGTCACGGCGCCGTCGGAGATATCGATCAGCTCGGTGGCCTTGTAGACCACCTGGGTGGGATTGTCCTGTTCCATCTCCAGGGAAAAGAATTCCACCAGGGACATGGGAATACCCGCCAACACCTTTTTCAACGAGCTGATCGAGGGGCTTACGCTGTTTTTCTCGATCATCGAAATGGTGCTGTTGGTGACACCCGCCCGTTTGGCGAGTTCACGCTGGGAAAGGCCTTTGAGTTTGCGAATGGATTGCAGTCGGGCACCGACGTCCAATGCTGGAGTCCCCCTCGGGAAGATACGGAAATGTCGCCGTATCATCGCAACAGCGTTCAGTATTTACAACACTTCGTCTGTAAAACTATTCAGCGTCCGTCGGACCGTCCCGGTACAACAACGGTACCCGGCGCAGGTTGCAAAACAGCTGATACGGGATGGTCGCCGCCCGGGTCGCCACCTCGCTGGCCAGCACCTGCTTGCCCCAGAGCTCGACGCGGCTGCCCAGGCCCGCCTGGGGCAGGTCGGACAAGTCGACCATCAGCATGTCCATCGACACCCGGCCGATCAACCGCGCGGGGTGACCGTCGACACTGAGCGGCGTACCGTTGGGCGCATGCCGTGGATAGCCATCGGCATACCCCAGCGCAACCACCCCGACCCGCGTCGGCCCCGGGGTGAGGAACCGGGCGCCATAACCCACCGGTTCCCCGGCGGCCAGCTGGCGGACGCTGATGATCTTCGATTCGAGGGTCATCACCGGACGCAGCCGCTCGGCTGCTGGCTGGACCTGTTCGAAGGGCGTGGCCCCGTAGAGCATGATGCCGGCACGCGTCCAGTCGCTGGGGATGTCCGGCCAGGCCAGCAGCGCCGGCGAGTTACGCAGGCTGACCGCGCCTACCAGCCCCGCACACGCAGCCTGGAACACCGCCAGCTGATCCAGGCTGCTGGCGCAGTCAGGCTCGTCGGCGCGGGCGAAATGGCTCATCAGGACGATCTCGTCGACCTTGCCACTGCTCAGCAGGCGTTGGTGCGCCACAGGATACTCCGCCGGCGCCAGCCCCACCCGGTGCATGCCCGAGTCCAGTTTGAGCCAGACCCGCAAGGGGCTGCGCAGGGGGCTGCGCTCGATCGCCTCGACCTGCCAGAGCGCATGCACCACGCACCAGAGTCGATGGCGCTCGATCAGCGGCAACTCGTCCGCCTCGAAAAAGCCCTCCAGCAGCAGGATCGGCGCCTGGATGCCCGCCTCCCGCAGCTGCAGGGCTTCCTCGATACAGGCGACGGCAAAACCATCCGCCTCGGGCTCAAGCGCCTGGGCGCAGCGCACCGCGCCATGGCCATAGGCATCGGCCTTGATTACCGCCAGGGTATTGCCGCCGGCCAGTTCACGGGCCAGGCGATAGTTGTGGCGCAGGGCCTGCAGGTCGATCAGGGCACGGGCGGGGCGCATGGGAATTCTCGCGCAAGGGGCCGGGTCAAGGGGACCCGGCGAGGCAAAAGGAAGGATTAACGCTGAGCCGTCACACCGGCCTGAGGCAAGGCGGCCACCACCGACAGCTCGACCAGGATTTCCGGTTCGCAGAGCTTGGCCTCGACCGTCGCCCGCGCCGGCGCCACGCCCGCGGGCAGCCACTGGTCCCAGACCCGGTTCATGCCGGCGAAGTCGGCATCGATATCCTTCAGGTAAATGGTCACGGACAGCAGCCGGGTCTTGTCGGTGCCGGCCTGGTCGAGCAAGGTCTCGATGGCCGCCAGGGTCTCGCGGGTTTGCTGCTCGATGCCGGCAGTCATGTCCTCGCCGACCTGGCCGGCCAGGTACACCGTGCCCTGATGGACGACGATCTGGCTCATACGGGCATTAGTGTGCTGGCGCTGGATGGACATGGGAATCGCTCTCGGGATGGTTGCTGTAACGGGAAATACCCAGGCCTTCGGCGCTGATTTGCGGCCGCTTGCGGGCGATCAGGTCGGCCAGCAGGCGGCCGGACCCACAGGCCATGGTCCAGCCCAGGGTGCCGTGCCCGGTATTGAGGTAAAGGTTGCTGAACGGGGTAGCGCCGACGATCGGCGTACCATCCGGGGTGGTGGGGCGCAGGCCGGTCCAGAATTCCGCGCGCCTCAGGTCACCGCCCTTGGGATAAAGGTCGTTGACGATCATCTCCAGGGTTTCCCGGCGGCGGGGGTTGAGGCTCAGGTCGAAGCCGGCGATCTCGGCCATGCCGCCGACGCGAATGCGCTGGTCGAAACGGGTGATGGCGACCTTGTAGGTCTCGTCGAGGATGGTCGAGGTCGGCGCCATGGCCGGGTCGATGATCGGCACGGTCAGCGAATAACCCTTGAGCGGATAGACCGGCGCCTTGATGCCCAGGGGCTTGAGCAGTTGCGGCGAGAAGCTGCCCAAGGCCAGCACATAGCTGTCGGCGGTTTCCAGCTTGCCATCGATCCAGACGCCGTTGATCCGATTGCCGGCGAAGTCCAGGCGCTCGATGGCTTGGCCGAAGCGGAACTCAACGCCCAGTTGGCGGGCCATCTCGGCCAACTTGGTGGTGAACAATTGGCAATCGCCGGTCTGGTCGTTGGGCAGGCGCAGGGCGCCGGCGAGGATATCGGTCACCGAGGCCAGCGCCGGTTCGACCCGGGCGATCCCGGCGCGGTCCAGCACCTCATAAGGCACACCCGACTGCTGCAGCACGGCGATGTCCTTGGCCGCGTTGTCCAGCTGCGCCTGGGTGCGAAACAGCTGGGTGGTGCCCAGGCTGCGCCCTTCATAGGCGATACCGGTTTCGGCGCGCAGTTCATCCAGGCAGTCGCGGCTGTACTCGGACAACCGCACCATGCGTTCCTTGTTCACCGCATAACGGCTGGCGGTGCAGTTGCGCAGCATCTGCGCCATCCACAGGTACTGGCCGATGTCGGCGGTGACCTTGATCGCCAGCGGCGCATGGCGCTGCAGCAACCACTTGATGGCCTTGAGCGGTACACCTGGCGCGGCCCAGGGCGAGGCATAACCCGGCGACACCTGACCGGCGTTGGCGAAGCTGGTTTCCATCGCAGGCGCGGGCTGGCGGTCGACCACCACCACCTCGAAGCCGGCGCGGGCCAGATAGTAGGCACTGGCGGTACCTATGACACCGCTGCCAAGCACCATTACTCGCATGTCTGCCTCCATCGCCTCGGCGGGTCGCCGGCGTTCGTGATCATGAGCCAAGATGTGCGCAGTATAGGAAGCAATGAGCAGTGCTTTTCACCATATAGATAGCTATATTTGGCGATAATTCTTGGCCAAAACGCTGTTTACAGAGGGGTATTCCCCATGCGCACCCAACATCAGAGCCGCCGCGAGCTGGACAAGATCGACCGCAATATCCTGCGCATCCTGCAAGAGGATGGGCGTATTTCCTTTACCGAGCTGGGCGAACGGGTCGGCCTCTCGACCACCCCCTGTACCGAGCGGGTGCGGCGCCTGGAGCGCGAAGGCATCATCATGGGCTACAACGCCCGGCTCAACCCGCAGCACCTGAAAGCCAATCTGCTGGTGTTCGTGGAGATCAGCCTGGATTACAAATCCGGCGACACCTTCGAGGAATTTCGCCGCGCGGTGTTGAAGTTGCCCCACGTCCTGGAATGCCACCTGGTCAGCGGCGACTTCGATTACCTGGTCAAGGCACGGATTTCCGAAATGGCCTCCTACCGCAAGCTGCTCGGCGACATCCTGCTCAAGCTGCCCCATGTGCGCGAGTCCAAGAGTTACATCGTCATGGAAGAGGTCAAGGAAAGCCTTAACCTGCCCGTCCCCGACTAATCATCCTTAAACCAGCACCTGGCGGGTCGTGGCGATCAAGCGGTGCACCTGCTGCTCCACCTGCGGCTCGATCATCTGCTCCGGACGCCGACCATTGGGGCACGGCAGGCTCGGGGTGGTGCCGAACAGGCGGCAGATCAGCGGTCGCTCGGCATAGACCTCGCAGCCGTGAGGTCCCAGGTGCACGCAGTTCAGCTCGGCCAGCGCGGCATCGTGTTCGGCATCGGTCTTGACCGGCAGCCAGGCCATTTCTTCCGAAGCCGCGGTGACCGGCCCGCAGCAGTCGTGACAACCTGGCACGCAGGCGAAGGACGGGATGCGCAAGCGCAACTGCTCGATGGTGCGGCGGGTGCAGCTCATGGCGAATCCAGTGGTCGGAAGACCATCCATGGTAACAAACGTCGTCTCGGCGGTTGCGCCTTCGGACCTGCGGCCCCGGCGTTTTTTACCCGCCTCTTGGCGACGCAGGGGCCTCACGCTTATGCTGCGTAAAATTTTCCAAACAAAAACCATTAAAAAAACAGGATTTCACACATGAACGCTGGCGTTCGCCCCACTTCCGGCCTCGATGGCCATGCTCCTTCGTATTACGCCGCCAGCGCTAACCGCGACCTCGCCTGCTCCCGCCTGAGCGGCGAGGTTCGCGCCGATGTGTGCATCGTCGGCGGCGGTTTTACCGGGCTGAACACCGCCATCGAGCTGGCCGAGCGCGGGCTCTCGGTGGTGCTGCTGGAGGCACGGCAGATCGGCTGGGGCGCCAGCGGACGCAACGGCGGCCAGCTGATTCGCGGCGTCGGCCACGGCCTCGAGCAGTTCGAAGGCCAACTCGGCCGTGACGGCGTGCGCGAACTCAAGCTGATGGGCCTGGAGGCCGTGGACATCGTTCGTCGCCGCGTGGCCCGGCACGCCATCGACTGCGACCTGAGCTTGGGGTACTGCGACCTGGCGAACAAGCCCCGCGACCTGGACGGTTTTGCCGAGGAAGCGGAGGAACTGCGCGGCCTGGGTTATGCCCACGAACTGCGCCTGGTGCAACCCGCCGACATGGCCAGCGTAGTGGGCTCGACGCGCTATGTCGGTGGCCTGATCGACATGGGCTCCGGCCATCTGCACCCGCTCAACCTGGCGCTCGGCGAAGCGGCGGTGGCCCAGACATTGGGCGTGCAGCTGTTCGAGCACTCGGCGGTCACCCGTATCGACTACGGCAGCGAGGTGCGAGTGCATTCGGCCCAGGGTCTGGTGCGCGCCAAGACCCTGGTGCTGGCCTGCAACGCCTACCTGAATGGCCTGAACCCGCAGCTGGGCGGCAAGGTGTTGCCCGCCGGAAGCTATGTAATCGCCACCGAACCGCTGAGCGAAGCCCAGGCGCGCCAAGTGCTGCCGCAGAACATGGCGGTCTGCGACCAGCGCGTGGCCCTGGATTACTATCGCCTGTCGGCGGACCGCCGCCTGCTGTTCGGCGGCGCCTGTCATTACTCGGGTCGTGACCCGGCGGACATCGCCGCCTATATGCGCCCCAAAATGCTGCAGGTGTTTCCGCAATTGGCACAGTTGCGCATCGACTACCAGTGGGGCGGCATGATCGGCATCGGCGCCAACCGACTGCCGCAGATCGGCCGACTCAAGGAGCAGCCCAATGTGTTTTATGCCCAGGCCTACGCCGGCCACGGGCTCAACGCCACTCACTTGGCCGGGCACCTGCTCGCCGAAGCCATCAGCGGCCAAGCCAGTCGCGGTTTCGACCTGTTCGCCCAGGTGCCGCATATGACGTTTCCCGGCGGCAAACACCTGCGTTCGCCGCTGCTGGCGCTGGGCATGCTCTGGCACCGGCTCAAAGAGCTGGTTTAGGCCCTTAGGCGCCCCAGTGCGTTACCGGCGCCGCGGACTAGAGTTTCCAGAACGGCAGCTCGGCTTCCGCCCGGGCCTGGTCGAGCGTAAGGCCGATATCCTGCAACTGAGCCGCGTCCAGCTCCAGCAGACGCCGACGCGTGCTCAGCCGCCGCCAGAACTGCCCCAGACGGCTTTCACAGGGTGTACCGGGCGCCGCGCCACAGGCCACACGCGGGCGACCGTCCTGGTCCAACTCGTGGGCCCTTAATGTCAGTCGTGGATCGCTGTAGCCGCTCATCGTCGTCTCCTGTTGACAGGTGCCATGGGAGTTCATGATGACGAGAACGGAAAAACCGTGACAGATTCAAAAACAGAGTTTTAAATTCATACAGATCCGCTTTCCAGGCCGCTGAATGGTGAATTAGTCAGCCATCTGTGCTGGTTTTGAAACAGACGATACTTCAGGGGAGCCGCAACTGTCATGAGTCTCTACGTCGACCTGGCCGCGCTGCTCGGCACGCGCATCGAACAAGGCCTGTACCGCCCCGGCGACCGCCTGCCGTCGGTACGCGCGCTGAGCCTGGAGCACGGGGTCAGTCTGAGCACGGTCCAACAGGCCTATCGGTTGCTGGAAGACAACGGCCTGGCCTCGCCGCGCCCCAAGTCCGGGTACTTCGTCCCGGCCCTGCGCCAGATGCCCGCGCTGCCAGCGATCAGCCGTACGGCCCAGCGCCCGGTCGAGGTGTCACAGTGGGAGCATGTGCTGGAGCTGATCAGTATCCCACCCGGTCGTGACCAGGTGCTCCAGCTCGGGCGCGGCCGGCCGGATATCGGTGGCCCCACCCTCAAGCCGCTGTTGCGCTCGTTATCACGCCTGAGCCGACGCCAGGACCTCAACAGCCTGACCTACGGCGGCATCCATGGCGACCAGACGCTGCGCGAGCAGGTGTCGCGCCTGGTGCTCGACTCGGGCTGTCGGATCCCCTACCAGGACATCGTCATCACCAGCGGCTGCCACGAAGCGCTGTCGGCGGCCATTCGCGCCATTTGCGAGCCCGGTGACATTGTCGCGGTCGATTCACCGAGTTTTCACGGAGTCATGCAGGCGCTGAAGGGCTTCGGCATGAAAGCCCTGGAGCTGCCAACCGATCCCCTTACCGGTATCAGTCTGGAAGCCCTGGAGCTGGCGCTGGAGCAGTGGCCGATCAAGCTGATCCAGCTCACACCGACCTGCAACAACCCCCTGGGCTACATCATGCCGGACGCCCACAAGCGCGCCCTGGTGGCCCTCGCCCAACGCTACGACGTGGCGATCCTGGAGGACGATGTCTACGGCGAGCTGGCCTACAGCTACCCGCGTCCGCGCACCATCAAGTCCTACGACGAGGACGGCCGCGTGCTGCTGTGCAGCTCCTTTTCCAAAACCCTCGCACCCGGCCTGCGCATTGGCTGGATAGCCCCGGGGCGCTATCTGGACCGTGTGCTGCACATGAAATACATGGGCACCGGCAGCACCGCGCAGTTGCCGCAACTGGCCCTGGCCGAATTTATCGCCGGCGGCCACTACGAGCCGCACCTGCGCCGCATGCGCAGCCAGTACGCGCGCAGCCGCGACCTGATGATCGACTGGGTGACCCGCTATTTTCCGCCTGGCACGCGGGTCAGTCGTCCTCAAGGCAGCTTCCTGCTGTGGATCGAGCTGGACGACACCTTCGATACCCTGCGCCTGAACCGGGCCCTGCTGCCGCATAACATCCAGATCGCCCCGGGCTGCATTTTTTCCGCCGCCGGTAAATACCGCAATTGCCTGCGTATCAACTATGCCGCCGCGCCCAGCCCGGGTATCGAGCAGGCCGTGCGCACGGTCGGCGAAACGGTGGCGGCGCTGCTTGCGCAGGCTTAGGGCCTGTTGAGACTATGCGCGCGGGCACGTGTGGCCAGCGTACAAAAGTCCTACTCTGAATTAAGTTCGAAGCGTAACGTCCAAACCGCGTGTGGAGAGTTTGCCTCGGAGGTCCGGTGCCGATCCGTCGTAGGTTACCGCTGGTGCTGTGCCTGAGCTGTATCCTCGCTGGATGCACCCATCAGGTGCCCCGGGTGCCGTCTCAGGCGCTGCTCCCCGGGAGTTCGCCCTTTGGCGCGGCCATCGAACGACGCGCCGCGCCCCATGAAGGCCGTTCGGGTTTCCGCCTGCTGCCCAACAGCCGCGAGGCGTTCCGCGCCCGTGCCGAGCTGACCCGCGCCGCCAGGCACAGCCTCGACCTGCAGTACTACATCGTGCACGACGGGCTGAGCACCCAGGCGCTGCTGGCCGAGTTGTTGCAAGCCGCCGATCGCGGGGTGCGGGTCCGGCTGCTGCTGGACGACACCGCCAGTGATGGCAAGGACTATCAGATCGCAGTGCTGGCGGCGCACCCCAATATCGAGGTGCGGGTGTTCAATCCCTTGCACCTGGGCCGCAAATTCGGCGTCACCCGCACCCTCAGCCGCCTGCTGAACCTGTCGCGCCAGCACCGGCGCATGCACAACAAACTCTGGCTGGCCGATAACAGCGCGGCCATCGTCGGCGGGCGCAACCTGGGCGATGAGTATTTCGGCGTCGAACGCGGGCTGAATTTCACCGATATCGATCTGCTCGGGGTGGGTCCGGTGGCCGCGCAGCTGGGCGAGAGTTTCGATCAGTACTGGAACAGCGCCCTGAGCAAACCCATCCAGCAATTCGTCTGGCGCGTGCCCTCAACAGAGGCGCTGGATGAGCTGCGCGCCACGGTGAACGCCCGCCTGGACGAGGCCCGGCGCACGCAACTACCGCTCTACGATCGGTTGATGGCCTACCGGCAAGACCCGCAGCTGCAGACCTGGTTGCAGGAGCTGATCTGGGCTCATGGCCAGGCCCTCTGGGATGCCCCAAGCAAGGTATTGGCTCGGGATGTGCCCGATCCTCACCTGCTGCTGACCACGCAGCTGGCGCCGCACCTGGCGCAGGCCAAGCAAGAACTGATGCTGATTTCCGCCTACTTCGTGCCGGCCCGCGAGGGGCTCGACTACCTGACCAGGCGGGCCGACGAGGGCGTGCATATTCGCCTGCTGACCAACGCCCTGGAAGCCACCGATGTACCGGCGGTGCACGGCGGTTACGCGCCCTACCGTGCCACGCTGTTGGCCCATGGCATCCGCCTGTTCGAGCTGCGCCGGCAACCGGACGAGAACCCCAACTACAGCCTCAGCGGCTCATCGGAGTCGAGCCTGCACAGCAAGGCGATGATCTTCGATCGGCAAAAAGTCTTTATCGGTTCGTTCAACTTCGATCCACGCTCGGTGCTGTGGAATACCGAGGTCGGTGTGGTGGTCGACAGCCCGCAGCTGACCGCCGCCGTGCGCGCGCTGACCGAGCAGGGCATGGCGCCGACCGTCAGCTACGAGGTGCGCCTGGCGCCCGCAGGGAACGCCGGACAGCTGGTGTGGATCGCCGAGGACCAGGGTCGCCCCATCGTGCTGGAGCAGGAGCCAGGCGGTTTCTGGCGTCACTTCAATGCCTGGCTGGCCGAAGCCGTGGGCCTGGAGCGTATGTTATAGGGCCTGTTGACACTGGCCCTCAGTCGCTCAGGACCAGCCCTGCCGGTGTTTCATCGAACGCCCCGCGGCGCCAGGCCAACCAGACGAACAGCGCGGCCCCCGCTGCCATTATCCAGGCCAGGGCATGACCGCTCAACCACTGGCTGCCGGCACCGGTCGCCAGGGGCCCGAGCAGGCAACCGACGCCCCAGAGCACCGCAATATGGGCGTTGGCGCGCACCAGCGCAGCATCGCGAAAACGCTCGCCAATCAGGATCAGCGAAAGGGTATAGAGCCCTCCTGCACTGGCACCGAACAGCACCAACAATGGCCAGATCCAGACGCCGTGCAGCAGCCACGGCAGGCCCAGACTGCTTAGCAGCAAGCCGACGCCACAGAGGCGGAACAAACGCGGGCGCGGCATACGGTCAGCCAACCAGCCGATCGGCAACTGCAACAGCGCCTCGCCCACCACCACCACGCTGGCCATCCACAGCGCCCGATCCTGGTCGAAGCCCTCGCGCAGCATGTACAGGGGGAACAGCGTCAGCACCATGGCCTCGAACGCGGCGAACAACACCACCGCCCAGGCAATCGCCGGCCGTTGCCGACAGAAGTCGACGAAGCCACCAGACAAGCTGCCGGCGGCAATCCCGGGCGCACCGCCGCGCCCCAGCAACAGCAGGCTGGCGCTGGCCAGCAAGGCGGCGGCGAACCAGAATCCGCGATTGTCGGCCGTACCCAGCAGCACCAAGAGCAAGGGCCCACACAGCTGACTGACGGCAAAGCCGGTGCCATAGAGCGCCACCAGGCGGCCGCGTAACCGGTCCGGCACCAGTTGGTTGATCCAGCTCTCGCCCAGGACAAACACCAGGGTCAGGGCCACGCCGATCAGCAGTCGCAACAGCAACCACAGGCCGTAGGATGGCCAAATAGCCAAGAGCGCCACCGACAGCCCGCTGCTCAGCAGGCACAGGCTCAGCGTGCGCGGCGTGCCCAGCTGGCGCGCCAAGGGCGCCGCCAGGCGCGCGCCGAGCAGTACGCCGACAGCCGGCATGGCGGCCATGATGCCGATGGCAAACGCACCATGACCACTGCTTTCCAGGCGCAAGGACACCAGCGGCAAGCTGACCCCCAGCGCCAGGCCAACGCTGATCACCGCCGCGCAGACCGCGAAATAACTGTCCCAACGCATGCACCGCTCCTGACTCGATGGCGCACTCGACAACAAAACGGCCGCGCGCCCGATCAGGGACGCGCGGCCGCAGGATGATCCTGGCGCGTAAGGCTTACAGCTTGATCCAGGTGGCCTTCAGCTCGGTGTACTTGTCGAAGGCGTGCAACGACTTGTCACGGCCGTTGCCCGACTGTTTGAAACCGCCAAACGGGGCGGTCATGTCGCCGCCATCGTACTGGTTGACCCAGACGCTGCCAGCACGCAAGGCCTTGGCGGTCAGGTGCGCCTTGGACAGGTTGGAGGTCCACAGCGCCGCCGCCAGGCCGTAGGGCGAGTCGTTGGCGATCTGAATGGCCTGCTCCACGGTATCGAAGGCGATCACCGCCAGGACCGGCCCGAAAATCTCTTCACGGGCGATCTTCATCGCGTTGTCCACGCCGTCGAAGATGGTCGGCTCCACATAGGTGCCGCCGGTTTCCTGAAGGGTGCGCTTACCACCGGCGACCAGGGTCGCGCCGTCGGCGTGGCCGGCCTCGATATAGGCCAGTACGTTGTCCAGTTGCTGGCTGTCCACCAGCGCTCCAACGTTGGTGGCCGGGTCCAGCGGGTTGCCCGGTTTCCAGCTTTTCAACGCCTCGATCACCAGGGGCACAAAGCGCTCCTTAATCGAACGCTCGACCAGCAGGCGCGAGCCGGCGGTGCAGACCTCACCCTGGTTGAAGGCAATGGCGCCAGCGGCCGATTCGGCGGCGGCCTGCAGATCCGGCGCATCGGCGAAGACGATATTGGGGCTCTTGCCGCCCGCCTCCAGCCAGACCCGTTTCATGTTCGACTCGCCAGCGTAGATCATCAGCTGCTTGGCGATCTTGGTCGAACCGGTGAAGACCAGGGTGTCGACATCCATGTGCAGGGCCAGGGCCTTGCCGACGGTATGGCCAAAACCCGGCAGCACGTTGAGCACGCCGGCCGGAATACCGGCGTCGATGGCCAGCTGGGCGATACGAATGGCGGTCAGCGGCGATTTCTCCGACGGTTTGAGAATCACCGAGTTACCGCTGGACAAGGCCGGGCCGAGTTTCCAGCAGCTCATCAGCAGCGGGAAGTTCCACGGCACGATGGCCGCCACCACACCAATCGGCTCGCGGGTCACCAGACCCAGCTCGTTATGCGGCGTGGCGGCCACCTCGTCGTAGATCTTGTCGATCGCCTCGCCGCTCCAACGAATCGCCCGCGCGGCACTGGGCACATCGACCGCCAGCGCATCGCTGATCGGCTTGCCCATGTCCAGGGTCTCCAGCAGCGCCAGCTCCTCGGCATGGGCCTCCAGCAGGTCGGCGAAGCGGATCATTACCGCCTTGCGCGCCACCGGCGCCAGGCGCGACCAGACGCCCGACTCGAACGTGCGCCGGGCCGACTGCACGGCGCGCTCGGCATCCGCCGCAGCGCAACTGGCGACCTGCCCCAGCACACGGCCATCGATCGGGCTGATGCACTCGAACGTTGCGGCATCGACGGCCGCGGTATATTCGCCATGGATAAACGCACGGCCTTCGATCACCAGGCGCTGGGCACGCTGTTCCCAGTCGGCACGGGTCAAGCTGGTCATTTGAACGTCCTCTCGTCGGAAGGCGGCGCGGCGCTCGGCTCACGCGCACTGTCAATTATTCTGCAAGGCTGCACACGGCCCTACGTGGCGACAACACTAAACCAGAGGGCCTCGGATTTTCAATATATTTGACAGATAACGGCAAAACCGCCTTGTCATGTTCGTTTTATTAAACATAGACTTTGAAAAAGTGGCCACCTCCAGTCGTAACCCTCCGTGCGACCGGCCCAGGCAGGCCCGTGCGCCGAAAACCCACCTTGCGACGGCACCTGCCGCCGCTCTCACCGCCTGGACATGCAGATGAGCCTCGATACCATCATCGACTTCGCAGACAACCCCGCCAGCCCGGAGCAGTACCATCCAGCGCCGCACAAGGTCCTCAAGGGCGATCCCGCCCAGAGTGTGCGCAACCATTACGGCAGCCCCTGCGGGCAGTTCAACGCGGGCATCTGGGAAGGGGCCATTGGCCAGTGGACGGTGCAGTACAGCGAGCACGAATACTGCGAGATTCTGCAGGGTGTGTCGGTGCTGCGCGACGAGCGGGGCCAGAGCAAGACCTTGCGTGCCGGCGACCGCTTTGTGATCCCGGCAGGCTTCTCGGGCACCTGGGAAGTGCTGGAGCCCTGTCGCAAGGTCTACGTGATCTTCGAGCAGGCGCCGCACTGACGGGTGAGCTCCTCGGGGCATAAAAAAACCCGCCAGAAGGCGGGTTTTCAGGTGCAGGATCAATTACTTGATCTTGGCTTCCTTGTACATCACGTGCTGGCGAACAACCGGATCGAATTTTTTGATTTCGATTTTATCCGGAGTAGTGCGCTTGTTCTTGTCGGTGGTGTAGAAGTGGCCAGTACCGGCGCTCGACACCAAACGGATTAATTCACGCATGACTTGCTCCTTAAACCTTGTCGCCGCGTTTGCGGATTTCAGCCAGCACCACGTCGATGCCACGCTTGTCGATGATGCGCATGCCCTTGGCGGTTACGCGCAGACGCACGAAACGCTTTTCAGACTCGACCCAGAAGCGGTGATGCTGCAGGTTCGGCAGGAAACGACGGCGGGTTTTGTTGTTGGCGTGGGAAATGTTATTCCCGGTTACCGGACCCTTACCGGTAACTTGACAGACTCTCGACATACCTCAGCCCTCTAAAACCACATGCCCAACCCGGCATGGGTTGGCCGCTTAATCTCTGTTATTCGGCGCTGGGCGCCGCGTTTCGTCAGGGTCTTACCGGTCACACCTAACCAGCGAAGGAACCGGGCCCCTAGAAAAGAGCGCTGCTTTATACCAGAAAGACCAGAATGCAACAAGGATTGCCGCAGGAAAAACCCAAATACCTCATGACTTTCCCACGGCCACGCCCGCCTGGCTGGCCGCCATCGACTTTGACCGTTCGTCGCTGCAAGGCGATTGTCCTGGGCGCCGCCTTGGTCTAGGGTAGGTCTTCACCCGCGTACCCGAGCACGGATCGCCTATTTGCAATAGGAGTTTGCCATGCGCTTCGCCGCCCTACCGCTGTTATTCGCACCCTTGTTCGCCCAGGCAGCCACACTCAGTGTCTGCACCGAAGCCAGCCCCGAAGGGTTCGACGTGGTGCAGTACAACTCGCTGACCACCACCAATGCCTCGGCCGATGTACTGATGAACCGCCTGGTGGAGTTCGACGCCAGCAGCGGCAGCCTGCAACCGAGCCTGGCCCAAAGCTGGCAGGTGTCGGCGGACGGACTGACCTACAGCTTCAAGCTGCAACCTGGCGTACGCTTTCACCAGACCGGGTATTTCAGCCCCAGCCGCGAGCTGAATGCCGAGGATGTGCTGTTCAGCTTCCAGCGCATGCTGGATCCCCAACACCCCTGGCACAAGGTGGCGCAAAGCGGCTTTCCCCATGCCCAGTCGATGCAGTGGCCCAAGCTGATCCGCAGCGTGGAGGCGCCCGACCCCTTGACCGTGCGGGTGACCCTGACGCAACCCGATGCCACCTTCCTGGCCAGCCTGAGCATGGGCTTTGCCTCCATCTACTCGGCCGAATACGCCGCCCAGCTGCTGGCAGCTGGCACGCCGCAAACACTCAACGCGCAACCGATCGGCACCGGGCCCTTTGTCTTCAAGCGCTTTCAGAAAGATGCCGTTGTGCGTTACGCGGCCCACCCGCACTATTTCGCTGGCAAGCCCGCGGTGGACGAACTGCTGTTCGCCATCACCCCCGATGCCAATGTGCGGCTGCAGAAATTGCGTCAGGGCGAATGCCAGGTCGCCTTGTCACCGAAACCCCAGGATGTGCGGGTCGCGGTCACCGACAAGGCGCTGGAAGCGGTTGGCACCTCGGCTTTTATGACCGCTTTCGTCGCACTCAATACTCAGCATCCACCGCTGGATCGTCCCCAGGTACGCCAGGCCATCAACCTGGCGTTCGACAAGGCCAGCTACCTCACGGCGGTCTTCGAGGGCAGTGCCCGGGCCGCCAGCGGACCCTATCCGCCCAGTACCTGGGGTTATGCCAAGGACTTGCGCGGCTACGTCTATGACCCTGCCCGCGCCCGCGCCCTGCTGGCCGAGGCGGGACTCAAGGAGGGTTTCGACACCACGATCTGGACCCGTCCCTCGGGCAGCCTGCTCAACCCCAACCCCAGCCTGGGTGCGCAATTGCTGCAGGCCGACCTGGCCAAAGTGGGCATTCGCGCGACGATACAGGTGATCGAGTGGGGCGAGCTGATCCGCCGCGCCAAGGCTGGCGAACATGACCTGCTGTTTATGGGCTGGGCCGGCGACAACGGCGATCCGGACAACTTCCTCACCCCGCAGTTTTCCTGCGCCGCGGTGACCTCCGGGACCAACTTCGCCCGCTACTGTGAGCCGACGCTGGATGGCCTGATCAACGATGGCAAGCGCACCGCCGACCAGGCCACACGCGCCAGGCTGTACCAGCAGGCTCAGCAGCTGATCGAACAGCAGGCGCTGTGGCTGCCGCTGGCCCACCCAACCGCAACCGCGCTGATTCGCCGCGAGGTCAAGGGTTACCAGGTCAGCCCGTTCGGACGGCAGAGTTTCGCTGGCGTAAGCCTGGCCCGCTAACCCGACCCTTGCCCACGAACCGGTGTACACCGCCCCCATGGCGGTTCCCCGAAGCGAATTTAGCCTAAAGCCATCCGTATTCGGCCAGGGACAGCGGCTCGCCATCACCGACGATAAAATGGTCGAGCACCCGCACATCGATCAGCCCCAGGGCCTCCTTGAGGCGCTGGGTCAGCACGCGATCGGCCTGACTCGGCTCGGCCACACCGGAGGGGTGGTTGTGGGTCAGGATCAACGCCGCGGCGTTATGCGCCAGCGCCCGTTTGACCACCTGCCGCGGGTAGACGCTAGCGCTGTCGATGGAGCCCTGAAACAACGCCTCGAATGCCAGCACCCGGTGCTTGGCATCCAAAAACAGGCAGCCGAACACCTCATGGGGCTCGTGTCGCAACAGGGCCTTGAGGTAATCGCGCACCGCTTGCGGGCTTTCCAGCGCCGAATGGCGCTGCAGACGCTCGGCCAAGTGTCGCCGTGCCATCTCCAGCACGGCTTGCAGTTGGGCGAACTTGGCCGGCCCCAGCCCCAGGCGCCGGACAAAATTTGACTGGTCGGCTTCGAGCAGCGGGCGCAAACCACCGAAGTCCGTCAGCAGCTGGCGCGCCAGGTCCACCGCCGTTTGCCCGGCGACTCCGGTACGCAAAAAAATGGCCAGCAGCTCGGCATCACTCAACATCGCCGCACCCTGGTCGAGAAGCTTCTCCCGCGGACGTTCCGCCGCGGGCCAATGGCGAATGCTCATGGCACCTCCGTGTCGAGCAGGTCCGCTGTTCCGGCACGGACGCTGTGCTATCTTAGCCCAACTTTTGCGCGGCGATTGGCCTGGGGAGGCGTCGTTGCCGCGGTGCACTTTCACCCTATAAAAGGCAGGCCTATGCAGCGGCTGTACCGCAAACGCATCGTTCTCGGCGTGGGGGGCGGCATTGCCGCCTACAAGAGCGCGGAGTTGGTTCGCCGACTGCGCGACCAGGGCGCCGACGTCCATGTGGTGATGACACGCGGGGGGCGCGAGTTCATCACGCCACTGACCTTGCAGGCGCTTTCCGGCCATCCGGTGCACCTGGACCTGCTTGACCCGGCGGCAGAAGCCGCCATGGGCCATATCGAACTGGCGCGCTGGGCTGATCTGGTGTTGATCGCGCCGGCCACAGCCGACCTGATGGCACGCCTGGCCCAGGGGGTGGCCGACGACCTGCTGACCACCCTGGTGCTCGCCACCGACGCCCCGGTCGCCCTGGCACCGGCAATGAACCAGGCCATGTGGCGCGACCCTGCCACCCAGGCCAACAGCCAGACGCTGCTGCAACGCGGCCTGCACCTGTTCGGACCGGGTTCTGGCAGCCAGGCCTGCGGCGATGTGGGCCTGGGGCGGATGCTGGAAGCCGAGGAACTGACCCAACGCGCCGCCGATTGCTTTCAGCGTCAGAGCCTGACCGGCCACCATGTGCTGATCACGGCCGGTCCGACCCAGGAAAACATCGACCCGGTGCGCTACATCACCAACCACAGCTCCGGCAAAATGGGCTTTGCCCTCGCCGAAGCCGCAGCCGAGGCAGGCGCTCGGGTGACCCTGATCACCGGCCCCGTTCACTTGCCGACGCCCGATCGGGTCGAACGCATCGATGTGGTCAGCGCCCGTGACATGCTGGCCGCCTGCGAGGCCGCCATGCCCTGTGACCTGCTGATTGCCGCCGCGGCGGTGGCCGACTATCGCCCGGAAGTTGTGGCCCAGCACAAACTGAAGAAAGACCCGAGCACCGGCGATGGCCTGCTCCTGCAAATGGTGCGCAACCCGGATATCCTCGCCACCCTGGCCGGCCGCAGCGATCGACCCTTCAGCGTCGGCTTCGCCGCCGAAACGGAGAATCTGCTGAACTATGCTGCACGCAAGCTCAAGGACAAGAACCTCGACCTGATAGTCGCCAATGACGTCGCCAACCCGAGCATTGGTTTCAACAGCGAGGAAAATGCCATTACCGTTATCGATCGCGACCTGCACCAGAACAGCTTCGCCCAGACCAGCAAGGGCAAGATTGCCCGGCAACTGGTTGCTTTTATCGCCGGCCGCCTCAATCAGGTTTAACCATGCACGCTTTGCAAGCCAAGATTCTCGACCCGCGCCTGGGTCACGATTTCCCCCTGCCCCACTACGCCACGCCAGGCTCGGCGGGCCTCGACCTGCGCGCCATGCTGCAGGAAGACCTGGTGCTCGAGCCCGGCCAGACCCAGCTGCTGCCGACCGGCCTGTCGATCCATATCGGCGATCCCGGGCTGGCGGCACTGATCCTGCCGCGCTCAGGCCTGGGGCACAAACACGGCATCGTGCTCGGCAATCTGGTCGGATTGATCGATTCGGATTACCAAGGCGAATTGATGGTGTCGTGCTGGAACCGCGGTCACAGCCCTTTTACCGTGGCGGTGGGCGAACGTATCGCACAGCTGGTCCTGGTACCGGTGGTGCAGGCGCATTTCGAGCTGGTGGAGCAGTTCGACGACAGTCGGGGACACCTCAGCCAACGCGGCGCGGGCGGCTTCGGCCACTCCGGTAGCCACTGAACCACTCCATTCAGGACGAATTGCCGAGGAGGCCGCCCGTGAAATTATTCAAGCGCACCACCGCCCATGCAGAGCCCGAGCCGCTGGTCATAGACAGCCCACCCGGCAAACCGAGCAAGGCCTCGATCGCCGCGGGCCTCGACCTGCATGCCTTGCTACCCGGCCTGGGCCCGGTGCTGGGCGGCCTGCTGCTCGCCGGCGCCTTGCTCGGATTCGGCATCTTCAGCAGCGCCCAGCAGCGGCAGCAGAATCAATTGGTACAGGCCTGGGGCGCCGGCCAGGCCGCCGCCTTACAACAGGCGCTGGCGCAGCTGGTGGCAGACACCCGCGCCGCCGCGCGTAATCCACAACTGTTGCAGGCGCTGCAGAGCCAGGATCGCTCGCTGATCAGCCTGAGCGAGCGCAGCCTGGCGTATTGGGACGGCATAGCTGACGCCCACCTCAACGCACGCGGGCTGGCCAACCAGGACCCGAGCCGCCTGGCGCCCATGAACTTTGCCGCACTGGAGATGCTGCGCAAGGTCGAAAACGGCCAGGCGCCTCAACCAGAGGCCTACAAGGTGGGCAAACGCTGGTTGGTCTACAGCGCTGCGCCGCTGCGCAGCAGCGACAGCGAACCGGTGCAGGGCACCTTGTTGCTGGCCGTGGACCTGCAACGCCTGCTGGCCGCACTACCCCCCCTACCGGTCGACGTCGGCCAGTGGCAACTGGTCCAGAAATTCGATGCCAACGCACAGGTGTTGGCTGAAAAGGGCCAGGCGGGAGCCGGCACTTCCAGCGCCTTTGCCACCGGCAATAGCAATTGGACCCTGACCTTCACCCCTGGTCCGGCGCTGACGCAATCGAGCGTCGCGCCCTGGCTGCTGGTGACGGCCGCCTTGTTGGCCCTGGCCGGCGCCTGGTTGGGCCTGATGCTGGTCAACAACCGCCTGCAACACCGTGTACGCCGCGATGCATTTCAGCTGGGTCAGTTGATCCAAGAACTCTCGGCAGGAAAAGCCGTCAAAGGGTTCAGCCTGAGTTTGCCAGCGCTCGACAGCCTGGCTCAAAGCCTGGTACGCCAGCCGCGCCGCAAGCCCGCGCCGGCGACCACCGACCGCGACCCCCTGCAACCTGCCAAGCCGGCGCCGACGGTCGCGATGGTCAACCCCCTGTTTCAAGACACCGATATTCTTGATATCGACATTCTCGATGAAGACCAGGACCTCCTGGGATTGGAGCAAGCGAACCTTATGAGCACCCCACGAGTCGCCCCGAAGCTACCCGCCACGATTTTCCGCGCCTATGACATCCGGGGTGTGGTCGGCGACAGCCTGACCCCCGAAACGGCCTACTGGGTGGGTCGCGCCATCGGCTCCGAAAGCCTCGCCAAGGGCGAGCCTAATGTATCGGTGGGCCGCGACGGCCGCTTGTCCGGACCCGAGCTGGTACAGCAGTTAATCCAAGGCTTGCTCGATTGCGGCTGTCAGGTCAGCGACATTGGCATGGTACCGACCCCGGTTCTCTATTACGCCGCCAACATTCTGGCCGGCAAGTCCGGCGTGATGCTGACCGGTAGCCACAACCCGCCGGACTACAACGGCTTCAAGATCGTCATCGCCGGTGACACCCTGGCCAATGAGCAGATCCAGGCGCTGCGCACCCGCATCGAAACCAACGACCTGGCCAGCGGGGTGGGTCGCGTCGAGCAGGTCGACGTGCTGGACCGCTACTTCAAGCAGATTCGCGACGACATCGCGGTGGCCAAGTCCCTCAAGGTGGTGGTCGACTGCGGCAACGGCGTGGCAGGCGTGATCGCCCCGCAACTGATCGAAGCCCTGGGCTGCACCGTGATTCCGCTGTACTGCGACGTCGATGGCAACTTCCCCAACCACCATCCGGACCCTGGCAAGCCCGAGAACCTGGTCGACCTGATCGCCAAGGTCAAGTCGGAAAAGGCCGACCTTGGCCTCGCGTTCGACGGCGACGGTGACCGCGTCGGCGTAGTGACCAATACCGGCACCATCGTCTTCCCGGATCGCTTGCTGATGCTGTTCGCCAAGGACGTGGTCTCGCGAAATCCGGGTGCCGATATCATCTTCGACGTCAAATGCACCCGGCGTCTGACGCCGCTGATCAGCGGCTATGGTGGCCGCCCGGTGATGTGGAAAACCGGCCACTCGCTGATCAAGAAAAAAATGAAGGAAACCGGTGCGTTGCTGGCCGGTGAAATGAGCGGGCATATCTTTTTCAAGGAGCGCTGGTTCGGCTTCGATGACGGCATCTACAGCGCCGCGCGCCTGCTGGAAATCCTCAGCCAGGACAAGCGCGATGCCGAACACGTGTTCTCGGCCTTCCCCAACGATATTTGCACCCCCGAGATCAATATCACGGTCACCGACGAGAGCAAATTCAGCATCATCGATGCCTTGCAACGTGACGGCCATTGGGGCGACGCGAACATCACCACCCTGGACGGCGTGCGGGTCGACTACCCCAAAGGTTGGGGTCTGGTGCGCGCCTCCAACACTACGCCGGTGCTGGTGCTGCGCTTCGAGGCCGAGACCGACGAGGAGCTCAAGCGCATCCAGGAGCTGTTTCGCGCCCAGCTGTACAGCATTGCCCCTCACCTCGACTTACCATTTTGACCGCCGCGGAGCCTTGCATGACCCTCAGCCGTGATGCCGCCACTAACGTCGCCAAGGTGCTGTCCGAGGCGCTGCCCTATATCCGCCGGTTCGTCGGCAAGACCCTGGTCATCAAGTACGGCGGCAACGCCATGGAAAGCGACGAGCTGAAAACCGGGTTTGCCCGTGACATCGTGCTGATGAAGGCCGTCGGCATCAATCCGGTGGTGGTGCACGGTGGCGGGCCGCAAATCGGCGACCTGCTCAAGCGCCTGAGCATCGAAAGCCACTTTATCGACGGCATGCGCGTCACCGACAGCCAGACCATGGACGTGGTGGAAATGGTCCTGGGCGGACAGGTTAACAAGGACATCGTCAACCTGATCAACCGCCACGGCGGCAGCGCCATCGGCCTGACCGGCAAGGACGCCGAGCTGATCCGGGCCCGAAAACTCACCGTCAGCCGCCAGACCCCGGAAATGACCCAACCGGAGATCATCGATATCGGCCATGTTGGCGAAGTGGTGGGCGTCAATACCGACCTGCTCAACATGCTGGTCAAGGGCGACTTTATCCCCGTCATCGCGCCGATCGGCGTGGGGGCCAACGGTGAGTCCTACAACATCAACGCCGATTTGGTGGCGGGCAAAGTGGCCGAGGCGCTGCGAGCGGAAAAGCTGATTCTATTGACTAACATTGCGGGCTTGATGGACAAGCAGGGCGAGGTACTGACCGGGCTCAGCACCGAGCAGGTGGACCACCTGATCGCCGACGGCACCATCTATGGTGGTATGTTGCCGAAGATCCGTTGCGCACTGGAGGCAGTGCAAGGTGGCGTTACCAGTGCCCACATCATCGATGGCCGGGTACCCAATGCCGTCTTGCTGGAGATTTTCACCGACAGCGGCGTCGGCACCTTGATCAGTAACCGAAAGCCTCGCTGAGCCCCGGGAGACGCTCGATCAGCGGACGCTGATCGAGCACCACTCAACGCCCATCCACTGGCACAAAAAGGTGCCTGGCCCCAGGGTGTGCTGAGGCACTGAATCGCCAGTGGTTTGCGCCGAGCGTCACCCGTGACCACGGCACCGCGCACCGCCAGATCAAATCCCACGTCGAGGAGAAGGTATGCTCACCGAGTTGCAATGGAGCGATTTCGACCGGGATGGTTTCGTGCATTTGGGGAAATTGCTCGATGCCGATACGATCGCTGAACTGACGCAGCGCGCCGATGACCTGGCCAGCGGCGCCCAAATCAATCCGCAGGTTCAGCTGCAACTCGATACGGGGGGGGACTATGATGCCCTACCCGAAGCCGTCAGCAGCTTCCAGTCGGGCACACGGCTGTACCGCAAGATTCAGGGACTGGAAAACGACCCGCTGTATTCGCCCCTGGTTCGTCACCCACTTTTCCTGAATATCTGCGCCCGCCTATATGGGGCTCATGCACCGGTGTCGCTGTTTCGGGCGATGATCATGAACAAACCGGCAGGCCAGGGCACTTATCTCCCCTGGCATCAGGACGCAGGCGATGTATGGGCCCTGGACCGCGATCCCCTGGTGACTATATGGCTCGCCCTGGATCCCGCCATGCGCGCCAACGGCTGTGTTGAAATAATTCCCGGCTCTCACCGTCTTGGACTGCTCAGCGCCCACGGCAGCACCCTGGGGGCGGAGGATGTCCAGCGCCACTGTCCGCCCGAACGGGCGCTGCCACTGGAAGTTGAAGCCGGACACGCCGTCCTGATGCATAACTGGCTGATTCACCGTTCGGGCGTCAATCCGTCGAATCAGCCGCGACGGGCCTTTACGGCTTGCTACATGGATGGCCGGACACGCAGTGTATTGACCGGCCATCATTTTCCGCTGCTGGCCGGCACACTGTCGCAGACCCCGGATCATTACGTACAGCACCTGCAGACCGAATTGGCCGCCGTGCGCCACTCACAAGCCACGGCGCAGGAATATGCGCACGCCTTGGAACAGGAAGTCGCCAAGTTGCACGCAGCCCTGGAACATCGTCCCGCGGAAGCCGATTGGGCCGCCGTGCGGCATTCACAAGCCACGGCGCAGGAGTATGCACACGCCCTGGAACAGGAAGTCGCCAAGTTGCGCCTCGCGCTGGAGACCCGTCCAGAACAGGCCGAATGGGCCGCCGTGCGCCATTCACAAGCCACCGCGCAGGAGTATGCGCACGCCCTGGAACAGGAAGTGGCCAAATTGCGCCTTGCGCTGGAGACCCGTCCAGAACAGGCCGAATGGGCCGCCGTGCGCCATTCGCAAGCCACGGCGCAGGAGTATGCGCACGCCCTGGAACAGGAAGTGGCCAAATTGCGCCTTGCGCTGGAGGCCCGCGCGGATGCACTCGATACAGCTGATACACGAGCGGGTTAACTGCTTGCTAGGGGCTACTTAAACGGTGAGTTGAAATGACCATTTCACAGGCTGCTATCCAACGATTCGAACATATTCTGTTCGTGGCGGACGTAGGCAGCCGCTCCAGCTTCCATATTGGCGATGAGGCCATGCTGGAATGCAATTTATTGATGTTCAGGCGTCTCTTGCCGGCAAGCCGATTTACCGTCGTCACCTTAGACCCCGCAATGACCCAGGACCTGTATGGCACCGCGGCAGTGTCGCGCCTGGACTTTTCTGACGCGTCCTCAGACCGATACGCCGAATTGCAGCGTATCAATCAGTGGGTGAGCGGTGACCGGCATCAGTCCAATCGCTCGCCGGACGCACGACAGGCCTTACTGGATGCCGATCTGCTGGTTATTTCGGGAGGAGGCAATCTTTCCAGCACGTGGCCCGAGCATATTCTTGAACGGCTTGCGCTGGTGCGATTGGCAAAGGCGCAGAGCATCCCGGTAGTGATTCTCGGCCAGACGATTGGACCCGTGCTGGCAGGCAACGACATGCAACTGGTTGCGGAAATATTATGCTCTGCCGATTGGGTCGGCTTGCGCGAGGCCAGCTCAGTCGCCCTGGCGCTCTCCCTTGGAGTTCCTCTGGAGCGTATCGACTATCAGCTCGACGACACCATGACCTTGCCCCCAGCGCCCCCACCCGTGATGCCCGACGGCCTCGTAGGCAAACGCAATGGGCCGACGATAGCCCTTACGGTCCACTCGGTGTTCGCCCTCGATTCGCCAAACAACTGGCTGAATGACCTGGCTGCGGAGCTGGATCAGGTGATTGAAGCGACGGGCGGACAGCTGTTGTTTATTCCGCATTTACGCGCAATGGACAACGGTCGCGATGCGGGCGATCACGCCATCGGTGAAGCGCTCGCCCAACGCCTGAAAAGACCTGCCGCAATGACCGTCCTGGAGGTCGCCAACAGCGCTGAAACCTTGTGGCTGACACAACAGGCCGATGTGGTGGTCAGTACACGCTATCATCCGCTGGTCTTTGCCCTGACAAAATCCATACCCTGCCTGGGGCTGCCCACCGATCACTACACCTTGGTCAAGCTTCATGGCGCCCTGAGCCATGCCGATCGCGAGCGCGACCTGATATTTATCAACGGCAGTCGCTGGGAAGGCCTGGCGGAACGGGTCATTGAATTAAGTCAGGCTCGACATCACTCCTCCCTTCAGCACGCTGCCTGGACAAAAACACTGGAACAGCACGGCCTGCCACGTGAGGCGCGCTTAAGCGCCTTGCTAGAAGCCCTTGCCGCTGCACCTGATGCACAGCGACCTCCGTGCAGCGACACTACCGCCTTGATCGAGGGCCTGGCCAAAATTGCCAATACACCCAAGCTGTTCAGTTGCTGGGTGGCAAGGGAAGCGCCCTTACAAGGTGCTATCGATCACTGGCAACTGGCAACTCAAGAGTCAGAAAAATACGTTCTCGATTTACGCCGCGTGCTGCATCTGAAAAATAATGAAATCGAAGCGCTCATCCAGGCGCTGCACAGCGCCTCAGCGGCAACCCGGGAGACTTTCTTACCCGGCATCGATGAACACTGGCAAACAACGGCGCGGGAAGCGGAGCGCTACGCCCTCGATCTCAGCCAAGCCTTGCAACTCCAGAGCAATGAGATCGAATCACTGCGCGAAGCGCTGCATCAGGCCAATCACAACGCCTCGGCGGCGATAAGCGAGGCCTGCTTACAAGGCACTGTCGAACATTGGCAAACGACAGCGCAACAAGCAAAAACCTATGCGCTCGACTTGAAAAGCACCCTGCAACGTCAGACCCGTGAAGTCGAGGCCCTGCGCGAGGCGCTGGATCAAGCCAACCACAGTACCCCGACAGCCCGCGCCCAAGCGGCTTCACAGGAAGTGATCGAACACTGGCAAACTGCGGCGCAAGAAGCCGAAAAATATGCACTCGACTTGAAACGCGCCCTGCAGTTGAAGGAGATTGAAAACGAAGCGTTGTGCAAGGCGCTGAATCAGGCAAAATCCAGGCGTTGGTGGTAATGCGACGGCTCGGTTTTGACGGCGGGGCCTAGGCGCTTCCGGCAGTCCGCCCCAGGCGGGTTCCAGCCATCACCTGGCATTCCGGGCCAGGGCGAAAACTCACGCACGCAGGAGCGTGCGCTACGGACACGCCCTACGCTCAGGGCCGTACGCCGACCAACTCCGCAATGCGGGCACGATCCGCATCGAATCCCGCTGCGGCCTTGATGCGATCCTGCTGAAACCGGGCGACATCCTTCTTCACCGCTGCTTGCTCGCTTCTCAGGTTATCGATCTGGGTCAACAGATGCTCGGGCACCGCACGCCCGGCCCGCTCTTGATCGGCCGCCTGGCTCTGCAGAGCGGCCTGCTGAGAGGCCAGTGACTGCAAGTTACCCCGCGCCCCACTGATCACGCCGTCCAGTTCATTGAGCTTGCGCTCCTTGGCCCGCTCGACGTCCTCTACGGTACTGTAAAGACGCAGTAACTGGGCATCGGTCTTGGCCTGCGCCCTTTGCGCCAAAATGCGCTTCATCTCTTCGGGAGTCGGGGCCGGGGGAACCACCTTTACCACCCGCCCTTGATCATTGAGTACTTCATACCCCTTGCCAATGAACTGAGCCGGCACACCCTGGCGATCCAGTACGACCACACCCTTGTCATTGGTGTAACGATACAGCTCTGCGGCACCGACCCCCCAAGACATGCATAGGGCGATCAGAAGGGTAAAACGGACGGTGCCCGACGTGAGCATAAAGACAGCACTCTATGGAGGGTGAGAGTTCAGACACCAAACTGTGCACGATAGGCTTGCACCGCTGGCAGGTGACGCTTGAGTTCAGCATCATCTGCGAGATATTCCAATACCTGAGCCAAGGACACAATACTGATTACTGGCACTGTGAAATCACGCTCAACTTCCTGAATTGCCGACAGCTCACCCTGGCCCCGCTCCTGGCGGTCCAGCGCGATCAACACGCCTGCCGCCTCGGCGTGCTGAGTGCGGATGATCTGCATCACTTCGCGGATCGCCGTACCGGCGGTGATCACATCGTCAATCACCAGCACGCGCCCCTGCAACGGCGCACCGACCAAGCTGCCGCCCTCGCCATGGGCCTTGGCTTCCTTACGATTGAAACACCAAGGCACGTCACGCCGATGGTGCTCAGCCAGCGCCACCGCGGTAGTGGCCGCCAACGGAATCCCTTTGTAGGCGGGCCCGAACAGCACGTCGAAGGCGATTCCGCTTTCGACGATGGCCGCGGCATAAAACCGCCCCAGTTGGGCCAGCGCAGCGCCGCTGTTGAACAACCCAGCGTTGAAAAAGTAGGGGCTGGTCCGACCGGACTTGAGGGTGAACTCGCCGAAACGCAACACATCGCGCTCGATGGCAAAACGAATGAACTCGCGTTGGTAAAGCTGCATAAAAAAGTCCCGGACGGCACGGAATTGGCTAGGAATTTCGCTAATGGCGGTGAGCTCGGGTATCATACATGCATGTGTTTTTGGGGGCCATTTATGCGGATCATCAGTGTGAACGTGAATGGTATTCAGCCTGCAGTCGAGCGCGGTTTGCTCAGCTGGCTGCAAGCACAGAATGCCGACGTCATCTGCCTGCAGGACACCCGTGCCTCCGCCTTCGAACTGGACGACCAGGCCCTCCAACTGGATGGCTATTTCCTCTATGCCTGCGATGCGGAAGTGCCCAGCCAAGGTGGCGTGGCGCTCTACTCGCGGTTGCAACCCAAGGCGGTCATCAGTGGCCTGGGCTTCGAGACAGCCGATCGCTACGGGCGTTACCTGCAGGCCGATTTCGACAAAGTGAGCATCGCCACGGTATTGCTGCCCTCTGGCGTGGGCGGCGATGAGAACCTGAATCAGAAATTCAAGTTCATGGACGACTTCGCCCACTATCTGGACAAACAACGCCGCAAACGCCGGGAATACCTGTATTGCGGCTCGCTGTATGTCGCTCATCAAAAGCTGGACGTGAAGAACTGGCGCGATTGCCAGCAGGAACCAGGCTTTCTCGCCCCTGAACGGGCCTGGCTGGACGAGGTGGTCGGCACCATGGGCTACGTTGATGCGCTACGCGAGGTCAATCGCGAAGCCGACCAGTTCAGTTGGTGGCCGAACAACGAACAGGCCGAGATGCTCAATTTGGGCTACCGCTTCGACTACCAGTTGCTGACTCCCGGGCTACGTCGCTTCGTACGCACTGCCCGTCTACCGCGCCAACCCCGCTTTTCCCAGCACGCGCCGCTGATCGTCGATTACGACTGGACCCTCAGCACCTGATCGCACACATGAAAAAGCCGGCATTGCGCCGGCTTTTTAGTGAAAATTTTTCGCCTATTTGATCACGCGCCACGTGAAGGGATAGCGGTAGGCCTGCCCTTCATTGGCCTTGATACCGGCGATGATCATCAGCACCAGCGCGCCAAGCCCAATAATCCCGATCAGCACGAAGCCGATCACCACCAACATCAGCAACATGCTAACCAGCATCGCCAACGACACGGTAATCTGGAAGTTCAGCGCTTCCTTGCCCTGAGCATCGACAAAGGGGTCCAGGTCCTTCTTGAGCTGCCAGACCAGCAGCGGCCCCAGTAGATTACCGAACGGGATGATCATTCCGGCAAACGCCGCAAAATGACAGAACATCGCCCACTGACGGACTTCCTGAGAGGGCGGAGCCCCGAGTTTTTGCTCTTCCATATTCACGTCTCCACTGGGACTGCGATTAATCTGCCAGCGCCGCGCGCTGCAGTTCGAACAGTTCGGTCATGCCGCGCTGCGCCAATGCCAGCATCGCATTGAGTTCGTCCGGCTGGAAGGGTGCGCCTTCAGCGGTGCCCTGCACCTCGATAAATCCACCGGCACTGGTCATGACCACGTTCAGATCAGTTTCGGCCGCGGAGTCTTCGAGGTAGTCCAGATCCAGCACCGGCGCTCCCTGGTACATGCCCACGGACACGGCCGCAATCATCTGCTTGAGTGGATCACCGGCCTTGAGGCCACCGCGCTTCTTGATGATCTTCAACGCGTCGACCAAGGCGACCATGGCCCCGGTAATTGACGCGGTACGAGTACCACCATCGGCCTGGATCACGTCGCAGTCGACGTACAAGGTGTTTTCACCCAGCTTGGACATATCCAGGGCGGCGCGCAGGGAACGACCGATCAAGCGCTGGATTTCCAGGGTTCGGCCGCCCTGCTTGCCGCGGGCGGCCTCACGCTGATTACGATCACCGGTGGCGCGCGGCAGCATGCCGTACTCGGCGGTCAACCAGCCCTGGCCCTGGCCCTTCAGAAAGCGCGGGACACCGGACTCGACGCTCACCGTACAGATCACCTTGGTGTCGCCAAACTCCACCAGAACCGAACCCTCGGCATGTTTGGTGTAGTGGCGGGTGATGCGGATCGGGCGCAACTGATCGGCGGCGCGGCCACTGGGACGTTTCATCTGGAATACCTGCTCGGGGACGGAAAACTGCCGGACATTATAGGGGCGGGCAGCCCAGGGGACACGGCATAATTGGGTGCGACCGACGCACTGCGCTACAATCCCGCGCTTTAATTGCTCACGAGGTACGCCCCATGGTGCACAGCATGACTGCCTTCGCCCGCGTCGAACAGGCTGGCGCATATGGCACCCTGAGCTGGGAACTGCGCTCGGTCAACCACCGCTATCTCGAACCCCATCTGCGCCTGCCGGAATCCTTGCGCGACCTTGAAGGCGCGGTGCGCGATGCCCTGCGCCAAGCCTTGTCGCGCGGCAAGGTGGAATGCACCCTGCGCCTCGCGGAAGAGACCAGCGGCAAGGCGCTGCAGGTCGATCGCGTACGCGCGGGCCAACTGGTGGCCGCCGCACAACTGGTGGCCGATCTGATCGCTCAGCCGGCACCGCTCAACCCGCTGGAAGTCCTGGCCTGGCCCGGCGTGCTGGTGGCGGACGCCAGTGATCCCCAGGCCCTCACCAGCGCGGCGCTGGCATTGTTCGAGCAGGCACTGGGCGAGCTGAAGAACGGGCGGCGGCGCGAAGGCACGGAACTGGCCAAATTGCTCAATGATCGCCTGGACGCCATGCAGCAGGATATCGATACCCTGCGCAGCCAGGTACCGCACATGCTCGCCGCGCAACGGCAGAAGATTATTGAGCGCTGCACCGACATGCAGGTCGAGCTCGATCCCCAGCGACTCGAGCAGGAACTGGTCCTGCTGGCCCAGAAAAGCGACGTCGCCGAAGAGCTTGATCGCCTCAACACGCACATTACCGAGGTACGTCGGGTGCTCAAAGGCGGCGGCGCGGCGGGCAGGCGCCTGGACTTCCTGATGCAGGAGCTCAACCGCGAAGCCAATACCCTGGGCTCCAAGGCCATCGACACCCGCAGCACCCAAGCGGCTATCAATCTCAAGGTGCTGATCGAACAAATGCGTGAACAGGTACAGAACATCGAGTAAAAGCGACCAAGTCAGGCCCGGCGGCGTTGCAACCAGCGTCGAAAAGGCTGACTCAGCGGCGTAAGCTCAGCGCCTTCAACTGATTGCGCCTGCCTGGCCTCGGCTCGATACACTTTCCAGCAGGACTCTATTTCTAGGCATTTCGGGGATTTAGCATGGCCATTACCACTGGCACCCTCTATATCGTTTCGGCGCCTTCCGGCGCCGGCAAAACCAGCCTGGTAAAGGCGCTGATCGACAGCCAGACACAGATCCGCGTGTCTGTATCCCACACCACGCGCACCATGCGCCCCGGCGAGGTCGACGGAGTCAACTACCACTTCGTCAAGCATGAGCAGTTCCTGGAAATGCTCGAGCGCAACGCCTTTCTCGAACACGCCCAGGTCTTCAGCAACCTGTACGGCACCTCGCAAGAGTGGGTGGAGCAGACCCTGGCGGAGGGATTCGACCTGATCCTGGAAATAGATTGGCAAGGCGCCCAGCAAGTGCGGCGCCTGATGCCCCAGGCCCGTTCCATCTTTATCCTGCCCCCCAGCCAGCAGGCCCTGAGCCAACGCCTGACCAACCGCGGCCAGGACAGCGACGAGACCATCGCCCAGCGCATGCGCGAGGCGGTCAGCGAAATGAGCCATTATGTCGAGTACGATTACTTGGTGATTAACGACGACTTCACCCAGGCGCTGGACGACCTGAAGGCCATTTTCCGCGCCAACCAGCTGCAGCAGCAGCTGCAACAGCAGCGTTTCAGCGACCTGCTGAGCCAGTTGCTGGCCTGAAGCCGCGTCTCCATGGAAAATCAGCGCTTCCCTAAGTGCTGGTTATTTTTTAAACTACCCAGTCCGCTCGCCCATCTGGGCACAGCTTTTTAGTGATTTGCTACGAGGAAGACCATGGCCCGCGTTACAGTTGAAGACTGCCTGGAAAACGTCGTTAACCGCTTCGAGCTGGTCATGCTCGCCACCAAGCGCTCCCGTCAACTGGCCACCGGCGGCAAAGAGCCGAAAGTCGCCTGGGAAAACGACAAGCCGACCGTGGTGGCACTGCGGGAAATCGCCGCGGGCCTGATCGATTATGACGTGATTGCCCAGGAAGAAATCGTCGATGACGAACCGCTCTTTGCGGCGTTCGATGATGAGGCCAACGAGGCCCTCTAAACCATGCCGGGTCGAAGTCAGCCGACGCAGGGCCAGCCAGGCTGGCAAGGGGGTGTCCCTTGCCGAGCATAGACGCCCTCGCCGTCAGACTTTCGACCTACCTGGGCGCCGATCAGGTCAACCTGGTCCGCCGCGCCTACTTCTATGCCGAACAAGCCCACGATGGCCAACGCCGGCGTAGCGGCGAAGCCTATGTCACCCACCCTCTGGCGGTGGCCAATATCCTCGCCGACATGCACATGGACCATCAAAGCCTGATGGCCGCCATGCTGCATGACGTGATCGAGGACACCGGCATCGCCAAGGAAGCGCTCAATGCGCAGTTCGGCGAAACCGTGGCCGAATTGGTGGATGGCGTCAGCAAACTGACCCAGATGAATTTCGAAACCAAGGCCGAGGCCCAGGCGGAGAACTTTCAGAAGATGGCCATGGCCATGGCCCGCGATATCCGCGTGATCCTGGTCAAGCTCGCCGACCGCCTGCACAACATGCGCACCCTCGAGGTGCTGGCTGGCGAAAAACGCCGCCGCATTGCCAAGGAAACCCTGGAAATCTACGCGCCCATCGCCAATCGGCTGGGCATGCACAGCATGCGGGTGGAATTCGAGGAGCTGGGCTTCAAGGCCATGCACCCGATGCGCTCCGAACGCATTCGCCAGGCGGTCAAGCGCGCCCGCGGCACCCGCAAGGAAATCGTCAACAAGATCGAGCAATCCCTGGCCCACTGCCTCACCCGCGAGGGCATGGAAGGCGAGGTCATGGGCCGCGAGAAACACCTGTACGGCATCTATCAGAAGATGCGCGGCAAGCGCCGGGCCTTCAACGAGATCATGGATGTCTACGCCTTTCGCATCATCGTTGACAAGGTCGATACCTGTTACCGGGTGCTGGGCGCGGTGCACAACCTGTACAAGCCCCTGCCCGGCCGCTTCAAGGACTATATCGCGATCCCCAAGGCCAACGGCTATCAGTCGCTGCACACCACGCTATTCGGCATGCACGGGGTGCCCATCGAGATCCAGATCCGCACCCGCGAAATGGAAGAGATGGCCAACAATGGCATCGCCGCCCATTGGTTGTACAAGTCCAACGAGGAAGACCAGCCCAAAGGCACCCACGCCCGCGCACGGCAATGGGTCAAGGGGGTACTGGAGATGCAGCAGCGTGCCGGCAACTCCCTGGAGTTCATCGAGAGCGTGAAGATCGACCTGTTCCCGGACGAGGTCTATGTGTTCACGCCCAAGGGCCGCATCATGGAGATGCCCAAGGGCTCCACCGCAGTGGACTTCGCCTATGCGGTGCACACCGACGTGGGCAACAGCTGCATTGCCTGTCGTATCAACCGGCGCCTGGCCCCCCTGTCCGAGCCGTTGCAAAGCGGCGCCACCGTGGAAATCGTCACGGCGCCGGGCGCGCGGCCCAATCCCGCCTGGCTGAATTTCGTGGTCACCGGCAAGGCCCGCACCCATATCCGCCATGCGCTGAAACTGCAACGCCGCTCGGAATCCATCAGCCTGGGCGAACGCCTGCTGAACAAGGTGCTGGCCGGCTTCAACAGCCATCTGGAACAGTTACCGGCCGAACGCGTGCAACCGGTGCTCAGCGAGTACCGGCTGGAACTGATGGAAGACCTGCTGGAAGACATCGGCCTGGGCAATCGCATGGCCTACGTCGTCGCCCGCCGCCTGCTGGCCAGCGAGGGCGAGCAGTTGCCCAGCGCCCAGGGGCCGCTGGCGATCCGCGGCACAGAAGGCCTGGTGCTCAGTTACGCCAAGTGTTGCACGCCCATTCCGGGCGACCCCATCGTCGGCCATCTGTCGGCCGGCAAGGGCATGGTGGTGCACCTGGAAAGCTGCAAGAACATCAGTGATATCCGCCACAACCCGGAAAAATGCATTCAGCTCTCGTGGGCCAAGGACGTGGTCGGCGAGTTCAACGTCGAGCTGCGCATCGAGCTGGAGCATCAGCGCGGCCTGATCGCGTTGCTGGCCAGCAGCGTCAATGCCGCCGACGGCAATATCGAAAAAATCAGCATGGACGAACGCGACGGCCGCATCAGCGTGGTTCAGCTGGTGGTCAGCGTGCACGACCGAATTCACCTGGCCCGTGTGATCAAGAAATTGCGCGCGCTCAAGGGCGTGATCCATATCAACCGGGTACGCGCCTGATTCACCGTCTGTCACCTCCCGCCCTTACAAGGAGTTACCCCATGAGCAAAACCGTGATCAGCAGCGCCAAGGCCCCGGCCGCCATTGGCACCTATTCCCAGGCGATCAAGGCCGGCAATACGGTCTACATGTCCGGTCAAATCCCTCTCGATCCGACCACCATGGAGCTGGTCGAGGGCTTCGAGGCCCAGACCGTACAGGTGTTCGAGAACCTCAAGGCCGTTGCCGAAGCCGCCGGCGGCTCCTTCGCCGACATCGTCAAACTGAATATCTTCCTTATCGACCTCGCGCACTTCGCCAAGGTCAACGAGGTGATGGGCCGTTATTTCGAGCAGCCCTACCCGGCTCGCGCCGCCATCGGCGTCGCCGCACTGCCGCGTGGCGCCCAAGTGGAAATGGACGCCATTCTGGTCCTCGAGTAACCGAGACTGGCGCCGGCCGCTCGCCCCTGCAGCGGTCAGCGGTCGTGCCGGCAACGGGCCTGCTGGGCGGCCGAACCGCTCGACAGGCCCCACTTTCAGCGTAAGGAAGCGTCATGCGCCCCCTCCTACCGTGTTTGTTCGCCGTTTTGCTGGGCGGCTGCGCCGGCCACTCCCAGGATGACCTCAACGGGGTCTGGATCAACCAGGCCGCCATCGACGCCGCGACGCAAGGCGGCAGCCTGCGTGAAGCACTTCTGGCCTACGGCCCGGTGCTGGAATGGCAGATCGACAGCAGGCGCCAGGCGGCCACATTCACCAATGGCTTCGAACTGCCGGAGGGTCGCCTCAGCGCGACGGAGCCCGGGAGCTGGCAGGTCCTGTTTGACGGGGACTACCGCCGGAGCCTGCAGCTGGAGGATGGCAACCTGGTCCAATCTGCCAGCGAGTCGGGACCCGACCAGCACTTCACCCGAGCCACCGCCACACCGCCGGCCGGTGCGCCCGTGGGCAGCAGCTTCGAACGGGCCCTCTATCAGGCCTATCTGGGCGGCGAATGGGCCATAGTCGAGGGCCCAGGTGAAGGTGGCTCGGTGCTGTTCCAGGCCGATGGTCGTCTCGAAGGGCTGCCCGGCACCGACCGCTATGCCCTGTGCCTGGCCGGTGACTGCGCCTCGATGGTCGGCGAACGTGACAGCCTTTGGTTGCAACAGGGCAACCAGGGCAGCGTCTGGATATTCGTCCGCGACGACGATGAGCTGCAGATTTTCGAGGCGCACAACCGCGCGCAAAGCGACGAGATGCCCGAGTACGGCCCCGGCCCACGGCGCTGGTTGCTCGAGCTCGACTGAAACGGCGTGCCGCGCCCGATTATGGCGAACCATCACGGTTGCGCATCTCGCTTGGGCAGGGCAACCGGCGGGGCTAAGCTCAGCGCAGCTCGAGCCTACCCAGAATCCGTACCATCGAGAGCGGCGCCATGCCTCGTTGCAGTTCAGGTCATCCGCCCCTACCGCGCCTGCCCCCGGGACATCTTGCGCGCCCGCGCCTGCTTGAACGTATGGCGACCCACGACAGCCGGTTGTGCCTGCTCTGCGCACCGGCTGGGTTTGGCAAAACCGTACTGCTGACCGAGTTCGTCCAGCTACTGCCCGACAGCCACCAGATCATCTGGCTCAGCCTCGCAGGCCACACCCTGAGCCTGGAGGAGTTTCTTTCGCAGGTGGCTCAGGGACTGAACTGCGCGCTGCCGGCGGGGCCGCCAGGTCCCGCCCTGGTGCGCTTGCTCAGCCGACACCCGGGACCGCTCTGCCTGGTATTGGACGACTATCCGGCACGGGCGTCTGCAGCGCTGGACACCTGCATCGATCAATTGCTGACGCACCCGGCACACCAGTTGCACGTGCTGGTGAGCGCCCGTCAACGGCCGAGCTGGAACCTGCCGCGACTGCTGCTCGCCGGTGAGTTGATGCAGCTCGACAGCGACGAGCTGGCCTGCACCCGCGGCGAACTGCAACAGTGGGTAGACCGATTCGCCCCCCGGGCACCGACCAGCCTGGGCAACGACCTGTGGCGTGAAACGGCAGGCTGGTGCGCCGGTATCCGCCTGCTGCTGTCGGGGAAGTCCAGCGAGGATGGCGAGCCGGATCAGACCGCCGCCCAGGGCTGGGTCCGAGATTACCTGGAGCACGAATTGCTCGCCCGCCTCAGCCCGCAAGAGGTCGAATGCCTGCGCGCCCTGGTTCACCTGCCCCGGATCTGCGCCGAGCTGTGCCAGCAGCTGTGGGAGGAGAGCGACGGTGCGCTGCTGTTCCAGAGCCTGCTGCGCCAGGCGTTTTTCATTCCCTTGGATGAGGAAGGCCTGTGGTATCAGGTGCTGCCGGTGGTGGCCCGCGGCCTGCGCGGTCGTCCACATACGCAGAACCTGACGCAGTTGCACCTGCGCGCCTGCCGCATGTTCATTGCCGCCGGACAGACCGAAGATGCCATTGAACAGGCGCTGTGTGCCGGTCAACCGGAGGTCGCGGCCAACTACCTGGAGCGCCTCGGCCAGGAATGGTTGACCGGCGAGCAACACCTGGCCAGCTTGTTGGGTTGGCGCGATCGATTGCCGGCGGTGCTGCTCGACAGCACGCCACGCCTGCTCGCGCTGAATGCCTGGGGCCTGCTGCTGGCCTGGCGATTGGACGAAGCTCAGGCCTGCATCGAGCGTCTGGCGCACTTTATGCCGCAGCCCGATGCGCGGCGCCAGTGCAAACTGCTCGCCAATGCCCAGGCGCTCTGGGGTTCTCTGGCGGCGCTGCGCGGCGATGCGGCCCTGGCCCGGGAGCATTGCCTGCAGGCGCTGAACCAGTTCTGCACCCGTGACTGGATGCCCGCGCTGCTGTGCTATTCCGCGCTGGCCCGGGTGGCGATGGCCAGCGAACAACCTGAGCTGGCCCCGCCCTTGCTGCACAAGGGTGTCGAACTGGCACGCCGGCAAGGCAGCCTGCTGTTCGAGACCCTGCTTAACCTGGACCGTATCCGCCTGTTGCTGCTGCGCGGCGAGCTGGGGCGGGCACAGGAGCTGCTGCACCAGAGCTTCACCCTGATCAGCCGCCGCAACGGCATCGACAGCCTGATGCTAGGCCGACTGCACCTGATTCAGGCGGAAGTGCATCTGCTTCAAGGTCACCTGGCGGAATGCGAAAACGCCCTGCACATCGGGCTTAAGCAGGCGCTGGCCTGCGCCGACCCGTTCGCCCTGCACGGCTACCTGGGGCTGGCGGAACTGGCCTCGCGCGCCGGCCAGTTCGACCAGGCGTTCCTGCACCTGCGTGAGGCCGAACGCTACATGCATTGCGCCCACGCCTGGCGCCTGAGTTACAGCGGCGTATTGAACCTGCAGCGCATGCGGATCCACGGCCGGCAGGGCAGCTGGCAACGCTTGCTGCCGATCGCCGCGCGCATTCAGCGTTATTTCCAGGGCGAGCAACCCTGGATCGCCACCCTCGATTATCCGGCGCTGCCCCTGCGCAATGCCCTGCTGCATGCACGCGCCCAGGCCGCTGGCGGGCAAGCTGAACTGGCCGAAACGGCCCTGCAGGCGCTGCTCGAACGCTGCCAGGCCTTGCATTACCAGCCACTGGCCCTGGAAGTGCAATTTGCCCTGGTGCAGATACGTCAGGACCAGGGCGGCCACACGGCCGCCCTTGAGCAGGAGACCCGCGAACAGGCCAGCACCCTGACTTTGTTTGGCTTGCTGCAGGAGTGGCCCGCCGCCCTCCCCGGAACTGCCAGCACCCCGCCGGCGCTGCCAGGGGTCGTCGAGAGCACGGACGGCAGTGCGCCGCTCAGTCAACGCGAACGCTCGGTGCTACAACTCCTGGCCGAGGGGTTTTCCAACCAGGAAATTGGCGCCTACCTGTTTATTTCGGTCAATACGGTGAAGACCCACACCAAAAAAATCAACACCAAGCTGGGCGTCAAGCGCCGCACCCAGGCGGTGATGCGGGCCAAAAGCCTGGGGCTGTTGGTGTAATCCGGGGCACCGCCAACCTCAGCCTTATTGACTACGTAGTCAGAATTACGCACAGCTACAGCAGGCTCGGCCACATCACTTACACCGCCAAAGAACCCTGAAAAAACCAAGAGTTCTTAATCAATTGACGCATTTACGACTTTCTGCAGCTTGCAACTGTCCTGATGAACGGTTATTCAGGCAGGCGATGCGCTTCCCTTCGTTATCGCCCCCATTTAGGCTTGGGGCCAGTCACCACGGGCCTTTGCACCCACTGACAAGAACCCAAGGTCAAAGAGTGACTTGTAGTTATCACAATGTCGCCCTTCAGAACTTCTTGATGGGTTAGCGGTTCACCTGCAAAATGCCGCGCCCCGCTGGTCGCTCTTTGCGTTGCGGGTTTGTGATGATCCCACCCCAGTCGCGCCATCCGTAGTGCTCTGGTTTTTTAAAAAAACGATCACGCAGGAGATTTCAAGTGCACATCGGTGTTCCTCTCGAAACCCAAGCTGGCGAGACGCGGGTTGCCGCTACGCCAGAAACGCTGAAGAAATTGATCGGCCAAGGCCATCAGGTCACGGTACAACGCGGAGCGGGCCTGAGCGCCAGCATCCCCGACAGCGCCTATGAGGCCGCTGGCGCCCGCCTGGGCGATGCCGCCACGGCGCTGGGTGCCGACCTGGTACTTAAAGTGCTGGCACCTGACGCGGCCGAACTGGCTCAGTTCAACGCCGGGGCCGTGCTGGTCGGCATGCTCAACCCCTTCAACAACGATACCCTCGCGCAACTGGCGGCACGCGGCATCACTGCCTTTGCCCTGGAAGCAGCGCCACGCACCTCCCGTGCGCAAAGCCTGGACGTCTTGTCGTCACAGGCCAACATCGCCGGCTACAAAGCCGTGTTGCTGGCCGCCCATCACTATCCGCGCTTTATGCCGATGCTGATGACCGCCGCTGGCACGGTCAAGGCCGCCCGCATCCTGATCCTCGGTGCCGGCGTGGCCGGGTTGCAGGCGATCGCAACGGCCAAACGCCTGGGCGCGGTGATCGAAGCCTCGGACGTGCGTCCAGCCGTGAAGGAGCAGATCGAGTCACTGGGCGCCAAGTTCGTCGACGTCCCCTTCGAAACCGACGAAGAGCGCGAGTGCGCGCAGGGCGTCGGCGGCTACGCCCGGCCCATGCCCGCCTCCTGGATGCAGCGCCAAGCGGTGGCCGTGCATGAACGGGCCAAACAGGCCGACATCATTATCACCACCGCGCTGATTCCCGGCCGCAAAGCCCCGGTGCTGCTCAGTGCCGAAACGGTCAAACAGATGAAGCCCGGCTCGGTGGTCATCGACCTGGCAGCGGCTCAGGGGGGCAACTGCCCATTGACCGAAGCCGATCAAGTGGTGGTCAAGCACGGCGTGACCCTGGTCGGGCACACCAACCTGGCGGCGCTGGTACCGGCCGACGCCTCGGCACTCTATGCACGCAATTTGCTGGACTTCCTCAAGCTGGTGATCGACGGCGAAGGCAAGTTCCACCTCAACCTCGAAGACGACATCGTCGCCGCGTGCCTGATGTGCCGCGATGGCAACGTCGTGCGCAGCAACGGTTAAGCGGGAGCAAGACGATGGAAATTTCCGACGGTATCTACAACCTGATCATTTTTGCCCTGGCCATCTACGTGGGCTACCACGTGGTCTGGAACGTCACCCCGGCCCTGCACACCCCGCTGATGGCGGTGACCAATGCCATTTCGGCGATCGTCATCGTCGGCGCCATGCTGGCCGCCGCGCTGACGGTAACCCCACTGGGCAAGACCATGGGCACCCTGGCCGTGGCCCTGGCGGCGGTCAACGTGTTTGGCGGCTTCCTGGTGACCCGCCGCATGCTGGAGATGTTCAAGAAAAAAGCGCCAAAGGCGCAGGCGGAGAAGCACTGACATGAGCATGAACCTCGTCACCATCCTCTACCTGATCGCCTCGATCTGCTTTATCCAGGCGCTCAAGGGCCTCTCACACCCCACCACGTCCCGACGCGGCAATCTGTTCGGTATGCTCGGCATGGGCATTGCCGCGGTGACCACCGCCGCCCTGATCGCCATGAAGGTCAAGGAGTTCCAGCGCAACGGCGTCGACATCGACCTGCTCGGTGGCCTCGGCTATGTGCTGGTTGGCTTGCTGGTCGGCGGCAGCGCCGGCGCGATCATGGCCAAGCGGGTGGAAATGACCAAGATGCCCGAGCTCGTGGCCTTCATGCACAGCATGATCGGCCTGGCGGCGGTCTTTATTGCCATTGCCGCGGTGGTCGAACCCCAGTCGATGGGCATAGTCGCCACCCTCGGCGATGCCATCCCGGTGGGCAACCGCCTGGAACTGTTCCTGGGCGCAGCCATTGGCGCCATCACCTTCTCCGGTTCGGTGATCGCCTTCGGTAAATTGTCGGGCAAATACAAATTCCGCCTGTTCCAAGGCGCACCCGTACAGTTCAGCGGGCAACACCTGATCAACCTGGTCATCGGCCTGGCATTGCTCGGGCTCGGCCTGGCCTACATGTTCACCGGTAACCTGACCGCCTTTGCGGTGATGCTGCTGCTGGCCTTCGTCATCGGGGTGTTGATTATCATCCCGATCGGCGGGGCGGACATGCCGGTGGTGGTGTCGATGCTCAATAGTTATTCGGGCTGGGCAGCCGCCGGTATCGGCTTCTCGCTGAACAACTCGATGCTGATCATCGCCGGGTCGCTGGTCGGCTCCTCGGGCGCCATCCTCTCGTACATCATGTGCAAGGCGATGAACCGCTCGTTCTTCAACGTGATCCTGGGGGGCTTCGGTGGCGCCACCGACGTCACGGGGCCTGCAGGCGCCCAGGAGGCCCGGCCGGTCAAATCCGGCTCGGCTGACGACGCGGCCTTCTTGCTGACCAACGCCGACACCGTGATCATCGTTCCCGGCTACGGCCTGGCGGTGGCGCGCGCCCAGCACTCCCTGATGGAATTGGTGGAGAAACTGACCCACCGCGGGGTAACGGTCAAGTACGCGATCCACCCGGTAGCGGGCCGCATGCCAGGCCATATGAACGTGCTGCTGGCGGAGGCCGAGGTGCCCTACGAGCAGGTGTTCGAGATGGACGACATCAACTCCGAGTTCGGTCAGGCCGATGTGGTGCTGGTCCTGGGCGCCAATGACGTGGTTAACCCGGCGGCGAAGAACGATCCCAAATCGCCCATCGCCGGCATGCCGATTCTCGAGGCCTATAAAGCCAAGACCGTGATCGTCAACAAGCGCTCCATGGCCAGCGGCTATGCCGGTCTGGATAACGAACTGTTCTACCTGGACAAGACCATGATGGTCTTCGGTGACGCCAAAAAAGTCATCGAAGACATGGTTAAAGCAGTCGACTGACCTTCACCCGCCCGCTCAACACCGGCCTTGTGCCGGTGTTTTTGTATCCGCGTGCCCGGGACCGAGCCCGCTCGCGGGAGCAGTCGTCAGGCTGCACCTCACAAAAACTGTACTGCTGTATGGGTAGCACCCCTGCTCATTTTTGGGCGTTACCGGCACTGTGGGTAGATAAAACGCACCTCCGCGGGGCAAAACCGGTACAGCTGCTTCGATCGGTAACAGTACAGTTACTGCAAAACAGTCGTTTCCCCCACTCAATTTCAACCAGCTGTGACTGTTGGGTCAGCCTGGCAAGGAGGATCATGGCTCCAGGTTAAATCATCTAGCCCGCCACAAGCGGAAGGAAGTCATCATGGAACGTACCCTCAGTTCCGGTCTGTATTTCGGTAAAGTCGAAGCCACCCCTGCAGCCTCTGCTGCGCCCTTGCGCCTGCTGGCCAATCTGATGGTCTGGCAGCGCCGAATTGCCAGCCGTCACCAGCTGGCACGCCTGGACTCGCGCCTGCTGGCCGATGCCGGGATTAGCGAAGCCCAGCGTTACGCCGAGCTGAGCAAACCGTTCTGGCGTTAACGGGTCGCGACTGATCCATCAGTCGCCACAGCGTCCCCCTCCAAACCCCGTCGCAGCCTGGCTGCGACGGGGTTTGTCGTTTACACGACCAGCCGAGTGCGCCGGTTAACAGTCCAGGCAATCATGGCCGGTACAGTTTTAAAAGCATTAAAACTGGACCATAACAATTTAAGTAGACTGTGGCTGATCGCCAGGTCCTTTCCGGCGCATGCTGATTCACCCGCCAACGACCGCCTCAACGCGGCAAGGACAGCAGCCATGGATCGCTTCGTTTCAGCCCCTACCCCCACCTCGCAGCCAAGTAGGCTACCGAGCCTGCGAATCAGAGTCCGGGCATGGTTGACTGCCGCCGAGGGCTGCCTGCAGGAGTGCCGGCAGCGCGCGCGCAGCCGGCAACACCTGGCACGCCTTGACGAGCGGCAGTTAGCAGACCTGGGGATCAGCCTGGCCGAGCGCTCGGCCGAAATGGAGAAACCCTTCTGGCGCTGAGCCCGCACCGACTCAGGCGCCGGTGGACTTCTCGGCCAGCAGCTCTCGGTACAACTCGGCGCACTGTTCGCCCATCCGTTGGGCGGTGAACAGGCGCTCATAACGCTGCACGGCGCGCTCGCCCATGGCAGCCGCCAGGCCCGGATTGTCCCAAAGCGTTCCCAGCGCGGCGCGCAAGGCGTGTGGATCACTGGGCGGGACAACCAAACCGGTCTCACCGTGGATATTGATATAACTGGTGCCAGTGCCAATTTCGCTGGAAATCATCGGCTTGCCATACATCGCCCCCTCCAGCAGGGAGATGCCAAAAGCCTCAGAGCGCAGGTGCGATGGAAAGACGATGGCGCCGCTCAACTGCAGCAGTGCGACCTTGTCCTCATCGTCCAACCGCCCGAGAAAGCGCACATGCTGCAGGTTCAACGCCTGTGCTTGCGCACGCAGGTCCAGCTCCAGCGGCCCGGCCCCCACTATCACCACAGGGAAAGCCGTACCGACCAGGGCCTCCAGCAGGATATGCAAGCCCTTGTAATAGCGCATCACCCCGACAAACAGGAAAAATCGCTCGCCCACCTCGGCCTTCCATCGTGCGAGGCGTTCGGTGCTCGGGCTGGGGTAGCTGGCACGATCCAGGCCGTACGGAATGACCCGAGTCTTGTCCCGGTAATGCGCCAGCACTTCACTGGTGGCCAAGTAATTGGGCGATGCCACCACGATGCGATCGGCGCTCGCCAGGAACCTGTGCATCAGCGGCTGATACAGCTTGAGCAGGTACTTTTGTCGCACAATGTCCGAGTGATAGGTCACCACGCACGGCTTGCGTACCCCCGCGGCGAAATGCACCAGATCCATGAACGGCCAAGGGAAGTGATAATTGACGACGTCGGCCTCGGCAGCCAGTTCACGGAAGCGCTTGATCACGCTGTAGGAGAATCCGGTAGACGCGATATGCAGGTCCAGTTTGGCGCGGTGTACCCGATGACCATCGAGCATCAACGAGGAAGGCTCGGGGGTGGCACTGAGCGTCAGCACCTCGCTTTCGATCCCATGAGGCAGCCCGCTCTGGCACAGCTGGTAGATTACCTGCTCTATGCCGCCCATGGACTCGGGCAGGTAGGTCTTGAAAAAATGCAGCACGCGCATCAGCCGTTCACCGCCTGCCGGTAAACACCGGCGGTGATCTGCGCGCAGCGCGCCCAGGAAAAATCGGCTGCCCGTCGTAGCCCTGCGTCACGGCGCGCCTGCCATTCGGCCGGGTCCTCCAATAGCCGCTGCACCGCTAACCCATAGGCCCGCGGATCGTGGCAATCGGCATAGGCACCGGCAGTACCGGCTACCTCGGCCAGGGCCGGACAGTTGCCGACAACCACCGGCGTACCACTGGCCATGGCCTCCAACACCGGCAGCCCGAACCCCTCATAAAGCGAGGGGAATAGCAGCACGCGAGCACCGGCGAGCAACCGTGCAAGCATTTCATCCTCCTGATAACCCAGCAACCTGACCTGACCGGAACGCAGTGCCTCGGCCAACTCTGGGGCCAGGCGGTCAGGGTGCCAGCCCGCCATGCCAACGATCAACAATGGGAAACGCGCACGTAATGCCGCCGGCAGGCCGCGGTATGCACGCAGGGCAACACCGAGGTTTTTGCGTGGCTCCAGCGTACCCACGCACAGCAGGTAACCGTCAGGCTCAAGCCCCAGGGCCTGCAGGGGCTCGCGCAAGATGGCAGAGTCGCGCGGATGAAAACGCGCGGCGCAGCCGAGAGGGGCCACCACCACCCGCTCCGGGGTGAGACCATAGTAGTCGCAGAGCTCCCCGGCGATAAACTGTGAGTCCACCAGGATGCGTTGCGCCCGCTGTACCGCCCGCCCCGCGTGTCGCTCGATCTCGCGCAAGCGGTCCCGAGGCTGGGTTTCGGGGTAATGAACATGCGTCAGGTCGTGCAGGGTCATGACCATCGGCCCCTCGAACTCCAGCGGCCACAAACTGGGTTCATGATAAAGCGCAACGGGCTGCGCAGCGACCGCGCGATCGAAACGCCGTTGCTCAGTCCAGCGGCGTACCCGATAGGCATTCGGCACATAACGTCTAGCCAGGCTGGCCCACCGCGAATAACCCGGTAACGATGCGGCGGGCAACTCGTCGAGCCAGCGCCAGCCGTTGAATAATTTCAGCTCGTATTCGGCCGTGCTCGTCAGCGCCTCCACCAGTTCGACCAGGTACTGACCGATGCCGGTTCTGGGCGCACGCAGGATACTGGCGTTAAGAGCGACCGATAAGGACATCAGGGCCGACTGCGGGCAAGAGTTGCTGACGCGTGCGGGTTTGAAGCATGACCCGCTCGATAAGTTGAGCGGCCGAGCCCTTCCAGGACAACCACGTCCAGTGGCTCAAACAGGTGACGGCGGGAAATACGCCAGTACTTTCGAAGCGCCGTACCAACCGGCACAGCGACTCGGGCTCGGACAGGCCGAAATAAGCCATGGAATCCCCGCCAATTTCACGGAACACTGAAATATCACTGGCCATCGCGGGCAACCCGCGCTGCATGGCCTCGACCAACGGCAAACCAAAACCTTCGACATAGGAAGGAAAGACCAGGGCGCGAGAGTGGCTGTAGCAGTACTCCAGCTCCCGATCGCTGAGGTCGTTATACATAAACAGGCACGTGTTCAGCTTGGGGTGTTGCCGGATCTGCTCGATCAGCTTTTCCGTCTTCCAGCCAACCTTGCCAACGAAGCACAGGGCGACTTCACTGCCCTCCTCCCACAAGCGCTCGAACGCCTTGAGCAGATACAGGTGGTTCTTACGCGGCTCGATAGTGCTGACCATCAGGTAGACCGAACGCCCCTTGAACATGCGCTGGACGTCTTGCCGCACGACTGCACGCGGATTCACCTGGTCCAGTTCGCTGCCCAGGTGAAAATGATCGAACCAGCGCTCGGCAGCCACATCCCGCCCCAAGCGCCACTGCACTTCGCTGCGAACCTGGTCGCTGATGGTTTGTGAAATGGCGATGAAACCGTCCGCCGTGCGGGCGATCCAGTCGAACCAGTTCTCGAAAACCCTCACCAGCCCCTCGTCGCAGAATTGCGGATGGGTCAGTGGGATCAGATCGTAGATCACCGAGACAATGCCGACACCCTGCTGCTGCAACCGCTCGGCGACCGGAAAGAAATCCGCATGCCAGGACGAGTCCAGCAGCACCAGAACATCACCCGGCTGACAGCTCAACTCCACCGCGCGCGCCTTGTCCACGTAGCGCAACGACAACCGCGCCAGTATCTTTTGCGGGATCGCCAGGCAGAAACTGAGGACCTTGCAGGCCAGCCGCAGGAAGAACCGCAACAGCGGCGAGAATTGGAACGGCCAGCGCCGCTCGCGCTGGGCATGCGCCAGCCAGATGCGGTTGCGCAAGCGACCGAGTCGATCGTGCTGGTGCGACAACCAGGTTTGCAGGCTCGGCATGCGCCCACGGGAGGGACTGAGCTGAGTGACGCTGTAGACCTTGTCGTTTTTCAGGATCACCGGCACACAGGTGGCCTGTTCGGAAAGTGCGTCAAGGTTATTGACGATATTGCGCACCACACGCTGGATCCCGGAGTTGTCCTCAGGGTGGTCATAAACATAGGTGCATTCGATCAACAGTCTCATGTGCCGCTTCTTTCCCGGGTTAGTTCTGCAGTGGCAGGTGCACTGCGTTCAATATTGACAGTCGAGTCCAACCAAGAGCAGCCGATGAAGTCTGGCTGCTTGATGTTGATTACGTGGAACACCATGGCGAAATCGCGCCATTCATAGTTGGTGTCCAGATGCGAATCGAAACGCGATAACGACAAGGCGATGGAATAGTTGCCCTTGCCCAGCGAAGCCTGGAAAGGAAAGCGATAGACCACTCGCTCGCCCGCCGCCAGATCGGTCAGCGGCCGATTCAGCCGATGGGTGTTGATGCCATAAATGGCCTGCCCCATACGGTCCTTGATCATAAAGCCGAGCACCAGACGACTGATGGGCGCGCGGATCTCGACCGTCACCTCCAGGGTGGCCCGGCTACCGACCTCGATCACCTCGACCCGCTGGCCCTCGGCGTTAAGCAGGGCGATATCGGCAAACCCAGCCTCACCGGTACCGGAAATGGTGCGGATCTTACCGTTGTCCAGGCGCTCCTGGCGCACGGTCTGCTGTTCCTTTTCCGCCAGCATGGCGCTGTAGAAGTCCATGACCTCCTCCGGCGCCCCTTCCAGTGCCAGGCGACCATGGGCCAGCAAAATCGCCCGGTCACAGAGCGACTGGATCGCCTGGCGGTCGTGGGAGACGATCAGCAGGGTGGTACCGGCCTTACGGAACTCTCGGATCCGGTCGAAGCTCTTGTGCTGGAAATAGGCGTCCCCGACCGACAGCGCCTCGTCGACGATCAGCACGTCCGGACGGCGCGCGGTGGCCACGCTGAACGCCAGGCGCATTTGCATGCCGCTGGAATAGGTGCGCACCGGATGATCCATGTAATCGCCGATTTCGGCGAAGGCTTCAATCTCCGGCATCAACCCGTGCAATTCGTCCATGCTCAGGCCCAGCAGCTGCCCGGCCATAAAGACGTTCTGCCGGCCGCTGAAGTCCGGGTGAAAGCCCATGCCGAGTTCCAGCAGCGCCGCGACCCGGCCCTGAATCTGGATCTGCCCGGTGCTGGGCTGGGTGGTACCGGTAATCATCTTCAGCAAGGTGCTCTTGCCAGCGCCATTGATCCCGATGATGCCCAGCGCCTCACCCGGGTTGACGTGGAAGGACAGGTCCTGCAGCACCCATTTCAGCTGGTGGCGAGACGGTGAGAACGGAATCAGCCATTCCGCCAGGCGCGACCAGCGGGTCGGGTAGGCTTTGTAAGCCTTGCCCAGTTGAGTAACCTGAATACTACCCATCAGAGTTCATCCACCATTTCGCCGGAGCGCTTGCGAAACAGGCGCATGCCCAGGATGCAGAGCGCCACCGCCAGCAGCGCGGTGGGCCACAAACTGCTCCAGTCCGGCCACAGGCCATAGACGAAGATGCCCTGATAGGCCGCGATCAATGGCGCCATGGGATTGGCATCGACCAGCGGGCGGACGCTTTCGGGCAAAATCGACAACGGATACACGATGGGGGTGAACCAGAACCAGAATTGCAGAAAGATGCCGACGAATTGCCCGACATCGCGAAAAAATACGTTGAGTACGCCGAGGATGATTCCCAGGCCGATCGAAAAGGCGATCTGCACCAACAACACCGGAATCACGCCCAGCACCGCCCAGCCCGGAAAATTCTGTGTCACCAGCAAGAACCCGAGAAACAGCGCGAAGATAATGGCGAAGTTAACCCCGGCGTTGAGCACCACGATCAGCGGCAGGCAGATACGCGGAAAGCTCAGCTTCTTGATCAGGTTGGCGTGCTCCAGAAACACCGACTGGCTGCGTCCCAACACCTCGGCGAAGAAGCCCCAGGTAAGGATCCCCGCGCACAGGTAGATGCCGTAGGCCAGGCCGTTATCCACACCCGGCAGGCGGGCTTTCATCAACTGGGAGAAAATCACCGTGTATACGATGATCATCGACAAGGGATTGAGGATGGTCCACGCCGCGCCCAGCAGGGAGTTGCGGTAACGGGTCTGGAATTCGCGCTGGACACTGCCGAGGACAAAGCCGCGGTAGTTCCACACCGCGCGTGCCATGCCGACCGCCATTAGCGCACCCTGCCGTATTGGTCTTCAAAACGAACGATATCGTCCTCCCCCAGATACTCGCCGCTTTGCACCTCGATCATCACCAGGTCGATGACGCCCGGATTGATCAGTCGATGCTTGTGGCCAGCCGGGATAAAGGTCGACTCATTGGTATTGACCAGTTGCTCGCCCTCACCATTGGTGACCTTGGCCATGCCCTGCACCACGATCCAATGCTCGCTGCGGTGATGGTGCATCTGCAGCGACAGGGCGGCGCCGGGCTTGACGACGATACGCTTGATCTTGAAGCGCGGCCCCTCCTCCAGCACCGTGTAAGTGCCCCAGGGCCGCGAAACCGTCTGGTGCAACCGATAGGCCGGGTGATTGCCCTGCTTGAGCAACTTGACCACCTGCCGGACATCCTGGGCACGGTCCGCCCGGGCCACCAGCACCGCATCGCCGGTGTCGACCACGATCAGGTCGTCCACCCCAACGGTGGCGACCAGGCGCCCCTCGCTCTGCACGTAGGTGTTGCGGGTATCGACGAACAGGGCATCGCCCTGGGCACGGTTGTTCAAGGCATCCGGCTCCACCAATTGGCACAGCGCGCCCCAGGACCCAATATCGCTCCAATCGAAACGGGCCGGCACTACGGCCACCCGCGCCGAACGCTCCATCAGCGCGTAGTCGATGGAGATGTCCGGCAGCAGGGCGAACCGCTCGGCATTCAGCTCCTGCAGCAGTACGGTACCGCTCTGTTGCACCGGGCTGTCGGCCACACAGGCGCGCGCCAGTTCCAGCAATTCAGGCGCGTGCAACGCCAATTCGCGGATCAGGCTGCCGGCGCTGAAACAGAACATCCCGGAATTCCACAGGTAACGGCCGCTGGCGAGGTACTCCACCGCCGTCGGCGCATCCGGCTTTTCGACAAAGCGCAGCACCTGGCAACCGCCCTGCTCGTCCAGCGCGGCGCCGGCCTCGATATACCCGAAGCCAGTTTCCGGGGCGGTCGGCTCAATCCCGTACGTCACCAGATGCCCAGCGTTGGCCAGGGCCACTGCATGTTCAGTGGCGGCCTTGAATGCCGTCCGGTCCGCGATCAGGTGGTCGGCAGGCATCACCACCAGCACCACGTCGTCGCCAAACTCGGCGCTCAGCGCCAAGGCCGTGACGGCCATCGCCGCCGCGGTGTTGCGACCTTGCGGCTCGAGCAGGTAGCGGCCGCGGTGCAGCGGCAGCTTGGCCTCGGTGAAATGGTCCTTGCTCTCGAAAAAATACTCGCGGTTGGTGACCGTGACGATTTCACCGCCCTCGGCGATCAAGGCCGCCGCCCGCTGATAGGTCTTGAGCAGCAACGACTGACCATCCGGCAGTTTCATAAAGGGCTTGGGGTGCCCCTCGCGCGAAACCGGCCACAGCCGCGTGCCGGCCCCACCCGACAGGATTACCGGAATGATCATCGCGGCCTTACTCCTTGCTGATGCGACGAAGATCGGCATCGACCATCATCTGGATCAGGCTGTCCAGGCTGGTCTTGGGTTTCCAACCAAGCACCCGCTCGGCCTTGCCGGCATTGCCCAACAACACCTCGACTTCCGCAGGGCGGAAAAAGGCCGGGTCGATCACCAGGTAATCCTCATAATTGAGATCCAAGTGCTCGAATGCGATACGGCACATGTCGCGCACCGTGGTGGTAATACCGGTGGCCACCACGTAGTCGTCGGCCTTGTCTTGTTGCAGCATCAGCCACATGGCTTCGACATAGTCGCCAGCGAAACCCCAGTCACGCTTGGCGTCGATATTGCCCAGGCGCAGTTCCTTCTGTTTGCCGAGCTTGATCCGCACGGCCGCGTCGGTGACCTTGCGGGTAACGAACTCGATGCCACGCAGCGGTGATTCGTGGTTGAACAAGATGCCACTGGAGGCATGCAGGCCGAAACTTTCGCGGTAGTTCACGGTGATCCAGTGGCCATAGAGCTTGGCCACGCCATAGGGGCTGCGCGGATAGAAAGGAGTGTTCTCGTCCTGCAACTCGGCCTGAATCAAGCCGAACATCTCGCTGGTGGAGGCTTGATAAAAGCGCGTCTCAGGGCTGAACTGGCGGATCGCTTCCAATCCATGGGTCACGCCCAGGCCATCGACCACGGCCGTGGTTACCGGCTGGTCCCAGGAACTGCCGACAAAACTTTGCGCACCCAGGTTATAGAACTCGTCCGGCTTGGCCTTGATCACGGCCCGTTGCACCGCACAGGCATCGGCCAGGTCGCCCTCGAGGTAAACGATGTCGCCTTCAATGCCCAGTTCACGCAAACGCCAGCGGGTGTCGGTGCTGCGACGAGCGACCATGCCGTGTACGCGATAGCCTTTATCCAGCAGCAGCTTGGCCAAATACGCGCCATCTTGGCCCGTCAGCCCGGTAATCAATGCACTCTTGCTCATTCTTGTGTTTCCCGCAGTTCCCAGTCGCAGAGCACGCTGCGCAGGGATTCCGTTATCGTTATGCTGGGCTTCCAGCCAGTCTCTTTTTGTAGCTTGTCGGCGCTGCCGACCACTCTGCGCTGCTCGGACAGACGTAACCGCGTCGCATCCTGTTGCAACTGGATCTCGACACCGGCAAGCGCCGCCATCTCTTCGATCAGGTCGCGTATCCGGCGCTCCTGACCGGAACACAGGTTGTACACCGAGCCGCTTTTACCGCGCTGCAACAATTGAAGATAGGCCTGTACCACATCGCGGACGTCGAGAAAGTCACGCGTGACATCGACATCGCCCACATCCAGCTGAGGCGCCTGCAACCCCTTGCGGACACGAACAATTTGCCTCGCCATATTGGCAATGACGAAGGAGTCGTTTTGCCCGGGGCCGATGTGATTGAACGGACGTGCCACTATGATGCGCCATGACTCCGCATAGCTCCACTGTTGGCAGAGCAGTTCAGCGGAAACTTTACTCACCGCATAGGGATTGCGCGGCTGCGGCAATAAAGTTTCTCGGACCGGCAGGTCCGCTTCCTCGACCTTGCCGTACACATCACCAGAGCTGACATAGAGAAAGCTGCCGTTGAAGCCGTGGCGTTTCAACGCCTGCAGCAGGTTCAGCGTGCCCAGCAGGTTCACCTCCAGTGTGCGCCTGGGATCCCTGAAGGCTTCGGGCACAAAGGTCTGCCCGGCCAGGTGGATCACCGCGTCCGGACAACCCCGGCTGAACAGGCGGTCCAGGCTGTCTGTATCCAGCAGGTCGAATGCCGCAGCGGGCCACAGCGACCATTCGGACTGCTGGTCGGATGCCAGGGCGCCCTGTACATGGCCGCCCACGAAGCCGCTCAGGCCTGTCACTAAAAGTTGTTTCATCTGAGGGTCAATGCTCCTGCCGCCCATGAATGATGTGCCTTGGCTACGCCTCGCCTATACGGCGTCAGGCTCTAGACCGCCTGATTAGCCGATTAACCCTTGTTTGGTGCACAAAAATTACAAAAATTACCAATACCCCATGGGCAGGCGCTGCAATCCTTATGGAAAACGCCGCTGCAGAGACCGGACCGCCTGTACGCCGCCGAGCAATACGAGCGACCTGGAGACAGGCGGCTCGCTACGGTAGCATGCGCAGCATTTCGCGCTCTGGAGCTCAGCAAGATTATGAAACTCGCGGTGATTTACGCGCTGCTGGCGATGGTTGCCACTGGCTTCAACATTGGCGCCCAGGATCTGCTGGTGCGCCTGTATGCAGGCCCCTATCATGTGCCATTGGCCATGTTGGTGGGCACCGCCGTGGGGTTAATTGTCAAATATGCCTTGGATAAACGCTATATTTTTCGCTTTCAAGCGCGAAATGCCATTCACGATGGCCAGGTTTTTCTGCTCTATGCGCTGATGGGCCTGTTCACCACCATGATTTTCTGGGGCTTCGAACTGGCCTTTGAATATGCCTTCCAGAGCAAGGAAATGCGCTATTTGGGGGCAATTATCGGCCTTTCCATCGGTTATGTGGCCAAATACCTGCTGGACAAACGTTTTGTCTTTCGCAGCGAGGAGGCCTGATGCGCCTGCACGGCTGGGGCCGCTACCCCGTGATCGATGACGTGACCCTGGACAGCCCAACGACACTCAGTACCGCCCGGCGCCTGTTGCTCAGCGAAGGCTCGCTGATTGGCCGTGGCATGGGCCGCAGCTATGGCGACAGTGCGCTGCACACCCGGGTGGCCAGCACCCAGCAACTGCAGCACCTGCTGGCTTTCGACCCACTCCTTGGCACCCTGCGCTGCCAGGCCGGAGTCACCTTGGACCAACTGCTGGCCGTGCTGGTGCCACGCGGCTGGTTTCTGCCGGTCACTCCTGGCACCCGCTTCGTTTCGGTAGGTGGCGCGGTCGCCAGCGACGTGCATGGCAAAAATCATCACTTGCATGGCTGCTTCAGCGAATTCGTCGATGAACTGCTGCTCGGCATGGCCGACGGCAGCCTGCTGACCTGCTCGCGCGACCAACACCCCGAGCTGTTCTACGCGACCTGTGGCGGCATGGGCCTGACCGGCCTGATTCTAGAGGTCAGCCTGCGCCTGACCCCCATCCGCAGCGCCCATATCAGCCAGACCACCTTCAAGGCCGCCAACCTGGAGGAGGTCCTTCAGCTGTTCGACGCCCAGCAGCAACGCACCTATTCGGTGGCCTGGATTGACTGCCTGGCCCGCGGCGCCGACCTGGGCCGTTCACTGCTGATGGTCGGCGAACATGCCGGCGGCGGCTCGTTGCTGCTGCCGGAAAAGCGCTCGCTGAGCCTGCCGCTGGACATGCCGGCCATGCTGCTCAACCCCCTGTCGGTGCAAGCCTTCAACAGCCTGTACTACCAGCGCATACGCCAGAAGAAATCCAAGCAACGGGTGGACTACCAGAGTTTTTTCTATCCGCTCGACGGCATCCAGCAATGGAACCGCATGTACGGTCGCCAGGGCTTCCTGCAATACCAGTTCGTGATTCCCAAGGCGGCCGGAGTGACGGGCCTGCGCGGTATCCTCGAGCGTATCGCCGCCTCGCACCGCGGTTCGTTCCTCGCCGTACTCAAGGTTTTCGGCGAGCAGAACCGCAACCCGCTGTCGTTCCCCCTTGAGGGTTACACCCTGGCGCTGGACTTCAAATACGACCCTGGCCTGTTCGCCTTGCTCGACGACCTGGATGCACGGGTGCTGGAACAGGGCGGGCGCATCTACCTGACCAAGGATGCACGCATGAGCGAGCAGACGTTCAAGCGCAGCTACCCAGGCTGGGAAGCGCTACAAGCGGCGCGCGCCCAGTATGGCGCCCACGGCAAATTCACTTCGCGACAAGCGCAACGACTGGGACTGGACTAACTGATGGAAAAGATACTGATTATCGGCGCCGCATCGGCCATCGCCGAAGCCACGGCCCAACGCTTCGCCGCACAAGGTGCCCAGCTCTACCTGTTGGCGCGCGACCAGGAGCGCCTCGGCACCCTGGCCAGCGACCTGAAGGTCCGCGGCGCGAGCACGGTCGCCTATGGGGCCTTCGATGCCAATGCATTCGAGCAGCACGCGGCGCTGCTGGAGCAGGTCATCGCCACCCTGGGCGGACTGGACACGGTATTGATCGCCTACGGCACCCTCGGCGACCAGAAAGCCTGCGAGACCAGCGTCGCATTGACCCTGCAGGAACTGAACACCAATGCCCTGAGCGTCATTTCACTGCTGACGTTACTGGCACCACACTTCGAAGCACAGCGCGAAGGTTGCATCGCCGTGATCGGCTCGGTAGCGGGTGACCGCGGTCGTCAGTCGAACTATGTGTACGGCACCGCCAAGGGTGCGTTGAGCATTTTCTTGCAGGGCCTGCGCAATCGCCTGCATAAAAGCGGCGTGCAGGTGCTGACCATCAAACCGGGTTTCGTCGACACCCCCATGACCGCCAGCTTCCCCAAGGGTCCCCTGTGGGCCAGCCCACAGAAGATCGCCGGCGACATCGACAAGGCCATCCAGAACAAACGCAACGTGTTGTACACTCCGTCGTTCTGGTGGCTGATCATGGCGATCATCAAAAGCGTCCCGGAATGGCTTTTCAAGCGCCTTTCCCTCTGATCAAGGCCCTGCACATGTCTGCGCAAAACTCCGGCCCTGGCGTGCCGGCAGCCGGCGCTCGCCGGCTGCTGGGCACTCACCAGCTATTCTGGCTCGGCGCAGTGCTGGCCATGCTGATCCTGGCGGTCATGGCGAGCCAGCGGATTTACCACACCAGCAGCGACCCGCGGGGCACGCTGCTGGTCAGCCAAGCGCTGGTTCAACACGGCACCTTGAAGTTGGACAGCTACGGGTCGCAAGTCCTCGACAATCTCGGCTATGTGATTCATCGGAAGAACGGACACGCCTACAACTATTTCCCGCTGGGCACCGCCGTTGTCAGCACGCCTTTCGTGGCTATCGCCCTGGGCCTGGGTTTCGACATGGTCCAGGACGAACCGCTGATCCAGATGGCCATCACGGCCCTGGTGGCGCTGCTGATCGCGGCGCTGCTCTACCAGACCGCGCGGCTCTACCTACCTCAGACACCGAGCCTGCTACTGACCGGGTTATGCTGGTTTGGCAGCGCCTTGGCCAGCTCCCTGGGCACCGCGTTGTGGTCCCACGATTTCGCCTGGGTGTTTTCCAGCGCGGCGATCCTGCTGACCCTTCGTCGGCGATCGGCTGGCTGGCTAAGCGGTGCCGGGCTGATTGGCCTGTGCCTCTTTCTGGCCTACCTGTGCAGGCCGACATTGGCCCTGCTTGCCCCCTGCCTGCTGCTCTACTGCTTTACCCAGGATAAAAAACGGGCATTGGTCGCCGCCCTGACGCTGGGCCTGTTACTGCTCGGATTCATGGGCTGGAGCCAGGGCGAGTTTGGGCAAATCCTGCCCGACTATTACCTGCCGAAGCGACTGGAGAGTAGCGATTCCGGTGATGCGCTGTATGGCAACCTGTTCAGCCCGGCCAGAGGCCTGCTGGTCTTTTCACCCTTCTTGCTGGTGTCGCTGCTGCTGACATTGGGACTGGCGCCGCGTAATCGCCGCATCGCCACCCTGGGGCTGCTCACCCTGGTCTGGCCGCTGCTCCACTGGCTCTCAATCAGCCAGTTCCCTCACTGGTGGGCCGGCTGGTCATTCGGCGCGCGCCTGATGGTCGACGCTCTGCCTGGTCTGTTCGTCGGGCTCTTCAGCGCACTGGGGGCCCTTGAACGGCGCCGCCGCCTGGCTTATGCGGCAGTCTTCATCAGCGGTCTGCTGGCGATCTACATCAACACCTACCAGGGACTGTTCAATCCCTATGCCGTGCAATGGAACGTCGAACCCAACGTCGATCAGCACCCGGAGTATCTGTTCGACTGGCGCTACCCGCAGTTCCTGCACAACCAGCCACGTCATGAAACACGTTTGGCGGAGTTCAACAGTCAGCAGCTGCCAGCCTTCAGCGGCCAGGTCGAGATTCCCTATGACTCTACCCAGGCGGTCTTCGAGCATTTTTACGGCCTGGAAACCGGCTTCCGCTGGAGCGAGGGGCAGGAGGCCAAGCTGAGCTTCGTACTCGAGCCTCAGGCCCTGCAGGGCGAGTTCAACCTGACGGCCGGGTTTCTGGGTGACCAGCGTCTGGAGATCACCCTGAATGGCTCGGCGGTCTATCAAGGGCGGCCCAGGGGCGGGGAACGGGAAATTCGTTTTGTCGCGCCGACGCAACTGTTACGTCCGGGAATCAACACGCTCGGTTTCAGCCTGCCGGACGCGCACGCTCCGGCGTCGGAAGACCCGCGCATCATGGCCATGGCCTTCCGTAAACTGTCCCTGCGCTAACGGGGCTGATTGCCGCGGTGCAGGTTGGCGGCGGCGCCGACCATCCGCTCGAACGCTTGGCACGCAGCGCGGCCATTTTTGCCGACTGTCGTGCTGCTCACCCACCAGCAGGGCCTTGCCCTTACCGAGCCATGATGCAGTCACCACCCACACCGTGCGTGAGCTCCCGCGCCAGCCAGCCCGGCGCAACCCATTACTTTCACTCACTGGACTGCGCACGCGGCTTGGCGGCATTGGCCGTGGTGCTTTGGCACTGGCAGCATTTCTTCTTCAACGGCGCCCTGCCCGGGGCATTCGACCGGCAGCAACAGCCCTTCTATGGGGCACTGTTCCTGTTCTACGAAAAAGGCTGGCTCGCCGTCGACTTTTTCTTCGGCTTGTCCGGGTTCGTGTTTTTTTGGCTGTACGCCCGCCCCATAAGACAGCGCCAGATCAGTGCTGGAAAGTTCTTCTGGCTGCGCCTGAGCCGTTTATACCCCTTGCACCTCGCCAGTCTGCTGCTGGTCGCCGGGCTCCAATGGGCACTGTGGAACACCCAGGGCGGTTACTTCGTCTACGCCTTCAACGATGCCTATCATTTCCTGCTCAACCTGCTGTTCGCCTCCGCCTGGGGTTTCGAACGAGGCTTTTCCTTTAACGCACCGATCTGGTCGGTGTCGGTGGAGGTGCTGCTCTACGGCATCTTCTTCTGCGTCGCCCGCTGGTTGCCCATGCGCGCGCCGGTCGCGTTGACTCTGGCACTGATCGGCCTGGTCCTGCAGGACGGGTCGGCGCTGATCGGCCGTGGGCTGTTTGCTTTCTTCCTGGGGGGCGGGGTGTATTTCGCCTACCACTGGCTGCTGGCGGGCGGCAAACAACAGCAATGGGCCCGGCCGCTGCTCGCCGCCTGCCTGGGCGCCTGGCTGTTGGCCTTGCTCGAGTTCGAGTTCAGCGTCCTGCAACCGTACCTCGAGCCCCTGTGCGCCCTCGCGGGTAACCTGCCCGTGGAGCGCGTGACGACCATAGCCGTGACGGGGGGCTTATTACCGCTGACCATCCTGACCCTGGCGGTCAACGAGCATGCGGGCCAGGGCGCCTGGAAACGGTTCGCCTGGTTGGGTGAAATCAGCTATGCCTCGTACCTGCTGCATTTTCCGCTGCAGCTGGTGTTTTTTGCGGCCTTCGCCTCCTTGCGGCCAGACCGGGCAGCGTTCTACAGCCCACTGCTGTGGTGCGGCTTTTTCGCCACGCTGGTGCTGCTGGCCCTGTTCGTCCATCGCCGTATCGAGCGCCCGCTGCAGCACTGGCTGCGGCGCACCCGCCCGGCCCGGCGAGCGGTCACGACGCCGACCGACTGACCTCCGCGCCGGCGTTCGAGCCCAGGGCCGCGCCGGTGTTAAGCGCCATGCATCGCCCCCTGAGCCTCCAGCGCCTGCAAACGCTCTTGGGCCCGCGCCGCGCCGCGCTTACGTAGCGGGGTTTCGATGCAACGGAAGTTGAATTCTGCTAGCAGACCGATCAACCCCAGCGCCCCTAGCAGCAGATAAGGCAGCAGTTCGGGTCCATAGGGCTGATCCACCGCGTGCAGGTAACGCACCGCCACTTCGTGGACGATCTTGAACGCTGGCAGATGGATCAGGTAGATCCCGTACGAGCGCGACCCCAGCCAGCCCAACAGGCCGCCAGGGCCCACATAGCCGAACAGGTAACGGTTGCCATAGGACGCCAGCCAGAGCAGCAGCGCCGCGACCATCGCCATCAACCCCATATGGCACGCCAGATACCCCAGGCGCGCCGGCACTGCCGTTAGCAGGTAAACCAGCAGCAGGGTCACGGCCAGGGCCGCGGGCCTGCAGCGCGCCAGCCAGGTCGGCTCCAGGCGGCGATAGAGCGCACCGCGGGAAAACAGGTGGACCAGGATGCCCCAGGCGAAGCCATCGATACGGAACGAAGCGAGATACTGCGCCGTCATGTCGCCGAAGTGGTTGCGCGACAGAAAGAACTGCCCGGCGATCACCACCAATAGCGCGATGATCCGCCACCGGCGAGCGGTGATCGCCAGCAGGAACAAGGGGAACAGCAGGTAGAACTGCTCCTCCAGCGACAGGCTCCAATAGACGTTGTTAGGCGCCAGGGCGCCATACATATGGGCCACGTTGGCACTGAGGCTGGCGATCGCCAGTGCGCTTTTCAGGTTCTGCGCGGGCTCCATAAAAATACCGGAGCTGTTGAAGTACAGCGAACAGAACAGACCCACCAGCACCCAGAACCAGGCCGACGGCAGCAGCCGGTAAGCGCGACGCAACCAGAACATCCGCGCCGCCGGCCAGAACTCGCCCCGCGCCGCGTGGCGATCGAAGTAATCGCAGTAGGCACGGCTGACCACGAAGCCGGAGATGCAGAAAAACAGGTCCACCCCGACGCCCAGGCTCAGGTACTGGAACAGCGGCAGGATGATTTCACCGACAAAGGGCGATAACAGAGGCGAATGCGCCAACAGCACCAGGCCGATGGAGACCGCCCGCAGGTACTCGATCTCAAGGTTCTTGATGGACGCGTGGCTCACGGTGCTGGCTTCTGTGCAAGGGGGATGATGCGGCACCCGAGGTCGTGCCCCGTGCGCGGATAGCCATCCCAGTCATAGGCAAACAGGTAGCCGGGATACAGCGCGCTGTCGCACAGCACACGGTAGTCGAGCGTACGCGGTGGAAAGACCTGCACCACACTGTGGCCGGGAATGCTCCAGCGGGCGCCCACCTTGGCCAGGTCGCCAAAGAAAAACGGCTCGACCCCCGAGTAGCCAAACGATACCGAGCTGTTGGCGGGAAGTGTGGCAATGAAGGCTTTCACCCGTTGCACGTCTTCGGCAGGCAGGAAGCGCTTGGGAAAAGTCCCCACGTTGGCAATCAACGGTGCGAATTGCGGCGTTTGACGCCAGGCGTAATGGCCGAGTTGCCAGGCCAGGGTGCAGAGCACCAGCACCCCCGCCAGCCGCGCGGCCCTGGCCACGCAGTCGGACATGCCGGCCAGCACCCCGGCGAGCAGCAGCAGAAAGCCGAAGGGGTAAGCGAAGTCGTACCACATGCTGTGGCCATTGAGCGCCATGGCGATAAAGGCAATGCCATACAGCGACAACAGTACCGGCGGCCCCAGGCGGCGGTGCACGGCCAGCTGCGCCGCGACCAGCAGCGCCAGCGCGCCGAGCAGCAGCCAACCCGGGCGCCCACCCAGCACCGGCGCGCCCAGCTTGAAGTCGAACTGAAAACGCATGTCTTGCCAGAAGCCGTCGATATGCTTGATCACGAACAGGCCGTAGGCGACCAGCGCCAGAAACGCCACCAGCAATGCCAGCAACTCCCCGGGGCCCACCACCAGGCTTTCGCGCCGGACCAGCGTCCAGCCGACCAGTACCGCGGTCGGCAACAGAAAATACACCGCGTTGAAATGCACCGTCGCCGCTATCAGGACCAGGGCCAGCGCCAGTACCGGCTTGGCGTGCAGCGAGGCGCGCAGCGCCAGCAGGAACAGCAGCACATAGAGGCTTTCCATGCGGGCAATGTTGGACATCGCCAAGCCATAGGGCGACAGAAACGCCACCAGGGCGAAACCCAACGCCAGCAGCCGCCACCGACCGCGCACCTGGTGCTGGAGCATCTCCAGCACCAAAAGGAAGCTGCCGATATAGAGCAGGCAGGACAACCAGCGGGACAACTCGAAGCTGTAGCCGAACAGCTGATACAGCCCTGCCAGGACCAGCATGTACCCCGGCGGCATCCACATCACCAGCCGCTCCTGGTTCAGGCCCCAAACATACAAACTACCGGTTTGGCTGAACTCGAACGCCTGGGCGATAAACGCGCTCTCGTCGTTCCAGGGAATGGGGAATTCGAAACCGAGGCTCATGCGTACCGCCAGCACCAACGCGATTACCGCCAGTGCATAGGCCGTCAGCCCACCCTGGAGCAACAGGCGGGATGCGCTTACGCCGGGCTGGGCCGCCCCGCGGCCCGTGCTGAAAAGTAGCGGCAACACGCCTTAAACCGGTTTGCGCGCGATGATCGCCTGGCTTTTGGGCATGGCCTCGTCGAGCGCTTTCTTGATCCGCGGGCCGTCGGGGGTCGACAGCAGCAGGTTCCAGGTCTGGGTCCAGGACTCCAGCAGCGGATGCCAGGGCGGCGACAGGTCCTGCTTGCAGGCCCAGAAGAAGAACCACCAGATCGACCAGTAAAAGCCGTAGTCGGCGCGTTTCTCGATGATCAGCCCGGCGTCCAGCACCAGCTGTTCGAACTCGTCACGCTGGAAGACGCGGATATGGTTCGGGTGCTCGAAATAGGCGCCCGGTGCGAGTTTCTTCTGCACGCTTTCACCCAGCGGGTCAGGCACGGTCAACAGGAACTGAGCGCCGGGTCGGGCCACCCTGACCAGCTCACGCATGAACTGCGCCGGATCCTCCACATGTTCCAGCACTTCCATGGCGATGATCTTGTTTGCCCGGGCATCCGGCAACGGAATCGGATTGGCATCGGTGACCAAGGGAATCACTCCCCGCGCCGGCGACTGCTTGAGCATGGCCTCGACCGCTGCCACCTTGGCCGCGTCAATGTCGGCGAATATCACTTCGGCACCGCGCTCGGCGCAGAACTGGGCAAAGGGGCCGTCGCCGCAACCGATGTCCAGCACCGTGTCCTCGGCATCGATCGCAAACCCCTCGAACAACTCGCCACTGTCGCGGCGAAACCAACCGCTCAGGTAGGCATCGGTCAGCGTGGGGTCGGTCGGCGGCGCCAGCGCTTCAACCGGGGCCGAGGCCGGGGCCTGCGGCAGCTCGCGCGCTGCCGGGGTGGCTTGCGGCGCAGGGGACGGCGGTACTTCAGGGCGCACCAGCCGTTTCAGGAATTCCAGCATGACGGAACCTTCACGATGACGTTCATATATGGGGATGCGGACACCAGGACCGGGCCGGCCACTGGTGCATGGGCTTCATATGGGCTTGCGCGCAATGATCACCTGACTTTTCGGCATCAATTGGTCGAGCGCCTGTTTCATCAGGCCTGACTCTGGCAACTGGATGATCTGGTACCAGAGTTTGGCCCAGTCGTTCAGCAAGGGCGGGTAGGGGGGCTGCACGACGTCGTGGGACGTACCTTCGCGCTCGGCACCCAGTGGCTTGGTCAGCGTCCAGTAGAGACACATCCAGAACGTCCAGAAGAACCCGAACGAGTCGCGGCGGACGATCTCCAGTCCGGCCTCGCTGACCAACTGACCGAACTCCTCGCGGCCGAACACGTGGATATGGTTGGGTCGCTCGAAATACGCCGCTGGGGCGAACCCGCGCTGGATTTCTTCACCCACCGGATCGGGCACGGCCAGCAGGTACAGGGCACCCGGCTGACCGACGCGCACCAATTCACGGAGAAAGGCCGGAGGGTCCTCGACATGCTCGAGCACCTCCATGGAAATCACCCGCGACATGCTGGCATCGGCCACGGGCAAGGGAATACTGTCGGAGACGAAGCCCTCGGCCTTGCGCGCCGGGGTCAGGGCGACACGCTGGCGCAGCGAATCGATCTTCTGCGCCACTACATCGGTGAAGGTCACATGGGCGCCGCGATTGGCACAAAACAAGGTCGCGCCCCCCGCACCGCAGCCGACATCCAGCACGCTGTCCTCGGCACTCACGGCGAATCCGCTGAACAGTTCGTCACTCTTGCCCAGGTACCAGCCACTCTGCACCGCGTCGACCAGGCCGCAGTCACGGGAGTCGACGAAATCGGGGGCGCTGGAGACTTCCTGCCAAATCGCCTCACCCGAGCGCGGATCGTTTTCCAGTCCTGCCAGGCGGCGGTACAAGTCGAATGGATTCATGGGCCAGGCGTCTCATCAAGGTTCAAAAAATGCAGCAAGCGCTCGCGCGCCACCTGCTGGGAGCAATGACGCTGCAGGCGCTCGATGGCCGTAACGGACATCTGCCGGTAGCGCTCAGGCTCCTGCACCGCGCAGTGGTAGGCGCGACTATAGGCCTGAACCAGCGAGGTCCAGTCGATTTGGTGCCGGCAGGTGCGATAGGCCAGGCGCGGGTCATGAGGCCAAGCCGTGGCGTCTAGCCAGGTATCGACCACAAAGGCGACATCCCCATCGATGTAGTCGCTCATGGCCGAATGCCGGGGGGCGACCGCCGGCTTGCCGCATGACAGGTACTCCATCAACGGCAGGCACTGGCCCTCGCCATGGGAGGCATTGACCACAAAATGGGTGGCCTGAATCAAGTTCTGGTAGGCCATTTTATCGAGATAACCATGCAATATCACCACCCGGCAGCGGAAGGCAGGCAGGCGTGCCAAGCCCATCAACATGCCCTCGATCGCTTCGCGGTACTCATGGTGACCTAGCTTGAACACCAGTGTCGCATCAGCGGTATCGCGAAAGGCAGAACAAAACGCCGTCAGCATGTCGACCCAGTTCTTGCGGCCATCGTAAGGATTGAATACCGCGGTGAACACCACTCCCTCGAGCGTCAGGTGGCGTGGCGCCGGTTCCCAAGGCGAAACCTCGGGCAGCGGCGCAACCACCGCGGGCCGTGACGGACGCAACCGATTGATAAGACTCGTCAGCGGCGTGGGCAGGCTGTCCCTCCAGACCAGGCGGTACCATTCAGCCAGGTAACGCAGGGTAATCCGCAGCGCGCTTACCCGCGGCGCCGTCGCGCTGGGGAGCGACGGCGCAACGGGTAGTGGCTCTGGCGCCTGCTCGGGGCTTGGCGAGTCGCTGACCGGCACCTGTCCACGCGCCGCGGCAACCGCCGCGGCGACCGCGTCGGGGCCTGGCATCCAGGGCTCCAGGGACAGGTCACGGGTATCGAACAGCACACCACGGGCGATATTCAGCTCATAACGGGCCTCGCGGGGCAATGACGCAGCCTTACGCACCGCCTGGAACTTGTCCCATACCGGTGCGGGAACCGAGACCACCGGGAAATCCGCTCCCAGCGCATCGCGTACGGTTTGTGCGGTGAAGGTCGAATGCACAATGGCGCGCCCGCAGCGGGCCAAACCATGACGCCAGTCGTGCTCGGGGCGGTCGTACCAGCTCTGAGTGGGTATGGAGTCGAACTCCCAGGCAAACACCGGCACCGTAGGGCATTCGAGGTCAAGCGGAGTGCGGTGCGGCGGCGAAAACGAGAGGAACAAACAACCCTCGCCCCGGGCCAACGCCTCGCGATAGATCACATCGACCTCACGGCCTGGGTCCGTAACGACTATGACCTCGCCCAGGGGTTCGAGCACCGGTAGGAATTCGCGCAGGACGAAATAGTAGCTGTACTCCGGCAGTCCCAGGCTGGCTTCAATGGTCGTTGCGTTGATTTCCGAATACACGAGAATTTTCATCGGTTGGCCCCCTCCACCCCGGCATTCACCGCGCCAGGCTCGAGGCCCGGTAACTGCTCGAGGAAGTCGCGCAAGGCACTGGCCACCGTGTCCACCGAGCAGTAACGCTGCATCCGCTCGAACGCGTGCTGCGACATCTCACGGTACTGCAGTGGCCGCTCCCGGGCATCGCGGTAGCTGGCACGATAGGCATCGACCAGTGATTCCCAATTCAACCGGTGGCGCCGGGTACGCAGCTTGCCGGTCGGGTCATGGGACCAGCAGGAGGGCTCTGGGCTGCTCTTGAGCAAGTACGCCAGCTGAGGGTCCAGGTAGTCGCTCATTGCCGTGTGCAGGGGGCCCAGGACCGGTTTGCCGGCGCTGAGGAACTCCATCAGCGGCAGGCATAATCCTTCGCAAGCGGAGGCGTTGACATAAAAATCGCTGACTTGGATCAGCTCACGATACTGCTCATCAGAGAGATACCCATGCACGACAGCCACCCGGCACTGGAAGGGGGCCAGGCGCGACAGCAACGTCATCAGCACCACCCGGTAATACTCGAGGTCATGGTGCGTCATCTTGACCACCAGGGTGGCGGTCGGTGTCTCCTTGAACGCCCAACAAAACGCGGTAACCAGGTCCACCCAGTTCTTGCGCCCGTCACCTGGATTGAGAACGGTGGTGTAGACCACTCCGCTCAGGTTGATCTGGTGCGGTTGCGGCTCGCGTATAGGCTCGGGAGCTGGCTCAAGTTCTGGTTCCGGCTCGGGCTCAGGTTCTGGTTCTGGTTCTGGTTCTGGTTCTGGTTCAGGCTCCAGCAGGGGTTCCGGTTCCGGTTCGGGCGGCGGCGATGGAACGGCTCCCAGGCCCAGCTCGGCCAACCAGTGTCGCCAGAGCATACGGCTGGTATGACGCTTCTCAGCCCAGGAGAGCAGGGTCACTGCCGGTTCGACCAGGGTCTGCGGCTCGCAGGCGACCTCGACTTCGGCCTCGATTTCGACAACAGGCTCGATCTCGACCGGCACTTCAACCACCGGCACCGGCGTGCGCACCAAACCGTCGGCAGACAGTCCGAGGATCGGGCTGTCAATCAAGTAGCCGGTAAAGGCGAAAGGTCGCTCGGTCGCCAGCGGCCCCCAACCACCCGGGCGATAGAGGTCCGCGAAGCGATTCCAGACGGGTGCGGGTACCACCAGTACCGGAAAATCGCCCATCACCTGCCGCACCGCCGTCGCCGATTCCTCGCTGAGGGTGATTGCAGCGCCGTTGCGGGTAAACACGTACCGCCAGTCGTTACGCGGATCCCCTTCCCAAGGCTCATCCGGCAGTGCATCAAATTCCCAGGCGAACAGACTCAGGGTGGGGCAGCGCAGGTCGACCGGTGTCTGATGAGGAGGGCTGACGCTGAGGAAAACCACCCGCTCACCCGCGGCGCGGTAGTGATCGAAAAGCATATCCACTTCGGCTGCGTCAGCGGTTTCGATCACCCGGCCGACCTGCTCCAAGGCAGGTATGAACTCACGCATGAGAAAGTAGTAACTGTACTCAGGCTTGCCCAGCGAGGCCTGGATGTCGGTTTTACCAATTTTCGAGCTAATGAGAATAATCATAAGTGTTGGCTTAATATTAAGCGGGCGGCTTGCGCCAAGGCTCAAGCGCCTTGGCGAACAGGCAAGGGCCCCTGAATTATTGTTCCAAGCTCAACGGCCGGCTTACGCGGCATGAACAGCGCCTGAACGCGGCTTTTCCGCGAAAATAAAGCGGCGTATAGCATCAGTTATCAACCGCCAATGCAAGAAACTCTGCAGCCTGTGACACACAATGGAATAATCTTTGCGAACAGCAGGGCCGCCGGCCCTCGCTTCCGTCCGTCGTGGCATCAGTACCGTCTGGCTGTACGCGCGGCGCTCCGCCCCCTCAGTACAGGATTTCCCATGAACCTAATTCGCCTGTTCGCCCTTACCGCCCTGGTCGCTGCCACGGGCAGTGCCACCGCTACCAGTTTCGTGGCCACCACCGATGCGGTAGGCGGCGCGATCATGGAAAGCTCGGATGTCACCTCCGATATTTCCTCATCGCTTAACGACGACAAGCTGGTCCGTGCCGCGCGGGACGACGCCGCCGCCTTCGTCGCCAGCCAGGGCGGTATCCGCGGCCCGCAGCTGGAAGCGGCACTGCAGCACATTCGCCAGCAAGCGCCGCAGTTGCGCGCCGACGACCTGCGTCTGGCCGAGGCGATTCTGGCCCGCTGAAGCCAGGCGGCCGGGCACCGCGGCACGCCAGCGGAACCGCCGCGGGTCCTGGCCGTCCAACGAGCCCCAGCTTCAATCCCTAGCGGAGATTTTCCATGCGCAGTTCCCTGCTTGTCCTCGGCTTCGGCCTGTTGTTCGCCGTCACCACCGCCCAGGCGCAAACCCTGGTGGCCACCAGCAATATCATTGTGCGAGCGATCGATCGCACCTTCGATTTCACCTCCGACACCACCACCTCGGTGCGCGATGCCAAAATCGTCCGCGCCGCCCGTGACGATGCCGCCAGCTTTGTCGCCAGCCAGGGGGCGATCCGTGGCGTGCAACTGGAAGCCGCGCTCGGCGCCATCCGGGCTCGCGTACCCGAGGCCCGCGACGCCTCCGATCAGGTGCTGGCCGAAGCCATCCTGAGCCTGTGAATCACGCCTGGCAGCGCGGACTGCTGATCGCGCTGCTCCTCGCCACTCACTCGGTGCAGGCGGCCTTGCGCCTGGACCTGGCCACCGATGGCTTGAGCCCGGAGCAACGCCAGGCCAGCCAACGCCTGCTCGACGAGGCCATGGCCGCGCTGCCACCGACCCTGGTCCAACGCCTGGACCGCCGGGTCCAGGTGCGCTGGTCGGACGACCTGCCGGATGACGCCTATGGCCGTGCCAGTCGCGTCGATGCCCTGGAACTCAATGCTCGCCTGCTGCCGGCGCTGACCGAGGGTACGGCGGCCCGCCAGGCGACCCAACGCCCCCACGGCACGCAGCGCCGGGAATTGCTGGCGACCCTGGTGCACGAGCTGGCGCACCTGTACGACCGCGCCCGCCTGTGGTCCGACGCGGAAAAATCTTCGCTGCAACGCTGCCGGCAACGGGCTTCGAGCCTGGGACTGGTCGGCCTGCCGGCCGCGTGTCGCGGGCAGACCGCGCGACGCTTCACCCTCAGCGACGACCCGCGCCTGCTCGACCTGGCCGGCTGGGCGCAATACGTCGGTCGTCGCGGCCAGCGTGAAGCGCAGAATGGCCAGGTGGCGCGCAGCCCGGACCCCTACGAATTGAGCAACCCTCGGGAATTCGTCGCGGTGAACCTGGAGTACTTCCTGCTGGACCCGAGTTATGCCTGCCGGCGTCCCGCCCTGCATGCCTACTGGCGTCAGCACTTCGACTGGGCACCCGCTCCCGCCCCGGCCTGTGCCCAGAGCCAGCCCTACCTGAACGCTGGCCGCGATTTCGCCCGTCAGCCCCTGGGCCAACTCGACCCGACGCGGGTCTACGCCGTCGATTACCTGCTGGCCGAGCCCAACCAGGCCTGGGCCAGCCGCTGGGGCCACAGCATGCTGCGCCTGGTCATCTGCGCGCCCGGCCGGCCGCTGGGGCCGGACTGCCGCCTGGACCTGGACCAGCACCTGGTGCTGTCCTACCGCGCCTTCGTCGGCGACGTTCAACTGTCCAGCTGGGACGGCCTGACCGGCGCCTACCCCTCGCGGCTGTTCGTGCTGCCGCTGGCTCAAGTGATCGACGAATACACCAAGGTCGAGCTGCGCGGTCTGCTTTCGGTGCCCTTGAAGCTCGAACGCCCGGCCCTGCAGGCGCTGGTCGAACACGCCGCCGAGCTGCACTGGAGCTACGACGGCGACTATTACTTTCTGTCCAACAACTGCGCGGTGGAGACCCTCAAGCTGCTGCGCAGCGGCACCCGGCAAGCGGCCCTGGAAGACCTCGACAGCATCATGCCCAACGGCCTGCTCGACCTGCTGGTGGCCCGCGACCTGGCCGATCGCAGCGTGCTGGACGACCCCCGCGAGGCCCTGCGCCTGGGTTACCGCTTCGACTCCTTCCGCGACCGCTACCAGACCATGTTCGAGGTGCTGAAAGAGCGCCTGGCAGTGCCCCAGGCCGAGGTGGAGGATTGGTTGAGCCTGCCAGCCGAGGCACGCCGTCCCTGGTTCGCCCGGGCCGACCTGCGCGCCAGCGCCGCGCTGCTGTTGCTCGAACAGGCGGCGCTGCGCCAACAGCTGCTGCTGGCTCAGGACGAGCTCAAGCGCAATTACCTGAGCGATCGGGTGCAGCCCGACGGCGCTTTCGCCAAGGCCGGCAGCACCCTTGCCCAGTTGCTGGACAGCAGCGGTTTTCTCAGCCGCCCGGCCGAACTGCTGGAGGGCGGCTACGGCCTGCCCCAAGCCGGCGAATGGCAACGCCTGGAACAGCAAAGCACCAGTCGCCAGCAGCGGCTGCGCCAGCTCAGCGACGAGCTCGACCTGGAGGTACGCCGTCTGCTGGTACCGGCACGCCGTCTGGAGCTGCAAGCCAGCGAAGCCAACCTCAAGCAGCTCGGCGAACACCTGCGGGCCCTGCACAAGGCGGCAGGCGGATTGGTGTTGCCGTAGGCGTACGCCGCCTTGGCAAGGTGCGCCGGTAGGGCGGCCTCGGCGCGTCGTCCAGCGCCAGCCCGCCGCAGCTGTGCGTGGGTGTATCACATGCAACTATTACCGCCTACCGCGCCCTTAAGGTGTGCCCGCATCCTCGTCCACCGAGGGCCCGAGATATTCCTGCGGCTCCTCGGGCAGCGACCCGGCCAATCGCAGCCAGGGCAGGCGATCCTGAACCCAGATCTGCCGGTCCGCGGGGGCGCTTTCGGGGTGGTCCAGGGTCGCCACGGTAATATCCAGGGAGCCGGGACTGAGGCGGGTGTACAGCGCCAACTGGGCCCCACAGTCGCCGCAGAAATAGCGGGTGCAACTGACCGAGCTGGCATGCTGGCGCGGCGTGCCGTGCAGCCAGACAAACGCACTCAGCGGCAGCGTGGCCCAGGTGGTGAGGATGCCGCCGCTGGTGCGCCGGCAAATGGAACAATGGCAATGGGCGATATCGTCCAGCACCCCGTTGACCTGGTAACGGATGGCGCCGCAGTGGCAGCCACCTTGCTGCGAGTCTGGCATGCTAGCCTCCCTGAGAATCCGGCCGTCCAAGCACGACGCGCCCCCCTCTTCGACCCGCCGGACTGTCCCGTGACCGAGTTGCTCTTGGCCCTTTGGCCGCTGTTCGCCCTGATCGTCGGCGGTTATGCACTGCGCCGCTGGGACTTCCCCGGCGAGGCATTTTGGCCGGCGGCCGAGCGCCTCAATTACTATATCCTCTTTCCGGCCCTGCTCTTCAGCAGCCTGGCCCGCGCCCCCCTGGACAACCCCGCCCTGCCGCGCCTGGCGCTGGCCGTGCTGCTGGGCCTGGGCATTGGCTGGATTGCCCTGCTGCTGTGCAAACGCCTGCGCGGCTGGCCAGCGGGCCGCTTTGGTGCCCTGACCCAGGGCCTGCTGCGGTTCAACACCTACCTGGGGCTGGCGGCGGTGGCCAGCCTGTTCGGCCCGCCAGGCCTGACCCTGGCGGCCCTGATGCTGGCCTTGATGGTACCGGCGGTGAACCTGATGTCGGTCTGGGCGCTGACCGCCGAACGTGGCATCGGACCCCGCGCCTTGTTGCTGCCAATCCTCAAGAATCCCTTGATCCTCGCCTGCGCCGCGGGTGCGCTGGCCAACCTGAGCGGCCTCGGCCTGCCGGGCGGCAGCGACCGTCTGCTCGGCCTGCTGGCCGCCGCCAGCCTGCCGCTGGGGCTGCTCTGCGTCGGTGCCGCGCTGCGCCCGGAGCAACTGCACGGCGAGCGCTGGAGCCTGGGGCTCAACTGCCTGCTGCGCTTGCTGGGCATGCCGCTGCTGGCTTGGGGCGTGGCCCGTGGCCTGCAGCTGCCGGTCCTGGAAAGCAACCTGCTGATCCTGTTCTTCGCCCTGCCCACGGCGCCCACGGCCTATGTGCTGACCCGTCAGCTGGGGGGCGACAGCCAGTTGATGGCCGGTCTGATCACCTTGCAGACCCTGCTGGCAGGGTTCAGCCTGATGCTGGTGCTGTCGTTGTTAATGACGCTGCCCGGCGCCTGATCCCACAACCCCTTCCCACGGGAGCCCTACCCATGCCGCTGCCGCCCCTCGCCGCTTCGTCCGACACCGGCCTGCTCGGGGCCTGCCAGCTCAAACGCCTGTGGTCGCGGGCGCAACGCCAGTGCCAGGGAGTGCGCGAGGCGCCGGACCCCCTCGACCCTCTGGTCCTGCACGCGCTGGGCATTGGTCTGGAGCAGGGGCTGGGTTACCTGTACGGCAGCCAACCGGACTTCGCCACCTTTGAACGCTGGATCCTGACCACCGCGGGGCCGCCCAGCAGCGGCCAACTGGCGCGACTGAATGCCCTGGCGCTTGGGCAACCGCTGCCGGCGGCGACGCGCCAGTGGCTGACGCAGATCGAGGCCATGGCCGATGTGCTCGGCCCGGCCGACCTGCAGCACTGGCATGAGCGGGGTTACCTGATCCTTCACCACGCCGTGCCTGAGGCGCAACGTGAAGCGGCGGTCGAGGCCGTGCTGCAGGCCAGCGGCGCCCGCCTCGACGACCCCGGCAGCTGGTACCGGCCACGTCCCCAGGGGGTGATGGTGCCCTTGATCCAGCACCCGGCCCTGCAGGCCAACCGCGAGTCGCGGCGGATCCACAAGGCCTTTGCCCAGCTCTGGGGCAGCAGCGATCTTTGGCATTCGGTGGACCGGGTCGGTTTCCATCCCCCGGCACCGGCGTCCAGTCAACGACCGCCGCTGCACTGGGACGTCGACCTGGTGCCGCCCATCCCCTTTGGCACCCAGGCCTTGCTGTACCTCACCGACACCCCGGCCGAACAGGGCGCCCTGACCCTGGTGCCCGGTTTCCATCGACGCCTCGACGCCTGGCTGCACAGCCTGCCGCCGGACACCGACCCCGGCCAGTGCGACCTGCAGGCCCTGGGTTCGCGCCCGATCGCCGGCGCCGCCGGCGACCTGGTCATCTGGCACCAGGCCTTGCCCCATGGGCCCGGCCCGAACCTGGGCCAGCACCCGCGCCTGGTGCAGTACCTCAACCTGGCACCGGCACCCGCCGCTGCCTTGCCGCAGTGCTGAAGCGGCGGCGCGGTTGCGGTTAATGCTCCACCGCCTCGAAGCGCTCGCCGCGAAACACCCGGGTGGGCTGGCCCCGCGCCACCTGGTGGTGAAACAGCCGCCGTTCGGCCCGCCGCTCGCCGTGCAGCTGATCCTGCTGCGCCTGCAGCTTGTGGGCGATCAGCAGCACCGCCAGGCGTTTATTGGCGTGCTGGCTGCGCTCGCTCTGCACCTTGACGCTGATTCCGCTGGCCAGGTGCGTGGCGCGGATCGCCGAATCGGTCTTGTTCACGTGCTGCCCCCCCGGGCCCGAGGCGCGCTGCGCCTCGAAGCGGATCTGGCTTTCCAGGGTCGGCGCGGGCGGCAATTGCAGCGCACCGCCGAAAAACCAGTTCTTGCGCGGGTAATGGGGCCGGTAGGGGCTGGCGCAGATCCATTGCAGGGTGCCCTGCCAGCGTGCGGCCAGCCGCTCGACGCGGTCGTCCGCAACCGACGCCGACAACCCCAGCAACAGCGAGCGCCAGGTGCCGGGCTGCTCGCCCGGTTCGCGTTCGATAATCGCCAGCTCGACGCCAGCCGCGGCGGTCTCCTGTTCCAGGCGCGCCAACGCCTTGGCCAGCGCCAGGCAGCATTCGGCCGGCCCCTGGGCCGCGGACAGTTGCAACAGCAGCATCAGCAGCACTCCCCGCGGGTCTTGTAGGTCAACACCGGCTTGAGTCGCGCCAGCAGCTCGATCAGGCCGGCGGCCTGCAGGCTGTGGATCACCGAGTCGATCGACTTGTAGGCCTCGGGCGCCTCCTCGTAGATCAGCGCCCGATCGGCGCAGATCACCCGGCTGCCCAGGGCAGTGCGCGCCAGTTGCAGCGGGCTGTAGCGTTTGTCCAGGCGCCCCTTGCATTCGGTGCGCATCCATTTGCGTCCGGCGCCGTGGGCCAGCGACAACAGGCTGACCTCGCTCGGCAGCGGTCGCACCAGATAGCTGTAGTCGCCCCGCGAGCCGGGGATCACCACCGGCCCGGCATCGGCGGGTGTCGCGCCCTTGCGGTGCAGCCAACCGCCCTGGCCATCGACACGCGCCGCACTGACCAAATTGTGATGGATATCCAGCAGCGCCGCTCCCGTGCTGCGCCATTGCGCCAGCATGCGCCGGGCAATCAATTGCCGATTGGCCTCGGCATACTTCAGCGCCTGTTGATGTTGCGCCAGATAACCATCCGCCGCCGCGCTGCCCTGCTCCAGCCCGGCATGACCGAAAGCATCCACGTGCTGGCGCAGGATGGCCTGGCCGAGGCCACGCGAACCACTGTGCACCAGCAACAGCAACTGCCGGTCGCTGATGCCCAGGGCCTGAACGGCACTGGCGTCATAGATCTGCTCGAGCTGCTGCAGCTCGGCGAAGTGATTGCCGCCGCCGATGGTGCCCAGCGAGCGCTCGAAGCCGCTGGGCACCAGGCCCAGGGCGTCGATCTCGGATTGCCAGTCCGCGTCGAGCGGGCCGTCGATGCTGCCCAGGCGCTTTTCCAGCTTGTCCAGGTTCAACCGGCGGCTGTCCAGATCGGTCGACCAGAGCGCCATGCCACAGCCGATATCGTTGCCGACCAGTGCCGGGTAGAAATGCCCGCGAGAGAAAAACGCCGCGCCAACCGGATAACCCCGCCCGGGGTGCAGGTCCGGCATGCCGACCACCCGCTGCATGCCCGGCAGCTGTGCGCAGTGTTGCAGTTGCTGGATCGCGTTGCCTTCGATCCAGGTGTTTTCCGAAGCGATCAGCGCTACGCGCTCGCCCAGGTTTTGAATAACCGTGCCCATATACCCATCCAAATGGGAAAAAACGAAAAAACGTGGGGGCAGGCGTTACGCGCGGGTTTCCCGGCTTCGTTCAGGACGAAGTTGCACGCGTGAGCGTGGGGAAAAACCGGAAAGTGCGGGGCCGCTGGAAACCCGAAGGGTCTCGACAACGGCGCGGGCGATTAACCCAGACGCGGCCTGCAAAGGGTGATGATTGATTGCATGATAAAACCCTCCTTTGCGGTGCGATTGATGAAGGCGCGTATGCTAAGCCGATTGCGCCGTGGCGGCAATCCCCGCTTTTGCCAAATGCCGCACAGGCACGCGGTCAGAACAGCGCCAGCTGATCCGGCGCGCTGGCCGGTCCCGGAGCCGGGTGCGGCGCTGGCGGGCTGGGCGGCGCCGGCGCGGCCAACCGCTGGGCCAGGCCGGCAGCCCGCTCGGCGCGGGTGTTCACCGCCTCGGCCAGACGCGCCGCCAGGCCCCAGACTTCCACTTTGTGCTTGGCCCGGGTAATGCCGGTATAGAACAGCGATCGGGTCAACAACGGGCTGGGTTGCTCGGGCAGCACCAACAGCACCTCGGAAAACTCCGAGCCCTGGCTCTTGTGCACGGTCATGGCGAAGGCGCTCTCGTGGCTGGGCAGCCGCGCCGGGGCGAAGGGCCGGTAGCCCTGGTCGGCGGCCTCGCCACTCTCGAAATACACCCGTAGGCCCTGGTCGCTGGCCAGGCAGAGGCCGATGTCACCGTTGAACAGGCCCAGCGCGTAGTCGTTCTGCTGCACCATCACCGCGCGGCCGGGGAACCAGCGCTCCCGCGCCGGCAATCTGAGCTCGCGCTTGAAGCGGGCTTCGAGGGCTTCGTTGAGACCGGCGACGCCCCAGGCCCCTTCGCGCTGAGCGGTCAGCGCGCGAAAGGCATTGAAGGCGCCGAAGGCGCTGGTCACATCGCCCTGTTGCGCGGCGTGGAGGTAAGGGCCATACCCCTGCTCCAGGCGGTCAAGCAAGGCCTGCGGAGTCGGCTCGGGCTGCCAAGCCAGGTCGGGGCGCGACTCGGCGAGCAGGCTGAGCGTGCCGGCGGCATCCCCGGTGTTGATTCGCCGGGCCAGTTCACCGATACCGCTGTCGCCGGCAAAGCGGTGGCTGTGGGTCAGCAGCACCACCGCCTCGCCCAGCCGCGAAACGCGCCCGGCGCCCGCGCTCGGGCCCTCGCACAGTTCGGCGAACACCGCGCCCGCTTCGACCGCGGACAGCTGGTCCTTGTCGCCCAGCAGGATCAACCGCGCCTGGGCCGGCAGGGCATCCAGCACCTTGGCCATCAGCGCCAGGTCGACCATCGAGGCCTCATCCACCACCAGTACGTCCAGCGCCAGCGGGTTGCCCGCGTGATGGCGCACCGCCGGCGTGTCGCCGCGGCTGCCGAGCAGACGGTGCAGGGTGCGCGCCTGCTCCGGCAGGGCCGCCTTGATCGCGTCGCTGACCGGCAGTTCCGCCTTGGCGTTGCGAATCGCCTCGGCCATCCGCGCCGCCGCCTTGCCGGTGGGCGCGGCCAGGCCGATGGCCAACCCGGCTCCGCCGTCCGGATGGCCGCCCCGCGGGAGGCCGCCCCGCGGGAGGCCGCCCCGCGGATGGCCGCCCCGCTGCTCCAGCAACGCGGCGAGCAGGCGTACCACGGTGGTCGTCTTGCCGGTGCCGGGACCACCGGAAATCACCGCCAGCCGGCGGCGCACCGCTTGGGCCGCCGCCGCCCGCTGCCAGTCCGGTCCGGACTGGTCGGCATTGCGGGCGAACAGCCGCGCCAGGCTGTCCTGCAGGCAGGCCTCGTCCACGGCCGGCGCACCCTCCAGCCGGGCCAGCAGATCAGCCGCCAGCTGCGCTTCATAGGCCTGGTAGCGGGCCAGGTACAGGCGCTCGTTCTCGAGGATCAGCGGCGCGAACTCACCGGGGCCACCGACCAGTGGCGAGGCCTGCAGCGCCGCCGTCCAGGCGGCCAGCGGCGGCAATGGCAACCCTCCCTCGACCTCGCCCCAGGCACGTTTACCGGCCCAACGGGCCAGCGGCAGACACACGTCACCGGCGACCAATGCGCTGCAGGTCAGGGCCGCGGCCGCCAGCACCACGGCCTCTGCCTGGGGATCGAGGCGCTGCAGGCTGCCGACAAAGGCGCGCTCCAGCGGGCCGAGCGGCAATTGGGCCAGGGCCACAGACGGACGAGGTTCGGCGGCCATCAGTGCGCTCCCACGAACAGTTGATCGAGGGCATCCAGCAGGCTGTCGGCCGGCCGGGCGAAATACACCCCGGCCTCCGGCATGCCGCGCAGGAACAGGTAGAAAGCACCGCCCAGCTGGCTGTCCTGGAAATCCACCAGGCGCTGGCGCAGAAAGCGCCGCAGGGCCACCAGGTAAATCAGGTACTGCAGGTAATAGTGCTCGCCGGCCAGGGCCTGCAGCAGGCGCTCGCCGCCATAGTAACGGGCGTCGGGGCCCAACCAGTTGGACTTGTAGTCGGCGATGTACCAACGCCCTTGATGCTCGAAGGTCAGGTCGATAAAGCCCTTGAGAAAACCCTTCAGGCTGTCGAACTCCAGGCGTGCCGCCGCGTCGCGCAGCACGGCGGGCAAGCCATGGACCGGGTCGGCGAGAATCGCCCGCAGGCGCCCCACCTCGAGGTTGTCCACCGGGAAGGTAAAGCCCAATTCCGGCAGCCGGCGGCTCGCCTGCAAAGCCGACAGGCACAGGCCCTGGCCATCCAGGTCGGTGTCGAGCACTGCCTGCAGCTGCGCCACGGCCAGCTCTGCCCATTCCAGCGGCAGGCCATGGCCGCTGAGGGCCGGTGTCATCAGCTGCTCCAGGCTGCCCTTGCCGCGGGCCCAGTCCTCCAGCACAGCATGCAGGCAGGTACCGGCGCGGGCGCCGCGGGGGAAGGCGTAAAAGCCGTTGCCCGGTTCGCTGGCATCGGGGATGACCAGCGCATCGCGGTCCGGCGCCTCCATATGCAGGCCGGCCGCCAGGCCGGAAAAACTGCCGATGCGCCAGGCGCTGTACAGCGTGCGCTGCAGGCTGGCGAGCTGGCGGGGCGGCGCGGCGCGGTGCTCGCCGCCGGCCTGGTCCTCGACCGCCAGCAGTGGCAGGCGGCCGATACGGCCCTCGCTGGCCGCGGCCAGCCGGTCGATTTCACCGCGCAGCTCGCCGGGACCCAGGGTTTGCAGATGGCCGGAGAGTTCCCCAAGGGCATCCTCGCCCGGCAGCTGGCGACCGTGCAGCAACCAAGCCAGGGCACTGCTGTGCAGACCGGATTCGCTGAGGCTGCCGTCTTTTTTTGCCTTGCAGTCCACCGGTCCCCAGTGCAGCCAGAGACGGTCACGGGCCCGGGTCAGGGCCACGTAGGTCAATCTCAAACGCTCGGCGAAACGCTCCCGGCGGGCACGCTCACGGTGCCGGTCGAGCTGGTCGCTGCCCAGGTCGAGCAGCGGTGTGCCGTCGTCAGCATGGCAGCTGATGTCCTCGGCCTGGCGCAACAGGGCGCCATCCCACAGCCAGGGGCAGAACACCAGCGGGTACTCGAGGCCCTTGGAGGTGTGAATGGTCACCAGCTGCACGCGCTCGGCATCGCTTTCCAGGCGCAACAGCGCGTCTTCCCCGTGGTTGTCGGCGCCGCGCTGGCCCTCGAACCAGCTGAGCAGCTGTTCCAGGCTCGCCTGCTGCAGGCTCTCGGCCTGCAGCAGCTCGGCCAGGTGCAGCAGGTTGGTCAAGCGGCGTTCGCCGTCCACCAGCACCAGCAATCGCTCGGCGATTTTTTCCTGGTCCAGCCAGGCGCGGAACGCCCGCATAAAGCCATGCTGCTGCCACAGCTGGTGATAACGTTCGGCGGCTTCGCGCTCCTGGTCCCAGGCGCGGGCGTCTTCCTGGCAGCGCGCCAGGTCGGCGGCCGAGCGGCCCAACAGGCGCGTGGCCAGGGCATAGCGCAACACACCCTCGCGGCCGGGCTCGGCGTAGGCGGCCAACACCGCCGCCAGCTCGGCGGCTTCCTCGCTGAGCCAGACGCTCTGGTTGCCACGGCGCACGCTGGGTACCCCGCGCGCCGCCAGCTCGGCGGCGATCTCGGAAGCCTGGCGGTGACTGGCGACCAGCACGGCGATATCGCCGCCCTTGAGCGGCGTGCGCAGTTGGTCCTGTTCGAAATAGGCCTGCCCATCGCGACTGGCGGCCAGCACGCCGGCGATCCGCCGCGCCGTGTCGCGAGCCGCCAGGGCGCCCGCCTCGCCCTTGCCCAGGTGTTCGTCACCGAGCCAGACCAGCGCCAAGGCAGGCGCCGGGGCCTGCTCGTCGGCGCTGGCCGGCAGCACCAAACGCGGCCTCGGCCGGACGCTGGCGCCCACCGGCGGGTAGTCCAGGCCCGGCTCGGCGAACGGCCGGGGGCGGTCGAACAGCTGGTTCAGCGCGGCGATCAGGGCCGGGGTGGAACGGTGGTTGGTGGTCAGGCTGTACTGCCGCGCGACCTCGCCGCGGGCCTGCAGGTAGGTGGCCAGGTCGGCGCCGCGAAAGGCATAGATGGCCTGCTTCGGGTCACCGACGAAACACAGGTCGCCGCCCGCGGCGTAGATGCTGCGAAAAATCCCGTACTGGACCGGGTCGGTGTCCTGGAATTCGTCGATCAGGGCCAGCGGATACTGCTCGCGCAGGGCCTGCGCCAACCAGCCACCACCCTCGCCCGCCAGGGCCAGCTGCAACTGGTTGAGCAGGTCGTCGAAGGCCAGCAGGCGCTGCGCCGCCTTGCGCTGCGGCAACTGCTCGTTGAGCTGGGCGATCAGCCGCACCTGCAGGTCGACCAGCCGTTGCGCGGCTTCTGGCTGCGTGGCCTCGAGCGCGTCGCAGAGCTGCTGGAGGCTGTCGGCAAGCGTACCCAACGGGCAGTCGAAGCCCTTGTTGGTGCCCTTGCGCAAGGCCTCGCGACTCAGGCGGCGCAGGCCCTCCCCCTTGCCGAACAATGCCGCCGGATCGCTGAAATAGCCGTGCAGTTCCTGCTGCCAGGCGCCGAGCTTGTGCGGGTCATAACTGCGCTTGTTGAACCCGTCGAAGGCCTTGAGCTGCGCCAGCCACGCGCCGTTGTCGCGCTGCCAGGCCTGTTGCGCGCACTGCCAGGCCTCGCGCAACGCACTGAAACCGCTGCGCGCGCTGGGCGGCGGTGCGACCCGCAAGTAAGGTTTGCCGAGGTGCTGGCGCAAGCGCTGACGCAAACTCTGCGGGGTGGTTTTCTGCTGCACCAGAAAGGCTGCCCACTCCGGCTCGGCGGCAGCCAATTCGTGGCGCCAGAGGTCGGCCAGCAGGGCATCCAGCAGTTCGCGGTCGTCCTGGGTCAGCTCGTTGTCGAAATCGCCGCCGGCTTCGAAGGCGGCATCCTGCAGCGCCCGCTGGCAGAACCCGTGGATGGTGAAAATCGCCGCCTCGTCGAAGCCATGTACCGCCAGCAGCAGCCGGCGGTGATACGCCGGCTCCGGGTACTGCGCCTGCAATTGGTTGAGCAGGGGGTCGGCACCCGGTCCCTGTTCGTACACCGCCAGCAACGCGGCCAGGCGCAGGCGGATGCGTTCGCGCAACTCGGCGGTGGCCGCGGTGGTAAAGGTCACCACCAGGATCTGACTGACGCTGAGCTGCTTTTCCAGCAGCAAACGCGCGTAGAGAGCCGTGAGGGTCCAGGTCTTGCCGGTGCCGGCACTGGCCTCGATCAGCGAACGCCCGTCGAAATTATCTTGCAGCAGGTCCAGGACGGGGCCGCTCATGCGTCCTCCTCGGCGCCGAGCAAGGCATCCAGGGCCGGGCCATAGAGCTGTTCGGCCAGCGCTTCGAAGTGCGCGTCCAGCGGATCGCGGTCGCGAAAGGCCAGGGCGTTCCAGGGGTCCTGGCATTCACCCAGCATAAAGTCGTTGCCCAGCCACATCACCCGCGCTTCGCTGCGCGCGGCCTCTATCGGCTCCTTGCGCCCGGGCGCACGCCACTTGCGGGCGAACCCGTGGCTGGCCTTGGGCAACAACGGCAGCGGTTCGCACAGCGCCTGGCGGTAGGCGAGCAACCAGGGCTCCAGCAGCGCCAGGGGGTTGTCCAGCGGCCCCAGGCGCCACTCGCTCTTGGGCGACAGCAGGCGGCTGGTCCGGGCTTCGGCGGCCCCCGAAGTCACGGCGACATTGAGCAGCAGATGACGCAACCAGAACGGCGCCAGCTCCCAGGCACCGAGGTCGCGCAGGCGGTAATCGAACAGGCCGCTGGCAGTGACGCCATCGAGCCAGCCATGGATGCGCACGCCGGCCAGCTCCAGGTCCACCAGCAACGGCTGCGGCGTATCCAGCGGACGCTCCTCGAACAGGGTCGGGGCAAAGGCGCGGATCGGGCCGCGTAACTGGCCCCAATAGGCCTGGCCCAGCTCCCCCACCGGCAACCAACCCGAGGCGGCAGCCACCTGGCGCTCCTGGGCCTCGCTCCAGCCGTTTTCGATGGCCTGCAAGGCCAACTGGCGCAAGCCGTGCTGGGTGGTCCACTCGAGGGCGAAGGGCTCGTCGCCGGCCAGCGCCTCTTCGGCAGCGGCCAGGCGCAGGCCCAGGCGCTGCTCGAGAAGAAAACGCGCCGGGTGCTTGAAACACTGGATCAGTTGGCTGGGTTCCAGGCATAGCCAGTCCCCTTCCGGCGCTGCCAGGCGGCTGGCGAAGGGCTGCAGCTCGGCCTGCGCCGGTTCCGCCAGGCGTTGGGCGGCGCGGAACCAGGGCGCGGCAAAACCGCTGTGGCGATCACCGGCGAAATTGCCCGGGGCGAAGGGCTGCAGCGGATGGGCAACCAGCAAGCCGGCACTGACCGCTGCGCCGTCGACGGCAACGGCCGTCAGGTCGAGGGTTTCCAGCAGCTCGCTGATCAGCACCGAAGGCGGCAGCACGGCATTGTTGCGCGGATCGCGGCCGACATAACTGAGGTACAGCGCATCACGGGCCGAGAGCAGGGTCTCCAGCAGCAGGTAACGGTCATCCAGGCGCCGGGCGCGATCGCCGCGCCGCGGCCGGCGCGCGATCAGGTCGAAGCCGGCGGCCGGGGTGCGGCGCGGCAAGGCGCCATCGTCCAGGCCGAGCAGGCACACCAGGCGGAACGGCAGGCTGCGCATCGGCACCATGGTGCAGAAGGTCACCGCACCGGTGAGAAAGCCCGACACGCCGCTGCCCCGCTCCAGCGCGCCGGTCAGCTGTTGGCGCACCAAGGCCAACTCCAGCGGCCGAGTGATCCCGGCGTCCAGCGCCTGCTGGGCCAGCGCTGCGCAGGCCTGGCTGAGCAGCAACAGGCTGTCGCCCGCCTCGCGCTCGTCGAACAGGCTGTCGATCAATTGCTGCAGGCTGCTCGCCCAGTCGGCCAGCGGCCGCGGTCGTCGCAGCGCCTCGGCAAAATCGGCCAGGCGCTGGACGAAGGCCGCCAGGCGACCCAGCAGCTGGCCGCGTGCGCCCTCCAGTGCATCCAGCGGCCAGCTGTCGCCGAGCAACGGCGCTGCTGCCCCCGCCAGTTGCGGTGGAACGGCGAAACCCAGCAGCAGGCGGTCCAGGCCCTGGCGCCAGGTAAAGGCGCCATCGTGGGGCAAGCCCAGTTGCTGGCGGTGGCCGGCATCGCGGCCCCAGCGCACACCCGCGCTGCGAAGCCAGTCGCGCAGCAGCGGCAGGTCTTCGGCCTCGATGCCGGCCTGGCGGGCAATGGCCGGCTGCTCCAGCCAGCCGAGCACTTCCTCGCCGGTGAAGCGGCTGTCGGGCAAAGCCAGCAGGCCGAGGAAGGCTTCGATCAGCGGTACCTCGCTGCGCAGGCTGCGGTCGGCGAGGCTAAAGGGAACACGGGGGGCGCCGGTGCGGGCGGCAAACACCGCTTCGATATAGGGTGCGTAGCGCTCGATGTCGGGCGTCAGCACCACCACCTGGTCGGGACTCAGGCTGGGGTCGGCGGCGAAGCGGGCCAGCAGTTGGTCGTGGAGGATTTCCACTTCGCGCAGGGGCGAATGGGCGATATGCACTTCCAGCGAGCGATCGTCTGCGCGCAAGCGCAGACGCTCGGCCGGCAGGCGCGTGCGCAGGCGCAGGATGTCGTTCTGCAAGGCACGCAACAGGCTGCTGTCCGCCAGGTCGGCGTCCTCGGAATACAGGCCGATATCCTGGCCGCCCTCGGCCACCACGGCGAACAGGCTGTCGAAAAAGTCGCGCCCTTGTTTGCCCAGGCTGGCCAGCAATGGGTGCCCGACATCGAGGTACCAATCATCGGCAGGCGGACTGAGCAACGCACCCGGGCTGGCAGCAACGGCCGACGATGCGACACGGGCCAGCTCGCGAATATCGCGGATCTCCCCCCAGGCCTCGCGGCACGGGTTGAGCGCGCAGATCACCACGTCCACATGCCGGGCCAGGCCTTCGAACACCCGCAAGTGATGGGGCGGCAGACTGCTGATGCCGAATACCAGCAAGCGCTCGGGCAGGCCGGCGATCGGTCTGTCCTGATACAGGCGCCGTAACAGGTCCTCCAGCAACCGCGCCCGGTGCGGGTGGCCGTCCTGGGTCAGCTCGCGCCAGAGCAAGGCCTGCCAGTGTTCATCCGGGCCCAGGTCCAGTAGCTCCTCGCGCTCCCAAGCCGCCAACCAGTCATCGCGAAACAGCAGGTACTGGTCGAACACATCAGCGATGCGCGCGGCCAGCGCCAACCGCCGGCGCTCGTCGCCGCCCTTCAGGTAATGGGCCAGGCGCGGGGTCTGTTCGAGGTGCGCGGGATCGCACAGCCAGTCGTACAGTCGCCAGGTCAGGGTGGTCGGCGAGAAGGCCGACTGTTCCGGCAGCTGGCCCAGCACCTGGCGTGACAGGTCCCAGACGAACTGGGCCGGCAGTTGCACCTCCAGCTGCATGGCGATGCCCTGCTTGCGCGCCAGCTCCAGCGTCAACCAGCGGCCCATGCCCTGGCTTGGCACCACCACCCGCGCGGCGGCGAACGGCTCGCGCAACGGCTGGGCCAGCAGGGTCGTGGCCAGCGCGCCAAGGGTTTCAAGATCCGGGGCGTGGTAGAGGGTGAGCATCACAGCCGCACGTGGGTGAACAGGTACCCAGAGTACCAAGAAGCGCAGCCCCGTGGGTTTCCATGGTCCAGTCGACGGGTTTTTCCGACCCCATTCTCCGCGGATGCGACATCCGGCTGGCGCCGGTGGCATTCAGCAGCTAAAGCTAAGACAAGCCGCTGATTTTTTTAGGCGTTTTGTGCGGCCCGAAACCTTCCAATAATTCGCCCTCGCCCGCCGGCGCCTGTTTCCAGGTGGCAGAGGCGCGCCCAGGGCCTGGCGCCGGGGAACCGCTGGATGCTGACCCTGCTCAACCTGCTGTCGGCCATCGCCTTGTTGATCTGGGGCACTCATATCGTGCGCACCGGCATCCTGCGGGTGTATGGCTCGCACCTGCGCAAGGTGCTGCGGCACAACGTCGACCGTCGCCCGCTGGCCTTCGCCGCCGGCATCGGCGTGACAGCCCTGGTGCAGAGCAGCAACGCCACGGCGCTGCTGGTGACCTCCTTCGTGGCGCAGGGCATGATGGCCCTGACCCCGGCGCTGGCGATCATGCTCGGCGCCGACGTGGGGACCGCGCTGATGGCGCGGGTACTGACCTTCGACCTGTCATGGTTGTCGCCGCTGCTGATCTTCCTCGGCGTGGTGTTCTTCCTCTCGCGCAAGCAAACCCGCGCCGGCCAGCTTGGCCGGGTCGCCATCGGCCTGGGGCTGATCATCCTGGCGCTGGAGCTGATCGTCAGCGCCGCCACGCCGATCACTCAGGCCCAGGGGATCAAGGTGCTGTTCGCGTCGCTGACCGGTGACCTGTTGCTCGATGCGCTGGTCGGTGCGCTCTTTGCGCTGATTTCCTATTCGAGCTTGGCCGCGGTGCTGCTGACCGCGACACTGGCCGGGGCCGGTTTGATCAGCCTGCCGGTGGCCATCGGGCTGGTAATCGGCGCCAATATCGGCAGCGGTATCCTGGCCTTTCTCAACGCCAGCATGCAGAGCCCGGCGGGCCGGCGGGTGGCGCTGGGCAGCCTGCTGTACAAGGTGATCGGCCTGCTGCTGGTGATGCCGCTGCTCGACCCGCTGGTGGGCTGGCTGGACGCCCTGACCTTCAGCCCCCAGGAACTGGTGATTGGTTTCCACCTGCTCTACAACAGCCTGCGCTGCCTGCTGATGCTGCCCAGCGTCGGCCTGATGGCGCGGTTTTGCACCTGGCTGTTGCCTGACCGCATTGAAGAGAACGGCGCGATGCGCCCACGCCACCTCGACCCGACGGCGCTGGTCACCCCGAGCCTGGCGTTGGCCAATGCGGTGCGCGAAACCTTGCGCATCGGCGACCTGATCGAGACCATGCTCAGTCAACTACTCGAAGTGCTGCGCAACAACCAGTTGGTACAGAACCAGGAACTGCGGCGTTTGGACGAGGGGGTGGGGGCCCTCTACAACGCGGTGAAACTCTATCTGGCCCAGGTGCCCCAGGAGGCCCTGAGCGAACACGATCGGCGGCGTTGGGCGGAGATCATCGAGATGGCGGTCAACCTGGAACAAGCGGGCGCTATCCTCGAACGGATGCTGGGCAAGATCCAGGACCAGAAAACCGCCCAACGCCACGGTTTTTCCGAAAGCGGCCTGGAAGAGCTGACCGGCATGCACACCCAATTGCTGGAAAACCTGCGCCTGGGCCTGTCGGTGTTTTTTTCCGGCGACCGCGCCAGTGCTCGCCAACTGCTGAAGGAAAAACGCCGGTTCCGCGCCCACGAGCGCCGCCTGGCCCATGCCCATGTCGGCCGCCTGCACCAGCAAGTGGTGCGCAGCATCGAAACCAGCGCCCTGCACCTGGAATTGATCGCCGACATGAAGCGCCTCAACTCGCTGTTCTGCAGCAGCGCCTACGTGGTGCTGGAAGCCGCCGAAACCGGCGGCCTGCACGCCGAGGAGTCGGCGGTCGACTGAACTCGACGGGTGGCCCGCTTCGATTGGACAAGCCCCCGACCGCCCATGTAAAAACGGTCCTCCCCACCCCAAGGAAGATCCTGAATGAGTACCCCCGAGCACGACCGCCGCATCGACTATATCGAGTTTGGCGCCACCCAACTGGAACCGATCAAAAGCTTTTATGCCAAGGCCTTCGGCTGGACCTTTACCGACTACGGCCCGCACTACAGCAGCTTCAGCGATGGCCGCCTGGAAGGCGGCTTCACCACCGACTCGCCGGTCGGCCAGGGCGCCCTGATTGTGCTCTATGCCAGCGATCTGGAGGCCTGCCTTGAGCGGGTACGCGCGGCGGGCGGGCAGATACTGCAGGCCATTTTCAGTTTTCCGGGCGGCCGGCGTTTTGAGTTCGCCGACCCTAGTGGCAACCGACTGGCTGTCTGGTCGCAGTAGGGACTGCGCCGTGCAGCCTTTCCACCAGCCCGCCGTGCAAACCGTGTTCGCCGCCTACCCAAGCGAGATTCGCGCGCGCCTGCTGAACCTGCGCCAGTTGATCTTCGAAACCGCAGCGGCAACGCCGGGTGTGGGGCCCCTGGAGGAATGCCTGAAGTGGGGCGAGCCGGCCTATCTGACGACCCAGTCCCACAGCGGCAGTACCTTGCGCCTGGGCTGGAAGCCGTCGCAACCCGCGCACTACGCCCTGCACTTCAATTGCCGCACCGACCTGGTCGAGACCATCGGCCTGGCCTTTCCCGGGGTATTCCACTGCATCGGCAGCCGCAGCCTGGTGTTCGACCAGGACGCCGTGCCACCACTCGGCGCCCTGCAGCGGTGTGTGGGCATGGCGTTGACCTACCACCTGCGCAACAAGGCTCAGCCAAAGAACCAGTAACACACCGCAATCGAGGCCAGTATGCCCACCAGGTCGGCGAACAGGGCGCAGCCCACCGCGTGGCGCGCGCGCTGGATGCCCACCGAGCCGAAATACACCGCCAGCACATAGAAGGTGGTTTCGGTACTGCCCTGCATGGTCGCCGCCACCAACGCGGGAAAACTGTCGACGCCCTGAGTCTGCATGGTCTCGATCAACATGGCCCGCGCCGCGCTGCCGGAGAAGGGCTTGACCAGGCCGGTGGGCAAGGCCTCGACGAAGCGCGTGTCCCAGCCCAGCCCCTCGACGCACCAGCGGATCCCGTCCAGCAACACGTCCAGCGCCCCCGAGGCCCGGAGTACGCCCACCGCGCAGAGCATCGCGACCAGGTAGGGCAGGAGGTTCTTCGCCACCTCGAAACCTTCCTTGGCCCCCTCGACAAAACTTTCGTATACCGGCACCCGTCGCAGCGCGCCGAGCAGCAGAAAACTCAGGATCAAGCCGAACAGGGTCAGGTTACCGAGCAAGGACGACAACGCGGTCAGCGCCGTGGCGGAGAGGCCGGCGAGTATCGCCATAAACCCACCCAACAACAGCGCGGCACCGCCAAACCAGGCCAGCATCACCGGGTCGGCGATCTTCAGGCGCTGCATAAAGGCCACGGCCAGCAGCGCGCTCATGGTCGACACGCTGTTGGCCAGCAAAATGGGCAGAAACACCAGAGCCGGATCGGTGGCACCGGCCTGGGCGCGGTACATAAAGATCGACACGGGCAACAGCACAAAAGACGAGGCGTTCATCACCATAAACAGGATTTGCGCGTTGCTGGCGTCGGTCTTGCTCGGGTTGAGCTCCTGCAGGGCCTTCATGGCCTTCAGGCCAATGGGCGTGGCGGCGTTATCCAGCCCCAGGCCATTGGCGGTGAAACTCAGGGTCACCAGACCCAGCGCCGGATGTCCGCGCGGCACACCCGGCATCAGCCGGGCGAACAGCGGGCCCAGCAGGCGCGCCAGGATATCCACCAATCCGGCTTTTTCGGCGATCCGCAGAAAGCCCAGCCACAAGGTCAGGGTGCCAAACAACAGCACCATCACCTCGACCGAGAGCTTGGCCATGGCAAACAGGCTCTCGACCATGGCGGCAAATACAGCCGCGTCGCCGCCGATCAACCAGCGGCTCAGTGCGGCCACCGCGGCCACCACGAAAAAACCCAGCCAAAGGCCGTTGAGCATGATCCATCCCCCGAGAAGCTGCGGTGGGGATGATAGCGGCGGGGGGCGGATCGGTCATCCACGCTGCACGGCGTAGCGACCTGGATTTAACCCAAGACGCGCAAATGACGCCAGGAGCCAGCGGGGTGTGGGGGAGATGCGGCAGACGCCCCGCTAACCGCGGGGCTGCCCGTCAATACCAGTGGGGATCGGCCTTGAGCTGCTCTTTAAGCAGGGCCTGCATCCCTTCGTCCGGCTCACCGAACCAGCGGTAAGTCGCGTGGCGACTCGGCGACTTGTCGGCCGGCAGGCCTTTAGGCGTCTGCACCCAGAGGGCGTAGGCCTGTTGTTTATCCCAGCTGAACGCCACAAAAAGGCGCTGGTGGAAACACTGGGCGGGGTCGCAGAGCTGACCCACCAGGTACTTGTCACCGTCACCGATCAACGCCTTCATCGGCTCGGCCTGGCCGCTGAGGTTCATCACCCACTCGGGGAGACGTTCTTCCTCGTGCAAGGTTTCCTGCCAGGTCTCGCGGTATTGGGCATCCGTGCTAAGCAGTTCATTCAGGCGAAACTGCCCATCCGTATCGGCGGCGTGGGCCGCCAGGGTAACGCTGGCGCCCAGGAACAGGGCGCTGGCGTACCGGAACAGAGGTTTCATAAAAGCGCCTAGCCCCGACCACGACGGCCAAAGATCAGCGATGCCACGAACATCACCAGGAATACGACGAAAAGGATTTTCGCGATACCGGTAGCGGTGCCCGCAATACCACCAAAGCCCAGTACAGCGGCGACGATGGCGATAATCAGAAAGGTAATGGCCCAACTCAACATGATGACTCTCCTGCAGGGGGAATAGGCGCAACCCGGTAGTTCCAGAGCTGCCCACATGGCGTAAAACGCCGTTGCCTCATTCATCCATGAATAACCCGGGGCCTCCGTGCCCCGGAAAAACGTGCTGGCGGGTTACTTCATGGCCAGCTTGAGGTTGCGCATGCGGTCGTGGCAGGCACGGACCTTGGGCATTTCTACTGCCAGTAAGGCGCGGACATCCGGCTCGGCGTCCTTCATGGCATCTTCGAAGGCATGCAGAATGCGGTCTTCGGTGTCCTCGAGCTGGGCGACGTAGGTGGCGCCTTCATCGCTGGACAGGGTGGCCTTGGTATCGGCGTAGACCTGACGCAGCTTGCCCATCATGGTGCCGCCCTGAGCGGGTTGTTCGTGGTTGGCCGCGACTTTCACCGCCAACGCCTGAATCACCTGGGTCTTGGCCAGGGACATGTCGCGGAACAGCGTCTTGAGTTGCACGTCCTTGACTTCGTCATGGGCGTGTTCGTAGAAACGCTGACCATCACGGGTGATTTCGATCAGTTCGTTCAGTTGCGAAGTTTGACTGCTCATAATGATTTCTCTCATGTCAGGGTTGTCTGGGCTGGCGGGTTGCCGGGTAGTCGGCAACCCCACCGGTGTTCGCGGATCCACTGATCCGGCGTCGGGTTTAGCTGCCCAGCACCTTCACGGCGCTGGCATTCACACTGCGTACACCGCGGATGGTTTTGGCCATCTCCACGGCGAGATCTTTCTCGGCGGAAGTGGCAACCGCACCGCCCAGCTGAACTTGGCCAGCCTTGGTCTCTACCGAGATATCCAGACCGTCCAGGTGGCGGCTGTAGAGGTAGGTGGATTTCACCTTGCTGGTGATCCAGGCATCGGAAATGGCGTCACCGGCCTCGTCCGCGGTGGTCTGCACCTTGGCTGCGGTGCTCGGGGTACCACTGACCTTGAGGTTGTTGACCACCTTGCGCACGCCATCGGTGTTGTCGGCCAGCCGGCCGGCCAGGTCCTTGGCGGCGGAGGATTGCGCCTCACCGGTCAGGGTGACCACGCCGTTTTTACTGTCGACATCGATATCCAGGCCTTCGGTGCTGCTATTCCACAACAACTTCGACTTGACCGTAGCGGTCAGCGTGGCATCGTCGAAACGCTGGGACATGCTCGGCTCGGTACGTGCCTTAGGCTCATACTTGCCATCAATGACCAGTTTGTTATCGACTTTCTTAATGCCCTCGATACCCAATGCGACTTGCTCGGCCAACTCACGGTCGACTTCGCTTTCGACGGTACCGGTGAGAATGGCGACGCCGTTCTCCACATCAACATCGATGCTGAACGGGCTCAGGTGCCGATTCAGGGCGTAAGCCGTCCACAACGAGCCTTCCTGGCGGGCTTCGCGGAGCTCTACAGAGACATCACCGTCGGCAGCGTGGGCGATCATCGGGGTCATCCCGATCAATGTGGCGGCCGCGGTAGCCAGGGCAATTTTCTTCAGCTGATGCATGGAGTCTCTCCTTGTTGATATTCGGCGGGAGGCCGCTCGGGCCTTCCATACGAGTTATATGGCAAGCCCTGTGCCAGCTTTTTTTCAAATATAAATTTGTTATTTATCAATAACTTAATAAATAAGCCTGCAACCGAGCCTCATGCAGCTTGCAGGATGGGCGAGAATGGACCGTGCAACTTGCACGAGCTTTGCGTGACTAACACTCAAGCTTCGTAAAACTGATTGAGAGTGAACATGGAACAGCCCACCCCGAAAAATGGCCGCATCCTCTTGGTCGACGATGAATCGGCGATCCTGCGCACCTTCCGTTACTGCCTGGAGGACGAGGGCTATAACGTGGCGACGGCCACCAGCGCCGCGCAAGCCGAGACCCTGCTGCAGCGTCAGGTCTTCGACCTGTGCCTGCTGGACCTGCGCCTGGGCGAGGACAATGGGCTGGATGTGCTGGCGCAAATGCGTCTGCAGGCACCCTGGATGCGCGTGGTGATCGTCACCGCCCACTCCGCCATCGATACCGCGGTGGATGCCATGCAAGCCGGTGCGGCCGACTACCTGGTCAAACCGTGCAGCCCTGATCAACTGCGCATGGCGGCCGCCAAACAGCTGGAAATCCGCCAGCTGGCCGCGCGCCTGGAAGTGCTCGAAGGCCAAGTGCGCAAGCCGGGCGACGATCTGGACTCCCACAGCCCGGTCATGATGGCGGTGCTGGAAACCGCGCGACAGGTGGCCGGAACCGATGCCAACATCCTTATCCTCGGGGAGTCCGGCACCGGCAAGGGTGAGCTGGCACGGGCCATTCACGGCTGGAGCCAGCGCGCCAAAAAAGGCTCGGTGACCATCAACTGCCCGTCGTTGACCGCCGAACTGATGGAAAGCGAGCTGTTCGGCCACAGCCGTGGAGCGTTCACCGGCGCCAGTGAGAGCACCCTGGGGCGGGTCAGCCAGGCCGATGGTGGCACCCTGTTCCTCGACGAGATCGGCGATTTCCCCCTGAGCCTGCAGCCCAAGTTGCTGCGGTTTATCCAGGACAAGGAATACGAGCGGGTGGGTGACCCGGTGACCCGCCGCGCCGATGTGCGCATCCTCGCCGCCACCAACCTGAACCTGGACGAGATGGTCCGCGAGGGGCGTTTTCGCGAAGACCTGCTGTATCGCCTGAACGTCATTACGCTCAAGTTGCCGCCGCTGCGTGAGCGCACCGATGACGTGATGGTGCTGGCCGAACGTTTTCTCGCGCGTTTCGTCAAGGACTACGCACGCCCTGCCCGCGGCTTCAGCGAGGAAGCACGCAATGCCCTGCTGGACTACCGCTGGCCGGGCAATATCCGCGAGCTGCGTAACGTCATCGAACGCGCCAGCATCATTTGCACCCAGGAACAGGTCGAGGTCAGCCACCTCGGCCTGGGCGCACAACCGGCCAGCAACACCCCGCGTGTCGGCGCCGACCTCAGCCTGGAAGCCCTGGAGAAGGCCCATATCGGTGCGGTGCTGGCCACCAGCGACACCCTCGACCAAGCCGCCCGCACCCTGGGCATCGACGCCTCGACGCTGTACCGCAAACGTAAACAGTACAACCTATGAAGCTGGCGATGACCCTGCGTACCCGGCTGTTCCTCAGCTTTTCCGCCCTGATCACCGTGGCCTTGCTCGGCCTGCTGCTCGGGGTGATCAGCGTGATGCACATGGCCCAGGCCCAGGAGAGCCTGATCCAGCATAACTTCACCACCATCGACCTGAGCCAGAAGCTGCGCCAGGGCCTGGGCGATCAGTTGGTCATCTTGCTCAGCGAAAACCCGGACCTGGGCAAGCTGCAAGCCTCCCAGGCGCAGTTCAAGGCGGTACTCCGGGAGGGCATGAGCGGCCGCAGCGCGCGCGCGCGCGCGGGGTTTCTGCGCATCGACAAGGCCTACCAGCGATTCCAGCAGGTGGTGGCGCAACCGGCCAGCATGCGCTGGACCCTGCTCGACGGGAATGACTTCAGCGAGGCCTTCAACGAGGTGCGCAAGCACATGCTCGACCTGCAACAGCAGGCGATCGACAGCGTCAGCCAAGCGGAAGCCCAGGCCCGTGAGCGCGCCAAACTGATCGCTGGCCTGCTCGGCCTGCTGGGCATCGCCGTACTGGCGATTGGCGTGCTGACGGCCCAGAGCATCGCCCGGCGCTTCGGCGCGCCCATCGAAGTGCTGGCCAAAGCCGCCGACCGCATCGGCCAGGGTAACTTCGAAGTGACCTTGCCGGAGTCACCGGTGGCCGAAATGGCCCTGCTCAGCCGGCGCTTTGGCCTGATGGCCGAAGCCCTGCGCCATCACAAGGCGACCGATATCGAGGAGCTGCGCGCCAGCCAGCGGCGCTTGCAGGCGGTCCTCGACAGCATTGACGACGGCCTGGTGATCATCGACGCCCAGGGCCGGATCGAACATGCCAATCCGGTCGCCACCCGGCAATTGTTCTGGCAGCACGATCCCCATGGCCAAAGCTTGGGCGAAGTGCTGGCGCGGCCCGAGCTGGACGAGGCGACCCAACGGGTGCTCAGGGGTGAGCTGCTGGAGCAGGCACCCGAGGACCTGCCGGTGGAAACCGCCGGTGAAAATCGCTTGCTGGCCTGGTCGCTGACGCCGGTCTGCCATATCGACGGTCGCAGCGTCGGCGCGGTCATGGTGCTGCGCGACGTAACCGAACAACGCGCCTTCGAACGGGTGCGCAGCGAATTCGTGCTGCGTGCCTCCCATGAACTGCGCACCCCCGTGACCGGCATGCACATGGCGTTCAGCCTCTTGCAAGAGCGCCTGAGCTTCGCCGAAGGCTCGCGCGAGGCCGACCTGATTCAGACCGTCAACGAGGAAATGCTGCGCCTGGTGCGGTTGATCACCGACCTGCTGAATTTCTCCCGCTACCAGAATGGCCTGCAGAAGCTCGAGCTGGCTCCCTGCGACCTCGACGAACTGATTGGCCAGACCCAACAACGCTTCCTGGCCCAGGCCAGCGAGCGAGGCATCCATTTGCAGGCCGAAGTGCAGCAGCCGCTGCCGCACATCAACCTCGACCGCCTGCAGATCGAGCGGGTACTGGACAACCTGCTGGCCAACGCCCTTCGCCACAGCAGCGCCGGCGGTCAGATCCACTTGCAGGCGCGCCGGCATGGCGAGCGGGTGATCATCAGCGTGCAGGACAACGGCGAAGGCATTGATTTCAGCCAACAGGCGCGAATCTTCGAGCCCTTTGTACAGATAGGTCGGAAAAAAGGCGGTGCCGGCCTGGGGCTGGCGTTGTGCAAAGAGATAGTGCAACTGCACGGCGGTCGTATCAGCGTCTATTCCAGACCGGGTCAGGGCTCGCAGTTCTATATGGCGTTGCCGCTCTGAGGCCCCGTTCGCCCAGAGGCGTGGACGGCCTGCCGAGCCGCCCATGGCACCGGCAAAAAAGCCTGGCAGCGCACTTTTCGGCCCGCCCTCAACCATGCGAAAATAATGGCCATGTGCCCGCCGTCGGCCCTGGCCCGACGCCTGTGTGGGCGTCGTCCCAACCCTTGACCAGGCTGTCCCCGCCCCCATGCCCCTGACCTCTTCCCTGCCCCGCCTGGACGCCTTCGCGCAGACGGTGGTTGGCCGTGTGCGCCATCACAACGAAGACAGCCTGCTCTGTTGCCCGGCCCTGGGCCTTTGGGCCATCGCCGACGGCATGGGTGGGCACCAGCGCGGGGAAGTCGCCAGCGCCCTTGCCGCCCAGACCCTGCAGGACTGCGTGCGGGCCGGTGGCAACCTGGTCGAGGCGATCCATGCGGCCAACCAGGCCATTCTCGCCGCGGCCGCTGAAACAGCGGGCAGCCAGGGCATGGGCAGCACCGTGGTCGCCGTGCACTTTACGGGCCACCAGTATCAACTGGCCTGGATCGGCGACAGCCGCGCCTACCTGTTGCGCCGCGGCCATATCCAGCCGTTGACCAAGGACCACAGCTGGGTGCAGACGCTGATCGACGCCGGCGAGCTGACGGAAACCCAAGCCCGTCACCACCCGAAGAAGAACCTGATCAACCAGTGCCTCGGTCAGGACAGCGTGCCGCTGGACGTTGGCCTGATCGAGGGCCGGTTGGCGCCGGGCGAACGCTTGCTGCTGTGCAGCGACGGCCTGAACCGCGAACTGACCGATGAACAGATCCAGCGCATCGCTGACCACAGCACCGACCTGCCGGCCTTGGTGCACAACCTGATCGAGCAGGCCAACGCCCTGGGCGGCCATGACAATATTTCCTGCAGCGTGCTGGCCCTGGATCTGCCCACCGGGCTTGGCGCCCGGACCCGGCGCTGGCTGAGCCGGCTGCTGGGCAGGCGCCCCGGCCGCGATACGCGAGGTCTACGCCATGAATGAGGCCTTGATCGAAATACCGGGTTACACGGTGCACCGCCGCCTGGGCCAGGGCGGCATGGCCGAAGTCTATCTGGCCACCCAGGATTCCCTGCAGCGCAAGGTCGCCATCAAGGTCCTGCTCAACACCCAGGACCAGACGTTTCTGCAACGTTTCGTCAACGAAGCCAAGCTCGTCGCCTCGCTGCACCACCCTAACATCATCACCATCCATGACATCGACCGCCTCGACGACAGCCGCTACTACATTGCCATGGAGTATGTGCCCGGCGGCGACCTCAGCCAGCACAAGGGCAGCCGCCTGGCGCCGGGGCGCGCCCTGGACATCACCCGGCAGATCGCCGCGGGGCTGGCGCTGGTGCATGAGCAGGGCCTGGTGCACCGCGACATCAAGCCGGCCAATATCCTCTTTCGCCTGGACGGCACCGTGGTCATCAGTGACTTCGGCATCGCCAAGGACCTGAGCATCGATCACGAGCTGACCCATTTCGGCATCGCCGTGGGCAGCCCCTCTTACAGCAGCCCGGAGCAGGCCCAATGCGAGGCGCTCGACCAGCGCAGCGACATCTACAGCCTGGGCGTGATCCTGCTGGAAATGCTCAGTGGCGAGAACAGTTACCGGGGTAGCCATTACACCCAGACCGTACTCAATCACCTGCAGATGCAGATTCCGGCGCTGCCCCAGGAGTTGAGCCGATTCCAGCCGCTGCTCGACCGCATGCTGGCCAAGCAGCCCGCCGACCGTTATGCCGACTGCCAGGCGCTGCTCGACGACCTCGATCGCCTGCTGGACGACGCACCCGACATCACCCAGCTGCGCCGTACGGCGGTAGCGGGCGCGGCGAAAACGCCAGCGCCCAGCCGCTGGACTGCGCCCAGGTCACTGCTGGCCGCCGTCGGCCTGGCCGTGCTGGTCGGGCTGCTGCTGGCGGCAGGCTGGGCCATTCGTCTGAAAATGCAGGTCGCCGGGCTGATCGACCAGGCCGAACAGCGCCTGGCGGAGAACAAACTGATCGAGCCGGAGCGGGACAACGCGGATTATTTCTACCACCAGGCGCTGTTGCTCGACAGCGACAACCGCGAGGCTGAACAGGGCCTGCAGCGGGTCTTCGAGGCGCGCCTGACACGCCTGCTGGGGCGGGCCGAGCAAGCCATAGTCGACGGCCACCTGACGACTCCGGCCTACGACAACGCGGTATTTTTCTTCAATCAGGCGCTGCAGCTGGATCCGGCCAACGAAGCCGCCTCCGCTGGCCTGCAACGGGTGGTCGAGATGCATGTGCAGCTGGCCGAGGACGCTCACGCGCGACATGCCTACGCTGAAGGGCTGGAGTATATCCAGCAGGGCCTCGAACTGGCGCCGGACAACCCGGCCCTGCAGGGCCTGCTGCAGACCAATGAACAGGGCCAGCGTGCGAGCAATGTGCCACCCTTCCGACGTTCGACCAATCCGTTGAAACGGATCTGGAACAAACTGATCAATTGATTCGCCACCGCCTGCAACCTGCCCCAGGGCTGCACGGCCACTGCCGCCCTTCTTGATGATGGGTCGCCGCGTACTCGGCGGGCGCCCCGATACAGGACTTCAAACATGTTGAAACTGCAATTCAAGGACCACCGCCAAGCGCCTATCTGGCTAGCGGACGAGCGCTTTACCCTCGGCCAATACGGCAAGAACGACCTGGTCCTGGAAGACAGCGGTATCAGCCCCTTCCATGCGGAAATCCGCCAGGAACAGGGGCTCTACTACCTGTTCGACTGCGGCAGCCAGGAGGGCAGCTTCGTCAACGGCGAGCGGGTCAGCGGCCGCTATCAGGTGCGGGCCAATGACTGTATTCGACTCGGCTCGGTGGAGTTTGACCTGATCAACCCGAGCAAGACACCGCAACGCAACGACGCCATGCCCCGCTGGTTTCTGCAGGTGATTCAGGGCGAACAGGAAGGCAAGAAATTTCCGGTAACCGCCTCGCTGACCTTCGGCCGCTCGGTGAAATGCGACCTGTGCTTCAGCGACCTGGAGCTATCGCGTCGTCATTGCGAGTTTTTTGTGGAAGGCGAAAGCCTCGAGGTCAAGGACCTCGGCTCGTCCAACGGGGTCTTCGTCAATCGGCAGAAAATTACCACCGCGGTGCTGCAGGCGGGCGATCAGCTGCAAATGGGCGCGGTGCGCTTGCTGGTGATAGGGCCGAAAGTGACACAGGCCCCGGAACAGGACGAAGACGCCACGCTGTTCGTGCCGATCGCTGCTGCAGCACGGCCCGTCAGAACCGAGGCTCCGACGGACGGGCCGCGCGCCGAGCGCAGCTCGCCGCCAGGTGTGTCGGTTGCCTCAGCGCCTGCAGAGGCTTCAGCGCCTGTCGCCGGTCGCGGGCGTGCGGGTCTGTTTATCGGCGTACTGGTGCTGGCTGTGGTGCTGGGCCTGGTGATCACCCAGTTGCTCTGACCTCGCCCACGGTCCGAGGCTGAGGCTGCGGCTGGGATCAGCGCAGGATCGGGTCGAACTTGAAGCGCCGCCCAACGGCCAGCGCGGCGACCAGCGCGCCCACACTGAGACCCAGGGTCAGTTTGACCAGGCCAAGCATAAGAGGGTCGAGCGGCGGCGTTAACAACAGCAGTGCGCCAGCCAGCAGGCTCAGCATCAGTAAAACCAGGGCAGTCTTGGACATAGGGTGTTCCTTGAATACGGCGGCGGGGACCAACGCTCCGGGCGGCCCGCCCGCACGGAGGGCAAGGGCTGTGCATCAATCGTTGCGCAGCTTCAGAAGACCCAGCGTTGCATCGGCGACTGCTCATCGGTAACCGACCCACGAACGTCGCTGATGGTCAGCCATTGGGGATCCGCGGCGGACTGCACCTGAAGGTCTTCACGCCCTTGCGCTGCCTCTGTCGCCACGGCCCGTTGCACCGACTGCGGAGCAGGGGCGGCGTCGAAGGGGCTGGAGGCAAAGGCGCCAGTGAGGATCACGGCAGTGGCACTCAAGAGGTTTACAAGGGTGTTCATTGGGGCGTCTCCATCGCTGAATCAGATCATGGAACTGAAATAGCAGGCGCCGTGCCAACTTAAATACCTAAATAAATCCTTACAAATCAATAATTTACCAGATAAGCCCTGATTGGCAGATTGCATCTTGCATGAGCGAGGTTTTTTACGGATTGCAATTTGCACGATAGCGCTTGGAAATCACCCAACGCAGGCCAGGGTTCAGGACAGCATCGACTGGATCTGGCTGTGCAGTCGCCGCAGCGTAAAGGGTTTAGCCAGGATGGGCGCCAGGGCGATGGTCGGGGTCCCGGACGCGAAAATGGCCTCGGGTTCACCGCTCATATAGATGATCTTCAAATCCGGACGCAGCTTGAGCGCGGGCTCGGCGATCATCACCCCGGTCACGCCGTCAGGCAGGCGAAAATCGGTGATCAACAGGTCCAGTTGCGGTTTGCTGGCCAGGATGGCGAAGGCCTCCTGCGCCGAACCCGCCTGCAGCACGCGGTAACCTTCACCGTCGAGGTACTCGACGAGGATCTGCAGAAAGATCGCTTCGTCCTCGACCACCAATATGATTTTTCCGGAAGCTTGGCTCATCACACAGGGCCTTCAGCAGTGATGGGAAGGAGATCGGCCACAGGCCCCCTGACGGGGTGCTGGCAGCCCGAGGCGAGGGGTTTTCCCTGCGGTTCTAGGCGTTCGACCGCCGCGCTTGGGTTAGTTCAGACTGTTGACGCGGCGGCCAGCGGCAGGCAGACCCTAAAGGTCGAGCCTTGCCCCTCGGTACTCTGCAGCTCGATCCAGCCGTGGTGGGCCTTGACGATCTGTTCGGTGATATACAGGCCCAAGCCCAGCCCCTGACTGACGCCGCTGGACGACACCCGCTCGAATTGCTGGAAGATGCGTGCCTGATTGTCCGCCGAGATGCCAATGCCCTGATCGCGGACTTCGATGATGCCGTGGCTCGCGGCGTCCGCGACCCTGACCGCGATCGGTCGCTTGGCCCCATAACGCATGGCGTTGGTGAGCAGGTTGACGATCACCTGTTCGATGCGAAACTCGTCCCAGCAACCCGACACTGCAGCCTCGACCTGCAAGGACACCGTGCAGCCCGCCGCCGCGATCTGCGCCGAGAGGCCTTCGAGCACCTGGGTGACCAGCTGCGCGAGGTCGACCTGAGAGGGCCGAATGGACAGTGAGCCGGTACGGATACGCGATACATCGAGCATGTCTTCGATCAGCCGGATCAGGCTGGTGATCTGCCGTTCATCGCGGTCGGTCATGGCATGCAGCTTGTCCAGGGTGAAGGCTTCCGCCCTGCCCTTGGCCAGGTACAGCTTGCGCAACTGGGTTTCCAGGATCAGACCATTGAGGGGCGTGCGTAGCTCGTGGGCAACAATCGACATAAAGTTGTCGCGCATGCGCACCGCCTGGCGCAATTCATCCTGGGTGGCGCGCAACTCGCAGAGCAGGGTCTCCTGCTCCTGGCGGCTCTGTTCCAACGCCTCGACCTGGCGATTGATCGCCTGACGCTGGCGGTAAAGCTCGACGAACACCGTCACCTTGCTCTTGACCGCGTGCACGTCCAGCGGCTTTTGCAGGAAGTCCACCGCGCCGCTTTCATAGCCCTTGAAGGCGTAGTTCAACTCGCGCCCGGCGGCGCTGACGAAGACGATCGGGATATGTTTGGTGCGCTCGGTGCCCCGCATCAGCTCGGCCAGTTCGAAACCGTTCATGCCGGGCATCTGCACATCGAGGATCGCCAAGGCGAACTCGTGCTGCAGCAACAGGGCCAACGCCTCGTCGCCGGAGCGGGCCTGGAACACCTGACGCCCCTCGGCGCGGATCAGCGCCTCCAGCGCCAGCAGGTTTTCCGGCAGATCGTCGACGATCAGCAGTTTGGTTTGGATTTTGCTCAGCATAGGGTTTTGTCCAACTCGACGAGCAGCGCTCGAATATCCGCCAATTGCAAAAGGTAATCCGGCTGATGCAACGCCAGCGCCGCCTCCGGCATGGTCGCCACCAGTGCCTGGCGCGGGTCCTGCACCACCGTGAGACCACCCTGCGCCTTGATCCGCGCCAAGCCCGCCGCCCCGTCATGGCTGGCCCCGGTCAGCAGGATGCCAAGCAGCCCGGCATCGAACGCCTCCACCGCCGACTCGAAGAGGATATCGATCGACGGACGCGAATAGTGCAGCGGCTCCTCCCGACTCAGCGACAGGCTGTGATCGCGCTCGATCGACAGGTGGTAACCCGGCGGCGCGAAATAGAGGACACCCCGGGCCAGGGTTTCCTTGTCGTCCGCTTCCTTGACCCGCAGCGGCAAGCGTTGCTGGAACACCTCGGCCAGTTGGCTGAGGCGGTCATCCGGGAGGTGCAGAACGACCACTATGGGCAAGTGAAAGTCCGCCCCCAGGTCGGCGAAAATCTGCAGCAGCGCCTCGACACCGCCCGCCGAGGCACCGACCACCACCGCGTGCAGGGTGCGCGCACGGGCCGCGAAGTGCGGATCAACCGCCACCGGCCTCATGATTTACGGAAGATCCGTTGAGGCCGGTCGACGGGATCGAAGCGCTTGGCGTAGCTGGAAAAATCCAGACTCTCCTTGCTGCCCAAACCGAGGAAGCCGCGATGGCACAGCGACTCGTGGAACAGGCCAAAGGCGCGGTCCTGCAGCGTTTTGTTGAAATAGATAAGGACGTTGCGACAGGAGATCAACTGGGTTTCGGAAAACACGCTGTCGGTGGCCAGACTGTGATCGGCGAAGATAATGTTCTCGCGCAAGGACTTGTCGAACAGCGCGCCCTCATAGGCCGCCGTGTAGTAGTCGGAGAGCGCGCACTGCCCGCCGGCCTTCTGGTAGTTGCGGGTATAGGTGCGCAGGTTATCCAGGGCGAAGATACCGCGCTCGGCCTTCTCCAGGGACAGCGGATTGATGTCGGTGGCATAGAGAATGGTGCGCTCGAGCAGCCCCTCCTCGCGCAACAGGATGGCCAGCGAATAGACCTCCTCGCCGGTGCTGCAGCCAGCGACCCAGATCTTCACCGACGGGTAGGTGCGTAGCAGGGGTACCACTTGCTCGCGCAAGGCCAGGAAATAACCGGGGTCGCGAAACATCTCGCTGACCGGGATCGTCAGGTACTGCAGCAGCTGCATAAAGGCGCTGGGTCGGTGGAGGATCTGCTCCTGCAGCGCTGTGATGGTCGGGCAGCCGAATTGCACCAGGGCGTGGCGGACCCGGCGCCGCAGCGAGGCACCGGAGTAGTCGCGAAAATCGTAGTTGTACTTGAGATAGATGGCCTCGATCAGCAAGCGCAACTCGATCTCGGCGTTACCGTCGATCACCATCAGATGCGTTCCAGTTTCGGCAACCAGACCCGGATCAGCGAAAACAGCCGGTCCAGGTCGATGGGCTTGGCCAGGTAGTCGTTGGCACCCGACGCCAGGCAGCGGTCCTGGTCGTCGCGCATCGCCTTGGCCGTCACGGCGATGATCGGCAACTTGCGCCACAGCGGGTTCTGGCGAATCTGCTGGGTGGCTTCATAACCGTCCATTTCCGGCATCATCACGTCCATCAGCACCAGGTCGATATCCGCCACGCTCTCCAGCTTCTCCAGGGCTTCACGGCCGTTGCGCGCCACCTCGACCAGGGCGCCCTTGTATTCCAGGGCGCTGGTCAGGGCGAAGATATTGCGCACATCGTCGTCCACCAGCAGGATCCGCCGTCCCTCGAAAACCTTGTCGCGGTTACGCGCGGTCTTGAGCATGCTCTGGCGTTCGCTGGACAGCTGCGACTCGACCTTGTGCAAAAACAGCGTGACCTCGTCCAACAGGCGCTCGGGCGAACGGGCGCCCTTGATGATGATCGAGCGCGAATACTTCATCAGGTCGACTTCTTCGGCGCGAGTCAGGTTGCGACCGGTGTAGACAATCACCGGCGGGAAGGAGCGGATCTCCTCGCTGGCCATGCGCTTGAGCAACTCGTTGCCTTGCATGTCCGGCAGCTTGAGGTCGATGATCATGCAATCGAACACGTTCGCGCGCAGTTGCTCGAGGGCCTGGGCGCCGAATTCCACGGCGGTGATCTCGATGTCGTCGTCGCCGATCAGGCGGGCGATGCTCTCGCGCTGCAGGGCGTCGTCCTCCACCAGCAGGATACGTTTGACCTCCTGGGACAACTTGGCCTCGAGTTTGGCGAATACCGTGCGCAAGTGCTCGCGGCTAGTCGGCTTGACTGCATAACCGATGGCGCCCATCTGCAGCGCCGCCTCCATGCGGTCCTCGACGGAGATCATGTGCACCGGAATATGCCGGGTCGCCGGGTTGTCCTTGAGGTGCTGCAGCACCGTCAGGCCCGAGGCGTCCGGCAGGCGCATGTCCAGCAGTACGGCATGCGGCAGCCACTGGGCGGCCAGTTGCAGCCCATCGTCGGCGCCGTGGGCCACCAGGCAGCGATACCCCAGCTCATGCGCCAGGTCGAAGAGGATCTGCGCGAACTTGGGCTCGTCCTCGATCACCAGGATGCAGCGGCCACTGGCCGGCAGTCGGTCACGGTCGTCGGCAAAACGCGCGATCACCGGCACCGCGACCGGCACCGGTACCGCCACCGGCTCCTGGCGCACCGGCAGTGCGGGCGGCATGACCGCCATACTGCTGGTCGCCAGCGATGCCGGCTCGGGCGCAACGAATTCCCTTGGCAACACCAGGGTAAAGGTACTGCCCCGGCCTGGGGCGCTGACCACGCCGATCGAGCCGCCCAACAGGGCCGCCAGGTCGCGGGAGATCGACAGGCCCAGGCCAGTACCGCCGTAGCGGCGGTTGGTGGTGCCATCGGCCTGACGGAAGGCATCGAAGATATAACCTTGCTGGTCCTCGCGAATGCCAATCCCGGTGTCCGTGACGGCAAAGGCGATGCCGCCGTCGGCAGCAGGACCGACCTTCAGCGTCACCTCGCCGCGCTCGGTGAACTTCATCGCGTTGGATAGCAGGTTCTTCAGGATCTGCTCGATCCGTTGCTGGTCGCTGTACAGGCTGTCCGGCACTCCGGCCTCGCGCTCGATGCGCAGCAGCAGCCCCTTGTCCGCGGCGACCGGATCGAACACTGTGCGCGCGCCCTGCAGCAGGCGTTCGATCGGTACGTCCTGGGCCCGCACCTCGAGTTTGCCGGCCTCCACCTTGGAAATGTCCAGGATGTCGTTGATCAAATGCAGCAGGTCGTTGCCGGCCGAATAGATCGACTCGGCGAACTTGACCTGCTCGGCGCTGAGGTTGGCCTGGGGGTTGTCGGCCAGCAGCTTGGCCAGGATCAGCGAGCTGTTCAACGGCGTGCGCAGTTCGTGGGACATGTTGGCCAGGAATTCGGACTTGTACAGGCTGGCGCGCTGCAGTTCCTGGGCGCGCTCCTCGAGCTGCAGTTGCACCTGGTTGAGCGCCCCGTTCTTCTCGTCCAGGGCATCCCGTTGCTCGGCCAGCACCTGCGCCTGATCGGCCAGTTGCTCGTTGGTCTGCTCAAGCTCGGCCTGCTGAGTTTCCAGATGCACCTGGGATTCCTTGAGCACCCGCGACTGCTCTTCGAGCTCCTCGTTGGCCGTGCGCAGCTCTTCCTGCTGCACCTGCAGCTCCTCGTTGAGCTGCTGGGTTTCGCTCAACACGTCCTGCAGGCGCTCACGGTAACGCGCGGCTTCGATCGAAGTGCCGACGTTATCGGCGATCAACTCGAGGAACTCGGTATCGCGCGGCTGGATCGGCCGCAGAAACGCCAGCTCCAGCACGCCATTGACCAGGTTGTCGTTGCTGATCGGCAGGATCAGGATGCTTAGCCGGCCCGTCTGCCCGAGCCCCGAGTTGGCCTGCAGGTAACTGTGCGGCAGATCGTCCAGGCGGATCAGGCGCCGCTCCTGGGCCGCCTGGCCGACCAGCGACTCGGCCGGCCCGAAGTGCTGCTCGGTGGCTTCCTGCTCCTGGGAAAAGCCATAGCTGGCCACCCGCTTGAACCCGACGTGCTCGTCGCGCGCATAGAACGCGCCCACCGCGATATCCAGGTGGCTCGCCAGGTAACGCAGCACGTTGCGCCCCAGCACCGGTACGGTCAACTGCCCCAGTACCTGTTCCGCCAGTTGGCTCTGGCCGCTGCGCAGCCAGGCTTTTTGCTCGATCAGCGCGGCGCTGGCCAATTGTTCTTGCAGGGAATGGGTGTAGCTTTCCGACAGGCGCAGCAGCTCGCGCCGCCCCAGCACAGCCAGCAGGGCGCTGAAACTGAGGCTGAACACCAGGTACAGGCCAATGGTGAGCATGACCGTCTGGTTGGCATCCTGGTTACGGGTCACCCGCAGTTGCTGCTCGGTATTGGTGAAATCGCCGTACTCACGACGCAGCTCGTCGGTAACCTGCTTGCCCCGCCCGCTGCCCACCTGTCCTTGGTAATCCTGCCCTTTACGCTTCATGTCGATCATGGCCTGGGCGAACCCGTACCATTGCTGGTGCAACGCCTGGATGCGCCGCAAGCGGTCGACCTGGGTCGGGTTGTCCGCCACCAGCTCGCGCAAGCCTTCCAATTCGGCGCCGATACGCGGCTTGGCCAGTTCATAGGGTGCCAGGAAGTCTTCATCACCGCTGATCAGGAACCCACGCATGCCGGTTTCCAGGTCGACGGTCAGCTTGAACGCCTCGTGGGCATTGGCGATCACCCGGTCGGTGTGCTCAACCCAGCGCAGCACGCTCAGTAGATAGAAAATCAGACCGACGAAAAACACCGCGCTGAGCAGGCCAACCCCCAGGGGCAGCGTGATGTTGCGCAAAAGAATGCGGCGAAAACTGTTCTCATCGATGGCGGCGCGGCTGTTCATCTGGGAATACCGACGATAAAAACCAAGGATTCTGCCGTAAAGTCCGGGAAAAAGGCACGGCTTTCCTCCCGCGGGCCGCGTCCTGCCGACGGTCCGGCGGTCAAGACAGGCGGAAACCGGAATTTGCACATCCGAGGGAACCCCCCAAGCCGGTGCGGGTCGCACCAGACAGGTCTTCGACGACAGAGATGGCGAAAAGTGTCGATAATCCGTGGCGCCCACCTGGGCCCTCAATCGATGGCCAGCGGCCTGGTCCCGGGATACCCTGGCTCACGGCCATTAGCCAGCAGCGAACCGGCTGCGGCTTCGCTGGCGCAGTCGCCGCCCCCGATTCAGCCTGTGGCCCGAGCGGGCGGCGCGTCTTCCACTGCAGTGAATACGAGAAAAGCTTATGCCCGAGATCAATACCGCCGACCCGCTGTCCACCAGCGACCGCAAAATCATCCTGCTGGTGGAGGACGACGAAGTGGTGCGTATGCTGACGGCCGAGGTCCTCGAGGAGCTGGGCTATCAGGTGCATGAGGCCGAGGACGCCACTCAGGCCTTGCCACTGCTGGAAAGCGACCAGCCGCTGGACTTGCTGATGACCGATATAAGCCTGCCGGGCATGAGCGGGCGTGAGCTGATGGAGAAAGCCCGTCAACTGCGCCCGGACTTGCCGGTGCTGTTTGCCAGTGGTTATGCCGAGGAGGACCACGGCAGCGCTCGCCCCAGCAAGGTGGCGACCATCACCAAGCCCTTCTCCCTGGACCTGCTGAGAACCAAGGTGCGCAGCATGCTCGGGCAGGCCTGACGCCCCGACCCGCGCAGGCATCGCGGGCCAGGCGTCAGCCCGGTTGTGCCTGCATCTGCAGCAGCACCTGGATCAACGCCGCCGTGTGAGCGTCCGGCTCACCGTCGAAGCGGCTAGGGCGATAGCGCATCTGGAAGGCGGCCAGCACATGGCGGGTCGCCACATCCAGCTCGCCGGTCTGCGGGCAGGCATAGCCCAGGCGCGACAGCTGTTGCTGATACCAGACCACTGTCGGCGGCTGCTGCTCGAACTGCGCTTGTTGCAGCCCCACCGCCGGTGCCGGTGGCCAATGCCCGAGCCCGGCCTCGGCGAGGCGTTGCCAGGGAAACAGCGGGCCTGGATCAAGCTTGCGCAACGGCGCGATGTCGCTATGGCCGACGATACGTTCCGGCGCGATGTCATAGCGTTGCACCAGGTCCTTGAGCAGCCGGATCAGTGCCTCGATCTGCGCCGGCGCATAGGGATACCACTCGCGTCCGTTGGGGGTGTCGCGGTAGCCGGGGTTGACCAGTTCGATACCCAGGGAGCTGGCATTCAACCAGGTCCGTCCTTGCCATTCGCTTTCACCGGCATGCCAGGCGCGCTGATCCTCATCCACCAGGCGGTAGACGGTCGCGGGAGAATCCCCGATCAGGTAGTGGCTGCTGACTTCACCATGGGTCAGCAAGGCCAAGGAGCGGGGCAGGTCGGCTGAGGTGTAATGCAACACCACATACTGCACTCGACTGTCATGGTTGACCGAGCGAATACGGGTCTCCACGGACGGGCCCGTGGCGCACCCGGCCAGCAGGACCAGGCACAGGCACAGGCACAGGCTTGGCAGGAAACATTTCATGGGCGGATATGCAGCACGCTTTGCAGGTTGTCCAGCAGCATGTCGACACTGAGCATGATCAAGAGCATACCGGTCAGCCGCTCGACGGCGGTCAAGCCACGAGCGCCGAGAAACCGCTGGAGAAACGACGCCTGCAACAGGATAAAGGCGGTCGCCGCCCACGCCAGGGCAACGGCCAGGTACAGCTCCCACAGCGGCCCCTGGTGGGTATTGCGCAGGGTCATCAGCACCGCCAGGGCCGAGGGACCCGCCACCGCCGGGGTGGCCAGGGGTACCAGCATCGGTTCGCCATCGGGCAGGTCGCCCAGCACCCCCTGAGGCGTGGGAAAGATCAGGCGCATGGCGATCACGAAGAGGATGATGCCGCCGGCGATGGCCGTCGCCTCCCGGGACAGCCCCAAACCACTGAGCACCTTGTCACCAAAGGTCAGAAACGCCATCAGCAACGCCAGGGCGAACAGCAATTCACGCAGGGCCACACGCAAACGTCGCTCGGGGGCCACGCTTTTCAAGGCGGCCAGAAAGATCGCGATATTACCAAAGGGGTCGGTGACCAGAAAGATCAGCACGGCGATGCCGAAGATGTCCATGCAGCACTCCAGGAACCAAGCCCCCGACTCGCCGAAGGACGAGTGAAGCACTGGGTCGAACAGCGGTGATTATCAATCAGCCGCGGCTCGCCGGCCAGCAGCTTCCGTCCTGCCGGGGCACCCCACAGGCTCAAGACCAGCGGCATGGCCAAAGGCTTCTACTTTGCGCCGGTTGGCGTATCCTGACAGGATCGGCCGACGCTGACGCGTCGAGGAGACCCGTGATGGACAAGCAGCTGCTCTGGTTCAAACAGGACTTGCGCCTGGATGATCACCCGGCCGTACAGGCCGCGCTCCAGGCGGGGCAGTTGTTGCCGGTGTATGTACTGGATATCGCCCAGTTCCAGATCGGCGCCTTTGGCGTTCGGCGATTGGGCGTGCACCGCGCCCGCTTCTTGTTGGAAAGCCTGGCGGCACTGGACGGCGCGTTGCGCCAGCGCGGCTCGCACCTGCTGGTACTGCCCGGCAAGGCCGAACAGGTCATCCCACGCCTGGTGGCCGAACTCGAGCTGCAACAGGTGTTGACCCTCGAGGAAATCGCCCCGGAAGAGCGTGGCCAACTGCAGCGCCTGCGCACGGCCCTGGGGCCTGTGCAACTGCGGGTGCTGCCCGGTAACGGCCTGTTGCGGGCAGAGGAGCTGCCGGACCCGGTCGACGCGCTACCCCAGGTATTCAGCCAGTTTCGCGAGCGGATCGAACAACGCCTGATGGTGTTTCAGCCACGCCCGGCGCCCGAGCGGCTGCCGCCGCTGCCGAACGGTGCCCTGGCCCTGCTCGAACCACTGCCGACCTTGTCGCAACTGGGCCTGGGTGAGCCGTTGAGCGTCCCCGAGAGCGCCTTCCCCTTTGCCGGTGGCGAGCCCGCCGCCCAGGGACGGATGCGCGACTACCTGTGGGAGAGCCAGGGCGTGCGGCAGTACCAGGACACTCGCAACGGCCTGATTGGCAGCGAATATTCGTCCAAGTTCTCTCCCTGGCTGGCCAACGGCAGCCTGTCGCCGCGGCGCGCCGTGGCGGAGCTGCGCCGCCACGAGGCGCAGTACGGCGCCAACGCCTCGACGCAGTGCCTGTGGGTCGAACTGCTGTGGCGCGAGTTCTTTCGCTGGACTCTGGTGCGCCATGGCAGCGCCTTGTTCAAGGCCGGCGGGCTCAAGGCCACGGCGCGGGCGCCGGTGTTGCTGGATCAGCGCTTTACCCAATGGTGCCAAGGGCGCACCGGCCTTCCACTGGTGGACGCCAACATGCGTGAGCTGGCCGCCACGGGCTTTATGTCCAACCGCGGCCGGCAGGTGGTGGCCAGCTACCTGGTCAACGACCTGCAGCAGGATTGGCGCCACGGCGCGGCCTGGTTCGAGGAGCATTTGCTGGACTATGACCCGGCGAGCAATTGGGGCAACTGGGCCTACCTCGCCGGGGTGGGTAGCGATCCGCGGCGCAATCGGGTGTTCAACGCGCTACGCCAGGCGCGCCAGTACGACCCCGATGCCAGCTACGTCAGCCTCTGGCTGCCGGAACTGCGCAGCGTGGCGCAACACCTGCGCCACACGCCCTTCCTGTTGCCGCGGTTGCAGCTGGACGCCCTGCATTACCCGCGACTCGAGGCCATTCCGTTGAACTGGCAACCCTACCTGCCGCAGGTGGCCTGAGCGCGAGCGGGGCATACGCCTTGTGGGCCTGGATAAACGCCGGATGGGCAACGCACGGGGTTTCCCAAGGCGTGTCCAGCGCCTTCAACCCATTTCGACCCGGTTGCGCCCGCCGCGCTTGGCGCGGTACAGCGCCTGATCGGCCCGCTCAAAGACCTGGTCGCTCAGCTCACCACTGGCATAACCACTGATACCGGCGGACAAGGTGATGGTGACGCGCTCGCCCTTGAAGTGAAACGGGCATTGCTCGATGCCCGCGCGCAGGTTTTCCAGCAATTGCTGCGCACCTTCCAAGGGTGTGGCCGGCAATAACAGGACAAATTCCTCGCCGCCAAAACGCGCGATAAAATCGGTTTTACGCAGACGCTTGAGCAGCTCGCCCGCGATGATCTTCAGGACCTTGTCGCCGGCCAGGTGGCCATAGTTGTCGTTGATCCGCTTGAAGTGGTCGATGTCCAGGATCGCCAGCAGCAGATCACCGCCATAACGCTGCCAGCGCGCCACTTCCAGCTCCAGCCGTTCGCTCCAGGCGGCACGGTTGGGCAACCCGGTCAGCGGATCGGACAAGGCCTTTTGCCGCTGTTCCTCAAGGTGCTCGCGGAACCCCTTGGCTTCCTGCTCCATGCTGGCGACCCGTTCGACCAGCGTCTGCAGCCGCCCGACCACGTCCTGCTCGCGCTCATCGCGTTGACGCTGGAACTGCTCCATGGTGCTGAGCAGCCCCTCCAGGCGGTTCTCCACCACGTGTTTCAGGCTGGTCAGGTCGGTGGCTTCCTGCACGCTGCTGTGCAATCCGCTGACCTGCTCGCGCAGCTCGCTGTCCAGCTCACGGGCCGCCGACATGGAGTCGGCATAACCTTCGTGGGCATCCTGCAGGCTGCCCTGAAAGGTCGCCAGGCGTTCGTTGAGCTGCTTCAGGTAGCCTTCGAACTCGCGCTGGCCGACATCGGCGATCGCCAGCATCAATACCGCGAAGTCCTCCAGCACCGGCACCAGCTCATAGAGGTTGAGCCCGGCCTGGATACGCGTGCGCAGCAGCTCGGCCTGGGGCTGGTGGCGCTCGGGCAGGCTCAGCTCATCGAGCAGACCGACCAGGGTCGCCTCGACATGCTGGGCAATGGCGCTGTAGCCCGGCTCGGGGGCAACGGGCAGGGCATACTCGGGATCTGGCGCAGCGGCCATGGGCGTTTCGGGCGCAGCGGGTGGATTCAACAGCGCAGCCGGCAGTGGCAAGCTGTCCAATCGCGCCGCCTGCAGCTGTTCGGACATCTCGCGCGGGCGCGCCTGCGGTGCCTCAGGCAACACCGGCGCCAGGGCCTGGGGGACAGACACCGCGGCGGGCGCCACCGCTGGCGATGACGGCTCCTCGTCCTGCTCAGCGGCCGCCAGTAAGGACTCGCTCGCCGGTAATGGTAGCGGCTGCTCGGCCGCCTCGGTCTCAGGGGCCGGCCCGCCGTCCTCGCGGCTACCGAACAACCGCTGCAGCAGCCCGGGGCGCGGCGCGGCCTCCTGACCCTGCTGCAGGGCCAGGGCCTGGCGTTGCAACTCACCCAGCTCCGCCAATAAGGCCGGCATCTCACGCGCCTGGCCGGCCCGGGCCTCCAATTGTTTGGCGAAGCGCTTGAGCGGCTTGCGCACTTCGCCCGGCAGGTCCAGCGCTTGCAGCTGGGTGGCCAGGGCGGATAAACCGCTGGTGACCTGAGTGACACGGGTCTGGCGCCGCTGCTCAGAGTCGAGCACGGCCTTTTCCAGCCGTGGAATCAAGGCGGACAGGCCCGCGTCCATGTCCTCACGACGAAGGATTTCGCGCATTTCCAGCATGCACTGGTCTACCGCCTTGTCCACGCCTTCGGCGGCCAGGGAGCTGCGCACCAGGCCGCGGCGCAGCAGGTCGAGGCGCGTATCCCAACGGCGCTCGAGCTTCTCCTGCTCTTCGAGGTTTTCCAGGTATTTGTTTTTCCAGCGCTGAACGTCGTCGTTCATGCTTGAATCCGGATGGCGGCGGGCCTGTTCAGCATAGCGGCGCATTGCCTTGATGGGGCGCAGGCAAGCGAATTTCCACGGCCACCGGCAAATGGTCGGAGATCGGCAGTGCCAGCACTCGCACCCGCTCCAGGTGCAACTCGGAACTCAGCAAAATGTGGTCGAGGCAGCGCTGCGGGCGCCAGCTGGGAAAGGTCGCCTCCACCTGGGGGGCCAGCAAGCCCAGATCCCGTAACGGTGAATGCTGCAGCAGGTCGGTGGCGTGGGTGTTCATGTCACCCATCAACACCTTGTGCCGATAGCCGCTGATCAGCTCACGGATATAGGCCAGTTGCCGGGTGCGGGTGCGGGCGCCAAGCGAGAGATGCATCATCACCACCGCCAGCGCCTCTGGCCCATCACCAAAGCGCAGGAGAATCGCCCCTCGCCCCGGCGGCCCGGGCAGCGGGTGATCTTCCAGCAGGGTCGGGCACAGCCGGCTCAGCACGCCATTGCTGTGCTGCGCCAGACGCCCGAGGTTACGGTTGAGCTGTTGGTACCAGTAGGGAAAGGCGCCGAGATGGGCGAGGTGTTCGACCTGATTGACATAGCCGGAGCGATGACTGCCGCCATCGGCTTCCTGCAGGGCAACCAGGTCGTAATCGGCCAGCACCTCACCGATGCGCTGCAGGTTGCCGGCCCGCCCGCGGTGGGGCAACAGGTGCTGCCAACCGCGGGTCAGGTAGTGGCGGTAACCTTCGGTGCTGTTGCCCACCTGGATATTGAAGCTGAGCAGGCGCAGCAAGCCATCCTCCGGCAACCCGCTGGCGGCCAGGCAATGGTCATTGACCTGCGGGCTGTGCAGGCCAACCCCCCGTTCGACCATCCAGCGCCGCAGCATGGCCGCAGGTTACTTGGCGGCGCTGGCGCGTTCTTTCGCAATCAGCGAATCAGCTACTTTGAGTGCGCCATCCGGGCCACCTGAGGAGCCAAGGTCAAAGCGGTATTTGCCATTGACCACCATCACCGGGACGCCCGTGATCTGGTACTGCATGGCCAGCTTCTTGGCTTTCTCGACCTGACCCTTGACGCCAAAGGAGCTGTACGCCTTGAGGAACGCCTCCTTGTCGACACCTTGGGTGGCGAGGAATTCGGCCATTTCCTCAGGGGTCGCGAGCTTCTTGTGCTCCTTGTGGATGGCGTCGAAGATGGCTTTACGGACTTTCTGCTCGGCCTTCATCGACTCGAGGGTGATGAACATCTGCCCATGGGCATCCCAGGGACCGCCGAACATCGCCGGCACGTGGACGAAGTTGACGTCGGCGGGCAGTTTTTCGACCCAGGCGTTCAATGTCGGCTCGAATGCATTGCAATGGCCACAGCCGTACCAGAACAACTCCACCACTTCGATCTTGCCCGGAACGGCGACCGGTACGGCGCTGCTCAGCTCCACATACTGCTTGCCGGCTTCGATCGCTTCATCGGCAGTGGCCGCCGCCGTCATGCCAAACAGGCTCGCGGCGGCAAGGGCGGCGCTGAAAATCAGGTTACGCATACTTCACTCCTAGGCAGAAAAGGTTCGCTCGCAAGCGATCGAACTTGGACAGGCGGCACGCGCAAGGGTTCCCCTGATGGCCCGTTGGGCGAGGTCGCTCAGTCAAACAGGTCACCAGTGTAGCGGCACCCGCGATCAAAAAGGGCGGCTTGCGCCGCCCTCGTCAGGTGCCGCGAGGATCAGTGCAGCCCCTGGATAAAGCTGGAGACGGCTTCGATGTCCTTGTTGCTGAGCTTCTCGGCGATGCTGCGCATGACCATGGTGTCGCCGTCGTTGGTGCGATTGCCTTCACGGAAGTCGGTCAACTGCTTGGCCACGTAGGTGGCGTGCTGCCCACCCAGGTGAGGGAAACCTGCCAGGCTGTTGCCGGAGCCGTCCGGCGAGTGACAACCGGTACAGGCAGGCATGCCCTGCTCCAGCTTGCCGCCGCGGAACAACTCGCCGCCACGGGTCACCAGTTTAGGATCGGCCGCGCCGACGCCCATTTTCTGGCTGGCGAAATAGGCGGCGATATCCGCCAGGTCCTGCTCGCTCAGCGAGTCCAGCAAACCGGTCATTTCAATCACCTTGCGCCCGACGCCCGGCTTGGCATCGGCCGCGGTCCCGGCCTTGATGTCCTTCAGCTGCTTGAGCAGGTAACGCTCGCCCTGGCCGGCCAGCTTGGGGAAATTCGGTGCCGGGCTGTTGCCGTCGGCGCCATGGCAGGCGCCACATACCGCCACCTTGCCCTGGCCCGCCGCGGCGTCGCCGGCAGCATGGGACAGACCGGAAATGCCCAGGGTCAACAGCAGACTCACGATTACTTTGTTCATCAGCTCATCCAAGTACGGCTAAGGGTAAAAGAGTTAGGCATCGGATCACTCGCTCATCAATTGAATGACGGCCCGGTAATCCTCAGCGCTGCAGTCCATGCACAGACCTCGCGGCGGCATGGCATTCAAGCCGGTGGTGACACTGGATACAAGGGTATCCATGCCTTTGGCCAGACGCGGGGCCCAGGCGGCTTTGTCGCCGGACTTCGGGGCCATCGGCAACTGGCCGTTATGGCAGGCCGCACAGGCCCTGGCATAGACCGCATTGGCATCCTGGGCCGCTTGAACGGTGCAGGACAGCAGGATGACACCCGCCGCCAGCAGCAATTTCTTCATGAAATCTTCCTCATCGGGGATGGGAACGTCCTGCGTTCTGGTGCGCAGAGGTCGTAATCGTTCCCGTGAACACTTCACCAGCGGTGGGACAAAGCGCACACAAAATCTGCGGCATTATATACTGGCGTCGCTGAAACGGAAACGACACCGCTTGCCGCGCCAAACGTCGGCGCCGCCCACAACCGGAATTACCGATGCTAGTCAAGAATCCCATCATGGGCCTGTGCCAACAAGCCGACTTTATGCTCAGCGCCGCCAAGGTCGAGCAATGCCCGGACGACGAGGGCTACGAAGTGGCTTTCGCCGGCCGTTCCAATGCCGGCAAGTCCAGCGCCCTGAACACCCTGACTCATGCCAGCCTGGCGCGCACCTCGAAAACGCCGGGTCGCACCCAACTGCTGAATTTCTTCCGCCTGGACGACGAACGCCGCCTGGTCGACTTGCCCGGCTACGGCTACGCCAAGGTACCAATCCCGCTCAAGCTGCACTGGCAACGCCACTTGGAAGCCTACCTGGGCAGCCGTCGCAGCCTGGTCGGCCTGATCCTGATGATGGATATCCGCCATCCGCTGACCGAGTTCGACCACCTGATGCTCGATTGGGCCGTGGCCGCCCAGATGCCCATGCATATCCTGCTGACCAAAGCCGACAAGCTGGCGTTCGGGGCCGCCAAGACCACCCTGCTCAAGGTCCAGCAGGACCTGCGCCGCGGATGGGGGGACAGCATCAGCATGCAGCTGTTTTCGGCGCCCAAACGTATGGGCGTGGAGGAAGCGCAGGCCGTGCTGGGACGCTGGATGCACCTGCTGGATGCCCCCACGGCGCCGAGCGAAGACGCCGAAGGCTGAATCGCGGGCAAAAAAAACCCCGAGCATCGTATGGGGAGGGGGAGGCTCGGGGTTTAAGGTCTGAACCGCTAGGGCGGGGCTCAGATATATGCCAACACTTAACACAACAAAGGAGCATCGAAGGCTTCATCAGCCATTCAGGAACTCAGAGTGGCCGGCGGCGGCAAAAGTTCAGCGTTAAACGAAACTGTTCGCGATAAGCAGACAAACGTTAATATCTTCGCGACCGGGTGCGACCCTATGCCACAGGGGGTAGCTCCTCGTCACATGAGGCCTGGGTGTCGCTCAAGGGACGCACCCAGACCTGTTCACTTCCTCCTGCCGTCGTTCCCGCGACGGCGGGAATCCAGTTGCTCACCAGGTGGTGAGCTCAATCGCGTCTTGTCCGGGTGTTGCCAGGCTCCGCCATCAGTGCGCCTCGTCCCAGTTGGACCCCACACCAACCTCCACCAGCAAGGGCACGTCCAGTTCCGCCGCCGCGCTCATCAGCACCCGCACGTGATCGCGCACGGTATCGACCAGGTCCTCGCGCACCTCCAGCACCAATTCGTCGTGCACCTGCAGGATCACCCTGGCATCCAGCCCCGACTCGGTCAGCCAGCGGTCCACCGCGACCATGGCGCGTTTCATGATGTCGGCCGCGGTGCCCTGCATCGGCGCGTTGATCGCGGTGCGCTCGGCGCCCTTGCGCAGCGCCTGGTTCTTCGAGTGGATCTCGGGCAGGTAGAGCCGGCGGCCGAACAGCGTCTCGACGTAACCCTGGTCGCTGGCCTGGTCGCGGGTGCGCTCCATATAAGCCAGCACACCCGGATAGCGGGTGAAATAGCGGTCGATATAGGCCTGGGACTGCTTGCGGTCGACGCCGATCTGCTTGGCCAGGCCAAAGGCGCTCATGCCGTAGATCAGGCCGAAGTTGATCGCCTTGGCACTGCGCCGCTGGTCGCTGCTGACAGCCTCGAGTTCGACCCCGAACACCTCCGCCGCGGTAGCGCGGTGCACGTCCAGGCCATGGCCGAAGGCGTACAGCAGGCCGCTATCCTGGGCCAGGTGGGCCATGATCCGCAGTTCGATCTGCGAGTAGTCCGCCGCCAGCAGGCGATAGCCCGGCGGCGCGACGAACGCCTGACGGATACGCCGGCCTTCGGCGCTGCGGATGGGGATGTTCTGCAGGTTGGGGTCGCTGGAGGACAAACGTCCAGTGGCGGTGACCGCCTGGTGATAGGAGGTGTGGATGCGCCCCGTGCGCGGGTTGATCTGCTCCGGCAGGCGATCAGTGTAGGTACTCTTGAGCTTGCTCAGGGTGCGGTACTGCATCAGCACCTTGGGCAAGGGGAAGTCCTGCTCGGCCAGCTCGGCCAGCACCGCCTCGGCGGTACTGGCCTGGCCCTTGGCGGTCTTGCTGAGCACCGGCAAGCCGAGTTTCTCGTAAAGGATCACCCCCAGTTGCTTGGGCGAGCCCAGGTTGAACTCCTCACCGGCGATGGCAAAGGCCTCGCGCTCGAGCTGCACCAGCTTCTCGCCCAACTCACGGCTGTGTTCGCCCAGCAGCTTGGCATCGACCAGCGCGCCCTGGCGCTCGATACGCGCCAGCACCGGCACCAGGGGCATCTCGATCTCGCTGAGCACCCGCGCCAGCCCCGGCACCGCTTGCAGCCGTGGCCACAGCGCCTGGTGCAGGCGCAGGGTGATGTCGGCGTCCTCGGCGGCATAGGGACCGGCCTGTTCCAGGGCAATCTGATCGAAGGTCAGCTGCTTGGCGCCCTTGCCAGCGATGGTCTCGAAGGCGATGGTACTGTGGTCCAGGTACTTGAGCGCCAGGCTGTCCATGTTGTGACGGGTGGCGACCGAGTCCAGCACATAGGATTCGAGCATGCTGTCGAATGCCACGCCCTGCACCTGAATGCCCTGGGCAGGGTCGCCGCCAAGGGCGCAATTGGCCAGGATATTGATGTCGTACTTGGCGTGCTGACCGACCTTGGCCTTGCGCGGGTCTTCCAGCAGCGGCTGCAGCGCACGCAGCACGGTGTCGCGGTCCAGCTGCGTCGGCACGCCCATATAGGCGTGGGTCAGGGGAATATAGGCGGCCTCGTGGGCCTCGACCGCAAAGGACAGGCCGACCAGCTGCGCCTGCTGGGCGTCGAGCCCGGTGGTCTCGGTGTCGAAGGCGAACAAGTCGGCTTGACGCAGCTTGTCCAGCCAGACCTCGAAGCGCGCCGGGTCGAGAATGGTCTCATAGCGGGTTTCGACGACGACCGCCGCGACGGCCTCCTGCGCCACCTCGGTGCTGGCCGGCGCCTCGGCCGGGGCGTCGAACAGGCCCCCACGGATCGCCTCGGCACCGGCCACCTTGCTCTCGCGCAGCACTTCGTCGCGCCAGCTTTTGAACTCAAGCTCGGCGTACAGCTCGAGCAGGGCCGCATGGTCGACCGCACCGATCTGCAACTGGTCGAAGCGCAGCTCCAGGGCCACATCGAGCTTGATGGTGGCCAGCTGATAGGACAGAAACGCCATCTCGCGGTGCTCTTCGAGCTTGGCCGCCAGGCCCTTGGCCCCGCGGATCGGCAGATCGGCCACCTTGTCGAGGTTGGCGTAAAGCACCTCCAGCCCGCCGCCGACACCCAGCAGCAGGCCCTGGGCGGTCTTTTCGCCGACCCCGGGAACGCCGGGAATGTTGTCAACCTTGTCGCCCATCAGCGCCAGGTAGTCGATGATCAGCTCGGGACCGACGCCGAATTTCGCTTTCACGCCATCCACGTCGTAGACGCTACCGGTCATGGTATTGACCAGGGTAACGTGCGGGCAGACCAGCTGGGCCATGTCCTTGTCGCCGGTGGAGATCACCACCGGATGGCCCTGGGCGGCACTCTGCCGGGCCAATGTGCCGATCACGTCGTCGGCTTCCACCCCCTCGACGCACAGCAGCGGGAATCCCAGGGCGCGCACGCTGGCATGCAGCGGCTCGACCTGGACCCGCAGGTCGTCCGGCATGCTCGGCCGGTTGGCCTTGTAGTCGGCGTACAGGCTGTCGCGAAAGGTCCCGCCCTTGGCGTCGAACACCACCGCCAGGGGGCTGTGCGGGTACTGCTTGCGCAGGCTTTTGAGCATGTTCAGCACGCCCTTGACCGCGCCAGTGGGCAACCCCTTGGAGGTGGTCAGGGGCGGCAGGGCGTGGAAGGCGCGGTACAGGTAAGAAGAACCGTCCACCAGGACGAGGGGCGCTTGGCTCATGTGTTGGATCAACCTTTTCCACGGGGTCGGCGTTAGAATGGTCCGACCAATGACGACAAAGGGACAAGGTTATCATGCGCACATTCAACTGCCTGTTGCTAAGCGGCATGCTGATGTTCGGTGCCAGCGCGGTCCTGGCCGAAGAGCCGGTGACGGGCGAGCCGGACGTGACCATTCGCACGGACGGCGACAAAACCATTCAGGAATACCGGGTCAACGGCTTCCTCTATGCGATCAAAATCACCCCCAAGGGCGGCAAGCCGTATTTCCTGGTGCGTGCCGATGGCAGCGACGGCAACTTCGTCCGCTCGGACAACCCGGACATGCTGATCCCGGCCTGGGAAATCTTCAGCTGGTAAACGAGCAGTCCTGACATGTCGGTATTCACCCCCCTCGAGCGTTCCGAGCTGGACGTCTTTCTCGCGCCTTATGGCCTCGGTCGTCTGCTGGATTTTCAGGGCATTGCCGCCGGCAGCGAGAACAGCAATTTTTTCATCAGCATGGCCCAGGGCGAGTTCGTCCTGACCCTGATCGAGCGCGGCCCCAGTGCCGACCTGCCGTTTTTCATCGAGCTGCTGGACGTGCTGCATCAAGCCGGGCTGCCCGTGCCTTACGCACTGCGCACCGCGGGGGGTGAAGCCCTGCGTGAACTGGCCGGCAAACCGGCGCTGCTGCAACCGCGCCTGGCAGGCAAACACATCAGCCAGCCCAACGCTCACCACTGCGCCGAAGTCGGTACGCTGCTGGCGCGCCTGCACGTGGCGACCCGTGGTCAGGTGCTGGAGCGCAAAAGCGACCGTGGCCTGGACTGGATGCTCAGCGAAGGTCCGACCCAGGCGTTGCACCTGCCGGAGCGGGCCTTGTCGATGCTGCGCGAGGCCTTGAGCGAAATCGCCGAGCTGAAACCGCGGCTGCTGAACCTGCCGCGGGCCAACCTGCACGCCGACCTGTTTCGCGACAATGTGTTGTTCGACGGCCCGCACCTGGCCGGCCTGATCGACTTCTACAACGCCTGTTCCGGGCCGATGCTCTACGACCTGGCCATCGCCCTCAACGATTGGTGCTCGGACCCCAGCGGCGCCCTGGACCCGGCACGGGCGCGCGCCCTGCTGGGGGCCTACGCCAGCCTGCGGCCCTTTACCGCGGCGGAAGCCGAGCTGTGGCCGGCGATGCTGCGCATCGCCTGCGTGCGGTTCTGGCTGTCGCGCCTGATCGCCGCCGCGGCCTTCGCCGGCCAAGACGTGCTGATCCATGATCCGGGTGAGTTCGAGCGACGCCTGGCGCAGCGCCAGCAGGTCGGCCTGCAGCTGCCGTTTGCCTTTTAGGGTCGCCCGAGCACCGAGCCGGCTATTGGGCCGGCACTGGCAAGGCATCCAGACAACCCGCCAAGTCATTGCCCAGGCGCTCCAGCAGCTGCTCGTAGCCGCTGGCCGACACCTCGATCGGGCCGCCCATGGCATCCAGCTCGGCCAGGCGCACGGGTAGGCCCGCGGTCAGGGTGTCGGCCAACCGTGGGCGCAGGGGCGGCTCGCTGAACACGCAGGAGGCCCCGGTCTGCTGCAGCCGGGCGCGCATTTCGGCAACGTGGCGGGCACCGGGCTGCACCTCGGCGGCGACGCTGAAGACCCCGCGGTGCTCGAGCCCGTAAGCCGCCTCGAAATAATCATAGGCCTGGTGAAAGACGAAATAGGGACGGGCGGCGACCCCGCCCAGACGCTCTTGCAAGCGCGCGTCCAGGCCGGTCAGGCGCGCGTCGAAGGCCTGCCGGTTGGCCTGGTAGCGGGCGGCATTGGCCGGATCGAGCGTCGCCAGGTCGCTGGCCATGCGCGCAGCGATGACCCGTGCATTGGCCGGCGCCAACCACAGGTGCGCGTCCAGGGTGCCGGGGCGGTGGTCGTGATCGTGCTCGTCGGCCGCCGTGGCGCCGGAGGCATCAGCGGCCTGGGCCGGCTCGGCATGAGCCGCCCCGGCGTGGCCCTCGCCGAAATGCCGCAGGTGCAAACCCGGCAGCGCCTGCACGGCCAGGGTCGGCCCGCTGCGACCTTGCAACACCCGCGGCAGGAAGCCTTCCAGGTCCGGGCCGATCCAATACACCAGGTCCGCCTCGCGGGTCCGCCGCACATCCGACGGGCGCAGCGCATAGTGGTGCGGCGAGGCGCCCGGCGGCAGCAACACTTCGGGCTGGCCTATACCCTCCTGCACCGCCGCCGCGATCAATTGCAGCGGCTTGATGCTGGTCAGCAGGCGCACCTCGGCCGCCGACACAGGCGCCGTCGCGCCCAGCAGCAGCGCCAGCAGCGTGAAACGAAGAGACAGGCCGGGGCGCGAAAAAAGAGGGGACACGGTCGGCACTCGGGGTGGCGGGAAAGAGTAATATAATAACGTCTCTTACCCAACTCGTCGCCGCCCATGCCCAGCCTGCCGATGTCCGATACGCCCCTGGCCTCTCGCCCCCACGACCATTCGCATTGCGTCAGCAGCGCCCTGGCCGAAGCCGACCTGCTCTGCGGCCGCCAAGGCCTGCGCCTGACCGCACTGCGCCGGCGGGTGCTGGAACTGGTCTGGCTCAGCCACAAGCCACTGGGGGCCTACGACATCCTCGCGGTCCTGAGCGAAGCCGACGGGCGCCGCGCGGCGCCGCCGACCGTCTACCGGGCGTTGGATTTCCTGCTGGACAACGGCCTGGTCCATCGGATCGCCTCGCTCAACGCCTTTGTCGGCTGCAGCCACCCGCAGCACGCGCATCAGGGGCAGTTCCTGATCTGCCGCAGCTGCCATGCGGCCATCGAGCTGGAGCAGCTGTCGATCAGCCAGGCGATAGTCGAGAGTGCCCGGGGCGTGGGGTTCAGCGTCGAGGGCCAGACCGTCGAAGTGGTGGGGCTGTGCGCCGGCTGCCGGGAGGCCGGATGAGCCAGACCCTGATCCAACTGCAGGGAGTGGGGGTGCGGATCGCCGGCCAGGCGGTGCTGCAGGACGTGCAATTGAGCGTGCAACCCGGGCAGATCGTCACCCTGATCGGCCCCAATGGCGCCGGCAAGACCACCCTGGTAAGGGCGGTGCTCGGTCTGCTCAAGGTGGACACCGGCAGCGTCTGGCGCAAGCCCAAGCTGCGCGTCGGCTATATGCCGCAAAAGCTCCATGTCGACCCGACCCTGCCGCTCTCGGTGCTGCGCTTTCTGCGCCTGGTACCCTCGGTGGACCGCACCCGGGCCTTGAGCGCCCTGGCCGAGGTCGGTGCCGCGCAGGTGATCGACAGCCCGCTGCAGGGCATCTCTGGTGGCGAACTGCAGCGGGTGCTGCTGGCCCGCGCGCTGCTGCGCGAACCGGAACTGCTGGTGCTGGACGAGCCGGTGCAGGGGGTCGACGTCAGTGGCCAGGCCGAGCTCTATCGCTTGATCACCCGGCTGCGTGATCGCCACGGCTGCGGGGTGCTGATGGTCTCCCACGACCTGCACCTGGTGATGAGCACCACCGATCAGGTGGTCTGCCTGAACCGCCACGTCTGCTGCTCCGGGCACCCCGAACAGGTCAGCGGCGACCCGGCCTTCGTCGAGCTGTTCGGTCAGGATGCCAAGGCCCTGGCGGTCTATCACCACCGTCATGACCACGAACACGACCTGCATGGGCAGGTCCTGCCGGACGCCCCCGCGGCAGGTCTGCGCATCCACGGCGCGGTACAGCCGCATGTGCACGGGGACGACTGCAAGCATGCCTGACTTTCTGCTCAATGCCTTGCTCGCCGGCCTGGCGCTGGCCCTGGTTGGCGGCCCCCTGGGTTCCTTCGTGGTCTGGCGGCGCATGGCCTATTTCGGCGACACCCTGTCCCATGCCGCGCTGCTGGGCGTGGCCCTGGGCCTGTTGCTCGACGTCAACCCGACCCTGGCGGTGACCGTCGGCTGCGTGCTGCTGGCCGTGTTGCTGGTAACCCTGCAAACCCGCCAGCCGCTGGCATCGGACACCCTGCTGGGCATCCTCGCGCACAGCACCCTGTCGCTCGGCCTGGTGGTGCTGAGTTTTATGCAGGAGGTGCGCGTCGACCTGATGGCCTACCTGTTCGGCGACCTGCTGGCCGTGGGACCGACCGACCTGGCCTGGATCCTCGGTGGCAGCCTGCTGGTACTGACCAGCCTGGTGCTGCTGTGGCGCCCCTTGCTGGCGATCACCGTGCACGAGGAACTGGCCCGGGTCGAGGGCTTGCCCGTGGCCGCGCTGCGCCTGGGGCTGATGCTGCTGATCGCGGTGGTGATCGCCGTGGCGATGAAAATCGTCGGCGTGCTGTTGATCACCTCGCTGCTGATCATTCCCGCCGCCGCTGCGCAGCGCCACGCCCGCACCCCCGAACAGATGGCCGTGGGCGCCAGCCTGCTGGGGCTGCTGGCGGTCTGTGGCGGACTGAGCCTGTCCTGGTTCAAGGACACCCCGGCGGGGCCGTCGATCGTGGTCAGCGCCGCCGCCTTGTTCCTGTTGAGTTTCACCCTGCCGCGGCGCAGCCGCTGATGCCAGCCCTCCCGACACGTGCGCCGCGTCACACTGGCGTGGCCGCGTCGCTGGTGGTGCCCGGGGACGCGTTATAGACTCGGACTCCCCCAGGACCGAGACCCGCCGCCATGCCGCTGCCCTTTCGCCGCCTCGCCTACCTGGTGCTGCCGTTGCTGCTCGTGGCCTGCCAGCATGCGCCTCCGGCCGCGACCCCGGCGCCCGTCGACCCGATCGTGCAGGACTTGCAAGCTTTCGAACAGCTGCTGCAGGCCGGACAGCTGACGGAGGCTCAGGTCCAGTTGGAGAGCCTGCAGCAACAGCGCCCGAATGAGCCGCGCCTGGAGGGCTCTCGCCGGCAACTGGCCGAGGCCTATCTGTTGCAGGGCGAAGCCTTCCTGCGCCAGGGCCAGCGCAAGGCTGCAGCCGGCGCCTTCGCCCAGGCCCGACGTTGGCTGCCGGTGGTCGCCAGCAGCGCGCCGACGAGCCCGGCAAAACCCCCTGTAGTCATCGCGAAAAAAGAGCAGCCGGTGACGGCCAGCCCGGCCAAGGCCCGGGTGATCAATCCGGCCGCCGCCAGCAGCGCGGTCGCCCTGCCGATGCTCGACAGCCGCGACAACAAGAGCCTGCGCACCCTGCTCGATGCGGTCGCCGCCGACGTGGTGCGCTATCGCTGCGCGGTGCATATCGAAGTGCGCGAGTCCAAGGATTACCCCTGGGTCGCCGCGCTGCTCTCGGCTCGGGTGAAAAAACTGCAACCGGGCTTTATCCTGGCGCTGAGCTCGAAGATCGACCCGAACCGGGCGCCGCGTCTGCTGCTTAGCCCCGCGCTTTAACCGGCAGGCCGAGGGGACGGGCCCGAAACAGGCCCACCCCTTGTGCATCAGGCCGGTACGGCGTCCGCCAGCGGCTGACGGGCCCAGATGCGGTGCTGGGCCATGGCGGCGAAGAAATCGCCGACCAGGGTCTTTAACGCCGGCGCGCTGGCCACCAGCAGCCCGGCGTCGCAGCTGAGCTTGAGCAGGTCGATCAATTGCTTGCCTTCGCCCACCACGGCAATTGGCTTGAGGTGTTTGTAGGCCTCCAGCAGGTAATGCAGCGCCACGCCGGAGCCGCTCAGGGCCCGTACGCTAGCCGCCCCACCCGGTACGAACACCGCGTCGAAGGCAATTGACGGCAGGCCCTCCTGGCTGGCGTCCACGGCCAGCGACTGGCCCTGGGCGGTGGTGACCGGCGCCGAGGTCGGACCCAGCACCTTGGCCTGTGCGCCCTGCAGCTGCAGCTGCGCCTGGAGAAAACTGACCGCGTCGCCGTCCACGCCGTTGGCGACCAGGATGGCCACCTTACGCGACTTGATATGGCCCTTGAGTTTGCTCGCCAGGCTCAGCGACGGCGCCTGCTCCAGGCGCGCCTTGGGCGACGCCTGCGGGGCGGCCGTCGGTGCGGGCAGGCCGAGGTTGGCTGCTACCTGACGCGCCAGGTCCGGGTCGATGTGCGCGAGGATTTCGTTGACCTGGCGTTCGCGAATCGCCACCCGCTCGACCTTGCCCAGCTCGAAACTGTAGGCCGCGACGACATGGGCCTGTTCCGCCGCGCTCAGGCTGGTATAGAACAGCCTGGCCTGGGAGAAATGATCGGCGAAGGACGGGCTGCGCTGGCGAATCTTGGTGCCGTCGACCCGCTCCGGATAACTCTCGAAGCCGCCATTGGCCGCCGCGGGCGGCGTTTCCTGGGGCCAGCCGCCATCGATGGAATTGGGCTCGTAGGACGTCCGGCCCTTGTGCAGGGTTTGCCGGTGCATGGCGTCGCGCTGGTTATTGTGGAAGGGGCACACCGGGCGGTTGATCGGGATTTCGTGGAAATTCGGCCCGCCCAGGCGGCTGATCTGCGTGTCGGTGTAGGAAAACAGGCGGCCCTGCAGCAAGGGATCGTTGGAGAAATCGATGCCGGGCACGATATGCCCGGGGTGGAAGGCCACCTGCTCGGTTTCGGCAAAGAAGTTGTCCGGGTTGCGGTTCAGGGTCAACTTGCCCAGCAACTGCACCGGCACCAGCTCCTCGGGCACCAGCTTGGTCGGGTCGAGCAAATCGAAGTCGAAACTGTGCTCGTCGGCTTCCTCTATAACCTGCACGCCCAGTTCGAACTCCGGGTAGTCACCGCGCTCGATGGCGTCCCACAGGTCGCGGCGATGGAAGTCCGGGTCCTTGCCAGCGAGCTTCTGCGCCTCGTCCCAGACCAGGGAATACGCACCGCCCACCGGTTTCCAGTGGAACTTGACGAAACGCCCCTGGCCCTCCGCATTGACGAAGCGGAAGGTGTGCACGCCAAACCCCTCCATGGCCCGCAAGCTGCGGGGCAAGGCGCGGTCGGACATGGTCCACAGCACCATATGGGCGCTTTCAGGCACCAGCGAGACGAAATCCCAGAAGGTATCGTGGGCCGAGCCGCCGGTGGGCACTTCATTGTGCGGTTCGGGTTTGACCGCATGCACGAAGTCCGGAAACTTCATGGCATCCTGGATGAAAAACACCGGCATGTTATTGCCCACCAGGTCGAAGTTGCCTTCATCGGTATAGAACTTCACGGCGAAGCCACGCACGTCGCGCACGGTATCGGCCGAACCGCGCGGGCCCTGCACGGTGGAAAACCGCACAAACACCGGCGTCTCCTTGGACGGGTCCTGGAGAAAGCCGGCCTTGGTCAGCTGGCCATGGCACTCGTAACTCTGGAACACACCATGGGCCGCCGTGCCGCGGGCGTGCACGATACGTTCGGGAATGCGCTCATGGTCGAAGTGAGTGATCTTCTCGCGCATGATAAAATCTTCGAGCAACGACGGGCCGCGCACGCCGGCTTTAAGACTGTTCTGGTTGTCGGCGATCTTGACCCCTTGGTTGGTGGTCAACGCCTGTTCAGTGGCATCCGAGCGAAAGGCGTCCAGGCTGTCGAGCTTGGCATTCTGGTTGCGCCGGTCCAGGGTATCGGTACCTGCCAGCTGACTGTCCTGCGGGGCATTTTTCTTCGTGGCCATCGGTGCACAACTCCTCATTCTTCAGCGCTCGGCTGAAACAGCTGGCGGCTGGTTACGGGCTCCGGCACGGCACCGGCAGCCCCTGCGGTTACCTGGTTAATGACTGGGCGCGCCGAAAGCCGTTCCGTTTATTTGAACGTCCTGAGCCCCGGGAGCCGTAGCAAAAGCGCTTATGCTTATTACCGATCGATCTTAGTAAACATAAATAAGTACTAAGTCTGTCTAAAAAGACAGGCTAAAATGCGCGCCGGCCCATCGCCACCTCTTTAAAACCGCGCCTCACAAAGGTTCGCTTCGTGATCGAGTTCCTGAACGTCCATAAGACCTACCGCGTTGCCGGACGGGACATTCCTGCCTTGCACCCCACCACCCTGCAGATCGAGGCAGGCCAGGTCTTTGGCCTGATCGGCCACTCGGGGGCCGGCAAGAGCACGCTGCTGCGCCTGATCAATCGACTGGAGCCGGCCAGTGGCGGACAGATCCGGGTCGATGGCGAGGAGGTGACGGCCCTGGACGCCAGCGGATTGCGGCGTTTCCGTCAGCAGGTCGGGATGATTTTTCAGCACTTCAACCTGCTGGCGTCCAAGACCGTGGCCGACAACGTCGCCTTGCCGCTGAAACTGGCCGGTGAGCTGTCGCGCCGCGACATCGACCTGCGGGTGGCCGAGCTGCTGGCGCGGGTCGGGCTGAGCGACCACGCGCGCAAGTACCCGGCGCAGCTGTCCGGCGGCCAGAAGCAGCGTGTCGGCATCGCCCGGGCGCTGGCGACCCAGCCGAAGATCCTGCTGTGCGACGAGGCCACCAGTGCCCTGGATCCGCAGACCACCGCCTCGGTGCTGCAACTGCTGGCCGAGATCAACCGTGAGTTGAAGCTGACCATAGTGCTGATCACCCATGAGATGGACGTGATCCGCCGAGTCTGCGACCGCGTGGCGGTGATGGACGCTGGCGTCATAGTCGAAGAGGGGCCGGTGGCGGATGTTTTCCTGCACCCGCAACACCCGACCACCAAACGTTTCGTTCAGGAAGCCGAGCAGATCGACGAAGCGGAACAGCGCGACGATTTCGCCCATGTGCCGGGGCGCATCCTGCGCCTGACCTTCCAGGGCCAGGCCACCTACGCCCCGTTGCTGGGCACCGTGGCCCGTGACACCGGCGTCGATTACAGCATCCTGGCCGGGCGTATCGACCGGATCAAGGACATTCCCTACGGCCAGTTGACCCTGGCCCTGACCGGTGGCGATTTCGCCGCGGCCCTGGCGCGCTTCGACGCCGCCGACGTGCACGTGGAGGTGCTGCGGTGATCGACAGTCTGCTGGCCTTTTTCGCCAATATCGACGGCCAGGAGATCTGGCTGGCGACCCTCGACACCCTGCTGATGCTCGGCGGTTCGCTGCTGTTCACCGTGCTGCTGGGCCTGCCGCTGGGCGTGCTGCTGTTTCTCACCAGCCCGCGCCAGCTGCTCGAGCAACGCGGCCTGTACGCCCTGCTCTCGCTGCTGGTCAACGTGCTGCGCTCGCTGCCCTTTATCATCCTGCTGATCGTGATGATTCCCTTCACGGTGCTGCTGACGGGCACCTCGCTGGGCGTTGCCGGTGCCATTCCGCCGCTGGTGGTCGGGGCCACCCCCTTCTTTGCCCGCCTGGTGGAAACCGCGCTGCGTGAAGTGGACCGCGGGATCATCGAGGCGACCCAGGCCATGGGCGCCAGCACCCGGCAGATCATCCTCAATGCGCTGCTGCCCGAGGCCCGCCCGGGCATCCTGGCCGCGATCACCGTCACCGCCATCACCCTGGTGTCCTACACGGCCATGGCCGGTGTGGTCGGCGCCGGCGGCCTCGGCGACCTGGCAATCCGCTTCGGCTATCAGCGCTTCCAGACCGACGTGATGCTGGTGACCGTAGTCCTGCTGCTGATCCTGGTGCAGATACTGCAAAGCATCGGTGACCGCCTGGTGGTGCACTTTTCCCGCAAATGACCGCACGTTTCCGTCCCCTGACCCGGCCGCCGCGGCGTTGCCGACCTTGCTAGGAGCATTTTATGAACTACCTGAAAAACACCCGGCAACTGCTGCTCGCCTGCGCCGCACTGGTCAGCTTCTCCAGCCAGGCCGCCGAGTCGCTGAGCGTCGCCGCCACCGCCGTGCCCCACGCGGAGATTCTCGAGTTCATCAAGCCGGCACTGGCCAAGGATGGCGTCGAGCTGAACATCAAGGTCTTTACCGACTATGTGCAGCCCAACGTGCAGGTGGCGGAAAAGCGCCTGGACGCCAACTTCTTCCAGCACCAGCCGTACCTCGATGAGTTCAACAAGGGCCGCGGTACCGCCCTGGTCGCCGTGGCCGGCGTGCACGTCGAACCCTTCGGCGCCTACTCGAGCAAGGTCAAGTCCCTGACCGAACTGCCCGAAGGCGCCAGCGTGGTCATCCCCAACGACGCCACCAACGGCGGTCGAGCCCTGCTGCTGCTGCAAAAGGCCGGCCTGATCACCCTCAAGGACGCCGGCAATATCCTCTCCACCCCCAAGGACATCGCCAGCAACCCGAAATCGATCAAGGTTCGTGAGCTGGAAGCGGCGACCCTGCCGCGGGTACTGGGCCAGGTCGACCTGGCGCTGATCAACACCAACTACGCCCTGGAAGCCAAGCTCAACCCGACCCAGGACGCCCTGCTGATCGAAGGCAGCGACTCGCCCTACGTCAATATTCTGGTGGCGCGCCCGGACAACAAGGACGCACCGGCCATGCAAAAACTGGCCAAGGCCCTGAACAGCCCGGAAGTGAAAGCCTTTATCCTGGAAAAATACCAGGGCGCGGTTGTGCCGGCGTTCTAAGCGCCACGCTCCGCTGAAAAACCCGCGCCTGGCGCGGGTTTTTTATGCCGCTGCGGTGGAACCGCGCAGGCAATCGAGCAACGCATCCAGCGCCGGTTGACGTTGCGAGCGACGCAGCACCGCCACCAGCTCGCGGTGAAAGGTCAGCTCACCCAATGGCAGGATGCGCAGCTGGGTCGGGCGCTGCCGCCACAATCCCGCCAGCGGTACCAGGGACACGCCCAGGCCGCATTCGACCATGCGCACCAGCGCCTCCAGCTCGTCGAGTTCCAGGGCATCCCGGACCTCGATGCCCTGCTGGCGCAGGAACTGGCTGACCCGCCGCCCGCCAAAGGAGCGCCGGTCGTAGCGCACAAAGGGCTGCTCGGCGAGCAACGCCAAGGGGTCCTCGCCGGGAATATCCAGGGGCGCGATCAGCACGAAGGGTTCGCTGGCCAACGACACCTGCAACAGGTCCTTGGGCAGTTCGAACGGTGGCTTGATCAGCAGGGCCAGGTCCAGCTCACCGGCATCCAGCTGGCTAAGCAGGTCCAGCGACACACCGGGCACCAGCTTGATCTCGATAAGGGGCGCCAGCGCGCGAAACGCCGGCAGGGCGTCCGGCAGCAAGCCGGTCTGCAGGGTGGCGATGGCGCCGATGCGCAATTGGCCGCGCCACTCGGCCACGGCGCTGGGCAGCGCCATCTGCCCATACAAGGCGAGGATCTGCTGGGCCAGCGGCAGCGCGTGACGTCCCGCCGCGTTCAACACCGCGGCGCGTCCGCTGCGGTCGAACAGCCGGACCCCGAGGTCCTGCTCCAGGCCGCGGATCTGGGCGCTGACCGCCGATTGGCTGAGGCCCACCTGCTGACCCGCGGCGGCAAAGGTGCCATGGCGGGCGACGGCGACCAGGGTCTTGAGTTCACGCAGCACGATCACCTCACTCATTCAAAAATCGGGAGCTCGGCGCTTATTTTATTCGCTTTAAAGCAAAAATTCCGTCTCTACACTACCCATTCACCGATCTCGCTGGAGCCGTCCATGTCCGTCTCGCCGTTTCACCTGGCCATCCCCGTCCATGACCTCGCCGCCGCCCGGCATTTTTATGGGGAGGTCTTCGGGTGCGCCGAAGGGCGCAGCAGCGCGCTGTGGGTCGACTTCGACTTTTTCGGCCACCAGTTGGTGATTCACTACCAGGCCAGGGCCGCCGAAAGCGTTCCGCTGCACAGCAACCCGGTCGACGGGCACGATGTGCCGGTGCCGCATTTTGGCGTGGTGCTGCCCTGGTCGGAGTGGGAAACCCTGGCCGCGCGGCTGCAGGCTCGCCAGACCGCCTTTGTGATCGAGCCGCATATCCGCTTCAAGGGCCAGGTGGGTGAACAGGCCACCCTGTTCCTGCTCGACCCCTGCGGCAACGCCCTGGAGTTCAAGGCGTTCCGCGATATCGGCCAGCTGTTCGCCAAGTAGCTGGGCTGGGGGCGCCAGGGCGGCCCCTACTGGAGGCCCCACCGGCGCGTCCTGGTTTAGCCTTCCCGTTTGAACACGCCGGGCAACTGCGCGGCGAGTTTTTCGTTATTGAAGGGCGCACGGATAAAACCACGCTGGGTGCCATCCGGGCCGATCAGCACCAGGTTGCCGCTGTGGTCCACCGTGTAGTTTTCCTTGCTGGTGTCGGCCGGTATATACGGAATGCTCACCCCATTAGCCAGCTTCTGCAGGCGCTCCTCGGGCCCGGTCAGGCCTTGAAACTCCGCATCGAAGTAGCCCAGGTACTGCTTGAGCTGCTGCGGCGTGTCCCGGTGTGGATCGACGCTGACCAGCACCATCTGCAACTGGCCGCGGGCGTCCTCAGGCAGCTGGCCCTTGAGCTGGCGCAGTTGGGCGAGGGTGGTCGGGCAGATGTCCGGGCAGAAGGTGTAGCCGAAGAACAGCAGGCTCCATTTACCCTTCAACTGATCGACCGCCACCGTCTGGCCGTCCTGATTGGTCAGGCTCAGTTCGGGCAGCTTGCGGCTCTGCGGCAACAGCACGATACCGGCGTCCAACAGCGCGGTCGGATCACCCTGGCCCTTGCCGTTCAGGACCTTGTTGACGGTCAGGCCCAAGACCAGGGCGACTATGCCCAGCAGGATGAAAACGGTTTTATGGGTACGGGTCATAAGCTCGCTAACTTAGAGGTTCAAGAGCAGGTAGTGGTCCGCCAGCAAGGCGATAAACAACAGGAACAGGTACCAGATACTGTACTTGAAGGTGTTGATCGCCGCGTGCGGCCGGCTGTCACGGTACAACACCCAGGCCCATTGCAGAAAGCGCCCCCCCAGCACCAGGGCGCAGCCGAGGTAGAGCAGGCCACTCATATGGATCACATAGGGCATCAGGCTCACGGCCAGCAGCACGAAGGTGTACAGCAGGATATGCACCTTGGTGTAGTGCTCGCCATGGGTCACCGGCAACATAGGAATATCCGCCTTGGCGTACTCCGCCTTGCGGTGGATCGCCAGGGCCCAGAAATGCGGCGGGGTCCAGGCGAAGATGATCAGCACCAAGAGCAGCGGTTCGGCGCTTATATGCCCGGTCACGGCGACCCAGCCGAGCAGGGGCGGGGCAGCGCCAGCCAAGCCACCGATCACGATGTTCTGTGGCGTGGCGCGCTTGAGAAAGCCGGTGTAGAGCACCGCATAGCCCAACAACGAGGCCAGGGTCAGCCAGGCGGTCAGCGGGTTGGTAAAGGCCAGCAGCATCAGCAGACCGGCACAGGCCAGCACAGCGGCGAAGCCCAGCGCCGCGACGGGCGAGACTCGGCCCTCGGCCAGCGGGCGTTTATGGGTGCGCGCCATCACCGCGTCGATCCGCCGATCCACCACATGATTGACCGCCGCCGCTGCGCCGGCGCAGAAGGCGATCCCGAGGTTACCGAACAGCAACACCTGCCAGGCCACCCCGGCGCGGGTGGCGAGAAACATGCCGACCAGCGAGGTGATCAGCATCAGCACCACCACCTTGGGCTTGGTCAGCTCCAGGTAGTCACGCCAGAGGGCTTGCGGTTGCGCGGCACTGAGTAGAGTGGCCATGGCGTCTCTCCTTCATTGTTGTCAGGGCATTCACGAGGGCAGCGGTCGCAACCGCAGGCCCTCGGTCGATCAATAATCCTGTACCTGAGCCGATCCCTTCCAGGCACCGGCCTCATCCGCCAACACCGGGCGCGGTGACGCCCGCAGGCGGTAGTTGACCAGCACCAGCACCAGTAGTAGCAGGGCGCCGCCCGCGTTATGCGCCACCGCCACTGCCAACGGCAGGTGCAGTACCACGTTGCTGATCCCCAGGCTGACCTGCACGCCCAGGGCAGCGACCAGCAGCAGGGCCAGCCGCGCGGCACCCGCGGCGCGCAATCGCCAGGCCAGCAGCAACAGCACCAGGGTCACGGCCACCGCGCCGAGGCGATGGGTCATATGGATGGCGGTGCGGGCATCGCTGTCGAGCTGACCGCCGAGGTAATTGGGGCCGATATGCTGGGTCAGGTGGAAGCCGTTGGCGAAGTCCATGGCCGGCCACCACTGGCCATGACAGGTCGGCACGTCGATACAGGCCACCGCCGCGTAATTGGAGCTGACCCAGCCGCCCAAGGTGACCTGCAGCACCACCAGCAGCAGCGCCGCAGCGCCCAGCGCCCGCAAGCGCGGAGCGGCCGTCGGCAGTCGGGCCACGGCGCCGGACAGCCGCAGGCTCAGCAGAAACAACAGCGCCAGGGTGGTGAAGCCACCCAGCAAGTGCGCGGTCACCACCTGCGGCCACAGTTTCAGGGTCACCGTCCACATGCCGAACGCCGCCTGGGCAATGACCACGCCCACCAGCAGCAACGGCAACTTCAGCGGTTGCCCGGCCTGGCGTCGGTGTTTCAAGGCCAACGCCGCCAGCCCGACGATCACAAGCCCCAGGGTACCGGCGAAATAGCGGTGAACCATCTCGTTCCAGCCCTTTTGCGCTTCCACCGGCGCCTCGGGAAAATTCGCCTCGGCATGGGCCAGTTGCGACTCGCTCTTGGGCACGCCGATAAAGCCGTAGCAACCCGGCCAATCGGGGCAGCCCAGGCCCGCATGGGTCAGACGGGTGTAGGCGCCAAGCAGCACCACCACCACCGCCAGCAGGGTGGCGAACTGGGCCAGGCGATAACCAGGTTTGCGCATCGTTGCTCCTTAGCCGATCTGCGACAGTTTGAGGAGATGACGGAGGTCGTTGAGCACCGCCTTGCCCATGACGGTGGCGTCGTAGCGCAGCACCAGGTTGCCGTGCGGGTCGACTATCCACAGTTGTGCACCGGCGGCTGGCCCCGCGACCTTGCCGTAAGCCTCCGGGTTCAGGGTGTAACGACCCAGCTGTGGGTATTCGCGCTGCAGGCGCTGGTCATGCTCTTGCGCCAATGGCTGCGCCACGGCCAGGCCATGGGTGGCCCGCGACGCGTCACGGTTCAAGCCGATCTGGATCTGCCGCGCCAGGTAGATCAACTGCTGGCAATCTTCGGCACAGGCTTGCGGCGCGGTGACCAGCACTTGCCAACGAGTCTCGTCGGCGCCCTGCACGCCCAGGTCGTCGCGGCTCTGCCCGGTACCGATCAACTCGCCATGGTAGTTGCGGCTGTCCGGGACCCAGAAACGCCACTGGTACATGGCGGTGGCCAGCAGCATCGGCCCTATCACCACCAGCAAGATCAGGATCAGCTGCCAGCGGCCGCGACCGCGTGACGGGGGCGCCTGTTCCAGGCTCAGCGTTGTATTCATGACAGCTCTCCTGCGGACTGTTGCACGCGTTTTTCCTTGTAGGTATGCCAGCTCAGGTAGACAAACAGGCCCGCCAGCGCCAGCGCCAGGGCAAACCACTGCACGGCATAACCCAGGTGTTTTTCCGGGCCCATGGCCACCACCGGCCAGTCGACCAGGAAGGATGCCGGACCGGCGTCCAGGCGCAGCTCATAGGGCAGGCCGCCGCGACCCAGCTGTTGCCAGAGCAGCGGCGCCTCGATACGGGTGACCAGCCGCGGCCACTCGCTGGCGACCGGATCCAGCTGCAATTGGAAAACCGTGCCCGGCGGCACATAGGCCCAAGCGGTCAGCGTGAGAGACGCCTCCGGCGTGACGAAGCTGACCGGCGTGCGCCGGTCCGGCCAGGGTAACCAACCGCGGTTGACCAGTACCCAGAGACCACTGGCCTGGTCGTAAAACGGCTGCAGCAGTTCCACCCCGACCCGCCCGGCGCGGGTTCGGTTATCCAACAGTAGGCTGTGGTTGGCATCGAAATGACCTTGCAGACGCACCCGCCGATAGGCCGGGTCCGCTTGCTGCTCCAGCTCGGCGACCGCCAGCGGCGCCGCGCTGCGGCGCGCGTCGAAACTGGCCAGCAGTGCGGTTTTTTCATCGGCACGCTGCAACTGCCAGAGCCCAAGACCGATCAGCAGCGGCAACAGCAACGCCACCACCAGGGTCGGCCACCAGCCCGGCAGAAAATCCCTCATCGAGAGCCCCCGGTCATGGCAGGCCTGCTGTCTATACTGCATCGCATACCCCCATTTCCCCGGAGTCACGCATGCTCAAGGCAGCGATTGTTATCCTACTGCTGGCCACAGTGGCCAGCTTGTTCAGCGGCCTGTTCTTCCTGGTCAAGGACGAGGGCCAGACTTCACGCGTGCTCAATGCATTGACCATCCGGGTCAGCCTGACCGCCGCCACCGTCGCGCTGCTGGCCTACGGTTTCTACAGCGGCCAGCTGGTCTCCCAGGTCAGCTGGTAAAGCGGTCAAAGCACATAGACGAAGGTAAACAGACCGATCCAGACCACGTCGACGAAGTGCCAATACCAGCTCGCCGCCTCGAAGCCAAAATGCTGCTCGGGTTTGAAATGCCCGCGCAGCACGCGCACCAGCATCACCGTCAACATGATCGCGCCGAACGTCACGTGGGCGCCGTGAAAGCCGGTGAGCATAAAGAAGGTGGCGCCATAGATACCCGAGCCCAGGGTCAGACCCAGCTCGTTGTAGGCGTGGACATATTCCTCGGCCTGCAGCACCAGAAACGCCAGGCCCAACAGCACGGTCAAGGCCAGCCAGAGCTTCAGCGGCTTGCGATGCCCCTTGCGCAGCGCATGGTGAGCAAAGGTCAGGGTAAAACTGGAGGTAACCAGCAGAATGGTGTTGATCAGCGGTAACTTCCACGGGTCGATCACCCCACTGGGGGCCGGATACATCTTCGGATCGGGGTTGTTCAACAGCGGCCAGCTGTATTCGAAATTGGGCCACAGCATATTGCTGACGCCCTTGGCCCCTTCGCCACCCAACCAGGGGCCCGCCCAGTAGCGCACATAGAAGAGCACGCCGAAAAAGGCCACGAAGAACATCACCTCGGAAAAGATGAACCAGCTCATGCCCCAACGGAAAGACCGGTCCATCTGCGCACTGTACAGCCCCGAGCGGCTTTCCTTGATCACCGTAGCGAACCAGCCAAACAGCATGTAGGCCACCAGCAGCCCACCGATGAAAAAGATCAGCGGTCCGTTGGACTCCGCGCGCTCGGCCTTCAGGTCATTGAACCAGGTACCCAGGCCATAGACGGTGGTCAACATGCCCAGGGTGGCGACGATCGGCCACTTGCTCTGCGCCGGAACGTAATAATGTTCGTGGCTTGCCATACGTGTTCTCCTTATCGGCCCGCGACTGGAACAGGGGGTTTACGCGCCGTGATATCGAACAGCGTGTAAGCCAGGGTCAGGTGGCGCACATCCGCCGGCAGGTCGCGGTCGACGATGAAACGCACCGGCATTTCGATGCGCTCACCGGGTTGCAGGACCTGCTGGGTAAAGCAGAAACATTCGGTTTTGTGGAAGTACGCGGCGGCCTTGGACGGTGCCACGCTGGGAATCGCCTGGGCCGTCATCGGCTTGTCGGTGGGGTTGTAGGCCACGAACAGCATCTCGGTGGTGGCGCCCGGATGCACCGTGACCTCGTCGGCCTTGGGACGGAATTCCCAGACCATTTCCACCGAGTTGGTGGCCAGGAACTGCACCCGCACCTGGCGCTGTTCATCGACCACCTGATCACCCTGGTACACCTCGCCCGAGGGCTTGCCATTGATCCCGAACGCCTGGCACATCAGGTCGTAGATGGGCACCAGGGCGAAGCCAAAGCCGAACATCAGCGCCACCAGCAACAGCAGGCGGGGAACAAGACGGGCGGTGCTCAGGCCTTCGCTCATGGCTGGGTCACTTCACTTCGGGTGGGGTGGTGAAGGTGTGGTAGGGCGCTGGCGAGGGAATGCTCCACTCCAGGCCTTCGGCACCGTCCCAGGGCTTGTCACCGGCCGGTTTTCCGCCGCGGATGCACTTGATCACGATAAACAGGAAAAACAGCTGAGTGGCGCCGAACATAAACGCGCCGATCGAGGAGACCATGTTGAAGTCGGCGAACTGCAGGTTGTAGTCCGGGATTCGCCGGGGCATGCCCGCCAGGCCCACGAAGTGCATCGGGAAAAACGCCATGTTCATGCCGACGAAGGACAGCCAGAAATGCAGCTTGCCAAGCGTCTCGTCGTACATATGGCCGGTCCATTTCGGCAGCCAGTAGTAAGCGGAGGCGAAGATCCCGAAGATCGCGCCCGGCACCAGCACGTAGTGGAAATGCGCCACCACAAAGTAGGTGTCGTGGTACTGGAAGTCCGCCGGCGCGATGGCCAGCATCAGCCCGGAGAAACCGCCGATGGTGAACAGGATGACAAAGGCCACGGCGAACAGCATCGGTGTCTCGAAAGTCATCGAGCCGCGCCACATGGTGCTGACCCAGTTGAACACCTTCACCCCGGTGGGCACCGCGATCAGCATGGTGGCGTACATGAAAAACAGCTCGCCGGTCAGCGGAATGCCGACGGTGAACATGTGGTGGGCCCAGACGATAAACGACAAGAAGGCGATGGACGCCGTCGCGTAGACCATCGAGGTGTAGCCGAACAGCGGCTTGCGGGCAAAGGCCGGGATGATCGCGCTGACCGCACCGAAGGCCGGCAGGATCATGATGTACACCTCAGGGTGACCGAAGAACCAGAACACGTGCTGGAACAACACCGGGTCGCCGCCACCGGAGGCGCTGAAGAAGCTGGTGCCGAAATGCACGTCCATCAGCATCATGGTCACGCACCCGGCCAGCACCGGCATCACCGCGATCAACAGGAACGCGGTGATCAGCCAGGTCCAGACGAACAGCGGCATCTTCATCAGGGTCATGCCCGGGGCACGCAGGTTGAGGATGGTGGCGACCACGTTGATCGCCCCCATGATCGAACTGATGCCCATCAGGTGGATGGCGAAGATAAAAAAGGTGACGCTCTCCGGCGCGTAGGTGGTCGACAACGGCGCGTAGAAAGTCCAGCCGAAGTTCGGCCCGCCGCCCTCGGTGAACAACGTGCTGACCAGCAGCCCGAAGGCCGCCGGCAGCAGCCAGAAGCTGAAGTTGTTCATCCGTGGCAGGGCCATGTCCGGCGCCCCGATCATCAGCGGGATCATCCAGTTGGCCAAGCCGACGAAGGCCGGCATGACCGCACCGAAGACCATGATCAGGCCGTGCATGGTGGTCATCTGGTTGAAGAACTCCGGCTGCACGATCTGCAGGCCGGGCTGGAACAGTTCAGCGCGAATGACCATCGCCATGCTGCCGCCCAGCAGGAACATCGCGAAGCTGAACCACAGGTACATCGTGCCGATGTCCTTGTGGTTGGTGGTCAGCACCCAGCGCATCGGCCCCTTGGCCGGCCCATGGGCATGCTCATGGTCGGCATGACCATGGCCCTTATGATCAAGATCGATCACTGCACTCATGTCATCACTCCTGAGCCTGTTTGAGGGCGAGCACGTCTTTGGGCGTGACCATGTCTCCGACGTTGTTGCCCCATGCATTGCGTTCGTAGGTGATCACCGCGGCGATATCGACTTCGGACAGCTGCTTGCCAAACGCCGCCATGGCCGTGCCCGGTTTGCCGTTGAAAACGATGTTCAGGTGGTCTTCCTTGGGCCCGAGGGCGATCTTCGAGCCCTTGAGCGCCGGGAACATTGGCGGCAAGCCTTGCCCCTCGGCCTGGTGACAAGCCACGCAAGTGGTGTGGTAGACCTTGTCACCCCGCGCGACCAGCTCCTCGCGGGTCCACTCCTTGCTGGTCAGCTCCTTGACCTTGAGCGCCTCTTCCTTCTTGGCCGCCAGCCAGCTGGCATAGTCCTCCTGGGACTTCACATCGACCACCACCGGCATAAACCCGTGGTCCTTGCCGCACAGCTCGGTGCACTGCCCGCGGTAGAGACCGGGGCGGTCGATGCGGGTCCAGGATTCATTGACGTAGCCGGGAATGGCGTCCTTTTTCACCGCCAGGTCCGGTACCCACCAGGAGTGGATCACGTCGGCGGAGGTGATCAGGAAACGCACCTTGGTGCCCACCGGAATCACCAGCGGCTCGTCGACTTCGAGCAGGTAGTGTTCGCCTTTGGTGGCCTGGTTATGAATCTGTTCGGCGGGGGTGGTCAGGTTGCTGAAAAATTCGACATCCTGGCCCAGGTATTTGTAATGCCATTTCCATTGGTAGCCGGTGACCTGGATATCCAGCCCCGGCTCGCTGGTGTCATAGATGTCGATCAGGGTCTTGGTCGCCGGAATGGCCATCACCACCAGAATCAGCAGCGGGGCTACGGTCCAAAGGATCTCGACCGTGGTGCTTTCATGGAAGTGCGCAGGTTCATGGCCGTTCGAACGCCGATGCACCAGCATCGACCAGAACATCGCGGCGAAGACCACCACCCCAATCACCACACAGATCCAGAAAATGGTCATATGCAGATCGAACACCGCATGGCTGACATCTGTCGCCCCACGCCGCATGTTCACTGTCCAGTCGGCGTGAGCTGGCCCCATCACCAGCCACAGCAACAAGCCCATCCAGACTCGTGGATGTCGCATCATTTGCGGGTTCCCCTAATAGTTCTTGTTATCCCGCCGGCTGTGCCTGCGGCTGAGGGAGCGACAGCTAAGAAAGCCAGACTTTAACTGCCGAAACCTTGCCTCACAGAAGCGCAGTCCGGTTCATCAGATAAAACCTTTCAAAAATCGAGTATAGACAGGGACCTCAACCTGGCAACGCGATAAGGACAAATCAGTGCGCCGGGAAGGCTCGTGCTAAAGCCCACGGTGGCTGCAAAGCAGGCAGAATGGCGCTGTGAGCGATATAGCGGACTCGCATAACTGCAAAAAAATTATGACAATCGTGTCTGATAGCAGGCGAATAGCCAGCTAACGTTCATCCCCGGTTCCATCATGTCCTTACCTTAGGAGCAGTCATGAACACCCCCGCCTTGCGCGAGCTGATCGAGCGTGCTCATCAGCATGAAGCTTCCACCGGGCTTCTCGCCCGTCACCTTGAACGCCCGCTGTCACGCCTGCATCCGTCCATTCAGCTCCCGGCCCAGGACGGCCTCGGTGTACTGGTGCGCTTCGTCACCGCCTATGTGGCCCAGGTGCCCGACGTGCTGGAGGCCGCCTATGCGGTGGCCCGCGAAGCGGGCATCGAGGCGCAGGTCAAACCGGTCCTGAAGGTGGCAGAGCAGTTCTTTTTGCAGCCCCCCGCCCTGATGGCCGGTCACGAAGGCCTCGACGGCCTGCTGGACGAGGCCTACCTGGCGCACCGCCTGGTCGAAGAGGTCAACGACCGCTACATCACCCACCTGGGCCAACCGCTGATTCCACTGGACACCACGGTGGCCAACCTGATCGCCCACCAGTTGATCGGCGAACCCTTCGCCAACCAGCTGGACGAAGCGGTGCACCATGCTGTGGACGGCATGCTGGGCGACGACGCATTCGCCCAGGACTCGGTGCTGGCCTACCGTGAGCGACTGGCCAGCCCGCAGACCGAAGCGGCGTGGAAACGCTGGCCCTGCCTGTCCCGCCAATTGGGGGTGGACCTGCGGCTGGACGAATCGCGCGCCGCCAGTTGAAGGGTCAGCCTTGGGCCTGTGCGGGTTGGTTTTTTCGCACCCCGCGCATGTTCAGGACCGCCAGGCAGATCTGCAGCACGATCAGGGCCCAGGCGCTGACGTGCCAGCCCCAGATCGCCCACAGCAGATTGCTCAGGATAAAACACCAGAAGCCCAGGGTGCGACGCCGCAGGTTTTGCGAGGCGATCAACCAAGCCGCCAGGACAGTGGCGAACATCGCCGGCCACTGCAACAGATCGATAAAATCCACGACACCTCCATCCGACCGCTACCGCGGGTCGCGACAACTTCGGCGCCAGGGCTAGCCAATAGTTCAACGGGGCCGGTGGACATTAACCCTCGCGAGGCGCGTTGCTGCGAAGAAGCGTTCCAGGCAAGGCGCGAAACGCAGGCCATGGTCATTCCCTTGCCCAGTTTCGCAACGCGGCATGGGGCACTTGTTCGCGCAATCCGCGGGGCCACGCCAGGCCGGGCCTGTTTTGATGCGATAAGGGATTACCCGTTGTCCGGGCAGATGCCCCCGACGGCCCGTTTCATGCGCGGTAGGGTTTCAAAACCAGGGTCGGCGCGGCCGTGCGGGTAGTGTCCACAGGCCCTAGCGCGGCAGGTAGCGCGGCCGCGGCGTGGCCATCGGTAGCGGGCCGTCACCGATCAGGCGGAATCCGCCCTGCTCGGCGTCATAGGCTTTGATCGTGCCGGTGGCGATGTCATACACCCAGCCATGGATAAACAGCTGGCCGCTGGCCAGGCGCGAAGCCACCGACGGGTGCGTGCGCAAGTGGTCGAGCTGCGCCACCACGTTCTCCTCGGTGAGAATGCCCAGCGTGCTGTGGTCCGCGCAACCGCAGTTCTCCGCCACCACTATCCGCGCCACCTCGGCGTGCCGCAGCCACGCCTTGACCGTGGGCATGCGCTCCAACTCCGCCGGATTGAGCACGGCCTTCATCGCGCCACAGTCGGAATGCCCGCAGATGATGATGTGCTGCACATCCAGCGCCATTACCGCATATTCGATGGCGGTGGACACCCCGCCCATCATTTGCCCGTAAGGCGGCACCACGTTGCCGACGTTGCGGATGACGAACAGGTCGCCGGGAGCGCTCTGGGTGATCAGCTCGGGCACGATGCGCGAATCGGCACAGGTGATAAACATGGCCCGCGGCGTCTGCGCATGCGCCAGGGTTTGGAACAGCGCCTCTTGCTGGGGGAAGACTTCGTCCCGAAAGCGCTGGAAACCTTCGACAATATGCCGAAGCGCCTCCTCGGCGCTCTCCGCGGTTCGGGAAACGGCTGGCGGTTGCTGATCCATGGACTGACCCTCGGTAACGCGGCAGGAAATGCCGCACCTGCATGCGGACCATTACTGGACAATCCGGAACGGCCCCGGGTCACGATCAAGTGCAAGTCGGCCGCGCAGCGCCTCGCCAGGAACACCTGTTCACCGCTTGCCTGCCGTCAGCGCCCGGCCAGCTTGCAGACCGAAGCGGCCTGAGGCCCGATCGCCCATTACAGGCAGCCGCAGCGCCCGGACAGGTGATGGCGGCCAACCGGGCGATCACCGCCTAAGCTGCAAGGGACAGCTAAGGGCTCGTTCCTCCTCGCAGGTGAAGTGATGCGCAAACACGGTTTGTTGGCGGGCGTGCTGCTGATGACAGGCATCGGTCATGCGCACGCCGACGCTGAACCCCTGGTCAGGATTTGCGATGACGCGGCGGAATGGCCGCCCTACAGTTACTACCTGCGTGAGCAGGGGCAGAAGACCGACAGGCTCAGTGGCTATTCGGTGGACGTCATTACCCGGATTCTAAACAAACACTCGATTCCGTTTCAGATCGTGCTGCTGCCCTGGAAGCGTTGCCTGGCCTACCTGGAGCAGGGTGACAAATACCTGATGGCGCTCAGTGCCAGCAAGAACCCGGAGCGCGAAACGCTGTACCTGTTTTCGACCCCGTACTACAAAACCCACTACTACCTTTTTTACTCCAAGGCACGCAATCCGACAGGCATGAATGTCAGCAGCCAGGCGGACCTCAATCACTACCGACTGGGCGGTATCCACGGCTACGCCTATACCGCCCTGGGCGAGGTGGATAAAACCCGCATGATCCGTACGGCCGGTTACCTGGAACTGGTGAAGATGCTGCACGCCGGACGGGTGGATCTGTTCGCCGAGGATTATGAAGTGGTCGTGGGGATGACGGCGATCGGCGCCTACGACTTCCTCGGCGACCCCCGGCTTGGCATGGTCCCGCTAGCGGGCGTCGCCGACAATCAGTTTCATATGATCTTCACCCGCAAGAATCCCCGTGGACAGGCCCTGCAGCGCTTGGTCAATACCGAACTGCAGGCGATGCAGGACTCCGGTGAGTTGACGCGCCTGCTGGAGGCCTACGTGCCCCCTTGAGCATCAGGTCGGTTTAGCGCGCTCCTGGGTTCAGGACACTCGCGTTTGCAGCACCTGACCCCTGTCGCCCATCGTTCAGGCAGGATCGGCGCCTGGGCCTGATCCTGCCGTGCCGCCGTCAGCGTGCCTGATTATGGCCACCTCTCGACGATCTCCACCGTGCCTCCGCGCTCCCGGCGGCGAGTACTCCTGGCCGGCGCGCGAGTCGCGTCTTTGGCCGCACACGCCAATGGCCCGCTTGACGGGTCCATTTCCGGCACCGCCCATCAGAGCAGCGACATCTGCCGACCCGGTACGCAGAACCGCGAACAATCCAGGCCTTGCAGGATGCGCCGGTCCAAGCCCAGCTTGCGGCTGGCCAGGCGGAAACGCTGGGCCAGCAGGTCGGCAAACGGCCCTTCGCCGCGCATGCGGCTGCCAAAGCGGCTGTCGTAGTTTTTGCCGCCACGGGACTGGCGGATCAGGCTCAGCACATGCTCGGCGCGATCCGGAAAATGCGCCTGTAACCACTGTTCGAACAATTCGGCGATCTCCAGGGGCAGGCGCAGCAACACATAATTGGCCGAGTCCGCGCCGGCGTCGCGAGCGGCTTCGAGCAGCCGCTCCAACTCATGGTCGTTGACCATCGGAATCATCGGCGCGCACATCACGCTCACCGGAATGCCCTGCTCACTCAACAGGCGCATGGCGCGCAAGCGAGCCGTAGGAGAGGCTGCGCGGGGCTCCATGATGCGCTTGAGCTCATTGTCCAGGGTGGTCAGGCTGATCGATACCGAGACCAGGCGCTGCTGCGCCAGCTCCGTCAGCAGGTCGAGGTCGCGCAGGATCAACGCGCCCTTGGTGATGATATGCACCGGGTGGCGGTAGCGCAGCAGGATCTCCAGTGCCTGGCGGGTCAGCCGTTGTTCGCGCTCGAGTGGCTGGTAGGCGTCGGTGTTGACCCCCAGGGCAATGGGCTGGCAGACATAACCGGGCTTGCTCAGCTGCTCCTCCAGCACTGGCCCGAGGTTGCTCTTGGCGATCAACCGGGTTTCGAAGTCGATGCCCGGCGACAGGTCCCAATAGGCATGGCTGGGGCGGGCGAAACAGTAGATGCACCCGTGCTCGCAGCCGCGGTAGGGGTTGACCGAACGGTCGAAGCCGACGTCCGGCGACTGATTGCGGCTGATCACGCTCTTGGCCGTCTCCAGGCGCACCTCGGTGGCGCGGCTGGGCGGCACTTCCTGCTCCCAACCGTCGTCCTCGGCCACCGAACGGGTCGGGGCGAAGCGGTTATGCGGGTTGCTGGCGGTGCCGCGACCACGCGGCGGCAGGGGGACAGACGACATGGGCAAGGCTCGAAATACTGTTCATACATACAGTAAAGGCAAGCCTGACAAAGCTCAACGGCCTTTTATCCGACTGCGTCGGCGCAACGCTGCAAGGCCTCGAGATCGGCGGCCATGATCGCCTTGAGGTGGCGGCTGATTCGCTCCACCGGCCAGTCCCACCAGGCGATCGCCAGCAGCTGCCCGATCACCCTGTCGTCGAAACGCTGTTTGAGCGGTTGCGCCGGGTTGCCGCCGACGACGCTGTAGGGCGCGACATCGCGGGTCACCACCGAGCGCGCCGAAATGATCGCCCCATGACCAATGGTCACACCCGGCATGATCAGGCTGTCATAACCGATCCTGACATTGTGGCCGATGCGGGTGTCGCCCTTGTAGGGAAATTCGTCCGGTGCCGGCATGGCGCTTTCCCAACCGTTGCCGAAGATCTGGAAGGGATAGGTGGAGAACCCGGAAAGCTTGTGGTTGGCGCCGTTCATGATGAACTTGACGCCGCGGGCGATGGCGCAAAACTTGCCGATCACCAGGCGGTCGCCGATAAACGGGAAGAGGTACAGCACATTGCGCTCGAAGTTGTCCGCACCGTCCGGATCATCGTAGTAAGTGAAATCGCCAATCTCGATCTGCGGGTTGTTGACCCGGTTCTGGATAAAACACACCTGGGGGAAACCTTCCATGGGGAAGGGGTTGCGCGGATCCGGACCGACCATGCCTGCCTCCTGGGCGGCGCCCGGCAGGCAGGCGCGGCCCTTTTTATCCTGGTTTTCTTCAACGGGGGGAACCGGGACGTCAAGCTCAGTGGGCCACCTCAGGCTACCCCTGTAAGTCGTCCAGGCCCCTGCTCTGGATGCGCTTACGCGCTGCACGCCGGGATAGACCGCTCCGGCGCAAACAGGCCATGGCCCTCTGCCTGCGCCCGTCCAGCGGTCGTAGCGCTTAGTCCCGGGAGAAACTGCAGGCAGTCTGTCCAGCGCGGATTCCACAGTCAACCGAACGGCCGATACTGCTCGCCAACGACATAAATCTGCTACCACTAACGTAATGGAAGTCCCGCTGTTTGCGCCGCACTCCTTTCTCCATGGACGGTTCACCCCGTTTCACCCGCGCAAGGAAGATCCATGAACGCTGCTCTGCGTACGACCGCTGCCGCATTGCTGACGGCGCTTGTCATCCAAATCTGGACTGCACCGGCAATCGCTGCCGAGGATGTCGAAGCCACGGGCAAGGACCTGACGCTGATATTCCGCTCGGCGCGCAAGGTGATCTCCGACAGCCAGGACCTGATCAATGACGCCAGCAAGGGCGACAAAGGCCTGGATGCGACGACCGTGATCGAACGGACGAAAGCCAACTACCTGGCCGCTGCGGGGAAGGAGCTGGACCTCAACGATGATGGCAGCCCGGCCGCCAAGGCCCGCGCGGCGATGCTCAGCGCAGTGCGCACGACCATCGATCAAGCGCAGCCGCTGATCAACGAACCGGGAAAGGGCTTCAAGGGGTTTCTCCCGGCGGTGTTCGGCGGACGGGTGGCCTCCAGCTTCAGCACCAGCATGGCCGGCACATTTTCGATCAAGTTGACGGCGCCCAAGGCTTACGTGCGCAGCCGCGCCAACCGGCCCGACGAGTGGGAAAGCCAGGTGATCGAAACCATGTTCAAACGCGCCGACTACGAAAAAGGCAAGGCCTACGCCGAGGCGGTACCGGTCAAAGGGAGGGCGGCCTACCGCTATATCCTGCCGGAATACTACGGCCCGTCGTGCCTGGGCTGCCATGGCGAACCCAAGGGGGAGGTGGACGTCACCGGCGGCAAAAAAGAAGGCGCCAAGCTCAACGAGCTGGGCGGCGCCGTTTCCCTGATCATCTACCAGTAACGCCCGGAGTAGCCGGTATGCGCCGTCTGACCGAACTGAGCATCAACCTGCGATTGTTGCTGCTGTCGGCAGTGGTGGCGCTCCTGCTGAGCGCCATGCTGCTCTACATGGCCAGCGTGATCAGCGCCAACAATCAGCAACTGGCGGCACAGCAGCAGGCGGTGCAGCAACAGTTGAGCGAGTTGCAACGCTGGCAACTGACCGAGCGCGCCATGGGCGAGTTCGCCACCATGCGTTTCTGGCTGTACGACCTTCAAGTCAGTTGGCTGAACGCCTCGGAGAGCGCTGCGGATGAAGCCCATCAACGGCTTAGCGCCTTGCTGAACGAACTGCAGGACAACGGTATTGCTGTTGGTCCGCTGCCCGCCCAGATCGACGGCTTTCGCCAAAAAATGATCGCGGCGGTGGACGCCTATATCGACAACAACCGGATTCTGGGCAACGCCACGGTGGCCGATGCCCGCAAGATCGCCACGGGTATCGCAGCGACCCTGCAGGGCTTGCAGGAACAGCAAACCCGCAGCGCCATGAGCAAGGCCGAGGAAATAGCGACAGCCGCTAAAACGGTACAGGCCAGCAGTGCACGATTGCTCACCCTGTCCTGGGTGGTACTGGCAACAGTGCTGGCGATCCTCACGGCCTTTTATCTGTTGCTCACGCGCTCCATCTCGCGGCCGATGCACCAGCTGCAACAGGGCATCGCCGAGATCGAACGCAACTCGGACTTGTCCCATCAGTTGCAAGTGTTGAGCGGCGACGAGATCGGCCTGACCGCCAGCGCCATCAACCGCATGCTGGACAAGTTCCGCCGCATTATCCGGGAGGTCGACCTGATCGCCGGGCTGGTCGCGGCCAAGGTCGACAGCACACGTGCCAACATGCTCAGCACCCACCATGGCATCCAGGCGCAGCAACAGGAAACCGAGCAGGTCTCCTGCGCTGTCACACAGATGAGCCACACCATTCAGAACGTGGCGAAGAACGCCGAGCGCGCCTCGGAAGCCGCGCATCAAGCCAACCGCAACACGGAAAAAGGCAATCAGGTGGTGGCGGCCAATGTCAGCGCCATGAATGCATTGGCCCAGGAGGTCAACGCAGCCGCCGACGTGGTGCGTCGGGTGGCCCTGGACAGTTCGCAGATCGGCCGGGTGGTGGAAGTGATCCAGGGCATTTCCGACCAAACCAACCTGCTCGCGCTGAATGCCGCCATCGAAGCCGCACGTGCCGGCGAGGCGGGCAGGGGATTTGCCGTGGTCGCCGATGAAGTGCGCACCCTCGCCCAGCGCACCCGCGAGTCGACCCAGGAAATCAACGATATGATCGAACGCCTGCAGACGGGCGTCAGCCAGGCGGAGCAGGTGATGGCCGCGGGCGTGAGCAAGGCTCAGAGCGCGGTCGATCAAGTCCAGTCGGCGGGCAAGGAACTGGCCGAGATCGGTCACTCGGTGCACAGCATCGAAGACCTCAACGTGCAAATCGCCAGCGCCGCCGAACAACAAAGCGTGGTGACCAGCGGCATCGCCCAGAGCGTGGTCCATATCCGCGACGTCACCAGTACCAACGCCGATAGCGCCACTCTCGCGATGACCGCCTGCAACGAGCTGGAAAGCCTTACTCGGCGCCTGCAGGAACAGGTCGGGCAATTCCGGCTTTAGGGTGGGTCGGCGCTGCACCACCAACCCTGAATCGACTCAGTCGCCGCTGGGCTTTTTCAGCTTGGGATTGGGGAAGAACTGCACCGCCTGCACCTTGGGATCCACCGCCTTGGGCACGGCCTTGTTCACGCGCGTGCCAAGCTCCTTGGGCACCGACTGACCCTGGGCATTGAGCGTATCGGCATAACCACAGGCCACGCATTCACGGTGCGGCACCCCGTCCTCGTCCCACATCTGAATGCGGTCCAGTTCGCTGCACGCCGGGCAAACCGCCCCGGCGATAAAGCGGCGCTTGCTGATCGTGGGCCCGTCCGTCATGCCGCCTCCGCGCTCAGACCCAGGTGGCGCAGCAAGGCATCGATGCTCGGCTCACGGCCGCGGAAATCGACGAACAGCACCATGGGCGCCTGGGAACCGCCACGGGCCAGAATGGCTTCGCGGAAGGCGCGGCCGGTCTCGGGGTTGAACACCCCCTCTTCCTCGAAGCGCGAGAAGGCATCGGCGGACAGCACTTCGGCCCACTTGTAGCTGTAATACCCGGCGGCATAACCGCCAGCGAAAATATGCGCGAAGCTGTTGGGAAAACGGTTGTAGGCTGGCGGGCGCATCACCGAAACCTCGGCGCGGATGCCTTCGAGCACCTGCAGCACGCTGCGGCCATCGCCGTGGCGGGCGTGCAGCTCGAAGTCGAACAGGGAGAACTCGACCTGACGCGCCATCATCAAGCCGGAATGGAAATTCTTCGCCGCCAGCATCTTGTCCAGCAGGTCCTGGGGCAGGGCCATGTCACTTTCGAAGTGCCCCGAAATCAAGGCCAGGCCTTCGGGCTCCCAGCACCAGTTTTCCATAAACTGGCTCGGCAGTTCGACCGCATCCCAGGCCACTCCGTTGATGCCCGAAGCGCCGGCGTGCTCGACCCGGGTCAGCAGGTGGTGCAGGCCATGGCCGAACTCGTGGAACAGGGTGGTGACTTCATCGTGGGTCAGCAGGGCGGGCTGGCCGCTGACCGCCGGGGTGAAGTTGCACACCAGGTTGGCCACCGGGCTGATCAGCTCGCCGGACGCCGCGCGACGGCGGTCACGGGCACCATCCATCCAGGCACCGCCACGTTTGTTGGCACGGGCATAGAGGTCGAAGAAAAAGCGGCCGACGTGCTGGCCGTTTTCGCGGATCTCGAACAGCCGCACGTCCGGGTGCCAGCTGTCGAAGCCCTTGAGTTCGGCGATCTCGATGCCGTACAGGCGCTGCACGATGGCGAACAGGCCGCCCAGCACCTTGTCGATGGGGAAATAGGCGCGCAGGGTTTCCTGGGAAATGCTGTAGCGCTGCTCGCGCAGTTTTTCGCTGTAGTACCCCACATCCCAGCTCTGCAGGTCGGCCAGGCCCTGCTCGGCGGCGAAGGCCTTGAGCTCCTGCAGGTCCTGGCCGGCAAAGGGTTTGCTGCGCACCGCCAGGTCGCGCAGGAAACTCAGGACCTGCTCGCTGCTGTCGGCCATCTTGGTCGCCAGGCTCAGCTCGGCGAAACTGGCGAAACCCAACAGCTGGGCCAGCTCGTGGCGCAGGTCGAGGATCTCGGCCATCACCGGGCCGTTGTCGTGCTGGCCGGCATTCGGGCCCTGGTCAGAAGCCCGGGTGCAATAGGCGGCGTACACCTCCTCGCGCAGCGCCCGGTCGTCGGCGTAGGTCATCACCGCGTAGTAGCTGGGGAACTCCAGGCTGATCAGCCAGCCGTCGAGGCCTTTGGCTTCGGCGGCCTGGGCCATCTGGGCTTTGGCCGAATCGGTCAGACCGGCCAGTTGGCTTTCCTCGGTGACCTGCTTGCTCCAGGCCTGGGTGGCATCCAGCAACTGGTTGGAAAAGCGGCTGCCCAGCTCCGACAGTTTCATCTGGATGGCGCCATAGCGCTGCTGCTCGGCCAGCGGCAGGTCGATGCCGGACAGGCGGAAATCGCGCAGCGCATGCTCCAGGATGGTCCGCTGGGCGACGTCGAAGCCGGCCGCCTCGGGGCTGTCGGCCAGGGTTTGGTAGGCCTGGAACAGCGCGCGGTTCTGGCCGATCTCGGTCCAGTATTCCGACAGCTTGGGCAGGCACGCCTCGTAGGCGCTGCGCAGGTCGGCGCTGTTGCACACTGCGTTGAGGTGGCTGACCGGGCTCCAGGCGCGGCTCAGGCGTTCGCCCAGCTCGTCCAGGGCCAGCACCAGGCCGTCCCAAGTCGGCGTCGCCGACTGCCGGGTGAGCAACGCGGCGATGGCGGCACGGCCTTCGGCCAGCAGGGCATCGACCGCCGGCTCGACGTGTTCCGCGCGAATGGTGGAGTAGGGGGGCAGGTCGAAAGGCTGCAGCAGGGGGTTGGTCACGGCGGTTCACCTGTTTAAAAATGGACTGTCGCTTCGACAGCGCCGCGCTCATGGCCACGGCAGGTACAATTGACGCGCCCTCGGCGCACCGGATGACCGCCATCTTATTACAATCGCCGCCATCCGCCGCGCCCGCGGCAGTTAGTTTTGACCATCGACCCGCAAGAAGGAGCCTATCGTGGCCATTCGCAGTTACCAGGGCCTGACCCCGCAATTGGGCGCGCGGGTGTTCGTCGACCCCAGCGCGGTGGTGCTGGGCGATGTCGCACTCGGCGACGACAGCTCGGTCTGGCCCATGGCGGTGGTCCGCGGCGACATGCAGCGGATCCGCATCGGCGCGCGCACCAGCGTGCAGGACGGCTGCGTGCTGCATATCACCCACGCCGGGCCCTTCAACCCGGCGGGTTACCCGCTGTTGATCGGCGACGAGGTGACCATCGCGCACAACGTCACCCTGCACGGTTGCACCCTCGGCAACCGGGTACTGATTGGCATGGGCAGCATCGTCATGGACGGCGCGGTGCTCGAGGACGAAATCATACTCGGTGCCGGTAGCCTGGTACCCCCGGGCCGCACCCTGGCCAGCGGCTACCTCTATGTCGGCAGCCCGGCCCAGCAGGTGCGCCCCTTGAACGAACAGGAGAAGGCGTTTTTCAGCTACAGCGCCGGCAATTACGTGAAGCTCAAGGACCTGCATGCGGCCGAGGGTTACGAGCGCTAGCCGGCGACCGGTGCTGCGCCGTACTTGAATCAGTGCCTCCCCACGCCCCGATGGCATCCCAGCGGAAACCCTGCCCATGCACCAGCAACACCTGCTGTTCGACCTCGACGGTACTCTCACGGACCCGCGCGAGGGCATTACCCGCTCGGTGCAACATGCCCTGGCCCAACTGGGCATCGACGAACCGGACCTGCAACTACTGGAGCCGTTTATCGGCCCGCCGCTGCTGCAGGGTTTTATGCAGTTCTACGGCTTCGATGAAGCCACCGCCTGGCGCGCGGTGGCGTTCTACCGGGAGCGTTTCAAGTCCATCGGGCTCTACGAAAACCGCCTGTTCGAAGGCACCCTGCCGCTGCTGGAGTACCTGGGGCGGCAGGGACGGACGCTGTACATCGCCACCAGCAAACCGACGGTGTTCGCCCTGGAAATCGCCCGGCACTTCGGCTTTGCCAGCTGCTTCAAGCGCATCTACGGCAGCGAGCTGGACGGCACGCGCAGCCACAAGGACCAGTTGATCGCCCACCTGCTGGCCGAGGAAGACCTTGATCCGGCCGACTGCCTGATGATCGGCGATCGCAAACACGATCTGCTCGGCGCCCGGGCCAACAACCTGGCCTGCGTCGCGGTGGGTTATGGCTTTGGCAGCCGCGAGGAGCTGCTGGCCGAAGCGCCGACCTACCACTTCAGCACCCAGGCCGAGCTGCACCAGGCGTTTTTATAAGGCGGCGTTCCAATGCATCAGTATCTGCACAGCCTCTTCGAGACCTTCGCCCACGCGGCCGCCGAGGCCCGGGAGACGGGCGACAAATACCGTCTGATCGACAGGGTCTACCAGCAACTGGACGAACTGGCGCTGTTTCCGCTGCCGGAGGTGCTCGGCTGCATTCTTGCGTTGATCGAGCGGTTTCCCGAGCTGGACTACGGTGGTCCGGGCCCTTTTGGCACGTACATCGAAGAGCATCGGCTGAGCGAGTACACGCCCGCCCTGCTGGCCTCCATTCACCGACAGCCGAGCATCCAGACCCTGGGCTGGCTGGACCGGACCATGGGGGTCGAGAATTTTCAGAATGGCCTGGGCACCAACCCGGTAAGCCCGGCGCAGTTCGCCCAGGCGCTTGAGCAAGTCATCGCCGGCACCCAGGCGACACCGGCGTGCCGGGAGTTCGCCGAGAGCTGCCTGAGCGATCTGAAGAAAAACGGTTTGATCGATGCCTGACCCTGCCTTCGGCACGGCCAGCCTCCGATGCGCTGCCCGATCAGCCCGGGCGCGTCAGCCGTTCTTTTGATAAACGATCTTCTTGCTGCCGAACTCACAGCTGCCGACCACCATGCTCGGGTCGGTCGCTTCGGCGGCGGGCACGATTTCCAGGGTGTAGGACGTCACGCCGGCGGCCTGGATCTTCACTTCGATTTCCTGCTTGAGCTCTTCGCACGGCTTGGGCGCGGCCCAGGCCGACGAAGCGCACAGACCGAGTACAACCACCCATCCCAACTTCTTCATGATGACATCCTGAATGACCGGGTTTGGCCCTCTGTGCCGGAGCGATTCCGGCACCGCCAACCACAGTGATCAGACGCCGCTCACCTAGGGCAAGGCACCTTGCGCACCGAGCAGGGTCTGCAAGTGCCGGTCGCGCTCGGCCCTGGGCAGTTCGCCAAGCTCACGCACCCGCGCATAAAAGCGCGGCCAGTCTCGTTGCTGCTGCGCAAACAGGGCGGCAAAGGCGGGTTCCCACTGGTCGTAGAGGCCGAACGGCAGCAGTTTGGCGTTGTTCAGCGGGCCCTCGATCCAGCCATCGTAGCGGCCGGTCCCTTGCCATTGCTCCTGGCGCAGCCGCCGGTATTCACCCCGCAGGCGTTCGAATTCCGCCGCCTTGCCGCGGCGCAGCTCGGGTTCGGGCCGACCACTGCGGTACAGGCGGTCGAGACGTGCGCGACTGGCCAGCACCAGCGCCACGAACTGCTCGCGCTGGCGCAACGCAGTGGGATCGCTGGGCGGCAAGCCACGGCTTTCCAGCCACTGGCCCAACCCTTCGCGTTCGACGAAGGTGGCGAACGACTCGTTGAACGCCGTGTCGTCGGCGATGTACAGCTGCTGGTGCGCCAGCTCGTGAAAGATTACCGCCGCCAGGCGTTCGTCGTCCCAGCGCAACATGGTGTCGAGGATAGGGTCGGCGAACCAGCCCAGGGTCGAATAGGCCTCGACACCGCCGATATAGGTGTCCAGGCCCTGGGCGGCAAGCAAGGCCGCCGCGCCGCGAGCCCGCCCCGGCTGATAAAAACCGCGGTAGGCCACGCACCCCGCAATTGGAAAACACTGGGTCTGCGGGGCCAAGGAGAACTCCGCGGTGGCGAACAGGTTCCAGATCACATAGGGACGCTTCAGGTCGGCATACAGACGGTAACTGCGGTTATCCGGCAGCCGCAGCCGGGCACTGGCAAAGTCGCGGGCCTGCTGCGCCAGCCCCAGGCGTCGACGCAACCCTGGGTCGCGACCGGGGTCGGCCAGCAGGCGGCCGACCGGCTCACGGGCCTGCAGCAGCTGCAGTTGTCCGCGGGCCAGCTGGCCGTAATAGTCCAATGTCGTGCAACCCCCGAGTGCTACCAGCGCCAACACGGCCAGCATGACGCGGCGCGCGGCAGACGAAGTGGATTTCAGGGCATGGGAATTCATCCCTGCACGCTAACCCATTGCCAGGGATGCCTCCAGCGGCAGATCGGCGTAGGCTGATTTTTCCGCCATCCACCCACGGAGCAGCTCCCATGCAGCGTCTTCTTGCCCTCGGCGGCCTGGCCCTGCTCGGTGCCTGCGCCTCGCCACTGCCACCGGCCGATCCGGCGCTGGCCTGGGTCGAGCCCAGCGCCAGCCCCGGCCACCTGCTGATGGCCCAGCGCCTGGATGGAAAACGCCTGAGCGATGGGCGGTTTTTCCAGGTCCCCCCCGGGGACCACGAGCTGCAGGCCCGCTTTCAATTCGAGGTCAATGGCGGTGGCGGTCAGGACGGCCTGTCAGAGCCCATGCAAATCACCTGCGAGCTCCAGCTGCGTTACGCCGAGTTCGCCGCCGGCCGCCGTTATCGGCTGGAGGCACGTCCCCTGCTGTTCAAGGCGCGGGCCTGGCTGCTGGATGAACAGCGACAGGTGCTGGCCCGCGCGCAGGTGCTGCGCTGCGGCCCCTGGTAAGTATTACGCCGGGTCATGCCACCCCCCGTTACCCCTAACGACCCGAATGCCGGCGGCCACGCCGACTGAACCTAAGGGCGACCTCCGCCTCGAAACCATACCCCGCCGTTCGTGGCGGCTCCGCATGTCTCCAGGCCGGGTGGAATTGATGAGTTTTCTGCACTGGACGGCCGTACTCGGCACCTTGCTGTTGATCCTGACGCTGGCCTCGGCTTACCTGCGCTGGCTGCCGGTGACCACTTCAATCTTCTACCTGGCCTTTGGTCTGGGCATCGGCCCCCTGGGGCTGAACCTGTGGCAGCTGGATTTTCACCAGATCGCCGGCTGGATGGAGCACCTGACGGAGGTAGCGGTGCTGGTCTCGCTGTTTATCGGCGGGATGAAACTGCGCTTGCCCTTTCGTCACCCGGCCTGGCGCAGCGCCTACCTGCTGGCCGGTCCGGTGATGCTGGTGAGCATTGTCGGGGTCGCCCTGGTCGGCCACTACGGCCTGGGCCTGAACCTCGGCGTGGCCTTGTTGATCGGCGCACTGCTGGCGCCTACCGATCCGGTGCTGGCCAGCCTGGTGCAAGTCAATCACGCGCGCGACTTCGACCGGGTGCGTTATGGCCTCTCCGGCGAGGCCGGCTTCAATGACGGCGTGGCGTTTCCCTTTGTGATCTTTGCCCTGCTGCTGATCGAGCACGGCGGCAGCTGGCAGGGCTGGGTCGGCGAGTGGGCGGTCCACCGGCTGTTATGGGCGGTGCCGGCGGGCCTGTTGATCGGCTTTTTTCTCGGCCGGACCGTGGGGCGCCTGGCCATCTACCTGCGCGCCCGGCATGCCGACGCGGCCCATTCACCCAATGATTTCCTGGCCCTGGCACTGATCGCCCTGGCCTATTTTTTCGCCGAAAGTCTCGGGGCCTGGGGCTTTCTGGCGACCTTCGCCGCGGGCGTGGGACTGCGCCATGCGGAGATCGCCTCCTCGGGGCAATCGGCCATCCCGGCCGAGGAAGTGGTGCCGGCCCTGCCCAAGGTCGGCGAGGGCGTCGAGGACAAGGCCCACGAGCTGCTCGAGGAGCAGGAGGCGCACCCCCAGGTCGCCGCTGGCGTATTGATCGGCGATATCCTGTCGTTCGGCCATATCCTCGAACGCATCATGGAGGTGCTGCTGGTGACCCTGCTCGGCGCCGTGCTGGCCTTGCATTGGGACTGGCGCGCGGTTCCCCTGGGGTTGGCGCTGTTCTGCGTGATTCGCCCGCTGGGGGTCTGGCTGTTGGTGCGTGGGCCTCACGTCACGGCGCGCCAACGACGCCTGCTCGGCTGGTTCGGCATCCGTGGCATCGGCAGCCTCTACTACCTGGGCTACGCGTTGAACCACGGGCTGTCGGCCGAGGACGCCGATCCGACCATCAGCCTGACGCTGTCGGTGGTGGCGCTGAGTATCCTGTTGCACGGCTTGAGTACCCAGCCGCTGCTCGATCGCTATGAACGCCAGCAGGCCAGGTGCTCCAACTGATCAGGCGTCGAGCACCGCTTCCAGGGTGATTGCGGCGTTCAGCACCTTGGACACCGGGCAGCCGGTCTTGGCGGTTTCAACCGCCTTTTCGAAGGCCGCGCGGTCCGCACCGGGAATCCTGGCCCGCAGCGACAGGTGGATCGCGGTGATGGCGAATCCCCCGCCGACCTTGTCGAGGGTCACCTCGGCCTGGGTCTCGATGCTTTCGGCGGTCATCCCCGCGTCACCCAATTCCTTGGACAGGGCCATGGAAAAACAGCCCGCGTGGGCTGCGCCGATCAGTTCCTCCGGGTTGGTGCCGGGTTGGTCTTCGAAGCGGGTATTGAATCCATAGGGGCTGTTCGACAGGGCGCCGCTCTGGGTGGAGATGCGGCCCTTGCCGTCCTTGATGCCACCTTGCCAATGCGCCGATGCGGTCTTTTTCATGGGAAACTCCAAAAGTGGGGATCGGAAGGCTTGCCTCAGTTCAGAGGCAGCCCGGCGCCACAAGTTCGAACCCATTTACCGGACTGTCGCCCCAGACCTGGCCTCGCATCGCTGCACACGGGTTCCAACCAACGGTGCCCACCGGTACAGTTCGCTCGCGTCACGCTTGAGTCCGGATGACCTGGTCGGGGTCACCGGGGAGCCCAGGGGCGAGCCTTCGTCCCTCCACCATCGAAAGGATCCGCCAATGGTCACGGCTGTCTCGCCGCAGTACAACAGGGTCATCCAACGTGCCTCCCGCCTGATGCTGAGCATCCTGCTGGTAGCGGGCACGGCAACCGTTAGTGCAGGAGACAAGGGAATGCAGAACATCCAGTTTCGCAAGGTGATCGACCTGAGCCAGCCGATCAGCCCGACGATACCGCTATGGCCAGGAGACCCGCCGGTCGAGTTCGAGACCGTGGCCACCCAGGCGAAGGAGGGCTATTTCCTGCGCCGTTTCAGCATGGGCGAGCACAGCGGTACCCATATGAACGCACCGAACAGTTTTCATCCCGACGGCATCGGCATCGACGCCTACAGCCCCGAATCCCTGGTCCGTCCGGCGGTGGTGATCGACGTCCGCGAACAGGCGAAAAAGAACCCGGACTATGTGGTGGCCATCGCCGATATCGAGGCTTGGGAACGTGCCAATGGGCGCATCGCCGCGGACAGCATCGTGGTGTTCTACACCGGCTGGCAAGCCTTCTGGAAGGATCCCGAACGCTTCTTCAACAAGGACGACAAGGGCCTGCATTTCCCCGGCGTGGGTGCCGACACCACGGCGTATCTGCTGGAAAAACGCCAGGCCGTCGGTATTGGCATCGATACCCACGGGGCTGACCCGGGCATGGACGAAGCCTTTGGTACCAATATGCAGGTGCTGGCCAAGAACGGCATCATCCTGGAGAACCTGACCAACCTCGACCAGCTGCCGGCCAAGGGCACCACGCTGGTGATCGGCGTACTGCGCCTCAAGGACGGTTCCGGCTCGCCGGTCTCGGTCATGGCCTTCGCGCCTTGACCACGACAGGCTGACTCAGGTGCCGGTAGCGGCGGCGGACGGTAACCGCTGCCGGTGTCGCGCCGCCCGTTGCAGCACTCGCGCCAGGCTCTGCAGGGTCACCGGCTTGGTCAGGTAATCACTGGCCCCGGCGCTCAGGCAACGCTCGATCTCGTTGGCAAAGGCGCTCGCGGTAAACGCCACGATGTAGCAGGCCTCGCCTCGGTCCAGCAGGCGAATGCCACGCGTGGCTTGCAACCCGTCCAAGGTGGGCATGTTGATGTCCATCAGAATGACGTCCGCGCATTCGCGTTGGCAGCGCTCCAAGGCCTGCATGCCATCGGCCACCACCGCCGGCTGATAACCCAGTTTCTGCAGCATGGCCACGGCGATACGCTGGTTGACCGGGTTGTCCTCGGCCAGCAATATCCGCAGCGGAAAACGCTGGGCGAACGACGGGGTGAATTCGACCTGATCCTGGCGGTCCTCGACCGGTATTTCCACCGGGTGGAAAGGCTCCACGGCGATGCAGAAAGAGAATACCGAACCGACGCCCTTCTGGCTGCTGAACGCCAGTGCCCCGCCCAGGGCTTCCACCAGGCTCTTGCAGATCGACAGCCCCAGGCCCGAACCCCGATGGCGCGGGCCGCTGCCTTCTTCAAGCTGGGTAAAGGCACTGAACAGGCCGTCCTGTTGATCGGCACCGATGCCGATGCCGGTGTCACGCACGGCAAAGGTCAGGCGGGTGCGCGGGCCTGCCTGCTGGACCGTCAGCGCCAGCACGATCTCCCCCGCCTCGGTGAACTTCGCCGCATTGCCCAACAGGTTGAGCAGCACCTGGCGCAGGCGTTCGGCGTCGGCCTTGATCAGCACCGGGACGTCACCCGCCACCTGAACCTGCAGCGTCACCGGCTTATCCAGCAAGTGCTGGCGGACCATCTGCGCGCTGTCATCGAGCAACTCGCGCACAGCGAACACCCGCGGCCGCAATTCCAGTTTGCCGGCTTCGATCTTGGCCAGATCGAGCACATCGTCGATCAACGCGAGCAAGGCCTGACCGCTGCAGTGGATGGTATTGAGCCAGTCGTTCTGCTCGGCATTCAGCGGGGTGCCTATCAGCAACTCACTGGAGCCGATCACCCCGTACAGCGGGGTCCGGATTTCATGGCTCATGGTCGCCAGGAACTTGGTTTTGCTGCGGTCGGCGGCCTCGGCGGCATCCTTGGCCTGCTTCAGGCGTTGTTCGTTGAGCTGCAGCTGCTGCAGGTGCAGGCGCACCCGCCACAGGTCGATGGCGAACCACAGGCCGAAGGCGAGAAAGACCAGCAGGGCCAGGCCGATATGGTGCAGCGAGTCCTGGCGCAGCAGTTGGTGGTAATCGGCGAGCGGCATTTCGGCCCCCGCGACATACAGGCTGCCGTCCTGGGAACGCAGCGGTACGAAGACCGCGCGGAAGTCGCCCCAATGATCCGAGTAGTCGACCCAGGTCGGATCGCTGCGCTCGAAACTCTTCGCCAGTTCGGGGCTGGCATCGGGGTAGGGATCGAAGAAGCGGACAAAATCCCCACCCTGGATCTCTTCACTGGAGGCACTGGAACTGGACAGGTACAGGGCGCCCTGGCGTTTGACCACGGTATAGACAAAAGCCAGGCCGATGGACTGGTTGTATTTGCTCAGGCGCAGGATGGCATCCAGGTCCTCGGCCTCGGACTTGGAACTCTTATCGAGCAGATTGTCGTGGTAGCGGTCGCCCAGAATCGCCGAGGTCGCCAGCGCCGCCTGCAGCAGCCGGCTGTTTATGCTCTCGTTGATCAGGCTTTGGGTCTCGCCGTACAGGTAGTAAATGTAGCCGCTGACACCGACCACATACAGAAACAACAAGACCCAGGGTTTCCGTCCAAGTTGGAACATGTCTGCCGCTCCCTGAAAAAACTGACCTTTCCTGCACCAGACCGAACGGGATATGCAGGGACCGCCGGCCATTGGCGTTCACCCGCTATCTTGCTTGAGTACCCGGAAACCCACGCGATATCATTACGATATTGTGCACTTTGTCACGCCCGCTGATTGACTTTAAGGACGACCGGTAGGCGCGCGGCATGCCCCTTTTCGGACGTCGAGGCGCTGGCTTGCCGCTGCCCACCACGGCTGGCGGCCGGCAGCCAGGGCCGGTCAGCGCAGCTGGGCGAGGATTTCGAACGAGCGCAAGCGGTCGGCGAAGTCATACAGGTCACCGGTGAAAATCAACTCGTCGGCCTCGGTCTGCTCCAGCAACACCTCCAGGCGGGCCCTGACTTTTTCCGCGCCCCCAACCACCGCCATGCCGAAGAAGCTGCCCACCGCCTCTCTTTCGTGAGGCAACCACAGGCCCTCCATGCTTTCCACCGGCGGCCGTTGCACCAGGCTATGGCCACGGATCAGGGCCAGGATACGTTGATAGGCCGACGTCGCCAGATAGGCTGCGCGCTCATCGCTGTCGGCGGCCACCAGTGGCACCCCCAACATCACATAGGGCCTGTCGAGCACCGCCGAGGGCTTGAAATGGTTGCGGTAGACGCGGATCGCCTCGTGCATCAGACGCGGCGCGAAGTGCGAGGCGAAGGCATAGGGCAAGCCCTTGAGGCCGGCCAACTGCGCGCTGAACAGGCTGGAGCCAAGGAGCCAGATAGGCACTTCGGTGCCGCTGCCGGGCATGGCGATCACCCGCTGGCCGGGGGTGCGCGGCCCCAGGTAGGCCTGCAGCTCCTCCAGATCCTGAGGGAAATCGTCGGCGCTGCCGGAGCGCTCCCGGCGCAGCGCCTGTGCCGTGTAGCCATCGGCCCCGGGCGCCCGCCCCAGGCCCAGGTCGATACGCCCCGGATAGAGCGTGGCCAGCGTGCCGAACTGCTCGGCGATCACCAAGGGCGCATGGTTGGGCAACATCACGCCGCCCGCCCCGACCCGCAGGGTCGAGGTGCCGGCCGCCAGGTGACCGATCAGCACCGCAGTGGCGGAGCTGGCGATACCGTCCATGTTATGGTGCTCGGCCACCCAGAAACGGGTGTAACCGAGTTTCTCCACGTGCCGGGCCAGCGCCAGCGAGTTGTGCAAGGCTTGACCGGGACCGCGGTCATCGTCGCGAATCGGGGCCAGGTCGAGGGTGGAAATCTTGATCGCTGCCAAGCGGGTCATGGGCGCTCCCTGTGCGATGGGTGGATTGCCGACGGGCACCCCTGCGCCGCGCCAGCAACGGCCTGGAAGCCCTTGGAGCGGATCCAAGGGCGAGCCGTGCTTATCCGAGTAAAACGCTAGGTTACTCCAGGCGGTGCGCGCCGGCCAAGGCCAGCGCGAGGCCGAGGGCACAACGGCCGCCCTTGGCAGCCAGGGCTAGCCGCTCAGGGCCATTGCATTTCCCCCTTGAGCACCTTGGCACTCAGCACCAGGGAGTCGACGCCCTCCAGGGTCGGGTAACGGTCCTGCATGGCCTTGATCAAGGCGGCGGAATCCTTGGCCTTTGGCAGCTCGGCCTCCAGCGCCAGCAGGTAATCGCGGGTGAACTGCAGGGCCTGCTGGGCCGACGGCTGTTCGCCGAGGAAATGCCCGGGGATCACTCGCTGCGGCTGCAAGGCGGCCAGCTGCTCCAAGGCTTCACGCCAGGCACGACGGCTTTCCTCGCTCTGGGTATCGGCCATCCAGACATGCAGGTTGGTCTCGAACAACACGCCACCCACCAGGGCCTTGAGGCCCGGAATCCAAACCAGGCTACGGTCCGGCGCGGCACCCTCGAGACCCAGCACCTGCAGCGTCTGGCCTTCGAGTTGCAGGCGGTCGCCTTGCAGCGGCTGCGGAACCACCACCCGGCTGGGCGCGTCGTCCTTGAGGATCGGTCCCCAGTAGGCCAGCTTGGCCTGGCGGGTGGCCTCGATATGGGCGATGGTCGGAGCACTGGCCAGAATCTTCACCCCGGGAAAGGCGTCCTGCAGCACATCCAGGCCGAAATAGAAGTCGGGATCGCCATGGCTGATATAGATGGTCACCAAGCGCTTGCCGCTGGCCCTGATGCGCTGCACCAGTCGCTCGGCATCGCCCCGGGCGAACTGCGCGTCGATCAGCAGCAGGTCCTTCTCACCGCTGACCAGGACAGAGGACACCGGGAAAATTGCCTTTTCAGCGGGGTTGTACACCTCCAGTTGCAAGGGCGGGGCGGCCGCCCACAGGCGCCCACTGAACAGACCGAGCACGGCGGTCATCACCACCAGCGAGCGAAACAAACGTTGACCGAACATTGCGGCCTCCATAGAGGCAACGAGGAAAGGCGCCATGGTAGTTGCATCAAACCGTACAAAAAGCCCCATAATTTGGGCAGATTTGTTGCACAAAAGGGGCTAATCATGGACCGTCTCACCGCCACCCGGGTGTTTGTAGAAGTGCTCGAACGCGGCAGCCAGACGGCCGCGGCGGACGCCATGGGCCTGTCACGGGCCATGGTGTCGCGTTACCTGGCGCAATTGGAGGAGTGGGTCGGGGCCCGCCTGCTGCACCGCAGTACCCGCAAATTAAGCCTGACCCATGCCGGCGAAGAACTGTTGCCACAGTGCCGCGAGCTGTTGAGCCTGGCCGACAGCCTGCAAGCCACCGGTAGCCGGGGCGATACCACCCCACGCGGTACCCTGCGCATCGCCTGCAGCCAGTCGTTTGCCCAGGCCTGGCTGGCGCGCACGGTAAGCGCCTACCTGCGGCGTTACCCCGGCACGGCCATCGACCTGCAGATCGGTGGTCAGGCGGTCAATCTGGTGCAAGAGCGGATCGACCTGGCGGTGCGCATCACCAACCAGCTGGACCCCAACCTGATCGCCCGCCCGCTGGCCAGCTGCCGGTCGGTGGTCTGCGCGGCCCCGGCCTATCTGGCCGAGCGGGGCGAGCCCCTGCGGCCGCAGGAGCTGAGCCGGCACAACTGCCTGACCTACTCCTATTTTGGCCGCAGCCTCTGGCAGTTCGAACGGGCGGGTGAGCCGCTGGCAGTGCCGGTGGGCGGCACGCTGAGCGCCAATGAATCGACCGTCCTGGTAGAAGCTACCCTGGCCGGGGCCGGTATCAGTCTGCAGCCCCTGTATTCGGTGGCGCCCTTGCTGCGCAGTGGCCAATTGAAAGCACTGCTGCGGGACTGGCAACCCCAGGTCCTGGGGATTTACGCGCTCTATGGCTCACGCCGCCAGCAATCGCCAGCCTTGCGCGCCCTGCTGGATTTTTTGGTCGAGCGCCTGGCCGCCGAGCCTGACTGGGAGAGCGAAAACGCCTCGGGCTCGGGCTGAAGACCGTCTGCACCTGCCGGCCAAAAGGCAAAAAAAACCGTCACCCCTGACGGGATGACGGTGGCGCTGACTCAGGGTCAACCGCGCTTGTAGACGATTTCCTTGCTTCCCGCTTCACAGCTGCCCACCACCGTCTTGTCGGTGACGCTGCCCTTGTCGACGATTTCCAGGCTGTAGGCGCTGACGCCCTTGGCCTGCAGTTTGGCGTCGATTTCCGCTTTCAGTTCTTCACAGGGTTTGGCGGCGAACGCCGAACCGGCCAGGGCCATCAGGCCCACTGCAACCATTGCTCTCTTCAACATCACGACGCTCCCTCAGGATGAATATTGACGCTCCAGCGAGCGGACTGCGGAGGGCAGGCGCCCTCAATGCATGACTACAAGCCATGCACGACGCGCGAGGTCTGGTTTGGCCCACTGCCACTGCACGTGTGTCCTGCCTGACCCAGCGTAGCGAAAGGTCGGCTCGACGGCTAACAGGCCATGGAAAAATCACCGGCGTTGCCGCTACGGCGTCGCGGCCGCCTCGCCTGGGTTGTTCAACGACCGCTTAACTATCGCCAATGCGAAAGCCCACCTTGAGCGTGACCTGATAGTGAGCCACCTTGCCCTCGAGAATATGGCCGCGGGTCTCGGTGACTTCGAACCAGTCCATATTGCGCACCGACTTCGCGCACTCGCTCAAGGCATTGTTGATCGCATCCTCGATACTAACTTTGGAGGTACCGACGACTTCGATTTTCTTGTAGGTGTGATGATCGGACATGTGTTTCTCCTGTGCTGGGCGCTTTCCCATCAGAAGCGCAACGGCGCCCCAGAGTTCAGATTAAACGCGCCTCAGCGCAGCCTAGATCACCCGGCCAGTTCCCGCCGCAGCCAGGCCGCCAGCGCTTCGCCACGGCGATCCGCCTGGCGCTCGGGCATCCACAGCACCAGGCGCGCGGCGGTTTCGACGAACCCCCAGGGCGCGACCAAACGGCCACTGGCCAGGTCGTCGGCCACCAGCTGCTGCGGTGCGATCGCCACCCCAAGCCCGGCCGCGGCCGCTTCGAGCAAGTAGTAGAGGTGCTCGAAGCCTTGGCCCAGGCGCAACGCCTGAGGGTCCAGGCGGTTATGCCGGGCCCAGTTGGGCCAGGCCTGGGGCCGCGAGGTGGTGTGCAGCAACGACTCGCCGAGCAAGGCCGCAGGCGCTGCGCCGAGCAGCGCCGCATGGCCGGCATAACGCGGGCTGAGGACCGGGCCGATACGCTCCTCGGCCAGCTCGAAGACCCGCAGATCCGCCGGCCAGGGCGGCTCGGCGAAGAGCAAGGTGGCCTGCACCCCGGGCCGCCGTGGATCGGGTTCCGCCTCGCTGGCGGACAGGTGCAGACGCAGTTCCGGCAACTCGCGGTTAAGCCGGTCCAGACGCGGAATAAACCAGCGCGCCAGCAGGCTGCCCGAGCAACCCAGCAGAAACGGTGCGTCCTCGCCGCCCTGGCGCAGCTCGGCGCAGACCAGGCGCAGGCGCTCCAGGCTGTCGGCGGCCACCGCGGCCAGGCGCACACCGGCAGCCGTGAGTTTTAGGCCGCGCCCCTCCTTGCTGAACAGGGCGCAACCCAGCGCCTCTTCGAGCACCCGCAGCTGCCGGCTGACCGCCCCATGGGTCACGTGCAACTGCGCCGCCGCCAGGCTGACGCTTTGCAGCCGAGCCACCAGGTCGAAAGCGCGAAGCGCGTTGAGGGGCGGCAGGTCACGGCTCATGGGGGAGGGCCTCGGGAAACATGTGAGTTTTCCTAACAGATCGTGGCGATCTTATCGCTTTATTCGGCAGCCTGTCGCGCCTAGAGTAGGCGCCATCGACCTTTCCAGCGGGAGCCCCGTATGACCCAGACTCAAACCCATTACCGTGCGGGACCGGACAGCAACGGCCTGTTCGGCGCGTTCGGCGGTCAGTACGTGGCCGAGACCCTGATGCCATTGATCCATGACCTGGCCCGCGAGTACGAAGCGGCCAAGTGCGATCCGGCTTTCCTCGAGGAACTGGCCTATTTTCAGCGCGACTACGTCGGCCGGCCCAACCCGCTGTATTTCGCCGAACGCCTGACCGAGTACTGCGGCGGAGCGAAGATCTACTTCAAGCGCGAAGAGCTCAACCATACCGGCGCGCACAAGATCAATAACTGCATCGGCCAGGTCCTGCTGGCGCGGCGCATGGGTAAAAAACGCATCATCGCCGAGACCGGCGCCGGCATGCACGGCGTGGCCACCGCCACCGTGGCCGCGCGTTTTGGCATGGACTGCGTGATCTTTATGGGCACCACCGACATCGACCGCCAGCAGGCCAACGTGTTTCGCATGAAACTGCTGGGCGCCACCGTGATCCCGGTGGTGGCCGGCACCGGCACCCTGAAGGATGCGATGAACGAAGCCCTGCGCGACTGGGTCACCAACGTCGACAACACCTTCTACATGATCGGTACCGTGGCCGGTCCGCACCCGTACCCGGCCATGGTCCGTGACTTCCAGTCGGTGATCGGCAAGGAAACCCGCGAGCAGCTGTTCGAGAAGGAAGGTCGGCTGCCCGACAGCCTGATCGCCTGCATCGGTGGTGGCTCTAACGCCATGGGCCTGTTTCACCCGTTCCTGGATGACGCCAGCGTCAAGATCATCGGCGTCGAAGCGGCCGGCCATGGCATCGAGACCGGCAAGCACGCCGCCAGCCTCAACGGCGGTGTACCGGGCGTGCTGCACGGCAACCGCACTTTCCTGCTGCAGGACGAGGATGGCCAGATCATCGACGCCCACTCCATTTCAGCCGGCCTGGACTACCCCGGCATAGGCCCGGAACACGCCTGGTTGCACGAGATCGGCCGCGTCGAATACACCTCGGTCACCGACGACGAAGCCCTCGATGCCTTCCACCGCTGCTGCCGTCTGGAAGGCATCATCCCGGCCCTGGAAAGCGCCCATGCCCTGGCCGAAGTGTTCAAACGCGCCCCCGGCCTGCCCAAGGATCACCTGATGGTGATCAACCTGTCCGGCCGTGGCGACAAGGACATGCAAACCGTGATGCACCATATGGACCTCGACGCGCAGGAGACACACTGATGAGCCGCCTGCAACGCTGTTTCGCTGCCCTCAAGCAAGAAAACCGCGCCGCCCTGGTGACCTTCGTCACCGCCGGGGACCCGGACTACGCCAGCGCCCTGGCCATTCTCAAGGGCCTGCCCAAGGCCGGCGCCGACGTGATCGAACTGGGCATGCCCTTTACCGACCCGATGGCCGACGGCCCCGCCATCCAGTTGGCCAATATCCGCGCCTTGAACGCCAAGCAGGACCTGCGCAAGACGCTGCAGATGGTCCGCGAGTTTCGCGCCGAGAATCAGCACACGCCGCTGGTGCTGATGGGCTATTTCAACCCGATCCACAAATACGGCGTGCCGCGCTTTATCGCCGAAGCCAAGGAGGCTGGCGTCGATGGCCTGATCGTGGTCGACCTGCCGCCGGAACATAATGTCGACCTGTGCGACCCGGCCCAGGCTGCTGGCCTGGACTTTATCCGCCTGACCACGCCCACCACCGACGACCAGCGTCTGCCCAAGGTGCTCAACGGCAGCTCCGGCTTCGTCTACTACGTGTCGGTGGCCGGGGTCACCGGCGCCGGTTCGGCCACCCTGGAGCACGTCGAACAGGCGGTGGCCCGCCTGCGCCGACACACCGACCTGCCGCTGTGCATCGGTTTCGGGATCCGCACGCCGGAACACGCGGCGACCATCGCCCGCCTGGCCGATGGGGTGGTGGTGGGTTCGGCGCTGATCGACCAGATCGAGAAGGCCAGCTCACCGGCGCACGCGGTGGACGGCGTGCTCAGCCTGTGCGCGGCCCTGGCCGAAGGCGTGCGCGGCGCCCGTCGCTAAGCCCCGCCGCCACACCCAAGCCGCTGCCCCGCAGCGGCTTTTTGTTGCCTGCTCGTCAGCGCCGAAGCGGTGGTTATCCCGCGGCCTGGCGCTGGGCGGTTTTCAGTTGGCGGTAATGCACCGCGGCGGGTGGCACCGGGGTGATCTTGCCGGTTTCCAGCCAGCGGCGCAGGCGGCTGGCATCGGCCATATGGGTGAATTTGCCAAAGGCGTCCAGCACCACAAAGGCCACGGGCCGGTTGGCCATTACGGTGCGCATCACCAGGCAATGACCCGCTTCGTCGGTGTAGCCGGTCTTGGTCAGCTGGATGCTCCAGTCGGTCTTGTGCACCAGATGGTTGGTATTGCGAAAACCCAGGCTGTAATTGGGTTTGGCAAAGGCCACGGTCTGCTCACGAGTGGTGCTGAACTGACCGAGCAGTGGGTACTGCTGGCTGGCCTTGAGCAGCAGCAACAAATCGTGGGCGGTGGACACGTTCCGCTCCGACAGCCCGGTCGACTCGACATAACGGGTCTGCGCCATGCCCAGCGCCTTGGCCTTGGCATTCATGGCCCGCACGAACGCCGGCCGCCCGCCCGGGTAGTGGTGCGCCAGACTCGCCGCCGCGCGGTTTTCCGAAGACATCAGGGCCAGCAGCAGCATGTCGCGGCGGGTCAGTTCGCTGCCCACCCGAACCCGGGAAAACACCCCCTTCATTTCGGGCGTCTCGCTGATATGTACCGGCAGGACTTCGTCCAGCGGCAGCTTGGCATCCAGGGTGACCATGGCGGTCATCAGCTTGGTTACCGAGGCGATCGGCAGGACCAGGTTGGGGTTGCTGGAATACAGCACTTCATTGGTTTTCAGGTCGACCAGCAGGGCACTGCCCGCCGCCAGTTCCTGGGTCGCCTTGACCACGCTCTTTTCCGCGGCGGACAGCGGCGGCATAAACAGGCTGCTGCATGCAAGCAGCACACCGGCCAACGACAAACGAATCTTCAAAAGGCCACTCACTTCACCAACAGGCTGAAAAAACCCATGACGGGCGGTAGTAAACCGGCGACCAGCGTAGTCTGCCGGCGAGGGCGCCAGGGTACCGCGAGTCGGCGGCGTACAAAAGCTCAGGCTGGTGCTAGCGGCTTCAACGGCCACAAATAAGTGTATCTGTGCCTTGACCAAACTTGGTTACCAAGCCAATCTACGGGCATGACCGAATCGACCCGCACTCCACCCCGCCCCCATGCCGCCGACGCGGCCCTGCAGGGCCTGTTTATCGAGATCTTCAACGGCAGCCTGGCGCCCGGCGACAGCCTGCCACCCGAGCGGGTGCTGGCCGAACGCTACGGCGTCTCGCGGATCATCGTTCGGCAGGCGGTACACAAGCTCAAGGACGTCGGCCTGGTGGAAGTGCGCCAGGGCGGGGCCAGTCGCGTACTGGATCCGGCCCTGGCTGACGCCCGGGTACTGGAGCTGCTGCTGCGTTATGGCGCGCAGTTGCGCGATGGCGCGGCGCAGCTGCAGCAAGAGCTGCAGGAGTACCAGGCACTGTATGCCATTGGCTTGCTCGAAGCCGCCGCGCGCCGCGCGACCCAGGCCGAACGCCAGGCCCTGCTGCAACTGGTGCAAGCCTGCCCGGCCGATCCCGACGAGGTGCGCGCCCGGACGCTGGATGACGCCTTCTGGCGCCACATCACCCGCATGGGCAAGAACCGCATCCTGCAGATGGAAATGGCGCTCTGGCGCCGCTGGCAACGCAGCCACGAAGCGGCCGAGGATCCCGCGATTGGCGATCCGGCGGCCGGCGATCCGGCGGATGACACCCCACTGGGCGCGTCCCCTGCCGAGCTGCGCTGGTTCTATCACGCCCTGGCCAAACAGCTGGCGACCGGCAAGGATCCGTTGCCGTTCTACCTGGCCACCGTTCGCGGCAACTGACTGCTGTCACCCCAGGCCCTTAGCGGGCCTTTTTCTGGCCTCACCCAACTTGGTTACCAAGAGATCACCTGTATGCGCTATCGATTAATGGATTTTTCGAAACTGGCTCGCCGCGAGCTGTTGCGCCTGGGGGGCATCGGCCTGCTGGCCGGGTTGGCCCGCGCGGTCCACGCGGGCGGCCAGCAACAGGCGCAGGAGGCGGCGTTCGGCGACTTCGACGTGGCCATAGTTGGCGCCGGGCTTTCCGGTCTGGTGGCCGCGCGCCAATTGGTGGACGCCGGACGGCGGGTCATAGTGCTGGAGGCGCGCCCGCGCGTCGGTGGCCGCACCCTCAACCAGACGGTCGCCGGTCATAGCCTGGATGGCGGCGCGCAATGGGTCGGCGGCAATCAGACGGCGGTCATGGCGCTGGCCGAAGAACTGGGGGTACCCATGCTCCCGCAGTATGCCGAGGGCCGGTTCGTACTGGTCTACGACCAACAGCGCCTGGTCCTCGACCCCCATTCGACGCCTGACGCCGACAGCCTGCGGATCTGCGGCGAACTCGAGCGGCTGGCCGCCCAGGTGCCCTTGGACGCCCCCTGGTCCGGCCCCGACGCGGCCAGCCAGGACGCCCTTAGCGTGCAGTGCTGGTTAAATGCCCAAGGGGCCAGCAACGCGGCGGTGGATACCGTCTCCGGCACCCTGGCCAGCACCTTGAATGCCCGCCCACAGGATGTTTCGCTGCTGTGGTTGTTGTTCTACCTGCACTCGGCCGGTGGTTTTGCCGCGCTGGACAGCGATGCCCAGCAGTACCGCCTGCAGGGTGGGGCTCAGGCGCTCTCGCTGCGCCTGGCCGCCCAGCTCAAACCCAGCCTGCTGCTCGGCGCGCCGGTGCGCCGCATCGTCGGCCTGCACAGTCCACAGGTGCGCCTGTACACCGATGCCGGGATAATCGGCGCGCGGCGGGTAATAGTGGCGATGATGCCGACCGATGCCGCGCGCATCGGCTTTTCCCCGGCCCTGCCCAGGGCCCGTCGCGACCTGCAGAAACGTTGGGGTGCCAGCAGCGGCATGAAGGTGCATGTGGTTTACGCAACGCCCTTTTGGCGCCAGGAGGCCCTCTCGGGTGCCGGTTTGATCAACCAGGGTTTGGTGCAGTTCACCTTCGACAGCAGCCCGCCATCGGGTGCCGGCATCCTGCTGGCCTTTCTCGACCCAGAGCTCGAGCGCGCCAACCCCCAGCGCCGGCGCGCACGGGTGCTCGAGGAGCTGGCGCAGCTGTTCGGCGAAGCCGCACGCGCCCCGCTGGGTTATGTCGAGCAGGACTGGTCCGCGGAGGCCTGGACCGCCGGCTGCGTCTCGCCGCTGCCACCCCGGGTGCTGAGCCGTTATGGCCAGGCGCTGCGTGAGCCGGTCGGCGCACTGCACTGGGCCGGTACCGAGACCTCCGGGGTCTGGTGCGGCTACCTGGAGGGCGCGGTGCGCGCGGGGCAACGGGCGGCGGACGAGGTGGCGTTGAGCCTGGGCTGAACCTCGGGACTCCGCGGCGGACCAGCTTTACCCGAGCGCACAAGCGCTTTAGGGTAAGGCTTTGAGCTGAACACCGACCCATGGACTTGCACCGCCTGCACCATATCGCCCTGATCTGCTCGGACTACCCCCGCGCGCGGCACTTCTACACCCAGGTACTGGGATTGCGCGTGGTGGCCGAGACCTACCGGGCCGAGCGTGACTCCTGGAAGCTCGATCTGGTCTTGGGGGACGGCACGCAACTGGAGCTGTTTTCCTTCCCCGGCGCACCGCCGCGCCCTTCGCGACCGGAAGCCCAGGGGTTGCGCCACCTGGCCTTCGCGGTCAGCGACCTGGCCGCGGCGGTGGAGCACCTGCAGGGCCAGGGCGTGGCTGTCGAGACGATCCGCACCGATGAGCTGACCGGCAAGCGGTTCACCTTTTTCGCCGACCCTGATGGGCTGCCGCTGGAGCTTTACGAGGCTTAGTAAGAAGCCCTGTGGCACCGCGTGCAGCAAGCTATGCCCTGGCCAAAGGCAGGCGTTCACTCGCGGCGGGCTGTCGCTGTACGGCGCGCCGAGACCGCCCTGCGGTTCGTCCGCCCGCGCGGCTAAGGCACGCCGGGTAGCAGCTGCGGCGCTTCGCGCTGCAACTGGGTCTGCAGCTGCTCGAGCTGCTGCAGCGCCGCGCGCGCCTCGTCCAGTTCCTGGGCACTGCGCTCGCCGCTTTGCGCGGCCTGCTCGATGCGCTCGCGGATCAAGGGGATCTGCTGCACCCCGGCGGTATAGGCCAGGATTTCCTCGCGAGCCTGACGGTCCTCGAACTGCGCATAGAGCGCCGGATCAGCCAGCTCGGCCGCCGAGGCCCGTACCCGCGGACGGCTGGGCTGCAGGGCCGGGCTGCGCGGGTCGCCTTCGGTGGCCATCAGCGCCATCAGGCCTTGGGCCTGTTCGGCAGTCATGGGGGCGCCGTCCTCGGGCACGACCTGCTGCGCCACGGGCCGTTCGGCCTCGGCCTGCGTCCCGGCAGCGGGCCGCGCCACCCGCGGCGCCGGGGCCTGGGCGGGCAGCGGCGGCCGACTGGACGCGGCCGCGGTTGGCCCCACCACGGGTGCGGGGGCAGGCACCGGCGAACCGTACCAGGCCGCCCCGGCCACCAGGCTCAGCACCGCCGAGAGCGCCATCGCCAGCCAGGCCTTCATGCGCCCTCCACCTTGGCCACGGCCAACAGCGCCTGCACGCGCGCCTCGAACTGCGCGGCCAGCTGCTGGCGTGCCACCGCCTGGTTGATTTCAAAGCGCACACTCGGGTCGCTCAGCGGCAGCTGTCGGTCTTGCCGTTCGCGCACCTGGATGATTTCGAACGCCCCGTCGATCAGCATCGGCTGCGACAGGCTGTCGGCCTTCTGGATCAACGCGGCCTTGCGCAGAAAGTCCAGTTGCCCGTCGTCGTGGCGGATCAGGCCCAGGTCGCCCGGTGGCGTGCGCCCTTTGTCCTCGGCCAGGGAATAACGCAACACCGCCTGATCGAACGCCAGGCCCTGCTGCAGCTCGGCATACACCCGGTCCGCGTGCGCCTGATCCGCCAGGCGGATATGCGCGGCACGCACCTGGGCGACATTGCGGTAGTCGGCCTGATGGGCCTGGTAATAGGCGGCTGCATCGGCGTCGCTGACCCGCCGCGCCAGCGCGCGCAGCGCCTCGGTTTCATGGTGAAAATCGTTGTACAGGCCGATCTGGTGCAGGTAACGATGGCGGATCAGCTTGTCGCGCACCAACTGCCGAACGCCGGCCTGCTCATCCGGGCTGAACCCCTGCTGACCGAGCTGATACCAAGCGTAGTCGCGCTGCACCAACGCCTGGACCTGCTGCGCCAGGTACCGCAGATTGCCCTGTTGCAGCTCCACCTGGCCCTGCACCGAGACGCCCTGGTACAGCTCCAGCAGGTTGAGCTGGCGGCTGGGCTGGCCGGGGAACTGCCAGGCCAACAGGGCGGTGCGCTGCGCCGCCTGCTGCTGAACCGCGCTGAGCGCGAGGCTGTTGATCACCAGGCCCTGGCTGCGGGGGGCCAGCACCTGGCGCAAGGTGGCGCTGTCCAGGGGCTGCGGCTCGCGCAGGAACGGCGCGATATCGCGTTGCAAGCGCTGGCCGTAGACCCGCTCCACCAGGCTGGCGGCCTCCTCGTCGATCAAGGCATCCAGGCCCTGGCGGCTGGCGTCGTTCAACTCGCCCTCGACCGCCCGTGCCAGCAGGCGATTCTCCACCAGGCCCCGACGCAGCTGACGGCTGTCGGTGTTGAACTTCACTCGGGTCAAGGCCTGCTGCAGCAGCTCGATGCTTTTGCCCGGCAGGCGCTCGCCGTCGACCTGGATGTCGCGCACCGGGCTAGTGGTCGCCATGGCCAGGCAAGGTCCCAGGACAGTCAGCAGGGCCAACACCTGCGTCGCGCGCCTCAGACTGGGGCCCGGCCCGCGAGCCGGCCCCCGAGGGTTACAGCGCACCTTGGCTGTAGAAGGTGTTGGCGCCCTTGGTCAGCACCGTGACTGTCAGTGCGATGGACTCCGGGATCAGCACCTTGGCCAGGCGCAGGCGGGTCGCGTTACTGCTGTCATAGAGCGGTTCGGGATGCTGGTAGGCCACCTGGGCGGTCTGAGTCAGCAGGTCGCGCACCGGTTTGCCCGCGTCATAGCCGCTGACCAGGTTGGCCACCGCGGTCGGGTTGTTCAGTTGCTCGCTGAAATAGCGGTCGTCGACCCAGCCTTCCCAGCTCGAGTGACCATTGGCCGAAGTGATCCAGGTGTGGTGCGGCTGCGCCACGTCGCCGGTGGCATGCAGGGCATAACCCAGGGTCTGCAGCGAAGGCGCGGCCTGGAACTGTTCGAACCAGTACTTGGCCAGGTTATCGATGGGCTGGAACGCGGTGGTCTGGAAGTCGCCGTAATGTTCCGACCAATTGGAGACCGTGCCCTGGCGGTAGTGCGCCTCGGTGCTGTTGAAGTCGTCCTTTTTCAGCTCGCGGTTGTACAGGTACACCATGGCGTACCAGTCGACATCGGCGATGCCACCGTCGACCTTGTGGTAGCGGTAGTCATAGCCGCCACGGTCATTGCCGTGCACATCGCCCTGGCGACCCATATTGATGAAATGCCAGTAGGAGGTGTAGTTGACGATGGCGGCGGCCGCGCCGAACAGCGGGGCGTGTTCGTAGCCGATCCACCAGCCACCGAGGCGGGTGTCCTTGAAGTCGTCGACGTCGTAGGCCGCCTGACCGAGGATCTCCCCGGCCCGCGCCTCGCTGCCGGCGGCACCGACATAAAACTGGTAGGCCCGGCGCATGTCGGCGCTGGCGTTTGCCGAGTTCATAAAGGCCAGGGCGTCCTTGACGATGTTCTTGTGGGTGGGTTGTGACCAGGCACTGGCCTGCTGGGTGAGAAGGGACAGGCCAAGGCCGACGGCCATTGCGGTGAGGGTGGTGTTCATAAGGGTGCGCTCGGATTGTTATTGGAATTGAGCATCGATCCTGATTGTTGCAAGGGTGTTGCAACCCAGGTCGCCTCTACTCAAGACCGCTCGCCGCGCTTGCGCCCCCAACCAAAGGCGGGGTGAACCAAGGGGGCGGCACCGCTGTCGCGATTGGAACGGCAAGGGTACCAAAACGACCTGCCAGTTCTGGAAAGGAGCGACGCGGCGCCGGTTCGGCGCCGCGTCGAGCATCCTCAGCTGGCGAGGAAGTCGAAGCTCCAGAGCCCATTGGTGCGGGTCAGGCTCACATCCACCTCGGTAGCGGTAATGGGCGCCACGTACTTGGTCATGTCAGAAAAGTTCTGCACGATATAGGTCTGCCCGACCATGGGTGGCGTGGCCACCATGAAGTAGAAGTTCGGCTCGTATTCGAAGCTGACCGTCATCTGCGCATCGACCAGGGGCATGGTCACCACCGGACGACCGTTGACGTACCAGTTGCTGTCGAACTGCAGGTACGGGTTGGTCTTGTTGATCACCCCGCACTGCTGGGGCGTCAGCTTTTCCAGGGCCAGCGAGGCCGGCGCCGGCTGCAGGAACGGCGACAACTTGTCCGGACTGATGGCCTGCAGCAATTGCCCAGGCGCCACCTGACGGCGACCGGAAATGATCTGATTGTCCCGATCGCCCAGGGTCGTGACGTCCGTCTCGATAACCGCCTGGTAGTCGAAAGACTCAGTGGAGCCTGCGGAGCCGGTCAGCACCTGCCAAGCATGAATGCGGTAGTCGCGTTGCGGACGTTGCGGCTTGAGGAACACCAGCACGGTTTTGCCTTCCATGTCATCGACAGCGAAGTTCAGATTAAAAACGGTCATGGTCCAACTCCTTTCGTTCCGATTGAAGCCGCGGCCAAGCGCCGTGACTTGCCTCTCCTGACGCCGCCATGCCATGACTTGTGAAAAGAGTTTTCCCGGTGGCGCTCGAGCGCCGGGCGAAGCGACGCCGGCGAGAGCCCCTCAGCCAGGGGCTGGCGTCGGCATTGCTGCGACCTCCCGTCGGCAGGGCGACCGACCGGCCGCGCCCGGTCCTCCCGTTAGTCGGCAGCTCAGCCGAAACCGCCTCAGGGTCCAGCGTCTGTTGATGCACGGTCACGCCCCCCCGATTGGCCAGTGACCTTGGCCGGCACGGGGGCGATTCACAACCGCGCAGCCGTGGCGTCCTGACAGTGGGACAGCCGTCCCGCTTATCGAGGAGTGACACCATGCACAGACTACCCACGCTACCACTTGGCCTGACAGCCGCCCTGTTCAGCCTGTCGGCCAGCGCCCAGATCAACTGCGCCGCCGGTTCGCTGGCGGTCAACCCCATCCCGGTGCAGGTCAGCAACGCGCCGATCGCCAACAGCCGGATCAACCCGCAGATCAACCAGCGGCATGTCTTCTGTGGCGAAATCAATGGGGCCGGCCTCGCGGTGGGGTATCACTCCCGCCCCAATAGCCACGACCCCCTGCTGGGCACGGCACCCACCGCCCAACAAGCCGCGCGCATCACCGCGGGCCAGCTGTTTATCGTGCCGCCCGGCAACAACCATCCCGCCCCCTACCGGTATGTGGCCAATGGCATTCAGGTGTTCAATACCGTTACCAATGCCTGGGTGGCCAAGGCCGCGCCTTCAACCTTCTATCCCGATAGCTGCACCCAGCAACAGGTGGTGGCCTCGATTCGCTACGCCTATATGCACCCCTATAGCCCCGCGGCCCTGGCTGCTCCGGGGAACTGGTTCGCCGGCCCCTCGGCGCCGAGCGTCGGCGCAGTGGGTTACTGCACGGGCGAAAGCGGCTTTCCCTTCACCCTGCGCGGTTACCTGAATCAACTCATGGGGGTCTGGACCCTCAACACGGTCTACCCGATCGCCACCTTCTGAAGCTCGGGGCGCGGCCTGCGGGTCGCGCCCAACTGTCCTTCAAAAACCCCGGGCAGGGCGACCTCGTCGCCCACAGGCGATGACCTAACGCGCATGGACCGCCCGCAACCTTAACCATCTTGATCAGGACGCACTCGGCACGCCGGCCCGTGCCAACACCCCAGGCGCGCCTGCGGCGGTCAGACCCCAGCGGCCCGGCGCCGGCGACAGCCGTTGCGGATTCGGCAGGCGGGTTACTCGACGGCCCCGGGCGGCACCACCGGTAATCGATCGGCCAGCTAACGGTGGCGCGTCTCGACCCTGGAGGGCTATTGCGGGTCGGGCGCCAGCGACTGGTGGCGCAGCGCCTGCCAGAGCTCATCCAGGGCGCTGTCCTCGGCGAACACCGGGATCCGCCGCTCTTCGCCCAACCACAGGCGGCCGCCGCTGCGCAGCAGGTACCAGAGGCGAGCCGTGCACTGCGGGTCCAGGGCCAGCGTCAGGCGCCATTGCGCGGTCTGAAGCAACTCGATGCCCGGTTGCGCCTGGCCCTGTTCGCCAAGGGGCAGCCCATCGACCGCCTGATCGGCACGGGCACAGGCCCACACACCGTGCTGCCAGGGCAGGGCGCGGCGCAGCCAGGGTTCCAGCTGCAGGGCGCGGCGTCGCGCCTGGTCGCTGTCATCCGGGAACTGCGCCTGCACCGCGTTCAGCAGCTCAGCCTGCAGCACCGCGACCAGGCGTTCCACCAACCCACCGACTTGATCGACGCACGACGCCTGCAGCGCCACCCAACAGCCGTCGAGGGCCTGCTGGTAGGCGTCGTTCAACTGCTGGTAGGCACGGGCCTGCCAGGTCGCCAGGCGCACGGCATAATGCCGCTCGCGGCACAGCAGGCGCAGGCTGACGGCCGCATCGGGACAGGCACTGACCAGGGTGAACGGCAACACGCCACTTAAGCCCGGCAGGTCCAGGGTCCGCGGCTGGCTCAAATCCAGGCTGTGCCCTGCGATCAGCAACTGGCCATGCATACCAGGCGGGGCACCGTAGGTCAGCGACCAGGATCGATAACCGGCAGGAATGCTCAGCTGCGCGCCGCCGCGGTCCGTCGCCCGGTTCAGCTGCTGACTGATTTGCAGCGTCTGCTGGGGCGCCGCCAGCAACTGCGCCAGCCCATAGCGGCGAGCCAGGTTCAAGTAGCTCTGCTGGTCGAGCTCGCTGGCGCCAGCAACGCCCGGACTCCCTGGCTGGTCCAGCCAGGGCGGTGTCGGCAGCGTCCAGCGTGGCCCGTGTGGGCCATTGAGTTGGTTGAGCAACACCTCGCCAGGCGCGTCCAGGCACCAGTGCAACAGCACCCGCGGCCCCTGGTCGCGCAACCTGGCCTCGCGTCGCTCGAGCATCCCATGGCAGAAACGCCGGCGAGGCGTTTCGCCCCCCTCGGCCAACGCCCCCAGTGCATAATCGCGCAGCGGTTCGGCGACGCAGAACAGCCGGCCGATTCCCAGCAAGACCGCGGGCGATGCGGACAGGCTGCTGACCAGCGGCAGGGGAAACAACCGGCTATCCAGCAAGGGTCGCGCCTGCTGCGCCACACCGATCTGTTCGCCGCTGATCAGCGCCAGGGGTGCTAGGTACAACCCCCGTATCAGGGCGAGCACGCGCAGGCCACGGTCGAGCCGACCCATCAACTCGGCCTGGCTGCCATTGAGGATCAGCCGGCTCAGGTAACTGTTGGCCAGACGCGCCCAGACCTCGCTGAACAAGGGCAAGGCCAGCACTTGTGCGGGAGCCAGACCCAGCAGCTGGGTGATGCCCGCTTGCAGCGCCGGACGATCGGCCAGGGGCTGCTCCAGCAGCGCCTCGGCACCCGGCTCGGCCAAATACGCGAAAGGCGGCGGCAAGGTCTCCAGCGCGCTCACCGACTGCCCACCCCAGGGACTCCTGCCCTCCAGGAACGCCTCGGCCAGGTCGTGTAAAGCGGCTGGCTGGCGTGTCTCGGCCAGCCCCAGCAGCTGTCGGTAATACACCGAGGCGTTCTCCAGCACGAAATGCCGCAACCCCTGGTCGGCCGACGGCGGCGCCAGCGTCAGAAAACCCAGTTGACGCAAGGGTGCCCACGCACCCAGGGCGGGTCGCTCGGCGTCGCGCCCCGGGACAGGCGAGGGCGACGGCGGCCAAGGTTCCGGCGGCAGCCCTGCTTCGGACTCCGGCACGGCGGGCCAACGCTGCAAGCGCTCCTCGCGCTCGCTGCCGTTAAGCACCGGCAAGCGCAAGTGACAGGTGCACTGGCTATCGGCGGCGATATCCAGGCTCAAGGAGCATTCCAGGCGACCCAGGGGGGCCGGTAGGTTGGTCCGCCATTCTGTCGTACCTACCCCCAGGCTGGCCGTGGGCAAGGCCATGCCGGGTGCCCTGAGATCCAGGTCCAGCCAGGTGGATTCGCCGCCGCGCAAGGCCCAGGTGCCGCTCCAGGGCGACGGCAACTCGAGTTCGCCACGGTCCGGAACCACGCGCGCGCCCAAGCGCCAGCGCCGCACCACCCGCTTATGCGGTTCGGGCACGCCGACCAGCTGCCGGACCAGAAACCACCAATGATCGCCCTCGCGCTGCAGGACCAAGGTCAACGCCAGGGTTTGCTCCGCCAGCTGCACCCAGTGTCCGCACTGCCTGTCCTCGGCCGTCAGCACGAAAGGCAGCCCCGGCCCGTGGAGCACCTGGCCCTGCAACAGGGGCTGCTCCAGGGTGCCACGCCACTCCCACGCCAGCTCGACCGGGCCCAGCTGCCGCCGATGCGGCAGGTCCATGTTCGACTCGCTCATGCGTACTCTCCCGGCAGCCATCCCCTGAGCAGCTGACGCGCCAGCTGCACCCGCTTACGCGCATTCGGTTCGCTGATCGCCAGCGCACCGGCAATTTCGCCATAGCCCACTCCGCCGATGCAGCGCTGCTCGAACGCCTGGAACAACTGCTCCGGCAGGCGCTGCATGGCCACGCTCAGGGCATCCAGGCTCTCGTGCATCGATGCGGTGTGCTCCGGCCCACCGCGACCGGCCTGCAGATGGCTGTCGCTGAACTGCTGGCTGTCGACCCAGTCGAGGCTGCAGTTGGGCAGTGCCTGGCGCAGTCGATCGATGCAGTGATTGCTCGCCACCCGGCGCAACCAGGCCGGCACATTGTCGATGCCCGTCAACCGCTGCGGCTCCCTGAGCAACAGGTTGAACAGCCGCAGGCGCAACTCGCTGAGCGCGTCCTCGGCGTCCTGGGGGCTACGGATCACCTGGCGACAGCGCTGTCGCAGGATTGCTTCGTTGTCCATCAGAAACCTCCAGATATCCGCCTGATCCTTGCCACCCTGAATGACGCGCTCGTCCGCCTGCCTTAACCTGGCCATGATCCTTCCTTGCTCGCTGGTAAGGCCGGCGCTGGGGGGCTCTGCAGGGAGAGCGTCCGACAATCCGGCCGGAGCAATCAGGACGAAGCAGCTCTGGCATTTGTGAAGGACAGCGGGTGACGTGGGCCGCGGGCCGGCTTGGGCAGGAGTGACAGGCAGGGGCGTGGGCCACGAGACGCGGGCGCCAGGGTGGCGCCCAGGGCACGGAGGGTTGAGGGATCATGGGGGAACGGGGAGAGCGGCGAACAGTGGCGATCAACGACAGGCTCCTTGCCTTGAACCATCACTCCATCGACGGGCGCGCGCCTGCGCCCATCCCCCCGCTATACCACGCGGACGGTCCTGCTCAAATCGCGATACTGGAAATCGATACGCCCGAGCCAGCGCCAGGCGGCCCCGCGGGGGCAGCCTGCAGCTCGCTGCTCAACCAGTCGACGAAGTGCTGGGTCAGCCGTTGGCGCCGCTTGCGTTCGGGCAGGACCACGTAATAGCCGAATTCGGAGCACAGGCTGGTGGCGATGACCCGGCACAGCAGCCCCTGTTCGATCAACTCATCGACCAGGTAGCGCCAGCCGATGGCCACGCCTCGCCCGGCGATGGCAGCCTGGATCAACAGGGTGTAGTTGTCGAACCGCAACAGCCCCGAGGCAGGCGTTTCGCTGAGGCCGAGCTGGCGGAAAACGCCGTTCCAGTCGAACCAGCGCGTGCGCATTTCCGGTTTCAGGTGCAGCAGGGGCAGTTGCACCAGACTGGAGGGCGGCAAGGGTGTCGGCATGCCGCGCAACAGCTGGGGGCTGCACACCGGAAAGACTTCCTCGCGAAACAGCGACAAGGCCTCGCCATGCTTGAAGCGGCCGTCACCGAAGGCAATCGCCACGTCGATCTCCGAGCGCAGCATGCTCATGCTGCGGTCGCTGGTCACCAGGCTGACGTCCACTTCCGGGTGGGCCTGGTGAAAGCGGTGCAACCGTGGCATCAGCCAGTAGGCGGCAAAGGCGAAGTCGGTGGCCACCTGCAGCACTTCGTGGCGCGGTTGTGCACCCACAGCAGCCAGGCCGGCGTTGATCAGGGCCAACCCCTCCTGCACATGGTCGAACAACAGCCGTCCGGCATCGGTCAGCTCGATGCCACGGTAGACCCGGTCGAACAAACGGCTGCCCAGCTGCTTTTCCAGGCGCTGGATCTGCTGGCTGACCGCCGGCTGGGTGGTGCCCAGCTCGATCGCCGCCGCCGTGAACCCCAGGTGACGGGCGGCGCATTCGAACACCCGCAGCAGGTCAAGGGACAGCCTTTCATTCACTTCTGCCATAAATCCTACTTATCCGAGTCATGTGCCTGCATACGCTTTACCCAGTCGCTCTTGGCTTCCATGCTCGTGACCAGCACCTTCACATAACCCAGCTATATGGAACGGCGGAGCATGAAACGCAAGAACATCCTGTTTATCATGGCTGATCAAATGGCGGCGCCCCTGTTGCCCCTGCACGATCCGGCCTCGCCGATCCGCATGCCGCACCTACAGCGCCTGGCCGCCGCGGGGGTGGTCTTCGACGCCGCCTATTGCAACAGCCCACTGTGTGCACCCTCGCGGTTCACCCTGGTCAGCGGCCAGCTGCCGTCGAAGATCGGCGCCTACGACAACGCCGCGGATTTTCCCGCCGATGTACCGACCTACGCCCATTACCTGCGGCGCCTGGGCTACAAGACGGCCCTGTCGGGCAAGATGCACTTCTGTGGACCCGACCAGTTGCATGGCTACGAAGAACGCCTGACCAGCGATATCTACCCGGCCGATTACGGCTGGGCGGTGAACTGGGACGAACCCGAGGTGCGGCCCAGCTGGTACCACAACATGGCCTCCGTGCTGCAAGCCGGGCCGTGCGTGCGCACCAACCAGCTGGACTTCGATGAGGAGGTGGTGTTCAAGGCCCAGCAGTACCTGTTCGACCATGTCCGCGCCGACGGCGAACACCCCTTCTGCCTGACCGTGTCCATGACCCACCCCCACGACCCCTACACCATCCCGCGGCCGTTCTGGGACCTTTACCCGGAACCTGTCGCGCTGCCCCGCGTCAGCATCGCCCAGCAGGACCAGGATCCCCATGCCCAGCGCCTGCTCAAGGTCATCGACCTGTGGGACAAGCCCCTGCCCGAGCAGAAGATCCGCGATGCGCGCCGCGCCTACTTCGGCGCCTGCAGCTATATCGACAGCAACATCGGCAAGCTGCTGCAGACCCTGGAAGACACCGGGCTGGCCGAGGACACCTTGATCGTGTTTTCCGGGGACCATGGCGACATGCTTGGCGAGCGCGGCCTCTGGTACAAGATGCACTGGTTCGAGATGGCCGCCCGGGTGCCGCTGCTGGTCTACGCGCCGGGCCAGTTCGCCCCGCGCCGGGTCAGCGAGGCGGTCTCCACCGCCGACCTGCTGCCGACCCTGGTGGAGTTGGCCGGCGGGCAGCTGGCCACCGACTTGCCCCTGGATGGCCGTTCGCTGTTGCCGCACCTGCAAGGGCAGGGCGGGCACGACGAGGTCTTCGGTGAGTACATGGCCGAAGGCACCATAGGTCCGCTGATGATGATTCGCCGCGGCCCCTACAAATTCATCTACTCCGAGCAGGACCCTTGCCTGTTGTACGACACCGCGGGCGACCCCGACGAACTGCTCGAGCTCAGCCACAGCGCCGAACACCAGCCGCTGTTCGCCGCCTTTCTGGCCGAGGCGCGGGCGAAATGGAATATCCCGGTGATCCACCAACAGGTGCTCGCCAGCCAGCGCCGCCGTCGCTTCGTCGCCCAGGCGCTGAGCCAGGGCACCCTCAAGAGCTGGGACCACCAGCCCTGGGTCGATGCCAGCCAACAGTACATGCGCAACCATATCGACCTCGACGACCTGGAGCGCAAGGCACGTTTTCCGCAACCCTGCCAGACCACCACCCACGACCAGAAAAACACCTGATAAAGGGGCATCGCATGAAAAGCTTATCCGCAGTGGTATTGGCCGGCGCCGGCTGGCTGGCGCTGAGTGTTCTACCCGCCCAGGCCGAGAGCAGTTGCAGCACGGTCAAGATGGCCGACCCGGGCTGGAGCGATATCGCCGTCACCAACGGCGTCACGGCCTTCCTTCTGGAGGGCATGGGCTATCAGGCGAAGATCGACACCCTGGCCGTGCCGATCATTTTCGGTGGCCTGAAAGACGGCCTGGTGGACGTCTTCCTCGGCAACTGGATGCCCGCGCAACAGGGCTTCTACGACAAGTTCGTGGCCACTGGCGACGTCACCCAACTGGCGAAGAACCTGCAGGGCACCGAATTCACCCTGGCGGTCCCCAGCTACGTATACGACGCCGGGATCAAGAGTTTCGCCGACCTGAACAGCCAGGCCGACAAGTTCGACAAGAAGATCTATGGCATCGGCGCCGGCGCGCCGGCCAACGCCTCGTTGCAGGAGATCATCAAGAAAAACGAGTTCGAGCTGGGCCAGTGGAAGCTGGTGGAATCCGGCGAGCAGGCGATGCTGTCCGAAGTGGCCCGTGCGGTAAAACGCGAGCGCTATATCGTCTTCCTCGGCTGGACGCCGCACCCGATGAACGTGCAGTTCAAGATGAACTACCTCAAGGGCGGCGAAGCCTATTTCGGGGCGACCGGCAGCGTGCATACCCTGACCCGCAAGGGCTACAGCGAAGCCTGCCCGAATGTCGGCAAACTGCTGAGCAACCTGAGTTTTACCCAGGAGATGGAAAACAGCATCATGTCGACGCTGGTGGACAAGAAGACCAGCAATGGCGACGCGGTCAAGGCCTGGATCAAGGCCAACCCCGCGGTCCTGGATCAGTGGCTCAGTGGGGTGAAAACCCTCGACGGCGGCGATGCCCTGGCGGCGGTCAAAGCGAAACTCTGAGCAGGGTCGTGGCGGTCCCGGGCAACGCCCCGGGAACGCGCGCCGCCTGATCCCCTTTCCAGGCCCGCTGGCGCTGCCAGCGGACCTGTCACCGAGAGCCCCCATGCGCTGGCCCGACCGCCTGATGCTTCTGCCCTTTCTCGCCTGGCTGCCGCAGCAAACGCGCGCCAGCCTGGGCAGCGACTTCCTGGTGGGCCTGAGCGGGGCCATTCTGGCGCTGCCGCAATCGATCGCCTACGCCCTGATTGCCGGCCTGCCCGCCGAGTACGGCCTCTACGCGGCCATAGTGCCGGTGCTGGTCGCTTCGCTGTGGGGCTCGTCCTGGCACCTGATCTGCGGCCCGACCGCGGCCATTTCCATCGTCCTGTTCGCCAGCGTCAGCCCCCTGGCGCAACCGGCCAGCCAGGACTACGTGGCCCTGGTGTTGCTGCTGACCTTTCTCGCCGGCCTGTTCCAATGGCTCCTGGGCCTGCTACGCTTCGGCGCTCTGGTCAATTTCGTTTCGCACTCGGTGGTGCTCGGCTTCACCCTGGGCGCCGCCACCGTTATCGCCCTGGGCCAGGTACCCAACCTGCTCGGACTCGACCTGCCGAGCCAGAGCACGGCCCTGAACGGCCTGTCCAACCTGCTGCTAAACCTGAACGGGCTGCACTGGCCCTCGCTGCTGGTGGCACTGGCCACCCTGGCGGTAGCGCTGCTGGTGCGGCGGCTCTGGCCGCGGGTGCCGGCCCTGCTGATGGGCATTATCGCCGGTGGGCTGCTGGTGATGGCGTTGCCCCAGTACCTGGCGCAGGTGCGACTGGTGAACACCTTCAGCGGTCGCCTGCCGCCGTTCAGCCCCCTGCAGCTGGACCTGGAAACCCTGTTGCGTCTGCTGCCCGCCGCGGTCGCCTGCGGCATGCTGGGCCTGGTCACCAGCCTGTCGATCGCCCGCGCCCTGGCGAGCAAGTCCCAGCAGCTGCTCGATGCCAACCAGGAAGTCCGCGCCCAGGGGTTGTCGAACATGCTCGGCGCCTGGTTTTCCGGCTCGCTGTCAGCGGGCTCCTTCACCCGCTCGGCGCTCAACCTGCAAGCGGGGGCACGCTCGCCGCTGGCCGGGGTGTTTTCGGCGCTGCTGGTGGCCCTGTTCGCCTGGTTCGGCGCCGCCCTCATCGGCCATATTCCGCTGCCAAGCATGGCCGCCAGTATCCTGCTGATCTGCTGGGGGTTGATGGACCTCAAGGCCATCCGTGCCCTGCGCCGGGTCAGCCATTCGGAATTCCTGGTGATGCTGCTGACGCTGTGCGCGACCCTGCTGCTGGAACTGCAGACCGCCATCTACGCCGGGGTACTGGCGTCGCTGTTTTTCTACCTCAAGCGCACCTCGCAACCGCGGGTCAGCCAGTGGCGCGAAGGCGAGGACGAATGGCTGCGCGTCGAGGGCTCGATCTTTTTCGGCGCCTGCCACTACCTGCAACTGCGCCTGCAGCGCAGCCAGGGTGCGCGGGTGATCATCGACGCTCACCATGTCAATTTCATCGACTATGCCGGCGTCGAGATGCTCCACCAGGAAGCCCGTCGCCTGCTCGTCCAGGGGCGTCAGTTGATCCTCAGGCGCGCACGACCCCAAGTGCGCGACGAGCTGCTCAAGCTCGAAGGCCTCGAGCACTGCCCACTGCAGTTCGAAGAATGAAAGCAGTGGCGGCGGGACGGTCTCGTTAGCCCGTCGCCAGCTGCCTGCGCAACTCGGCCAGTACCGGGGTGGTGTCGGGGCGTACACCGCGCCAGAGATAAAACGCCTCCGCCGCCTGTTCGGCGAGCATGCCGAGGCCATCCAGGGTCCGCGCCGCACCCTGCTCCGCGGCCCAGCGGTTAAACGCCGTGGGGGCCTTGGCGTACATCATGTCGTAACAAAGGGTATGCCCCGGCTGGATCAGGCTCGCGGCAATGGGCGGCACCTCGCCGCCCAGGCTGGCGGAGGTGGCGTTGATGATCAGGTCGACCGGCGCGTCGAGCCAGTCGAAACCGCTGGCCGCCAGCGGCCCCAGGTCGGCGAACTGACGCGCCAGCAGCTCGGCTTTCTCCACGGTGCGGTTGGCGATCACCAACACCGCCGGTCGTTCGGCCAGCAGCGGCTCGAGCACGCCACGCGCGGCGCCGCCGGCCCCCAACAGCAGGATGCGGCGACCCGCCAGGCTGAAACCGGCATTGACCACCAGGTCGCGGACCAGCCCGGCGCCATCGGTGTTATCACCCAGTAGCGAGCCGTCGGCCCCGCGGCTCAGGGTATTGACCGCCCCGGCACGTTCGGCCCGCGGGCTCAGGCGGTCGGCCAGGCGATAGGCCTGCTCCTTGAACGGCAGCGTGACGTTGGCCCCCAGGCCTTGGCGAAAGAAGGCCCGGGCAAACCCCTCGAAGTCATCCAGGGGCGCCAGCAAGGTCTCATAGCGCACCGCCTGGCCGGTCTGTTCGGCAAACAGGCGGTGGATCAACGGCGACTTGCTGTGGCCGATGGGATTACCGAATACGCCGTAGCTGTCCATAAAAACCCTGTGTCGATAACGCTGATGTTATCCGGCTACAAAACTTCAAAATGTGCGCTGAACGCGTCGAGAGTGAAGGCAAGGCAAGGCAAGGCGAAAGCGGACGAGGAAGCTGAGTTTACTGCAGTAAATGAGCATTCCGAGTTCGCTTTCAACGCAGCATCGCCGAACGCAACAGCGTTCAGGGTAAATTTGAAAGCCAGTCGCGGTCGGTCAGGAAATACTCGGTCAGGCGCGCCTCTTCGCTGCCCGGCGCCGGTTTCCAGTCGTAGCCCCAGCGCACCTGGGGCGGCAGCGACATCAGGATCGACTCGGTGCGCCCCCCGGACTGCAGGCCGAACAGCGTACCGCGGTCGTAGACCAGGTTGAACTCGACATAACGGCCGCGGCGAAACGCCTGGAATTCGCGCTGCTGCTCGCTGAACGGCAGGTGCTTGCGGCGCTGCACAATCGGCAGGTAGGCCTCGATATAGGCGTCACCGATGGCGCGCAGGAAGGCGAAACTGGTGTCGAAGTCCCATTGGTTCAGGTCGTCGAAGAACAGCCCGCCGATGCCCCGGGGTTCGCCCCGGTGCTTGAGGTGGAAGTAGCTGTCGCACCAGGCCTTGTAGCGCGGGTAGACCTCGGCGCCGAAGGGCGCGCAGGCACGCTCGGCGACCCGGTGCCAATGCACGCAATCTTCTTCCACGGCGTAGTAGGGCGTCAGATCGAAGCCGCCGCCGAACCACCAGACCGGCTCTTCACCCTCCTTCTCCGCGCTGAAAAACCGCACATTGGCGTGGGAGGTCGGGATATGCGGGTTAACCGGGTGAATCACCAGGGACACACCCAGTGCTTCGAAACCGCGCCCGGCCAGTTCCGGCCGGTGGGCACTGGCCGACGGCGGCAGGCCGCTGCCGAAAACATGGGAAAAATTCACCCCGCCTTTTTCGATCAGTCCACCGTTTTCCAGCACCCGCGTCCGGCCACCACCGCCGGCCGGCCGCTGCCAGGCATCCTCGACGAACCCGGCACCACCGTCTTCCTGGTGCAGCGCGGCGCAGATACGGTCTTGCAGGTCCAGCAGGTAGGCCTTGACGGCTTCGGTACGGTCACTCACGGGCTCACCTTGAAGGGCAGATCAAACCACGCTTGGCGTGGCCTGCAGGCAAAATAAGGCGCTAAGCATACCACCGGCTGATGCGCCGCCGACTTGACCCGGGGCAAGCGACGCGTTTGCATGGGGGCCTTCCGTCAGCCCCCAGGAGCACCGGTCATGGTCCACCGCATCGAATTCACCGCCCACGGCGGTCCCGAGGTCCTTCAGTACCGCGCCTATGCACCGGTTCAGCCCGGACCGCAGCAGGTGCGCGTGCGCAACCAGGCGATCGGTCTGAATTTTATCGACACCTACTATCGCAGCGGCCTCTACGCCCCGCCGGCTTTGCCCTCGAGCCTGGGCACCGAGGGGGCCGGCATCGTCGAGGCGGTGGGCAGTGCCGTCGAACGCTTTCAGGTCGGCGACCGCGTGGCCTATGCCACCGGCCCCCTTGGCGCTTACAGCGAGTTGCACGTGCTACCGGAAGACAAGCTGATCCGTCTGCCGGACAGCATTGGCTTCGAACAGGCCGCGGCGGTGCTGCTCAAAGGCCTGACCGTGCAGTATCTGCTGCGCCAGACCTATGTCCTGCAGGGCGGCGAGACCGTGCTGTTCCACGCCGCCGCCGGGGGCGTGGGCTCGCTGGCCTGCCAATGGGCCAGGGCGCTGGGGGTCAAAGTGATCGGCACGGTCAGCAGCGCCGAAAAGGCCGACCAGGCTTTGCGCCTGGGCGCCTGGGCCACCATCGATTACAGCCGGGAAGACCTGGTGCAGCGGGTGCTGGACCTGACCGAGGGGCGCAAATGCCCGGTGGTCTACGATGGCGTCGGGCGCGACACCTGGGAGCGTTCGCTCGATTGCGTGGCGCCCCGCGGCCTGCTGGTGAGCTTCGGCAACGCCTCGGGCGCGGTGACCGGGGTCAATCTCGGGGTGCTTTCGCAAAAGGGCTCGCTGTACGTGACCCGCCCGACCCTGGCCAGTTATGCCGACACGCCCGAGCATTTGCAGGCGATGGCCGATGAACTCTTCGCCATGCTCGAAAGCGGCCAAGTGCAGGTGGAGATCAGCCAGCGCTTCGCTTTGCGGGATGCGGCCGAAGCACAACGGGCACTCTCGGCCCGACAGACCACCGGTTCGACGATTTTGCTGCCGTAGGCTGGTGTAGAGCGAAGTGAAACCCTGCTAATTGACCCGCAGGGTTTCGCCAAAAAACGGCGCTACCCAGCCTAAGCCGGCCGCACCACATCACCGCTGATCAGGTCGCGGATCAGGCTGGGGTTCTTGCGCCCGCCCAGGGCGCCGCCGAGCACGGCGTCCAGCTGCCCACGAAAATACTGCTCGACCCGCAACCGGGTGCGCGCCGCCGGGCGTCCGGCCGGATTGGCCGAAGTGGACACCAGTGGGCCGGTCCGGGCACAGAGGGCGCGCACGCCGGGGTGGGCACTGACCCGCAAGGCCACGCTGGCATGCTGCCCGACGATCCAGGCGGGCAGGCGATTCTGGTGGGGTACCAGCCAGGTGTGGGGGCCTGGCCAGGTACTGGCCAGCCGCTCCAGCCAGCGTTCAGGAAACTCATCGAGCAGAAAATCGAACTGGTCAATATGGCCCGCCACCAGGATCAAGCCCTTGGCCAGTGGCCGCTCCTTGATCGCCAGCAGGCGATACACGGCGTCCTCATCCCAGGGGTCACAGCCCAGGCCCCAGACGGCCTCGGTCGGGTAGGCCACCACACCACCGGCGTGCACCGCCCTTGCCACCTGTTGTAGCTGCCACCTGCTGACCATCGTGCGTTCTCCAGATTTATCCTCGGCACAGTGTACCAAGCTCAGTCTGCAGGTCGGCACAACAGCCATGCCCGGTGGGGCGCCGATACTCAGCCGGGTATCCAGGGCCCGGGGCGCAAGCTCCAACACCCTTGCTGCTGCGCCACCTTGCCCTGCAACTCCAACTCGCTGAGTGCCGCCAGCACCTGGGGCAGCGGCAGGCCGCTGGCGGCCGCCAGGGCCTCGCCGGCCTGGGGTGCCGCGGCCAACAGGCACAGCAGCGGGTCGGGCTCCAGTGCCAATGGAGCGGACATCGGCGGCAGCGCCTGCCAACCGCGCAGGGTTTCCAGGATATGCTCGACGCTTTCCACCAGGACAGCGCCCTCGCGAATCAATTGATGGCAACCGCGAGCACCCGGATGATGAATGGAGCCGGGAATCGCATAGACCTCGCGCCCTTGCTCAGCGGCCAACCGGGCCGTAATCAGCGAGCCACTGGAGGGACTGGCTTCCACCACCAGCACGCCCAGGGACAAGCCGCTGATCAGGCGATTGCGCCGGGGGAAATTGTTCGCCTGAGGTGGGCAGTCCAAGGGAAATTCGCTGATCAGCGCGCCGCCCTGTTCGATGATCGCCGCCGCCAGTCCACGATGCTGGCGCGGATACAGCCGCTCGAGTCCGGTGCCCAACACCGCCACCGTGGCGCCGTTCATATCCAATGCCCCCTGATGCGCCGCCGCGTCGATCCCCAGGGCCAAGCCGCTGGTGATTACAAAGCCGGCGGCCGCCAGGCTGCGGGCAAAGGCCCGTGCAGTGTCCAGCCCCGGGCGCGAAGCCCGTCGACTGCCCACCACCGCCAGCTGCGGGCGTTCCAGAATCGCCGGCGCCCCGGCCACGAACAACAGCGGCGGCGCATCCGGTAGCTCGGCCAGCAGTGCTGGGTAAGCCGGGTCATCCCACATCAGCAAGTGTTGATTCGGCTGTTCCAGCCAGCGCAGCGCAGCGCTGGCGCTGTCACGTACCGGCGCGCTGCGCCGGGGCTCGGCACAACTCGATGGCAGCCCCAACGCCAGCCACGCAGCGGCGGGAGCGCTAAGTGCGGCCGCGGCGGTACCAAAAGCTTCGAGCAGGCGATAAAAGCGTCGTGGGCCCAACTGCGGCAGCGCATGCAGACGCAGGCGGGCTTCCTGTTCGGCGGGCGAGACCGCCTGAAATGAAGAATGCGACATGGCGATCATCCTTGATCGGTCGCGCCGCACCAGGCGGCGGTGTTGTGGCGGGATAAAAAAACCCCCGGGTGAGCGGGGGTTCTTGTCCAGCGTAGCGCCGATCAGGGATTGCGGACCTGATCCTTCAACGCCAGTGAGCGAGAGGCATTCAATACCAACCCGTAACTCAGTTTTTCGTAGGTACGGAACACCATCAGCAAGCCGGCACGTTCGTCGGGAATCTTCACTGACTCACCGGTGATGCGATCACGCACCGTTTCGCCGGTCTTGAACACGGCCAATACATTACCCTCGCTCAACCCGTCGCGTTTGCCTCTGTTCAAGGTCACCACGTCGAACTGACCGATCTGGGTCACCCCACGCGGCACGTCGATGATCAGACCGTCGACATCCGCCTCCGGTGCGCTAGGCATGAAGGTCGAATTGATCGCGCGCTCTTCGGTAGGAAACAGGCGGTCGCCCAGACGGACTTCCTGAGTCGAACGGTTCAACTCCAGGGTGGCGATATCGCCCTCGTCGGCCACCACCTCGCCCCCACCGATGTCGTCGGCGTTGATACCGAGGAGTTCATTCGTGTCGGGATCCGTATAGGTTTTGCCCTGACGAAAAATCCCGTACACCTTGTTTTCCGGGTCAAACAAGCCGCGCGCATAGATACGGTCACCCGCGCCGCTGATCACGCGCTCGGCGTTGCCCGCGACGATATAGGGTGCGGCCAGAAACTCTTCGGGCGTGTCCATGATCCGGTTGGCGATGAGAAAACTGTTAATCGCTTCCAACGGGATGGTCGGAATAGCCTCGGCCATCGGGGTGCTGCGCACATTTGGCGTTAATTTGACGGTACCACGGGATTCACCCCGATTGAGCATCAAGCGTGGCTGGCCATCTACATAGACCAAACTCAATTGATCGCCCGGGTAGATCAGGTGCGGGTTTTCCACCTGTGGGTTAGCGTGCCAGATTTCTGGCCACTTCCACGGCTGACGAAGAAACTTGCCAGAAATATCCCAAAGTGTGTCGCCCCTGACCACGGTATAGCGGTCCGGATGACCCTCCTTGAGCTGCACTTCGGCCTGGGCCAAGCCACCCGCGGCGAGGAGTAGCAGGGCGAGTAGTGATTTCCTCATGCGGTGAATCCCTTTATTATGTGTCTTCGCGTGGAGCGCCCTAGCGCCGTGACTTACCCTTGAGGGCACGGCGTGAAGCCGTTTTTCAATGCTGCTCATCATCTTAGCAGCGGATTTTGACTTTATTCCACAAGTGCATCACACAACGCATATGGCAATCCTAAACATCCTTGAATTTCCCGATCCACGTCTGCGTACCATCGCCAAATCGGTGGATGTGGTCGACGACGCCTTGCGCCAGCTGATCGACGACATGTTCGAGACCATGTACGCCGCTCCCGGTATCGGCTTGGCGGCCACCCAGGTCAACGTGCACAAACGTCTGGTGGTGATGGATATCAGCGAGGACAAGAGCGAACCGCGGGTCTTTATCAACCCCGAATTCGAGTTCCTGACCGACGAAATGGAGCAGTACCAAGAAGGCTGCCTGTCGGTACCTGGCTTCTACGAAAACGTCGACCGTCCGCAAAAAGTGCGGATCAAGGCGCTGGACCGCGATGGCCAGCCCTTCGAGTTGCTGGCCGAAGGGCTGCTCGCGGTCTGCATCCAGCACGAATGTGACCACCTCAACGGCAAGCTGTTTGTCGATTACCTGTCGACCCTCAAGCGCGACCGGATCAAGAAAAAGCTGGAAAAGCAGCACCGCCAGCAAGCCTGACCCCTTCGACCCAAGGCTTGCTGCGGCAAGCCTTTTTCTTTTCTGGAGCTTCCCGTGCGCATTGTCTTCGCCGGCACCCCCGCCTTCGCTGCCCAGCACCTGCAGGCCCTGCTGGAACATGGCCTGCAGGTCGTCGGCGTGTACAGCCAACCGGATCGCCCCGCCGGCCGTGGGCAGAAGCTGATGCCCAGCCCGGTCAAGCAACTGGCCCAGCAGCACGGCATCGCGGTTTACCAGCCGCAGACCCTGCGCGATAGCGGGGCTCAGGCCGAATTGACGGCGCTGCAGGCGGACCTGCTGGTGGTGGTGGCCTATGGCTTGATCCTGCCCCAGGCCGTGCTCGATACGCCGCGGCTGGGCTGTATCAACAGCCACGCCTCGCTGTTGCCACGCTGGCGCGGCGCGGCACCGATCCAGCGGGCGATCGAGGCGGGCGATACGGAGTCCGGAGTGACGGTGATGCAAATGGAAGCCGGCCTGGACACTGGACCGATGCTGCTGAAAGTGCACACGCCCATCGCCTGCGACGATACCGGCGGCAGCCTGCACGACCGCCTGGCGACCCTCGGCGCCCAGGCCTTGGTCGAGGCGATCGCGGCTCTGGCGGAGGGCACCCTGGTCGGCGAAGTGCAGGACGATGCACTGGCCACCTACGCGCACAAACTGAGCAAGGACGGGGCCCGTCTGGACTGGAATCGCCCGGCCGTCGAACTGGAACGGCAGATTCGCGCGTTCAACCCCACGCCGGTGTGCCACAGCACCTTGCACGGCGAAGCCCTGAAAGTGCTCGGTGCTCAATTGGGCGAAGGCCAGGGCGAGCCGGGGACCGTGCTCGAGGCCACGCGCGACGGCCTGACCGTCGCCTGCGGCGCAGGTGCGCTGCGCCTGACCCGCTTGCAATTGCCCGGCGGCAAGCCGCTGGCCTTTGCCGACCTGTTCAACAGCCGCCGCGAACACTTCGCCCCGGGTACTCGCCTGGGAGCACCGGCGTGAATCCGCGCCTGGCCGCCGCCCGCGCCCTGGCCACGGTGCTGGCGGGCAAGGCCTCGCTCAACAGTTCGTTGCCCAGCCAGTTGGACAAGGTCGCCGCCCGTGACCGTGGCCTGACCCAGGACCTGGCCTTTGGCACCGCCCGTTGGCAGCCGCGCCTGGCGTTGCTGGCGGACAAACTTCTGGAAAAGCCCTTCAAGGCCGCCGACAAGGATGTCGAAGCCTTGCTGCTGGTCGGCCTCTACCAGCTGCTCTATACCCGTATTCCCGCCCACGCGGCCCTGGGCGAAACCGTTGGCTGTGTCGACAAGCTGAAAAAACCCTGGGCCAAGGCCCTGCTCAATGCCGTGCTGCGCCGCGCACAACGCGAAGGCGCCAGCCTGCTGGCCGAACTGGAGCATGACCCGGTCGCGCGCACCGCCCACCCGCGCTGGCTGCAGAAAGCCTTCAAGGCCCATTGGCCACAGCATTGGGAAGCGCTGTGCGCGGCCAATAACGCCCATCCACCGATGATCCTGCGGGTCAACCGCCGCCACGGCAGCCGGGAGGACTATCTGGCGCAACTGCTGGCGGCAGGCATCGATGCCAAGGCTTGCCTTTACAGCGGCGACGGCATCGTACTGACCAGCCCCTGCGACGTGCGCGAGTTGCCAGGGTTTGCCGAGGGCCTGATCAGCGTGCAGGACGAGGCAGCCCAGCTGGCCGCCGAGCTGCTCGACCTGGCACCGGGCCAACGGCTGCTGGACGCCTGTTGCGCCCCCGGCGGCAAGACCTGCCATGTACTGGAAGCTCAACCCGAGCTGGCCGCGGTGGTGGCGATCGATCTGGAAGCCAAGCGCCTGCTGCGCGTGGAGGAAAACCTGCAGCGCCTGGGCCTGAGCGCCGAGCTGATCGCCGCCGATGCCCGACGGACCGAGCTCTGGTGGGATGGTCAACCGTTCCAGCGCATCCTGCTCGATGCCCCCTGTTCGGCGACCGGGGTGATCCGTCGCCACCCGGACATCAAGCTGACCCGCCAACCCGAGGATATCCTCGCCCTGGCGGTGCTTCAGGGCGAGCTGCTGGACGCCCTCTGGCCGACGCTGGCGGTGGGTGGCGTGCTGCTGTACGCCACCTGTTCGACCCTGCCGACAGAGAACAGCGAAGTCATCGGCGCTTTTCTCCAGCGCACCCCCGGGGCGCGGGAACTGGCGATCGCCGGTCCTTTCGGTCTCGAGCAGCCCCATGGACGCCAGCTATTGACCCAGCCCGACGGCCACGACGGCTTCTATTATGCCAAGCTGATGAAGATCGCCGCCGAACCCCGCGGCTAAGGACACTGCGCGATGAAGATCATCATTCTCGGCGCCGGCCAGGTCGGCGGCACCCTCGCCGAACACCTTGCCAGCGAAGCCAACGACATCACGGTGGTCGACACCGACGGCGACCGCCTGCGCGACCTCGGTGATCGCCTGGATATCCGCACCGTGCAAGGCCGCGGTTCGTTTCCGACGGTCTTGCGCCAGGCCGGCGCCGATGATGCCGACATGCTGATCGCCGTGACCAACAGCGACGAGGTCAATATGGTCGCCTGCCAGGTGGCCTACACCCTGTTCCATACACCGACCAAGATCGCCCGCGTGCGTGAATCGGCCTACTTGACCCGGACCGGCTTGTTCCACAACGACGCCATTCCCGTGGACGTGCTGATCAGCCCGGAACAGGTGGTGACCAACTACATCAAGCGGCTGATCGAATACCCCGGCGCCCTGCAGGTAATCGACTTCGCCGGCGGCAAGGCGCAGCTGGTCGCCGTGCGGGCCTACTACGGGGGCCCCCTGGTGGGCCAGCAACTGCGTCAGCTGCGCCAACATATGCCCAATGTGGATACCCGGGTGGCCGCCATCTTCCGCCGCGACCGGCCGATCCTGCCCCAGGGCGATACGGTGATCGAGGCCGACGACGAAGTGTTCTTTATCGCCGCCAAGGCCCATATCCGCGCGGTGATGAGCGAGATGCGCCGCCTGGACGACAGCTACAAGCGGGTGGTGATCGCCGGCGGTGGGCATATCGGTGAACGCCTGGCCGAGGCCATCGAGAGCCGCTACCAGGTCAAGATCATCGAGATGAGTCCGGCGCGTTGCCGCTACCTGTCGGAAACCTTGGACAGCACCATAGTGCTGCAGGGCAGCGCGTCGGACCGTGACCTGCTGGTGGAGGAGAACATCGCCGACGCCGATATCTTCCTGGCCCTGACCAACGACGACGAAGCCAATATCATGTCCTCGCTGCTGGCCAAGCGCCTGGGCGCGCGCAAGGTGATGACCCTGATCAACAACCCGGCCTATGTCGACCTGGTCCAGGGCGGCGAGATCGATATCGCCATCAGCCCGCAGCTGGCCACCATCGGTACCCTGCTGACCCACGTGCGTCGCGGCGACATCGTCAGCGTGCACTCGCTGCGCCGCGGCGCCGCCGAGGCCATCGAAGCCATTGCCCATGGCGATGCCAAGTCGAGCAAGGTGGTTGGCCGGGCGATCGAGGACATCGCCTTGCCGCCGGGCACCACCATTGGCGCGATCATTCGCAATGAAGTGGTGCTGATCGCCCATGACATTACCGTGATCGAGTCTGGCGACCATGTGATCCTGTTTCTGGTCGACAAAAAGTACATTCGCGATGTCGAACGCCTATTCCAGGTCGGCCTGACCTTTTTCTGATCGACACGGAGCCGCCGCATGCGTGAATCCCTGGAAAAAATGCTGGCCAAGGGGGTCGACAACAGCCTGCTGCGCTTCGGCCTTGGCAAGGCCTGCCTGGACCAGAACGACGCCTCCGCCGCCCGTGAGCATTTGCAGCGCTGCGTGGCGCTGGACCCACGCTACTCCGCGGCCTGGAAACTGCTCGGCAAGGCCCAGCACGCCTTGGGCGATAGCGACGCCGCACGGCAGGCCTGGGAGCACGGGCTGGCAAGCGCCCGGGAGCAGGGCGACAAGCAGGCGGAAAAGGAAATCGCGGTGTTTCTCAAGCGCCTCGACCGTCACACCCAGTGATTCCGGGAGCACAGCATGTTCAGCAGCGCAGTCCGTTCGATTCTTGCCCTGGCCCTGCTGGGCAGCCCCCTCGGCTGGGCCGCGAGCGGGCCGCAAAAACCCCTGCAGGTCGAGCGCATCGGCGCCATCCAGCTGGCGGATCAGGCTCGCCAGGATCCATCGGCGGAGCAAGCCTGCCGGGCGTGGGGATTATCGGTGCAACAGGCAAATGGGTTTTTTGCCCTGAGCGAGATCCAGGACAGCCGCGCCTTGCATGACAGTTTCGACTGGATGCCGTGCCACCTCGAAGGCAGCTTGCGCGATGCCAATGGCCAAACCTGGCGGTTCGAGATCAACCCAGCGGCCACGGCCAGCACCTGGCAGCCTGGCGGCGATCGCTTCTTCTGGGGCTGTTGGCAGGCGGCGTGCGAGCCCCTGGTGCTGATGATGCCTACCCCACCAGGCGCCGAGTACTGACGGTCACTCGTCGATAAAACGCAGGCCGACCCCATCCCCGGTCACTCGCATGATTTCCATCTGCAGCACCGGCGCCTCGATCGGCAGGTCCTGCACCTGGCCGGTGACCCGCGTGCCCTGGGGCAGGGCCACCAGGTCGGGATGCTTGACGAAAACCCCGCCGTTGGACAGGTCAAGGGTCATGGCAATCAGCTCGCCAAAGCTCGGGTGGCTGATCTTTATCCGGCACTTCATTGGGGTACGGGGGTGTACACGCTGCTGGGCCATGGGGCAGGGTCCTGAACGACGGTCTGCCGTTAATACCGCATATTTGGTTCAACGCCCAGTGCTGCGCGTAAAAAAGCGGCAATTAGCCACTTTTCACCGCGTATGTTCTAGCGCCGACGACGGCCAAACGCACTCTGCGCTCAATACCACTTGGCCTCACCCTCGGGACGTTTCTTGAAGCGTTTCATGCTCCACATGTACTGGCTCGGATAAGCCCGCACGTAACGCTCCACCACGCCGCTCATGGCCGCCGCCGCCACTTCCACGTCCTCACTGTACATGGCCTCGGGCGCCGCCTCGAAGATCACCTTGAAGCCCACCCCGCCCGGCAGGCGCACCGAGTTGATAAACAGGCCCTCGGCCTTGCCACCCGCCAACAGGCCGGGCACAAACTTGCCGGTCAAGGCCTGAATCCCGCAGAAGGGCACAAAGACCCCGGCCGAGCGACTGGGCTCCGGATCGGCCGGAATACCGACCACGCCGCCTTTGCGGACTTCCTTGATCACACTGAGGATGCCTTCCCGGGTCGAGGCGGCGACCCGGTTGCCCAACTGCGTGCGCTGGCGCCGCAGCAGGTCATCGACCGCCTGCAACTTGGGCGGCCGGTAGAAAATGATCGGTTTGCACAACGAACAGAAGTAGTGATTCAACACCTCCCAATTGCCCAGGTGGGTGGCGATGCAGACCACACCCTTGCCCGAGGCCAGCGCCGCGTGTAGCACCTCCACCCCCTGCACCTCATGGATCAGACCGATGGTCTTGGGCGCCGGCCAGACCCAGGCGCAGGCGCTTTCGGTCAGGGTCCTGCCGGTGTCCATCAAGGTCTGGCCGACCAGGCGTTCGCGGGCCGCGGGATCGAGCTCGGGGAAACACTTGGCCAGGTTGGTCCGCACCACCTCGCGCGAGCCGTTGGGCAGTTTCCACATCAACCAGCCGATGGCAGCGCCCAGATGCTGCACCACGCGCCAGGGCAACAGGGCGAACAGGCGCAGAAAACCCACCACCAGCGCTCCTTTGAGCTTCTCCACGGGCACCTCCTGATCGTTGCGGGCCGCTATTGTAACCACGCCCGCGCTATAGAGGCGCGCGACCCGCCAACTCGGCGTAACGCCGGCAATCGGTGGTGTGGTCCATGACCATGCCGCTGGCCTGCATATAGGCATAACAGATGGTCGGGCCGACGAAGGTGAAACCGGCCTTTTTCAACGCGCGGCTCATCGCTTCGGCTTCAGCGGTGATCGCCGGCACCTGGCCGCGGGCCTCGAAGTGGTTGATCCGCGGGACCCCGTCGACGAAGGACCAGAGCAGCGCCACCGGGTCCGCCAGGCGCAACCAGGCCTGGGCGTTCTGCCGGGCGGCCCTGAGCTTGAGGCGGTTGCGAATGATCCCCGGGTCCTGCATCAGCCCGTCGATCTCCTCGTCGCTTAAGTGCGCCAGGCGTTGCGGGTCGAAGCCGAACAACACCTCGCGGTAACGCTGACGCTTTTTCAGCACGGTGATCCAGGACAGGCCGGCCTGGAAGCCCTCCAGCAGCAGCAACTCGAACAGCCGCTGGCCGTCGCGTAGCGGCACGCCCCATTCGTGGTCGTGGTAGTGGATGTAAAGCGGATCGTCGGTACACCAAAAGCAGCGTGGCATAAGCCTTCCAGGGCGGTGGAGGCATCGGGGAATCGGGTTATACTCCCGCCCTTTCTGTCGCAGCCTCATCAGTACAGGTGAATTTTCCGTGAGCCAGACTACGCCTGCCGTGCGCACCTTCCAAGACTTGATCCTCGCCCTGCAGCAGTACTGGGCCGAGCAAGGTTGCGTGGTGCTCCAGCCCTACGATATGGAAGTGGGCGCCGGCACCTTTCACACCGCCACCTTTCTGCGCGCCATCGGCCCGGAAACCTGGAACGCCGCCTATGTGCAGCCCAGCCGTCGTCCGACTGACGGCCGCTACGGCGAGAACCCCAACCGCCTGCAGCATTACTACCAGTTCCAGGTGGTGCTCAAACCCAACCCGGACAACTTCCAGGAGCTCTACCTGGGCTCGCTGAAACACGTCGGCCTCGATCCCCTGGTGCACGACGTGCGCTTCGTCGAAGACAACTGGGAATCGCCGACCCTGGGCGCCTGGGGCCTGGGCTGGGAAGTCTGGCTCAACGGCATGGAAGTCACCCAGTTCACCTACTTCCAGCAGGCCGGCGGCATCGAATGCTACCCGGTGACCGGCGAGATCACCTATGGCCTGGAACGCCTGGCCATGTACCTGCAGGGCGTGGACTCGGTCTATGACCTGGTCTGGGCCGACGGCCCGTTCGGCAAGGTGACCTACGGCGACGTGTTCCACCAGAACGAGGTGGAGCAATCCACCTATAACTTCGAACACGCCAACGTCGACAAGCTGTTCGAGTTGTTCGATTTCTACGAAAGCGAAGCCAAGCGCCTGATCGAGTTGGAACAGCCACTGCCGCTGCCCAGTTACGAAATGGTCCTCAAGGCGTCCCACACCTTCAACCTGCTGGATGCACGCCGGGCCATCTCGGTCACCGCGCGCCAGCAGTACATCCTGCGCGTGCGGACCCTGGCGCGCTCGGTCGCCCAGGCGTATTTGCTGGCGCGGGCCAAACTCGGCTTCCCCATGGCCACCCCCGAATTGCGTGACGAAGTATTGGCCAAGCTGGAGGCGATGCAATGAGCGATTCCTTGGATTTCCTGGTCGAACTGGGCACCGAAGAGCTGCCGCCCAAGGCCCTCAAGAGCCTCGGCGAGGCCTTCCTCGGCGGGATCGAAAAAGGCCTGAAAGCCGCTGGTCTGGCCTACACCGAAGCCCAGGTGTTCGCCGCCCCACGGCGCCTGGCGGTACGTGTGCTGGCCCTGGCCGTGCAACAACCGGATCGCAGCCTGAACCTCGATGGTCCGCCCGTGCAGGCCGCCTTCGATGCCGAGGGCAAGCCGACCCAGGCCGCCCTGGGCTTCGCCAAAAAATGCGGCGTCGACATCGCGGCCATCGACCGCAGCGGGCCCAAGCTCAAGTACAGCCAGCAGATTCCCGGCCAGGCCGCCGCCGAGCTGCTGCCCGCCATCGTCAGCACCTCGCTGAACGAACTACCGATACCCAAGCGCATGCGCTGGGGGGCGCGCAAGGAAGAATTCGTCCGTCCGACCCAGTGGCTGGTAATGCTCTTTGGCAACGCGGTGATCGAATGCGAGATCCTCGCCCAGAAAGCAGGTCGCGACTCCCGCGGTCACCGCTTCCACCATCCCGAAGCGGTTGCCATCGCCTCGCCAGCCAGCTACCTGGACGACCTGCGTGCCGCCTACGTGCTGGCCGACCTGGGTGAGCGCCGCGAGCTGATCAGCCAGCGTGTCGCCGTGCTGGCAGCCGAGCAGCAGGGCACGGCCATAGTGCCGCCAGCGCTGCTGGACGAAGTGGCCTGCCTGGTGGAATGGCCGGTACCGCTGGTCTGCAGCTTCGAGGAGCGTTTCCTCGAGGTGCCCCAGGAAGCCCTGATCACCACCATGCAGGACAACCAGAAGTACTTCTGCCTGCTGGATGCCCAGGGCAAGCTGCTGCCGCGCTTTATCACGGTGGCCAATCTGGAAAGCAAGGACCCGGCGCAGATCATCGCCGGCAACGAGAAGGTGGTGCGACCGCGCCTGACCGACGCCGAGTTCTTCTTCAAACAGGACAAAAAGCAGAAACTGGAAAGCTTCAACACGCGCCTGGCCAACGTGGTGTTCCAGGCCCAACTCGGCTCGGTGCATGACAAGGCGGTGCGGGTCTCGGCCCTGGCCGCCTTTATCGCCGAGCGGATCGGCGGCGACGCGACACGCGCCGCCCGGGCCGGCCTGCTGAGCAAATGCGACCTGGCCACCGAAATGGTCGGCGAGTTCCCGGAGATGCAGGGTATCGCCGGCTACTACTACGCCAAACACGATGGCGAGGCCGAGGATGTCGCCTTGGCCCTCAACGAGCAGTACATGCCCCGTGGCGCTGGCGCCGAACTGCCGGGCACCCTGACCGGTGCCGCGGTCGGGGTGGCTGACAAGCTCGACACCCTGGTCGGCATCTTTGGCATCGGCATGCTGCCCACCGGCAGCAAGGACCCCTATGCGCTGCGCCGCGCCGCCCTGGGGGTACTGCGGATCCTGATCGAAAAACGCCTGGACCTGGATTTGCTGAACGCCGTGGCGTTCGCCATCGGGCAGTTCGGCGACAAGGTCAAGACCGAGGGCCTCGCCGTCCAGGTGCAGGACTTTATCTTCGATCGCCTGCGCGCCCGGTACGAGGACGAAGGCATCGAGGTCAGTGTCTACCAGGCTGTGCGCGCCCTGTCGCCCAGCGCGCCACTGGATTTCGACCAACGTGTGCAAGCGGTGCAGGCCTTCCGTGCCCGCAGCGAAGCCGCCGCCCTGGCCGCCGCCAACAAGCGGGTCTCCAACCTGCTGGGCAAGTTCGAGGGGCAAGTCCCGGCTGCGGTGGACAGCGGCTTGCTGCAGGAAGACGCGGAGAAAACCCTGGCCCAGGCCGTGGCCGCCGCCGCCGAAGGCGTCGCGCCGCTGGCCGCTGCGCGTCAGTACCGCGAGGCGCTGGAACGCTTGGCCAGCCTGCGCGAACCGGTGGATGCCTTCTTCGAGGCGGTGCTGGTCAATGCCGAGGACGCCGCGGTACGGGCCAACCGCTATGCCTTGTTGGCGCAGTTGCGCGGGCTGTTCCTCGGGGTAGCCGATATCTCGCTGCTGGGCTGACCGGCGTACCCTAGGAACAGCATGGGTTACGCCGCGGCGCGGCTAACCCATCCTACGGCCCTTGCGGCTGGGCTGGCCGGTGTTTTACCGACGCTCGGGCGGGCACCTCCCACCAGCATGGGTTACACCGCGGCGCGGCTAACCCATCCTACGATTTGAGGCTGAGTGATGAAACTGCTGATTCTCGACCGCGACGGGGTGATCAACCAGGACTCCGACGCCTATATCAAATCGGTCGAGGAGTGGATCCCCATCCCCGGCTCGATCGACGCCATCGCAGCCCTCAGCCGTGCCGGCTGGACCGTGGCGGTCGCCACCAACCAGTCCGGCCTGGCGCGCGGTTATTACCACCTGGCGGCGTTGGAGGCCATGCACCGGCGGCTTGAGGCACTGGTGGCCGAACAGGACGGTGAGGTGGGCTTGATCGTCCATTGTCCCCATGGTCCCGATGAAGGCTGTGCCTGCCGCAAGCCCCGACCGGGCATGCTGCTGCAAATCGCCGCGCATTACGACCAACCCCTGGCGGGCATCTGGTTTGTCGGCGACAGCCGCGGTGACCTCGAGGCCGCCGTGGCCGTCGATTGTCAGCCAGTCTTGGTTAAGACCGGTAAAGGCCAACGGACCCTGGACCAGCGCTTGCCAGAAGGTACCTTGGTATTCGACGATCTGGCGGCAGTTGCCGCCCATCTTCTTCACTAGGGTAAATTCTTCCATGTCGACACTGCAGGTCTTCAGAACCCTTCTCTTTTACCTGTTGCTGTCTTCCAGTTCGTTTGTCTGGTGCATTGTCAGTGTCTTCGTCGCCCCTTTCCTGCCGTTCCGGGCGCGTTACCGTTTCGTGATCCAGACTTGGTGCCGCCTGGCGGTTTGGCTGGCCAAGGTGGTGGCCGGCATCCGTTACGAGGTTAGCGGCCTGGAAAACATCCCTCAGCGCCCCTGCGTCATCCTGGCCAAACACCAGAGCACCTGGGAAACGTTTTTTCTCTGTGGATTTTTCGAACCCTTGAGCCAGGTGGTCAAACGCGAGTTGCTGTTCGTGCCGTTCTTTGGCTGGGCCATGGCCATGTTGCGCCCCATCGCCATCGACCGCAGCAACCCCAAGGCAGCCCTCAAGCAACTGGCCAAACGGGGCAATGAGTTCCTGGAAAAAGGCGCCTGGATCCTGGTGTTCCCCGAAGGCACGCGCATTCCGGTCGGCCAGATCGGCAAGTTTTCCCGCGGCGGCGCGGCCCTGGCGGTCAATGCCGGCCGGCCGGTGCTGCCTGTCGCCCACAATGCCGGCGAGTTCTGGCCAAAACTGGGTTGGACGAAAATTCCCGGTACCATCCAGGTGGTCATAGGCCCGCTGATGCATGCCCAGGGCAGCGGCCCGAGGGCCATCGCCGAGCTGAACGATCGCGCCTTCCACTGGGTGGAACAGACGCAGCGCCGACTCTCGAACGTCGAATCCCCGGGCGCAGCCAGCTCGTTGACCGAACCGTCCTAGTCCGCTCGCGACACTGCCTTAAAGTAGCCGCCAGTAAAGTCCGGCGTCTGTGGATAAGCTGTGGACAGTCTGCCGTTTGACCAACCTTTTGGTCGGTCAAGCCCCCGCGTCACGGGGCTGTCAGGACGACAGTCGGCTGGCGCCAAAAAGTGCATAAGTTTTTCCATCCGTTGGTGCACGGCCCCTCGCGGTGCGACTAGGCCAAGGTAGAGCTGCCCATGTATGACCTGATTGGTGATATCCATGGTTACGCGGATCCGCTCGTCAGGCTGTTGCGTCGGCTGGGTTACGCCGAACGCGACGGCACCTGGGGCCATCCGGATCGCCAGGTGATTTTCCTCGGCGATTTTGTCGACCGCGGTCCGGCGCAACGGGAAACGCTGGTGATCGTTCGCCATATGGTGAACGCCGGGCGTGCGCAAGCCGTGATGGGCAATCATGAGTTCAATGCCGTGGCCTGGGCCAGCGTCGATCCGGTTCGCCAGGCAGAATACCTGCGACCGCACAGCGCCAAGAATCGCCAGCAGCATCAGGCCTTCCTGACGCAACTGGAGGAGGGCTCCGCGGCCCACCGCGACGCCATCGAGTGGTTCAAAAGCTTGCCGTTGTATCTGGACCTGGATGGGCTGCGCGTGGTGCATGCGTGCTGGCATCCGCTCTATCTCGCGCAGCTGCAGCCGTATCTGGACGATCGGCAACGTATCCTGCCCGATGCCTGGCCGGCCCTGACCGCAGAGGGCAGCTTGGCCTTCCGGGCCTTGGAGACCGTACTCAAGGGCCTGGAGGTGCCGCTGCCGGAGGGCGTCCACTACGCCGACAAGGACGGGCACCTGCGCAACCATATTCGCACTCGCTGGTGGTCGCAGCACCTGACCTACCGCGACCTGGCCATGGCGCCCGCCGAGGTGATCGCCAGCCTGCCTCATACTCCCGTGCCCGAGGATGTGCTGCCGGGATATGACGGCGAAAAGCCGCTGTTCGTGGGCCATTATTGGTTAAGTGGCACCCCGGCGCCCTTGAGCCGCTCTATCGCTTGCCTGGACTACAGTATCGCCGCCAACGATCCCTTGACAGGCAAGGGCCCGGGCAAGCTCTGCGCCTACCGCTGGCAAGGTGAACGCGAACTCACCGCCGAGCACTTTGTCTGGGTCGAGCAGCCCTCATAGGGGCCCATACCACTGCCACATTTAGTGCCAGCCCGCCATCTATGCTCCCGTCGTGTCGCCCTGCTTAGAGGCCCAGGGCACACGAATTTCCCGGGGCTTTTCAGGCAGGCGAGGGCGCCCAACCATGCCCAAGGTACCCTTGTTATACGGGCCCTGGTTACCCGCCTCCGCGGGTATGACGCCGGGAGTGGTCGGACGCCGGTAGCCGCCCCCTGCGCAGCCTTGAGATGATCCATGGGTACCGCAGAATTGCCGAATTGCCCCCCTGCAACGGCGATCAAATGCCGCGCTGGCCGCTCTCCCATACTGGCCATCCCCCTACTGTGCGAGTACCGCTATGAACCCCATCGGCAAAGCGCTTTGGTTGATCGAAAGCCAGCTCGCCAGCGAACTTAGCCTGGACGGCATCGCCCAGTTCAGCGGGCTGTCGCGCTTCAGTCTGGCGCGGCTGTTCGGCTTTAGCACCGGCTATTCGGTCATGCGCTATATCCGTGCCCGCCGCCTGAGCGAGGCGGCGAGGGCACTGGCCGCCGGTTCGGCAAGTACGCAGAGCATCCTCGACCTGGCGCTGGGTGCCGGTTACGGCTCCCATGAAGCCTTTACCCGGGCGTTTCGCGAGCACTTCGACCTGACCCCGGAAGCGCTGCGGGCCCAGGGCAACCTGGACACCCTGCGACTGGTGGAGCCGTTCAACCTGGAGCGGCGTCCGCCGGTGGCATTGCCACCGCCGAGGCTGGAACACCTGGGGGCCTTGCTGATTGGTGGGCTGGGAGAACGCTTGAGCTATGGGACCCGGCAAAACATTCCGCGGCTCTGGCAACGCTTCACCCCCCGGATTGGCGCAGTGCCCAACCGCGTCGACGGTTGCGTCTACGGCGTATGCAGCGAGCGCGACGACGAAGGTGGCTTCGATTACCTGGCCGGCATCGAGGTCTCGCGCCTGGAGGGTCTACCGGCGTCCTGGCAGCGGCTCAAGGTACCCGCCGGCCGTTACGCGGTGTTCCAACACCCCGGGCATATCGCCGAGCTGCGTGACAGCATCGAGCATATCTGGCAGCACTGGTTGCCGCAGTCGGGTTACCCGGTTGGCGACCGTCCGGAGCTGGTGCGTTGCAGCGAGGATTTCGATCCGGTCGGTGGGCGAGGGCAGGTGGAGTTCTGTTTGCCGATAGAGGCGTGAAGTGGCTACCGCTTAACAGTGAAATCTCGACGGCGGCGCGTTATGGTGAACAACGGTGGATCTGCGCGTTACCGCCCAGGGCTTATGCACCTGCACAAGCCACTACCAGGGTGCTTGAGGAGTCGTTATGGGCCGTTTGTTTGCTGTACTGCTGACCGCCGTCTTCGCGGCACTGCCGATCGGCGGCCATGCGGACGACGAGGAAGCCTCCACGGCTTATTCGCACTGCATGGAAGCCTTGGGCGACACCACCGCCGGCATGCTCGACTGCATCGACGATGAACTCAAAGTGCAGGATAACCGCTTGAATGCCGCCTACCAGGCCGTTGGCAAGACCCTGGAGCCGGCCCGCAAGACCCAGCTGCGGGATATCCAACGGCTATGGCTGCAGTACCGCGACGCCAGCTGCGCTTTTTATGAAGGCGCCACTGGCGGCAGCGTCGACAGCATCATCAGTGCCAGTTGCGTGCTCGAGACCACCCAGCGCCGGGCTCGGGAGCTGGAAGGGATGCTGGAGCCGTCCTGATTTGTTCACCACAAAAATGGGTCAGTACAAGGATTTTCTGGCGGTTTAGTTGCTTACGCTTCCCAGCAGCTGTGCGTGCCCAGGCTTGGAGCCGGCCTCAGGGCGCATTTCGGCGCGCGGCTGTCGTCCTTTGCTTCCTTACGGTTACCGATAAAAAAAGCCCGGCGGATTGGCATCCCCGGGCTTTTTAACTGCCGTGAACGACTGGATCAGAAATCCAGGTTCGACACCGCCAGGGCGTTGGCCTCGATAAACTCGCGACGCGGCTCCACTTCGTCACCCATCAGGCAGTTGAAGATCTGGTCGGCGCCAATGGCGTCCTCGATGGTCACCTTGAGCATGCGGCGCGCGTCCGGGTCCATGGTGGTTTCCCACAGCTGGCTCGGGTTCATCTCGCCCAGCCCTTTATAACGCTGGATGGAGTGGCGCTTGGTGCTTTCGGTCAACAGCCATTCCAGGGCGTCCTTGAAGCGGGTGACCGGTTTCTTGCGCTCGCCCCGTTTGATGTAAGCCCCGTCTTCCAGCAGGCTGTTGAGCTGATCGCCCAGGCTGGTGACGGTCTTGTAGTCGTTGCTGGCGAAGAAGTCGCGGTTGAAGGTGATATAGCTCGACACCCCGTGGGAGATCAGCTCGACTTCCGGCAACCACAGGTGGCGCTCACGGTCTTCACGTAGGCTGGCCTTGTACACCAGGCCGGATTTTTCCACCTCACGCAGGCGCACGTCGAACAGGTCCAGCCAGCCTTGCATGGCGCCCTGGTCGGCCAGTTGCTCAACGCTGACTCGCGGCAAGTAGACGAAGTGCTCGGTCAGCTCCATGGGGTACAGGCGCGACAGGCGCTTGAGGGTCTTCATCACCATGCGGTAGTCGTTAACCAGCCGCTCCAGGCCGCCACCGGAGATGCCCGGAGCGCTCTCGTTGACGTGCAGGCTGGCGTCTTCCAGGGCCGAATGGGCCATGTACTCTTCCAGGGCTTCCTCGTCCTTGATGTACTGCTCCTGTTTGCCCTTCTTGACCTTGTACAACGGCGGCTGGGCGATATAGATGTAGCCGCGCTCGATTAGCTCCGGCAACTGACGGAAGAAGAAGGTCAGCAGCAGGGTGCGGATGTGGGAGCCGTCGACGTCGGCGTCGGTCATGATGATGATGTTGTGGTAGCGCAGTTTGTCGATGTTGTATTCATCGCGCCCGATACCGCAGCCCAGCGCGGTAATCAGGGTGCCCACTTCCTGGGAGGAAATCATCCGGTCGAAACGCGCGCGCTCGACGTTGAGGATCTTGCCCTTGAGCGGCAGGATGGCCTGGGTCTTGCGGTTACGGCCCTGTTTGGCAGAGCCGCCCGCGGAGTCCCCTTCCACGATATAGAGCTCGGACAGCGCCGGGTCCTTTTCCTGGCAGTCGGCCAGTTTGCCCGGCAGGCCGGCGATGTCCAGGGCGCCCTTGCGGCGGGTCATTTCCCGGGCCTTGCGCGCGGCTTCACGGGCGCGGGCGGCGTCGATCATCTTGCCAACCACGGCCTTGGCTTCCGCCGGGTTCTCCAGCAGGAAGTCGGAGAAGTACTTGCCCATTTCCTGCTCAACCGCGGTCTTGACCTCGGAGGAGACCAGCTTGTCCTTGGTCTGGGAGCTGAATTTGGGGTCCGGTACCTTAACCGAAATGATCGCGGTCAGGCCTTCCCGTGCATCGTCGCCGGTGGTGGCAATCTTGTGCTTCTTGGCCAGGCCTTCCTGCTCGATGTAGTTGTTCAGGTTACGCGTCAGCGCCGAGCGAAAACCCACCAGGTGGGTGCCGCCATCGCGCTGGGGAATGTTGTTGGTAAAGCACAGCAGGTTTTCGTTGAAGCTGTCGTTCCATTGCAGCGCGACTTCAACACCGATGCCGTCGTCACGCTGAACGTTGAAATGGAACACCTGATTGACCGCGGTCTTGTTCTGGTTCAGGTATTCGACGAAGGCGCGCAGGCCTCCCTCGTACTTGAACAGCTCTTCCTTGCCGCTGCGCTCGTCCTTCAGGACGATACCGACCCCCGAGTTGAGGAAGGACAGTTCGCGCAAGCGCTTGGCCAGAATGTCCCAGCTGAAGTGGATATTGGCGAAGGTTTCGGCCGAGGGCTTGAAATGGATCTGGGTACCGGTGCTGTCGGAGTCGCCGACGATGCGCATCGGTTCCTGGGGCACACCGTGCACATAGGTCTGTTCCCAGATATGGCCGCTGCGGCGAACGGTCAGCAGCAGCAACTCGGAAAGGGCGTTGACCACCGACACACCCACACCGTGCAGACCGCCGGAGACCTTGTAGGAGTTGTCGTCGAACTTACCGCCGGCGTGCAGCACGGTCATGATGACCTCGGCGGCGGAGATGCCTTCTTCCTTGTGCACATCCACCGGGATGCCACGACCGTTGTCGCGCACGGTGATGGATTCGTCCGGGTGGATGGTGATGCAGATGTCGTTGCAGTGCCCGGCCAAGGCCTCGTCGATGGAGTTGTCGACCACCTCGAACACCATATGGTGCAGCCCCGAGCCATCGTCGGTGTCGCCGATGTACATGCCGGGACGTTTGCGTACGGCATCAAGCCCTTTCAGCACCTTGATGCTGCTCGAGTCGTACGTTTGGTTATCGCTCATGCCTTACTCCCGATGGTCGTGGGTCTGGGTGATACGGCCATGTTCCACGTGGAACATGGCGACCGGCGTATCCGTGCGCCAGACGTCCTTCAGTACTTCAAGGTCTACGCAGGTGATAAACACCTGGCAGTTCAATTCTTCCAGCAAGCGACAGAGCGCGCGCCGGTGCTGATCATCCAGTTCGGAGGGCAAGTCATCCACCAGGTAGATGCATTGTCCACGTCGCCCTTGGCTGACCAAGTGTCCCTGGGCGATGCGAAGCGCGCAAACCACCAGCTTCTGCTGGCCACGGGAAAGTACTTCCGCGGCGTTATGGCCGTTTGACCGCAAACGCAAATCGGCCCGTTGGGGACCTGCTTGGGTATGGCCCAGTTGCTGATCACGGGACAGGGCGCTAGCGAGCACTTCACCCAACTCACGCTCCTTGTCCCAGCCCCGGTAGTAACTCAGGGACAAGCCCTCGAGTGCCACCAGCTCTTTCAATGTGCGTTCGAACACCGGCTTGAGCGCCTGGATATAGGCGCGTCGATACTGGTCGATTTCATCGCTGGCCAGGCACAGCTCGCGGTCCCAGGCCGCTTGTGACGCGGGGTCCAGTGTACCATGACGCAGCCATGAGTTTCGTTGCCGCAGGGCCTTCTGCAGGCGCTGCCAGGCGGGCATAAAGCGAGGTTCCACGTGGAACACTCCCCAGTCGAGGAACTGCCGGCGAATCTTCGGCGCGCCCTCGAGCAGGCGGAAGCTGTCCGGGTTGATCAGCTGCAACGGCAGGGTCTCGGCCAGCTGCGCCGCACTGCGCGCGTTCTGCCCATCGATGCGGATCTGCAACTCGCCCTGACGATCGCGGGAAATACCCAGGCTGCTATGTCGCCCGTCGCCAAGCTCCACCTGTCCAAACACCGTGCAGGTCGGTTGCTCGTATTGAATGACGGGATTGAGCCGCAGGCTGCGGAAGGACCGGGCCAGGCCCAGCAGGTGCACGGCTTCCAGCCAGCTGGTCTTGCCGCTGCCGTTATCGCCGGAAAGGAGGTTGATACGCGGGGAGGGGTGGAGCGTCACCGGATGCAGGTTGCGCACCGCGGTGACCGTGACACGACTGAGGGACATGGACGCTTAGAGGCGCATCGGCATGACGACGTAGGCCGAATCGTCGTTGTCGGATTCCTGCACCAGAGCGCTGCTGTTGGCGTCCGACAGAATCAGGCGAACCTGCTCGGTGGTCATCACGCCCAGTACGTCGAGCAGGTAGCTGACGTTGAAGCCGATCTCCAGGCTGCCGCCGTTGTAATCCACCGCGATCTCTTCCTCGGCTTCTTCCTGCTCGGGGTTGTTGGCCTGGATTTTCAACTGGCCGGCGACCAGCTGCAAACGAATGCCCCGGTACTTTTCGTTGGACAGGATGGCCGTGCGGCTAAAGGCTTCGCGCAGCGCCTGACGATCGCCCAGTACCAGCTTGTCGCCGCCCTTGGGCAGGACGCGTTCGTAGTCGGGGAACTTGCCATCCACCAGCTTGGAAGTGAAGGTGAACTCGCCGGTGGTGGCGCGGATATGGTGCTGGCCCAGAACGATGCTGACCGTACCGTCCTGCTCGGTGAGCAACCGGGCCAGCTCGAGGATACCCTTGCGCGGCACTATGACCTGATGCTTTTCAGCCTGTTCGATCGCCGCCTGCATGGAGCACATGGCCAGGCGATGGCCGTCGGTCGCCACCGCGCGCAACAGGCCCGTCTGCACTTCCAGCAGCATGCCGTTGAGGTAATAACGGACGTCCTGCTGGGCCATGGCGAAACTGGTGCGTTCGATCAGACGGCGCAGTTTGCCCTGCAGCAGTTCGAAGGTGAACGAACCTGGACCTTCCTCGACGGTGGGGAAGTCATTGGCCGGCAGGGTCGACAGGGTAAAGCGGCTGCGACCGGCCTTGACCACCAGTTTCTGCTCGTCGACCCGAATGTCGATCAGCGCATCGTTCGCCAGGCTTTTGCAGATATCCATCAGCTTGCGCGCAGGTACCGTGATCTCGCCCGGTTCAGCGGGTTCGTCCAGGGTCACGCGCCCCACCAGTTCGACCTCGAGATCGGTACCGGTCAATGACAGCTGCTGCCCTTGAACCACCAGCAGGACGTTGGACAACACGGGCAAGGTCTGGCGTCGCTCGACGACGCCGGCGACCAGTTGCAGAGGTTTCAACAGGGCTTCGCGTTGAATGGTGAAATGCATGGTCTCGTCCCTTGCCTATGGAGCTGCGGTTTAGGTAGTCAGCGTACGCAGCAGGTTCTTGTAGTCCTCGCGGATGTCCGCATCGGATTCCTTCAATTCAGCAATCTTACGACAGGCGTGCAATACCGTGGTGTGATCGCGGCCGCCGAAGGCGTCGCCGATTTCCGGCAGGCTGTGGTTCGTCAGTTCCTTGGACAGGGCCATGGCCACTTGCCGCGGTCGGGCCACTGAACGGGAACGTCGTTTGGACAGCAGGTCGGAGATCTTGATCTTGTAGTAGTCGGCCACCGTGCGCTGGATATTGTCGACGCTGACCAGTTTATCCTGCAGCGCCAGCAGATCCTTGAGTGACTCGCGAATCAGCTCGATGGTGATGTCGCGTCCCATAAAGTGCGAATGGGCGATCACCCGCTTCAACGCGCCTTCCAGTTCGCGGACATTGGAGCGAATGCGTTGGGCGATAAAAAACGCCGCATCGTGGGGCAACTCGATCTTGGCCTGGTCGGCCTTTTTCATCAGGATCGCCACCCGTGTTTCCAGCTCCGGCGGCTCGACCGCCACGGTCAGGCCCCAGCCGAAGCGCGACTTCAGGCGCTCCTCCAGGCCTTCGATCTCCTTGGGATAACGGTCGCTGGTGAGGATCACCTGCTGGCCGCCTTCAAGCAGGGCGTTGAAGGTGTGGAAAAACTCCTCCTGAGAGCGTTCCTTCTTGGCGAAAAATTGAATGTCGTCGATCAGCAACGCATCGACCGAACGGTAAAACCGCTTGAATTCGTTGATGGCGTTCAGCTGCAGAGCCTTGACCATGTCCGCGACGAAGCGCTCCGAATGCAGGTAGACCACCTTGGCATTGGGGTTCTTCTTTAATAGATGGTTGCCCACCGCATGCATCAAATGCGTCTTACCCAAACCAACGCCGCCGTACAGGAACAGGGGGTTGTACCCGTGCTTGGGATTGTCCGCGACCTGCCAGGCGGCGGCACGGGCCAGCTGGTTGGACTTGCCCTCGACGAAATTCTCGAAGGTAAAGGTGCGGTTCAGGTAGCTGGTGTGCTTCAACGCGCCTTCGACCTGGACCGAGCGTTCGGTGCGCACCGTCTGCGGCTGCGAGTGGGAAGCGGCCATGGGGTCGAAGCTCGAACGCGAGGGTTCATTGCTCGGCTGCGGTGTCTCGTTGCGCGGCGGGGCCGCGATGACGGCAGACGAGGTCTGCAACGCTGCGCTGGACGGCCCGGGAGCCGGGTTATTCAGCGGGGCACGGGGCGCTGTGCTGCGTTTGCTGCCAATCAGCAAGGACAGCGCTGGCGCCTGGCCTTCACTGCGTTCGTCCAGCAGTTCGAGCAAACGCCCCAGGTACTTGTCGTTGACCCAGTCGAGGACAAAGCGGTTGGGTGCATAGATACGCAGCTCGGCGCTGTCGCCTTCGACCTGTAAAGGGCGGATCCAGGTGTTGAATAGCTGAGCCGGCAGCTCGTCACGCAGAAGATCCACGCACTGCTGCCAAAGTTCCACGGACACGGACATCCCCTAAATCGCAATACGGCGAGGCAAAAAACAGCCGCCATTGTACCCAGCGGCCTGGGAGTTATCCACATGAAGCGTGGCCTTCGCACCGGTAATTCAGTTACTTAGGCACTTTTGCCGGACACGCCGGGGTATGGAACAAGCCCTGTGGATAACTGCGCCTCAGGGCTGCGCATAACCCCTGCCGACAAACGGTGGATAACCCTGCTGTGGATAAAAGACCGTTCTGTCCCCAGCTTATGCGCTGTCCTCCCACAGCCGCCGCACGGCCTATGGACACCCTTGCCGATCGCTGTAGACCACTAACCACGTGGGCTGCAGCACCTTATCCACAGAAAATCGCTCCTATAAGAGTTATAAACATCACTAAAAAGATTTAAATATCTTCTTAATTTATTTTCTTATGCCCCTTCGATAAGAAAAGGGCCGACAAGGAAAATGCTGGTTGGAAATTGACCTGACACGCGGCTTTCTCTAGAATCGCCGGTCTCTTAAAACCGGGGGCCATTCCGGCCCGTAGTCGACCCTCCAGGTATCGCACCATGAAACGCACGTTCCAACCCAGCACCATCAAACGCGCTCGCACCCACGGCTTCCGTGCCCGCATGGCCACCAAGAACGGCCGCGCCGTCCTGTCGCGTCGTCGCGCCAAGGGCCGTAAGCGTCTGGCAGTCTGATTCGGCACAGGCGGTGAATCGAGGCTTCGGTCGGGAAAAGCGTCTGCTCACACCCCGGCAATTTTCTGCGGTCTTCGATTCGCCTTCCGGCAAGGTGCCGGGCAAGAACGTCCTGCTGCTGGCGCGCAACAACGACCTCGAGCACTCCCGCCTGGGTTTGGTCATAGGTAAAAAGAGCGTCAAGCTCTCGGTTGAGCGCAACCGCATCAAACGGGTGGTACGCGAAACGTTTAGGCTTAACCAGGATGACCTGGTCGGCTGGGACATCGTGATAGTCGCCCGTAAGGGGCTAGGCGATCTGGACAACCCCGAACTGATTCAACAGTTCGGCAAACTCTGGAAGCGCCTGGCTCGCAGCCGGCCTGGTCCGCAAGTCGCCGCCGGAATTGGGGTGACCGACAATCCCCATGCGTAAACTGGCGATCGTTCCGATCCGGTTTTACCGCTATGCCATCAGTCCCTTGATGGCCAGTCATTGTCGTTTTTACCCCAGCTGCTCCTGTTACGCTCAGGAGGCCATCGAACAACATGGCCTGCTGACGGGCGGCTGGCTGGCCTTGCGCCGGCTCGGTCGTTGTCACCCGTGGAATCCCGGTGGTTACGACCCGGTTCCACCCATATCCCGTTCCTCTTCGATGGCCGAATAATCATGGATATCCAACGCTCGATCCTGATCGTCGCCCTGGCAGTCGTGTCCTACATGATGGTTCTCCAGTGGAACCAGGACTATGGCCAAGCCGCCCTGCCGACTCAGAGTGTCGCTGCCAGCAGCGCCACCCCGGCGTTGCCGGATACGCCGACCTTGTCGACCGCGACCAACGATGATGTGCCCAATCTCGAGGGTGCCGAGACGGCCAGCCCCAGCGCGCCGGTCGCCAGTGCGGCTGCGAGCAGCAATGCACCGATCCGGGTCAAAACCGACGTATTGGAAGTGGCCATCGATCCGCAGGGCGGCGATATCGTCGAGTTGATGCTGCCGCAGTACCCGCGTCGTCAGGACCGTCCTGACGTGCCCTTCCAGCTGTTCGAAAAAAGCGGCGAGCGTACCTACCTGGCGCAAAGCGGCCTGACCGGCAAAAATGCCCCGGATACCGGAGACAAGCGTGCGCTGTGGAGCAGTCCGAAACAGGCCTATCAGCTGGGCGAAGGCCAGGACAAACTGGTAGTCGACCTGACGCTGACCCAGGACGGGATCCATTACATCAAGCGTTTCAGCTTCAAGCGTGGCTTGAACCCGCAGTGTTCGGGCAAGGAACAGCAGCAGCGCAAAACCGGCTGCATCAATGCCGACGGTTACCAGGTGGAAGTGACCTACCTGATCGACAACCAGAGCCCGACGGCCTGGACCGGCGGCATGTTCGCTCAGCTCAAGCGTGATGCCAGCAGCGACCCGTCTTCCAGTACCGCCACCGGCACCGCCACCTACCTGGGCGCGGCCATGTGGACTCAGGAAGAGCCGTACAAGAAAGTATCGATGAAAGACATCGACAAACAACCGCTCACGGAAAAGGTGCAGGGGGGGTGGGTCGCCTGGTTGCAGCACTACTTCGTGACCGCCTGGATTCCCTCGGCGAACGATGCCAACACCGTGCAGACCCGCAAGGACAGCAAGGGTAACTACATCATCGGTTTTACCGGCCCGGCGCTGAACGTAGCACCGGGTGAGCAGGGCCAGACCAGCGCTACCCTGTATGCCGGCCCGAAAAGCCAGGAGCACCTGAAAACCCTGTCGCCAGGTCTGGAACTGACCATCGACTACGGCATTCTGTGGTTTATCGCCCAACCGATCTTCTGGTTGTTGGGGCATATCCATGAGCTGCTGGGCAACTGGGGCTGGTCGATCATCGTACTGACCATCATCATCAAACTGGCCTTTTTCCCGCTGTCGGCAGCCAGCTACAAGTCCATGGCCCGCATGCGCGCCGTGGCACCCAAGCTGGCGGCACTGAAGGAACAGCATGGCGACGATCGCCAGAAAATGTCCCAGGCGATGATGGAGTTGTACAAGAAAGAGAAGATCAACCCGCTGGGTGGCTGCCTGCCGATCCTGGTGCAGATGCCAGTGTTCCTGGCGCTGTACTGGGTGTTGCTGGAAAGCGTGGAAATGCGCCAGACCCCCTGGATGTTCTGGATCACCGACCTGTCGATCAAGGATCCGTTCTTTATCCTGCCGATCATCATGGGCGCGACCATGTTTATCCAGCAGCAGCTGAACCCGACGCCGCCGGACCCGATGCAGGCCAAGGTGATGAAGCTGATGCCAATCATCTTCACCTTCTTCTTCCTCTGGTTCCCGGCTGGCCTGGTGCTGTACTGGGTGGTCAACAACTGCCTGTCCATCGCCCAGCAGTGGTACATTACCCGCAAGATCGAAGCGGCTGCCAAGAAGGTGCCTGCCTAAGCAGGGCACTTGGCAACCTGACCGGTAATCACATTACGCCCCCTCGTGGGGCGTTTTGTTGAGTGGATTTTAACGGCCAGCTAGAGGCAACCCAAGGTTATCCACAGGCGGCGAGCGCCGCACTCGAGCTGCCACTGACCGGCTAATTTGGGTGGCAGGGCCTTGGCGCTGACCCAGCGAGTAGCGTGCTACGGGCCTATTTTTTTGACGAGCGAGCCATGTCCAACGTTCAAGACACCATCGCCGCCGTTGCCACCGCCCAAGGCCGTGGCGGGGTCGGCATAGTGCGGGTCTCGGGCCCGCTGGCGAGCAGCATCGCCCTGGCCGTCAGTGGACGCCACCTCACGCCACGCTATGCCCACTATGGCCCCTTCAGCGATGCCCACGGCCAGGTACTCGATCAGGGCCTGGCCCTGTATTTTCCGGGACCTCACTCCTTTACCGGCGAAGATGTGCTGGAACTGCAGGGGCATGGCGGCCCCGTGGTGCTCGACCTGCTGCTCAAAGCCTGCCTCGCGTTTGGCGCACGCCTGGCCCGTCCGGGTGAATTCAGCGAGCGGGCCTTTCTCAACGACAAATTGGACCTGGCCCAGGCCGAAGCCATCGCCGACCTGATCGAAGCCAGTTCCGAGCAGGCGGCGCGCAACGCCTTGCGCTCGCTGCAGGGCGAGTTCTCCCGGCGTGTCCACGGCCTGACCGAACGCCTGATCAGCCTGCGCATTTACGTCGAGGCGGCCATCGACTTCCCCGAGGAGGAGATCGACTTTCTCGCCGATGGCCATGTCCTTGGGCTGCTCGATAGCGTGCGTGCCGACCTGGCCGGCGTGCAGCGCGAAGCGGGGCAAGGTGCGTTGCTGCGCGAAGGCATGACCGTGGTCATCGCCGGACGACCGAATGCCGGCAAGTCCAGCCTGCTTAATGCCTTGGCCGGGCGCGAAGCGGCGATCGTCACCGATGTCGCCGGCACCACCCGGGATGTACTGCGCGAGCATATTCATCTCGACGGCATGCCGCTGCATGTGGTCGACACCGCCGGACTGCGCGACACCCAGGACCAGGTGGAACGCATCGGCGTGGCCCGCGCGCTGGAGGCCATCGCCCAGGCCGACCGCATCCTGCTGGTGGTGGATGCCACCGCGCCAGAGGCCGAAGATCCCTTTGCCCTGTGGCCGGAGTTCCTCGACCAGCGCCCCGACCCGGCCAAGGTCACGCTGATTCGCAACAAGGTCGACCTGAGCGGCGAAGCGGTGGGCCTGGACAGTTGCGCCGATGGTCACGTTACCCTGGCGTTGTCGGCTAAATCCAGCGCGGGCCTGGAGCTGCTGCGCGACCACCTAAAAGCCTGCATGGGCTACGAACAGACCGCCGAAAGCGGTTTTAGCGCCCGTCGCCGCCACCTGGAAGCCCTGCGCCAGGCTGGTGCATTTCTCGAGCATGGCCATGCCCAGCTGACCCTGGCCGGCGCCGGCGAGTTGCTGGCCGAGGATTTGCGCCTGGCACAACAGGCCCTGGGTGAAATCACCGGCGCCTTTAGCTCCGACGACCTGCTCGGGCGAATTTTCTCCAGCTTCTGCATCGGCAAGTAACAGCTGCAACACGCTGTGTGTCGCGCTTACTTATCCACAGGCGCCAGTGTTGGCGCCTTGCGGGTAGCCCTTGTTGTGGGTGGCCGCTTCCTTGAGCTTCGGTGGTGTCCGCCTACGCGGGTATAACGGGGCTGGAGGGTGCCCTGAACGTTATGGCGACGGCCGTGCTGGAGTCCGGCGTAGAAGCGGGCATGGGCCCCTGGTTATGGACGATCGACTCTGGTCAATCCTGCACAGCGCTATTTTGTCATTGCCGAATGGCCAGCCTCTTGTGGATAACTCAACGACACTGCTTTACCCCAAATTGTTGAAGTAACCCTGCTGATTGCACCTTAGGCAGCTGGGACTCTATCTCGATGCCTCCAGACGGGGTTATTCACAACACCATGGATATGCAGCCGCTATTATCCCCATTAATGCTTAATGAGCCTGTGGATAAACTGTACACGCCTTGTTCCAGCCCAGCGATGCCGCGGCCTTCCTGACTTAGATCGTTTTTTGTACAGCGCACTGGCCCATGCCCGAAATGCTTACGACCGAATACCCAGGGACCAAGGTAAGGGTTATGCATAAGCGCCCTCAAAATCGTCTGTCCATAACCTCCTGCCCGTCTTCGATCTGTGGATAAGTTGTACAACCAGTTACCCAGGCCCCGTATCACGGGGCCTCGACGGCATCCGTTTATTTGCGGAACTGATGCGAGGCCGTCAGTACTGGCTGTGGACAAGTGGTGCGCACCTGCAAAAGCTTGCAGGTTTACGAGGTGCTTCAGTGCAGCACCCCGGCATTACACCGATCCACGGTGCCACCCGGCTGAAAACTAACGCTCAGAGCTGCCACTCGCCCCGCCCGAGAAATGCCTGCGGTTCCCAGAACCTTGGCCCCTCTGTGGAACAGCTGTTTTTTAGGTTATTCACAGCAGGGCACATACTCATCCAATTATCCCCGTATAACGTGGATGGGGTTGTGGATAAGCTGTTTGGCGCTTTATGCAGCCCAGCCATGACGGGCCTTGGTGGACCTTGCTGGTTTTCTAACCAGCCGAGCCGCAGCCGATAGGACAGGGCTTCTGCTGTAGAGGGCCGCGGCAGGTCGACCGACAGAGCCCCTGATTATTCACTGTATCGAACGAGCCATGCCGTCTTATCCCCGTTTAGTCTGGACAGGCCTGTGGATAAACTGTTAAGCCCTTTCCCCACCCCAGCAACGACGGGGGCTGGCGCTTATCGATCATTTTTTAGGCTATGCCTTTAAAAGTTCCGACTTAGGCCATGCAGCGGTGCTGCAGGAGAAAATCCAAGCTAGGCCCTGCTGCACCATGGCGAAATCTGCTGCTGCCCCCTTCGGTTATCCACATAGGAGGACCGGGTTATCCCCGATTGCCGTGGATGGTGCTGTGGATAAGCTGTTTGGCCCTGGCTCCAGAGCAGGTAGCACTAGGGTTCGGGAACAGCGATCAGAATATGTACAGCCCGCATTGCCCAGGTTTAGAGCACCTCAGCGAGCCTAGCCGTGAGTGATATCTCGGTTATCACCTCTGAGCTCCCGGACAGGTGCCCAATGCTGGTGTGGATAAGGGCTTCGCCCTCTTCGCAAAGCCATCTCAGGCTTATGCACAGTCAAGGCCGCCAATTCCTGCCCACCCGGTGGACAAAACCAGGCCCATCCGATGCTGTCGTGCACTCCAACGTTTACTGGAATCCCCCGGCACCCACCATCCCATCTAGTCCCAAGGACTTTCCCGCTCGTTCAAGGAGAAAGGTGCACGTCTAAGCCCTGTGGAAAAGTGGGTCTAAGCCCGGTCGATAAGCGGGGGGTAAAGCTGAGGATAATGCCCTCTGTGGATAACCTACGCTTTCATCCACAGGCTTAAGTCGCTTATCCAGACCCCTCTGGCGTACCTGGGCACAGCCTTATACAGCTCTGTACAGACCATACTGTCTGGGCTGCAGCCATCTATCCACAGAAAACCGGCTTATAAGTAATAAACATAAAAACAAAGCTTTATAAAAATTCATTCATATATCTCTTATTAACCGACGCTCAAACGCTGGAACGGCCATTGGCTATTTTTTGTTCAAAAGGCTTCTTTCACCTCAGCGAAGTGCCTATACTTGCCGGCTTTCCGCTTTTCCTGAAAAAAGCCTCCCCCAATTCTCAACAGGCACGAGGTGCGTGGTGGATTTCCCTTCCCGTTTTGATGTGATCGTGATCGGTGGTGGCCATGCCGGCACTGAAGCTGCGCTCGCTGCCGCACGCATGGGTGTCAAAACCCTGCTGCTGACCCATAACGTGGAAACCCTGGGGCAGATGAGCTGCAACCCGGCGATCGGCGGCATCGGCAAAAGCCACCTGGTCAAGGAAATCGACGCCCTCGGCGGAGTAATGGCTCACGCCACTGATCTGGGTGGTATCCAGTTTCGGGTGCTCAACAGCCGCAAGGGCCCGGCGGTACGGGCCACGCGTGCTCAGGCTGACCGCATCCTGTACAAGGCAGCGGTCCGCGAAGTGCTGGAGAACCAGGAAAACCTGTGGATCTTCCAGCAGGCCTGCGACGACCTGATCGTCGAACAGGATCGCGTGAAAGGCGTGGTCACCCAGATGGGCCTGCGGATCTTCGCCGAGTCGGTGGTGCTGACCACCGGTACCTTCCTCGGCGGACTTATCCACATCGGCATGCAGAACTATTCCGGCGGCCGCGCCGGGGATCCACCGTCCATCGCACTCGCTCAGCGTTTGCGGGAGCAGCCGCTGCGGGTCGGTCGCCTGAAGACCGGCACGCCGCCGCGCATCGACGGCCGTTCGGTGGACTATTCGGTGATGACCGAACAGCCGGGTGACACGCCGATTCCGGTGATGTCTTTTCTCGGCAACCAGGCGCAGCATCCGCGCCAGGTCAGTTGCTGGATCACCCACACCAATGCGCGCACCCACGAGATCATCGCCGCCAACCTCAACCGCTCACCCATGTATTCCGGGGTGATCGAAGGTATCGGCCCACGTTACTGCCCCTCGATCGAAGACAAGATCCACCGCTTCGCCGACAAGGACAGCCACCAGGTGTTTATCGAGCCCGAAGGCTTGACCACCCACGAGCTGTATCCGAACGGCATATCCACCTCGTTGCCCTTCGATGTGCAGCTGGAGCTGGTGCGTTCGATCCGTGGCATGGAAAACGCCCATATCGTGCGACCGGGCTACGCCATCGAATACGACTATTTCGACCCGCGCGACCTGAAATACAGCCTGGAAACCAAGGTCATCGCAGGCCTGTTCTTCGCCGGACAGATCAACGGCACCACCGGTTACGAAGAGGCCGGTGCCCAAGGCTTGCTGGCCGGGGCCAATGCCGCCCTGCGTGCCCAGGGCAAGGACAGCTGGTGCCCGCGGCGGGACGAGGCGTACATCGGGGTGCTGGTCGATGACCTGATCACCCTGGGTACCCAGGAGCCTTACCGGATGTTCACCTCGCGGGCCGAATACCGGCTGATCCTGCGCGAAGACAACGCCGACTTGCGCCTGACCGAAAAAGGCCGCGAGCTGGGCCTGGTCGACGATGCCCGCTGGGCGGCGTTCTGCGCCAAGCGCGAGGCCATCGCGCTGGAAGAACAGCGGCTGAAAAGCACCTGGGTACAACCGGGCACGGCCCAGGGGGCGGCGATCGCCGAACGGTTCGGCACCCCGCTGACCCACGAGTACAACCTGCTCAACCTGCTGACCCGCCCGGAGATCGACTATGCCGGGCTGATCGCGATCACCGGTGCCGGTTCGGACGATCCGCAGGTGGCCGAGCAGGTCGAGATCAAGACCAAGTACGCCGGCTACATCGACCGCCAGCAGGATGAAATTGCCCGTCTGCGTGCCAGTGAAGATACCGGCTTGCCCGAGGACATCGACTACAGCGGCATTTCCGGGCTGTCCAAGGAAATCCAGGCCAAGCTCGGCCAGAGCCGGCCGCAGACCCTGGGCCAGGCCTCGCGTATCCCCGGCGTCACCCCGGCCGCTATTTCCTTGCTGCTGATTCACCTGAAAAAACGTGGCGCGGGTCGCCAGCTGGAGCAGAACGCCGGATGAGTCAGGTTACTAGCTCCCATGCCGAAGAACTGTCCCAAGGTGCCCAAACGCTGGGCGTCGTGCTGAACGAGGCCCAGCACAGCCTGCTGCTGGCCTATCTGGCGCTGCTGGTCAAATGGAACAAGGCCTACAACCTCACCGCGGTGCGCGATCCGGACGAGATGGTGTCGCGGCACTTGCTCGACAGCCTCAGTGTGGCGCCCTTCGTCGCGGCAGGCGGTAGTCGCTGGCTGGATGTCGGCAGCGGCGGCGGTATGCCCGGTGTGCCCTTGGCCATCCTGTTTCCCGAGCGGCAGTTCACCCTGCTGGACAGTAACGGCAAGAAAACCCGCTTCCTGACCCAGGTCAAACTCGAACTGAAACTGGCCAACCTGGACGTTATCCACAGCCGGGTCGAGCAACTGCAGCCGCCGCAGCCGTTCGACGGCATCGTCTCGCGGGCCTTCAGCGCCCTGGAAGACTTCAGCAACTGGACCCGTCACCTCGGCGACGGGCAGACCCAATGGCTGGCCATGAAGGGCGTGCACCCGGACGACGAACTGCAGGCATTGCCGGCGGATTTTCGTCTGCAGGCCACCGAGGTGCTCAAGGTTCCCGGTTGCCAAGGCCAACGGCATTTGCTGATACTGCGGCGCACTCTATGAGCAGGGAAACGCATCGCCATGGCTAAGGTATTCGCGATCGCCAACCAGAAAGGCGGCGTGGGCAAGACCACCACCTGCATCAATTTGGCGGCCTCGCTGGTGGCGACCAAACGCCGGGTGCTGTTGATCGACCTGGATCCCCAAGGCAACGCGACCATGGGCAGCGGCATCGACAAGCATGCCCTGGAACATTCGATCTACGACGTGCTGATCGGCGAATGCGACCTGGTGCAAGCCATGCAGTTTTCCGAGCACGGGGGCTACCAGCTGCTGCCGGCCAACCGCGACCTGACCGCCGCCGAAGTCAGCCTGCTGGACATGGACTTCAAGGAAAACCGCCTGCGCCAGGCCTTGGCGCCGATTCGCGAGAACTACGACTACATCCTGATCGACTGCCCGCCGGCCCTGAGCATGCTCACGGTTAACGCGCTGGTCGCCTCGGACGGGGTGATCATCCCCATGCAGTGCGAGTACTACGCGCTGGAAGGCCTGTCCGACCTGGTCAACACCGTGCAGCGCATCGGCAAGTTGCTCAATCCGACCTTGAAGATCGAGGGCCTGCTGCGCACGATGTACGACCCGCGCATCAGCCTGACCAACGATGTGTCCGCCCAACTGCAGGCGCATTTCGGCGAACAGCTGTACCACACGGTGATCCCGCGTAACGTGCGCCTGGCCGAAGCGCCGAGTTTCGGCATGCCGGCGCTGGTCTACGACAAACAATCGCGCGGCGCCATCGCCTACCTGGCGCTGGCCGGCGAACTGGTTCGCCGCCAGCGCAGCAGTGCGCCAACCGCAACCGCATAAGGATTTCCATGGCTGTCAAAAAACGAGGGCTGGGACGCGGCTTGGATGCCCTGTTGGGGGGCACCAGTGTCACCGCGTTGCAGGAAGAGGCGCTGCAGGTCGATACCCGCGAGTTGCAGTACGTGCCCCTGGACCTGATCCAGCGCGGCAAGTACCAGCCGCGCCGCGACATGGACGCCACCGCGCTCGAGGAACTGGCGCAGTCGATTCGCGCCCAGGGCGTGATGCAGCCGATCGTGATCCGCCCCATCGGCGGCGGGCGCTTCGAGATCGTTGCCGGCGAACGCCGTTGGCGGGCCAGCCAGCAGGCGGGGTTGGACAAGATTCCGGCCATGGTCCGCGACGTGCCGGACGAGGCGGCCATCGCCATGGCGCTGATCGAGAACATCCAGCGCGAAGACCTCAACCCGATCGAGGAAGCGGTGGCCCTGCAGCGCTTGCAGCAGGAATTCCAGCTGACCCAGCAGCAAGTGGCCGAGGCGGTGGGTAAATCGCGGGTCACCATCACCAACCTGCTGCGCCTGATCGCCCTGCCCGAAGAGATCAAGATCCTGCTGTCCCATGGCGACCTGGAGATGGGGCATGCCCGGGCGCTGCTCGGCCTGCCGGCCGAACAACAGACTGAAGGGGCGCGACATGTTGTCGCACGCGGGCTGACCGTGCGCCAAACCGAGGCACTGGTACGCCAGTGGTTGAGTACCCAGACCAAGCCGGTAACCGAGGTTAAAGTGGACCCGGATATCGCCCGCCTGGAGCAGCGCCTGGCTGAGCGCCTGGGCTCTGCGGTGCAGATCAAGCATGGACAGAAGGGCAAGGGCCAATTGGTGATCCGCTACAACTCGCTGGACGAGTTGCAAGGGGTACTGGCCCACATCCGCTGAAACAATTGGGCGTGTAGCGGGTCGCCAGAAATCACTACCTGGCAGTTGAACCGGGGGGGATGCGCCCCTATACTCTGCGCGCATTTTGTCGGCACAAACTATGCCAATTCAGTGATTTAAGGCAGCCGACGGCGCAGGGGGAAAGGAAGATGGAGGTGCGTACGCCAAACCGCCTGTCTTTCCGCCGCTGGCCGGTGTTTCCGGTCTTGCTGGCCCAGGGCGTCGTGTTGTTAATCGCCTCTGTCGTTTTGTGGCAGCTATTGGGCACGGTGTCCGGTTATTCTGGTTTGTGCGGTGGGCTGATCGCCTGGTTACCCAACCTGTATTTTGCGTACAAGGCGTTTCGCTTCAGTGGGGCGCGGGCCGCCCAGGCCATAGTCCGGTCGTTTTACGCCGGCGAGGCGGGCAAATTAATTCTGACGGCAGTGCTTTTTGCACTAACGTTTGCAGGCGTGAAGCCATTGGAGGCGCTGGCGGTATTCGGTGTCTTCGTGTTGACCCAATTGGTCAACTGGTTCGCTCCCCTGCTGATTAAAACAAGACTTTCGAGACCTTAGGGCGTTTGAGGCAACCATGGCAGCAGAAACCGCTTCGGGCTATATCCAGCACCACCTGCAGAACCTGACTTTCGGGCGACTGGCCAACGGCGAGTGGGGCTTTGCCCACACCGCGCTGGAAGCCAAGGAAATGGGCTTCTGGGCCTTCCACGTCGACACCCTGGGCTGGTCCGTACTCCTGGGCGTGCTCTTCGTCCTGGTATTCCGCATGGCGGCGAAAAAAGCCACCTCCGGCCAACCCGGTGCCCTGCAGAACTTCGTCGAAGTCATGGTCGAGTTCGTCGACGGCAGCGTGAAAGACACCTTCCACGGCCGTAACCCGCTGATCGCCCCGCTGGCGCTGACGATTTTCGTCTGGATCTTCCTGATGAACGCCATCGACCTGATCCCGGTCGACTGGATCCCGCATGCCGCGATGTGGGCCACCGGCAACGAGCACATTTTCTTCCGCGCCGTACCGACCACCGATCCGAATGCGACCCTGGGCATGGCCCTGTCGGTGTTCGCGCTGATCATTTTCTACAGCATCAAGGTCAAGGGCATCGGCGGCTTCCTCGGCGAACTGACCCTGCACCCGTTCGGCAGCAAGAACATCGCCGTGCAGATCCTGCTGATCCCGATCAACTTCCTGCTGGAATTCGTGACCCTGGTGGCCAAGCCGATTTCCCTGGCGCTGCGGTTGTTCGGCAACATGTATGCGGGCGAGCTGGTGTTTATCCTGATCGCCGTGATGTTCGGCAGCGGTCTGCTCTGGCTCAGCAGCCTGGGCGTGGTGCTGCAGTGGGCGTGGGCGGTGTTCCACATCCTGATCATCACCCTGCAGGCCTTTATCTTCATGATGTTGACCATCGTTTATCTGTCGATGGCCCACGAAGATAACCATTAAGAACGCCCTGCCGCGGCCTGTACGGCGCGGCTGGGAAGACTCGATGGGGCCCGCGAGGGCAGATTCAATCGATTTTCGCTTTACCGCTTCACCTTTAAAACCTTAACCAATACGACGTAAAAGTCGGGAGGAAAGATGGAAACTGTAGTTGGTCTGACCGCGATCGCCGTTGCACTGCTGATTGGCCTGGGTGCCCTGGGTACCGCCATTGGTTTCGGCCTGCTGGGCGGCAAGTTCCTGGAAGGCGCGGCGCGTCAACCGGAAATGGTTCCGATGCTGCAAGTGAAGATGTTCATCGTGGCGGGTCTGCTCGACGCCGTGACCATGATCGGTGTTGGTATCGCTTTGTTCTTCACCTTCGCGAACCCCTTCGTTGGTCAGCTCGCTGGCTAATCACTCGAATTTTCGAGTTGATTGGTGTGATGGACAACGAACGAGCGAGGTGTTGGCGTGAACATTAATGCAACCCTGATTGGCCAGTCCGTTGCCTTCTTCATCTTTGTGCTTTTCTGCATGAAGTTCGTGTGGCCTCCGGTCATCACGGCTTTGCGGGATCGTCAAAAGAAGATTGCAGAGGGTCTGGACGCTGCCAGTCGTGCGGCGCGTGATCTGGAGTTGGCCCACGAGAAAGTGGGTCAGCAACTGCGCGAAGCCAAGACTCAGGCCGCTGAAATCATCGAGCAAGCCAAGAAGCGCGCTACCCAGATCGTCGACGAAGCTCGCGATCAGGCACGTGTCGAAGGCGAGCGCCTGAAGACTCAGGCTCAGGCCGAGATCGAACAGGAACTGAACAGCGTCAAAGACGCCTTGCGTGCCCAAGTGGGTAGCCTGGCCGTCAGCGGTGCCGCGAAGATTCTGGGCGCTTCCATCGACCAAAATGCGCATGCGGAGCTGGTTGCGAAACTGGCAGCCGAAATTTAAGCGAGGGCGCGATCATGGCAGAACTGACCACGCTGGCCCGACCTTACGCCAAGGCAGCCTTTGAGTACGCTCAGGCCCACCAGCAACTGGCCAATTGGTCAGCCATGCTCGGCCTGGCTGCGGCGGTGTCGCAAGACGACACCCTGCAGCGCATGCTCAAAGCTCCGCGTCTGACGAGTACAGATAAAGCCAACACGTTTATCGACGTGTGTGGTGACAAGTTCGATGCCCAGGTACGAAATTTCATCCACGTAGTGGCCGAAAACAGCCGTTTGGTGCTGTTGCCGGAAATCGCCGAATTGTTCGAGCTGTACAAGGCCGAACAGGAAAAATCCGTCGATGTGGATGTCACCAGTGCTTTTGCATTGAGCGATGAACAGCAAGACAAACTCGCCAAGGTTCTCAGTGCACGGCTCGGCCGGGAAGTGCGCCTGCACGCTGCGGAGGATGCCACCTTGATTGGTGGCGTCGTGATCCGCGCCGGCGACCTGGTTATCGATGGCTCAGTTCGCGGCAAACTCGCGCAACTAGCCGAAGCATTGAAATCTTGAGTTTGAAGGGGCAGCAGAGCAATGCAGCAACTCAATCCTTCCGAAATAAGTGAAATCATCAAGGGCCGCATCGAGAACCTCGATGTAGCCTCCCAAGCCCGAAACGAAGGCACAGTCGTCAGCGTGTCTGACGGTATCGTGCGGATTCACGGTCTCGCCGACGCTATGTACGGCGAAATGATCGAGTTCCCGGGCGGCGTTTACGGTATGGCACTGAACCTGGAGCAAGACTCCGTGGGTGCTGTCGTACTGGGCGCTTACACCTCTCTGGCTGAAGGCATGAGTGCCAAGTGCACCGGCCGCATCCTCGAAGTTCCGGTTGGTAAGGAACTCCTGGGTCGCGTAGTCGACGCACTGGGCAACCCTGTCGACGGCAAAGGTCCGCTGAACAACACCGAGACCGATGCGGTCGAGAAAGTTGCTCCAGGCGTGATCTGGCGTAAGTCGGTAGACCAGCCTGTACAGACTGGCTACAAGGCTGTCGATGCCATGATCCCTGTCGGCCGTGGCCAGCGTGAGCTGATCATCGGTGACCGTCAGATCGGTAAAACCGCTCTGGCCATCGACGCGATCATCAACCAGAAAAACAGCGGCATTTTCTGCGTCTACGTAGCGATCGGTCAGAAGCAATCGACCATCGCCAACGTGGTTCGCAAGCTGGAAGAAAACGGCGCCCTGGCCAACACGATCATCGTGGCTGCCAGTGCTTCGGAATCTCCTGCGCTGCAATTCCTGGCACCGTACTCCGGTTGCACCATGG
>NZ_JBEVDL010000066.1:0-211445 GCF_040514055.1 Pseudomonas sp.
CATGCTCACGGCGCTGACCGGGCAGACCCTGACGGTGGATTACGCGGTCACGCCAATCCTCAGCGCCGGCGAAACGATGCTGTTGCTCGAGGTCCACCCCCGGGACCGCCTGCTGCGCATCACCAAGGAAGAGGCGCAGCTGTCCAAGCAGGAAACCAGCAAGATGCTGGTGCGCGGCCTGGCCCACGAGATCAAGAACCCCCTGGGCGGGATTCGCGGCGCCGCACAGTTGCTGGCCCGCGAGCTGCCGGACGAGAACCTCAAGGACTACACCAACGTCATCATCGAGGAAGCCGACCGCCTGCGTAACCTGGTGGACCGCATGCTCGGTTCCAACAAGTTGCCGTCGCTGGCGATGACCAACGTGCACGAAGTTCTGGAGCGCGTCTGTCAGTTGGTAGAAGCCGAAAGCCAGGGCTGCATCACCCTGGTGCGCGACTACGACCCGAGCATTCCCGATGTGCTGATTGACCGCGAGCAGATGATTCAGGCCGTGCTCAATATTGTGCGCAACGCCATGCAGGCCATCAGCAGCCAGAACGAGCTGCGTCTGGGCCGCATCAGCCTGCGCACCCGCGCCATGCGCCAGTTCACCATCGGCCATGTGCGCCATCGTCTGGTCAGCAAGATCGAAATCATCGACAACGGTCCCGGCATTCCGCCGGAGCTGCAAGAAACCATTTTTTACCCCATGGTCAGCGGCCGCCCGGATGGCACCGGGCTGGGCCTTGCCATTACCCAGAACATCATCAGTCAGCACCAGGGGCTGATCGAGTGTGATAGCCACCCTGGCCATACAACATTCTCGATCTTCCTGCCGCTGGAACAAGGAGCACGTCATGAGCCGCAGTGAAACCGTCTGGATTGTCGACGACGACCGCTCCATCCGCTGGGTCCTGGAAAAAGCCCTGCAACAGGAAGGCATGACCACCACCAGCTTCGACAGCGCCGACGGCGTGCTGAGTCGTCTGACCCGCCAGCAGCCGGACGTGATCATCTCGGACATCCGCATGCCCGGCTCCAGCGGCCTGGACCTGCTGGCACGGCTCCGCGAACTCTATCCGCGCCTGCCCGTGATCATCATGACCGCCCATTCCGACCTGGAAAGTGCGGTGGCCTCCTACCAGGGGGGCGCCTTCGAGTACCTGCCCAAACCCTTCGACGTCGACGAGGCGGTATCGCTGGTCAAGCGCGCCTTTTTGCATGCCCAGGAACAGCAGGGCCTGCAGGTGCCCGTCGAGCAAGCGCGGACCCCGGAGATCATCGGCGAAGCACCGGCGATGCAGGAGGTGTTCCGCGCCATCGGCCGACTCAGCCACTCCAACATCACCGTTCTGATCAACGGCGAGTCGGGCACCGGCAAGGAACTGGTCGCCCATGCCCTGCACCGTCACAGCCCTCGGGCCGCCTCGCCCTTTATCGCCCTGAACATGGCGGCGATCCCCAAGGACCTGATGGAGTCGGAGCTGTTCGGCCATGAAAAAGGCGCCTTTACCGGCGCCGCCAACCAGCGCCGCGGACGTTTCGAACAGGCCGATGGCGGCACCCTGTTCCTCGACGAAATCGGCGACATGCCGGCCGACACCCAGACCCGCCTGCTGCGCGTGCTGGCCGACGGCGAGTTCTACCGCGTCGGCGGGCATACGCCGGTCAAGGTCGACGTGCGGATCATCGCCGCCACCCACCAGAACCTGGAAAACCTGGTGCAGGCCGGCAAATTTCGCGAGGACCTGTTTCACCGCCTCAACGTGATTCGCATTCATATTCCCCGGCTGTCCGACCGGCGCGAGGACATCCCCACCCTGGCCCGGCACTTTTTGCGCAGCGCCGCCCAGGAGCTGGCAGTGGAGCCCAAACTGCTGAAGAGCGAAACCGAGGACTACCTGAAGAACCTGCCCTGGCCGGGCAACGTCCGTCAGTTGGAAAACACCTGCCGCTGGATCACCGTAATGGCCTCCGGCCGTGAAGTGCATGTCGACGACTTGCCCCCCGAGCTGCTCGCGCACCCCCAGGACAGTGCACCGGTGACCAACTGGGAACAGGCCCTGCGCCAATGGGCCGACCAGGCCCTGGCGCGCGGCCAGTCCAGCCTGCTCGACAGCGCCGTTCCGACCTTTGAGCGGATCATGATCGAGACCGCGCTCAAACACACCGCCGGACGCCGTCGCGATGCGGCGATACTGCTGGGCTGGGGACGCAACACCCTGACCCGCAAGATCAAGGAACTGGGCATGAAGATCGACGGTGTCGAAGACGACGACAGCGACGAGGGCTGACCGGCCCATGGCGCACCGCCCTGCCCGGCCCCGGGCAGGACGGGCCGCCACCGCAGCGGCTGGCGCTTGCCTGACCCGCCGCCAATCGCTCTTACCCTGCTCCCCCTGCCCCTCTTCGGTCTTTCCCGCCCGTACGCTCCCTCGTCCTTTCCTCGTAGCCGGGAGCGGCGCATGGCGTTGCGCCGCATCACGGCCGCCATGCCCCGGTTCAGCACAAAAAAAGCGCAAAAACCACGCAAGCGCCCCGCGACGCAGCAGGCAATCCGGCCGTGACACCCGCATTACCACGGTCGGGGTTGTTGCCTGGCCAACAACGCTGCCCACCGTCGGTCAGCAGCCGCCCCCCTTTGTGTTCCGGCGCGTGCCCCGCTGGGCTTGGGCTGGCGGTGTGAAACGAGGATATAGAAACGACGCAATGAAGGCCCCTGAGGGCCGGATCGAAGGCCCAGAGGGCGCCGATAAAGGTTTTTTCCACATGGTCATAAAACTGGCACATGCAATGCATAGTATCCAGTAACCCAGTTTCGGGGACCTTGGTACAGGCAGGCCGGGGCTCCCCTCTTTTATTCCTCCCGCAGGCTGACCGTCAGCCGCCAGCCGCCCCTCACCGCTGCGCCGTGCCATTCGCCGCGCAGCGGTCGGGCTCCCACCAGGTTCAGTGACAGCCCTTGCGGACCACGCAGCAAGCGCCAATTGACCCTGCGTCCCGCAACGTCCAACTGGCCTTGCTGGGCGCGGCCCTGGGCCTCGAAACGCAGCGCCAAGGCCCCCTGCACCTGCTCGCCGCTGAACCTGGGCTGCTCGTTAAACCACAGCTGCAACTGGTCGGCCTGCACCTCGACGCGCTCCAGCCGCAAAGGCTCAGGGGCCTGCAAACGCCCCAGCATCATGCCGATCAGAAAGCCGAAGAGCGCCAGCGAGCCAATGACGCGCGTCCATAACTGCGGCCGCGACGGCGGCTCGGGGGTAGAATGCCGCGTGTTCTTAAGCTCGGAGCCGTGCATGTTTCACGTCATCCTGTTCCAACCGGAAATTCCACCGAATACCGGCAACATTATACGGCTGTGCGCCAACAGCGGCTGCAGCCTGCACCTGATCGAGCCCCTGGGCTTCGAACTGGACGACAAGCGCCTGCGCCGCGCCGGCCTGGATTACCACGAGTACGCCCCCGTGCAACGTCACGGCGACTTGGCCAGCTGCCTGGAAAGCCTGGGTCGACCTCGGCTGTTCGCCTTTACCACCAAGGCCTCGCAGCCCTTCCACGACACCCGCTTCGCCCAGGGCGACGCCCTGCTGTTCGGCCCGGAGAGCCGCGGCCTGCCGCCCGAGGTGCTGGACAGCCTGCCCTCGACACAGCGCCTGCGCCTGCCGATGCGTCCCGGCTGCCGCAGCCTCAACCTGTCCAACACCGTGGCCGTGGCGGTCTATGAGGGTTGGCGGCAGTTGGGCTTCAGCCTGGACTGAGCCCCCTTCGCCCCATAAAAAAAGCGCCCTCAGGCGCTCTTCTCTTCGACGGGAAATGCCTCAGGCCTGAGCCGGAGCCTCGCCCGCGGCCTGCAAGCGCGCGATTTCCTGGGCGTACAGGGCGTCGAAGTTCACCGGTGCCAGCATCAGCGCCGGGAACGAACCGCGGGTCACCAGGCTGTCCAGTGTCTCGCGGGCATAGGGGAACAGGATATTCGGGCAGAACGCCCCCAGCGTGTGGCTCATCGACGGCGCGTCCAGGCCCTGGATAAGGAAGATGCCGGCTTGCTGAACTTCAGCGATAAACGCAACTTCTTCACCGTTTTTCACGGTAACCGACAGGCTCAGTACCACTTCATGGAAATCGCCTTCCAGCGCGCGCTGGCGGGTGTTCATGTCCAGCGCCACGCTCGGCGTCCAGTCCTGGCGGAAGATCGCCGGGCTTTTCGGCGCTTCGAAGGACAGGTCGCGCACGTACAGGCGCTGCAGGGAAAACTGAGGGCCTTGCTCGGCTTGAGCGGCGCCATTGGTGGTTTGTTCAGTCATTGCAGATCCTTCTTGATCAAAGTGTCATGGTACTTAAGGCGCTACAAAGTCAGGCGGATCCATCCGGGTGCGGGCTTTCGCCCCGGCACCCACTCCGCCGGCTCGCGCCCCCCTAGGGTGTGAGCAGCGCATCCAGCTTGCCCGCGCGCTCCAGGGCATAAAGATCGTCACAGCCGCCGACATGAGTGTCGCCGATCCAGATTTGCGGTACCGAGGTCTTCTTCGCTTTACGGGTCATTTCCGCCCGTGCCTCCGGCCGTCCATCGACCTTGATTTCCTCGAAGGCCACGCCTTTTTGCTTCAACAGCTGCTTGGCCCGGGTGCAGTAAGGGCACCAATCGCTGGAGTAAACGACCACCGCGGGCATGCTTACTTCACCACCGGCATATTGTCGGCGCGCCAGCCACTGATGCCACCGGACAGCTTGGCCGCGGTAAAGCCGGCTTTTTTCAGCTCGCGGCAGATGCCGCCGGCGTGCTGGCCCAGGGCATCGACCACGATCAGAGTCTTGGCCTTATGCTTGTCCAGCTCGGCGATACGGCCCAGTACCTTGTCGTGGGGGATATTCAACGCACCCACGATATGGCCACCGGCAAAATCCTTGTTGCCACGGATGTCCAGCACCAGCCCCTGCTCGCTGTTAAGCAACGCGGTGGTTTCACGGCTGCTCAGGCTCTGCCCGCCCTTGCGCATCTCGGTGAAGATCAGCAGCGCCAGCAACGCGGCGAACGTGCCGCTGAGCAGGTAGTGGACGGTAACGAATTCAATCAGGTGAGCGAGCATCAAGAGGTACCAGGGCGGTAAAATGTCGGCCAGTATACACAGCCCTCGAATCGGCTACAGCCCGCACCGAGCAGGTGGCGTGCCAGGCCATTTCGGCGCCCAAGGCCCCGATAGGCGCCGCAGCCCCGCGCCCTGGGCCGCCATGACTCGCCCCAGCGCCTGGCCCCAGTGCTCGTGGCATCCGAACTTGAGTTAACCCACGCACCAAACAGGCCTCTGGCAGTGACGCGCCAGCGGCTTGGCATTTAAACTGCCGGACCTTTTGCGGCGTTGGCTGGCCGCTGCGCTGGTCGGGCGCAGCACACAGGCCAGACGCCTTTCGACCCACCCTTGCCAAGAGTCGAACTCAATGACAGCCACGCCCAAACCCCTGGTGCTGATTATCCTGGACGGCTTCGGCCACAGCGACAACCCCGAATCCAATGCCATCCACGCCGCCCATACACCGGTCTATGACCGCCTGCGCGCCACCCAGCCGCACGGCCTGATCTCCGGTTCCGGCATGGATGTCGGCCTGCCGGACGGGCAGATGGGCAACTCCGAGGTCGGCCATATGAACCTCGGCGCCGGCCGGGTGGTGTACCAGGATTTCACCCGGGTCACCAAGGCCATCCGCGACGGCGAGTTCTTCGACAACCCGACCCTCACCGGCGCCGTGGACCGGGCCGTGCAGGCCGGCAAGGCAGTGCATATCCTCGGCCTGTTGTCCGACGGCGGGGTCCACAGCCATCAGGATCACCTGGTGGCGATGGCCGAACTGGCCGCCCGCCGCGGCGCCCAGCAGATCTACCTGCATGGGTTTCTCGACGGTCGCGACACCCCGCCGAAAAGCGCCCAGCCGTCCATTGAACTGCTGAACGATTGTTTCGCCCGCCTGGGCAAAGGCCGCATCGCCACGCTGATCGGCCGCTACTACGCCATGGACCGCGACAACCGCTGGGATCGGGTGGAGGCGGCCTACCGGCTGATCGTGGAGGGTCAAGGCGAGTTCCAGGCCAGCGATGCCAGCACGGGCTTGGCGCAGGCCTATGGCCGTGGCGAAAGCGACGAGTTCGTCAAGGCCACCACCTTGGGCGCACCGGTGCGGGTCGAAGACGGCGATGCGGTGGTGTTTATGAATTTCCGCGCCGACCGCGCCCGCGAATTGAGCCGCGCCTTCGTCGACGCGGACTTCGACGAATTTGCCCGCAGCCGTCAGCCAGGTGCGCAGTTCGTCACCTTGACCCAGTACGCGGCCAGCATCCCTGCACCCTGCGCCTTCGCGCCGGGCAGCCTGGACAACGTGCTCGGCGAGTACCTGGCCAAACACGGCAAGACCCAGCTGCGCATCGCCGAAACGGAAAAGTATGCCCACGTGACCTTCTTCTTTTCCGGTGGCCGCGAGGAGCCCTTCGACGGCGAAGAGCGCATCCTTATCCCCTCCCCGAAGGTCGCCACCTACGACCTGCAGCCCGAGATGAACGCACCGATCGTCACCGACCGCATCGTCGAGGCCATCTTGCAGCAGCGCTACGACGTGATCATCGTCAACTACGCCAACGGCGACATGGTCGGCCACACCGGCGTGTTCGCCGCCGCGGTCAAGGCGGTGGAATGCCTGGACCAATGTGTCGGGCGTATCGCCGAGGCCCTGGACCAAGTGGGCGGCGAAGCGCTGATCACCGCCGATCACGGCAATGTCGAGCAGATGGAAGACGAGGGCACCGGCCAGGCGCACACGGCCCACACCTGCGAACCGGTGCCCTTTATCTATGTCGGCAAACGTGCGGTAACGCTGCGTGAAGGCGGCGTGCTGGCCGACGTGGCGCCCACTCTGCTGACCCTGCTCGGACTGCCCATCCCGACCGAGATGACCGGCACCAGCATCCTCACGCTGACCTGAAACTGGCTCGGCCCCACGTCAACGCGGGGCCTTTCCGCGCAGGCATTCTTGTCCTTAAGGCAAGATTCATTTGCCTTCTACCCACTTTTTCCGCAAGCCTGCGAACGCCATGCTGTGCCTCAGACACCTTCCCTGTTCGAGGACTGCTCCATGAAGATTTTCATCACCGGCGCCGGCGGCTTTATCGGCGGTTCCCTGGCCACCGGCCTGGCCCAGGCGGGCCATCAGGTCAGTGGCCTGGTGCGCGATCCGCAACAGGCGCTGGAACTGCGCGCACTGGGTATCGAGGCGGTCCTCGGAACGCTCGACGACCGTGACCTGCTGATCGCCCAGGCGCAGGCCGCCGACGCGGTGATCAATGCCGCCAGCAGCGACCACCGCGGCGCCGTCGAGGCCTTGATCGAGGGCCTGGCTGGCTCCGCCAAGGTGCTGCTGCACACCAGCGGTTCGAGCATCGTCGGCGACGCCTGTGGCGGTGAGCGCGCGTCCGACCAGGTGTTCGAGGAGGACGCCTTGCCCGCGCCGACCGCCGACAAGGCCGCGCGCATGGCCATCGATCAGCTGGTACTGGACGCCGCCAGCCGCGGCATCCGCTCGGCCGTGCTGTGCAATACCCTGATCTATGGTCACGGCCTGGGCCTGTCCCGCGACAGCGTGCAGTTGCCGCGATTGCTCAAACAGGCGCAGCGAAGCGGCGTAGTCCGGCACGTCGGGCGAGGCCTGAATATCTGGTCGAACGTGCATATCGCCGATGTGGTGGAGCTGTACCGGCTGGCCCTGGAGCGGACACCCGCGGGCACCTTCTATTTCGTCGAAAGCGGCGAGGCAGCCTTTCGCGACATGAGCCAGGCCATCGCCGATGCCCTGCACCTGGGCCAGGCCCAGGATTGGCCGCTGGAGCAGGCTGTCGCCGAGTGGGGCTACGAAATGGCCAACTACGGCCTGGGCTCGAACAGCCGCGTGCGTGGCCAGCACGCCCGCCAATTGCTTGGCTGGACGCCGCGTCAGCCGACGGTGTTCGAGTGGATCCGCGAACAAATGCTGCCCGCGCAGGCCTGATGGCTGCGTTTGGCGTGGTAATCACAGTAAACGCCTCGTTCCCGGCGGGTCCGGGCGTTTTTTTTGCTCGCCGCCGCGGGCATACTAGGACGACTAATCGCCCCGGTATCGCCCTCCATGCTTCGCGTCTTGATCCTCCTCAGTTTCGCCAGTGCGGCCGCGCTGTTCGGCCCCGTCAGCCAAGTGGTGGCCGATGAGCGCAGCGACACCCAGCAGCAGCTGGAAACGGCCCGCAAGGACGTCGACGAGCTGAAAAAACTGCTCAAGCAGTTGCAGCTGGAAAAATCCGGTGTGCAAAAGGAACTGCGTGGCACCGAGACTGAAATGGGCCAGCTGGAAAAACAGGTCGACCACCTGCAACAGGAACTCGAGGGCAGCGAAAAGGAAATCCAGCGCCTGGACCAGGAGAAAAAAACCCTGGAAGGGGCCAAGCTCGAACAACAGCGGCTGATTGGCATCCAGGCTCGCGCGGCCTACCAGAGCGGCCGCCAGGAATATCTCAAGCTCTTGCTCAACCAGCAGAATCCGGAACGTTTTGCACGCACCCTGACCTATTACGACTACCTCAGCCAAGCCCGCCTCGAGCAGCTCGCCACCTTCAACGAAACCCTGCGCCAACTCGCCAACGTGCAGCGCGCCATTGACCTGCAGCAAGCGCAATTGCTGGTGCAAAAAGGCAGTCTGGAGGAACGCCGTGAAGCCTTGAGCGAAGTGCGCAAGGCCCGCCAGCGCGCCCTGGCCAAGCTGAACCAGGAGTACGCCAGCCAGGACCGCAGCCTCAAGGCCCGCGAACAGGAGCAGGCCGAGCTTGGCCGCGTCCTGCAGACCATCGAAGCGACCCTGGCCCGCCAGGCGGAACAAGCACGTCTGGCCCGCGAAGCCGAACAGCAACGCGAGCGCCAACTGGCCGAGCAGCGCGCACGGCAAGCGCAGCCCGCCAGCGTAGCCCGCGCCGAGGGCCCGCAGGTGTCCAGCGCCGGTGGCAGCATTGGCGGCCCTTTCGCCCAGGCGCGCGGTAAGTTGCCGTGGCCGGTGGATGGCCGCTTGCTGGCCCGTTACGGAACCCCGCGCGGCGGCGACGTTCGTACCAAGTGGGACGGCGTGCTGATCGGCGCCACGGCCGGCAGCCAGGTGCGCGCCATCCACGGCGGGCGGGTGGTGTTCGCCGACTGGTTGCGCGGTGCCGGGTTGCTGGTCATCCTCGATCACGGCAACGGTTACCTGAGCCTTTATGGCCACAACCAGAGCCTGTTGCGCGATGCCGGTGCCCTGGTCAACGCCGGCGACCCCATCGCCACCGTGGGCACCAGCGGCGGACAGGACAGCCCGGCGTTGTATTTTGCCATTCGCCAGCAGGGGCGCCCGAGCGATCCTGTGCAGTGGTGCACCAGCCAAGGCTAATATTCCCAACCTGCGGCCAGCCGCACGCACCGCTCGCAGCAACCGGTCAGCGGCACGGCGGGAAACGCTTCGGGCAGTATCGATACCAGGCGTCACCTTTATTCCTCAGGAGTTCGTTCGACATGCCGCATTTGTCCCGTCTCACCTCGCTGGCCCTGGCGATCAGCTTGCTTATCGGGGCTCCTCTGGCACAGGCCGAAGAGCCCGCGACCCCGCCTGCCGCTGCCACTGGCGGCAAAGCCCCGCTGCCGCTGGACGATCTGCGCACCTTTGCCGAGGTCATGGACCGGATCAAAGCCGCCTATGTCGAACCGGTGAGCGACAAGACCCTGCTGGAGAACGCCATCAAGGGCATGCTCAGCAACCTCGATCCGCACTCGGCCTACCTGGAACCCGAAGCCTTCCTCGAGCTGCAGGAAAGCACCAGTGGCGAATTCGGTGGGCTGGGCATCGAGGTCGGCCAGGAAGATGGCTTCCTCAAGGTGGTCTCGCCGATCGACGATACACCGGCGTCCAAGGCGGGCATCGAAGCCGGCGACCTGATCCTGAAGATCGACGGCAAACCGACCAAGGGCCTGTCGATGATGGAAGCCATCGAAAAGATGCGCGGCAAACCCGGCGAGAAAATCGCGCTGACCCTGGTCCGCGAGGGCGGCCAACCGTTCGACGTGGAGCTGACCCGCGCCGTGATCAAGGTCAAGAGCGTCAAGAGTCAGATGCTCGAACCCGGCTATGGCTATCTGCGCATCACCCAGTTCCAGGTCAATAGCGGCGAAGAAGTTGGCAAGGCGCTGACCAAGCTGCGCAAGGACAACGGCGACAAAAAACTGCGTGGCCTGGTGCTGGACCTGCGCAACAACCCCGGTGGCGTGTTGCAGGCCGCAGTGGAGGTGACCGATCACTTCCTGACCAAGGGCCTGATCGTCTACACCAAGGGCCGTATCGCCAACTCAGAATTGCGTTTTTCCGCCGACCCGGCGGATGCCAGCGAAGCGGTACCCTTGGTGGTGCTGATCAACGGCGGCAGCGCCTCGGCGTCGGAAATCGTCGCCGGCGCCCTGCAGGATCACAAGCGCGGCGTCCTGATGGGTACCGACAGTTTTGGCAAGGGCTCGGTGCAGACGGTGCTGCCGCTGGCCAATAACCGCGCGCTGAAGCTGACCACCGCCTTGTATTTCACCCCCAACGGCCGCTCGATCCAGGCCCAGGGCATAGTGCCGGACATCGAGGTGGCGCGCGCCAAGGTGACCCGCGAGCAAGACGAGAGCTACAAGGAAGCCGACCTGCAGGGCCATCTGGGCAATGGCAATGGCGGGGAAGACAAACCCAGCGTCGGCAAGGACAAAGCGAAACCCAGTGTCCAGGACGACGACTTCCAGTTGAACCAGGCGCTGAACCTGCTCAAGGGCCTCAGTGTGACCCGCGGCGGCGATTGATCCGCCGTTGAACCGGCCCAGTGTCAAGGCCGGCACTGGCGCCTGGGGTTGCAGAGACCGGCGCCGGGCCCACTGGGCTGGCGCCGCAGGCCAACAGGCTACAAGTAGTTGTTGGTGATCTCGTCGATAAAACCTTCACTGCGCATCTGGTCCAACGCTTTTTGCAGGCGCTGGATGACCTCGTCGGGGGTCTCCTTGTTCAACGCCAGGTACAGCTCCGCGTCGTTCAGGTTCAGGACGATGCGCAGTCCGCTCACGCCTTCCTGGCGCGCCATGTAACGGCCCGCCGGATCGTCGGTGGCCCACAGGTCGATCTGCCCCTTGGCCAGCTTGCGAATGTTCTCCTGGTCACGCAGCACGGTCACCAGGGGCACGCCCTTGCCTTCCAGAGACTGGGTAACCGCGTTGTTCTTGTAGGCGCCGATCTTGTACTTGCTGGCCTCGGTAAGGTCCTTGACCGTCAGGCTGCTGCCCGGCGCCGCGACCAGCACCCAGGACGTCTTGCCCAGCGGGCCGACCCATTTGAAGGAGCTCTCACGCTCTGGTGTACGGGTGGTGGAAAACAGTCCGTAGTTCGGCTTTTCCTGGGTCAGGCGGTACAAGCGGTCCCAGGGGAAACGCAGCGTCAGGCTGTAGTCGATGCCGGCACGCTTGAACATCTCCCGCACCACGTCGGCGCTGATGCCGTCGATGCCGTCGTCCCGGGCGAAGTTCTTGTCATCCACCGCCATATTGAACGGCGGGAAATTTTCGGTCAGCAGAACCACCTTGTAGCTGGCAGGCAACTCGGCATGCGCAGTGGCCGCCGTCAGGGCCAGGCCCAGCCAAAAGGTACGTTTGAACAGATTGAACATGGTTGGAGCAGCTCCGCAGGTTGGTTATTGTTGTTATGCCTCTGTTCGCGGCAGGTGGTACCTGCCCCGAACGACTGCCGGCCGCACTGCCCTCAGGGTTTACTCACAGGTAATTGGCAGTGATGTCGTCGATAAAACCCTCGGCGCGCATTTCGTCCAAGGCCTTTTGCAGGCGTTGGATGACTTCGTCCGGGGTGTCCTTGTTCAGCGCCAGGTAGAGCTCCGCATCGTTGAACCGCAGCACCGTGGTCAACCCGGTCACGCCCTCCTGCTTGGCCAGGTACCGCCCCACTGGATCGGTGGTGGCCCACAGGTCGATCTTACCGCCCGTCAGCTTCTTGACATTCTCCTGATCGCGCAAGGCGTTGACCGGTTTCATGCCCTGGCTTTCCAGGTGCTGGCTGACCGCATCGTTTTTATAGGCGCCGATGGTGTACTGCTCGGCGTCCTTGAGGGTCTTGACCTGGATACTGTTGCCTGGCGCCGCCAGCAGCACCCAACCGGTCTTGGCCAAAGGCCCGACCCACTTGAATTGCGGTTGCCGCTCAGGGGTGAAGGTGGTGGAAAACAACCCGTAGTTGGGCTTGTCCAGCGTCAGGCGGTACAAGCGGTCCCAGGGAAAGCGCAGGCTCAGGGTATAACCGATGCCGGCACGCTTGAACATCTCGCGCACCACGTCGGCGCTGATGCCGTCGATGCCATCGTCCCGGGCGAAGTTCTTGTCATCGACCGCCATGTTGAACGGCGGGAAATTTTCCGTCAGCAATACGACCTTGTAATCCGCCGGTAACTCCGCTCGCGCGGTAGTGGCCGCCAGGATCAGGCCCAGCAACAACAGAGTGCGATTGAACAGGTTCAACATGATTAGCACCGCCCGCAGGTTTCGTTATTGTGGCGAGCGGCATCCCGGCAAAGCGGCAAGCTCGGCGACGGAATGCGCGTCTCGTTACCATCCCTGGCCACGGCCAGCTGAAGCTGACCGTTACCGCCTTACTCGTTACAGGTAACTGTTGAGAATATCCTCGACAAAACCCTCCTCGCGCATCTTGTCCAGGGTGGCTTGCAAGCGCAGCACGACCTCGTCCGGCACCTCCTTGTTGAGGGCCAGGTACAGCTGCGCACTGTCGAATTTAAGGATGGTCTTCAGGCCGGTCACGCCCTCCTGCTTGGCCAAATAGCGACCCGCGGGATCGCCAGTGGCCCACAGGTCGATTTGCCCGTTTTGCAGCTTTTTGGCGTTTTCCTGGTCGCGCAGAGCGGCTATCGGTGTCAGTCCCTGATTGACCAGGTGCTCGGCGATCGCATCCCCCTTGTAGGCACCGACCTTGAAGGCCTTGGCGTCGGACAACACATCCAGCTTGATGTCGCTGTCTGCCCGGCCCAGCAGCACCCAGTCGTCCGGACCGATCGGGCCGACCCATTTGAAGAGCTTTTCCCGCTCCGGCAGGCGCGCCGCGACAAACACGCCATAGCCGGGTTTCTCCAGGGCCAACTTGTAGATGCGGTCCCAGGGAAACCGCAGGGTCAGGCTGTACTTGATCCCGGCGCGCTTGAACATCTCGCGCACCACATCCACGGCGATGCCATCGATACTGTCTTCAGTGGCGAAGTTCTTGCCATTGATGGCCATGTTGTAAGGCGGAAAATTCTCGGTCAGCAGGACCATGCTGTAGTTGGGGTCGACCTCGGCCCGGGCACTGCCGGCGAACATCCACAACAGACTGACCAACGCCAGCATTACACGACTCGACATAAGGTGTTCTCATGATTTCAGTGGAGAATGCGACCCCAGCATACCCAGGCGCGTCGGATCAGCCCAGCCCTGAAGAAGGATGAAGGCAAATGGCCTTGCCCCGACTCAGTAACGACCCTTGATCGCCTCCAACTGCCCTTCGCCGCGCAGGGACTCCAATGCGGCCTGCAACTTCTGCACCAGCTCGTCGGAGGTGTTCTTGTTCAGCGCCAGGTAGAGGTCGGCCTTATGGAAGCGCTGCACCACCTTGACCTGCGCCAGGCCTTCCTGCTTGGCCATATAGGGTCCGCTGGGATCGGCTGTGACCCACAGGTCGATCAGCCCCTTGTCCAGCTTCTTGACGTTTTCGTTGTCCCGCAGGGCCGTCTGCACCGTCAGGCCCCGGTCGATCAGGTGCTGGCTGATAGCATCGTTCTTGTAGCCACCGATGCGGTATTTCGCCGCTTCCTGCAGGTTGTTCAGCGTGATCGGACTGTCGGCACGGGCCAACAGCACCCAGTCGTTGGTGGCGATGGGGCCGACCCACTTGAACAGCGCTTCGCGCTCCGGGGTGCGCGCCACCGAATACAGGCCGTAGCCATTGTCGCTCAAGGCCTGCTGATAGACCCGGTCCCAGGGAAACCGCAGGATGGTCTGGCACTCGATCGCCGCGCGCTCACATACGGCGCGCACCGTGTCGGTGCTGATACCGCTGACGCCGTCGTCCTTGGCGAAATTGCTGCCATTGACCGCCATATTGAATGGCGCGAGGTTTTCGGTGAGCAGAACCAGGGATTCGGCACGGGTCAGGCTGGAGCCGCACAGCAGCAGAAAAACGGCAATAAGCCGGGAAGCAGGCATAAATACACTCTGTTAGCAGGGTACAAGTAGGATTAGCGCAACGATCGACCTTTCAGGGTCGTGGCGCGGACACTGATAGTTTAGCGGGCAAATGCCTCTACCGGTGTCGATTGCAGCACAGCATGTGGCGACTTGTGCACCAGCCTGCAGCACGTATCACGTTCAAACGGGCGTTTATGGTGCACGCAAGACCATCGCCGTCCGTGCCGCCGGACCAGGCCCCCTGGATATTACCCTCGCGAGTCGCGTTGCCGCGAAGAAGGGGCCCAGACCCGGCGCGGCCCTGCGGCAGTGTCCCCAGGCCCTAAGGCGCGGCCGATGGCCGACCGACCGGCCAGGCGCGAGCGGCCCAGCGGGCAGCGACGTAGTTATGGTGGGGGACCGCGCCGAGGCGCGGTAGGCGATCAGCGCACGACGATGCCGCGGCTGGCCAGGTAGGCCTTGGCTTCGGGCACGGTGAACTCGCCGAAGTGGAAGATACTGGCCGCCAGCACGGCCGACGCCTTGCCCTCGAGAATACCGGCGGCCAGGTGCTCGAGGTTGCCGACGCCGCCGGATGCAATTACCGGAATCCCCACCGCATCGCTGATGGCACGGGTGACGCCCAGGTCGAAGCCATTTTTCATGCCGTCCTGGTCCATGCTGGTCAGCAGGATCTCACCGGCGCCCAGGTCTTCCATCTTCTTCGCCCAAAGCACCGCATCCAGCCCGGTGGGCTTGCGCCCGCCGTGGGTGAAAATCTCCCAGCGCGGGACCTCGCCAGGGCCTGAGACTTTTTTGGCGTCGATGGCGACCACGATGCATTGCGAGCCGAAACGCGCGGACGCCTCGCCGACGAACTCGGGGGTGAAGACCGCCGCGGTATTGATCGAGACCTTGTCCGCGCCGGCGTTGAGCAGGTTGCGGATGTCCTGCACGGTGCGCACGCCACCACCGACCGTCAGCGGGATAAACACCTGGCTGGCCATGCGTTCGACCGTGTGCAGCGTGGTGTCGCGACCGTCGACGCTGGCGGTGATATCCAGGAAGGTGATCTCGTCGGCGCCCTGCTCGTCGTAGCGACGGGCAATCTCCACCGGGTCACCGGCATCGCGGATGTTCTCGAACTTGACGCCCTTGACCACCCGACCGTTATCCACGTCGAGACAGGGAATGATGCGTTTTGCCAGTGCCATAACAGTGTTCCCGTAGGATGGGTCGAACCGCGTAGATTGAGCGCAGCGATACCCATCGCAAATGATGAAGCCAAGCGATGGGTTACGCCGCTTCGCGGCTAACCCATCCTACAAACTACGGATCGGCTACAGCCCGTTACTCAACCTTGCTGTTCAGGTCGCACAGCGCCTGGGCCTCGGCCACATCCAGGGTGCCTTCATAGATGGCCCGCCCGGTGATGGCGCCGATGATGCCCGGCGTGCGGGTGTCCAGCAGCGCCTGGATATCGCCGATATGATGGATGCCGCCCGAGGCGATCACCGGGATCCGCGTGGCGTTGGCCAGGGCCACGGTGAAGGGCACGTTGCAGCCCTGCATCATGCCGTCCTTGGCGATATCGGTGTAGACGATCGCCGCCACGCCATCGGCCTCGAAGCGCTTGGCCAGATCGATCACCTGCACCGTGCTGACCTCGGCCCAGCCGTCGGTGGCGACAAAGCCGTCCTTGGCGTCCAGGCCGACGATCACCTTGCCCGGAAACGCCCGACACGCCTCGGCGACGAAGGCCGGTTCCTTGACCGCCTTGGTGCCGATGATCACGTAGGCCACGCCCGCGCGCACGTAGTGTTCGATGGTTTCCAGGGAACGGATGCCGCCACCGATCTGGATCGGCAGGTTCGGGTAGCGCCGGGCGATGGCGGTGACCACCTCGCCGTTGACCGGCTGGCCTTCGAAAGCACCATTGAGATCGACCAGGTGCAGGCGACGACAACCGGCCTGCACCCACTGGGCGGCCATGGCCACCGGGTCGTCGGAAAACACCGTGGAGTCTTCCATGCGGCCCTGGCGCAGACGCACGCAGGCGCCGTCTTTCAGGTCGATAGCGGGGATAATCAGCATCGGACGAACCTATTCAAAGTGAAGTCGGTGAAATATCAGCTTTTTTCCAGGGACCACAGGTCGCTTTCAATACTCTGAAAGCGCTCGCTCAGGTGCGCCTGGACATCGCTGATGGCCTTGTTGTAGAAGTGCGGCGCCACCTCGCGGGCAAACAGGTCCAGCACTTCCTGCACCTCGAAACTGCCCAGTTCCAGCTCGAAACGCTCCTCCAGGAAACGCTTGAGCACCTGCAGTGCCGCCTGGTTGTGCGGCGGCTCGAGCTCGAGCAACGGCGCCTTCAACTTGGCCTTGCTCATTACCAGCGGCCATCCCAGGCGGCAAAATTCTGCAGCAACTGCAGGCCGTGGGTATGGCTTTTTTCCGGGTGGAACTGCACGGCGAAACGCGAGCCCTCGGCCAGCGCGGCGGCGAAATCGACCCCGTAGTGGCCGCGCCCGGCGACCTGACGCGGGTTACCCGCCTCGACGTAAAAACTGTGGACGAAATAGAACCGCGCCAGGTCGGGGATGTTGTGCCACAGCGGATGGGCGACCGTCTGGCTTACCTGATTCCAGCCCATGTGCGGTACTTTAAGGGCCTCGCCGTCTTCCTCCATACCCTTGCCGAAAAAGCGCACCTGGCCCGGGAACAGGCCGATGCAGTCGACGCCGCCACTTTCCTCGCTGCGCTCGAGCAGCGCCTGCATGCCGACGCAGATCCCGAGAAACGGCCGGTCCTGGCTGACCTCACGGACCAGCGCATCGAACTCCAGCCGGCGGATTTCGGCCATGCAGTCGCGAATCGCGCCCACGCCGGGAAACACCACGCGGTCGGCTTCGCGAATCACCTTGGCGTCGCTGGTGATCTGCACACGCCCGGCACCGACATGCTCCAGGGCTTTGGCCACCGAATGCAGGTTACCCATGCCGTAGTCGATTACCGCCACCGTCTGCATCAGAGGCAACCCTTGGTCGACGGCATCTGCCCGGCCATGCGCTCGTCCAGCTCCACCGCCATGCGCAGCGCACGGCCGAAGGCCTTGAACACCGTTTCGATCTGGTGGTGGGTGTTGTGCCCACGCAGGTTGTCGATGTGCAGGCTGACATTGGCGTGGTTGACGAAGCCCTGGAAAAACTCCTGGAACAGGTCGACATCGAAGCCGCCGACCGTGGCGCGGGTGTAAGGCACATGCATCTGCAGGCCCGGGCGACCGGAGAAATCGATCACCACCCGCGACAGCGCCTCGTCCAGCGGCACATAGGCGTGGCCGTAACGACGGATACCTTTCTTGTCGCCGATGGCCTTGCTGAACGCCTGGCCCAGGGTGATACCAACGTCTTCGACGGTGTGGTGGTCGTCGATATGCAGGTCACCCTTGCACTCGATATCCAGGTCGATCAGGCCATGACGGGCGATCTGATCGAGCATGTGTTCGAGAAAGGGCACGCCGATATCGAAGCGCGCTGCACCGCTGCCATCCAGGTTGATCGAAGCCTTGATTTGCGTTTCCAAGGTGTTGCGCTCGACGGACGCCGTACGTTCGGCCATCACCAGCTCCACAAAATGCTCACGGAAAAGGCGGCCATTATAGGGGGCACGGGCCGGACGCGGCTACCGGCGGTGGTCGCCGCGGTTTACACTCGCGGCCTTTGCCCTCGCCAGGAGCCTGCCATGCCGGTCATAGTCGAAGTCCTGCACAGCCCCACCGCCCAGGACCGCAGCGACCTGCGCAAGGTCTATGCCGATGCTCCGGCCTGGCTGCTGGCGCCCCATGCCGATGCCGACGACCTGATCGAGGCGGGCCTGCGCCGCGGCGAGCTGCTGGCCGGGCGCTTCAACGACCGGCTGCTCGGCGCCGCGTTGCTGCGTCGGGGCGAGACCCATTGGCAGCTGTCGCACCTGTGCGTGCGCCAGCTGACCCGCCGCCGCGGCGTGGGCCAGCGCCTGCTCGACGAAGCCCTGCGCCTGACCACGACGGCCGGCGCCACCCTGCACCTGGCGGCCCCGGCCGACCACCTGGAAAGCCAGGCGCTGGCCGCACGCTGCGGCTTGCCGCTCGACAGCCTCGACTGAGGACCGGCGATTGACCTGGCAGCCATCGGCGGCCAGATACGGTGGGCTGGCGCTGAACAACGCGCCGAGACCACCCTACGTCCTCGCTGCTCGTTCCCAGGCTCCGCGTGGGCATGCACCCCGGACGCTCCCGCGTCCACAAGCAGGCCACCCTGCGACGCGAGGCATCGCGGGCTCGCCTCGGCGGCCAGATACGGTGGGCTGTCGCTGAACAGCGCACCGAGACCACCCTATGTCCTCGCTGATCGTTCCCACGCTCCGCGTGGGAATGCACCCCCAGACGCTCCCGCGTCCGCCGGCAGACGCCACGAAGTCGCCGAGCGTCGCGGGTTAGCTTCCACGCAGGCGCGCGGGAGCCATCGAATGCAACATTCGCCAACCCAGCCATAGCGCACTGGCCACGCAAAGCCCGGCCAGCCCCACGCCAATGCCCCCGTGCGGCGGCGCCAGCCAGAAGCCCCAGGCCAGCGCCAGCGCTGCCATGGCAAGCAGGCGGACCAACTCGAACCGCCAGCGCCCACCCTTGCCATCGAACAGCCGCCCCAGGCTGATGCAGCCCCAGAGGATCACCAGCGCCAGCAGCCAGGGCTCCCAGATGGCCGCTTGCTTGACGCTGGCCAAAAACCCCAGGGCCAGGGCGTTGATCAGCAGAAACTGGCAAAAGGCATACAGGCGCAAGCCGCTCGCATACACGGGCGCATAGTTGTCCTCGCCCATCTTCGGCCAAGGCCGCTCGGCCACGTCCGCCGGCCGCCAGCCCGTGGGCATCCACCACAGTCGCAGCTTGTCCCACCAGGAGCGGGTGGCGCGCGCATCGGCCCACAGCAGGCGCCACCAGCTGAATTGCAGGCGGATCGGGTCGAAGGTGGCGACCGGCGTGGTGACGCCATAACGTACCGGCTCGCGCTCCTCGGCGAAGGTGCCGAACAGCTTGTCCCACAGGATCAGCACACCACCGTGGTTGCGGTCGATATAGCAGTCGTTCTGGCCGTGGTGCACCCGGTGCAGGGACGGCGTGACGATCACCCCCTCCAGCCAGCCGAGCGAGCCGACATGCTGGGTATGGATCCAGAACTGGTACGCCAGCTGGATGCCCAGCAACAGCAGAAACAGGGGCAGCGGCACGCCCAGCAAGGCCAGGGGCAGGTAGAAAGGCCAGTCGAAGGCCGGCTGGAAGGCGCCCTTGCGCAAGGCCGTGGACAGGTTGAAATCCTCGCTGGAATGGTGCGGCTGATGCGCGCCCCACAGCAGGTTGTAGCGGTGCAGGCTGCGATGGGCCCAGTAGAAGCAGAGATCCACCGCGATAAAGGCGACCAACCAGACCCAGGGCGAGCCCGCGTCCAGCTCCAACAGCCGGGCGTGCTCGTACAGCCAGGCATAGGGCAGCAGCAACAGCAGCCGCAGCGGCCCTTCCAGCAATACCCGCAGGATCGCCGTGTTGATGCTGGTACTGGCGTCGGCCAGGCGATAGGTCGCGCGCCCCGTATGACGCTCGTACGCCAGCTCCAGCAGGATCAGCAGGATGTACAGCGGGAACGCCAGGATGGCGATGCTCATGACGGTCCGACCCCTGTTCTTGTTATGCCCAGCAGCCTAACAAGGCCCGCGCCGCCCGGAGCGGCCGGGCGCGCCAATCCCGGACACCAAGGGCGCCAGGGGCTCCCGCGGCGGGCAAACTGAGGCACCTGCGGGAACCCGAGGCTCGCTTGCCTATCCAAGCCCCTGCCATTGGCACCGCGCCGGCGCCATCGGGGCCCCGCGACCCGCGCAGACGGAACGCAGCTGCGCAGGGGACTCAACCCGGCCGTGACACCGGCGCTATACTCGCGCCTTTGCTCGAATTCTTCGACATCGCTCACTTGTAAGGACTCGTCCATGAAAGCGCTCGGAAAAATCCTGGGGCTGGTACTGCTCGGACTGCTGCTGCTCATCGTGGCCCTGGGATTTGCCCTGACTCACCTGTTCGACCCCAACGACTACAAGGACGAGATCCGCCAGCTGGCCCGCGACAAAGCCAACCTGGAACTGACCCTCAACGGCGATATCGGCTGGAGCCTGTTCCCCTGGCTCGGCCTGCAGTTGCACGACGCCACCTTGGCCAGCGCCCAGACCCCTGACCAACCCTTCGCCGACCTGCGCATGCTGGGCCTGTCGGTACGGGTCATGCCGCTGCTGCGCAAGGAAGTGCAGATGAGCGACATCAAGATCGACGGCCTGCGCCTGACCCTGAACCGTGACGAACAGGGCCACGGCAATTGGGAGCAACTGGGCCGGCAACCTGCCACCACAGCTGAAGGCATCCCACCCACCGAGCCAGCCGACACCACGGCGGCGACAGCGAGCCCCGGCGGAGACTTGCCGATCAAACTGGACATCGACAGCCTGACGCTGAGCAATGCGCGGATCGACTACCACGACGCCAAGAGCGGCCTTCAGCTCACCGCCGAGGGCATCGAGCTAAGCACCGGCGCGATTCGCGAAGGCGCCTCCATCCCCCTGAAACTGACCGCCTTCCTTGGCACCAACCAGCCGGTGATGCGCGCCAGCACCCTCCTGAAAGGCGAGCTGCGCTTCGACCGTGCGCTGCAGCGTTACCAGTTCGAAGACCTGCAGCTGTCCGGCGAAGCCGCTGGCGAACCTCTGGACGGCAAGACCCTGACCTTCGCCGCCCAGGGCCAGTTGCTGCTCGACCGCGCCGCCCAGGTCGCCGAATGGAACGGCCTCAAGCTGTCGGCCAACCAGGTGCGCGCCCTGGGTGAAATCAAGCTGCGCGACCTGGACAGCGCGCCCAAGTTGTCCGGTGGCCTGTCGCTGGCGCAATTCAACCTGCGCGAGTTCCTTGAAAGCCTGGGCCAGACGTTGCCCCCCATGAGCGATGCCAAGGCCCTGAGCCAGGTGGAGCTGGTCACGCGCCTGGTGGGCAGCCCAACCAGCCTGAGCCTCGACGAACTGACCTTGAAACTGGATGACAGCACCCTGACCGGCAGCCTGGGGATCAGCGATTTCAGCAAACGCGCCCTGCGCGTCCAACTCAAGGGCAACCATCTGGACCTGGACCGTTACCTGCCCAAAAGCGAGCCGCAGGCCGATTCGGCACGCAAAAACGAGGTGCGCGAAAGTGTCGCCGCCGCGGGCCAGAGCGGCACCAGCCCGCTGCCCGAGGCGCCCTCGCAACAGGCCTGGAGCGACAAGGCGCTGATCCCGCTGGACGCCCTGCGCCAACTCGATGTGCAACTGGGGTTGAGCTTCGACCTGCTGACCTTCAACCGCCTGCCCCTGGAAAACCTGCAACTCAAGGCCCAGAGCAAGGCGGGCCTGGCGTCGCTCGACAGCCTGCGTGGCGAACTGCATGGCGGTGCCCTGGACGTCAGCGCCCGCCTGGACGGGCGCCCGGACGTGCCCTTGCTGACGCTCAAGCAGTCCCTGAGCCGTATTCCGGTGGAAAAGGTCCTGCGCGCCCAGGGCGAAAAACCGCCGCTCAAGGGCCTGCTCGACCTCAACGCCGAGCTGAGCTCCCGTGGCATCAGCCAGAAAAGCTGGGTGGAGAACCTCAACGGACGCGCCGACTTCGTGCTGAGCGACGGCGTGCTGCTCGACGCCAACCTGGAACAGCAGCTGTGCCAGGGTATCGCCACGCTCAACCGCAAAACCCTGGGAACCGAGGTGCGCGGCAGCAATACGCCGTTCGAGGAACTCAAGGGCAGCCTCAGCGTGATCGACGGCGTGGCCCATAACCCCGACCTCAAGGCGCGCATCCCCGGCCTGACGGTCAACGGCGAGGGCGACCTGGACCTGCGGGTGCTGGGCCTGGATTACCGCGTGGGGATAGTGATCGAGGGCGACAAGGGCGCCATGCCCGACCCGGCCTGCGAGGTCAACCCGCGCTACGCCGGCATCGCCTGGCCACTGCGCTGCCGAGGTCCGCTGGAGCTGGGCGCCAAGGCCTGCCGCCTGGACAACGAGCGCATGGGCAAGGTCGCGGCCAAGCTGGTCGGCGACAAGCTCAGTGAAAAACTCGAGGAAAAACTCGGCGACAAAGTCAGCCCGGAACTCAAGGACGCCCTCAAGGGCTTGTTCAACCAATGAGCCCCGAACACTTCAGCGACGCGGTCCTCGACTGGTACGACCGCCATGGGCGCAAGGACCTGCCCTGGCAGCAGGGCATCAACCCCTACCGTGTCTGGGTTTCCGAGATCATGCTGCAGCAGACCCAGGTCAGCACCGTACTGGGCTACTTCGATCGTTTTATGCACGCCCTGCCCACCGTGCAGGCCCTGGCCGCCGCCCCGGAAGACGAAGTGCTGCACCTGTGGACCGGACTGGGTTACTACACCCGCGCGCGCAACCTGCACAAGACCGCCAAGACCCTGGTGGAGCACTGGCACGGCGAGTTTCCCCGGGATGTCGATCGCCTGATCGCCCTGCCGGGCATCGGCCGCTCCACCGCCGGCGCTATCGCCAGCCTGAGCATGGGTCTGCGCGCGCCGATCCTCGACGGCAACGTCAAACGGGTGCTGGCGCGCTACGTCGCCCAGGCCGGCTACCCGGGCGAACCCAAGGTAGCCGAACAGCTCTGGGCGGTGGCCGAGCGCTTTACCCCACGGGCGCGGGTCAACCACTACACCCAGGCGATGATGGACCTGGGCGCCACGCTCTGCACCCGCAGCAAACCGAGCTGCCTGCTGTGCCCGCTGCGCAGTGGCTGCAAGGCGCACCTGCTGGGCCGCGAAACGGCCTACCCGGTACCCAAGCCGCGCAAGGAACTGCCGCGCAAGCGCACCCTGATGCCCTTGCTGGCCGATGCCGAGGGCGCCATCCTGCTGTACCGGCGCCCGTCCAGTGGCCTGTGGGGCGGGCTCTGGAGCCTGCCGGAGGTGGACACCAGCGCCGAGCTGGATGGCCTGGCGCTGCGCCATGGCCTGGCCCTGGGCGAGCGCCAGGCGCTGCCGGAGCTGGTGCATACCTTCAGCCACTTCCAACTGGCCATCGAGCCCTGGCTGATCCAGGCACGCGGCACCGCCCCCGGCGTGGCCGAGGGCGACTGGCTCTGGTATAACCTCGCCAGCCCGCCGCGCCTGGGCCTGGCCGCACCGGTCAAGAAGCTGCTCAAGCGCGCCGCAGATGTTTTGAATGCAGGAGAACCCTCATGACCCGTACCGTGAATTGCCGCAAGCACAAACAGGAACTGCCCGGCCTGGAGCGCCCCCCGTATCCAGGCGCCAAGGGCGAGGATATTTTCAACAACGTCTCCAAGCAGGCCTGGGACGAATGGCAGAAACACCAGACCCTGCTGATCAACGAGCGCCGCCTGAACATGATGAATGCCGAGGACCGCAAATTCCTCCAGGGCGAGATGGATAAATTCCTCTCCGGCGAAGACTATGCCCAGGCCGAAGGTTACGTGCCGCCCGCCGAATAAACCGCTTTCTCAGCTAAGCGCCCGAAATAGTTAAATATTTTTCGATCTCTTGTTGACACCGCTGCGCCAAATCCGTCTAATACGCCCCGTTGCCCAGATAGCTCAGTCGGTAGAGCAGGGGATTGAAAATCCCCGTGTCGGCGGTTCGATTCCGTCTCTGGGCACCATTACATACAGTGGTGGTGCTTTTCACCAAGCACCCCATCTACAAAAAAACCAGCCTTGAGCTGGTTTTTTTGTGCCTGGGAGTTGGCTGCACCGCGGCGGGTCCCGCACCAATACCCAGGCAGTTGTACAGTCCGCCTTCAGCGGGATTCCAGCAGCAGGCTGCGCCAAGCCTCGAAGGCGGCGCTCGAGTATCCCTGGCGCCAGACCAACAGGGTGTCGACCTCTGTCAGCGTTACGCTGGACACCGCCGCCGGCTCGGGCAGCAAGGCCAGCACCGAACGCGGTACCAGCCCGACGCAACTGCCGGCGCTGACGCAGGCGATGATCGCGTGATAGGAGCCGACTTCCTGCACCTGCAGCGGCTCGCCACGACCACCGGCCGACCAGGCCTGAGCAATGGCGCGGTAGCTGCAGCCCTGGCGAAAACCGGCGAAGGTCCGCACGCGCAAATCGTCGGGCCCCTGCACCAGCGGGTGCCCGGCCGGCAGCAACAGCATCAGCTCCTCGCGAAACACCGTTACCCCCTCCAACCCGGTATCGAGCGCCGGCGCTTCACCCGCCACGGCCGGCGGCAACGCGATCAGCGCGCAGTCCAGGCGACGACCCAGCACCCCCTCGATCAGCTGACGCGAGGGACCGCTGCTCACCTCCAGGCGCACCTCGGGCCACTGGCCGTGATAACGCGCCAGCGGACCGGGCAAACGGCTGGCAGCGGTGCTTTCCATGCTGCCCAGGCGCAGGCTGCCCATCGGCTGACCGGGGTGCATTGCCTGGCGCGCCTCCTCCGCCAGCGCCAGCAGCCGCTCGCTGTACTGCAGGAACTGGCGCCCCTGCTCGGTCAGGCTCAGGCGTTTGCCGTCGCGCAGGAACAGCACCACCCCCAGCTCCTTTTCCAACTGCTGGATGCGCGTGGTGACGTTCGACTGGACCCGCTGCAGGCGCGCGGCCGCCCGGGTGATGCTCAGCTCTGCGGCCACCGCGCAAAAGATTTCGAGGGTGGAAAGGTCCACTTTTTAATCTCATTAAAAGAACGTTATTGTTTAATTGATCTTATTTAAAGATACTTCAATCACGCCGAACTGTCTTGCACCACAGCTCCGATCGGCCTGCACGGCAAAACACCCGCGCAACCCTGCTCAGCCAGGCAGCCCGTCTTCCAGCCACTTCGAGGGGATTTATCATGCAAACCGCCACCGCCCTGCTCGGCATCCAGCACCCTATCATCCAGGCGCCCATGGTGGGCGTCTCCTCGCCGCAGCTGGTGGCCGCGGTGTCCAACGCCGGCGCCCTGGGCAGCCTGGCGGTGGGCGCCAGCACGGTCGAGCAGGCCCGCGCCTTGATCGTCCAGACCCGCGCGCTGACCGCCCGACCATTTCACGTCAACCTGTTCTGCCACCGTCCGGCCGTGGCCGATGCACAGATCGAGGCGGCCTGGCTGGAGCACTTGCGGCCTTACTTCGCCGAATTCGGCGCCGAGCCGCCGCGCGCGCTGAACGAAATCTACCGGAGCTTCCTGGGTAACGAAGCCATGCTGGAGATGCTGCTGGCCGAGTGTCCCGCGGTGGTCAGTTTCCACTTCGGCCTGCCGCCGCGGGACTGGATCCAAGCCCTGCAACAGGCCGGCATCGTTGTACTGGCCAGCGCCACCAGCCCGGTGGAAGCGGCCCTGGGGGAAGAGGCCGGCGTCGACATGCTGGTCGCCCAGGGTATCGAGGCCGGTGGCCACCGCGGCACCTTCGACCCCGAGGAGGGCGACAGCGGCCTGGGCACCCTGGCCCTGGTGCGCCTGCTGGCCAAACAGAGCACCCTGCCGATCGTTGCCGCCGGCGGCATCATGGACGGCCAGGGCATCGCCGCCGTGCGCGCCCTGGGCGCCAGCATCGCGCAGCTGGGCACGGCGTTTCTGCTGTGCCCCGAGGCGGCCACCCCTGCCGCCTACCGCAACGTGGTCCGAAACGTCGGCGACCGCCGCACCGGCATCACCGCGGCGATCTCCGGGCGCGCCGCCCGCGGCCTCGTCAATCGCATGCACCTGGGCGTGGATGTGACGAGCGCGCCGTCGATACCGGCCTACCCCATTGCCTACGATGCGGGCAAGGCCCTGCATGCCGCCGCCAGCGCCCGCGGCAGCCAGGACTTCGCCGCCCACTGGGCCGGCCAGGGCGTGGCGTTGGCCCGCGAACTGCCCGCCGCCGAGCTGATCCACCGCCTGCTGGAGGAACTGCACAGCGCCAGTTGACGGCCGGCACGGCAGCCTCGACCGGGCCGCGAACGCGCGGCGCCGGGCCCCCACAGGGCTGGTCGTTTTCGCTACGCTCTAGCAAGCCGTTGAAAAGCGCAGGCGAGGCAGCCGAGCCTGGTTTTCACGCCGTATCGGCCACGCTGAGAGCTTTTTCAACAGCCGGCTAGGCGTCGTCAGCCGCCGCGACAACTTATCGAGGGAACGATCATGCCACTGCTCCAAGGCGCCCAATCCGCGTATTACCACATCACCAAACCGGAAGATTCCACCGGCCAGCCGCGCCCCATCGGCGATGCCGACCTGATAGTCGAGGCCCCTTGGGGCACCTGGAACGGCTTGATCGCTACCCCGCTGGGCGAAAATATGCCCGCCGGCTGCACCACCATGGTGCTGGGCTTCGAATTCAGCTCTCCGGACTATTTCAGCGACACCAATGGCGGCCACTTCGCCATTGCCATCCGCGGCGTGGCCGGCGACGGTCTGCTGGGCCGCGGCATCATCATCGGCAACGTCACCGGGCTGCCCCCCGGGCAAGCCACCCAGCAGACCAATACCCTCGCGGTGGAGAGCTTCTGGAAGAACGGCGCCCACGTGTACGGGCCCGAAACCGAGGGACCGGCGCTGCACAACGACGTCGAGTACCGCCTTTCGCTGGAATGCTCGCTCGCCGACGCCAGCCTGATCGCCTACGTGCTGGAGGAGAAAGTTCGTGGCAAATGGGCCCATGCGTTGCGCCGCGAGGTGCGCGATCGCCATGGCCGCGGCAAGGTCGACAGCCAATACGGCGGCTTCTTTATCGCCGAGGTGTTTTCCGAACACCGCTGGCAGATGAACATCCGCGACCTCAAGGTGGTCTTTCATTAGCCCTGTCGACCCCGCGCCCACGCGCCGAGGTGGTGGGCGCCTCGGCGCGCCTGGGCTGGGGAGCCGCGCCAGGCCCCGCCAGCGGGGATAGACCGCGCCCTGGAGCGCGGACCCCGCCCCGGCTGCAGCAATCGCGACCCATCTTTCCAGCACTTTTTTGTGTGGTTTTGTATTGGCGCGACAGGCACCTGCGACGATGCGACAAGCCGGCCCCTACCAGCCATTTGCCTGGACCTGTGCACTTGGCGCCCGCTCGAACGCTATGCTAGCTTGGCGCCTCGCCAGGAAGGCCCGCAGTCCGCCGGAGCGCATCCGAATAAGAAGAGGAACCCCCATGGCCGTGGCCACGCCCGCGCTGGAAATTCGCAACCTGCACAAACGTTATGGCGACCTCGAGGTGCTCAAGGGCATCTCCCTCACGGCCCACGACGGCGCGGTGATCTCCATCCTCGGCTCTTCCGGTTCCGGCAAGTCCACCTTCCTGCGCTGCATCAACCTGCTGGAAAACCCGCACAAGGGCCAGATCCTGGTGGCCGGCGAAGAACTCAAGCTCAAGGCCGACAAACAGGGCCAGCTGGTCGCCGCCGACAACAAGCAGATCAATCGGCTGCGCAGCGAGATCGGTTTCGTCTTCCAGAATTTCAACCTGTGGCCGCACATGAGTGTGCTGGACAACATCATCGAAGCGCCGCGGCGGGTGCTCGGCCAGAGCAAGGCCGAGGCCACCGAGATGGCCGAGGCCCTGCTGGCCAAGGTCGGCATCGCCGACAAGCGCCATGTCTACCCGGCCCAACTCTCGGGTGGCCAGCAACAGCGCGCAGCGATCGCGCGCACCCTGGCCATGCAGCCCAAGGTCATCCTGTTCGACGAGCCGACCTCGGCCCTCGACCCGGAAATGGTACAAGAAGTGCTTAATGTGATCCGCGCGCTCGCCGAAGAGGGCCGCACCATGCTGTTGGTCACCCACGAAATGAACTTCGCACGGCAGGTCTCCAGCGAAGTGGTGTTCTTGCACCAGGGGCTCGTGGAGGAGCAGGGAACGCCGGAACAGGTGTTCGTCAGCCCCAATTCGGCGCGCTGCAAACAATTCATGTCCAGCAACAGCTAACGGAGCACCACCGATGAAGAACTATAAGAAGATTCTGCTGGCCGCTGCCATCCTGGCCTTCGGCACCGGCGCCAACGCCGCCGACAAGCTGAAGATCGGCACCGAGGGCGCCTACCCACCGTTCAACCTGATCGACTCCAGCGGCCAGGTCGGCGGCTTCGACGTCGAGATCGCCCAGGCCCTGTGCGCCAAGATGAAAGCCGAATGCGAAGTGGTCACCTCCGACTGGGACGGCATCATCCCGGCCCTGAATGCGAAGAAATTCGACTTCCTCGCCGCCTCCATGTCGATCACCGAAGAACGCAAGGCCGCGGTGGACTTCACCGACGCCTACTACACCAACAAGCTGCAGTTCATCGCGCCCAAGGCCAATGAACTGAAAGTCGACAAAGCCGGCTTGAAAGGCAAGGTGATCGGCGCCCAGCGCGCCACCATCGCCGGCACCTGGCTGGAAGACAACATGGCCGGCGTGGTCGACATCAAGCTCTACGACACCCAGGAAAACGCCTACCTCGACCTGGCCTCCGGCCGTCTCGATGGCGTGCTGGCGGACAAGTTCGTCAACTGGGAATGGCTCAAGAGCGAAACCGGCAAGGCCTTCGAATTCAAGGGTGAGCCGGTGTTCGACAACGACAAGATCGGCATCGCCGTGCGCAAGGGCGATCCCCTGCGCGAGAAGCTGAACACCGCGCTGAAAGACATCGTGGCCGACGGCACCTACAAGAAGATCAACGACAAATACTTCCCGTTCAGCATTTACTGAGCCGCCTGACTGGCGCCGCCCCGGTGGGCGGCGCCGTCCCTACGTAGTCCCTCCACAATGACCTTCGATCTCCACGGATTCGGCCCGGCCCTGGCCGCTGGCACCCTTATGACCGTCAAGCTGGCGCTGTGCGCGCTGAGCCTCGGTCTGGTGCTCGGCCTGCTCGGCGCGCTGGCCAAGACTTCCCCACGTAAACCGCTGCAATGGCTGGGCGGTTTCTATTCGACCCTGGTGCGCGGCATCCCCGAGCTGCTGTGGGTCCTGCTGATCTATTTCGGCACCGTCAACCTGATGCGCGCCCTCGGTGAGGCGCTCGGCATGCCGGGCCTGGAACTCAACGCCTTCGCCGCCGGCAGCATTGCCCTGGGCATCTGTTTCGGCGCCTACGCCACCGAGGTGTTCCGCGGTGCCATCCTGGCCATCCCGCGCGGCCACCGCGAAGCCGGCCAGGCGCTGGGCCTGTCCAAGGGCCGTATCCTCTGGCGGCTGATCCTGCCGCAGATGTGGCGCATCGCCCTGCCGGGCCTGGGCAACCTCTTTATGATCCTGATGAAGGACACCGCGCTGGTCTCGGTGATCGGCCTGGAAGAGCTGATGCGCCGTTCGCAGATCGCCGTGACCGCCAGCAAGGAGCCTTTCACCTTCTACCTGGTGGCGGCCTTTATCTACCTGGGTCTGACGGTCTGCGCCATGATCGGCATGTACTTCCTCGAAAAACGCGCCGGTCGCGGCTTTACCCGGAGCGCCTCATGAACTGGGAAGTGATCATCAAATACCTGCCGCGCCTGCTCGACGGTGCGCTGCTGACCCTCGAGCTGGTGGCCATCGCCGTGATCGCCGGGCTGATCCTGGCCCTGCCCATGGGCATCGCCCGCGCCTCGCGCCACTGGTATGTGCGCGCCGTGCCCTTCAGCTATATCTTCTTCTTCCGCGGTACGCCGCTGCTGGTGCAGCTGTTTCTGGTGTACTACGGCGTGGCCCAGTTCGAGTCGATTCGCCAGGGGCCGCTCTGGCCCTACCTGCGCGACCCGTACTGGTGCGCGATCCTGACCATGACCCTGCACACCGCCGCCTATATCGCCGAGATCCTTCGCGGCGCGATCCAGGCCGTGCCGCCCGGCGAAGTGGAAGCGGCCCGCGCCCTGGGCATGTCGCGCTGGCAGGCGATGTTCTACATCATCCTGCCACGCGCGGCGCGCATCGGCCTGCCGGCCTACAGCAACGAAGTGATACTGATGCTCAAGGCCAGTGCCTTGGCCAGCACCGTCACCCTGCTGGAACTGACCGGCATGTCGCGCACCATCATCGCCCGCACCTACCTGCCGGTGGAGATCTTCTTCGCCGCCGGCATGTTCTACCTGCTGATCGCCTTTATGCTGGTGCGCGGCTTCAAGGTGCTGGAGCGCTGGCTGCGCGTGGAAGACTGCCAGGGCCGCTGAGCACAGGGGCATAGCCGGCTGCGCCGGCTTGCCCCTTCACCGCGCGTCCTTCATTCGTCATTCCCGCGAAGGCGGGAATCCAGCCGTACCGACACCCCTCAACGCCCCGGGTGTCGCAGCGTTTGACCCGCCGCCACGCCGGCAAAACCTCCCGCCCCGTCTCGCCTGGTTTAAACTGCCCTCACCCCGCCGCTGCCGAGTACCCCGCCATTCCGCTTCAAGGCCCCCACCTGCTGGAACGCTTCCAGGCGCTGGACCACTTCCTGCTGGCGCACCAGGCGCTGTGGCGGCCACGGCCGTTCACCTGCCTGAGGCTGCCCTGGGAAGCCCAACACCCGGAGCTGGCAGCCTGGCTGCGCGCGCGAAGCCTGGAACAGGCCGAAGCCGAGCATAACCACCCCGAAGCAATCGACGCCCCGGCGCCCTTCAACCAGTTGGCCACGCGCGCGACGCAGCTCAGCCAGGTAGGCGCGCTGCCGGCGGCGCCGCGCCACGAGTTGCCGGCACGCAACTCCAGCGGCGTGCCGGGGCGCAAGCTGCAACAGATCGACGCCTTTGCCGGCTGCCTGACCTTCGAGCATTCGCCCAGCCACTGGCTGGACTGGTGTGCCGGCAAGGGCCACCTGGGTCGCCGCCTGGCCCAGGACGGCAGCCAACTGACCTGCCTGGAGCTCGACCCCGCGCTGGTCGAGGCCGGCCAGCAGCTCAGCCAGCGCCTGCACCTATCGGCCCGGCACCTGCGCCAGGACGTACTGGCCGCCGATGTCCAGCACCAGCTGCAGGCCGGGCACACCCCGGTGGCCCTGCACGCCTGCGGCGAGCTGCACGTGCGCCTGCTGCACCTGGCCAGCGCCGCCGGTTGCCGGGCGCTGGCGGTGGCACCCTGCTGTTACAACCGTATCGACACGGCGCACTACCAGGCCTTGTCGAGGGTCGCCCAGGCCTCGGCGCTGCGACTGTCGGTGACCGACCTGGGCCTGCCGCTGAGCGAAACCGTGACCGCCGGCGCGCGCGTACGGCGTCAACGCGACTGCTCCATGGCACGCCGCCTGGCCTTCGACCTGCTGCAGCGGCGCCTGCGTGACAGCGAGTGCTACCTGCCGACGCCTTCCCTGCCCAGCGCCTGGCTGGATAAATCCTTCGCCGACTACTGCACCGACCTGGCCACCCAGCACGGGTTGTCGGTGCCGCCTGGGCAGGACTGGCCAGCACTGGAAGCCGCCGGCTGGCAGCGCCTGGCCGAAGTGCGCAACCTTGAATTGCTCAGGGGCCTGTTTCGTCGGCCGCTGGAGCTCTGGCTGCTGCTCGACCGTGCCCTCTACCTGCAGGAACAGGGCTATCGAGTGCGCCTCGGGCGTTTCTGCGACGAGCAGCTCAGCCCGCGCAACCTGCTGTTATTGGCCGAGCTCCATTTAGCCATCACAGCCTGTGGATAACTCTGTGCACAGATGTTCGGCAGCCGCCAGGCAGGGGCTCGCGCAGCCTGCGCCGTCCGCTGATGGCACGCCCTAGCGAATCAATAAACTGAATCAAAACAGCCAGTTGAAATTAACCGAGGCCTGGAGCACATTTTTTATAACCAACCTGGAACGAACGCCCCAGTTTGTGCATAAGCTTTTGAACGCTAATACTCAAAACCGCCTAAAAAACCGGTTTTCGCGGTTTACAGCCGGAGGAATATCGATATAATCACGCCCCACAAATGCCGGTATAGCTCAGTTGGTAGAGCAACTGACTTGTAATCAGTAGGTCCCGGGTTCGACTCCTGGTGCCGGCACCAGATACGCAAAAAGGCTCACCTCAAGGTGGGCCTTTTTTGTTTCCCGGGTCAGCGATCCACGTGCAATCGCCTCGATAGAGACCGCTCCCACATTGCCGCTGTTGCCTCGATCACCAGTAACACTGCTGCACAGCCCAAGGGCGGCGTGCCCCGATAAATACCTATACAGGTGATGATCGTTCCCACGCTCTGCGTGGGAATGCCGAACAGGACGCCCCGCGTCCCGCCCTGCCTCAGCACCGAAGTACGGCCCAGGGCGGCAGTGTCTGAAATGGGTAAATAGGACAGCTCCCTTACCCCATCGGGCTGAACCCATTGGCCGCGCTGCAGTAGCGATGCTCCATTCGCTTACTGTCGCTGTCCCGATCACCGCTTGAACGCTTTTCCAAAGCCCGGCATCGCTCGCGGAAATACACCTTGGCCGCCTTGCGGCATTCGCGGTAATCGATGGAGCCGCGGCGGTGGTTGGCACAGACGCTGGTGCTATCGATGCGGTTATCCAGGGATTGCCATTCGGCGAGGAACTGACCATTACCGTCCCATTTTCGAATCCATTGCGCCGTTACCTCCCGCTCAGCAGCGGTACCGGAACGGGCACTGCCACCAGTGACCTGGTCAGCCTTATAACGTGCCAAGTACTCAGGCGTGACCATACCGCCGGTTGGCGTATCCGAATAGGAACGGGGCAATTCGCCGTAGCGGCAATGGATGACGCTTTCGTCGATAACATTGCCCGGCCCGATGCAATCCGCCAACGACCGCTCCGCCGGAACGGACGCCGTGGTCAGCTGATTTGGAACGTTGGGGTCGAGTGGACGAGGAGTAGGACTCGGATCAGATGGGCCGCTCGGTGCGATGGGCAGCGGTGCGCTGGCCTCCCGCCCTGGCTGGGTCAACCCCGGGGTGAGGCGCGCGACCCACTGTTCCAATCCAAACCTGGGGGCCAGTTGATAAAGGCCTGCGCCTAGCAGCGCCAGCAAAGCGAGTGAGATCAGCCAGCGTCCAGTTGCGTCAGGCCGCTGCCGCTGACGCAGCCAGTCCGGCGCCGCATCGTCACGGTCGGCGCTTAGCCCGTGATGGTCTTCCCTATCCTGATGGTACGGCAATCCTGCATCCATCCTTGGCGAGCCGCAGGTAGAGGTGCGGCTTTTTCCTCAGCGGCACGCGGTGGCGCACCCGATCCTATTCCGGCCGAGGGTAAACCGGCCCAAGGCGAATGGCCAGTGAGCGGTTTGATGGCGCTTTGGGCGTCTGCTTTATCGGCACCTGCAAGCCGCTGTCGTTGACAGCCCCAGGTAGCCGGAACCTTGAAGGCTACGCCACAGCGTGGTGGTTCGACCCATATGTGATTAGCGTCCGGAGGCTCGCACGATCACAAGCCCCCTTGTGGTGGATGCCCGCGTAATCGTTATGCCCATTGCGGCAAACGCCGACCCGTCACTCGCAACAGCGATGCAGATGATGGTGCCGCAGCCCACAGGCTGCACCTGACTGACAGTCAGGCATGCCCCGGTCATCGCATTACTGCCTTCACCCGGCTCAGGATCTCGCGGCGCCGGTCTCGTCAGCCAGCGCAGCCCCCGCCCGCCCACCGGCAACGGTGTTCAGGAGGCCAGATCATGAGATGCCAGAGCTCTTGGACGTAAGGAGCCGCCCGTCCCGCGTCAGTGGACACCCCCACAGGTCGCAGGGGCCTTAATCCCTGATAACACTCAACATCCTTGGCGGGATGACGTGGGGAAAACTTCAGGCGTTTAGCTTCGAGCGGAGGTTGAACATGGCATGGGTAGGCCCGCGTGATGGGCGAAATTTCGGCTATGGCCGGCAGCTGAGTTATGCCGGTCCGCAAGCGCTGCGCGATATGTTTGTGGGTGGGCATTACGGGACGGTCAAAGCCCACAGTGATCGCTGGCAGGCCTTCGTCAGATGGTGCCGGTCGGCGGCTGGGCCAGGGCTCAACGACGCGCGGCAGATCGATCGGTATACCCTGCAAGGCTACGTCGACCATTTGCGCTACTTGGTTGAACAGGGTGAGCTGGCCATCGCCACCGCGCAAAACCGGCTGTCCAGCGTGAACCGAACCCTGGCGGCCCTTCGCGGTGATGAACAGGTGAAGGTGCCAAGCCCGAGCAAGGCGTTGGGGATGCGCCGCACCAGTGTGCACACCCAGGCGGCCCAAGGCCAAGACCGCGAACAGGTGCAGCAGATTGTGGCCGTGTTGTGCGACCACCAGCAGCCACGCGTCGCGGCCATTGCCCTGTTGGCCCGGGCCACCGGCATGCGCCTGCGCGAGGCGACCCTGGTCGACCTGCCGCGCCTGCAACGGGAAGCCCAACAGCTCGGCCGGATCAATATCCAGGACGGCACCAAAGGCGGTCGCTCGGGCGCATCGGCACCGCGTTGGATCAGGGTAAACGATCACGTCCGTGAAGCCCTGGCATTCGCCGTACAGGCCTCGCCGAAGGGCAGCCGCAACCTGCTCGCTGAGGATGAAACCTACCGGGGCTTCCACCAGACCATCGTCCGCCCGGCGCGCGACCTGCTGCACCAGCACGGGCTCAAGGGTTTTCATGAACTGCGGGCGGCCTATGCCTGCACACGCTACGAACAGCTCACCCACCACCCCGCGCCCATCAACGGCGGCCGCTGCTACCAACTGGACCGGCAGCTTGACCAGCAGGCCCGCAGCCTGATCGGCTACGAGCTGGGTCATGGCCGTATCGACGTGGTGGCGGCTTACATCGGAGGCCGCGGATGAACAAAGGATTCGATATGGAGCTGTTCCTGGCAGGCGTGCTGACCGGCTCGCACGCCACCCGCCAACGGCATATCCACCAGGCCAAGGCCATCCAGGCGGCAATCGCCGAGCGCTGGCAACTGGACAACCCAAGGGCCTGGCACCGTAAGCACCTCAACTGGTTTCTGGTTCACCACCTGAGCCAGCGCGCCGAATCGACGCGCTATTACTACCTGCTGACCGTGCAGCTGATCGCCAAGCGCCTGGGAAAAGCCTGGCAGTTCAATAGTTAAGTGAAGGTCTGCAACCGGCCAGAAGCGGACGCTTTAGAGTAGAAAAACCAGCTCCTTCAGCTGAAGCGATGAGTGCAATCGCTTCCTGAGAGCTTTTCATCTGCCCCAAGGGAGATGCTACGATGTGCCATCATGTATATAAGTACAGGTGGCCAGAATGGATGCAGTAAACGGCGAAGCGGTGAAAAGAGCAGCAAAAGCGCCAAGGAAAAACGCTCCCAAGGCATCGACATCGAAGGGGCGTAATGGGGATCTGAAGCCAGGCGATGAGCGCTTGCTGTGGGGACGGGCCGGTGGCCGATGCCAGCGCTGCAATGCAGATGTTAGCCGTGACACCGTTGGCTGGCGTGCCTACAACCTTGCCGAGAATGCTCATATTGTTGCGTCTGCAAACGATGGTGTTCGAGGCGACAGCAAACAATCGGTCGAGTTGGCGGACAAGATCGAAAATCACCTCCTGCTTTGTCGTGACTGCCACAAGATCGTCGACGACAGGCACCGCGGGCAGAAGCTGTTCCCCACCGAAGCGTTGATGAAGCTCAAGCATGATCAAGAGGCGTTGGTGCAGCGCCTTATGGGCTTGGCCAAGAAACAGCAGAGTGTTGCCGTGTACATTAGTGCGGCTGTTGGAGAGTCACGGCTCCAGCCGCTACTGATCGACGACATCAACATGGCTATCGTTAACGCCGGTTTGGTTCCCGCGTTAAACCACCCTATTCATATCGACCTCATGAGCCTTCTGGATGTTGACACACTCGATAGCGACCCAGAGTTTTGGGTCAAAGCTAACAGAATCACCCGTCGAGAGCTGGAGGCCAAGGTACTTGAGGGCACGCATAAGAAGCTTAATCAGGTTGAACATTTCAGCCTTTTCGGCGTGGCTCCCATCCCAGTATTGGCGTTGCTGGGAAGCCTGATACCCGATACCCGTAAAGCCATGGTTTTCGAGCCGATTATGGTCGAGATAAGCCCTGGCAGGCAGCCCTTGACAGAGGAAATCGCGGTGGATGTGCGCCAGTATGATCGTGATGCAGCGACATGGTCGTGGCCTGAGGAGCGCAACCTATCGGCACCAAGTTTCAGCCATCACTATCTGTCTGGTCCCCACGAACAAAGAGGGGGCGATATCGCAGTGCTATGCGAACTATCCTTCCCCACCCACGAGAACCTGGTTCGCCAGGTACTGCCGGCAACACCGCTCTACAAGTTCTGTGCTGCCTCAGTAAATCCTAATCTGATCCAAGCACACGGCGATGTGGAGGGCTTCATGAGGTCCTTTCGAGAGCTGCTGATCGATCTCGAACGGATACATGGGCATGAAGCCCATGTCCATTTGTTCGGTACGCTACCTGTTTCCTGCGCTATTGCTCTCGGGCGTGTTCAGGTTAAGGGGGCACTGCCGGTGACCGTTTATAACCTTCAGAGGAACCCAATCCGCTACGAACATGGCATTACCCTGTCGCATGAGGCCCGAGTATGAAACTGGAAACTTTCACCTCGGTTGCACCCACCACTCAGGCGGAACAGATGCTCAATGATCTAGCAGATGCTCTAGATATTCCTGCCAGCCGGTACGACGCAGCCGAGCGCAGTTATAAGTCCGTCGGGAGTTGGCTCGACCGGCCCGGCTCCCGATTGGCTAACTATGAAACCACGATCTATCCCCATGGCTCGTTCCGTCTCGGTACTGTGATCAAGCCCTTGAATGATGAAGAAGACTACGACCTCGATATCGTCTGCGAGATTCAGGCTTCCAAGCGCGAGTACACCCAGAAGCAACTGAAAGAACTCTTAGGGCTTGAGCTCAAGGACTATGCCCGGTCTAAACATATGGAGGCACCAGCGGAAGCTCGCCGTTGCTGGACGCTGAATTACGCCGACGGCGCTCAGTTTCACATGGACGTACTACCCGCCCTGCCTGATGGGGCACGACAGAAGCTTCTTATTGAGGCCATGAACCGCCCAAGTGATCTCGCCGAATTGGCCATGGCTATCACTGACCGTGACCACAATACCTACGAGCTATATAGCGAGGATTGGCCAGGTAGCAATCCAAAGGGGTACTCCGAGTGGTTCCGTTCTCGCATGAAAGTCGTCTTCGATGCTAGGCGGCGGGCAATGGCTCTCAACGAGCGAGCGTCAGTTGAAGAGATACCCGAGCACAGTGTCAGAACCCCTCTACAAGCGGCCATTAAGATCCTGAAACGCCACCGCGACATGCGATTTAGTGAGGAACCGGACATTCGGCCGATTTCGATCATTCTCACGACCTTGGCTGCGCATGCCTACAACCAGGAAGTATCAATCGGTGGAGCATTGCAGGGAATCTTGGAACGAATTGATCGTTTCATTGAGGTCAGGGACGAAGTGTGCTGGATCGAGAACCCTACTGACCCGCGAGAGAACTTTGCGGACAAATGGGAAGAAAATCCCGAAAAGAAAGACGCCTTCTACGACTGGCTCGCTATGGCACGTGCCGATATGGATCTGGCTATGCGGATGACTGATGCAGATGCGTTCGTGGATGCTCTGGCTCCGCGTATGGGCCGGTCGCTGGTGGAGTCCGCTGTTGTTCATCAGAAGCGATTAGAAAGCCTACTCGGCAAGAGGGGACAAGCGAAAAATTTTGTCAGTAACAAGATTCGCAAGATTCTCGATGCTCCACATCGTAAACCCGTGGTGTGGCGTGAACTGGCCAGCGGCACAGTTTCCATCGACGAGATGACTGTTACCCGACACGGTTTCCGTCCATATGCGGTTGGCAATGACAGTGATCCACTTCCCAAGCGTGCTGATCTCGTCTTCCACGCCAAGACTAGCGTTCCTTTTCCTTACAAAGTTTACTGGCAGATAGTAAATACTGGCCTTGATGCTAGCCGACAGCGAGGTCTACGAGGTGGGTTTGAGGAGGGTATCGTTCAGGCCGGGCGCTTGGAAAAGCGCGAGAGTACGCTATATACCGGAAGCCACAGTATGGAGTGCTTTATCGTCAAAGACGGTTACTGCGTTGCCCGCAGCGGCCCTTTTATCGTGAATATCTTGTAACGCTGGATAATCACTGACGACTCACTGGCACTAGCCCGAAGGGCTTCGTTATCACTAGTGAGAATCGCCTCGGCTTTCGCAGACACTCAATGACCGCTTCTGGCCGTTAGCTGCCGATCACCAATAGCCGCTATCGGCTAAAAGCAGACATTCTGCGAGTTTGCTTTTGTGTACGCCACAAGCATCATCAGCGTGGTCAGCGACCACGCCGGACTGCTTCGGCGTTGCCTTCTCTCAACGCAAATGTCAATTCTCCCACGCTAAAGAGGCTCCCCCTGAAATTTAACCGACCAAGCTACACGGTCAGCCTCACGTTTATTTATACGCAGAGCTGTCGGCCAGTTCCATATATGGCACGTCCGCACATCGTCTCGCGGGTAGAGGTGTCGCACTGGGCGCACCGGCCCCCAGCAGGTGGCTCACTGAAAACTTGTAAGCCACTGATTTTGTTGATTAATATACTTGCTAAAATTAAGGTGTTGCTCTCCATGCTGGCAAATGGCAATTTCTCATTCGGATCAGGCCATCACCGAATGGAAACAACATGCCAAACACTTATAATATTTACAAAATTAAACACCACAAGGTAAAAGAACTAAAAGACAAGCTTAAATCCGTAGGCCTGGTAGAGCAGAAGACCCTTCCCACTTTAAAGTACTCGAAGACCTTTTATTTTTCAGAAAACATTAAAGGCAATGATGTTTGGTGGTGGAAAACATACAGAGAGTTTTTCAATGACAATGTAAAAGAGCCAAAGAATACCTTTAACTTTGGCGTGCTATTATGCCAAAATCTAGAGAACGAAGAGCAAATCTATGCAGTGAGCCTGGGGAAGTCTCACTTTTATCTCTCCAAATTTATTCACCTCGATTTCGGGATCGATCTTGCGATACGCGTTGCAGATGAAAACTCAATACTGCTGAAAAAAAGCCGCTACTTCACCGGCACAAAGCGACAAGACGTGTCCTCCTATCAACGCTTCCAGATAGGTAGCTATGAAGCAGGCGAATCGGTCGACCACTTAAAGCTCAAGGCAGCGAACAAGGAAATTTGGGGTGAGCGCAACATAATTTTTGCCGATTCCATTCAGATGGATATGGACAAACAACCTTTTGAATTATCCGCAATTTTTCAACAGATTGATGAAAGTTTTCGTGGTGAAAAAATTATCCATTTACCTAAGCTTGAATCAGTAGGTACCGAAGCAGCAAGTGAGCTTGACAAACTATTGCTCGAACACCTCAAGAATGCAGACGGTCAAGTTCTCATCGAAGAATTTCAGGTGCACGGGATAGCCATATGCTTTAGCTTCCATGATTACGATTATGAAATTAAGGCAAAAGTAGACAGGGGTAATCATCGCAAGGCTCTCGGCAATACCATTGACATTCAGTCTATCTCGGACTTCCTGGGCGACCACCCTGACATCACTGATATTAACAACGTTACTGTTCAATTCAAAAGCGAAGATACGGGCCGATTCACACGAACCCTGAAGGAAATTCTTGACTGCCCAATCGAATACGAAGAGCAACAATATTTCCTAAAGAATGGTGAATGGTTTGTCTTTAACCAGACGTTTATGAACTACCTGAAGCGATCACTAGACAGTATTGAAATCAAGCTGGAAGAGCCACTGGTTGAATCTGCATTCATTGCCTGGCAAACAGAGAAAAGGAAAAATGCGAAACCAGACGATGACAAAATTGACTATCGAGAGGCGTATTTTAATCAGAAAATATGCAACGAACGGGGCTTTCAACTTCTAGACCGGGTCCTGATGAACATTAAATCACTCGAACAAAAAAGACGAAGCTATCAGGTAGAAGTCGCCGATATCTATAACAACGGAGAAATCATATCGGTAAAAATCTCAAAGAAAAAACCAGAGCTAATCTACAATATCGAGCAATCCCGAGACGCCATCACACTAATAAAAAACAAGACAATCAAGTTTGATAGCGAACTTCACAGTGCGGCTCTTTGGTTCGTATTTGAAGACGATGTAGAAAAAATCACCGATGTAAACTCCATTCAATTTCTTTTGGCCGTAGAATCCTGGCACAAGTTAGTTAAAAACCATGGACTCACCCCCAGGATCTATATATCCAAACACGAAAGAGGCGTTAAGAAAAAAGACAGAAAAAAGCGTAAAGCTCAACAAAAACCTTAGAGCATATTAGCAGTCCGTTATCAACCTTTAAGCGCTACCACGCTCAATGCACAGACTCATCGAGCGACTTAGCCTTATGAAGCTGATAATTAATGACGGTTTGGTACAGGTGATAAGCCTCTAGACGCAATCGCTCGACTTCAGCAGTGGGCCTACCTTGAGCCTGTGCTGCGTGATAGGCACGGATAGACACCTCGACCGACTACTATTGGCCCAAAGCCTTCTTCCACCAATGGCAGCTATGGGTCGAGTAACAGTCGATCACGAAGGGCTGAAACCGACCCAAAGCGGTCAGCCGAGGCCGATAAACAGTATAATTCCGCCTACCAAAACAGTGACGAACAGGTCAAATTATGTTTACTCTATATCGATGTGATTGGGATGAACTGTAAAAGATGGATGCAATAGTTGGTAAGACGATAAGCTCGATAGCGTCCTCTCTGTTAGGGCCACTATTTAAAGCTTTCTGGGGCAAGGCTTACGCATCTTTCCTTTGGAATAGTTGTTTTAAAGTCTCCGCTAAAAATTCTGATTTCGATCAATCTCTAGCGATCAAACTGGCATCCAGGCCTGCGCTTGAGCGCCTTATGGTTAATACCTTCAAAGCTGATCGGCCGGTCCCGTCCGCATTGGACTTTGCTATAGCAATAGCATTCGAGCTTTTCCAAGCAAAAGATAGTTCAAAGAGCAAACCCACTCCGGACCAGATTCGCCATTTAGCAGTGGGTATCCGAAGGGAGTGGCTGAATGGCATTATCAACAGTTCCGCATTACAAAAACGATTTGAATCGAATCGTGACTCTCATGCAACTAAATATATCAGCCTAGGTGCGTCCTGCTTATCTGATGTAAATAGCTTCCTTGAAGACCATAAGGCGCTTTTTGAACGCTATTTTTCTGATTTCACCACATCCGACTCAACTGAAACGGTCAGAGTTTGGTTGCCCGATCAAGAAGGAGTGGTTCATCACGATGAGCTTCATAGGGCGATCGTTGACGTTAAACTAAACACTTCCATCGGCGTTGACCGCGGTTTTTTCAGGACTGGCTTTGATTATTCAATTGAACGAACTGGTGATCGATTACACGTCTGCTTCCTTAATACTAAAACCAAAATGGAGGCAGGGCACTTCGGTAATTATTCAGTCGGACGTGCAACATCCCATGTGTTATGGGTCCGTTGAAATATAAATATGCGGAAAATTCGAAAACCAGGAATTTCAGCTGACCTTAACTCCAACCTTCAGAAACATCTGCCATAGAAAATATTTTGTGCCAAGCCTGATCTATCATCATCGCGATATTATTCGACAACTTCCTAACACACGATATTTACTAGGCCATAAGCCCACCCTTAATGATTCACGCGCAAGTCGAAAGCATGATCGATCTTCTAAAACCCCCGATTCGATTCCACTAAGCGCCATAAACAGCTGATTTATTTATAGTTACTGTTTGGGGTACGCCCAATTTTTCCACCGACTTCCAGACCCGCGGAATACCTGGCCTGTGCGAGGAATACCGCTCGTCTGGTGCCGCACTCTATCAATCCTCCACGGTGCAACGGACTGCGCCCTCTAGCATTACGGTCGGAAGGGGCGCAGCACGGTGCCTAGAAAATTTTCCAGGCCTGCGGGTCGTTCGGATTTGTGCCGCGCAGCGTCGGTGGGATGGTCTTGTGGGCCATCTTCAGGCGGGTGCCGGTCTCATTCTTGATAATACGACGGGCTTCGATGAAGACCCGCTCAGTCCTCAGGTCCATGCGTTCCACGGCAAAGCCGACGTCTTCGAGCATCAGTTTCAGGCAACTGGAGGTGAAGCCCCAGAAGTTGCTGCGATCTGCATTGACCTGGCCATGTTCAGGAAAGCGCGCGCAGTCGGGGATGAAGCGCATTAACGGTTCGCTGGCGAGCGTGTCTGGCAGGAGCTTGTCGATGCAATAAGATTCGAGAAGCAGCCTGTCGCTGGACAAGCCGGCGCAGTTGGCCAGGGCCAGATAGGGATCGGAAACGTGGTAGAGCAAACCCAGCGCCAGCACGATATCGAACTGGCCATACTGCGCATGGGAAATATCCAGTACGTTGGTCTGATGGTGTTCGATGTCATCCAGGCCATTGATGTACTGGGCGAGGCCGAAGCCGGAATTGTCCTTGTGCCGGAAGTCGAAGGCCACCACCCGAGCACCGCGCCGACAGGCCTCGAAGCTGAAGAAACCATTGGAGGCCCCGACATCGGCCAGGGTAATGCTGCTCATATCCTCCGGCAGTTCCAGTCTCCGCCACATGCCAGTGGGATCGTAGGTACCGCGCGTGCGTACGCCCGGAATGATCTCGAAGTCGTGATGCCACGATTTCCCCTGTACCAGTTGCAGGGCTATTTCTTTATCGAGCATTCTGCGCATCCCGCTTAAGTGGTTCGGCAAAGCCTGAAAAAGTAGCCGTCGATAAGATGGCTTGCTGCATGTGTAATTGATGCCAAATCAGCTCAATTTATACCTCACTCGGCGAGCTTAGGTAGTGATCTTTCCCTGCTAGGGTCCCACGCTTGGGGCCAGGGATTCGCGACCGCGAGAAACAACCGGCCCACGGGCGTCGGCACCGGTGGATCAGTGGGCGTATCGCGCGGGATAAACGCAGTCGCGTTCACGGGCGACCTGTACGCGAACCTTGGCTGTTGGCCAGTAACCTGCCCGAGACCCGGTGGAATGCGGCCCAGATCGTGGCGCTGTACAAGCGCCGCATGCAGATTGAGGAAGGGTTTCGCGACGTGAAAAGCACCCCGTTGGGACTGGGGCCCGAGCTGCACCGCAGCCACTGCCCCAAGCGTATCGAAGTGCTGTTGCTGATCCATCGATCACCCTGTATGCCAATCGATGGTGATCCTTCCCCACCGTTTGATCGCTCCCGCTTTCCGACCACTCAGCACACCTAAGCAAGGCCCGCTAGGTGATGAGCCCGAACAAACCGGCCACGCAGGACGATTAAATTTACATTTACTCCTCCCCCACGCCCCTGCAGGCAGTGTCTACAGGCCCTGATCCGGCCTTCGGCACCTGAGCATCCTGGAAGCTGGGGCTTCGGCATGGGTGCTGATCGACGGTATACACGCTGTGCCGTTTCGGTAGGCAGATGCTGCAGGCTCGACAACGAAGGTACGAATAATGGCAATTGAATATCAAATCTGATTGAGCGAGCATGCGCGCCCGCTAAACCGCGGCACTCTCCTCGATCGCGTTTCAGTGCGTGGCTCCAGGCAATCCTGGGCACTCGGCTGGGGCGAAGGTCTACCCGCCTCCTCATAACAAATGGATCTTCCATGCATGCGTTGAAAAGCCTGTTCGTCGTCAGTGTACTTGCCGTTGCCGGTTGCGCTAGCCAACCCGCTGTGCCGCCACCGGAGTATCCGGGGCTCGAGCAGTCCGACAAAATTATCGTTCAGGATTTGCGCCCGAAAAGCGAAGGCGAGAAAGAAATCTTCAGTCTGCTGATAAGCAGTGACGCCTACGCCATCTACCGTGTGGCGGACGATGCCACCAAACCTACCGGCGCGCGCCTGCTGGCCCATCGCGCCTACGAGGCCTTCCCAGAGTTAAGCAGCCAGCCGTCGATCAAGGTGCAGCACTTCGTGACTTACGCGAACCTGCAATCGAAATTGCGCACAACCGCGATTGTCGCTGGACTGGCTGGACCCATCGGGGTCGCGCTTATGAGCCAACAGGATCTGCCAGTCAGCGAAGTGCTGACCACACAAGTCGACAGCGCCGTGTTCGAACAAACCGCGGGGGATAAGGAGCACACTCGGGCGTATTTCACTGCCGAGGAGAATCCGGAAAAATCGCCGGTGAACCTCATCTACATAGACACGGAAATGCTGGGCAAACGCGTAGCGAGCCGTTGCCTGGTTCCGCCAATAGTCGGTAAACCCAACCTGTTCCTGGTTGAGGCGTTCGATATGTGCATTGCCAACCATCTGGCGCTGTATCGCGCCAAGGGCCCGGATACCGGCGCCAACTGAGCCGTGGTGGCTCTGCCATCAGCTAAATGATGATCGCTCCCACGCTCTGCGTGGGAATGCCGCCCGGGACGCTCCGCGTTCCGCCTGGCCTCAGTACCGCAGCACGGCCCAGGGTCCGGTGCCTGAAGCGGGTGCGTGGCACGGCCCCCTTCCCCATCGGGCTAAATCCACTGGTCGCGCTGCAATAGCGATGCGCCATTCGCCTGCCGTAATCCACAGACTCGCACAATCACAAGCCCTCCTTGTGATGGAGACCCGCGGGTAAATTCACCGTCGTTCCCGCGAAGGCGGGCACCCAGGTGCGCTGAGGTCGCTGGATACCCGCCTGCGCGGGTATGACGGGTCTGATGATTCACCGTTGTTCCCGCGAGGACCGGAACCCAGGTGCGCTGAGGTCTCTGGATAACCGCCTTCGGAGGTAAGACCGGGAGCTCAGGATTGACCCGTATAACCGAGACGACCGGAACCCCGGTGCGCTGTGGTCGCTGCATACCCGCCTGCGCGGGTATGACGGGTCTGATGATTTACCGTTGTTCCCGCGAGAGCGGGAACCCGGGTGCGCTGAGGTCTCTGGATATCCGCCTGCGCGGGTATGACGGGTCTGATGATTCATCGTCGCTCCCGCGCGGGCGAGGACCAAAGTGCGATGGGCCCTGGATACCCGCCTGCGTAAATGGCCAGTATTTCGGAGTGGCTCGGCAGGTCCCGTATGCGCCCTTCGGATCAGCGTAAGTCGCCACGAGAGACGAGATAAACAGAACCGCCAGAGCCGGGCGGCCCGGATTCGGCCAGGAGGCAGTCCGGTTTACGTGCACCGCCCCCATCAGGCGCTGCAGTGAGCAATACCGCGCTAGAAAGCACAAAACGCCTCGGCGCTGTGGCGACGAGGCGTTGGGTGGCTCGAGGTTACTTAAGGTTGGCTTTCAGCGCTGCGGCGGCCTGCTGAAGGGCGCTTTGCGTGCCCGGCACCTGACTGATCACGTTAAGCAAACCGAAGTCATGGATCATGCCGTTGTAACGCACGGAGGTGACAGTGACCCCAGCTGCATCCAGCTTGCGGGCATAGGCTTCACCCTCGTCACGCAGCACATCGAACTCGGCGGTTTGCACCAGGGCCGACGGCAAGCCTTTGAGTTGTTCCACCGACGCCTGCAGCGGCGAGGCGTAGATTTCGGCGCGCTGTTTCGGGTCGAGGGTGTAGTTGTCCCAGAACCACTGCATCAGGCTTTTGCTGAGGAAGTGACCCTCGGCGAACTGGTTGTAGGACGCATTGTTGAAATTGGCATCGGTTACCGGCCACATCAGCAGCTGGAACTTGATCGCCGGGGTGCCTTTATCCTTGGCCATCAGGCTGACCACCGCGGCCATATTGCCACCCACGCTGTTGCCGGCAACCGCCAGGCGCTTGCCGTCGACACCGATCTGCGCGCCGTTCTGCGCCACCCATTGCGTGGCGGCGTAGGCTTGGTTGATCGCAGTTGGGTACTTGGCTTCAGGGGACGGGGTGTAATCGACATAGACCGCCGCCGCGCCAGAGCCCACCACCAGATCACGGATCAGGCGTTCGTGGGTCGGGTAGTCGCCCAGCACCCAACCGCCACCGTGGAAGAACATAAAGACCGGCAGCGTGCCGTTGGCACCGGCGGGACGCACGACTTTGAGGCGAATCGGCTGGCCATCGACCTCGATGGTCTTGTCGGTCACCTTGATCCCCGCCACATCGACCTTGACGCCAGCCTGCGCGCCGACCAAGACGGCGCGGGCATCTTTGGGGGGCATCTGCTCCAGCGGCGTGCCGCCGCCAGCGGCCAATGCATCGAGAAAGCCTTGGGTGTTGCGTTCGACGCCAGGGCTACCGGCAGCGAAGGCGCCGTTCACAGCGAGGGTCAGTAGGCCAGCAGCAAGAATACGGGTCATGGTGGGGCTCCTTGAATAAGTTCGTGGCGGATCAGGTCGGGATAGGCTGATCAGGCTGTGTTAACCAGGGCAACGCTCAAGCGTTCGGTCGGGGCCATAAGGCGAAATGGCCTTATGGCTCGGCCAGGCATCCGTGATCAGTGGGCGCTCTGTTCGGCAGCTTCGATGATCAGGGCCGCGACTTTTTCCGGGTTGGATGTCATCACCACGTGAGAGGCATCCTGGATGGTCACCGTTTTCTTCGACCCGGCACGCTCTGCCATAAACTTCAGCGCGGCTTCGGGGATATTCTTGTCCGCCGAGCCGTAAATGAACCAGGACGGCAGGTGCTTCCAGGCAGGATCGCCAGAGGCTTCATGCAAGGCATGCTCGGTGATCGGACGTTGGCTAGCGGCCATCAGCGCCGCCTCAGGTGCGGCGACATCTGCGGCAAACTGCTGGGCGAACTTGTCCTGCTGGATGTACAGGTCCTTATTACCGTCCTTCAAGGTCACGGGCGCGGCCAGGGTTGGTCCCAGGGTGCCGCCCGGGTAACGACCGGAGAGCTCTGCCGCGTTCTCGCCTTTGTCGGGAGCGAATGCGGCGACATACACCAATGCCTTCACGTTCGAGTTGTCCTGCACGGCGTTGGAAATCACGGCGCCGCCGTAGGAGTGGCCGACCAGAATGACCGGGCCACGGGTGTGCTCGACGATACTGGCGACATAGTCGGCATCGAACCGGACCCCACGCAGCGGATTAGCCGCCGCCACAACCGGGTAACCCTGCGCCTGCAACCGTGTGATCACCCCGTTCCAGCTGGCGGACTCGGCAAATGCGCCATGCACCAGGACCACGGTGGGCTTGTCGCTTGCGCTCGACGCTGCACTGGCAGGGCTTACTGCGCCAAGGGCGATCACGGCGGCGGCGATGGCGGTTTTAATCATCGTGAAAGTACGCATGGTGAATTCCTTTCGCTTAAACAATTTGGGATACGCCAGACCGCTAATCGGTCCGTATCTGTGCAGGGCTCGGGCAGGGTTGCCGGGTCAGGCGCAGCAACGGGTGTGCGCTGCTGGCGCCTGAACCCCGCGGCTTAGTCGAGCAAGGTCAGGGTGACGTCGATATTGCCGCGGGTGGCGTTGGAGTAAGGGCAGACGATGTGCGCACGGTCGATCAGGGTCTGCGCTGGCTCGCGCTCCATGCCTGGCAGGCTAATGCGCAATTCGACTTCGATGCCGAAACCATTGGGGATCGCGCCGATGCCCACCACCCCTTCAATCGATGCGTCTGCGGGCATCGCCAACTTGTCGCGGCCGGCCACGAACTTCATCGCGCCGATAAAGCAGGCCGAGTAGCCCGCAGCGAACAGTTGTTCGGGGTTGGTGCCCTGGCCGCCGGCACCGCCAAGTTGTTTGGGGGTGGTCAGGGGAACGTCCAGTACGCCGTCCGAAGAAACGGCACGGCCGTCACGACCGCCGGTGGCTTCTGCGTAGGCACGGTAAGCAATGGTTTGAATCGACATGCTGGTAATCCTCAGGAGCTGATTGGTTGGTTGTTCAAAGCGTTGCGGTGTTAGCTGGTGATCAGCTATCGCGCTAATGTTTTGCGCGTTAACCGTTTCCATGGAGCGAACTTTAGCGGCCATCTATTTAGTGCGCAAGATATATTTTCAAATACTTTATGCTCGGGACGACCGTGTTCGGCACAAACCAAGAATGGCGGGCGGTTGCGCGAGATCTTAGTCGGGTCGGCGGGGCGAAATCGTGGAGCGCAGCGGGGGGCATAACGGGCAGGAGGGGGCTAGCTGGACGAGGCTGCCGAGGCGGGTGACAGGTCTGTCGCCCGCCCCGGGGCTTAAACGGCCTGTTGCAGGTTGTTGCGCAGGGCGACCAGCTCAGCCTTGAGGTCGCCGAGGTCCGCCGCGGATTGCTGGGTGGCGGTGAGGATGCAGCCGGGAATGCTCTTGGCGCGTTCCTGCAGTTCACGGCCTTTGTCGGTGAGGAACAGCTCGACCACACGCTCGTCGACACTGCTGCGGGTGCGCTTGAGCAAGCCTTCGGCTTCCAGGCGTTTGAGCAGCGGGGTGACGGAGCCGGGGTCGGTCAGCAGGCGGCCACTGAGATCGCCGACCGTGATGCCATCGCCCTCCCAGAGCACCATCATCGCCAGGTACTGCGGGTAGGTGAGGCCCAGCGCCTGCAGCAGCGGCTTGTAGACCTTGGTCAGCAGCAGTGAGGTCGAATACAGGGCAAAACACAGCTGGTTATCGAGCATCAGCTCGGCGCAGGGTTCTTGGGTGGCCATGGCGTTCTCCAGCGGCACAGGACAGGTGCGGATAATTTATCGCGCTAACTACTGTTATACCAATTTAATGCACCTAAGGCTTACCCGGTACGGGCCAACGCCCCATCTGCGGTGCACCCTCGCGCCGAAGGGGACGGGGGACGATCGTTCCCACGCTCCGCGTGGGAATGCCGCCCGGGACGCTCTGCGTTCCGCCCTGCCCAGGTACCCAAGCACGGCCCAGAGGTGAAATAACCCTTCCCAGGAAGCGGAAAATGGACGCACGCCACCTCACTTGAAAAAATGGCTGGGCGTCATGCCAAACTGCTTTTTAAACATGCTGGTAAAGGCACTGGGGCTTTCATAGCCCAATTGCCCGGCCACATCGATGATCTTCTCCCCCACCGCGATGCGCTCCAGCGCCAGCAGCAGCCGGGCTTGCTGGCGCCATTGGCCGAAGGTCATGCCGGTGCCTTTCTGGAACAGGCGCTGGATGGTTTTTTCGTCCAGGTGCAGGCGTACGCTCCAGTCAGCCAGGGTGGAGCCGTCGCCGGGCTCCTGTCGCAAGGTGCTGCAGATGGCCTGGATGCGCGGGTCCGCTGGCTGCGGCAGGTGCAGCGGCAAGGTCGGCAGAATGTTCAGCTCGTCCAGGATCAGGTGCATCACCCGGGCTTCGCGGGAGTTCGGTTCGTACGGCTCAGTGATCGTGATCGAGGCCTGGATCAGTTCGCTGAGCAGCGGGGAAATGCTCACAGCCTTGGATTCGCCGGGCAGCGCCTGTTCGACGTCGGGCCGGACAAACACGCTGCGCATTTTCACCGGGCCGACACAGCGGATGGCATGCACCTGACCGCTGGGCATCCAGATGCCGCGGCTGGGCGGGACCGTCCATTGATTGAGCCCGGCGTTGACCACCATCACCCCTTGTATGGCGTAGATCAGCTGATGCTTGTTATGGCTGTGGGGCTCGACACGCCAGTCATCGGGGTAGTCCGTGGCTCTGCCGCTGACCAGCCAATTCCCGCCATCGATCTCCGCCAAGGATTTACAGATAGTCACGTCAATATCGCCCTTTTTGCGATGGTTACTGCCTGAGTTGCGCGAGACAGGCAGCCGCTCGAAAACCTAGGATAGCCGCGAACCCCGAAATCCAGCAGCGCGCTGTGCAGGACAGCTCGCCCGCCGCTCCCGTTGTTTCCGTCCGGAAGACCGAACATGTCCCTCAGTAGCACTGCTCCGCCCGTGGCGTCATCCTCGATAGCCCATCAAGCCAGCCCCCTGGTCATGCGCGTGATCGGCGCCTGCGCATTGGCGCACCTGATCAATGACCTGATTCAGGCCGTGCTGCCGTCGATTTACCCGATGCTCAAGGCCAATTACGGCCTGACCTTCACCCAGGTCGGCCTGATCACCCTGACCTTCCAACTGACGGCCTCGCTGCTGCAACCCTGGGTGGGTTACCACACCGACCGCCATCCCAAGCCCTGGCTACTGCCGGTGGGTTCGCTGTGCACCCTGGTGGGCATTTTGATGCTGGCCTTCGTCGGCAGCTTCCCGGCGATCCTGCTGGCCTCGGCGCTGGTGGGCATTGGCTCGTCGACCTTCCACCCGGAGACCTCGCGCATCGCGCGCCTGGCCTCGGGCGGTCGCTATGGCTTGGCGCAGTCGACCTTCCAGGTCGGCGGTAACGCCGGCAGTGCCTTTGGCCCGCTGCTGGCCGCGGCCATCGTGATTCCCTACGGCCAGGGCCATGTCGCCTGGTTCGGGCTGTTCGCCACCTTTGCGATCTTCGTGCTCTACGGCCTGAGCCGCTGGTACCGCCAGCACCTGAACCTGTTCAAGCTCAAACCTGGTGGCATCGCCAGCCACGGCCTATCGAAACGACGGGTGACCGCCGCCCTGGTGGTGCTGGCCCTGCTGGTGTTTTCCAAGTACTTCTACATGTCCAGCTTCACCAGCTACTTCACCTTTTACCTGATCGAAAAATTCCAGTTGCCGGTGGCCACCTCGCAGCTCTACCTCTTCCTGTTCCTTGGCGCCGTCGCCGCCGGTACCTTTTTTGGCGGTCCGATTGGCGACAGGATCGGCCGTAAAAAGGTGATCTGGTTTTCCATCCTCGGCGCGGCGCCTTTCACCCTTGCGCTGCCTTATGTGGACCTGTTCTGGACCAGCGTGCTGAGCATGGTCATCGGCTTTATCCTCGCCTCGGCCTTCTCCGCCATCGTGGTCTTCGCCCAGGAACTGGTGCCCGGCAATGTCGGCATGATCGCCGGCCTGTTCTTCGGCCTGATGTTTGGTTTCGGCGGCATCGGCGCCGCGCTTCTCGGCTACCTGGCCGATATCCACGGCATTGAGTATGTGTTTTTCCTGTGTTCGTTCCTGCCCTTGCTCGGCGTGCTGACGGTGCTGCTGCCTTCGACCAAGGGGGTTTAAAGCGCCCGGCGGGACGGCCCTGGATCAGCTGACTGATCGTTCCCACGCTCCGCGTGGGAATGCCGCCCGGGACGCTCCCGCGCCCCCTGGATCAGCGGCGCCGCATGATAATCTTCCGATGTTGATCGTTCCCAGGCCCCACGTGGGAATGCCGCGCGGACGCTCCCGCGTCCGCCAGAACGCAACGCACCAGGAGTCCGAAGTGTCCATGCCATTCGCCGGCGGCGCCGTTATTTACGCCAAGAACACCCGCACCATCAGCAGCTTTTACGCAGAAATCGCCGGCCTGCAGGTGACGCACGCCGAGCACGACCATGTCGTGCTTGAAGCTGGGGCCTTTCAGCTGGTTATCGTTGCCCTTCCCGCCCAGCTCGCGGCCGCCATTCACGTCGCCACGCCAGCGCTGCCGCGCGAGGACACCGCGATCAAACTGGTGCTGCCGGTCGCGAGCCTCGCCATTGCGCGCCAGATGGCACCGGCACTCGGCGGGCAACTCAAGCCGCCAGAGCGTGAATGGCAGTTTCAGGGAACACGCGTCTGCGACGGCCACGACCCCGAAGGCAATGTGCTGCAGTTTCGCGAGTGTGCGCTTTAACCCGGCGTGCAACCTGAACCGCGTCGCCACGCGCTAGCTGCAACCTGCCGGCCCGGCCCCACCCGTACGCCGCTTCGTGGCCAACCTTGACGCCGTTTGGCCTGCAGGCAGGGGGTGAGCGCCAAGGCCTGCACCAGTCATCCGGCTTGAACCCCGCAATACGCCATTTGGCGCTATCATGGCGTCATATGTCGCAAGGGAGAAAACAGCCATGATCACCACTGCGGAAAAATCGGCCGGGGCAACGACCACCAAAGCGGCCATCAAGCCTACTGAAGTGCTGTTTCGCGGCCGCAGGGGCGACTCGCCGATGCTGGTGATCCAGTACGCGAAGGAAGGCTTCACCCTGAGCGCTGTTCGAGACATGCTTTCGATCTCGGATCTGTTCTCGGAATACGATGTGGTCAGGCGCATCACCGGTAAGTCCGTCCGTACGCTCCAGCGCCTGGCAAAGGAACCCAAGCCCGTCCGCCTGAACCCTCAGCAAAGTGCCATAGCATTCCAGTATGCGAGGGCCCTTGAGCACGCCACCAGCGTGTTCGGCGCCCAGAAACTGGCTGAGGAATGGCTTGAAAGGCCGTGCAAATATCTCGACGGTCATGTCCCTCTGGAGCTGATCGACAACGCGCTCGGCTTCCAGGCCGTTGAGGACTACCTGACCCGCATCGAGCACGGGGTCTACCAGTGACCCCATTGCCCTGGGATGGGACGTGGCACGCCTGGCGCCTGGATCGCGAGACCTATAAGGCAACCTGGGATAGCGGCATCGGCGCCCAAACGTCCGGGGGCCGATGGAACCCACCCGGCCGCCGGGTTATTTACGCATCGGCCGATCCATCAACGGCCATTCTGGAAGTGGCGGCCCATATTGGGTTCGACGCCCTCGACACAGTACCGCACGTATTGACCTGCTTTGAGGTACTCGACCCCAGGCTTATTCAGGTCGTTCAGCCAGAGGACCTGCCTAACCCAAACTGGCTGATCCCCTCACAACCCTCGCCGAATCAGCAACAATTTGCCGACCGACTGCTGGCCCAGCATCCGTTCGTGCTTATCCCATCGGCAGTGACACGCCATTCGTGGAATCTGCTGGTCAGTTGCGATCTGGCAGCCGATCAATTCCGGCTCCTGTCCCAGGAGCGCTTCGGACTCGATACCCGCCTGATCAGGGCATGACGCCAGGTCCAGCGTCGCGGCTGTCATGCGAGCTGGCCATCCCGGCGAAAGGCCGGACATGATGAAGAATGCCAAGCGGTCAGTACCGATGCGAAACTGCCCCACATGGGCGCAATGCAGTCCGCAGTTTCAAATCTCGGCAGCGAGGAGTGCTACAAGGTTGAGCAGCTCACCCGACGCGTACGCAGGCGCGCTTTTCGTAGGGTGGCGTTAGCCGCGCGGAAGCTGCGCCAACAAACCACGGCGCGGCCGCAGCGCGGCGTAACCCACGCGGACGGGCGCCCAGGTGCAGACGGACTTTTAGTGAAATTGCTCTGGTGGTTCGGCGACGCACAACATGGACAGCGGAACGCCGGTCTCCGGGTGTCGGGGCTCGTACAATTGGCGGACCGCGTAGCCACTTTCATGCAGCACCTCGACCCAGCTTTCCAACGTCCGGAAGTACCAGGGCATGGGCTGCCAGGCACCTTCGACGCTGGCGAAGTCTTCCTCGCGCCAACCGTCGCGGTAGGCCCCACCCACCGCCCAGGGATGAAGGGTTTGGATAATCAGCGCCCCGCCCGCGGCAAGCAGCGGGCGCAGCGCCCGAAGCAGCGGCGCGATCTCGGCGTGCAGCAGGGCGAAGTTGGCGCAGATCACATTGAAGCTGTTGCCGAGGGGCACAAGGCCGGCTGCAAGTTCGGCGTATGAGCCCAGGTAAAAGGTGCCGCCTCCAGCTTGCTGCGCGGCTTCGATCAAGGCCGACGACGCATCGACGCCCACGCCATCAATGCCCTGTTGCGCCAGTGCGCGAATCAACCAACCCTCACCGCAGCCCAGATCCAGCACCCGTTGCGGTTGGCGTGCAAGCACGGCCTCGACCATGGCGCGGTCCGTGACGACCCGAGTTTTGATGGCACCGCTGCGCACGGCAGACGTCCAGGCGCTGGCATTGCGGGTCCAGCTGTCCATCAGGTCCGTTAGGGGGTCGGCGGCGTCACTCATAGGGGCTCCGGAAAAAACGAGTGTGAGGACGGATGGCTGTCGTCCCCGGTTCAGTCTGGCAGGCGCGGCCCAACGGCGGGCTACGCGGCGCGTCTGCATCAGCGAGGCTGCTGTCCCAACGCCGGCGCCAGTTACCCGCCCTACGATAAGCCGCCGTGAGCTGTTCCTGCATCGGCTGTGTGCAGCCCAACGGCGGGTTACGCGGCGCGGCGACATCAGCGATGTCTGCAGCCCCAACGCCGGCGCCAGTTACCCGCCCGACGAATCAGCGCAGATCGCCTCCACCAGCGACGCCGCATAAGGCGGCAACGCCTCGAAGGAGCGGCTGCACAGCAGCAATTGGCGCGCGGCCCAGGGCTCGTGCAACGGCAGGCTGTCGAAGGCCAGGCTGCCGCGCAAGCGGTCCACGCAGGCCTTGGGGGCGATACCCAGGCCGGCACCGCGCGCCACCATGCGCAGCAGGCCCCCGAAGTTTTCGGCCCGGGCGCGAATCTGCATGCGGCGCCCGGTATGCATGGCCTGTTCCTCGATCAACACCGAGAACGCGGTGCTGGCGGCCACGCCGATAAATTCATGCTCCAGGCTGTCGACAAAGGTCACCCCACGGCGACCGCTCAGGGGATGGCCGGGAGGAATGACCAGCAGCATCGGGTCGTCGGCGAGGTAACGGCAGTGCAAGCCGCTGCTGTCCACGCCGCTGGAGATCAGCCCGAGGTCGGCCGCCCCCTGGCGCACGGCGGCGACGATGCGCACGCTGGGCATCTCCTGTACATCGATATCGATATGAGGGTGCTTGACCAGGAAGTCCGCCAGGCGCTCGGGCAGGTATTCGCTCAGGCCCGAGGTGTTGCACAACAGCCGGACCTGGCCTTTGAAGCCCTTGGCGTACTCGGCGAGGTCGCCCTGCATCCGTTCGACCTGGCTGCCTATGGCGCGGGCATGCCGGGCCAGGGACTTGCCGACCGCCGTGGGCGCGACCCCACGGCGGCCGCGCTCGAGCAGGGGGATGCCCAGGGACGCTTCGAGGCCTCGCACCCGGGCGCTGGCCGAGGCCAGTGACAGATGGCTGAGCGCCGCACCCGCGGTGATGCTGCCGCTTTCGACGATATGCAAAAATAGCCGCAGGTCCACCAGATCGAAGTGCATGGGCGCCTCACATTCAACATGCCTCTGTCATATACATAGGCTTGGTCAATTTATCGCAGATTTATCGGCGTACCGCGAGGGCCTAGCATGGGCCCATGACAAACCTTCTCGCGTTCTATCAATCCATAGGTCCAGCCCTGATCCTGCTGGTTCTGGCGGTCTTCACCCTGGCCGGTACGGTCAAGGGGGTCATCGGCCTAGGCTTGCCCACCGTGGCCATGGGGGTATTGGGCCTGGCTATGCCGGCGTCACAGGCTGCGGCGCTGCTGATCATTCCGTCCACCCTGACCAATCTTTGGCAGCTGACCCAGGGCGGGCATTTGCTGCCCTTGCTCAGGCGCTTGTGGCCGATGCTGCTGGCGGTCTGCATCGGCACGCTGGCCGGCAGCAGATGGTTTGGCCTGGGCGCGGGGCCCTGGGTCACCCATGCACTGGGCGGCGCCCTGCTGGTGTACGCGTTGGTTGGCCTCTACCTGCCCAGCCTGCGTCTGTCACCGTCCCGGGAAGCCTGGATGGGGCCACTGTGCGGGCTGTTGACCGGCTTGGTCACGGCCGCCACCGGCGTTTTCGTGATTCCCGCGGTGCCTTACCTGCAGGCCCTGGGCCTCAACCGTGATGAGCTGGTGCAAGCGCTGGGCCTGTCCTTCACGGTGTCGACCCTGGCGTTGGCCAGCGGGCTGTTCAACCATGGACTGCTGAACGGTGGGCTGCTCAGCGCGTCGCTGCTGCTGGTACTCCCCGCGCTGGCAGGCATGGCGTTGGGGCAATGGCTGCGCCAGCGGATCAGCCCGACAACCTTCAAGCGGGTGTTCTTTATCGGCATGGCCATGCTGGGTGGCCACCTGCTGGTCAATGGCTAGCCGTTGTTTAAAAACGGGGGCTTGCCTTGTGCAACGCTCACCAGGGTCAGCGGGGTACTGCCGTGTTTGGCCCAGGCGTCAGAGGCTTTCAGCTTTCAGCTTGTTGCTTGTTGCTTGTTGCTTGCAGTATTGGCTGATACTGAGGGTCCCACCCGTATCAACCCGGCTGATCAGGAGGCTCACGTGAACAAGGATATTCAGCACACCCACGGCAGCTGCCACTGCGGGACAGTACGTTTTTCCGTTCGCCTGAGCGACGGCCTGCACACGGCGCGACGCTGCGATTGCTCCTACTGCCGGATGCGTGGTGCCGTTGCGGTCAGCGCCCAGGTGGCGGACCTGCAGGTGACCGCCGGCGCCGAGGCGCTCTCGCTGTACCAGTTCAATACGCGGACGGCCAAACATTACTTCTGCTCGATCTGCGGGATCTATACCCACCACCAGCGACGCTCCAATCCCCAGCAGTACGGGGTCAACGTCGCCTGCCTCGAAGACATAAGCCCCTTCGACTTCGAGGAAGTGCCGGTCAGCGACGGCGTGGCCCATCCCAGCGACCATGCGGGCCGGGACGCCATCATCGGTGTGTTGCGGTTTACACCATTGCCCCGGGAGTAAAAGCGCCGGGGCAATGCCTACGTCACCGAGGATCAGGCCGGCAGGTACCGTCATACCCGCGCAGGCGGGTATCCAGCGCCCTGTTCGGAGGATGGATAAGGCGTCATCCAGCCTACGCGCGAGCTGACTGTCGCCTAAACCGGCAAATACGCCGTGATATGCCGCATACCCTGCTCCACGTACTGGTCTTTCTCCCCCACGGGCGCGAGGTAGTGCAGGGCGCTGGCGGCGGCGTCGATCCCTTCCAGGCGGGCGATGACCCAGGCGGCCAGGTAGGGTGAGGCCAGGCAGCCGCCAGCGGTGGCCAGATTACCCTTGGCGAAAAACGCCTGGTTGAGCACTTCCACTCCCGCGGCCTGGACCCAGGGTTTGGTCGTCAGGTCGGTGCAGGCCGGCACGTTATCGAGCAGGCCCAACTTGGCCAACACCAAGGCCCCGGAACACTGCGCGCCCAGCAGTTGCCGCGTGGGGTCGAGCTGCAGCTGCGCCATCAGGGCCGCATCGGCGACCACCTCGTGGGTTTGCATGCCGCTGCCGACCAGCACCGCATCGGCCTCGCTCGCCTCGCGCAGCGTGGCCTGGGATTCGATCACCAGCCCGTTCATGGAGCGAACCCGGACCGCGGGGCTGGCGATCGACACCCGCCACCCCGGCTTCTTGACGCGGTTGAGCACCCCCAGGGCGATCAGCGAATCGAGTTCGTTAAAGCCTTCGAAGGTCAGGATAGCGATATGCATGGGGCCGCCTTTATGTGCCAGGAGATCAGAAACGATACGGCGAGTCGCCGCGTCGGACGATGGCCCCGGATCCTCCCCGGTACGGGCCGGGAGAGTCGGTTGCGCCAGACGATGCTAGGGTCGAGAATCAGTACAATCAAATTATTGTACTGGATACATTTGCATGGCCGCTGCACGCTACAAAGTGCTGGTCGACAGCTTGGCCGCTGATATTCAGACCGGTCGCTTGGCGCCGGGCACCCGCCTGCCCACCCACCGCGAACTCGCCGCCAGGGAGGGGCTGGCCCTGGCCACCGCCAGCCGGGTGTACGCGGAGCTCGAGGCAATGGGCCTGGTCAGCGGCGAAACCGGCCGCGGCACCTTTGTGCGGGAAACCTCGTTACCGCTGGGCCTGGGCATTGACCAGCAGGCGGTGGCCGCCGACATGCTCGACCTCAATTTCAACTACCCCGCCCTGCCGGGCCAGGCTGAACTGCTGCGCACGGCCTTGCGCCAACTGGCGCTGTCCGGCGACATGGAAGCCCTGCTGCGCTACCAGCCCCATGCCGGGCGTCGCCACGAGCGGGCCTCGGTGGCGCGCCATCTGCACTGCCGCGGCCTGACCGTGGACGAGGACCAGGTGCTGATCGTCAGCGGCGCCCAGCATGGGCTGGCCGCCACCGTCATGGCGTTGCTGCGCCCCGGTGACGTGGTGGCGACCGATGCCCTGACCTACCCGGGCTTCAAGGTGCTGGCCCAGGCCCACGGCCTGGAGCTGGCGCCGCTTCCGGCGGCGGGCCAGGAGCCGGACCTGGATGCCCTGGAGCGCCTGTGCAGGCGGCGACGGGTGCGGGCGGTGTACTGCATGCCGACCCTGCACAATCCCCTGGGCTGGGTCACCCGCCTGCCATGGCGCCAGCGGCTGGTGGCAATCGCCCGGGAATTCGGCCTGCTGATCATCGAGGATGCGGCCTATGCCTTTCTGGCCGAAGACCCGGCCCCGCCCCTGGCCACGCTGGCACCGGAAACCACGGTGTACGTCTCGGGCCTGTCCAAGAGCATCGCTACCGGACTGCGCGTGGGTTTCGTCGCGGCGCCCGCGCCCTGGGCGGAGGCGATCGAGCGGGTTATCCGGGCCACCACCTGGAACACCCCGGGGGTCATGACCGCGCTCGCCTGCGGCTGGCTCGACGACGGCACTGTCACTCGCCTGGAGGACGAAAAGCGCCGCGATGCCCGGGCCCGTCAAGCCATTGCCCGCCGCGCGCTGGCGGGCCTGCCTTGCATCGGCCACCCCGCGTCCTATTTTCTCTGGCTGCCCCTGGGCGAAGACGTGCGCGCCGACCAGGTCGCCGCGGCGCTGCTGCGCGAGCGCATCTCGGTGTCCACCGCCGAGCCCTTCGCGACCACCGCCCAGGCCCCCCACGCCCTGCGCCTGGCGCTGGGTTCGGTATCGCAGGGCGCGCTCCAGACCGCCCTGGAACAGGTAAAACGGGTGGTGGACTTGCAGGGGTATTAGCGAAGGTAGATGGCTCACGGGAGCCGCCAACAGGGTTTAGCTTGGCGGCTACTGCGGGTGGTTGATTTCCGTTGGCGAGACCCAGGTGACCCCGAGCGACCAGTACCGCCATTTCAGAATGAGGCCAGCATGCAAGCACAGACGGCCGGCGCACGGCACGCGGATAAGCGGCCCCTTCAGGCGCTCACATGCCATTGGCAAAATCCGGGTGAAACAAGTCGATGTCCCGACGGACGTTTTGCAAGGCCTGGTCGTATTGGCAAAGCATCTGTAAGGCCCAGTCGGCACGGGCCCGCAGCCGGGCATCCTGCTCGTCCTGGGGCTCGCCCTCGTTAAACATGCACTCGACGTGGCGCACGACCAGTTGCTCCGGCAAGTAAGCGATGCGGCAGTTCTTGTAGCTGTAGGCGCGTAGCTCGCTGAGCGGATAGGCGCCGCCCAGCCCGGCCGAAACCCCCACCAGCAGCGCCGGCTTGTGCCCCAGCTCGCCCAGACCGGCATAGAGGAACAGGTTCTTCAGGGCCGGACAGGCCATGCCGTTCCACTCCGGGCTGATCACGATCAGCGCCGTCGCCTCCTGCAGCAACGTCCGCAGCTGGCTCCAGGTGTTATTGGCATCCTTGTCCGGCCACAGCGGCAAGCGGCTGGTGCCCAGGTCGATCAGCGCGGTCGAGTCGCACAGCCCCAGGCTGGCCAGTCGCTGGCGCAGGTAGCTCGCCACCTTCAGCGACTGGCTGTTACCGCGGCTGGAGCCGGCCAGCAGGGTGATATGGCGACTCATTGCGCCACCTCCGGTTCCGGCTGGGCGGCTCGGGCAACGCGCCGGGTGCGCACCAGGGGCCAGAACAGTTCCTCCCGCCAGCTGGCCGCCGCCAGGTGTTCGATGCCGTAGGCCTGTGGCCGGCGGCGGGTGATCTTCGCCGTGCCGAAGAGGATGTCCCAGAAGAACAGCAGATTGCCGAAGTTGCCCTTGTAGTGGGTGATGCCGTCGTCCGCGCTCAAGCCGTGATGGGCCGAATGGGTCGAGGGCGTGGAGAGGGTCCGCTCCAGCAGCCACAGCAGCGGCCGCAAGGCACGCACGCCATAGAGTTTGTCGTCCCAGGCGATGCTGCTGTGCGCGCCGAAGATCACCGTCATTTTCAGGATCAGATAGACGTAGTAGACCGGCGCCAGCCCCAGGTAGATCAAGGTGCCCGACAGCCACAGACCGGGCATCAGCAGGTAGTAGAAGCTGTTATTGCGGTAGACGATGCGAATGCTCATATAGGGCGCCGAATGATGGGCGCGGTGCAGGGCGTAGAGCGCCGGGACACGGTGCGTCAGGCGATGCCACCAGTACTGGGTCATGTCGTCCAGCAGCAGGAACAGGACAAAGCCGGCGATCCAGGGAATGCCTACCAGGGCACCTTTCAATTGCGGAACCAGGTGCTGCAGCACCGTGCCACTGAGCCACATCACCAGGGGAAAGGTCACCGCCAGCAACAGGCTGGAGCCGACGATCTCGATCAGCAGATCGCGCCTGAGGCTGCGCGATTGACGAAACGCCGAACAGGCCAGTTCCAGCAGGACAAAGGCCAGGAAGATCGCGGCGACGATCAGAGTTGGATTGTGGACGCTAAGTGTTGTATCCATGGCGATCTCGGTTGAGGCCCCGTGTGGGCTGCACACGGCCATTTAGAACCAGGACCCCATCGCCCCCAATGCGCGAACCGGACAAAATCCCGCTCGAACGGGCCAATACGCCGCCGCAGCGCTTTCACCGTGGCCGGCTCGGGCAGGTGTTGCAGCGTTTCCTCGACAGCCAGGCGCCGTCCAAGGCGGCGGACTACAGCCTGGTGGAGCTGGACCAGTTATGGCGCGAGGCCGCGCGGCTGGACCCGGCCATCGGCCTCAAGCTGTTCGGCTTGTTCACGCCCCAGGAGTGGCACGTCATCGCCTGCCTGTGCCTGTATTGCCCCGACGTGGCCTCGGCCATGGGCCATTGGGCGCGCTACGCGCCGCTGGGCGGCGACACCGACAGCCTCAGGCTGCTGGATGACCAGCATGGCCTGGGGGTGGAGCTGTGCGTCGACGCGCCAGCGGAACTGGCGCGGTATGTCACCGAGCACTATGGCGTGATGTCCCTTACCCAGTTGCGCCTGGGCACCGGGCAGCAGGTTCGCCCGGTGCTGGCGCAATTCGCCCATGGGCGACCCGTCTATTACAAGGACTACGGACAATGGTTCGGCGAGCGCATCGAATTCGGTTGCCCGCACAATCGCCTGTACTTCGACGCGGCCAGCCTGGCCCTGCCCCTGCAGACCCGTCACGCCGCCATGCTCGAGCTGCTGACAGCGGAGCTGGACCGGCGCATGGCCCAGCACCGGCAATTCAGCGGCTGGGCGGCCAAGGTGGCGCTGATGACGCGCCGGGCCCTGGCCCGGGGCGAAACGCCCAACCTGGAAAACCTGGCCGAGGCCCTGCACCAAAGCCCACGCACCCTGCGCCGACGCCTGGAGGACCAGGACACCAGCTTCCGCCAGGTGCTGGACCAGGTACGCGCCGAACTGGAACTGCACCTCGAACTGCAGGGCGAATCCCGCACCGTGATCGCCAGCCAGCTGGGCTACAACGATCTGGCAGCGTACCTGCATGCGCGCAAGCGCTGGAGCGGGCTGAGCCAAAACGTATCCGACTGACCGGAGGGCGCGAATACCCTCGACAGCTCACTGAGCGCCTCGTTGCTTCACAGAGAATTTCGGTCAACGCCCCACGCGGAGCCTAGCCGCGCACTGCCCGGCCCCGAGCAATGGCCATTCGCCATGGACATACTTTGCAAAACCTGTTCGGTTGAGCGCTGCCCCGCGCCTTTGTAGGGTTTGCACAGTGATGCCGGGCCCCTCTGGCAGTTAACCCCGCGATGTCGGAATCACCGTTTGTACAACTTCGACTGAAAGGAGGGGCTCCATGACTGCCTAGAACCGTTTCTCTTCGCCGAGTTTCTCGGCACGGCCACCTGGTTGTGGCTGGTCTTTATCACCATCGTTATCGCCTTGCTGGCCTTCGACCTGGGCGTGCGTATTCACTCCGACCCCGTTAGCCGCTCGACCCCGTTAGCCGCTCTGGAGCGCTGTTCACAGCCACGCCAACAGCATCGACAGTACGCTGCGGGCCTCGTTGGTAAGCAAGCCTTTGAGAGGGCGCATGGCGTGAATATCGGCCAAGGTGAGCCAGCGGTAGTGAAGATCGTCGGGAATCGGCAGGCCGTTGGGTAACTGACGGATCTGGTAGCGGCAGATGCTGTTGATAAAACGGCCGCCCTCGTCGGATTGTTGGATCTGGCAGACAATCTTGATCCGCGAATCCCGCCGCAGATCGGCGATCGCCAAAGCCTGGTAGCCCATGGCGTCGCTCTGCCAGCTGGGCCCCAGCTGAAAGCCTTCCATGAAACCCAGCTCCCAGGACGCCCGCAGCAAAAAACGCAGCACGCCCTGCTGCTCCTGGCAGTAGAGAATGGCCAGGTTGGCACGGTGGCCGCTGACCAGCGGCTGGCACCAGGCGTCCACTTCCCGATCGGTCGTCGAGACCGCAAAAGCGCTGATGCGGTACTGGGCATCGCCCGAGCTCTGCAAGCCATGCTCATTGAAGGTCCAGTTGTCCAGCGCGGCCAGCGCCATGCCAAGCGGGGTCGGTCGTGGGCGTCCCCTCAGCTCGGTCAGCCAGCCCAGGGTCTGCGCAAGGTCGGGCGCTTGCGCTGCAAAGGAACGCTGCAAGGCCTTACCAAAGGCCGACTGCACATCGGCAAAGGGGTGAGCGGCACGGCTTAACGTTCGCCAGTCGGCAATAAACAAGCTTGAGCGCGCATCGGTGTTGAGCACGAAATCCCTTAGCAACAACAGCTGCAGGACCTGGCTCGGGCACCAGCGCAGGTTAGGGCCCAAGTCATCGTCGATGGCCGTGGTGAGCAGCACCGACATATTACGGTTGTACTTACCGATAAACCGGCTTCCCTGCTCCGAGCCAAGGGTGTCGGACAACACCTGGTGTTTGCCCGGTGCCAGAAATAACTCCAACAGAGGCGTGGCAGCTCCGTTGTGCCGCCGCTTGTAGTTGCTCTCGGTGGCCTGTACCGAAGGGGCCAGTTGGGTACCGAGCTCATTACCCGGCTCGGTTTTGGCCTGCAGCAGCCATTCGAACCCCACGGGGCCTTGCCGCAGCACAAAACCCAATATGCCGATTTCGGGTTGATCGATCATCGGCTGCGCGTACGCGGGGGCCACCCCGGCAACGGCTTCGCTGCTCCGACCCCGGAGGGAAAAGAAACCGCCGGTGCGATGTTCGATGCCCTGCGCCGACACCTGCCAACCCGTGCAGGCCTGCCAATCGATGGGCGTGACCTTGAGCTGGGAGCGCTGCCTGCAGCCCGTCAGCCAGTGATCGAGCTCGATCAGTCTTTCGGCCCGGGCGCCGTCACTCATGAAGGCCCAGCCCGTCCTGTGCCTGCCGCAGCAGGGTGGCCATGTCATAGGCCGGCGGAAAGGCCTCGCCAACGCGCGCGCCCACCACCGCGGCGATCTGCGACCCGCGCGGCTTGCCCCAACGCCGATTGTACAGATCGTAACCATCCTGAGCGGTAAGCCAATACCACCCAGCGGCCAGTCGAGACAACAGCAGTCGTCCGCACCAGCCTTCAAGCCGACTGTGGGGCTGGCGTAAGAACAGCATGGGATCGCGGATCCTCAGCTGGGCCTGCCGGGAATAGTGGAGATCGTCCTCGAGCAGTTGTCGAACCGCCTCGGGACGGGTACTGGCGATCACTGCCAGCATGCTCGCCTGTTCACGGTTACCCCACTCGTACTGCTTGATCGCCTGGGCGCTAGCCTGATGGTGGGTGTTGAACTTGAGCACGGTGATCGCCGGTACCGAACAGAGTTGGGCACCGGCGCGCCACGCCCTCATCATCCAGTCCTGCAGCGAGGTGCGGGCCAGATCGCGGCCCGAGCGCCACGGGCCAACCTTGTCAGCCAATGACTTGCGCAAGACCCAGGAACTGCAGGGTTCGAACATAAAGGGGGCCGTGGTGTAGGCATGGCGTAGCTTGCGGTGCAGCGGGTTGGCCTCGCGAAACAACGGACGCTGCCTGCGATCGCCCTGGGTATCCGGCTCATAGCCAAAGGCGGCGCGGGCCACATAGAGGTCCTTGCCACTGCCCTGCAAACAGGTCAGCGCCTGTTCCAGATGATCAGGTAACCAGAGGTCGTCGTGATTGAGCAAGGCGATGAATTCGGTCGTCGCCAGCTGCAAGCCCACCGAGTTGGGGCCCGCTTGCTCACCGCAGCGGGTAGTCAAGTTAAGGTACCGGATGCGCGGATCGCCGATGTCGTTGATGACCGCCTGGGTGCGTTCGTCGCAGCGGTCGCCAATCACCAGAAGTTGCCAGCGCCGCTCCGTTTGCAACAGTACCGACTGCAGGGTCAAGCCCAGTACATCGGGTCTGTTGTAAGTGGCCAGGACAATGGTGATACAGGGCGATGCAATAAACGACATGCGGTGTCCTTGACGAAAAGCGCTCGCACCCCAGCCCACAGTGAGGGGGTAGTGAGGGTAAAAGGGGGGCCCAATTGTACCCACCTTATCAGCCCCTCCCAGCGGTTGGCTGCACTCTACAGGTTTCCAAATATTCAGGGTGTGGCTGAAGAGGACCGCCGTGCAACCCCCGGGGTTTGACCCAGGACCAGGTTCGCGCAAAGCTGCACGCCACCCACTCGAGCGACGCGCACAGGACCCTTGTATGGACCGGTTTCAGGAAATGCAGGTGTTTCTCGCCGTGGCCGAGGAGCAGGGTTTCGCCAGCGCGGCGCGGCGCCTGAACCTGTCGCCGCCCAGCGTGACCCGCGCCGTCGCCGCCCTGGAGGAACGCATCGGTACGCTGCTGCTGGCCCGCACCACGCGCAGCGTGCATATCACCGAGGCCGGCCAGCGCTACGTGGAGGACTGCCGGCGGATCCTTGCCGAACTGGAGGAGGCCGAGGAGTCCGCGGCCGGCAGCCATGCCAGCGCCCGCGGCCAACTGACGCTCACCGCGCCGGTGCTGTTCGGCGAACTCTTCGTCACCCCGGTGATGGTCGACTACCTGGCCGAACACCCCGCCGTGCAGATCAAGGCGCTGCTGGTGGACCGGGTGGTGAGCATGGTCGACGAAGGCATCGACGTGGCCGTGCGCATCGGCCGCCTGCCCGACAGTGGCCTGCACAGCGTCAAGGTCGGTGAAGTGCGCCGTGTGGTCTGCGCCTCGCCGGCCTTCCTGGCCGAGCAGGGGCGGCCCCAGCACCCCAATGAGTTGAGCCAGGCCCGGGTCGTGGTGGCGGCCAGCAGCAGCCTGGTCAGCGACTGGCAATTCGCCGATGCCAAGGGCCCGTTCAGCGTCCGCCCGCAGCCGCGCCTGGTGGTGACCGCCTACCAGGCGGCGATCAATGCCGCGCGCCTCGGCTGGGGCCTGACCCGGGTGCTGTCCTACCAGGTCGCCAAGCAGGTCGCCGCCGGCGAGCTGGAACTGGTGCTGGAGGACTTCGAGTTGCCGCCGCTGCCGATCCAGGTGGTGTACCAGGGCGGGCGCCAGGTGCCGGCCAAGGTGCGCACCTTCGTCGATTTCTGCGCCCAGCGCCTGGGCCAGGACCCGGCGCTCAACACCCAGCGCACGGCCTGAGACCATGGATCGCCATCAAGCCATGTCGATCTTCCAGGCCGTGGCCAGCGACCTCAGCCTGGCCGGCGCGGCTCGGCGCTTGAACCTCTCCGCGCCAACCGTGGCCCGTGCCATCGACGCGCTGGAAAGGCGTCTGGGCGTGTCGCTGCTGCAGCGCAGCACCCGCGGGGTGACGCTGAGCGCGGCCGGCGAGCGCTTCGCCAGCGACTGTCGACGCCTCCTGCAGGAAGTCGAGGATCTCGAGGCGTCAGCCCGCGGCCTGCACGCGCTGCCACGGGGCCAACTGACCCTGGCCATGCCGCTGTTGTTCGGCCAGCAGCTGCTCACCCCCCTGCTGCTCGACTACCTGAACCATTACCCCGAAGTGCAGCTGTTCGCCCAGTACCTCGACCGTTTTCCCAACCTCCATGAAGAAGGCGTGGATGTCGCCGTGGGGATAGGCGACCTGCCCGATTCCTCGCTGTTCGCCCTTAGGGTCGGCAGCATTCGCCGGGTGGTCTGCGCCAGCCCGGCCTACCTGGCCCAACACGGTGTTCCCGCCACACCCCAGGCGTTGGCAGAGCACCACCTGGTGCACTCCAGCGCCGACGCGCGCCTGCCCGAATGGCGCTTCCAGCAGCAAGGCGAGCTGCTCAACCTGCCCTTTCGTCCGCGCCTGAGCTGCGCCACCCAGCAGGCGGCCATTGTCGCCGCCTGCCGCGATGCCGGGCTGACCCGCTGCATGAGTTATCAGGTGCATGAGCTGCTTGAGCAAGGTCGCCTGGTCCGCGTGCTGCAGGCCTTCGAGCCGCCGCCCGTGGCCGTGCATCTCCTCTACCGCGAAGGCCGCAAGGCCGCCGCTCGGGTGCGCAGCTTCGTCGACTTCGCCGTACCCCGCCTGCGCGAACACCCGGCGCTGGGTTACGACACCGGGGCCGCGTAGGGCGGCCTCGGCGCGTTGTTCTGCGCCAGCCCGCCACCGTCCGCGCCTGTTGAAGATCCACACCGCATGGGTTACGACGTTTGCAGCACGCCGTCCGCCGGTGATCCCCGGGAACGCCTAACCCATCCTACGCAATTCCCTGGTAGGGCGGCCTCGGCGCGTCGTTCTGTGCCAGCCCGCCACCGGCGGCGCCTATTGAAGATCCACACCGCATGGGTTACGGCGTTTGCAGCACGCCGTCCGCCGATAATCCCCGAGAGCGCCTGACCCATCCTACGCAATTCCCTGGCAGGGCGGCCTTGGCGCGTCGTGCAGCGCCAGCCCGCCACCGTCGGCGTCTATTGAGGATCCACACCGCATGGGTTAGGCTCGGCTTTCACTTACCCGCCGTGGTAATGGACAAGGTAGTTATGACCCCCGATCTCGCCGCACGCATCTGCGATGCTTCAGCCCTGGCAATCACCGCCGGTGTCTGCGCGTGCGCGACCTACCCCCCGCTTGATCCATCTGTCGTCGATGGCGCAGCAGTAGGCGTCAGCCCGCCGCCGGCCGCCGTTGCACTGGGCTGATTTCAGCCCGCTCTCACCGCTCCCGCGTTAACTCCGATGTCTGCCCGCGCCTGCGCGCCGGGTAGCGCGCGGGAGCCTGTTGGCTTTTGACAGGTGAATCGAACATGACGTTGAACAGATCCACACTGGCCTCCTACGGGGCCATGGCGCTTTTTGTCCTGCTGTGGGGCAGTGCCGCCATCTTTACCCGCTGGGGCCTGGACCACGGCTCGGCCTTTGCCCTGCTGATCCTGCGCTTTTGCATCGCCTTGGCGGTGCTGCTGGTGCTGGGCCTGAGCCGGGGTCGCTGGTTACCCGCACGCGGCACCCGGCGGCAGGTCGCCAGCACTGGGCTGCTGCTGATCGGCAGCTATTCCATCTGCTATTTCCAGGCCATGGCCCATGGCATTACCCCGGGCCTGATGGCCACCCTGCTGGGCATTCAGCCGATCCTCACGCTGCTGCTGATCGAGCGGCGTTTCAACGCCCTGCGGCTCGCCGGCCTGCTGCTGGCCCTCGGCGGCCTGGTGCTGGTGGTGTACCAGAGTCTGGTGCTGTCGCGCTTCGCGCCCCTGGGCATCCTCTTCGCCCTGGGCGCGCTGGTCAGCATGACCCTCGGTGCCATCCTGCAAAAACGCGTGCAACAAGCCCCGGCCGAAGTGCTGCCACTGCAGTACGGAGTCACGCTGCTGGCCTGCCTGGCATTCGCGCCCTTCCAGCCGATCGAGTTCGAGCTGTCGTTGGGCTTCTTTGGACCCGCCCTGTGGTTGGGGCTGATCGTCTCGGTGGTGGCGCAGTTGCTGCTGTACCGGATGATCCGCGCCGGCAACCTGGTGAATGTCACCAGCCTGTTCTACCTGGTGCCTGGGGTGACCGCGGCGATGGACTACCTGCTGCTGGGCAATCGGCTGCCGTTGCTGGGCCTGGTCGGCATGGCGGTGATCCTGCTGGGTGTGGCCCTGGTGTTTCGCCAGGCGCCGGTGGCCAAGGGCTAATCGGCTTTGGGTCACGCAGACCTGGACAGGTAGACGCTGGAGCGTCGAGGGCTGCGCTCCCACGCGGAGCGTGGGAACGAGCAATGGACGCCAGGGAGGGCCCGCCGGCGGGTGCGGGTCAGGCACTCAGGCTGATGATGGTCGTGCCCAACCCCGCGCCGTGCTCATTGACCCGATACGCCACCACATACGCCTGGGCCCCCAGGGCAAGACCCGCCGGGGCGGTGTAGATTGCCTGGCTGTCGTCGTCGACCTGGGTGACAACCGTGCCTGCCCCCACCGGATAAACCAACCAACGCAACTCACCCACCGACTCGCCCGCGTCTTCGGCTTTCAGGGCCAGGGTGGCCCCACACTTGAGCGACGCCTGCGCTGGGGCCAGTACCACCGCGGTGCTGGGCACCACCCGAATAAGCGCCGTGCCGGTCAGTTTCGGGTTGCTCGGGTCGACCGCCGACGCGGTCACGTCGGTGGCCTGGGCCAGGCTGGCCGGCGCCGTGTAGTGGTACAGCCCCGGACCAAAGCCCGGGCGAATCTGGCCCAGGTTGGGCGACAGGGTCCATTGCACCGGGAGCGGTTTTTGCGTGGCGTCGCTGGTGGACAGCTGCACCTGCTGGCCCGGGGTCACCAGGCAACGGGCGGGCGCGACGGAAATGCCGCTGGCAGCCGGATTCTGGTAAACCAGCAGCATGGCGCTGGCGGACAAGCCCGCATCCTTCCTGCTGATCGCCGTGACCACCACCACTTCGGCGGTCGCCAGCGCAGCAGGCGCAGTGTAGCGCCCGGCCTCGATGGTGCCGATAGAGGGTTTGATTTGCCACAGGTAATCGGCCGCCGGGTGGCCGGTCACCTCCAACTGCACGCTCTGCCCTGGCGCCAGCGTGGTGCTCGCGGGCGTCAGGCTAAGCGGTTGATCCAGTTTGCCAGAGAGAAAAAGGCCATTTGGCAGCGCGACCTGCTCCAGGTGCACCACGTGTTTATTGGGGAACAGCAAGGAGGTCAGCGCGAACAGGTGGATATCCGGGATCGAAAAATTCTTCAACATCCCGGTCAACGCCGCATTGATGGCAGCCACGATCGTGCCGTCGATACGGGTGGAGTAAAGCGCCCACCACCCGGGGTTATCTGCCTCCAGGGTGACCGTTGGGCTGTTGCCCGCAGGGAAAGAGACCGCCGAATCGCCCGTGTCCAATACAGGAGCACCGTGCTGCACGTATTCGGCACGCAGTGCAATGTCGATCGGATCGAGCACTATCCAATGACAGGAGCCGTTACCGTGGGTGTCGAAGTGGCAGTCATTCTTGCTGGCACGCCAAGGACCGGTGTAGGTCGGCTTCCAGTCCACGTACTGCGTCCCATCCTTGTGGGAAATGGTGAAGCCGTTCATTGGAAACTGCACATTCCCATCGCTGAACGCCTGCTCCATATGATTTCCCGGGTCACCGACACGTCCCATGCTAACGGTCCCGCCGGTGGCCACCGTGAACCAGGACCCCGCCGTGTCCTGGCGCCCCTCGAACGTCGCGTTGAACGGCGCGAAGACCTTGATCAGCTGCTGAGGCAGCACGTCCTTGAACAAGGTGCGTTCGGAAAAGAGCAGGGCCGAGGTTTGCCCCGTCGGAATCGGATAACTGGGCAACGGCGCCCCGCCGCCCTCGGCACCGCTGGTCTTGATCAGCAGCAGCACGCAGGCCTGATCGGAGCCCGCCTGATGCTGGACCGCGAAATGAAAGTCCGTGGGCATCAGCGCCGGCACGCTGCCCACCGCGACCGAGCCAATATGGAAATTCATGCCGTTGTGGGCGAAAAATGCGCTAACGGCGTTGCCGATCTCGGTGTTCAGCAGCGAGCCCGGATCGACGCCGACGATAGTGGGGCTATAGGCCGAGGCACCGAGGTCCGCCACCACCGCGCCCAGGGTGTTGACTTCGCCCGTGACCTTGGCCAGCACCAACGCCCCCACCAGCCGGGACTCCTTGGGGCGAATATAGATGGCGTTGTGGACGGCCGGGGTACTGGGGTCGAAGGCGATCACCGACCCCTTGATCAGCTCCATGGTCAAGGTGGCGTCGCTGCTGCCCGGCGCAAACGTCCACTCCGGCGGCCCAAGCTCGACGTCGAGGATGCAGTAGGTGCTGCCTTCGCCCAGGCTCAGCATCACCCGCAGCGGCTGGCCCGCCCGTGGGTTGGTCGGCCCCGCGTTCAGGTACTGCTGGAAAAACAGCGCATTGACCCGCGCCTGATCCAGCGCCAGCACGGCATCCCAACCGTTGGTGGGGGACGTACCCTGCAGGGCGGCGGCCAGCTCTTGGAAAGTCGACATGGCGATCACTCCTGCTCAAAGGCTGGCGGTTTTGGGTTTACGCTCCAGGGTATCGAGCATCAGCTCCAGGCCCCCGCCAACATAACCGACCGTGTCGAACAGCAGGTTGCCGGCGATAGCGAACGGCAGGAGTTCGGGGTTCTCACGGATCTTGGTAAGGGTCAGGAAGCCAAAGATCATCGGCAGCGGCGTCAGCAGGCTGGCGCTGAACAGACCGGGCCGTTTGTGGAAGCTGTCCTCTTCGATATCGCTGTAAATGCCATAGGCCAGACCACCGACCCCCAGCAAGGTGGTGCACACCGCCACCAGGTCGTTGGCCTGGGGCGATTCGAGCTTCTGATACGCCTCGATGCACTCGATGGCCCCGGCGAACAGTGCCGGCCCCGACACCGCCAGGCCGACCAGGATCTCCTTCCATTGTTCCGGGTAGCCGTGGCGCAGTATCCAGACCGCTGAAGAGAAACCGAGGTTGACGGCGGTCAGCCATTTGGGGCAACTGGCCGCCAGCACATCGGAGGCACCGGCCGGGATGACTTGCACCATGCGCACGATGTCGGAGGTCAGCACGCACTGCCAGGGCATCTGGAAGGGCGCCTGCAGGGCCAAGGGACTGGCCGGCTGCAGCGCCAGTTTGCCGTCCGGGAACGGCTGGTGCTCGACGCCCACCGCCAGCTTGTAGATCAGGGTGGTGGGCAACGCCACCACCAAGGCGCTCAGCGAGTAGAGATTGAGCGTGGCATCCTCCGGGTGGCCCACGCGTTTGGCGATCCAGGCCCACAGGGTATTGAGAAACCCCAGCGGCAATTCGGCGCGGAAAATCTTGTCGAGCATATTGAAGCCGGTGGCGACCAACGCCACCACGGCATCGGCCAGGGCATCCAGCAGATCGAGGATCGCCAGGACCAGTTCCTTGAGCATGTCGATCAACGCGGGCACGGCCGTGGTGGCGAAGCTGCTGGGGTCCTTCAGGGTCGCCCAGATGGCGATGCGGAAATCTTCCAGCGCGGCGCGGAATTCCTCGCCACTGTCCTTCAGGTGCCCGGCGACCGTCTGCCAAAGCGCATCGATCGAGTCATCCAGCGAGTGCCCGGCGGTGTCCGGGGCATAGCAACTGACCTTGTCGTGGAGCCAGTTGTGGTGCGCGTTGTCGGTGAAGTCCGACGGCGCCGCGCCGCCAGCGACCGGGCTGTTCGACGCAGGCGCGCAGGGATCCTGCCAGTTCGGCAGCTGCCCGAAGGTATGGCCGGCGTACTGGTCCTTGACCGCGTCCAGCGCCTGGCTGACCTTGCTTTTCTGCTGGCCGAACCAGCCGTCGATGGCGCCCTGGGCCTTGACGGACAACTTCACCACATAGGGCGGCAAACTCTCCAGCCCCTGCTGGACCGCCATCTTGGTGTTCCAGATGGCCTTGAAGTCGAACAGCGCTTTCAGCCAATCGGCCACCTTGTCGATGCCGGCGTCCACCGAGTTGAAAACGCCGTTCATAAAGTTGGCGGCCTTCTCGATACCATCGATGGGCAGCCCCAGCAACTCGGCCACACCTTCGGCAAGGTGCAGTACCAGGTTGACCAGCCCGCGGGCCACGTCGACGACAAAGTGAATGATCTTGATCACGGCATTCTTGATGCCCTCGAAAATGTCGCCAAAAAAATCCAGGAGGTCGTCCCAGAAGCCGCCCACGTTGGCCTGCAGATGCCGGCTGAGGTGGGCCTGCAGCGCCACCTCGTCGGGAAACACCTCGAAGAAGGCCTGGCCGGGGCGCAGCGAACCGCCGAAGCCCTGCACACCCGCGGGTTTATGTCCCAAAGCCACCAGCGCGCCCTGCTGGATGGCCGCCGCCGCAGTGGCCGCCAACTCGCCATCGCTGGCCCCCGGCGCCAGCGGCTTGCCGCCGAGGGTGGCCTTGGCCAACGTGCCGCCCTGGGCATCGAACGTGGGCAGCGGTCCGCCGGGGTTGGTCGGGTTGAGCGTGCCGTTGCCGGCGAGGTACTGGTGAATCGCCGCCGAGGGTTTGACGGTACGCGCTTCGAGCGAGGCGGTCAGCCCCGTGCCACTGACCACCAGGTTGGGGCAGACCAGCCCTCCGCTGGCCAGCACCGCGACGGTCAGCTTGCCGCTGGCATCGGTGGTCAGGACGGTCCCCGTTTCGTCGATCTGATGCAGGCGCCCACCGGCGGCGACGTCCACCGCCGAGCCGTCCTTCTCCACGCTGAGGGTGACCGGATGATGGGCCAGCGCCCGCCCGTTGGCATCGAGGATGCGGATTTCACTGCGGTAGCGCACCACTTCGTAGGCCTGCACCTTGTGCTGCAGCAGGGTCTCGCTGCGCCACATGCGCGAGGTGGCGTGCTGGGCATGCAGGCGCAACGAATAGTCGCCGGCGTCCAGGGCGAACAACGAGGGGGCCGCCGCGACGTTCATGTCGCTGACCACATGGGCGACGTTGCCGTCCAGCGCCAGCAGCGGTACCCAGCGCGGGCTGCCGTCGGTATTCCAAGCCGTGCGTCGGCTCTGGTGCAGCACCGACAGCTGCTGGTGTTTGTCGATCAGGTAGAGGTTGAGCAACGGGTTGCCGTCACCGTCCAGGCTGACATGGCCGGTGGCCTGGACGACGTTGCTGCCCGGGATCTTCTGGGTGCCCGCCACCCCTTCGGTCCAGGCGTGCAAGGCGCCATCGTCCTCCACCAACAGAAAGGTCAGCGCCATCTGCGCGGGGTTCCAATAGCCCAGCGCCACCTGCTTGAGTTTCTCGGTGAAATCCGGCACCGGACCGAGCGAGTCGTTCGCGGTAGCGTCCAGGCTGCCAAAGATCTGGTACGGCGCGCCCTTGATGTTGACCAGCAGGTGAAAGGTGCTCTCATCGGTCATGCACAGCTGGAAGTCGCCGCCACCCAGCGCGCCCTGCACCGCGCAGACGGTGGTCTTGAACGGGCCATCGATCGCCGGCTGATAGGCTGTGACCAGATCGCCCTTGGCATCGCTGCCATAGATCACCAACCGTCCGTTCGGCGAGTAAGCGACCCGCGGATTGTTCGGTGCCTCGCCGGCCACCAGCACCGGCGTCGACCAGGTCGACCCGTCGGCCGCCAACGAGGTGGCAAGCAACTGCCCGGCATCGACAAACAGACCATGCACCGCCGCTTGCGCGGTGCGCGCATAGGCGACGCCCGCGGCCACCTGCTCGGCGGCCCGCCCGCCGAAGAGTGGGATCACCCGCCAGCCACCGTCGGTACCCAGGTCGCGGGCGATATGGCACAGCTGCTTGCCTTCGCCATGATTGACGATGGCCAGGGCTTCCACTTGGGCGTTGCCGCCGACACCTCCACTGGCGGGATTGGTGAACACCCCGATGGGCGCCGGACTGCTGGCATCGACCGGGATGGTCGCGGTCATGATGATGTCCTGGCTGAGCACATGGCTCGCGCTCAGCTGCAGCGGCATAACAGGCGGTAAGGTCGGCGAAGTGCTGTGGGCATGCGGCATGGGGTCTTCCTTGACGGCAAGAGTGGAGGGATTGTTCTGACGGACGTGGTCCTGGCTCAACCCGAAGCGCTGAGCCGCGCCGACGGGCCTCCCGTGGCCTGCAATGTGCGACTGCGAGCAGGACATGCGAATGCCTTGGGCTCACCAAGCGTAGAACCTAATGGCGTATTGACCACTGCGCCGTGCGCGCGCCGTGAAGGGGTTCCGCAAACCCCGGTTGGCGGGCGCAGGCGACGGCCCCACAACCGCCCGCCGACGGTGCCAGGCTTACGGCCGCGCCCGGGCAAAAGAGCCTGTGGACCCACCCAATGACCAGGGCCTCAGCCGCTATAGTCATAACCTGCGGTCAAACGCTCTCGCCTCGGGAACCCTCAATGAAGCTCACTCCGTCCTGCAGTCTGCTTGCGCTTGCATTGGCGTTCACGCCAGTCACCTTCGCCCTGGACAATTCCGCCGCGGTCAAGGCCACCCCCCTGCTCAAGACCGAGAGCAGCTGGAATGGGAAACCCTTCGTCTACCCCGAGGGCCAGGCGCAGGTCAGCGGCATGCTGATCGAAATTGCGCCCGGCGGTGAAACCGGCTGGCACTCGCACCCCGTCGCTTCATTCGCCTATATCCTGGAAGGTGAACTGGAAGTGCACCTCAAGACCGGCGAGGTGAACCGGCTAACGGCCGGTGATGCCCTGGCCGAAGTGGTCGACACCCTGCACAACGGCCGTAACCTCGGTGCCACGCCGGTCAAGCTGGTGGTGTTCTACACCGGCGTGGTGGGGCAAGCCCTCTCGGTCAAGGAAGGGGCCCAGTAGCCCGCTCGACCGCTGCCGCGAAAGGGCTATGGAACGGCAGCCTGCAGCGCCCCAGCCCTTGAAGGGCAGGCCGGGTCAAGGGATTCGCCCCCTCAGCGCGGCGCAAACTGCGCCAGGATGCGGCGCCGCCGCACGAACGCGCCGAAGCGATCTAGGCCGTGGCTGCCGGCTCGTGGGCGGCGCTGAAGAGGTGCCGTCCCAGGGTATGCGCGGCCCTCAAATGGGCCGTTGGATCCTGCGTTTCCGATTCCAGCACCAGCTCGGACGTTAGCACCGGGGCCCCACAGAAATCGAAAATCCCATGATCGATCTGCGTCTTCATGGCCGCGGCATAACCATGGCGCTCATAGGTGTCCTGGTCGGCACCCGCGACACCGAGCAGATGAACCGGGAGGCGGCCCAACTTTTTCACCAGGGCATAATCCGCGCTGAAGTCGAATGCCCAGCCCTTGGCGAACACCCGGTCGATCCAACCCTTGAGCAGTGCGGGCATCGACCACCAGTACACCGGAAAAACCAGTACCAGGGCGTCGGCGCGGTCGATGCGTGCCTGCTCGGCGGCAACATCGGCGGGTGTTGGCATCTGCCCGTGATAAAGCCCGTGATCCGCCGCGGTGAACCTTGGATCGAAACCCTGCGCCGAGAGGTCAGCGATTTCATAAGAATTGCCCGGACCCGCCTGGCACAAGCCCTCGGCGACATGCAAAGCAAGGCCGTGGGTCAAGGAGCGGGGGTCGTGGTGGGCCACAACGATAAGTACATGCATAGCGCAAAACCCTGAGAGGGATGGAGGGCGAGAAAGCAAACCCGATATACTGTGGTTAAGTTACAGAAAGTAAGTTACTTTTGGTATATAGCCATGTCAAGCAGTGAAACACTCGAACCAGGCCCCAGCCACCCACCGCGGCGGCGACTATCGCGAGAGGAGCGACAGCGCCAGTTGCTGGACGTCGCCTGGAAGCTGGTGCGCGAGGACGGCACGGAGGGCTTGACGCTTGGTCGGCTGGCCGAACAGGCCGGCGTCACCAAACCGGTGGTGTACGACCATTTCGGCACACGCCCCGGATTGCTGGCGGCGCTTTATAAGAAATTCGACGCGCGCCAGCACACCCTGATGGATGCCGCGCTGCAGACCAGCGAATCGACTTTGCCGAGCAAGGCCACGGTCATCGCCTCCTCGTATATCCATTGCGTGCTGCAGCAGGGCAAGGAGATACCCGGCGTGATAGCCGCGCTGGCCAGTTCACCGGAGCTCGAAGAAATCAAGCGCGAGCACCAAGCGCTCTTTATGGACAAGTGCCGGGCCACGCTCTCGCCCTTCACCGACGGCTGCGTTATCGCGCCCGCCGGCCTGTGGGCCATGCTCGGCGCGGCCGAAGCCCTGTCCCATGCCGCCGTGACCGGCGGAATCACCGCCAACCAGGCACAGGACGAACTGGTCGAGACTATCGTCGCCATGGTCCAGCGCAGTGCTCAGGGCTCACCAGGCGCCGCCGGGGATCATTGACCCAGGATGCCGGTGCCCCGTGCATCGGACAGGCCGCGAAGTGGACTGAATAACAGTACCTCCGCGAAAACCCTTGGCGACTTGCCACCCCGCCCATCGATGCGCGGTTGGCCAGGAGCAGGCACAAAGTTCCGTGGTGGTCCATCGGCCTTTGCCGCTACGACGGGCGAAAACGAAACGGCCCGGTTAATTGAAATCGGCAAAATTGATCAAGCGCTGCCAGGTCTCGCCGTCATGCAGGGCTGCACCGCCGTGACCCGCCACCAGCAATGCGCCCGCTCCGACAGAAAGGTGCCCCGCACACACGCGCACGTCATGGGGAATATCCGCCCTGCCCAGCGAGTCCCCTTCGAGGGTCCACACGCCCTGGTCGCACGTGCACCAGAGCCTGTCCTGGTACCAGACCATATCCCGGAAGGGCTGCGTCACGCCGTGTTCAATGGTTTTCCAATGGTTGTGGCACCCCTTGAACAGAGTGCCCGACGCTGCGCCGATATAGACTTCACCGTCGCCGCCGCAGCACACCGTCTCCAGGGTCATATCGCTGGGGAAAGCTAGCGGCTGCCAGTTCGCCCCATCGAAATGCCAGACATCGCCCTGACCGCCCACCGCGTAGATATCGGATTGCGTGAAGCCATCCAGGTCCCGGAAACCGCCGTCATCCATCAGGGATCGGTAGGGAATGGCATCATGCCAAAACCAGGCGTTGCGCCCGAGCCGCTGCCCCACGGTCCTGCCGCTGCCCGCCAACCACAGTGTTCCGGCAATGGTCCGAAGTTTGCTCACACCGCCGCGCATGCCGATATCGCGGCCGGTCGCCGCCCTCCCCCCTTCGAGTTGATCTTCCAGGGCCGCATCGCCGCTGCCCCAGGCATAGACCTGATCATTGAGCGAGACACCGATAAACTGCTCTTTGGGAACGTAGGAAACACCCGCTTGCATCCGGTGGATGCCGGTCATATCGACCTTGTCCCAGCCGGGATCGCCAGGCTCATCGAAATAGCCGACGATCCGGGTTTGCAATCCGCTCTTTAACCGCCAATCCATGTCCTCATCCCAGGCTTGCTCCAGGATAAAGTACAGAATCTCTGGGCTGCGCACGACGCAATCGACCAGCAGATAGCCTTCAAACAATTCCCGGTAGTTAGCTGCATCCAGTTTCACTCAACAGGGCCTCCTGACAGAACCACCCAGCACGACGATCAATCCCATCGTGCCTCTTCCCTGGGCGTGAGGCCAAGGGGTGCTGGCAACGCGTCTTCTCAATTCTCGAAGCGTTTCTTGCTGCCGGTTGGCTGATCCTGCTCGCCCTGCCCACGCGCCACCTGAGCAAAGCGCTGTCCGTGCTCAATACCTGTAGGTCGCGCCGATGGCGGCGTAGGCCGCCGACGGCAGGCCCGCGCGTCGCAGCACTTCACCCGCATCCAGGTGCTCGACATTGAGCAACACGGTCAGGTTGGGGCTGGCGGTCCAGGTAGCGGCCACGCGGCCCAGGCCGCCGACCCCACGACCCTGCACCGCCTGGGTGCCGGCATAAGCGCGCATCCCGCCGGCATAGACGGCGTCGTCCTCGTCCAGGCGACGGGCGAAGCCGTATTCGACGGCGAGCTGGGTGCTGGAGGTGGGTGACAGGGCCAGACCTGGGGCGACCATCAGCAGATTGCTCAGGCTAAGGAAGCCGCCCTCGCCCAGGTAATTGGAACTGGCATAGAGCGGATTGAAGCCCCGGTGCGTGCCTGACCCATAGGCGCCTCCGGACGCCAGGTCGACATGGGCGGTCAGCCGCGGTTGCCAGCCCCGGTCGGACAGCGCCAGGCTATGCACGCTGAACAGGCCCCAGGCGTCGATATCACGATCACCGTATCGGCCCCGCTGCTGGGCCAGGGTCCAATCGAACTTCAACGCGCCTTGCCGTCCCCACAGGCGCATGCCCAGGGTGTCGCGCTCGTCCAGGCCAAGCTGGCCCCCGGAGCGAAAACCGGGTTTCTCGCTGTGGATCCAGAAGGGTTCGAGGTAGCTGTTAGGTCCATGGCCGGACGAGACACCCAGGCTGGCGTTAAGCCCGCGCAGGCGTTCGCCGCTCTCGATACGCTCGTCGAAGATGTCCGGCTCCAGGCCCGTGGCGCGCAGTTCGTAGGCGCCCAAACGCAGCTGCCGGCCATGGGCGTAAAGGCGCACGCCGTTCCAGCTGCGGTGCAGGTTGGGCCCATCGCTCAGACTGATCAGCTGGCGAGGGCCATCGGCGAACTCCTGGCGTCCCAGCATGGCGCCCACCAGGCTGGTGCCAACGTAGCCCCGCGCATCGACAAACAACTGCTGCAAGGAGGCGTCATTCTGGAAGTTGGCGGTGGCACGGTCGCGGCGGCCGGCCACCTGCCCGGTGCCGATCTCGCCATACAGGCGCAGGTGCGGGTTGAAACGCAGGTCCGCGCCCAGCACGCCACGCAACAGCCCCTGCTGGTAGTCATTGCCGCTGCTCAGTTGGGCGTTGTCGAAGGCGTCATAACGCACGCGCGCTTCGGCGCTAAGGGTCAGCGAGGTCTCGTCACCCAGCGACATCGCCTTGAATGGCAGCGCCTCGCCGGCGGCGCGCATGCCAGTCCAATCCTCGACCCAGCGGCTGGCCATTCGGCCATTGCTCAGTTCCGGCCCCCAGCCCGCAGCGTTCAGCGGGTAGGGGTCGGCCGGCGTGGGCGCGTGAAGACCGGGCGCGGCCGTACCTTCGCAACGGCTGGCGGCGGCCAGGGCAATCGGACACGCCAGCAAAACCGTTAACACCCACAGGCCGATGCCGACTCTGCAGCCGCTATGCATGATCATGCTCCCCCGGCATTGCCGCCGCTTGCAGCCGCACGCGGCGGGCAGACAACCAACCGGCCGAGACGATCATCAGCCCCAGCAGGACCAAGCCGGCGGCCATGGCAAAGGTGATCCGCAGGCCGACGGCCAGTGCGTCGGGGGTGGCGCGCGTGACATCGAGGCTGGCCGAGGCTAACGCGAACACCGCCCCCATCAGCGAGGCGCCGGTGATCAGCCCAAGATTGCGCGACAGGTTGAGCAGGCCCGAGACCAGGCCGCGCTGGTCGGCGCTAACATCGCGCATGACCGCCGTGTTATTGGCCGCCTGGAACAGCGCAAAGCCGCTGGTCATCATCACCAGCGGGGCAAGGTACGCCGGCAAGCCGAATCGGCTGGGCAGCAAGGCCACCGCCAGGGCCCCCAGCAGCAGGGCAAGCAGCCCGGCGAGCAGGACCGGCTGACTGCCGAAACGGTCGACTATGCGCCCGGCCGGTACGCCCGTCAGCGCGGCGACCAAGGGGCCGAGCGACAGGGCCAGGCCCAGCTGAAATGCATCGAGCCCCAGTGCGCCCGCCAGGTAAAAGGGGCCGACCACCAGGGTCGCCATCATCACGGTTGCCACCAGCAGGTTGCTGGCCAGGCCCGCGCACAGCAGCCGGTCGCGAAACAGTGCCAGCCGGATCAGCGGCGACGCCACCCGCGCCTCGGTCCGCACGAACAGGCCGGCGCCGAGTGCAGCGGCCAGCAGCAGGGCCAGGTTAAGCGCGCCAAATTGCCCGCGGCCGAGGGTCATGGCCAAGGCGTAGGCGGCGAGTGTCGACGCCAGCAACAGCGTGCCCAGGGGGTCGAAACCAGCCCGCGCGGCCTGGCGGTTCGAAGCGTCGGCCGGCAGGTAGCGGTAGGCCATGGCCAAGGCCAGCAGCCCCAGCGGCAGGTTGATCAAAAAAATTGCCCGCCAGCCGCACTCGGCGATCAGCAGCCCACCCAGGGAAGGGCCGAGCGCCGTGCCGATGGCGGACAGCGTGCCGAGCAGGCCCATGGCGCTGCCGGTCTTGTCCTTGGGCACCGTGGCACCGATAAAGGCCAGGGTCAGCGCCATCATCACCGCCGCGCCCAGGCCCTGGGCGACACGCGCGGCGATCAGCCAGTGCAGTGTCGGGGCGAGGCCGCAACCCACCGACGCCAGGGTGAACAACGCGCTTCCCGCGACCAGCAGGCGCCGGCGACCGACCTGATCACCGAGCCGGCCGACGCTGACGATCAGCACGGTAATGGCCAGCAAATAGGCGAGCACTACCCACTGCACCTGCTGAAAGGACGCGGCGAACGCCTGGGCCAGAGTCGGCAAGGCGACATTGGCGATGCTGGTGCCCAGCGACGACAACAGCATGGCCAGGCACAGGCTGGCCAGCGCCCAGCGCGTCGAGGTCGTGGGCGGCGCCGGCTGCCCGGCGCCTGTCGCCTCCTGATCCTGCGTAATGGTTTTCATGGTGTTGCCCTCGGCCAGTGAATGCCAAGAGCCTATGGCGCGACCTGACAAGGCGGAAGACGCAACGCTTGCAGTGTATTAGTGCAACAAACGCCCGACCAAGCATGCTAGTTTCGGCCCATGACGCCACCTGACCTGAACCTGCTGATCACCCTGGACGTGCTGCTCGCCGAAGGCAGCGTGACGCGCGCGGCGCAGCGTCTGCACCTGAGCCCCTCGGCGATGAGCCGGGCCCTGGCACGGCTGCGCGAGACCACCGGCGACCCGCTGCTGGTGCGGGCCGGGCGTGGCCTGGTGCCGACCCCGCGGGCACTGGAATTGCGCGAACGGGTCGGGCAACTGGTGGACGACGCCCAGGCGCTGCTGCGGCCAAGTCAGCTGGTGGACCTCGGCCAGCTGTCGCGCACCTTTACCCTGCGCAGCCGTGAAGGCTTTGTGGAAAACTTCGGCCCTTCGCTGATCGCCCGGGTCGCCGAACAGGCGCCGGGGGTGCGGCTGTATTTCATGCCCAAGCCCGACCAGGACGACAACGCCCTGCGCGACGGCACGGTCGACCTGGAGACGGGTGTGGTGGTCAGCAGCCTGGGGCCGGAGCTGCGCACCCAGGCCTTGTTCCGCGACCGTTTTATCGGTGTGGTGCGGATGGGCCATCCCCTGAGCCAAGGGGCGCTGACCGTGGAACGTTATGCGGCGGGCCGGCATATTGGGGTACCGCGCCGCGGCCAGGTCAGGGGCGCGATCGACCAGGCACTGAGTCCCCTGGGCCTGGAGCGCGAGATCGCCACCCTGGTCGGCAGTTTTTCCAGCGCCCTGGCCCTGGCCCGCGCCAGCGACCTGATCGCCAGCGTGCCCGAACGGCACACCGGCCTGCAGCGCGCCGGCCTGTTCAGTTTCCCGCTGCCGGTGGCGACGGCGGAGTTCTCCGTCTCCCTGCTCTGGCACCCACGGTCCCAGGCCGACCCGGCGCACCGCTGGCTGCGCGGTCTGGTGCGGGAGGTTTGCGCGGAGGAAGGTTGACCGCCGCAGCTCGTGTAAGCACAGGCAGTGATCACCCACTGCCCTGGGTCCCAAAGCGACCAGGCCGGTGTAGCGATCTGCGACTCACCCGACCAACCGATACCCGCTTAGTGAAATTTACCCACAAAGGTTAAAGTAGCCTGGCAAATACCCGGGCCGAATCAGTGGCTCCTTGGTCAAGGGCGCGCTCACTGGGCACGGATAGCAGGTTTCTCCATGTGTTACATGACCATCATCAGTACCACCTCGGACCGGGACCTGACCCCGCTAAATAGCCACTTGCTGCAATTTTCACGGGAGATGCCGCAGATACCCGAGGAGTCTTTCTTGAGGTATCCAAACCGGTGGTTTCTGGGCTCGCGGGATGGCTGCAGCTGTGCCTTCCGGCACCTCGGCCGCGGCAGCACGCATCTCGGTTTCGCCGGCCCGGAGGACTGGTGGCCGGAGGAGCCAGACGAGCTGGAGGCGACCCTGCAGATCCATGCCGCCTTTACCTCGATCGTCAGCACAGGTCAGGCGCTCGATTGTATTGACGCCTGGACCTCTGATCAGTTGGATCCACAGCTCGCGGGCGAACTACGGGTCAACCTCGCACAGATGCCGGCGTCGAGCTTCCGGCTGTTTGCTGATCATCGTTTCGAGCTGACCCACCAGGACTGACCCGCCAGATACGTCCTACATATGCTGCAGAGGTACTGACCCCGATGGAACGAGCCGGGTGCGGATCGGGAACCAGCTCTGGATTGGCATGCATTCGGGAGTGGCCGTGGTCACTGACCGCGGTTACGCAGGGGCCGAAAGTTGGTTCTACGGTCAATAAGCCAGGGCGACTCGCGGGCAACGCACGCCCTACGACTGACCCCGGCCACGCTTCGCGCCTGTGGGAGGCCCGCCCCCGGGCCGAAGCGTGCTCTTTGCGCCACGGATAAAGAAACGTTCCTCTTCGCCGGCGAGTGCGTTTGTGACCGCTGAAAGCAGTCCCTGTACAACACCAACGACGGCCCCCAGACGTTGGCTCACGACCAGGCGCATGCGTGCGGCAGATACCCCTGGCGGCAGGCCACCGTCTTTACGCGAGACGGAAGAGCAACGACCCATAACAAACCAAGGCGGCTCTTGAAGTAATTCTATATCCTTTGCACTTGCGCTCTTACCAGGCGCACTTAGGAGCGCTCTCAAAACCATCACCCCCTACAAATGCCGAACATTCCCAGCCCAGGCTAACCCATGAACAAGATATTAACGCTTATATTTTCCTGCATGTTCTGCTCGAACTTATGCGCCGGCGCTGTCGAAGACCAACTGCTGGCCAATAACCTGACGCTAAAAGCGCCGCCAACAGGCGGCATAACGGGCAGTCGGTTTGATAAGTTCAACTCTTACAGCGTGATCAAGTCTGGCGATGGTTTACAGATTGCCGCACGTCCTAAACATGCGGTTGCCGAAGAGCCAGTCAGCTTTACTATGAATGGCTATCGTTTGGAGGGTATCAATCGCGGTGAATGGGGCGGTCAGCTGAGCTTGACGGGGCCCGATCAAATTCCCGTGATTCTGTCGAATGAAAATATCGTCACTATATTTCAATATCAGGACGCCATTTATATCCTTAGTGGACTGGCGCACATGGGCGCAAACAATGGGACACTGTACACCCTGAAAAACATAGAAACCCGACCCACACTTGAAACCGTGACCCTACTGCCTTCGGCACCCATCACTGTTACGACAAGCGAACAAGCAATATATATATTGACCTATGATGGTTTGGTTAGCATAGATCATGCCGATAAAACGCCCACCATGCGCATACTGGTACATAACGCGCCCTGGGAACGCTTTGCACCGAACAGCTTGGTGCGGATCGGAAACCAGTTCTGGATTGGCATGCATTCGGGAGTGGCCGTGGTCACTGACCGCGGTTACGCAGGGGCCGAAAGTCGGTTCTACGGTCAATAAGCCAGGATGACTCGCGGGCAACGCCCGCCCTACGACTGACCCCGGCCACGCTTCGCGCCTGTGGGAGGCCCGCCCCCGGGCCGAAGCGGGGATCAAAAGGCACTGTTACCGCAGCGCGCGCTCAGGTTCAATAGGCCGCTTACCTACCCTCTCCTTTTTCAATCCCGGTTGGCGCCATGAGCGATATCAACGACGAACTGGTGCACGCGGCCATCCAGCTACTGGGCAACCCGGCGATCGGCGATCAGCAGATGGAACAGTCCATGCTCGCGCTCGCCGGTCAGCCCGGCCTGGCCCAGCGCCTGTTGGATGTGATTCCGGAAGGCTTTGGTCTGATCCTCGCGGCGCATATCGCCGGCGGTGACAAACTGCAGTTGCCCACGACCTTTTCAGTCAAGGATGCCCTGGACAATTGGGTTGAAATCCCTCTGCGCGACGAGCCCATTTTTGCGTTTGCCGTGCAGGCGGCGCAGCATATTTTTCACCACGGCCCGCGCTCGGTCTTCCAGACCGTGACCGATCGAAGCGCCACAGTGGCAACCATCAATAACGCCCTGAATGCCGGTGGCTCGCTTGTAGATGCCAAACTGGGCCTGAGCCTCCTGAATATTCCGGCCGAAACCTACCTGACGCACCGCCCAGCCGCCCCAACGAGGCAATAATGACGTCCACTCGAGAAAAACTGGCACTGGCCGTGGGCCTTATCTGCGCCGTAGTCGCAGCGGTAATTCCGCTGCTGACCGCGCCTCAATTTCGCAGCGTTTTCGAGGCGTTCCACGCCGAGCTGCCACTGCTGACCCGGTTTTTTATCTACTACACCCAGGGTCTTTGGCTGCTGTCCGCCGCGGTGATCGGCGCCTGGCTGTGCTGGCCGCAACCTACCCAACGGGCGACCGCGGTGGTATTGATCGGTGTCGGTGGCCTGGGGCTGCTGACCCCCCTGTATATTTATGCCATGTACCTGCCCATTTATAATCTGGGGCAGTAGCGCCTGCCGGGCGACCACGTCACTCGAGGCGCCAGCCCCACTCCCTGCCGAGGACACTATGAGCCGCTACCCCGACGCCATCGATCCATCTCGGGTTGGCGAATACCCCGCCCAGACCAAGTCCGGTGGCGGCCACTTTTATGACGAGGTGCTGGAGTACCGGGTCTGGTGTCGCCCGGCCTGGGGCTCGCCGGACCTGCATGCGGGCGATGTCTACTACCACGCCTTCGCCACCTACGCCCAGGCACTCGACTTCGCCAAGACCACGCCTGGCGCGGAAGACCCGCTGGTGCTGGTTCGCCAGTTGGAATGGATCAACGAACCCGAACCCCTCCAGTACAGCCATGAAAAAGGCGAGCGTCTGACCGAGTGGCGTGTGGAATGGCTGCTCGATGGCAAACGCACGGAGAGTTCGATTGCAGCGCTACTGGCCGGGGATGGGGCCCCGCGTTCCTCGATCGAAGATGACCCGTACTACCCGCTCTAACTCCACAAAAGCAACGCCCTCACCCCAACCCTCTCCCGCCGGGAGAGGGGGTGGCCCGCGGCGCGCCCGCTATCTACCCGCTGATCACGCACGCCAAGCCAACGCCGCTGCCGCTCTTGCCCCTCGCCTCACTTCAGCCCCAGGGGATGTTTGCCCTAAAAAAGGGACCCCATGGGCTATCCGCACCCTTCTGGTTCAGTGCCGGGCCGCCGGCTGGGCCCGTGGTGGGACGTGGCTGGCACCCACTGCACGCCCACCAACCGCCCCGCAGCCCCCCTGCAACGGGCGCTGGCGAGCGGCCGGAGCCCTGTAGCGACGGCCTGCGGCAAGACTGGCATGCAACCTGCTAACTCCCTGTTGTCTCCTGCCGACTTGCGCGGCAGGACTTCCCGCGTGGTCACCGCCGACCACCCGCCTGACCAGGCGCGGGACAGGTGAACCGGGCAGCGCGGCCCAGGCCTTCACCTCCAGATTCTGCTCAACACCAGGCAAAGGCGCCTGGAGCTGCTAGACGGCTCCAGGCGTTTTTTTTGTTTCTGTTTTTTTGCTGGCCATGCCCCAGCAGCGGCTCCGACTGAGGAAAGGCTATGAACGCTATCGTCACCCCGATCAAAAGCGAAACACTGATCGTCATCGGCAACGGCATGGTCGGCCATCACTGTGTCGAGCAGCTGATCGAGCAGGGCGCACTGGCCCGCTACCAGGTGCATGTGTTCGGCGAAGAGCGCCAACGCGCCTACGATCGGGTGCACCTCTCCGAGTACTTCGGCGGCCGCGATGCCGAGTCCCTGGCCCTTTGCGAAGCCGATCTGTATGGGCGCCACGGCGTGCAGCTGCACCTGGGCGAGGCGGTGCTGGAAATCGACCGTGCGCGTAAGGAAGTGGTGACCGGCAATGGCCGTTATGCCTACGACCGCCTGGTGCTGGCCACCGGTTCCTACCCGTTCGTGCCGCCCATCCCGGGCGCCGAAGGTCATTCGCGCCTGGTCTACCGCACCCTCGACGACCTTGACGGCATCCGCGCGGCCGCGGCCAACGCCCGCCGTGGCGTGGTGGTCGGCGGCGGCCTGCTCGGCCTGGAAGCGGCCAACGCGCTCAAGTCACTGGGCCTGGAAGCCCATGTGGTCGAGTTCGCTCCGCGGCTGATGCCGGTGCAGCTGGACGCCGAGGGCGGTGCCGCCCTGCGGGCACGGATCGAGGCCCTGGGCGTGGGCGTGCACCTGGCACGCGCCACCCAGGACATCGTCCCGGGCGAGGACTACGCCTACCGAATGAACTTCAACGACGGCGAGTTCCTCGAGACCGACCTGATCGTGTTTTCCGCCGGGATCCGTCCCCAGGATGCCCTCGGTCGCAGCGCCGGCCTGGAGATCGCCGCACGCGGCGGGGTGGTGATCGACAACGACTACCGCACCAGCGACCCGGACATCTTCGCCATCGGCGAGTGCGCCTCGTGGGGCGGTATGATCTTCGGCCTGGTCGCCCCCGGCTACAGCATGGCGCGCAACGTGGCGGCCTTGCTGACAGGCAGCACGCACCAGCCGTTCGGCGGCGCCGACATGTCGACCAAGCTCAAGCTGCTGGGCGTCGATGTCGGCTCGATCGGCGACGCCCAGGCCACCACCCCGGGCGCCAAGAGCTACCGCTTTATCGACGAAGCCAACGCCAGCTACCGGCGCCTGGTGGTCTCGCCCGACGGCAAGCAGGTGCTCGGCGCGGTGCTGATCGGCGACAACAGCTACTACGATACCCTGCTGCAATACGCACAGAACGGCATCGCCCTGCCCGCCGACCCCTCGGGGCTGATCCTGCCGGCCAGCGGCGGTGCGCCCAGCCTGGGCGCCGACGCCCTGCCGGACAGCGCGACCATCTGCTCCTGCCATAACGTCAGCAAGGGCGCGGTGTGCTGCAAGGTCGAGGCCGGTGTCACCGACCTCGGCGAGCTCAAGGCCCAAACCAAGGCCGGCACCGGCTGTGGCGGCTGCAGCGCCTTGCTCAAGCAGGTCTTCGAGCACGAACTGAGTGCCCGCGGCGTGGCGGTCGACAAGAGCCTGTGCGAACACTTCGCCTATACCCGCCAGGAGCTGTACGCCCTGGTGCGGGTCGAAGGCCTGGTCAGTTTCGAGGCGTTGCTGAGCAAGCACGGCCGCGGCCACACCGGCTGCGATATCTGCAAACCGGCGGTGGGCTCGATCCTGGCCTCGTGCTGGAACCGTTCGATCACCGACCCGTCGCTGGTGGCCCTGCAGGACACCAACGACACCTTTATGGCCAATATGCAGAAGAACGGTACCTACTCGGTGGTGCCGCGCATCGCCGGTGGCGAAATCACCCCGGACAAGCTGATCGCCCTGGGCGTGGTGGCGAAAAAATACGACCTCTACACCAAGGTCACCGGCGGCCAACGCATCGACCTGTTCGGCGCCCAGCTGCACCAGCTGCCGGACATCTGGAGCGAGCTGATCGATGCCGGTTTCGAAACCGGCCACGCCTACGGCAAGTCGCTGCGCACGGTGAAGTCCTGCGTCGGCAGCACCTGGTGCCGCTACGGCGTGCAGGACAGCGTGCAGATGGCGCTGACCCTGGAGGACCGCTACAAGGGCCTGCGCGCACCGCACAAGATCAAGTTCGGCGTCTCCGGCTGCACCCGTGAGTGCGCCGAGGCGCAGAGCAAGGACATTGGCGTAATCGCCACCGAGAACGGCTGGAACCTCTATGTCAGCGGCAACGGCGGCATGCGCCCGCGCCACGCCGAGCTGTTCGCCACCGACCTGGACGACGCCACGCTGATCCGCACCATCGACCGTTTCCTGATGTTCTACGTGCGCACCGCCGACAAGCTGCAACGCACCTCGGTCTGGCGCGAAAGCCTGGAAGGCGGCCTGGACTACCTCAAGGCGGTGATCCTCGACGACAGCCTGGGCCTGGCCGCCGAGCTGGAGGCGCAGATGCAGCTGGTGGTCGACCGCTACGAGTGCGAATGGGCCAATGCCCTCAAGGACCCGGAGAAGCTCAAGCGTTTCCGTACCTTCGTCAATGACGGCCGCGGCGACCCGGACATTCACTTCGTCAAGGAGCGCGGCCAGCGCCGGCCGGTGCACGCCGGCGAACTCCACCTGATTCCCGTAACCGAGGAGGTGCTCTGATGAGCCAATCAAACGTTGTGCGTGCCGCATCCCGCCCAGCCGCGCCAGCCGCCTGGCGCCCCCTGTGCAAACGGGCAGACCTGGTGGCCAACTCCGGGGTGGTGGCCTGGTTCGAGGGCGCGCAGGTCGCGCTCTTCCACCTGCCACACACTGCAGAGGGTGAAAAGCTCTACGCCACCGACAACCGCGACCCCAAATCGGGGGCCAACGTGATCGGCCGTGGCCTGGTCGGGCACCTCAAGGGCGACCTGGTCATCGCCTCGCCGCTGTACAAACAGCATTTCCGCCTGGAAGACGGCAGCTGCCTGGAGTACCCCGAGCAGCGCCTGCGCGTCTGGCCGGTGCGGCTCAATGGCGATGCCGTGGAGATCGGCGTAGTCGCCTGACACCTGCCCGCGCCCCACACGGGTGTGGGCTCACCTTGTGCCATACGGTTACCCGGCTGCCCCTTCGCATCCGGGCGGCCCCTTGTTGCCTGCCTGACACTGAGAATCCTTATGTCCTATCTGGTCCCTGCGGAATTCGTCACCAAGATGGTGGACGCCGGCGAGTCGAAGATCTTTATGTCGACCCGCGACACCCTGATTCGCGCCTTTATGGCCGGTGCGATCCTGGCCTTGGCCGCTGTGTTCGCCGTGACCGTTACGGTGCAGAGCGGCTCGCCGCTGCTCGGTGCCGTGATGTTCCCCGTGGGTTTCATCATGCTCTACCTGATGGGCTTCGACCTGCTCACCGGGGTGTTCGTCCTCACCCCGCTGGCCCTGCTCGACAAGCGCCCGGGCGTGACAGTGGGCGGCGTACTGCGCAACTGGGGCCTGGTGTTCGCGGGTAACTTCGGCGGCGCACTGCTGGTGGCCTTTATGATGGCCTTCGTCTTCACCATGGGGTTTTCCACGGAACCGGGGCCGATCGGTGAAAAACTCTCCGGCATAGGCGAAGCCCGTACCCTGGGTTACGCCCAGTACGGCGCGGCCGGCTGGTTCACCATCTTCCTGCGCGGCATGCTGTGCAACTGGATGGTGTCCATGGGCGTGGTCGGCGCGATGATCTCCACCACTGTCAGCGGCAAGACCATCGCCATGTGGATGCCGATCATGCTGTTCTTTTTCATGGGCTTCGAGCATTCGGTGGTGAACATGTTCCTGTTCCCGGCGGCGATGATCATGGGCGGCGACTTCTCGGTCATGGACTACATGCTCTGGAACGAGATCCCCACCGCCTTGGGCAACCTGGTGGGCGGCCTGGCCTTCACCGGCCTGACGCTCTACACCACCCATGTGCGCACCGCGCCCAAGCGCTCGTTTAACTGAACGCCGCGCGTCTAACGGAACACCATGGCCACTCGGTTGAGCGTCTCGCTGGGGCAATTTTCGGACAAGGGCCGCAAGGCGCTTAACCAGGACTTCCACGGCGTTTACCTGCCGAAAGAGCCGCAATTGAGCGCCAAGGGCATCGCCCTGGCCCTGGCCGACGGCATCAGCAGCAGCGATGTCAGCCAGATCGCCAGCGAAACCGCGGTCAAGGGTTTCCTGGAAGACTACTTCTGCACCAGCGACGCCTGGTCAGTGAAAAAGTCCGCGCAACGGGTGCTGGTGGCGACCAACGCCTGGTTGCATGCGCAGACACAACGCAGCCAGTATCGCTTCGACAGGGACCGTGGCTACGTGTGCACCTTCAGCGCCCTGGTGCTCAAGGCCTGCACGGCCTACCTGTTTCATGTCGGCGACACCCGGATCTACCGCTGGCGCGCGGGCCAGTTGGAGCAACTGACCCAGGACCATCGGATCTGGATCGCCCAGGACAAGAGTTACCTGGGCCGGGCCCTGGGCATCGATTCGCAGCTGGAAATCGACTACCAGGCGCTGCCGGTCGAGCCCGGCGATATCTTTCTTCTGGCCACCGACGGGGTCTACGAACACGCCAGCGACGCCTTTATCGGCGCGACCCTGGACGCCCTCGGCGATGACCTGGACGGCGCCGCCCGACGTATCGTGATGCAGGCCTACGACCAGGGCAGCAGCGACAACCTGACCCTGCAGATCCTGCGGGTCGACAGCCTGCCCGCGGTGCAGGTGGATGAGCTGCACCGGCAGGTCCAGGCACTGCCGCTGCCACCGCCGCTGGATGCCCGTAAGCTGATCGACGGCTACCGCATCCTCCGGACGTTGCATGCCAGCAGCCGCAGCCACGTCTACCTGGCGCTGGACGAGGCCAGCGGACAAACCCTGGTGCTCAAGACGCCGTCCATCGACCGGCAAGACGACGCGGCCTATCTGGAGCGCTTCCTCGCCGAGGAATGGATCGCCCGGCGCCTCGACAGCGCCCATGTGCTCAAGGCCTTGCCGCTGACCCGCCAGCGCAGTTACCTGTACAGCGTCAGCGAATATATCGAGGGCCAGACTCTCAGCCAATGGATGGTCGACCACCCGCACCCCGAGCTGGAAACCGTGCGCGCCATGGTCGAGCAGATCGCCCGTGGCCTGCAGGCCTTCCATCGCCTGGAAATGCTGCACCAGGACCTGCGACCGGACAATATCCTGATCGACCGCAACGGTACGCTGAAGATCATCGACTTTGGCTCGACCCGGGTCGCCGGGCTGGTGGAGATGGCCGGGAGCTCCGCAGACTGCGAGCTGCTGGGCACCGCGCAGTACAGCGCGCCGGAGTACTTTCTCGGCGAAAGCGGCACGCCACGCTCGGATTATTTTTCCTTGGGGGTGATCGCCTACCAGATGCTCTCGGGCCAGTTGCCCTATGGCGCCGAAGTGGCCAGAACCCGAACCCAGGCCGCCCAGCAGCGGCTGGACTATCAGCCGTTGCGCGATGCCCGGCGGGCCCTGCCGGCCTGGATCGACGACGTGCTGAAGAAAGCCGTGCACGTCAACCCACTCAAGCGCTACGGGGAATTGTCGGAGTTCGTCTTCGAGTTGCGCCAACCGAACCAGGCCTTTCTCAACAAGACCCGCGCGCCTCTGCTGGAGCGCAATCCATTGCTGTTCTGGAAGGGCCTGTGCGTGGTGCTGGCTGCGGTCATCGTGGTGTTGTTGGCGCGCTGAGGCGGTGGAAAGCGCACGCAGTATCGGCCCGGGGCAGAGACCCTGCGGTATGCTTGCGGCTGGCTATCCTTGGCGAGGCATCCCCCCTGAAGCCCTTTTGGTTATCGCTCCTGTCCCTTGGCCTGTGGCTGCTGTCGGGTAGCGCCACGGCTGAGCCCGTCTGCGCTGACTTTTTGCAAGCGCTTGGCCAAAAACCGCCGGGTCTGGAGTTTATCGAATGCAGCGCAGGCCACGACGCGCAACTGCGGGCGCTGATCGCCACCTACCGGGTACGCGGCGCCCAGGCCGAACAGGTCGAGCACCAACTGGTGCGTGACGCCCAGTTACCCCCCCTGCGCTTTGCCTGTTGCGGCTGGCACGCCTTCCCCAGGGATGATGGTCAGTTTCGCGGCAGCTTGCCTGGGCCGCAGGAGCGGCCGTATCAGGTGAGCATGGCGTCCGAAGAAACGCTGATCAGGGAACGCAACCAGTGGGGCGCCATTCCGTGGTTCTATGTCACGCTGATCCTTGACCTCGAAGATCCCTGAGCGGAAGAGGATCCTAGGGTTTACGCGGCCGATCGGTCCTGGTCGACTTTTGCTTGGGCGCCCGAGTCGATGACGGCGAACTCGGCCGGTCGGCAGGGGCAAAGCTGTCATCGTTGGCGGCGCGGGTAGAGAAAACGCGGGTGGCTGTGCTCATCATCAAGTCCTCTGGGTGCAGAGGTTCGAGCCGGCCCAACCGGCAGGGTTCAGCCCCGCGGACGATCGGTCGGTGCCCCCGCGAACCCGAGGATCAACTCAGTCGTCGCGGGTCAGGACTTCCAATAGCTCGATCTCGAAAACCAGGTTGGAATGCGGCTTGATATGCTCGCCCATCTGTCGCTCGCCATAGGCCAGGCGCGCCGGCACAAAGAGTTGGCGACGGCCGCCGACACGCATGCCCATCAGGCCCTGGTCCCAGCCCTTGATCACCCGGCCGGTGCCGATGACGCATTGGAACGGCTTGCCACGGCCATGGGACGAATCGAACAGCGTGCCGTCCTCCAGGGTGCCGCGGTAGTGCGTGGTGATCAGGGCGCCCTTGACCACCACCTTGCCGTCGCCCAATTGAAGGTCCACTACCTGCAGTTCGTCGCTCATTGCCGCCTCGTATCAGTCGGTGGCCGCTGGTGCCGGGCCGGTGCAGCCTTTTCTCAGGAAATCCCGCGGCTGGCAACCGCTACCCGTTCCGGTGACCGTAAACAGGCTCAGGCGCCGCGGCTCGGTTTGGCCACGGGGGCCTTGGCGGGCGCGGTCTTGCGCGCCGTGCTCTTGCGCTTTTTTTTCCAGGGCGCGCCCGCGCGGCCGGCCGGGGTCGCCGGACCGCTGATGGTCAGGCTCATGCCCTGGCAGCGCTGCACCTGCTTGCTCATCCAGGCGGTCTGTTTGGCGACGAAGTCGTCCAGGCTCATTTCACCACTCTGCACCATATCCAGCGCCTGCTCCCAGATGGCGGTGGTGCCCGGGTCGGCGATGGCCCTTGGCACGGCATCGATCAGGCTGCAGGCCGCCGGGGTCGCGCCCAGGGCCTTGCCCTGCTTGAACAGGTAACCGCGGTCGAGCAAGCCCTGGATAATCCCGGCACGGGTCGCCTCGGTGCCGATACCGGTGGTGTCCTTGAGTTTTTGCTTGAGGCGCGGATCGTCCACCAGCTTGGCGACATTTTTCATCGCCTTGATCAGATCGCCCTCGGTGTAGGGTTTGGGCGGCTGGGTCCACAGGTCCTTGAGCAGCACCTCCCCGACGCCGCAGTCCTGGCCGTCCACCAGGGCCGGCAAGCACTGCGCCGGCACGGCCTCGCGGCCCTTGGTCGGCCCCACGGCCTCGGGCAGCGCCCGACGCCAACCCGGCTCGACTATGACCTTGCCCGTGGCGCGCAACGCTTGCCCGGCGCAGTCGAAGTCGGCCTGGGTGCGGTCGTATTCGTGGTTGGGCAGGAACTGCGCCAGGTAACGGGCGCGGATCAGGCTGTACACCGCCAACTGCCGGCCCACCAGGCGATTCAGGTCGACCGCCGCCGCGGTCGGGATGATGCCGTGGTGGGCACTGACCTTGGCGTCGTTCCAGGCCCGCGAACGCCGCTGCGCTTGAAGATGTGGCATCAGCCCGGCCAGGCCCGGGTCAGCGCGCCCGAGGGCCGCCAGCACCTGCGGCGCCTCGCCGTGCTGGCTCAGGGGCAGGTAGCCGCAGTCGCTGCGCGGGTAGGTGATGACCTTGTGGGTTTCGTAGAGCGCCTGGGCGATGTCCAGGGTTTCCTGGGCGCCGAGGCCAAGCTTCTTGGAACAGATTTCCTGCAGGGTACCCAGGTCGAACAGCAGCGGCGGCGCTTCGCGTACCCGTTCGGTGCGCACCTTCAGCACCCGGGCGCTGGCGGCAGCCGCCATGGCTGTCGCCGCCTGTTGCGCCAGCGCCGGGTTCAGGCAGCGGCCCTGCTCGTCGCAGGCGTCTTCCGGGCCTCGCCACTGGGCCGTGAAGGCCGTTCCCGAGGCCAGCAGCGTGACATCGATAGCCCAATAGGCAACGGGCACGAAGGCCGCGATGCTGCGATCGCGGTCCACCACCAGACGCAAGGTCGGCGTCTGTACCCGCCCCACCGGTAGCACGCCTTGATAGCCCGACTGACGCCCCAGCAAGGTGAACAGCCGGCTCATGTTCATGCCGATCAGCCAGTCGGCGCGGGAGCGGCCAAGCGCGGAGTGGTAGAGGCTGAACGTCTCTGCACCCGGTTTGAGCGCCGCCAGGGCCTTGCGGATCGAGGCATCGTCCAAGGCCGACAGCCACAGCCGTTGCACCGGACCGCGGTAACGGCAGTGGTCGAGCAACTCGCGGGCGATCATCTCGCCTTCGCGATCGGCGTCGGTGGCGATGACCAGCTCCCCCGCCTCGCCGAGCAAGCGCTTGACCGCCTTGAACTGCGCCGCCGTGCGCGGTTTGACCAGCATCTTCCAGCGCTCGGGCACAATCGGCAGGTCGGCCAACACCCAACGCTTGTACCGCGGGTCGTAGGCATCCGGCGGCGCCGTCTCGAGCAGGTGCCCGATGCACCAGGTCACCGTCACTCCACTACCCAGCCAGCAGCCGTCGCCGCGCCGGCTGGCGCCGAGCACCTTGGCGATGTCCTTGGCTTGGGAAGGTTTTTCGCAAAGAAAGAGCCGCATGGCCGCCATCGAAAGTTGCTGTCGAGATTCACCTAGCATGGCTACTCAGCGCCCATCAGGCAACAAAAAACTGTACACATATACAGTTAAACCCACCAGAATCGCTCTAAATCCGGGATTGACGGCCGTCCGACCTATGACTATGGGCTGCCGCATAGTCGGCCTCGCGGCGTGGGTGCGCCACGTCCGACCAGACCGGGGCATGGCGGGTTGTGCGGCAGGTCCCGTCGTTCGCCGGCATGGCCTGCTAAAGTCGCGCCCCGAGCGGCGTTGAGCCGAATTCCTGTACCGCTGATGAGCCTGGGAGGCCGCATGCATATCCTCACATTTCTGGGCATTTTCGTGGTCCTCGCCGCCCTGGCGGTCGGCTTTATTTTCTGGATGACCGAGGGCGGCGGTAGCGTGGAGAAGCTCCAGGCCAGGGCCGAACAGGTCCGCACCGCGCTGAAACCCGTAGAGGTGCAGGTGCTGCGGCTGGTCAGCCTGGCGAGGGACTGGATCGATAAACGTAATGGCGTGGCGCCCCAGGCACCCCGTGGTGAACTGCCGTCGGTGAACGGGCGTTTGCCGGGGCCGGGGCGGTTCGATTTCCTGGTCATCGATGAAGTACGTCACCAGAACCAACTGCGCCGCGTCGATAAAAGCCTCGGCCGCGGCTACGAGGACGGCCCGCTGACCGCAACCATAGTGCGTGATCCGAATAATGCCGAGGACCGCAATGGCTGCAAGGTGTATATCGAAACGACGCGTGTGGGCCAGCTGTCCGACGATGATGCCCGTTTCTACCTGCGCCTGCTGGAAAGCCGCGCCATCACCAGTGCCTCGCGTTTTGAGGTGAGTGCACGCCTGATCGGTGGCTACGGAGACCGCAAGCACTACGCCGTGGTGGTGGACCTGCCGATCCGCTAAGGCGCGACTGCCATGAGGCGAACCTGTGGGAGGTATGCCCGTGGGAGGCGCCCTCCGCGCCGATGGGGAGCCCAGGCCCCACCCCCGTTTCGGCCCGAAGGCGGGCCTCCTACACGGCGGCGCGGGGCAGCGGAACTAAAACCGGCCGACGCGGACAACAGCTAGACGCACAACGGAAAAAATGGGAACCACCATGGTCCAGCTCGTCAGCTACCGCCACGCCGGCCAACCTAGGGCCCTGTTCCTGCGCGGCTCGGCACGCAGCGACGACGAGGTCAAACGCCTTATCCTCGCGCGCGTTCATCACGTCCGCGCGCCGGCCCAGGACCTGATCGCCGACACACCCGCGGCACCCACCCTCGACGCGTTCCTGGAGGACCTGAGGGTTAGCGATATCGAGATTTTCGCGGCCTAACCCAAACCTCTCGCTTCTGCCCCAACTGCGCCCTTCACTTTCGATTTCGAGTGCGGCGCAGCGGTTCGCGATGCCCGGATCAGCCAGGGGGCCGGGCGCGGGAGGGCCTGTTCGGCCCCGGCCCTGGCCTCCTGCAAAGAGGCTGCTGCGGCGCGGGTCAGAATAGCCAGGCCAGGCCGCGGGAGGCCAAACTTAACAGAAAGCCGCTGCCAACCATGACCAGCACCAGGGCACAGGCGGTGTTCAGGTAACGGGCACCTGGCAGGTTCTGGCGACTGGCAAACAGGGCATAACAGGCCATGATCGCGCTATCGACCACCACCCAGGTGCCGATCACCAGGACAAAAACACCCAGATGCGGGTTTTTCGGAATGAACAGGCTGAGAAAGGTGGTGAAGTAGATGATGTCCTTGGGGTTGCTGATGCCGGTAAAGAACGCCCGGGTGAAAAAGCGCCGACTGCCCGTCTGAACCAACACGTCGGCCGGCCGCTGTTTCAGGCTGGTCACGCCGAGGTAGACCAGGTAGAACCCACCGCAGACTTTCAGTCCCTCCAGCAAGCCCTCGGGTGCCAACTGGGCCAGCCCGACGAGCGCCGCCAGCAACAGCAGCACAGCCGCCACGCAGCCGCCGGCGATCGCGCTGAAAGCCGCGGGCACCCCGTGGACCCGGGCGGTTTGCACCACCAGGATGGCCGAAGGGCCCGGGAAAGCAATCAACGCCATGATCGACAACAGGAAAGTGAACCAGATGGCCAGCTCCACTCAGCTCACCCCCGAGTTGGCGAGCAGCGACGTCCCGAGCAGCGAGGCGTCCTTGACGCTGTCCAGCATCAAGGAGCGCAACAGCCAGCGATCCGTACCGTCGTAGCGCGGTGAATAGGGACTGCGCGCATGGACCACCTTCTTGTTGTCGAAGATCAGCATGTCGCCGGCCTTGAGGGCAATGGCCAGGTGCTTGGCCTGGATCTGCTCACCCAACAGGCGAAACGCCCGCTCGGCCTCGGGATCGAGGCAGCTCATATAGGACGGGTCGTAGACCACTTCGTTACGCTGCGATGAATCGAACACCGAAGTCTTGAACTGGAGACGGGCAACCATCTGGTTGAAGGTGTCATCCACCTGGATCAAGTAGCGCGGCTGGGTCAGTGTGTCGAGCACGTCGTCGGCCAAGTCGACATAACTCATCGGGCAGATGTAAGTGAATGCATCGGGATCGCCACGCAAGCACAGCAGACTGACGAAGTCCGCCCGCAAGGGGTGAAAGCCATCCTCCACATGCCATTCGAGAAAATCACTGTTGGAGTTGATCTGTCGGTTGGCGTCCTCGCGAATCGGGAAAATGCTCTCTACGTGATCCTGGTTTTGTTTCGAGTCGAAGGTGTAGACGATGCCGATCTGGCTGTTGATCAAGGTCTTGAGGTGCTTGGTGCGGTTCAGGCCACTGTCGCTGATGGTTTTCCTGCGACTAAGCGGCGTGAAGCCCATGTCCGGCAGCGGCAGGTTACGGATCAACAGAAACCCTTCGTTGAGGTGCGGCTGGCTGAGGGTGGCCAGGGCGCTCACCAGGCGCTCCGGCAACTGCCCCCCCTCGCCCAGGCACCGCGCCAGGTAGGGTCGGAAATCCTGCTCGGTGTATTCGGTGGTGGTTTCAGCCATGAGTTTAGCTAGCTGATAGCGCTCGGCGAAGGACAGTTCTACTACGTTCACACTGACATTCCTTTTCAGTGACTCCTTGATTTTCGGCACTTTGAATTAAGCGAGGCGTCTTGAAAAAAGGAAAAACGTAAGTTCTACTATGATTAATACTCATGATTAAGGTGATCTGATGGACCAGCGCCTGCCCCCGCTCTACGCCTTGCGTGCCTTCGAAGTCGCCGCGCGCCACGGTTCGTTCACCCACGCCGCCGATGAACTGGCGGTAACCCAAAGTGCGATCAGCCGCCATATCCGTACCCTCGAGCAAGATTTCAACTGCCGGCTGTTTATCCGCAAAGGCCCCCGCATCGAGTTGACCGACGCCGGGCGCTTGCTGGCCCAGGGCCTGAGCGACGGTTTCAGCACCATCAAACTGGCCTGTTCGACGCTGATGTCCGACGGTCATGCCCTGCGCCTGAAAGCCCCCTCGACCCTCACCATGCGCTGGCTGCTGCCACGCTTGTCACGCTTTCACTTTGAAAACCGCGACCTGGAGATCAAGCTGACCAGTGCCTGGATGGATATTGATAACGTGGTGTTCGGCAAGGAACCCTACGATTGCGCCGTGCTGTTGAGCGACGGTGCCTTTCCGGCGGACTGGCACAGCCTCAAGCTCTTCGACGAGTGGCTGATCCCCATCTGTTCGCCCGCACTGGCCCAGACGGCCATGCCCCGGCTCGATCGCCTGGACCAGGCCGAGCTGATTCACCCCTCCCCCGACCGCCGCGATTGGCGACGCTGGCTACAGGCGACAGGTAGCCTGGATCCTCGCCTGCTGGCCACCGGCAAGGTGTTCGACACCCTCGAACTGGGCATCTGCGCGGCAGTGCAGGGGTACGGCATCGCCATGGGCGATCTGGCCATGGTCGCCGATGACATCGACAGTGCCCGGCTGATGTTTCCCTTTCCCAGCGCCGTGGCCACCGGCGACAGTTATTTCCTGGTCTGGCCGAACAACCACCGCAAAAGCGCCGCCTGCCACAAACTGGGCCAGTTCCTGCTGGCCGAGGCGGCCAACATCGCCTGGCCCGAAGTGCGCCTGCTGACGCCGCTGCGGGCCTGAACGGGGCGCGTGCCGGCGAAGTCATCACGCGGACGATATTCGGCCAATAAACGTGCGCTGCCACACGGCTCCACTCGGCTGGTTTCGGTGAGTGGTAGCCCGAGATTCACCGCAAGGCCCCCGATGCGCAGCGTCTTGCTCCCTGCCTACACCTGTTGGTCGTGGGCGGCTAAAGTTTCCCACTGCAACCTGCGGCCAACGGGGAAGGCCGTGGCCGCGCCGTCATCGACATCGCCTTCACCGTGAAACTGCAGAATGGCAGCAGTGAGGAACGCTTCCAGTTGATCGAGAAGCAGGTCAGGCTGCTGACCTTCGACACGCTGCTGCGGGCCTTACGCTTAAGCGCGACAAAGGAGAACACCCAACGCTTTCGCGAAGCCAGCTCCTGGACCTTTCTATCGAACAAGCCCCATATGTTCGGGAGCTGAGCGTATGGGCCTTTTCCAGACTGCCAGTAGCTGTGCAAGGAACTCGCCCTGTACTCTAGGGCGATGCCTACAACCCCTGGCCAGAGCGGTCATGCTGGAAGGCCGCCCCGCCCTACCCGGTGGGTTGCGCGACCCTTGATTCGCCGGTTACCGCAGCCCGATAAGGACGCCCCGATGCCACCTGAGCCCACCCACCATGACCCGTCTCGTTCATCCCGGCCCGGGGAACCGCTACGGCTGCTGTTGTGTGGCGGCGGCGCCGACACTCGCCAACGCGTGGCCGAATGCCTCGCCGCCCACTCGGTAGCACCGCCGGATCGGCACATCGATTCGCCGAGTCGACAATGGTGGGAGCAGCCAAACAACTCGCGCCCGCAGTTGCGGTTCGACACGCCCCGGCGCGGTTATCAGCTGTGCTGGCCATTGGCGCAAACACCCAGCGCGCTGGCCCCCGTGGCGGCAGACAGCGAGGTGGTCCTGCTGTGGGTGGATGGCAACACGCCGTTGTCTGAAGGATTGCCCGGCTTGCTGAACCTGCTCCGGCTGTTGGGTCTGCGCCATCTGCTGTGGTTGATCGATACACCGGCGACGCCGCTGGACGAGCCGCATTTCGCACACCTACGCCGGGTGTTGGGCGAGCTCAGTCGACAACAGGGGTTCTGCTCGGTCACCTCGCTGCCTTGCCTTGCACCCTCGACAGCTGCGCGCGCCTGGTATGGCGGCCCCAGTCTACTGGAGACCCTGGACAAGCTTGCCGTTACCGAGCCCCAAAGGGTGGTGCTGCCGTTGGCGCGAATCGAAATCGCCGACTGCGGAGCGCGCGCCTATCGGGCTGTGCTGAGCGAAGGCGTGCTCGCGCTGGGTGACGAGTTACGGGTGGCTCGATCCGGCGAGACCGCCCGGGTCGTCCATATCCACGGACCGGCTGGACCCGGCGAACAGGTTAACGCCGGTCAATCGGTGCTGCTGCACCTGCACCCTGACATCAGCGCGCGTGCGGACGACATCCTCAGCCTGGCCCATCTGCCCCTGGAGACGAGCGACCAGTTCGAAGCGACGCTGGTTTGGCTGGATGACGAACCGGGGCTGGTGGGCCGTACGTACGAACTGCGTTTGGCCAACCAGCAAACCAGCGCCTCGCTGACCGGCTTGAAACACCGATACGATCTGCATGACCTCTCGCTACAGGCCAGTACCACCTTGCAACGCGACGATGTCAGCCGCTGCACCCTGGCCACCCAACAGCCGCTGGCATTCGATGCCTACGCCCATAGCACCACCTTGGGGGGATTCTGGCTGCAGGACCGCGACAACCAGCGGACGCTGGCGTTCGGCATGCTGACCCACAGCTTGCGACGCTCGCAGAACGTGCATGCCCAGGCGCTAACCATCGGGCGAGCGCAACGCGAGCGACAGAACGGCCACCGTGGGCAGGTGATCTGGTTCACCGGCCTGTCCGGATCCGGCAAGTCGACCCTGGCCAATGCCCTGGAAGTGGCCCTGCACACCCAGGGCTATCGCACCTATGTGTTGGACGGCGATAACGTGCGCCAGGGCCTGAACAAGGACCTGGGGTTCACCGATGCCGATCGGGTGGAAAACATCCGTCGTATCGCCGAAGTAGCCAAGTTGATGATGGAGGCAGGGTTGGTGGTCATGACCGCCTTTATCTCGCCCTTCCGGCGTGAGCGGCAAATGGCCCGGGACCTGATCGGGGCAGCTAACTTCCGCGAGGTCTATGTCAGCACCCCGCTGGAGGTCTGCGAGCAACGGGACGTCAAGGGCCTCTATAAAAAGGCTCGGGCGGGCCAATTGCCGAACCTCTCCGGGTTGGGCAGCCCGTATGAACCACCGCTGGCGGCGGAGCATGTCATCAATGCCGGACGCTGCGACCTCAACGCTGCCGTCCTCGATCTGTTGGCCCGAATTGTCGAGGCCCAGTAAGGCAGAAATACCGAATGGGTTGCTCCGCTACTCATTGAGGAATCAATGCTTGTAACACGCGAGTCTTCTCCCTGACTTCAGCCTCAGGCAAATCCGAAAAAGGATTCCAGAACGCCTTATCGAAACGACCAGGTGGCAGATAAATATGCCTGGACCGGTGCCAGCCTAACCGCCGAGTTACGGGTTATTTAATTGCCCTGAATACCAATTCTCCGCTTCCCAAGTGGCCCAGGCGTTCAGCAGCGTAGAGTTCCAGATAAGCGTCGGTGAAGCCCGCGGATTTCATCTGCTCCAGGATATCCCAACCGAAATCGCTGAACACCAACGAGCCTTTTTCAGAAACCGGATTACCATGGAAGGCCGGTGGTAAGCGGTGCAGCAGGTTTCCATCGATCAATTGCGCACGACACACCGTCGTCTCACTATTGGCATGAAACGGAATGGTGGCCAACAGCGATCCACCGGGTTTCAGCACCCGTGCGCACTCGGCAAAGGCCTGCCGGGGATGCGGCACGTGCTCCAACACATCGTTGCTGACGATCAGGTCCAGTGTCGCAGTGGCAAAACTCAACTGCTGGACGTCCTCGTGCCGCAGCCCTTGAACGGAGGTACCGCTCGGGTACTCGTGCCCAAGGTATTCGCTGCCATACAGCCGGTGAGCGACCAGTGCTCGTTTGGCCCAGCGATAAATGGGGGTGACCTGCTCCATCAGGTAAACATGGCGCATGGGTCTGCCGCCCAACGCTTGCATCAGCAGCGTCGCGATCAGGCGTTGGCGGTTGTTCATCGCGCAAGCCGGACACTCCAAACGCTCTCGCCAGTTGGGTAGCCAGTGGCGATCCTGTAGTTCCCCGCCGGCTTTACGGTCGACCCGAAAGTTGACCATCAGACCGCAGGGTGCGCAAAAGCCACGTATCGAGAACGTCTCGACATCAAGGGTTGGCAACAGCGCCTGGGCCAGGGCCCTCGACGCGGTCAAGGCGGCCCCATGGAACAGCGAAGCAAAACTCGAGCGGGTGGATACGTAACCGACCGGCTTCAATCGGGCGCCTTCATTGACAAGGGCAAACTGATTGCGGGGAACCCGGTAGCTAATTCGCATCGGCGGTGCCACTTATGGCGCCAGAATATGCACCAGCGCCGAGGGGGGCAGGGCCGTCTTCAGCAGGCCCGTAGACTGTCAGCGTGACCTCGCCCAACAACTGCCCATTCAATGGGCTCTTGAATACCACAGGGAATTGCCCAGGCAGGCAGGTGACACTGGGCAGCGTCAACGCCAATAACGTCCCAGGGGAATCCGCGGCGACTATGTTCAACGGCATTTCGCCCAGCTCGACCGTAATCCCCTGTAATGCACCCTTGAATGTGAACCACAGCGCCGACATGCCATTAGCCTGGACGTTAAACGGCATCCCTACATGCACCTTGCGCGGCCCCCAGTCCAGGATCTCGAAACTCAAGCGGACATTCTCCGCCGTTAACCGCGTGACCATCGCCTGCAGCTGCTGGTTCTGCTCATGCAGCTGACGCAGCTGCTGGTTCTGCGCATAAATACCCTGCTGGCTGCGTGAAAATACATGTTCGGCATCCAGAGTGGCACAGGCCCGCAGCGCCCAAAGGTGCCCATGAGGAGGACGATCGGGCTCGTTCAGCAGCGTCCTGTATAGGCTAAAAGCCTCACGTACATAGGGCTTCGGACTGCCCAGATTGGCCTCGGTCGAAATATCGCCGGGGGGGCTGTGTCGGGAAGAGTTGACCTTGACGGAAAAAGGCGTCAGGCACGCTGCCGAAAATTCCTCGCCGAGAAACTCCAGGCACTCTCTGACCACCTGTTCCGGTTGGTTGACGACGTCATCATAATAAATGCGCTTGACCACCGTGCTGCCAAACGCCTGCTCGGCCAGTTGGCAGGCCGTCACCAGGCGTGTCCAGGTTTTGTAGGCGTTTTCTTCTTCATAGTCACTGGCGCCCACACCGCTGAAGTTCATCAGGGAGCTGGCCACCAACTTTGGGTTACGCAACACATGGATAAACTTGGCCTGGGGAAACATGCGCCGTAACGAATAAACGTAATGGGCATTTTCCGGAGTTGCATCCAACCAGCGGGTTTTCCCGGGGTCGGCCGACAGCGAAATATGCTCGGAGGCTTGCTCGGCGTACTGTGGCCGTCGTGAGTTTTCGACGATTTTATGGCGAGCAGGAAGAATCAACTCATTGCATCCACGACCCGCCGCCACACAGTAGGCTCTGCGACTGATGGAGGCCGAGAGCAGAAAAGAACGACTCAGGTTACGCCAGCCTAAATCGTGCTGGATAACGGCATCATAACTGGCCTTGTAAATAAAATGCGTTTCTTCCAGTGGAAATATATTGGGATGCTGTCCCAGCACCCAGCTCATCAAGCTGGTTGCCGAGCGGTAACTACCAATCACAAATATGGGCTGCAAACTCATGGACACCTCAAACACAAAACCAACTAGATCACCAATTTTTTTTGTGCAACCACGACCATAATATCGCTCTTGAACATACGCAATAAAGGAATGCAGAGCATTATGCCAACCCATATGAGGCAGGCAACCAGCCGGGACGGCCGACCAATATAAGTGATGCGTGCATAGAGGCCTGAGGCTTGAACAGAAGGCAAATAACCGAGATACACAGGTTTGAAGCCATGGTGCGCAACCAACAGCGACAGGCTGTTTTCATCGAAATAATGAACATGCGGCGACGGCAGCCCCTTCTGCCACATGCGCTCAAATGAGCCCGGCAGCCCACAGCGTTGCATAATTCTGGAAAGCTTATAGAAGAACCCTGCTTTCGAGGGTAAGTTCAGAACCAATAGTCCCTGGCTCCCCAGATGGGCACGGCAAGCCTCCAGACCACCGGCAACATCCGGAATGTGTTCGAAGACATCGTTGAATACAATCGCCGCGAACTGATCCTGCGCGCTCAGGGCGTCAGGAAAATAACCCTCGATCAAGGGTATGCCTTGACGCTGGGCCGCCTGACAGACAGCGGAATCCGGCTCGATGCCGATCACGTCATAACACTGCGAAGCAACCTGCACGAACCAACCATGCGCGGCGCCTACATCCAGCACCTTTTGTCCAGATGGGATCCGGCATTTAAGGACCTCCACCAATGCCCTGAAATTGCCCCCTCGCAGCTGTTTCAAGCCCTCTTCACGGGCCGACTCATCGACCAAGGCGTGACGTTCCCGATGGTTGATATCCGGACCAAAATCGGCCGCCTCATAACCACAGGCCTTGCACTCCCAATGCCAAGTGGCGAGCCCGGCCTGCAGCGTCGCTCCACAGCAGCAACAGATCACCGACGAGCTTCTTCAATCAATGAAGCATTCGGCCCGCCAGAACAGCGTGCAGCTATCCCGGTTGCACTACATAGACGCATCTGCGCTCCCTCTCCAGACTGATGATTAGTCACATACGAAACGAGCTTTTTTCGAATACCAGTGGTTCGGCATTGTGACTCGAAGCGAATACCGTGCCGTACTTGGCACCCGCCGGGGCAACGAACTCCGCGGTGTGTTCTGCCAAAGGCCCGAGGCAATCGAACACCTTGATACTGGTGCCAACGGGCTTGGACCTGGCATCCAGCCAGTTGACCTGGAGTCGACCCCGTGTGGGTTTCCCGATGCAGGACACTTGATTGACATTGAGATATTTACGCCCCGCGGTAACAGCGACGACCTGCACCGCCGGTCGTTCACCCGACACCGTGACTTGACCAACGCCCTTGACAAAGACATCGCCACTGACAAAAGACCAACCTTCTGCAGAGTCAAACTCTGGATTTTTCAGAAGTTCGGTTGAGAAACGAAATGTCTGCCGGACCCGTCGAACCGAAATGTTGTTGAATTTAGCGACGCTGGCAGTGGCTTCGGTGACCATCGCGCGAATTTTCGGAGTTTTCCAATTCTCGTCGAGGATAACCAACTCGGCACCTCGCTCGAATATTGCATTGGCGAGTGTCGATGGCCTGTCGGCATTCAGAACGGCGGTCTGGAACTCGCGGTTGTACCAACTGGTCGCCAGGTAATCGACGTTGAGTCCCGCAGCCAGAGGATCCGCAAAGAACGCCACAGGGCTTCGATCGCTGTTGATCTGGTTAACCAAGGTGACCGCATTACGTATGGGCAAACGGGTTTGGAGATAATCATAGCGACCCCGCTCGCTCAGCAGCGCAGGCAACGACAGGGCACCATAAGAGGTGGCCGATTGTAGAAACAGCAGATTCAGGGCTACCGTCACCGCCATCACAGCATACGCGGTCACCGCGGCGAATCGCCCACTGACCAAGGCCTGGGCGAATACCAGCCCCATGGCGGCGGCTAACAACACAACGGCCGGGAACACATACCTTAAATAGGCCATCTGCTCGAAAGTCAGAAAGGCGGACAAGCACGCAACCAGTACCAACAGCAACGCCTTGTAGCTTTTGCGCACCACCAGCATCAGCGTTACGGGCACCAGCATCAGCACCCATTGGAAACCGGAGCCCCCAGGTTTCGAACCGAGGTATTTACCGGTATCGAAGGTGATGCTGTAGAGCACATCCCAGGTCATCCCCTTACCGAAATGGGTGTCAACGAATGCCACTGACGGAAAAAATTCGGATTTGAAAATATGGTTGAAAAAAGGAAACGCCGGATTGTCCGTGAGCAGCCAGGCATACAGATACGGCACCAAACCGACAAGCAATGCCAGCAGCACGCCGCCGCCCATGTATTTGGCATTCCGCGGTTGCAACCAGGCCCGGTGGCGCCAAATCAACACCAGCAGAAGCGCCGGTATAAACGTAAAGGTGACCATTTTCGTCGCCATGGCAAAACCCAGCAGCAGACCGGCGCATATCAGCAACTCGGCCTTTTCCAGACGAACCTGCGTTAAGCGGAGCACGACCCAGCAACTCGCAATCACATAGCAAGCCCAGATCGATTCGATATACAAACTACTGCTGGCGGTAAAGGTCAGGGGGGTCGACAGCAAGAGGACCATCGCCCAGCGCGCTCCACCGACTGAGCCGCCCGCCCACAGGACGCAGGCCCGGAGCAATAGGCATAACAACCCGACAAAGCCAAGATTGATCAGGCGAACGGCTGTTTCACCGCCCAACAGGTAGCCGATGGTGTAAAGCCAGTCGCCTAACAACGGCATGACCGCCCACACATACAGCTCGACATTGAAATCCCAGTGTTGCTGAGCCGCGATGCGCGCCGGCACGAATAAGTGCATCGCCAGCGCGTCATGCCCCACTTCTGGCATCAGGGCCACCAGCAGATACACCAGAGCAAAACTCACCAGCAACAGATCGGCCACCAGATGCTCGTATGGCTTGGCGCCCCACAAGCCAGCCTTGAGGTAGCGGCCCAAGGCGCCATAGTCACGCCAACGCAGGCACAACGGCAGGATCAGGCCAACTGCATAGAAACCCGCATAGTTCACTGGAAAACGCGCGAGCAACCCTACCGCCGTGGCATACAGGCCCGCACCGATCAATGTCGACAGTGGCCAGTCATCAGCCGTCAACTTCACACCGAACAGGGCGAGGAAACCCTGCCCCAACACGCTTGAAGACAGGAACAGTAGCGCTGCCACCAACAACGGCCAGAGGGCCCCACAAATGAGTAAGGCGGCTAATGTGATGCCACAGCCAACCGCCAACGGCGGTACCCGCCGCCATAGACTGACGCCGAAGACCAGTAACCCGCTCGCCAGAAACACGACGAGGTAGTCGGGAGGAGTCAGTCCCGCCACTTTCTTGAAATCAAACCCCGGCATGGCCGACAAGCCATAGAAGGTCAATCCTGCACCAAGTGCCAGTGAAACCAGGATTAGGGCATAACCGCACACCTTAAGAGCCCTGGTACCAGGATTAGGTGCTGCGACAGCATCACTCACTGGCATCGTAAATTCCTTTTACTCGCTAAAACCCGCACGTGTTGCGGCCATAGGCTACACGGTGAGCCATGGCCTGCAGCACTCAGCATTCAGCACTCAGCACTCAGCACTTGGGGCCGGAGATCACAAACTGATCGAGAATTTCGTTGGTTCGCATGGATTTGGCGATGAATTTAAGCCCCGGTATTACCCATTTACCGGTCTTGGCGGCCCCCACGCTTTCACCCTCGGCAAACAGTATCGGCGTGTCAGTACCGGTGTCGGCCCAAATTTGTATCGCACCCAGTTCATTGCCCTGCCCGAGTTTCCTCGCGTCCCAATGCACCACAACCACCGATCCGACGCAACTGATGGCCTGTGCCGACTCGCGGGTGACCTTGAGCACTCCGCGGCTGGCCACGCTCGGGGGCGCAGATGCAACCTTTGCAGGCGCTTTATCATCACCACAACCCGCGAGGCCCAGTGCAAATACAGCCATTACAACCAATCTGGATTTCATCCGCGTTCCCCTAGAAGGCACTTATGGTGCCTATTGGCTGGTTAAACAGGGTTGTGCACTGAGCCGGGCATCGGCCAGGCGCTCTCCAGTCTGGGCATCGGTCAGCGTAAACTGCATACCAGCCACCGCCCATTCACCCGTACTTTTTTCACCCACTGCTCCCGCCTCGAGAAAGAGCTTGGCAGGTTCTGCAGCTCGATTGACCCATAACTTTATGGTCCGGGCCGCCGAATGGCGACGGACATCCCAGCGCACCAGCACACGTTGGCCTCCTGGGCAGCTGCTGACGGATTGGGGCGTCAACCAGATGAACTGCGTCAGTTCGGTCGAGGCTGGCGCTTCGCCCGCCCCCTCCGTGCTAGCCGCCAGGGTTGGCGGCGTGGGCGCTAGTCCTGTCAAAAAAGCATTAATCCGATCCTGATTGAAGGCGCCGAGGCGGTGCGCAAACGCGTAGGATAAATGGTGCCGGTCGTAGGTATAGGGCACGCCCTCACGGTCATACAGTTCACAGGTTCCTGTGGAACAGAAGGATTTCCTCTTACTCACGAACAGATAACCAGCGCCCTCCACGATTGCCTGCAAATTTTCTTCATACTCCGCTGTCACCTTGATGCTGTTTTCAACCGCACCACGACTGTAGCCACTCTCATTGAGCACTTCATACATGTCACGTTTCAAGACGAAATAGCCCCCCATCACCACTACTTTCTGGATGCCACCGGCTTTGAGAAACTCAAGATAGGCTTGAAGGTGCGCAGGGGTATACCAGTCGTAGAGCAAATTGATCACGATATAATCGAAACGCTTCAAATAGGCCAGATCGAAACGCTGGAGGTTCAACTGTACGCACTTCGACCGCTCCGGGTGACTCGCCGGAACCATGGTTTCAATGTCACGGGTCGGCGGGCAACCACCCAAAGTTGACATGGAATAATCATGCTCAGGGTGTATGGCCTGGAAGGCATTCAGGGCATCGACCGCATGGCTGTCACCCAGAATCAACGCGTTGATTTTCCCCGCCTCAGGCTCGTCACAAACTGCCCAACCTTTACGTATGCAAATGTCCTGACGCGCCCTAAACCTTTGCGCCGTCCCGGCTTTAAGCGCCGCCGAACTGATGCTGCCGGAGGTCGCCCAGGCGCGGTTCGCCCAGCCATCCAGGCCCCACATGGACGCGGCGACGTAACTGAACGACATAAACAATACCAAGCTGCACACGGCAAACGAGGTGTTGTACTGGCGCGCCCTGCGCAATGGCTTTTCGATACAGATGTAAATAAGAAGCGCCACTATCAAGCTGGCGACCAGCACCAGCAGCGCATCCGCGGCGCTGAACACGCGCGCACCCAGCCTCTGCTGATAAAATACGATGATTGGCCAATGGACCAGATACAGCGAATAGCTGATCAAGCCGATACCTGCGAACAGCCGGTTGCGCAGCAGCCAGCCGGCGTATGGCGCTTGCCCGGCATAAATGCAAAGGGCGGCCCCCAGACAAGGCAGCAAAGCATACACACCAGGAAAGGCGGTTTTCTCCGTAAAGGTTAAGACCGCAGTCCCTATCAGCAGCAAGCCAGCGACACAGGTGAACTCGGCCAGCAGCGGTACCTTCGGCTGCCGGTGCATCAGCCACACAAGAACGGCACCAATGGCAAACTCAAAGATGCGATAAGGCATCAGGAAGAATACGGCCTCGGGCTGTGCCGCGAGCTGCTGCTGGGCCAGGCACAAACTCAGCACCCCAATCGCCAGGATGACGATTGGAGCGTGCAGGTTTCGTCTAATCAGAGTCGCCAACAAGAGCGGCCAGACAACATAGAATTGTTCTTCAACCCCCAATGACCACGTGTGCAACAGCGGTTTGAGCAGGGCGTCACTGTCAAAATAACCACTCACGGAATAGAAGTAGATGTTTGAAATCGACAGAACCGCATGAATCTGCGACGCGCCGAAAGCCTCTAAACGCGCGGGGGACAGGTAAATCACTGCCAGCACGCTGGTGCCCGCCAGCGTGAAAAAGAACGCCGGCAGCAGGCGCCGGGCCCTGCGCAGATAGAAATTGCGAAAGTCGATGCGACCCTGTGCCTCTATTTCGTTTTTCAGCAAGCGGGTAATCAGGAAGCCACTGATCACGAAGAAAACATCAACCCCGACAAAACCACCGCTGAACAAGCCCAGGCCGGCGTGATAAAAAAGTACGGACAGCACCGCCACCGCACGCAACCCGTCGATATCGGCACGATAAGAGGTGGTCATTGGGCTTGGCCTGTGACTGTCGGTTCCCGGCGCACGCCCAGGCAACTCCCCGCCGCTCCGGCCCTGGCCTGGCGCGGCTGTAAATCCACGGCAATCATCCATCCACTCATTGGCGCTTGGTAAACGAGTAGGAGCTCAGCGGCAAGGCGGAGCGTGAGGTGCTGAAGCCCAGCCCCTCCAGAATGGCACTGAGGGAGCGCCAAGCGGCCTCTACCCCCCACTCCTTCAAGGCGAAGACTTGCCCCGCCTCACTGAGCCCCTGCCACAGCACTTCCTCCTCATACAACCGCACCACCGCATCGGCAAAGGCAGCGGGATCATCGGCCACCAGCACGTTTTCCTCCGGCGTCAATGCCATGCCCTCGGCGGCCAGAAACGTAGCCACCACCGGCAGTCCATGGGCCATGGCCGTGCCGATTTTGCCCTTGATTCCGGCCCCATAGCGCAACGGCGCCACCGACAGGCGCATGCGATCGAGCAAGGGTGGCAGATCTTCGACAAAGCCGGTAATCACCACGTCTTCGCTCTCCAGCGCACGGATCTCTTCTGGCGGCTTGCTGCCCACGGCAAAGAAGCGTACCCCCGGCAGCCGTACGCGCAATAAGGGCATGATATCGGCGACGAAATAGTGCACCGCATCGATATTGGGGGTGTGCTGGTAGCCGCCCACGAACAGGATATCGCGACGTTCCTTGAAGCCGACGGTGGTTCCGGTGACATCCATGATCAGCGGAAACAGGTGGATTCTTTCGTCCGGCAGTTCACGGCGCAGCAACTCCAGTTCGTTGGTACTGACCACGATGGCCGCGTCTACTGCCTTGATGGCGGAAAACTCCAGCGCTTTCATCCGCTTGGCGGCCTTGCCCTTGACCGCATCGCCAAACAAGGCCGCCTCGCGTTCCATTCGCAGGAAGTGCAAATCGACGGTGTGGTAGAGCACTTTGGCCCGAGGGCAGTGTTTGCGGATCAGCTCCAGATTGCGCTCGACCACCTTGGGCCGCAGCAAGTAGACCAGGTCATAACGGTCCTTCACTTCTTTCAAATGTTGCTCGACCGTCTGGCAGTAGGGCCGGTACAGCACCTCGATGCCCACCCGCTGCAACGCCTCGGTGTACCCGGGCATGTAGAGAAAATTGTCTTCGGGGATAAAGGTGACCTGGAAGCCCATGTCCCGGAACAGCAGAAAGGTGTTGAAGGCCAGCACGGAGCCGGCGTCTTCATTGGGCGTCGGCGTACAGTGGTCCAGGATCAGCACGCGGCGGGTGGCCATGCGGTCCTTTGCCCGATCTAGTTGCTGGCCGTTCTTCTGATGGCCACTCAGGCGCCGCTGCCACCGCTCGGCCATTTTCCTCATATTGGCGACCTGATAGGCCTTGGCCCCTTGGGTCAGGTCGGTACCGGACGTGACGCCTTCGTAATGCACCACCACCGATAACGGCTGGTAGATCACCCGATAACCCCGGTCGCGCAGTTTCAACGCGAGATCGGCATCTTCGCAGTAGGCCGGCACATAGTGTTCGTCGAAGCCACCCAGCTCATCGAACAGGGCCTTGGGCACCATGATCGACGCGCCGGAGCAGTAGTCGACCTCGCGCGCATAGTTGTACACCGGCAAGGCCGGGTCCTGATTGCGGCCATAGTTCCAGGCACTGCCGTCCTGCCAAATGATCCCGCCAGCTTCCTGCAAGCTACCGTCGGGGTAGACCAGCTTGGAACCCACCAGCCCGGTACCGGGGAACTCGTCGAACGTCTGTAGCAGTTCCTCCAACCAACGAGGCCTGACCTCGGTATCGTTGTTCAGAAAACACAGGTACTGACCGCGCGCGCTGAGAGCGCCAGCATTGCAGGAGCGAATAAAGCCCTGGTTCTGAGCATTGCCTATCAAGCGAACACCCTCGACCTGGCCCAGGACCGTTACTGAATCGTCGGGTGAACAATCGTCGACCACTATCACTTCGAAAGGGGTCGCGCCGTGGTGCTCGGCCACCGACGCGAGACAGCGCAGGGTATAGGCGCATTGGCCGTAAACCGGGATGATAATTGACACCAGCGGCTGCTCAGCCACCGGCAGACGGATGGAATCAGGTGCAACCTGCGTCGCTTTGTCGATGGCGGCCGGGCTCGACTGACCGGACGCGTCCTTCTCGAGCCTTACCGGCTGCGCGCTGGCAGCGAGCACCGCGGGTAGATTGGCAATGCAAAAATCGCGATGGGAGGCCCTGGTCCGCGCGCTGAACGGTAGCGCGCGATAAATGTACTGCGCGCCCCGCACCGAGAGCCCGAAGTAACGGCGAGCCTGCTGGCTTGGCGAAAACACCCAGCGACTCAATTCGCGAAACGGCAAGGTCAGACGCCAGGAGTGACTACGGGCCATCCCGTATACCCGCTCGTGGGCCTCGCGCAACTCATCGGACAGCCGCAACGCCCATTGGCCACGGCGGACCACCTCCTCCTCCAACGGTGCGACCAGACTGGCCTGCTCAGCCAGCTGCGCCAGTTCAGTCTGCGTTCGCGCGAGTTCGCGCTGCAGCTCCTGGCCCCAGGCGCCACGTTTGACCGTCTCCTGGTTCAACTCGCTGATCACCCGCTGACGCTCCTGCAGCGTCAGGTTGAGCACCGCTATTTGCTTGCTGCTTTCGACTTGCTGCTCAAGTGCCCCCTGAGCATCACTTTGCAGTTCAATGACCAGCGTTTCCAGTTCAACGCAGCGTGCCTGCAGTTCACTACAGCGCACCTCTTGCGCGCCGCAATGGGCATCAAGCTCACTGAAGCGTTGGTCTAGGGCATGGATACGCTGATCGCGTTGAATGATGCATTGGTCAAGGCTGGCGATCTGCGCGGTACGCAAGGCCAACTTTTGTCCCAGCGAGTCGATCGCCTTGTCGCGCTCACTCAGGTGCTGCTCCGAGCGGCCCAGCAGCTCCTCGCGCAGGGCCAGTAATGCGCTCAACTCGTCACGCTGATCAGTCAGGGTTCGTAGCGACTCGTGCAACCGAAGCGAATCGACACGCTGCAGTTCCAGCGCCTGGTTGAGGGACAGCAGTGCAGCGTCGCGTTCCCGTGCCTGCTGTGCCAGGGACGCCAGGTCCAGCTGTTGCCGCTGCACCGACGCGTCCAGCATTGCGGCGCGTGTGCGTTGCACTTCCAGAGCTTGCTGAACTTCGCTCAACCGCAGCGATTGTGCTTCCTTGAGTTCGACCAACCTGACCTCATGGCTGTTCGACACTGCGCGATCCTGAGCGATGTGAACTTCACGCTCGCACAGCGAAGTCTTGAGGTCCTGGATCTGGCTTTGGCATTCGCTAAGGACTCGACTGGTCAACTGCAGCCGCTGGCTGCGCTCGTCCAACAGCTGGGCGAGCTGGTGGATCTGCTGTTGCTGGGCCGACTCCGCCTGTTTGAGGATACCTATGTGTTTCTCACGCTCGGCGATAATGCCGCCGCACCCGTCCAGTTGCTGATCACGCAACGCGATTGCCTGCATGAGCCCCTCACGCTGGCCTAGATTCTGCGACAATTCGGCATGGTAGCCGAGGGCGGCATGGCTGGCGATCCGCGTGACGACACTCAACAATGCCGAAGGGTCATCGAGTCTTTGCACCCCATAAATTTCGTGACTCGCAATCGGCAAGCGGCCGATTTCGTCCCAAGAGTCGAGGTCCAGGCACAGCAACACAGCCGTCGGCATGTCCTGCTCGGCGATATTGCGCGACCGACTCAACCCCACATACAACCGCGAACCGCTGATACACAGGCCGCGAGTGTAGCCCCCAAGGGCTTTGCTGCGAACCAGCTCGCCGGACGGTGAGTACTCGCACAACCGTAAATTCTCCGAATCGGCCAGCAACAGGTTGTCGCCTAGCGGCGTCAGGCTGTGCGGCTGCGACAGGCCGCTGATCAGCCGCTGGCCGCTGTACAGCTCCTGTACGTAACCGGCCCCTTGGGTGTGACCCTTATACCCACGGTGTTCATCGAAATCACCAAAGGCAGAGAACACCAACGCACCGTTCCACAGGGCCAGGCAGTTGACATGCCGGGAGTCCTCGTCCCCGGGAAATATCCAGCGACGTTGCTCCACACCGTCCAGGCTGAACTGAATGATTTCATTGCCGCTGGTGGCCACTACATACAGGTGCTGGTCGAAGATCAGTACATCGTGGACATCATGAAAAGCCGCTGCCGACTCATCGATCTGCACGGTGGTTTGGCCATGGATCAGAACGGTGGACGGCTGTCGTCCACTGACCAGTATTCCAGCGGAAAAATTCAGACCCGTGGCGCTGTAAGCATCCAGTTGCGCCACCTGCCCGGCCTGCACCAGGAATATGCCGCCCTCGTTGGGACAGGACACCAGCAACCCGGAAAAACATTCACTCATTTATCGTAACCTTGGGAGAAAAACCAAAATCGATGATCTCAGTGACTATGTTGTGCTGGACAGGGAGTACTCGGAACACTAGGGCATCGATCAGGCGATGCAACACGGTCTCTTCCTCGTCCTGAGAACCGAACACTCCGGCGTTCATAAAATACAGGCCCGGATTCAGAAGACAGTCGAACCGGAATTGCACCTCAACCTGGCTGCCCGCGTTGACATAGGCAATGGTGCGATCCCGGGAGGACACCGACAAGGCACCGCCCAACGGCATGCCGGACTTGGTCTTGATTACCGTACCAAAACGCACCTGAGTCGCCGAGCGACTGAAATGGACCTGGTAGTGATACAGGTAGCTACGGCCGCGCACCAGGCTGTTGACAGGTTGCCCCTGCAGGGTGGTGATCCGCGGCGGTTGGATATGCGCTCCGCTGGGCTCGGTCTCGACCAGACAGGATGACGTCAATCCTGCGTCGAGGAACTCTTCGATCACTTCGGGCAGGGTCGACAGGCCCGCGTCGGCCGATGGGCTGGACGCCAGGGATGCGGCGATACTCGCGCGAATCTGTGCCCGTTTTTCCGCAGGGGCGTAGAGCAATTGCTGGTACTGGCCGATGATTGCCTTGGGCGTCCCCACGGCCAACAATTCACCGGCATCCATCAAGAGGGCGCGGTCGCATAACTGGACCACGAGATTGCCGGCATGGGACACGAAGAGGATGGTGGTGCCCTGTGCCTTGAGCGTCTCGATACGGGAAAAACATTTGCGCTGAAACAGTTCGTCACCGACCGACAAGGCTTCATCGACCACCAGTATCTGCGGGTCGGCGTGAATCGCCACGGCGAATGCCAAACGTACCGCCATCCCACTGGAGTAGGTTTTCACCGGCTGATCGATAAACTGGCCAATATCGGCAAACTCGGCAATGCGGCTATATTTCGCCGCGACTTCGTCTTTGCTTAGTCCCAATACAGCGGCATTCAGGTAGATATTCTCGCGGCCGGTGAACTCCGGGTTGAAACCCGACCCCAGCTCCAGCAAAGCGGCGATACGTCCGTTGACCTGGACATCTCCCCCGGTAGGGTTGAGGGTGCCGCAAATCAACTGCAATAAAGTCGATTTGCCGCTGCCATTGCGCCCGACTATGCCCACCGTCTCGCCTTTGCGAATGGCGAAGGACACGCCTCTGAGCGCCCAGAACTCACTGTAGTGTTGTCGACGCCCACGGCTGAACATTTGCCACAGGCGATGACTGGGTTTGTCGTAGATCTGGTAACACTTGTTGAGGCCACTGACCCGCACTACAAACGCGTCGTCCCCCTCTGTCTCGCTATCTGCAGGAAGCATTGCCGCTGGCAGCGCGTCAGAGCACATCGGCAAAGCCCCTGCGCGATTTCTGAAACCAAGCGAAACCCAGCCACGCGATGCACAAGCTGACGCCGAGAAAAATCGACAGCTGGGTGAAATCCGGCATGCGTCCCCAGATCAACACATCGCGCGCCTGCTCGATGATCGACACCAAGGGGTTCAAGCGCATTGCCGCCTGGTACTTGTCCGGCACCGAAGACACCGAATAGAAAATCCCGGACACGAACATCAACATGGTGACCAGGCTACCGATGATCTGGCTGATGTCGCGCAGGTACACCCCCAGCGACGCCAGGCCCCAGCTCAGCCCCAGGGTCAGCAACACCAGTGGCACCAGTACCAGCGGCAACAACAGCGCGCTCGGAGACGGCATGCCGAGAAAACAGACGTAAAACAGCAACCACACGACGAAGCTGGCCAGGCAATGAAAGAGCGCGGCCACAAGCGCCACCCACGGCAGCACCTCCAGCGGAAACACTACTTTCTTCACGTAATTCACGTTGGCCAGGATCAAGCCCGGCGCGCGGTTGAGGCACTCCCCGAACAGATTGAAGACGATCAAGCCGGCGAACAGGACCAGGGCGAACTCTGCCTTCGAGTCGCTTTCCAGGGTCCAGCGCGCGTTGAAGATCACCCCGAAAACAAAGGTGTACACCGCCAGCATCAGCACCGGGTTGAGAAACGACCAGAGGAGTCCCAGGCCGGAGCCACGGTACCGTCCCAGCACTTCACGCGTCGCCAGCGTGCGTATCAGGCTACGGTTGCGCCAAAAGCTCGCCACCATCTCCACCGGGGAAATGGGGAAATGCAGCATCAGGCAAACATCTCCGCCTGCCGGAAGGGCAGACCCTGGGCATCTTTGGCCGACAACGCGGGCGGGGTCATAAGTGCCCAGTCGATGGCGAGGTCGGGATCGTTCCAGGCAACGCAGCGCTCGAATTGCGGCGCGTAGTAATCAGTGGTCTTGTAGAGAAACTCGGCCGACTCGGACAACACTACAAATCCATGGGCAAAGCCTTCCGGCACCCACAATTGCTGCTTGTTCTCGGCGCTCAGGTGTACCCCTACCCACTGGCCAAAGGTTGCCGAACTCCGGCGCAGGTCGACGGCCACGTCGAACACCTCGCCGGCCACGACCCGTACCAACTTACCCTGGGGCTGCTGGATCTGGTAGTGCAGGCCACGCAATACATGCCGGGCCGAACGTGAATGATTGTCCTGCACGAAGGCGACCGAACGACCGATCGCGGCTTCGAACTCGCGCTGATTGAAGCTTTCGTAGAAAAAGCCACGGTCATCACCGAACACACGGGGCTCGAACAGCATGACCTCGGGAATCGCCAACGCACGATAGCCCATCAGAACACCGTCTCGGTCAGGAGGCGCTTGAGGTACTTGCCGTAGCCATTCTTCAACAAGGGCTCGGCCAGTTTCTCCAGATGCTCGGCGCTGATCCATTTTTGCCGGAAGGCGATCTCCTCAGGGCAGGCCACCTTGAGCCCCTGACGGTTTTCCAGGGTCGCGATAAAGGAACTGGCCTCGAGCAAGGATTCGTGGGTACCGGTATCCAGCCAGGCATAACCACGGCCCATGATTTCGACTGACAAGGTGCCCTGTTCCAGGTACAGCCGGTTGAGGTCGGTGATTTCCAGCTCGCCACGAGCCGAAGGACGGATACCCTTGGCCAACTCGACCACGCTGTTGTCATAGAAATACAGGCCAGTGACCGCGTAATTCGACTTGGGCACCGCCGGTTTCTCTTCCAGGCTGATGGCTTTACCGGCCGCATCGAACTCGACCACACCGTAACGCTCGGGATCGTGCACGTGATAGGCGAACACGCTGGCGCCCTGGGTACGGCCCATGGCGCTGAGCAGCAGTTCCTGGAAGTCGTGGCCATGGTAGATGTTGTCACCCAGCACCAGTGCCGACAGGTCGTTGCCGATAAAGGCTTCGCCAATCAAAAAGGCTTGGGCCAGGCCGTCGGGCGAGGCCTGCACGGCATAGCTGAGGTTCAGGCCCCATTGGCTACCGTCGCCAAGCAATTGCTCGAAGCGCGGGGTGTCCTGGGGCGTGGAAATGATCAGGATGTCACGAATGCCCGCCAGCATCAGGGTGGTGAGCGGGTAATAGATCATCGGCTTGTCGAAAACCGGCAGCAGCTGTTTGGAAATCGCCAGGGTGGCCGGGTGCAAGCGGGTACCGGAGCCCCCGGCGAGGATGATGCCTTTGCGGTTCATGGGGTTCCCTCAGGGGGTGAGTTCAATGAGCATCCGTTTGACGTGTACTTGCCAGTCGGGCAGGTGCAGACCAAAGGTGCGTTGCAGTTTTTGGTTATCCAGCCGCGAATTGGCCGGACGTTGCGCGGGTACCGGATATTGCGCGGCATTGATGGGCTGAATGCGCTCGGACGTCACCCGCAACGGCCACCCCAGGCGTATCGCTTCATCGATGACGAACTGCGCGTAGGCAAACCAACTGGTCTCGCCGCTCGCCACCAGGTGATAAATGCCACTGGCCTTGGCGGCCAAGGCCGAATCGGTCGTCAGGCGCTGCAGCATGAGCGCGGTCACATCGGCCAGTAATTCGGCGCTGGTCGGCGCCCCCACTTGATCGGCGACGACCTTGAGTTCGTCGCGCTCAGCGGCCAGGCGCAACATGGTCTTGGCGAAGTTCCCCCCGCGCGCGGCGTAGACCCAACTGGTGCGCAAAATCAAATGCTGGCAGCCGCTGCCGCGGATCGCCTGTTCGCCGTCGAGCTTGGTCTGGCCGTAGACGCTCAGGGGACCCGTGGCGTCCGTCTCGACATAGGCCGCGCTTTTGCGTCCGTCGAACACATAGTCGGTGGAGTAGTGCACCAGCCAGGCGTCGAGCTGCCGGGCGACGGTTGCCAACAGGGCCACTGATTCGACATTCACCGTGCGGGCGCGGTCCTGATCGGCTTCCGCTTTATCCACAGCCGTGTAGGCCGCCGCATTGACGATGATCGACGGCTGCTCATGGAGAACACGCTCGGCCAGCGCCTGTGGTGCTTCCAGGTCGGCCGAACGACGGTCCAGCGCCAGCAATTGCCCCAACGGCGCCAGCGCACGCTGCAACTCCCAGCCGACCTGTCCCTGGGCGCCCAGTAATAGAATCTTCATTGATACTGTTTACTCATCCATTCCCGATAGGCACCACTGGTGATATGCGCGACCCACGCCTGATGGTCCAGGTACCAACGCACAGTCTTGCGTATGCCGGTCTCAAAGGTCTCCGCCGGCTTCCAGCCCAGCTCCCGCTCCAGCTTGCCAGCGTCGATGGCGTAACGACGGTCATGCCCCGGGCGGTCCTTGACGAAGGCGATCTGCTCAGCGTAGCTGCGCCCGTCCGCACGCGGCTGCTCCTGGTCAAGGATGGCGCACAGGGTTTTGACCACGTCCAGATTGGCTTTTTCGTTCCAACCGCCGACATTGTAGGTTTCCCCCAGCTTGCCATCGGCCAGTACCCGACGGATCGCGCTGCAGTGATCGGTGACATACAACCAATCGCGGACTTGCTGGCCATCTCCGTAGATCGGCAGTTCCTTGCCCGCCAGGGCATTGTGGATCACCAACGGAATTAGCTTTTCGGGGAAATGATAGGGGCCGTAATTATTGGAGCAGTTGGTGGTGAGCACCGGCAGGCCATAGGTATGGTGATAGGCGCGAACCAGATGGTCCGAAGCGGCCTTGGAGGCCGAATAGGGACTGTTGGGTTCGTACTGGTGCTGCTCGGTGAACGCGGCATCGGCAGCACCCAGTGAGCCATAGACCTCGTCCGTGGAGACATGCAGGAAACGAAAGGTCCCCGCGCGCTCCGCGGGCAATTGCTGCCAATAGGCTTTTACCGACTCCAGCAGGCGGAATGTGCCGACAATATTGGTCTGGATAAACTCTTCAGGCCCCAGGATGGACCGATCCACATGGGACTCCGCGGCGAAATTCAGCACAGCGCGTGGCTGGTGTTGCGCCAGCAGGGCGCTGACCAGAGCCTGGTCGGCGATATCGCCATGGACGAAGTGATGCCGAGAGTCGCCATCGAGGCTGGCGAGGTTCTGCCGGTTACCGGCATAGGTCAGCTTGTCCAGGCTGACCACCGATTCATCGGTACCGCCGAGCCAGTCCAACACAAAGTTCGCCCCGATAAATCCCGCGCTACCGGTCACCAAAATAGTCATGTCTATAGCCTCTTGATCAGTGCCGCGAAGATAAGCCCCATGTTCCCGAAGACCGTCTGACGGTAAACACCGGAACGCCACAGACCGATCAACCGCGGTAGGAGCCAGCGGGTCCTGGAATGCACAAAGTAATCGAATTTCTTTCTATTCTCGTCGGTAAGTCGATGCCGCAACAGGCTTAACGCTGCAATATTCACGCTATTCCATGCACGGAAACGTCCCGTCAGCATCATGCGAAAACGCACCAGACGATCCGGCCAGCTGGAATTGCTCCCCACCACGCAACCCTCGTGCTGCCGATAGCCGACCGAGGGCATTGCATCATAGAAGACCTCTCCCCCACACCCGGTCACTACCAGGTACAGCCACCAATCATGGGATACCACCGCAACCCCGGCACCCGCTTCGCGCAGCAGGGCCATGGCCGCGGCGTTGAATACCATGGTGTTGCCTCCGCCCACGTTTTGCACCAGGGCATTGGCGAAAGTAGGCGGCTTGCTGAACAACGGGGAGTAGCCCTGATCGCAGCCGCGCTCGTCGATCAGCAGGGTGCGCGAGCAATACAGCCCCGGCACGCCTGGCGCCAGGCCGGCCAGCCAGGTCAGGGCCCGTTGCAGCTTCGCCGGATGCCAGACATCGTCCTGATCAGCGTAGGCATAAAAATCGCTGGCGATATCGGCCTTACAGCTCAGGAACAGGAAATTCGCTGCGAAACCACGGGAGGGGCCGGCGAGAAACTCCAGGCGCTGCGCACCCCAACTTTGTTGGTATGCGGCCAGCAGCGTCAACGTACCGTCCAGGGAGCCATCGTCCGAAACCACCAGGCGCCAGTTGCAGTGTTCCTGCCCTGCTATTGAATCCAATTGCTCGGCGAGAAAAGCCTGGCCATTGAACGAGCACAACAGGATTGCCACCAGCGGCGCCTCTGGCGACGACAACGCCAGATTCGCGGCGGCGGACGGCTCTCGAGCCACCGCACCGCCAAAGGAGGCGGATCTCGTTACGTCGTCAGCCTGAACCTGCAATGAGCGATGCAGCCCCAGCAGACTCATAGGGTCCGCCGAAGCAGCAAACGACAGGCGCTCAACAAACCTCAGTTCTTCCATTGATCATCAGCGGTACTCCGTGCGCCACGAGGTTGTATGGCTGTAAAGCGACTAAGCCGTGCCATGTCTATTGAACTACGGCGTACAAACATAGACGGATAACGAGTAAGGCAGATTCAGCACCCTCCGCAAAGCGCCTCAGCGTGAATAGTGAAGCGACTTACCGCAAGGGGCAATAATAGCAAAGTGGGCAGGGTCAATTCTTGCCGCCTGCACCGACCTTACGCCTAGCGCACCCGTGCGAGCGGCATGCTCCCCCCAACGCCAGCGACCTCACTCCTACCGCGCGGTGCGGCAACAAGGAGGCGGAACCCGTGCGCGGCCAGCATGGATTTGACATTCGGGCAGGGAGCTCAGCGACAACCTCTTTGCCGTCACGTTAAGCCGACCACGGGGATCGAGGCCATGGACAGATCAGCCCATAGGCGGGGCGCACAGACCTCCCCGCAGGTAGACAGATCGGTATTCTGCGAGCATCAGCGGCCCCTGTAGGCCAGGTCGTGCCGGGCAACGGCCCGAAACGATCCAGCGCCATACAGCCCGAAAGGAGCGATTTACCAGGCCAACACTATTTGTCAGGAGGCTGGGTAACCTTCGGGGCGCGACGCTGAATTCTGCTCCCCCCAGATCACTTCAGGGAGAAGAACCACCACTTCCCATCCAGGCGTATCCATTTCTCTTCGTTGACACGTTCAAAGGTGGGAGCATCTTTCAGCTCTGTCATTTTGCTATCGGGGAAGTAATAGTTGGCATACACCAGGACCTTACACGCATCTTCCTCGCAGCTTACGGTTCGTGCGTCAGCCGAATTCAAGCGCGCCGCGCCCACCCCAACCGTGCGCTTGAAACGCTCCAAGTTGTTGCTAGCGCGATAGCCCGGCGACATCAACGAATAGGCCTCCTCCATGTCCTGCGCCACCAGTGCGTCCATTCGCTGCTGCGAAAGTGCCTTGACCACCTCGACATCGGTCTTGGGCTGAAAGCCGGCGCATGCGGACAGCAGGGTCAGCAGGCTGGCGGCAATCGCTATGTGTCGAATACGCATAAACCACTCCTAATAAACATTAATCATAAAAACGCTTTAGGCCAGAGCCTGACCGTGGCGCTACTTCTGCGCTTCGAACTCTTCGCGGAACGCCTCGGTCACGCCGCCCATTTTCTGCCGGAAGTCTTCGCCAATACGGTCGAAATCCTTGTATTGGGTGACCGCGCGCGGGCTGATGGTGACCAGCAATTCGGTACGCTTACCCTCATTTTTAGTCGCGCCAAACAAGGGGCCTAGCAGCGGCATGTCACGCAGGTAAGGGATGCCGGAATTGCCACCATTGTCTTTGTCTTCGATCAACCCACCGAGAATGATGGTGTCGCCACTCTGGATGGCCACCGAACTTTCAATGCTGCGCTTCTTGAAGCTCCGCTGCCCCGTGGCGTCATCCGGCGGACCGATATCTGTGACTTCCTGGGCAATTTCCATGATGACCAAACCACCGGCGTTGACTCGCGGTTTGACCTTGAGCAACACCCCAGTGTCTTTCAATTGAAAATTTTGAGTGCTGAGGTCACTGCCACTGATGGTGCTGCTGGTCTGGATCGGTTGCTGGTCGCCGACCTGGATCTTGGCTTCCTGATTGTCCAACACCAGTATCGACGGCGAGGACAGGGTTTTTACTTCTGTGTTTGCCGCAAGGGTATTGATGACCGCTCGCCAATCGGAACCGGAAAACACGTACGAAAAGCCCGGAATAGCCCTGGCCAAATTGTTGCCGAAAGACCCCAATCCACCGGTCTGTGGAATCGTACGGTTCGCGCCGGTAGTAGGAAATCCTCCTTTGTTGTTGAAGAACCATTCGACCCCGTAATTAAGGGTATCCGTCAGCGTCACCTCCCAGATCGACACTTCCACCAGAACCTGGGACGGCGTCTTGTCCATTTTTTCGATGGCCGAGCGGATGCTGCGCCATTCCTTGGCGGTCGCCATGACCAGCAACGAGTTGTTGCCTTCGTCCGCGACAATCCGGGTACCATTTTTGGTGGTGGTGCTGCTGACCCCTGCCTGCTTCGAGGAGTCATTGCCGAAGGAGCCCAGACTGGAGCCCGAAGTGTCGGAGCTTGAGCTGCTCAAGCCATCGCTGGAGCTCAGATCGCTCTGCCCCAGGCCTGGGGCTGTCTCGCCACTGGTGCTGGGCGTCGCGTCGCTGGTGGTACCGCCGAAGATCTGGCCAAGCAACTGGGCGAGCACCTTGGCCTCGCCGTTCTGTACGTTGTATACATACATTTGCTCGCCGGCCTGATCGTCGTCACGACCGAGGGTATCCAGGCGCGTCAACCAGGAACGAACCGTATCCAGTTGATCGGCTTGCGGTGCCACCACCATCACGCTGTTGAGCTCGGGCATGGCCACCAGCTTGGCGCTGGTCAGCGCCCCGATCTTGGGATTGGCCAATACCTCGTTAAAGCGCGCAACGATTTCCTTGGCATCCAGGTTCACCACCTCGTAAATGCCAAACGACATGCCCTTGAGCAAGTCGACATCGAGCATTTGCAAGGTCCGCAGCGCATTCTGCATTTGCGGTCCCGACGCCCCGAGCAACAGGATATTGCGCACAGGGTCCACGTGCAGGATGCTGTCCTTCATGCCCAACGGCGTCAGTACCTTCTGCGCTTCGAGCGCCGACAGGTATTGCAGCGGCACGATACGCACACTGTAGCCGGCCTGGCTGCTGGCCTCGAGCCTCCCAACCGGCACTTCCCGCTTGAGCTGTGCCGACGGGCCGACGCGATAGATGCCGTTGGCGCCGCGCACCATGGCAATGCCCTGGGCTTCGAGCATCGACTCGAGCATGGACAGCAGTGCATCCCTGGGTACCGGCTTGCTCGAGACCAGGGTCACGTTACCGCCGATATTACCTTCCAGCGAATAGGCCACACCCAGCATGTCGCCCAGTACGGCGCCCAGCACATCGGCCAGGGGGGCATTCTCAAAGTTGACATTGACGCCGTCAGTCACTGGCGCGCTGCTGCGCGCCTGGGCACCGACAAAATTACCCGAACCACGCTGTTCGAGCAGCACGCGGCCTTTTTGCGGCGCCTCTACCGGCAGCTCGTCCGATGCCGGTGGCGGCACCGCGTTCGTCTTGACGATCGACGGTGCCGGCCGCTCCGGCTCCGTTTTAGTCATCGTGTTGCAGGCCGACAGCAGCATTGCCACGCAGATCAACGACAGGGGAAAGCGCGGCACGCTTCTCCCTGCGAGGCTTCTAAACTTCATAACACCACGCTCTCTGTTCGCCAACAGCTTGAGAACACACTCAGAACGCCGTTGATTGTGCGTCAATTAAGGAAAATTATGGTTTGCCATCCACGGGCCCCAGCTTGATGCCAGGATGCCGCTTCGGTATGACCGACAGCTCTACGTGCTTCTCACCGGATGAGAGGACGACCTCCGTCTGGGTAACCAGTCGCACCGTCCAGCCTTGGATCTGATCATCCACTGTCGCGCGCTTGACGCCTTGGGGTGTAGCCAGCAAGGCGGTGCTCTTATCCCGATCCATGACAATCCCGAGCAGCTTGAATCCTTCGATCTTTGCCTCGGCCTGCGCTGCGGGCGGGGCCAAGGCGCTGGACGCTATCGGCACTCGCCCGTCCCAGAACAAAGGCCGTTGCAGGGCCGCGCTCAACTCGGTGCCTCGCCCGGCGGCAATATCCGCCTCGCCAGGCAAGGCCTGCATGGCGGGTCGCACCACGCGTAATTCCTCGCTCGAGCTCCCCACCCACAACAGCACGGCAGCCAGTGCTGCCAAGGCGATCAGCGCCAGCAGCGCCAGGCGAATACGCGCATTCAGCGCGCCTGTGGTCATTGTCCCGCTCCCGCTGCGCCAGTCATGACCGGCAGAAACGTGACGACGGACATCTGCACCTCAACCACCTGCTCACTCACGCCACCGCCCGGCTGACGGGCGCGCGCCGCCGACGGATTGATGCGGAAATCTTCGACCAACAACAGCGGCTTACCCTGTTCCAGCGCCTGCAGGCTTTCCATCAGGGCCGGCATCGAAGCACTGAAATTCACTCGAACACCCACCATCGTCGACTCGCCCCTGCGCTGGGCAGGCAATGGCGTAATGGACCGCAGCTGGGCGGTGCTTTTACCGAGGGTGCTGGTCACCCGGCGCTGGATATCCAGACCGATAGCGACCTGCTCGGTGTCACTGTTGTAAACCCAGTCCTGCAGACCACGCTCCCGAAACTGCCGATCCAGTATCTCCAGCTCCATTCGGGCAGCGTCAATACTTTGCAGTCGCTGCAACTGACGTCCATCGCGGAACAGCTCTTCGTCGTAGCGAGCAAATTGCGCTTGAACGGGCACCCAGACCAGCATGCCGGCCAGCAGGATCAGGATGGCCAGCAGGGCCAGGCTGATAGGTCCCTGGTGCTTGTTGAAGGCGGCGCTCATTGTGATTTCCCCGGCGGGGCCAGGCGGGTGCTAACGGTAAACTGATCCTGGCCGGTGCGTGGATTGCGGCTGACGGGTGAGGTAAAGCGCGCCTCTTCGAACAGCGGGGATTTATTGATCAATTGGATCAGCTCGACCACCTCGGTGCCGTAGCCACTCATCGTCAGGGTATCGCCGAGGATGCGCAGGTCGATCATGTAAATGTTGGTGGGAACGATCTTGCTCATTTCCGCCAGCACCGCCGACACGGCCGGGGTCTTGCCCCGAGCGTCTATGACAAAGGTCAGGGCGGCCAAACTCTTGTCCAACTGCTGTTGCGTGGTCAGCAAACCCGCGACCTCGCCCTGCAAGACGGCGATCTGTTGCTTGCGTTCGAACACCATCAGCCGCTGCTTGTAGAGCGGCGCCACTATGGCCGTCGCGAAGGCCAGCAGCACACACAGCAGCAGCCAACTGTTGAGGTTAAGACGGCGCCACCAGCGCCCACTGACCCGCGGCTGACCAAACAGATTGAGCCCGCTGGCATCGTCCACCACCGCCAGCCGAGAGACTTTGAGACCGGTCAGGCGCTCGACCTGTTGCACCCAGGGGTCGACGTAGGCCTTGGGCACCGCGGCCAATTCGACCTCCATTTGCCCAGCACTTTTATCATCGCTGCAGATACGCGCGTCGTAATAAAGCTTGTCCATCGAGAAGGGCGTCAAGCGCCCGACCTGATAGCCGACCACCTCGCGCAGTTCGTTGCGCACTTCGCGGGGCAAGGTCACCTGCTTGCGCAACACCTGGGCCGCAGGAATCAGAAGTTCCACCTGCACCCACTCGGCCTTCGCCACCTGATCGCCCAGGACATCGGCACGTAACGCCGCATCGCCGGTCAGCGCCAGTACCTCGACGTCCAGTCGCGCGACCTCGCGCATGGTGCCGCCGCCGCGGTACAGGCGCAGGAACGATGCGTCGACCACGGCCTGCACGCGCGGAGCGGGTTTGAAAAACGCCGCGGTTAGCCCAGCCGGAAAGCTTTCCTTCAGGCCACGGCTCCACCAGCGCAACAGCTGACCGAGGTCCAGGCCAAAAAGCTTCAAGTTACCGGCATCGAACCGCATCAGGGTAAGTCCAAATCAAAACGCGCAGTATACTCGTTCCACCGAAGGATTTTATAGCCGGTCGGTCCTTCGCCAAAGCGGCTGGTGACCTCGACACGCCGTCGAAGATCGCCCTGCCGGACTTCCACTTGCAGCCGGAACACCAGCCCCTCAGGCGTGGCGATCAAGGCCGGGTCCATAAAGTCACCCGGCACAAAATCCTCACGCGAGCGCGCCGCCAGCAGGTCCCGGGCCTTGTCAGCGCCCAGCAGCACGCCCAGCAATGCCGGACTGGCATATTTCGGGTCGACGCCCGGGTGGGGCGAGTCCAGGGTCAGCACCGGAAGCAAAGGCTCCAGCCAGCGCGGATTCACCCCGGGCAACAAACCCAGTTCCTCGACGGCGCGCAATGGCGGCACGGGTGGCGCGCCCTCGGCCGCCGGTTCGCTGGACAGGCCGTCACGGCGCTGCAAGATCCGCTCGACGATAGGTTTGACGTCGACCCCGCCCCCCGCCGCCTGAATCAGTTGCGTCAGCATTTCGGGCGAGGCTCCAGTCAAGCTGACGTAAGCCTCTTCGGGAATCAGGCGAAACCGGACCTGAGCGCCTTCAAAGGGCAGAATGAACACCCGCCCCTGCATTTTCGGCCAATCTTCCCGACCCAATCGCTGGATCGCCGTCAGATAGTTGAGCGCGGCCTCGGCAGCGGCCCGCCCTTTCACCCGCTGGACGATATCCGTAGATAAACTCCTGTCGACCCTGACCGTGGCACTGAAGGCCACGAGCAACAACGTCAGCAGCGCGATGACCCACAGCACCACGATCAGCACCACCCCACGCTGGGGGCTACCAGCCCTCATTGCGGCCCCACCTGGGTCACGGGCAGTATCAACAGCGGCCACGCCTGGTCGTCGCCAACCATCTGCACCGATACCAGTTGCGGCAGCTCGGCATACTCATACTCCGGCACCCACTGCTCGGTGGTCTCGCGATTGAAAAAACCGAAGGTCAAGCGCAAGCCCTGACTGATTTGCAAGAAGGGGGCGTCCGCCAAAATGGTTTCGGCGTCTTGCCCCTCACGGAAGGGCGCGAAACGCGCCCAGACACCGGGCTGCCCCTGCCACTCACTGACCAGCTCGAACAGGTAAGGCAGGTTGCCGGAAGAAATGGACAGCGGTGCGACGTAGCGCAAGCGCTTGGCCTCACCCAGAAATGCAGACTCGCTGCGTTGCTCGCCACCGAGGATGAAGGGTTGCACCTGCGCCAACTGGCGCGACAAAAGACTGCTCAGCTGGCGACCCTCCTCGACTCGCGCCGTATGCCGCTCCACGGACTGCCAGCTGCGAATACCCACCTGAAACCCGGAAAACAGCACCATCACCAACAGACCGGTCAAGCTCAGTGCAATCAGCACCTCGATCAAGGTAAAGCCTCGACTACGGCTCATGGCGGCGACTCAGCCAGGGTGCTACGCAGCGACGTCAGGATAAAACTGCTGTCACGCCCGACGCTGCGCCAGAACACGCTGACCTGCACGCGATAAAGCACACCGCCGGCCGCCGCGAAATCGGTGGCGTAGTCCCAGTCCATCGGCGCCACATCGATTCTCCAGCGGTAATTGGGATCGGCGGCATCCTGCCCCTCGAAGACACCGGGCCGCAAGGGACCGGTGACACCCACCTCGGCCATGCGCGACTGCGCCACCAGCGCCGCCACGCTGAGACGGTCGGCGCGAAACAAGTTGCTCATGCCGCCGGCAAACGCACTCATGATGGTGGTCAGCAACAATGCCGCCACCAAGAACGCGACCAGCACCTCAAGAATGGTAAATCCGCGCTGACGTCCGACCATGGGTTACTCGTTAGCCTCGCTCAACGAGACACGACCGGTCAGCCAATCGATCTCCACCGCCACCCGAGCATCGCCCTGGGCCAACTGCAGAGTGCCCCCACTGGAAGAACCGTCGGCAAAAAACCGCACGCCCGCACGTGGACCGCGCGTTTCGGTGGCCGCGACCTTGGTACGGATCGAGATCCCGTCGGGAATACTGTGGGGCTTGCCACGCTCGAGCCCATAGACACGGCCCTCGACATCGACCCACAGCAGCGTGCTTTGCTGGCGGGTCACTGCCTGACCACGGGCCTTACGCAGGTCGATCTGCATATCGCGTGCGACGTCATCCAGTGACGGTTTCAAGCCACGGTTGATCGCTGGCGCGACGACGGCCATGGCGAGTCCCAGGATGGTCAAGACCACCAAGGTTTCGAGCAGGGTAAACCCGGAGTGTCGCATAAACGCGCATCACTCCCAGCTGACGATGTCCGCATCCTCGCCTTCGCCGCCCGGCTGACCGTTAGCGCCGTTGGAGAACAGATCAAAGGGGCCATGCTCACCAGGAATGCGATAGACGTAGTCACGATCCCAGGGATCTTTCTTGATGACGGACTTGCGCAGGTAAGGACCATTCCAACGGGCCTCGTTGGACGGACGCTCGACCAAGGCCTGCAGGCCCGCCTCCTGGGAGGGATAATGGCCAACTTCCAGGTTATACATGTCCAAGGCTGCAACGTAGTCATTGATTTGCAGCCTGGCGGTGTCGCTCTTGGCGCCACCGACATATTTCATGACCCTCGGACCCACTACCGCCATCAACAGGCCGAGGATCACCAGCACCACCAACAGCTCGATCAGCGTAAAGCCGCGCTGTTTCGGGTTAAATCGTTTCATCACATACCTCTTCAGTCATGAACATGTCGTTTCCGGGACACCCGCTCCGCGGACTCTGCGCCGGCAAACCATGGAATTATCGTGTCGCGCTATCCGACTGCGTGCATGTACGGCTTAGCCCACCAGTTCGTTGACACCAAGGATGCCCAGCAGAATGGACATGATGATACCGGCAATCATCATTCCCAACGAGAGAATCAGAATGGGCTCCAGCAGCGCCAGCAACCGCTTGGTCACCGTACTGACCTCATCCTCGTAAATCGACGCCACCTTTAGCAGCATCTCCTCCAAGCGCCCGGTTTCTTCACCGACTTGGATCATGTGCAGCGCCAGGATGGGAAAGCGATTGCTGGCGATCAGCGAGGCACTGAGGGATTTGCCCTCCCTTAGTGCGGCACTGGCCACATCAAGTTCCCCACGCAGGGTCCGATTGCTGACCGTTTCTCGGGCGATCAACAAGGCACCAACCAGCGACACCCCCCCCTGCAAGAGCACCCCGAGGGTCCGCGAGAACCTAGTGGTCTCGACATTCTTGATCAACTCGCCCACCAGCGGCCAGCCAAGCATGCGCCGGTCAAGCTTGACCCGTACGTCCTCGTCGCGCAGCAGACGCTTAGCCAACCAATAGCCACCGGCAAACATACCCAGCACCAGCCACCACCAATGGGCCATAAAGTCGCCCGCCGCCATGACAAAGGCGGTGGGCGCCGGCAACTTGCCGCCCATGTCGGCGAACAGGTCGGCGAAACTTGGCACCACATAGGCCAGCAGGAAGGTCACCGACAACAGCGCCACGCCAAACAATATGGTGGGGTACGTCAGGGCCGAAACGATCATCTGGCGCAGGACCTTGGCGCGCTCCAGGTATTCGGCCATGCGCGTCAGGGACGTCTCCAGGGTTCCGCTGGCCTCGCCAGCCTTGACCATGTTGATATAGAAGGGCGTGAACTCTTTCAACTCGGCAAAGGCGTCCGCCAGGGTACGGCCCTTGCGCACATCCGCCCGGATGCTCTGGATACTCGCCTTGCCCACCTCATCGGCGATTTCCTCGAGAATGCCCAGGCTACGGTCCAGCGGCAGCCCCGAGGACAACATCACCGCCAGTTCGCGGGTGAAATGCAGTACCCGATCACGCTCGTTATAGCGCCGACGCCGCACCTTGCCGGTCCCGGCTGCGGGCTTGGCCGGCTTGTCCTGGGCCTGGATGCTGATGGCGGTGAGGCCCTCGCGCAGCAACCAGTCGGCCACCCGCTCGACCGAGGGTTGCTCGACGACGCCGTCACTGAGCTTGCCCACGCGGTCGATGGCCTTGTATTTAAAGTGCGGCACGCGGCACGCTCCTTACCGCCGGCGACGACGGCAACGGCCGCCTGCGCGGCCAGTCAACGGGAAAGTTGGGCAACACGCAGCACCTCGGGGACTGAGGTCAGCCCTTGCAACGCCTTGAGGAATCCATCCTCGAACATGGTGCTCATGCCCTGCTGCTGAGCGGCGCGATAGATCTGCTCGCTGCTGGCACGCTGCAGGATCAGGTGCCGAACATCATCGTTCATCACCAGTAACTCATGAATACCCATACGCCCACGGTATCCCGTCTGGGCGCACGCGTCACAGCCAATTGCTCGCCAAACCTGGGAGCCACCCTCAGCAACCAGATGCGCCACGCCCATGTGCTGAATCTCCTCGTCGCCAAGGATCTCCGGTTGTTTGCAGTGCGGACAGAGCACCCGCACCAGGCGTTGGGCCATGATCGCGTTGATGGTAGAGGTCAGCAGGTAGTCTTCCATGCCCATGTCGAGCAACCGCGTAACGGCACTGGGCGCATCGTTGGTGTGCAGGGTAGACAGCACGATATGGCCGGTCAGTGCGGCCTGGATGGCGATGCCGGCGGTTTCCTTGTCGCGCATCTCACCGATCATCACCACGTCCGGGTCCTGGCGCAGGATCGAACGCAAGGCATGGGCGAAGTCCAAGCCGACCTTGCTGGCCGTCTGGATCTGGTTGACCCCCTGGATTTGGTACTCGACCGGGTCCTCCACCGTGAGGATCTTGCGATCCACGGTGTTCAACCGGCTGAGTGCGGCATAGAGCGTGGTGGTCTTGCCGCTACCCGTGGGACCGGTGACCAGGAAGATACCGTTGGGTTTCTCCAGCACCGCCTTGAAATTCTTCAGGATGCTCGCCGACAGGCCAATGGCGTCCAGGTCGAGGTTGATGCTTTTTTTATCGAGAATCCGCATCACCACGCTTTCACCGTGCATGGTCGGCACGGTGGAGACCCGCAGGTCGATGGTGCGACCCTGCAATCGCAACTGGATACGCCCGTCCTGAGGCAACCGACGCTCGGCGATATTCAACTTGGAGAGAATCTTCAAGCGCGAGATGACTGCAGGTGACAGCTGCGCCGATGCCGACTCGACCTCCTGCAACACCCCGTCGATGCGAAAGCGCACGGACAGGCGATGCTCGAACGGCTCGATATGGATGTCCGAGGCACGACTGTCGAGGGCACGGGAAAATACCGAGTTGACCAGGCGGATCACCGGAGCCTCGCTGGCCATGTCACGCAAACGTTCGACGTCATCGACATCGGCGCCCAGCTCGGCCTCTCCCTCTCCCGCCGGGTCGCCCTCGCCGCGCGCACTGGCGCCAGCGCCATACAAGCGCTCGTAGGCACTTTCCAGTTCAGAGGAAAGCGCCAGCGAGGCCACCACCTTGCGCCCGGTCGCCAGCTCCAGCGCCTGCAGGACAAAGGCATCGGAGGGGTCGAGCATGGCGACTTTCAACCGCTCGCCATCGTCGGCCAGGGGCAATACATGTTGCTCGCGCATGAACAACGGCGAGATCAGACCCGCGTCCAGCACGGGAGACTCCGGATAATCCTCGGCACCGATCAGCGTGTAACCGAAACGCTCCACCTGGATCGCGGCAATATCGCGCTCCGCCACCATGCCCAGCCTGACGAGAATATTGCCAAGCTTGCCGCCGGAGATTTTCTGGATCTGGATCGCGCGCTGCAGATCCGTCTCGGACAGTTTGCCGGCAGACGTCAGCCATTCACCCAATCGATACATCAGCCATTCTCTCTGTCGGTCGACCCCATCCGGGACCGACTAAATAAATCACGCCTTGCGCAACAGCAGTTGCTTGGCCTTGATCCGCCAGGCGGTCGGCACACGCAGAAACAAGGGGCGGATCCAACGCGACCCCAAGGCCTGACGCAGTGCCCGCAGGCCACGAGGATACCGCGAGAGCGGGTCATCCGCGGCCGGTGCGATTGTGCCAAGACGTGACCAGCGCAGCAGCAATGCCGCCCAATCGGTTGGCGGCAGCGTCTGCGCGGGCTCCCGTGGCAGTTCCGCCAGGTAGTCCTCGCGGTAGCTGAAGCCGATAGGCGTCGCAGGCGCGCTCACCACCTGCGGCGCCTCGCCTGCCAGCAATTGCCTGCGCACGTCCAGCAGGTGGTCGAGGATTTCATCGACACTGCGGTCGGGTTGTACCAGCCAGCTCCAGGAGCGTCCGGCCAACCGCTCCGAGAATGCACCGATCGCTGGCGCCACTACCGGCAGACCATCGATCAAGCACGCGGACAGGGTGTAACTGTAGGTTTCCGGGCAGCTGCCCGGGAACCACACCAGGTCCGGCTGCAGTGCTTTCAACAAGTGCGCCAGTTCGTCTTCCTGGTAGGCACCGTGGGTATGTAAGGTGCTGACCGGATGACTACGCAGATGCCGGTACGCAAACCCCAGCAAATGGAACTCCAGGGGTAACCGACGCCGGCGGGCCTCGAGGGCGCAACCTTCCAGCGCATCGGCGCCCTTGAACAGACTCAAGGCGCCGAGCACGGCAATTTTCAGCGGCCGCTCGGCCACCAGCGCCAGCGGTTCGACCGGGATCACTCGCAGGCTCTGCTCATGCACCGCGCAGTGCAACGGGGCATCCGGAAAATAACGGCGCATGCGCGCCAAGGTGTCCTGGCACGGCACGAAAACCCGCTCCGCCCCATTCAGCAGAATCGCGCCAAAGCTCCGCCAGTGTTGGATATCCGCACCGCCGGGAGCCGGCCGCGACGCCAGGCAGCTGTTACAACCGGCTTCGTCGGGCGCCCCACAGTAGCGCCCCTGTCGATCTGCCAGCGTCACCTGCGGACACGCCAGGTAGTAGTCGTGAACCGTGACGTCGTAGGGTAACGAGAGTTTTTCGGGCAGCAATAAAAACTGCAAATGCACCCCGATCGTGTGATGGAAGTGCAGGCGGGTGACACCCAGCTCGCGCAGCGTACCCAGCAGCAGTTCAAAATCCGTGATTGGATCGAACACCAGATGTGCACGCTGACCACCGTTCAAGGGGCCCAGCGATGCCTTGCCACCTTCATCGAGGGGACGCAGTACATAAATTTCGGCGTTGTCCGCCAACTCACGGCCCAGGTCACGCAAGTGGCGCTCGGTGCCACCTCCTCGACGGTGATTGATCATCAGGATGACCGGCTTGCCGCTGGCCTTGGCCAGGGCCATATCTACCGCGAAGCGCAGATGCGCCGATGGATCCTGAACCAGGTGCTGCTGAATAAGCCGGTCATAATCGGGGTAGAGGCGATTCAGCGCCCGCCGACCGATCTGTTGATGCTCGCCCTGGGTATTGGCGAAGCTGACGCCACCGGCGTGATAAACAAAGGTGTCGGCACACAGCAGGTGTCGCCAGCCGCGGGCCGCCGAACGCATGCAAAATTCATTTTCTTCACCGTAGCCTCGACCAAAGAGCTCGGCATTGAACAGGCCGTTCTCCTCCAGGCAGTCACGGCGAATGAACATGCAGAACCCCACACCGGTAGGAATGTCCACCACCTGTCCGGCATTGACCTGCTTGAACAGGCGGTCCAACTCCGCCGTATCCAGCCCCGCAGGCAAGGGGTTGTCCTGGCACAGCTGCGGATAACTGCAGAGCGTGGCGTTGTTCGAAAAAGGCGTGACTGAGCCAACCTCCGCCGCGCCATAGGCCGCTTGCTGCAATCGGTCCAGCCAGTCGTTGGCCACCTCGGTGTCACTGTTGACCAGCACCACGTCCCGCTCGGGGTGCAGGCACATGCCACGGTTGACCGTGCCGACAAAACCGAGGTTCTGCTCGTTATGCAACAGGGTGACGCGCCCGTCCAGGGTCGCCAACCAGTCCACCAGTTGAGGATCGGGACTGGCATCGTTGATCACTATGACTTCGGACTGCGCCAGGTAGGCACTGGCCAGGACACTCTCGATACAACGCCGGGTCTCTTCCAACCCTCGGTAGACCGGGATGATGACATCGACCACCGGTACCTGGGCAGGCGGCCAGGGACGTGGCACGTGCACCGGCAGACCGGCCACCAGCAACGGTTCCGGCCGCCCCACCAAACGCAACAAACGGTTGCGCAGCCGCCACACCCGACTGCCGAGTACCTGTGCCAAGCGCAGGTCGAGCAACGCGACCCGGCTCATCAACTGCTCGCGCTCCCGCTCGTGAGATCGCTGCGCCAGGAAGTGCACGCTGCTCATCTGCTGCAAGTGTTCGTCGCGCTGCTCGACCACCGCGCGCGCCTCGATCAGCTGAGCGCCCAGGGATTCGACCTGGGCCAGAACTTGTTGCAAGTGCTGATCACGGGCCTCGACTACCGTACGGGCATCGCCCAACTGGCTGCCAACGGCTTCCAGCCGTTCACGGGTGGTCTCGAGTTCGCGCTGCGCCTTGAAATAGGCGGCGGCATCGCCCAGCCCATGGAACAGTTGCACGACCCTGTTCGGGTCTGCCTGGGCCAATGCGATAAACTGCAGCAATGCCGGCGGCGGATTCGCCCCGACCACCAGCACGCCCAGCCCAAAGCCATAAGGGAACTCGAAACCCGAGTAACGCTGCGTCAGTTCGCCCCACAGTTTCCACACGGCAAAATCGCCGCGGCGTACATTGGTATCGTGAAACAACACCACCGCGCGGTCGCTCAGCTTCGGCAACCAGGACTCAAAATCGTGACGCACCGCGTCATAGGTGTGCAAGCCGTCGATGTGCAGCAGATCGACACTGCCATCCTCGAAGTGCAACTGCGCATCGTCGAAGGTCATGCGCATCAGGCTGGAAAAGCTGCTGTAACGCGGGTCGTGATAACGTGACAGCTCGGCGTAGATGTCGTCTTCGTACAGACCCGCCTGGCTATCGCCTTGCCAGGTATCGACGGCAAAACAGCGGGTTTCCAGGGCTTGATGGCTCACGCCCTGACAAAAGGCGCTGTAGGAGTCGCCTCGGTGAGTGCCCAGTTCGACCAGCACGCGCGGGCGAACCATGGCCAGCAACGCGAACGCGAACGGGATATGCCGATGCCAGGACTCGATGCTGGTCAGTCGCTCCGGCGCCTCGGCGAATGCGGCGTAATGCAATAAATCAAAAGTATCTGACATGCTGGTTTTTCATCTGCTGTGCGAAACCATACGCTGGCATCGGGGCGGGCCTAGCATGCCCCGCGTCCCAGCCTCGCGTACGGTTTCTTGCCAAATCGTCGGGCGCACACGTGACGGAAAAAAAGCGCACCCGGTTTAAACGTCCATGCCCTGCAGTTACCTAACCGCTGACAGGCATATTTGCCGGCGTTACCCGGCACCCTACCTGCTCCAGCTCGAACAGTCCCGTGAGGTTCGGATCGGCCTGAGCCTTGAAATCCAATGCATCGTGGATCCAGTGATGCTGCACGTGTTGTGCTTGAGTCCCGGCGCCCAACGCCACGCTGATGGTGTACTGCCCCGTGGCCAGATGTGGCAGCAGGAACTCGAACTCCACTCGCCAACGTGAACCCGCGGGCATCTCGGGGCGCTCGGGCAGCCACTTGATGGAGTTTTCCCCGCACAACGCCTGGCTCAGGCGATCCTTGATAAAAAACCCCAGTATCGGGGATTCGATGCGCGTATGCGCCACACACACCACGACCAGACTGACGCGCTGCGGGGCATCCAGCAGACGCACCACCTGCCCCTCGGCGTCGAGCAACTGACAGCTTTCAATTCGCCCACCACCCAGGCCGAACTCGTTACGGATCGCATCGCTGACAACCGGCTCAACCGACACGCCATTGGCCTCGAGCGGCGTGGCGTCCGCCAGACGGTCCTCATAAAAAGAGCCGAGATACGCATCGCTGACCTGGCGGGCCTCACCAAATTTCATCATTCGGCCTTTATCCAGCCATACCGCGCGCTGACAGAGGTTCACCACCGAATTGGTATCGTGGCTGACGAACAGCAAGGTCCCGGTTTTAGCGAACTCACGCAAATAGCGCATGCATTTTTGGGTGAAATACACATCACCGACCGCCAACGCCTCGTCGATGACCAAGATGTCCGCATCCAGATGAACAATCACCGCAAAAGCCAGGCGCACAAACATGCCACTGGAATAGGTCTTGACCGGCTGATCGATGAAATCACCGATTTCCGCGAATCCCAGAATCGCGGCCATCCGGGATTCGATATCGGCATGGCTCAGCCCGTGAATGGCGGCACTCATATAGACGTTTTCGCGCCCGCTGAACTCTGGACTGAATCCGGCCCCCAACTCCAACAGCGCCGCTATGCGCCCATGAACCTGGACCTGGCCCGAAGTGGGCGTGAGGGTATCACAGATGATTTGCAGCAACGTGGACTTGCCCGCGCCGTTGCGACCGATGATACCCAGCGTTTCGCCACGGCGAACCTCGAAGCTGACGTCGTGCAAGGCGTGAAATTCCCGCTGCTGGCCACGCCTAAGTCCAAACAGCAAGTGCAGCAGACGCTGGCCAGGCGAACTGAAAATGCGATACACCTTGCTGACCTTGGTCAGGCTGATGGCGATATCAGAGGACATCGGCAAACCCCCGACGGACTCGAGCGAAGAAGCCCAGGCCGATGCCCGCGCACGCCACGCCAGCGAGCAGGTACAGGGCGAATCCCTCCCAGGCAGGCAGGCGCCCTTCCAGAATCAATGCCCGGACCATTTCGATAGCAGGCGTCAGCGGATTGAGGTACAGCCAGGACTGATAGGCTTCTGGAAGGGCGGACACCGGATAAAAAATGGGTGACATGAACATCATCACCATTACGATCATCGGTACCAACTGGCTGATGTCTCGCAGGAAAACCCCCAGCGCGGCCAAAGTCCAGCTGAGACCCAGCACGACCAAAACCAACGGCACTATTAATAGCGGCAGGAGCAGCACCTGCCAATGCACGTAACCGTAAAGCAGCGCCTGCGCCGCCAACAGCACCACGACGCTGATAAAGGCATGGAAAAGCGCCGAAACCAAGGTCACCGGCGGCAGTATCCACAAAGGAAATACCACCCGTTTCACGTAGCTCGCATGCTGAAGCATCAAGCCGGGCGCTCGGGTGACACATTCAGCGAACAAGCCATGGACGATGATGCCCGCAAACAGGTTCAGGGCAAAGCTGGCCTTGTCATCGCTCCCCACACCCCACCGGGCCTTGAACACCACACTGAAGACAAAGGTGTACACCACCAGCATGACAACGGGCGCCAGGAACGACCAGAAGATGCCCATCACCGAACCTTGGTAACGCGACGCCACCTCCCTTCGGCTCAACTGCAAAATCAAATACAAAAAATGCTTCATACCGCCTCATAGGCTGTTTATCGGGCGTTGCAGAGAGGCACAGGGCCCGACCCTACAGGCTGCGCGAACGTCGGGCATTATCACCCTTAACGACCCGCTTCTCCGTGCTCGGTCGCGAAAAAACTTCCGGCCCACGGCCATACATGCCACGCCGACGGGTCGGCCACAATGGCCGAACCCAGGTGATCGGCCAGTCGCTGGGCCAAGGCTTCAGCCGTGACGGCCTGGATCGGACCTTCCAGCCTCAGGTTCCGCCGCCCCGTAATCGGATCGACCACGATGCTGTATATCACCACCGGTACGCCTGCCTGCACGGCCATGCGGATGGCCCCCGCCGGCAAACGTGCAGGCTGCCCGAGAAGCCGCACGTCAATGCTCGATTGGCCCGGCTGAAGAGGCGCGTCGGGCATGGCCATCACCGCCCGCTGCGCCTTCAGCAAACGCTCGCGCATCCGCTCGATGCTACCGCCAACGGCAATGGCCGGGGCACCACACAAACGAGCCACTTGAGCGATACGCCGGCGCCCCATCCAGCTGTTGAACTTCTCGCCCCAGGGTGCCCGCAGCGGAGGCGGGGCATGCAGCCACGCCACGGGGTAACCCCGATCACGAAAATACCGAAGGGCCCAAAAGCCCTGCCCATAGTGAAAAGTGATGAACAAAGGCGCCGCCAATGCAGTGCTGGCTGGCAGTTCGTCGCCACTGACCCATACATTACGCCGCATCCAGCCGCGGCCGTATTTGAGCGTCAGGAAATAATCGGCCATATCCACCAGCCGATGCAGGCTGATCAAACGCACTTGCAGGAACTGCGCGCCCAAACCCATTTTTTTCGCCTCAGCGGAGGCTGCATCGGCACAGGGGGAACGCATAAAGGAAAAGCGCGTACAGAACCGCAGCAAGCGGAAAGCCCATGACCAGGGCAAAAGCAGCACGATCAGCGCAATCGAAGCGGTTTCGATAACGCGCTCGACCTCTTGAAGGATAGGTTTCATCTGGCTACCTGCGCAGCGCCAGGACACGAAGAAGAATTCGCATCAGCCTCCGCCGCACAAAGCGGAGCATCTTACTGAGGCCGGTCGTCGCACTCAACAGCCCCCTGCAATTGCGGGTTGTTTAATCGCCCAGCAGGCGGGCGACCCGCGGCCATTCAGCATCAGCCATTGCGGGCCGCTTTGCGGCGGCCCGCAATGGCTGATGCGTCAACCCCAACTGCGCTTAAGGAGCAGCCGAAGCACCGGCCTTGGAAGTGGCCTCCTTGATCATCCGCGCCGTCAACTCGTCAACGGCAGGCAGGTTGATATTCAGGTCCTTGGCAGAGCGAATTTCGCTGAGCTTGTTCTCACGCGTGGTGGCCGCGAACTGTTCACGGGCTTGCTTGTGCAACGTTTGCTTGACCTGTTCGTAGGTCATGGTGCCCGCCGGCTGGCGACCATTGAACTGAATGATGTGGTAGCCGAACTGGCTCTTGATCGGCTTGCTGATTTCGCCCGGTTTGCTCATCGCAAAAGCCGCGTCCTCGAAGGGCTTGACCATTTGCCCCTTCGCGAAAGCCCCAAGGCTGCCCTTGTTCTTCGCCGACGACGGATCGTCCGAATACTCCTTGACCAGCTCTGCAAAAGGTTGCTTGCCCGCGACGACCTTTTTATAAGCCTCCTCGGCACGCTTGGCGGCCTGAGCGTCGTCACGCTGATCGTTGATGGCGATCAGAATATGCGCTGCCTCGACTTTTTCCGGGACCTTGTATTGATCCTTGTTGGCAATGTAGCTCTCCTTCGCCAACTGCTCCCAATCCGGTTGATTCTGATTCAACAGGGAGGTCAAATAATACTGAGCGAGATTTTTTTTAGCCTGGTACTGCTGACGGAAAACCACCTCGGGCAATTTGTCCATGCCCTTTTCTCTGGCTTCAACTGCCAACTCTTCGACGACATAGTTGTCGACTAGCATCTTGCGAACGCGAGCCGGATCGGACATGAATTGGGCCTGTTCCGCGACCGGCACCAACGAATCGATCAGCTGCTTGAGGTCGGATTCGGTGATGCTCACCTCGCCCCGTTGCAACAGCACCGTATCTTCGGCAGCCCAAGCACTAAAAGTCATTCCGGCCATCAGGCCGCACACCATTGCCGCGTTAATTTTAAAGCGATGCATCAGGGTACCTTTTGGTCAATAATCTTCGGCTAAGAAATGCCATCCGCGATAATAAGCGCTCGCCCCAGCCATCGCAACCGATCCGCAGCCCCGGTGGGCGGTTGCAGCCGCGCGTGCGCCCAGCGCTATCAGCCCGCGGCCCCCCCCGAGGAAAGACGGCCGCCAAGGCCGTTGCGTAGACAGCAAAGCAGTGGTTGGGCGAACAGACCCATAGGGGAACCCGGCCCTGGCCACCCCAATACGCGAGCGCTCCAAGCCAAAGACACTGCACGCGGCCGGATCGCGTACGGATTGATTGGCGTGCTGGCTGAGCCCAGGCGCGAAAGGCCACCAACAGCCTGATAGACTCCTCAGCTTGTCCCATAGCCCGCTGACGTCCATGCGCCATCCAACCGCCACCCTGCTCGCCGGATGCCTGTTCGGGCTTACGCTGCTGCTGTTCGCCATTCCTTTCGCACCGCGAATGCCTGAACCGGGGCTGGATCCGTCGTTCGCCTTCGCAGTGAACATGGCGCAAGCCCAAGGACTGGGTTTCGGCCGCGAGCTCATTTTCACGCTGGGCCCCTACGCCTCGACCTATACCACGATGTACCACCCTGACACGGACGCCCTGATGCTGCTGGGCGGTGCAGTGATAGGGCTGGGCTACCTGCTATGCGCGCTGCTGCTGGCAGCCAATCGCTCCTGGCTGCTGATCGGCAGCATTACGCTGACGCTGGCGTTATTGCTCAGCTCAAGAGATGCATTTTTACTCTGCTACCCACTGGCGGCTTGCCTGGCCCTGGTCAATATTCCCAACACCCGGGCCGCGCAGACCGGTTCACGGCTCGTAGCCCTGTATCCGACACTGCTGTCAGCACCCTTCGGACTGCTGATTCTCATCAAAGGCTCATTTGCCGTGTTGTGCCTGGGCCTGCTTGTGCTGAGTGCAAGCTACCTGGCGTGCTGCAGACATAAACGCCAAGCGTTGCTTTTCACCCTATCCCCCTTGGCGACACTGCTGCTGCTGTGGAACCACGCCGATCAGCAGCTGGTCGACTTACCGGCGTACGTGCTCACCCAGATCCCCATGATTTCCGGCTTTACCGAGGCCATGAGCGTAGAAGGCAGCCCCACCGAGATGCTTCTCTGGGGGGCTAGCGCGCTGGCCTTACTGGCGGCACTCCTGTTCGGCCCCTTGAGCCGGAGCCAGAAAGGCTTTCTCGCGCCGGCTTTTTGTTTGCTTTTATTAATCAGCTTTAAAGCCGGCTTTGTACGCCATGACATGCATGCAGTCATCGCCAGCGATGCGCTGCTGTTAATCAGCGGTTTTCTGCTGCTGTTAATGCCGAGTAGAGGCATGTTCCTCAGCCTGCTGCTGCTTGCCGTCTGCTGGAGCCGCCTGGATGAACAGCATCCCCATGTCACTGCCCACAGCCACATCGAAGGCTTTAAAACCCTTTATCTGGGCTCCGCCATAGCGGCATGGCAACGACTCGAACAGCCCGAGCGCCTCGCCACGCGCTACACAAACACGCTCAGCGCGCTGCACACCCGCTTCAATTTTCCGAAGCTGCCCGGCAGCGTTGATATTTATTCGGTGAACCAAGCCGAACTCTTTGCCTCAGGTAACCGCTGGAACCCCCGCCCCATATTCCAAAGTTATTCGGTCTATACCCCGACCTTGCAACGCCTAAATGCCCAACATCAAGCCGCTGAAGCGGCCGCCGACAGCATTCTATTTCGCATGGAGCCTATTGACGGGCGTCTTCCTGCGCTGGAAGACGGACCCAGTTGGCTTGCACTTTTTCGGAATTATCAGCTCAGCCAGCAGTTGGAAAAAGGCTATTTACAACTCGACAAGCGGCCGACACTCGGCGCCGAAGCACGCCTGTCGCTCGGTCAGCGACGCGTTACGCTTGGCCAGGTTGTCGATGTACCGATCAGCGACAAGTTGGTTCTGGTAAAATTCGATCTAACACCCTCTCTCTATGGGCGCATAAGATCACTGCTTTATAAAACGCCGCCACTATCAATAGAACTCGAACTTAGCAGTGGTGAGAAGCGCTCGTTTCGATTTATCGCGAATATGGCCGGCGAGCCCTTCCTGCTGTCTCCTGCCGTCTTCGAGACCGCTGACTTTGCCCAACTCTATATGCCACTGGAGGCATCGCAGCTCCCCCAGGTTCGTCGCTTTCGAGTGGATTCCGCGGGGAGCGGGGCCAGCTGGCAAGCCAGCTACGGCATCTCGTTCAGCAGTGTCAGCTACCCCAGGCCCGCCCAGGCAGGCCTGCCCGAACGCGCCGCGCCACCCATAGAGTTATCGCCAGATCAACTGAACGCGCTCGACACTGTCACTTGCGAAGGCCAAATAGACAGTATCAACGCAGCCACTGCCACGCCCAATCAAACGATAGAAGGCCCGTTACTGGAGATTATCGGTTGGAATACGGTATCGGGCATATTGGGCCTCACGCCAGAGGCGGTTTTCATCGGCGTGCACGACGCCACGGGAAAGATTTTTTTATACAGGACAGTCCCCAGTGCACGCGCGGATGTCAGCCATTATTTTGCGCAGCCCGCTCTGGCCATGCCAGGCTACAGCGCAGTCATACCCAGAAGCCAGGTCCCTGGCAAAAAGCGGCTGGACGTATTTCGCATTAATGCTGGTGTATTGGAGCGTTGCCAACAGCAAGGCCTGGACATCACCTTCTAAGACAAGGCAGAACGAGATAGGAATATAGGGCGGTGCTGCCCGAACGCCCGTAGATTCAAGCGCAGCCACCAGCGCATTTCAAGCGGCTGCACTTTAAACCATTCCCCGCAAACATCCCTTCACAGCCCAGCATCTTCTGACACCGGTCAATTGTATCCATTAGCACAATCAGCCATGGCGCACGCAGTGCTACTCTCGGCCCAAGATAACCCTAATTACGGGCGAAAAAAAAGGCCGAACAAGTCGGCCTTTTTCTCAACGCAGCTTAATAAGCTTTGTTGTTCAGGTAGAACTGGCAACCCGTCGAGATCGAGCACGTACCTACACCGCCCCGCTGGTGCGAGATATTGATGTAGTAAGTGTTACCACGGGTCAAGGTGCACTGCTTGTAGATAGGCGACGAGCCGAATTGCCAGTTGACCGTGGCGGTCGAAGAGGAGTCAGCTACGCAATAGGCACCTACACCAACACTGAAATCGCCAGGAATGGTCGAAATGGAGACCGAACGCCAGGCAGAATACTGAGTGGTAGCAGTCGCGCTCACCGAACCGGAACCGGCCGTTTGGCCGTTGGTGGTCGCGCGCCATACATAGGAGGTGGTGCCGGCCGCCTTACGGATCAGGCTGCTGGACAATGGCCCAAGTGGCATGTCGAGCGAGATACCGTCCGGAATGCCGCCAGTACCACCGGTACCGCCAGTACCACCAGTACCACCAGTACCACCAGTACCACCGGTACCACCGGTACCACCGGTACCGCCAGTGCCACCGGTACCACCGGTACCACCAGTGCCACCGGTGCCGCCAGTACCACCCACGCAGGCGTTGCTACCACTGAGCGTTACGGTGACATCACCGCTGGCATTGACGCTCATCTGGCTATATTGACCGCACTGCACGCCACCGACGATCAGGGACGCGGCATTGGCTTGCACAGCAACACCCAGGAAAAGTGGGGAGACGGCCACTGCCAGTATGTGCAAAGACTTCTTCATCGATAAATTCCTCAGGGTGCTGCAGATGCCAGCCTACGAATTTTTTCGCCAACAGGGAATCTGATTTCCTTGGCTCATATTTCTCTAGGCCAGAGTAGGCAATCGGAAAATTAATCGCAACCTTCCATTTGAAAAAAACAAGCCGTCCGTCAAAAAAAAACCGCCAAAAAAATGCTTGGCGCTCACTGGCGTACCGGCGGGTCATATTCTGGCGCAATTCACCATCCAGTGCTGCCGAGGGCATCGCAAAAGCGATCAAAAAAAAACGGAGCCCGAAGGCTCCGTTTTCTCTGACTCCAAGGAGTCAACACACTAAGCGTAATCCTTACGGACGAACGCGCAGGGTGCTAGCTTTGTGATCCCAAGCAGCGGAGTAGTTCGACAGAACCGACTTACCGTCAACTTGCAGCTCACCGTTGCTCACTTTGATCATCGAGAAGCCGATAGCCGGCAGACCGAAGACGTTAACGTTACCAGCGGTCGGTGCGAACACGCCGTTGGTTACGGTACCGTTTACGCCAGTCAGCACGTTAGCAGCGTCGGTGAAAGTGATTTGAGCCCAACCAGCATCACGCTCAACCGGGAACTTGAAGTGAACGTAGTCACCAGTACCGGCCAGGACGTTGCTGTCGTCAAAGGAGATGACGTTGGTTTCGAAGCACAGAGCGATACCGCCGGCAACCGGAGTTGGCGAGAAGTCGATGTCGCCAGCTGCTTGGCTTTGCTCTTCACGATCCCAGTACTGCAGACCGATCGGCTGGCAAGAGGAACCGGCTACGGTACCAACTACCGCTGCGCTCCACTTGTTGACGAACGGCTGGTCAGCAACCAGGTTCGCTGCCGGGACGTTGACGTATTCGTATTTGGTTGGGAAGGTAACAACCCAATCACTTTTCGCGTCAACACCGGATTCGGTAGCGAATTCGTTGTACAGAGCGGTTTTAGCCAGGACAGCACTCACAGCGTCAACGCTGTCAGGGAAGTCAGCAGCAGTGCCGTCGGAGAAGGTAGCGTAGGAAACGCCGTTGTTCAGCGAAGGCAGCAGCGAACCCGGCAGCTGGTGCAGGGAAGGAGCAACGGAGAAGTCAGCCAGAGCGGTAGCATCGTAACCGATCTGAGCGCCTTCGTTCACGTCAGTCACAGTACCAACGCCGTACAGGCCGCCAACTGGAGTGCTGATACCAGCGTCAACGTTTTGAGCCCAGATGCCGCCAACCTTGAAAGCGTTGGAAACGGCAGCACAGTTGCCCGGAACGCCAGCAGCGGTGTGGACGATGGCGCTAGCAGCATTGACGCCAGGAGCCAGCAGGAACTGAGGATCAACCACGCCCATTTCGATCAGCTCAACGTGGCCGATACGGGTACGGTCGGTGCCTTGCGGGCCGCCTTTACCAGCAGCGTAATCGGTGCCAGCGTATTGCAGGTTACGGAACTCAACGCCGCCAGCCGGGATAGCCGGTGCGGTGCAGGACTTGTCCTGAGTAACCAGCTTGGCGCCGGCGTCAGTGCGAACAACCACACCGTTCCACACGTCGAACGGGGACAGGTACAGGTTGAAGTCGAGCACTTCCTGAGAGTTCATGCCTTCAAGGAAACGAACCTTGACAGCCTTGATCTGGTTAGTGGTGTTGGTCACGCTGATCGCGGTGTCGTTGCCTTCCTGAACGGTGTAGGCCGGGTACAGAAGCACCTCGCCCAGGCCGTCGGAATTGACGTTTGTCGCGTTAGCGGAAGCTGCAGCACCGAGGCTGACAGCGAGAGCGATTGCCTTAGGCAAAAACTTTTTCATTTGCAGAGATTCCTTTTCAGCTTGTATGTAACGTGTTGAACAGCTTTTTCGCAGGGTTGCTCACAAAGCGCGAGAGTGATGCTATCCAGCAAGCCTCGGCATTGCAAGACCAGACCGCGAACAATTTACGAAAAATTGAGCGGTTACGTCAATTTCCCAGAAGGTATGGGAACAGTAACCGGACTCTTGACAGCCTCATGTTATAGAGGAGCTCCGTCCACAGATGTTCATTTATTCGCTGTAATAAAATTGGGGGCTTAGGTCAGCCGAGCATTCGCCCGACCAACATAAGCCCCCAATCAACACGCGACATAGGAAGCTATCTGCTGCCATGGAGCTCCGCCAGTATAGGAGCACCATAAAAAAGCACAAGCCTCTTGTAGAAATTTGCACGCTTTTCCTGGCCACCGCGCAGGCGCCGCGATCGCAGGCGTTGCGGGGCCATAAAAGGCGCTGGTCGCCCGGGTGAAATCTACGGCTTGTCGGTTTTGCGACACAGTTCCGCATCAATACGACCACGACTCAAGCCTGCCGCGGATTGCCAGACGCCTGCCTTTATTAGGCATAACGCGCGGCGCGTCACAAAATACCGCGCAGCCTCAGTCCGAACCTGCATGCAGCCGGTCGCCTGGCCCGACTGGCGTGCGCCCGACCATCACTATCACCAACAAGAACCCCACCAGGGTCAGCAGGGAGATCAGGGCGAACTGCACATCGAACCAGCTCGACATGCCGGCCAACGGGGCCCAGGCGATAAACTGGCTTGCCGCTGACAGCCCCAGCAACGCGTAGCCCGCGCGTGGACTGACCACGCACAGCGGCGCCAACACCAGGATAAACGCATAGTAATAGCTGGTCAGGTCCACTGCGACCGGGATCAAGGTAGCGCCCAGCGCCAGTGCGACCCATTGCGGCTGTGACCGGAGCGCCCAGATCAACAGGGCCAACCAGCCCAACGCCAGCACCGCATACAGCGGCTTGAGCGTGCCAAATGCAGCCAGCCGCGCCTCTTGCCAAGCCCGCCAAGGCTCCTGCCGCGCTTCGTCGAACAAGACTTGGCCGGTCTCGTCTGACCGGTATGCCAGCACGGTGCGCAGGCCCATGTTATTGGTCAGGGGGGTGCCAGCATGTTTAAGTGTATTGCCGATAAACGCCAGATGCGTTCCAGGCCGCTGCGCCGCCAGTTCGCTGGCTGGCACCAGCAACGCGCCGACGATCAGCATCCCGGCAAAAAAGCGCAGACTTGGCAGGTCCCAGCGGCGGTGCTTCCAGCGACGATAGAGCAACACCAACAACAGGCCAACGGCCATAACTCCGGGAAACACGCGTAACAAGGCGGCATAGCCAAGGCTCAGCCCGCCCAGCAAGGGATAGCGCTTACGCAGCAGACAGACTGCCGCCACGCTCCAGAACAACCAGTCCCAGCGCAGAAACGAGCCACCGGTCCAATAGAAACGCGCCGGGAAATAGCAGGCAAATATCGCCATCCCCAGCGCCATCGTCCGCCAGCCAAAGGCCCAGCCAATCAGTCCGAACGCCGCCAGCAAGAACAGCGGATCCAGGGCGGTCAGCCATAACAGCCGCTGCTCAGTCAGCGGCGCCAGGCCGGCCAGCGCCGCGCCAAGCATGGTCCAAACCGGCGTGGCGTTGAACCCGTGGTCCGTCGTCATAATGTCCCAGCGCTGCGGCTCCGTTCGATCGCGAAATACCGCGACATCCGCCTTGAACGCCGACCAACGCTGGGCACTGAAACGCTGCAGGCAACGCTGGGGGTCGGCCAGGAGTGCGTCGGTCGCCTCCAGGCGATTGGTCTGCAGATTGGTCTGCTTGCGTGCGGCGACCCGATCACCGAGTCCCGCCTCGACATCGGCTATCGCCGAGCAATCGTAGAGCCCGTCATAACCCAACTCCGGGAAGTATTTACTCCCCATGTAATAGTGGTAACTGTCCCAGGTGTGGATGTAGTTGGGGAAATGAAACGCCCCAAAATTGAAATAGGTCAGACCCGACACCAGCGCCAATACCGCCAAGCCCCCATCAGTGCATCGACGCGACCACTTGCCGGCACGCGTACGCCGATGCACGCCGTACAGGATCAACGCCAACAACGCCAACACCAGCTGCCAGCGCGAGGCACTGGCATCATCCCAGCGCCAGTCGGCGGCTTGCTCCTGGACAACGCCTTGCGCCTGCGCCTGTACCACCTTAAGGCGTGCCAAAAACGGCTGCTCGCAGCTGACCTGCAGCTCGGTGAAGGCATACGAGCCATCACCACTGACGGGCTCCAACTTGAGGAAGCGCGCCGAGACTCCGGCCAAGTTACCGACCATCCGCACCCGCTGGCCATGCCCGACACCCTGCGGCACGCTCCACAGGGCACTGAAGGTCTGGTTGTCCAACGAGCCTGATACTCGGTAGAAGTCGTTGGAATCAGCCTGCAACAACATCGATTGCAGGGGATACGCGGCACCCAGGTCGTAAACCAGGAAAGCCCCGACATCGGCGAAGACCAGCGCTTGCGCGGCGTTCCACAGCCCGCCCTCGGTGATGATTTCGCTATCCGTGGCCAAGCCCAGCTGCACGCCCCCCCCGACATCGCTGATCGGCAGCTTGCCGGCCAGCAAATTACCCTCGGGGCATTGCTCGGCGCGTACCGGCAGGGTGAAGAGCATCAAAATGGCCAGACAGGACAACCAGAACGAACGCGTCATAACGATCTACTCAAATATCCGACTGGACCAGGCTGCCGCTTGAGAGCGGCGCGAGCCTGAAAAGAATGCCACGCAGCACCAGGCCGGCTCGCACCCTGGCCGTTCGCGCCCGGCCATGGATCCCATCAATGCAGGGGCCGCCGCGAAAGGAAGCGCTTGATCCGCCGCTGGTGATTGTACGGAACCATGGCCAGCACTGCCCCGAGCAGCGGCCACTCCCGGACGCGCAACGCCAACGACAACACGATACCGCGCCCGCCTTTGGGAATCGCCACCTTGAACAGTGACTGGCAGCGAGAGGCCCATTGCCCTGCGTCCGGCAGCATCCCCGCTGCTTCTCGTGCTGGCGGGACCACCAGATAGGACCGGGTATAGAAAGGCTCGACCGCCGGTTGCAACCAAGGCTGATCCCCGGGCGTGTGCTCGGCGGCGCGCAACACTTGGCAAATGTCCTTGAGTTGCTTGACCCAGTCGCCCGTCGAGCTGCGGTGCGTCAGCAGCCAACTCCAGGGGCGCGCCAGCAAGCGCTCGGGGAAAGCGCCAATGTCGGCGGCCAATATCGGCAATCCGGCCTCCAATGCCGCACTCAGCGTATAGCTCCAGGTTTCCGGCCAGAGCACCGGAAACCAGACCAAGTCCGCAGACTGCCCAGCCAGCAGCCGCTGCAAGTCCGCCTCGTCATACGACCCGCTGGTGGTGACATTCCGGCCCAGCGGAATATGCGACGAGCCAATCAGGACAAACTCCATGTTCAGCCGCTGGTTCGCGGCCAGGTTGGCCACCGCCCTCAGGACCTCGACGCCTTTTTCCCGGCCCAACGCGCCAATGCAAACCACGCGGAATGGGCGGAGAGGGTCGCCCCGGGAGGGCCGAGGCGATGGATAGGCCCCCCGCAGTTCCCGATCCGGATGCGCATGGACCTGTACGACGAGCTCTGGCAGCCATTGGCGCACATGCCGGCCGGCCTGCTCGGTCGGCACCAGACAACGAGCCGCCCGGCGCGCCAGATCCTGCAGTCGCTGCGCATCGGCTCGCCCCTGTCTGGGCACCAGCGCAGCGGGCAGCACCGCCGACTGATAAAGCCCTTGTTCGTTGGTCAAGGTCGGGTTGCCATTGACGATGCAGTAGTCGTGCAGCGTCAGATCCATCGGCACCTCCAGCCGGTCGAGCAGGGCCCAGGCATCCTGCGGAACCTGCACCACGTGGTGCACGTGCAACCGCGCCACGCCCAGGGCGCGCAGCAGCTGCAAAAGCAGCTCGCCATCCTGTTGCAGGTCGAAACGCAATGACTCACTGCGCTTGTCCACCCCCAGCGACAGGGTCATGCAGTGACGGTTGGCCGTTGGCCGCAGCACCAATGGCCAGGCCCGCCCCTGCACTACAGCGCCCAACTCCTGGATATGACGTTCGACCCCGCCACCGATGCGGTGGGTCACCATCAATACCGAGGGTGCTTCCGATGAGCGGATGAGGTCGAACAGCAACGCTATCCGCTGCACGCTCGCGGGATCGCGCCGCAACCAACGCAGCAAGTCGGCCGGGTAACTGGGGTGCAACCGGTGGATCAGGCTTTCGGCAGCGAGCCGTCGTGCATCGCCTTCATCGCTGCCAAAGCTGGCCTGGCCATGGTGATAAACGTAGGTGTCGCACGCTAGTAAATGAACAAAGCCCTTGCGCAGCGCCTTGCAGCAAAAATCCGTTTCCTCCCCATAGCCGCGGCCGAAAATGGCCGCATCCAAGCCACCGATCGCCGCCAGGCAGTCCCGGGTGACATACAGGCAGAAGCCGACCCCGGTGGGCAGCTCGACATAGCATTGCGGGTTGATCCGTTCGGCCGCCTGGTCCAGGTACTCGGTGCCAAGCGAAACCTGCAAACCGGCCTGATCGACAAACGGCAAGCTGCAAATGCTCGCGTTGTTGGAAAAGGGCGTGACGGTGCCCACATGGGCTCGGGAGTAGGCCGCCCGGGAAAGCTTGTCCAGCCAACGCGGCGCCACCTCGGTATCGGCGTTCAACAACACCACATCGCCCTCAGGCGTTTGCGCCAGGGCGCTGTTGACTGCCGCGGGGAAACCCAGATTAAGCGCATGCTCGATCAACTTGAATTCGCCGGTCTCGGCCCGGCGGCGCAAGACGTCCACCAACGCCTGGTCCGGGCTGGCGTCATTGACCACCAAAATCTGCCGCCGCCGGTCGTCGTACGTATCGGCTAGCACGCTGTCCAGGCAGCCCAGGGTCAGTTCCAACCCCTTGAAGACCGGAATGATGACCGTGACCAGAGGCAAGCCCGATGGGTTCTTCAAAGCTGACTGGCCCACTGGTGGTTCGATCCCGTGAAAGTAAGAGAAAGGTTCATGAGCTCATCGCATCTTGTAGAGACAAGCGGGATTTTGACCCACCAGGAACATCGCGCTCTCACTCATGCCTTGCGTGGACCGGTAACCCAAGAAGCCGCCAAGACCCGCCTGCGGCGAGACCAATGACTGCACGTCGGCACGTGCCCGTCCTGTCAACGCATACCCCTGGATCACGCCCTGCGGACCCACCAGCAGTACCGACTGGGGCACGCGTTCGGTTTCCGGCTCATACAACCACCCCTCGATGCGCTCGAAACCAGGCTCGCCCACCAGGGGCGCCGTCCGGTCCAGGCTACCTCTGCAGGGACGGGTCGGCAGGGTCGCCAAGGTTTCGCCCAACCGCGACTGCGCGCCAGCGATGCCGGCGTAGCCGAAAACCGATAACCGCAGCGGTCGAGCCCGCTGGGCAATGGACAGGGCTCGCGGTGCATCGAAGTAGACCTTGCCGATAATTTCCGTGTCCAGCGCACCCAGCTCGAGCGCCAGGCCCGCCACACGGCGCTCGAACAGCACCGGCGGCGACTTCAGGGTCCTCGCCTGCACGGGCAGCATCAGCAGGGGCACCAGGGCGAACAGCATCAGGTTACGGGTAGACGCGAACAGCCGCTCGCCAAAATGGTTGAAATACAGCACCACCAGCACGCACCAGGCCATCAGCACCGGCGTCATATAGCGACTGACCAGGGCCTGATCCAGCCCAAGCGTCACGCGTCCACTGGCCGTCCCCACCGCCGTACCCCCGACGAACAGCAGAAACCCCAATAGCGCCCACTGCTGAGGTCGCACCTGATCGGCCGACAAAAACCTCAGGGTAAAAAACAGCGAACTGCCGATCAGAAAGCAGCCACCCAGCTCGGCCAGCCATTGACTGGCGTTGAGCGCCATGAAGTACAAGGGACCGCCCAGGTACAGCAGCACGTACTCGAGCAGCTCGAGGGGGTGCTCGACCATCCCCTCGACCATGGACCGATGTCCATCCGGGGTGTGGTAGTCGTGGAAATACCCCAGGATGACCAGCACGGCCAGCGCGCCAATCAGCAGCACACGCGGCCAGCCAAGGCCCAGTACAAGCGCCAGGAGTGCCAGGACCGGTAGCGCCAGCACGCCATTGGCCATGGTCCCGGCACTGAGCACACCGAGCACCAGTGCCAGTACGAAGAGCCTGTTCGAGTCCTGGCTTCGGGCCTCGGCCAGCACGCAAAACGCAAGCAGCGGCAGCAAATACGCCAGAAAGAACTGGCTTTGAAACGCCCACGTAAAATTGTCCGCCTGAATCCAGGAAAAACTCAGGATGCCGAGCAACCCCGCGGCTACCCAGAACCCACGACTGCTGCGCCAGGCGGGAGTCAGACGACTGAGCACAAACGCGAAAACCAGGAACACGGACAACGCGAGCAACCAGTTCAGTACAAAAAGCCCGACCAGCGACCCGTTCAGGAAACGCAGCTCCAGCCAGAACAATGCCTTGGGCAGTACCAGGCGGTGTTCATTGTGCAACTCCCACCAGGGCGCCCAACCTTGCGCAGAGCGCAGGTAGAACTCCAGGTAGCCGTTCCACATATCCCAAAACGGCACCGGCGAGAAATTGTTCCATGTACCCACCATGGCCATTCCCGCAAAGAGCAGCGCAGCGAGGACAAACAATATCCATAACTGCGGCGCGACACGCCTACGCATAAAATCCATCATTGGGGCCAATCAATCCTTTTACACACTCGCTCAGTCTCCTTCGGACAGGTTGGACAAGCGCCAACCCAAGGCCATGGGCATCGTTTAAGTCGCCAGCCAGAACACCAGTGCGATCAGACCGCAGGTCACCAGGCTGACGCGGTCCTTGATGGCAAAGACGATGGGGTCGTCATGCATGGCGCCACGGTGGGTCAACATCCACATCCGGCTGATCCAGAACAACAGCAGCGGACACGCCGACCAGATGATCTCCGGGTGGCGGTACATGGCCGCCGTGGCACCGTCCTGGATATACAGGGCCAGCACCATCACCGACAGATAGCCCGATGCCGCACCCATGGATGCGATCATTTCCAGATCGTCCGGGTAATAGCCGCGCCCCCTGGCCTTGTCGGTGTGCCCCTTGCTGCGGGCCACCCGTAGCTCCGCATAGCGCTTGACCAATGCCAGGCTGAGGAAGACGAACATGGAGAAGGCCAGCAGCCAGAACGTCGGAACCAGCGCCACGGCCATGGCCCCGGCGATGATGCGCATGGTGTATAGCGCCGCCAGGGTGATCACATCGACGACCATCAGGCGCTTGAGCCAGATCGAATACGCCAGCGTGATCACATAATAAAGTCCCAAAGCCGCCATAAACGGCCATGGCAACCAACATGCCGCACCGGCAAAGGCCAGCACCAGCAACAGCGGGCATAGCAGGACCCCGGCTTTGAGCGCCAGCACACCGGCGGCGAAGGGACGCTTGCGCTTGGTCGGGTGATGTCGATCGTCTTCCAGGTCGAGCAGATCATTGAGCAGGTAAACGCTCGAGGCGCAAAGCCCGAACAGCACAAAGGCGATCACCGCCTTGAGCAACAACGCCGGATTGTTCAACTGATGACCGGCCAGCAGCGGCACGAAAATCAATAGGTTTTTCATCCACTGGTGCACACGCAGCGCCTTGAGCCAGTCCTTGAGCCCCGCGCGGTGCTGATCCAGCACCTGCTCAACATTGCCCTGCACCTGCGCACGCCCCAGGACGCCGCGCTCCGGATTGGCGACATAGGCGTGCCGGGCGGCCGACCAGACTGACAGGTCGTCCATGGAATTACCGACGTAATCGAACCCACGCTCGCCAAAGGCCGCGACCAGACAATCGCGCTTGGCCTTATCGGTCAGGTTGGTCTGCCCATCGCTGGCCAGCACCTGGTCGAAGAGCTGCAGATGCTCGGCGATCTGCTCGGCGTAACGCCGGTGACTGGCCGTGGCCAGCACCACCTTGCGGCCTTTGCCGCGCTCAGTCTCGATCAGTGCAATGACTGCAGGGTCATAGGGCAGGCTGGCGACGTTCAGGTCGACGCTGTGGGCCAAGCGCTCCTTGAGGTGGGCCTTGCCCTTCGCCAGCCAGGCCAAAGGCGCCAGCAGTCGTAACGGCTGGGCCTTGACGAACACCAAGGCGGACTCCAACAGAATGTCAGAACGCAGCAGCGTGCCGTCCAGGTCGACAACCAATGGCAGAAGTCTGAGGCTTGCGTCTGCAGCGCATGACGGAGTGAGGGTCATCGGAATCCCTTGAAGCGCGCCCGCGGCAGGCGCCCCATTGAGCTAAAAACCGCCGATTCTAAGCGGTCCCAGCCCTGTAGGTCATCAGCGAGTTGATGGCGGCCCGACATAGAGCCCGGCGCGGCGGTGAAATCGAGCAGAACCCCCACCCCCCGACCTGGGTTTCGCGGAGCGCTCGACACCGCCGCGGCGGCGCTCTCGATTGAGCGCCGCCGTCCCCGGGGGGTGAAAAATCCCGGCGCCTCAGGCCTTGAAACGCCCCACCTGCTGCTGCAAGCCGGTGGCCAGAAGCGCCAGGTCGCGACTGGCGATCGAGCTCTGCTCGGCGCCATTGACCACTTCGCGAATGCTGTCGTTGAGGCTGTTGATATTCTGGCTGATCTCGTGGGAAACCGCGGTCTGCTCCTCGGTGGCCGAGGAGATCTGGGCATTACCATCGGCAATGCCTTCGATGGCATGGGTGATATGCGCCAAGACTTCACCGGCCTCGCGGGCATGGCTGACGCTGCCTTCGGCCTGCTGCCGGGATTGCTGCATGGCGGCCACGGCCTGTTGCGCGCCGTCCTGCAAGGCACCGATCATGCGCCGAATCGACTCGGTGGCTTTTTGCGTATTGCTCGCCAGGCTGCGCACCTCATCGGCAACCACCGCGAAACCGCGACCGGCCTCGCCGGCCCGGGCCGCCTCGATGGCGGCGTTCAGGGCCAGCAGATTGGTCTGTTCGGCAATGCTCTGGATGACCCCTAACACGGTGCCAATCTCATCGCTTTGCGTGTGCAGACGATTGATTACCTGCGCACCCTCCTGGATGGAACGCGACAATTGCTCAATGGACTGCAGGTTGGCCTGGACCAGCGTACTGCCTTGACGGGTTTCCTGGTTGGCCGCGGTCGCCGTATGGGCCGTATTGAGCGCAGTACGGGCCACCTCCTGCACCGCCACGCTCATTTGATGCACTGCGGTCGCGACCATGTCCGTCTGCTGGCCCTGGGAGGCCGCCGCATGGCTGACTTGGCTACTGATGGCGCTCATTTCCTCGGAGGACGCGGCCAACTGGATCGCGGCGTCTCCCAGGTGCCGAATCAGCCCCTGCAGGTGTTCAAGCATGGTGTTAAAGGCCTCGGCGGTGCTGGCCAATTCATCGCTGCCATTGACCGGCGCCCGCAGGGTCAGGTCGGAGGAGCGCTGCACCTGCCCGATCACCGCGCTCAGGCTGCGCAGCGGCCGGATGATCGACAAGCTGATCATCAACGCCGCGGTCAGCACCAGGACCAGCGCCAAGGTGCCGATCAGCAGGAAACTCTGCTTGATGCTGGCGTACTGACTCTGGGTCAACTCGTTCAACTTGACCCCTTCATCGAGCTGCAGCTTGATCAGGCCTTCCAGCTCGCCACTGAGCGGATCGATGCTGCCGTACAGGCGCTCGTTGAACAATTTGGCCTCTTGGGCGCGCAACTGACCGCCCTGCACCTCGCCGAGAAACTGGTCGATCAGCTGGTTGGCGGTGGTGAACATGGGCTCGATGCGCCGGACCCGGGAGAGCTCCTCGGCCGTCAGTTTGGTGGAGCTGTACGCACGCCATGCCAGGTCGATGCGCTGACGAGCCTCGCCCACCCCGCTGCGAAAGGTCGACTCGTCGAAAACGCCTGCACGGTACTTGTGCGACGCATCGACGACACTGACCGCATAGGCGTCGGAAATGATCTTGAGTTGGCTGATCGGTTGCATCCGATCCATAAACAACTCACGAAAGTGATCATTCAGGCGGCTGGCATTCGACAGGGCCAGGCTGATCACCACCAACAGCATGACCAGCGGCACCAGGGCCAAGACTAAAAGGCGCATACGCACCGAGATTGACGACAACATCTTGCAACCCTCCACCACTGGATACGCATGCGCCCATCCATGCTTCGCGTAGAAAGGCCGGATGACGAGGTGCGACCACGACAGCTAACCTCAGTGCAGTATTGACCACTTTCACCGGGGACGCCCCACCACGTTGGCCCGCGGAAAACTTCGCCCCTGGACCGCCCACTGCTGGCAATATAGGGACCCCAGGCTGTCGAGCGTCCAGCCGCCCCTCGCCGAGCGCTACCGGATGCACGAGTTTGCACCCTCCCACCACCGCCCACGCTGGCGCAGCCTGGCGCTGTTGGCCTTGCTGCTGGCGCCACTGCTCTGGCCGCTACAGCAACTGGCCGAACGCTATTACAGCAACCAGTTGATCGAGCAGAACCGCCAGACCCTGGACCTGTACGTGGCCAGCTTGCTCGGCACCCTGGGTCGCTACGAGGCGCTACCGCCGATACTCGGCGACTTGCCGGCCTTGCGCAGCGTCCTGGCCCAGCCCGGGGAGCCTGCCGCTCAGCACAGCGCCAATCAGCTGCTGACCCGCGTGCGCGAGCAAACGGGCGCCGATGTGATGTACCTGATGGATGCCGCGGGCAACACCCTGGCCGCCTCCAACTGGGACCAGGCGGACTCGTTCGTCGGGCGCAACTTCGCCTTCCGCCCGTATTTTCGCGAGGCCATGGCGGCACGCCCGGGGCGTTTTTTTGGCCTGGGCACCACCTCGGGCAAGCGCGGCTACTATTTCGCCGCCGCCGTGCAGGACGGCGAACAGGTACGCGGGGTTCTGGTGATCAAGGTCGACCTGGACCATACCGAAGTGCTCTGGGGAACCACGCCGGAACAGTTGTTGGTGACCGACGCCAACGGCGTGGTGATTCTCACCTCCAACCCCCGTTGGCGCTTTCGCGCCAGCCGGGCACTGAGCCCGCAGGAACGCCGCGAGATAGCCGCCAACCAACCTTATCCGACATTGACCCCGGCGCCCCTCGAACTCGACCCGAATGCCTGGCTGACCCAAAGCCGCGCGCTCGCCGAAACCGGCTGGACCGTGAACATCCTGGCCCCGGCCGTGCAGATCGAGCGCCCCGTACGCACCGCCGTGGTGATCGGCGGTGGCGCGCTGCTGATGCTGATGCTGTTGCTCGGCCTGCTGATGCAGCGACGCCGACATTACCTCGAGCGCATCGCCCTGGATGCCCGTGCGCGGCGCGAGCTGGAAATACGCGTGCTGGAGCGCACCCGGGATCTGGAGGAGCTGAACAGTCGCCTCAAACAGGAAGTGCTTGAGCGCGAACAGGCTCAGCAGGATCTGCTGCAGGCTCAAGACGAGCTGGTGCAGGCCGGCAAACTCTCGGCGCTGGGCACCATGTCGGCGAGCATCAGTCACGAGCTCAACCAGCCGCTGGCGGCGATTCGCAGCTACGCCGAAAACGCCGGGGTGCTGCTCGACCACGGGCGCACCGATGAGGCCCGTGGCAACCTGGGCCTGATCAGCGAACTGACCGGGCGCATGGCCTCGATCATCGCCCATTTGCGTGCTTTCGCCCGCCGCGACCGCCACGCCCCGGTCAGCGTGGCGCTGCAGCCGGCGCTGGACGACGCCCTGGCCCTGCTGGCCAAACGCCGCCGCGCCATGCAGGTGGAGCTGATCCGCGACCTGCCGGATGCGACCCTGTGGGTCCAGGCCGGTGAAACACGGCTGCGCCAGGTGCTCGGCAACGTACTGGCCAACGCCCTCGACGCCCTGATCGAAAAAGCCCCGCCGCGACGAATCCGCCTCAGCGCCGAGCAGACCGACACTGGCATCCGGCTGACGGTGCGCGACAACGGCCCGGGCTTCTCGGCCGAAGCCCTGCAGCGCGCCCGAGAACCCTTTTTCACCACCAAGACCAGCGCCCAGGGCCTGGGGCTGGGGCTGGCGATTTGCGATACGCTGATGCGCGCCCTGGGCGGCGAGTTACTGATCGGCAACCACGCCGAGGGGGGTGCCGAGTTGATCCTGCAATTGCGCGCGGCACCGCCCGGCGCCAACCTGCAGGCACCGGAAGACCTTTCCAGCTGAGTGGCACAGACGCTGCAAGAATGTCCTCCTCCTGCTGCCTATCCACCGTTCGAGGACCTTTCTCCATGACCGACAGCCCCATCGACAGCCGTGTCCAGGTCCTGCTGATCGACGATGATCCGCACCTGCGCCAGGCCCTGAGCCAGACCCTCGACCTGGCCGGCCTGAGCGTCCTGACCCTGGGCGATGCCCAGCAGCTGGCCGGGCGTATCGGCCGTGACTGGCCCGGGGTGGTGGTTAGCGATATCCGCATGCCCGGCCTCGACGGCCTGCAACTGCTGGCCCAGCTCCGTGAGCAGGACAGCGAGCTGCCGGTGTTGTTGATAACCGGTCACGGCGATGTCCCCCTGGCGGTTCAGGCCATGCGTTCCGGCGCCTACGACTTCCTGGAAAAACCCTTCGCCAGCGACGCCCTGCTCGACAGCGTGCGGCGGGCCCTGGCCCTGCGCCGCCTGGTGCTGGATAACCGCAGCCTGCGCCTGGCGTTGTCCGATCGCCAGGAGCTGTCGGCACGCCTGGTCGGTCAGTCACCGGCCATGGCCCGCCTGCGCGAGCAGATCGGCGCCCTGGCGGGCATCCACACTGACGTGCTGATTCTCGGCGAGACCGGTGCCGGCAAGGAGGTGGTGGCGCGCGCCCTGCACGACCTGTCGAGCCGCCGCAACGGGCCCTTTGTCGCCATCAATGCCGGGGCGCTTGCCGAATCGGTGGTGGAAAGCGAACTGTTCGGCCATGAACCGGGGGCCTTTACCGGCGCGCAGAAACGCCGCATCGGCAAGTTCGAATTCGCCAACGGCGGCACCTTGTTTCTCGACGAAATCGAGAGCATGAGCCTGGATGTTCAGGTCAAGCTGCTGCGCCTGCTGCAGGAGCGCGTGGTCGAACGCCTGGGGGGCAATCAACTGGTGCCGCTGGATATCCGGGTGATCGCCGCGACCAAGCAGGACCTGCGTCAAGCCGCCGATCAGGGGCGCTTCCGCGCCGACCTCTATTATCGCTTGAACGTCGCGCCACTGCGTATCCCGGCGCTGCGTGAACGGGGCGAGGATGCCCTGCTGCTGTTCCAGCATTTCGCCGACGGCGCCAGCGCCCGCCACGGCCTGCCCGCGCGCGAGCTGCAACCGCTGCAGCGGGCGCTGCTGCTGCGCCATCCCTGGCCCGGCAACGTACGCGAGCTGCAGAACGCCGCTGAACGTTTTGCCCTGGGCCTGGAGCTGGCCCTGGACAACCTGACGGCGAGTTTGCCCGAGGTCAGCGGCGGTCTCAGCGAACAGGTCGAGGCCTTCGAGCGCGCCTTGATCGCCGCCGAGCTGGCACGCCCCCACAACTCCCTGCGCAGCCTGGCGCAAGCCCTGGGCATCCCGCGCAAGACCCTGCACGACAAGCTGCGCAAGCATGGACTGAGCACCAGCGAGACAGGCGGAATTCCGCCGGATGAAAGTGACTGAGCGGCGATAATCCGCCACTTCTCCACCCCTGCCCTTTTCACCCGGCGCCTGCGGCGCTCCCCCGGTGGGTTAACGCGGCGGCGTGGAGGCGGCCGCGCGTCCGGCGGGCAAGGGCCGTCCGGAGTGGCGACGACTGGGCATGCTGGTCCGTCGGCAGGCTGGCATGCCGGTTGCTCCAGGGCTCTTGAGGCAAACCGCCGAAAACAGCTCCAGGCCCTCTGCGCAGCGCATTCAGTGTTGCGACTGACGGCCCAGGCTGGCTCGTTCGTCTCTCAACCCGGCCTTCGCGGCTTGCGACACCCCCTCACACAAGGAAGTCCCGTATGTTCAAGTTGACCGCCAAGGCCGTCGCCTGCGCCCTGTCTTTCGCCATTGCCGGCCTGGCCCAGGCCGCCGATCCCATCGTGATCAAATTCTCCCACGTGGTCGCCGAACATACGCCCAAGGGTCAGGGTGCCCTGTTGTTCAAGAAACTGGCCGAGGAGCGTTTGGCCGGCAAGGTCAAGGTCGAGGTCTATCCGAACTCCTCGCTGTTCGGTGACGGCAAGGAAATGGAAGCGCTGCTGCTGGGCGACGTTCAACTGATCGCGCCGTCCCTGGCCAAGTTCGAGCAGTACACCAAACAGGTCCAGCTGTTCGACCTGCCGTTCCTGTTCACCGACATCCAGGCGGTCGATCGCTTCCAGCGAAGCGCGCAAGGCCAGGGTCTGCTCAAGGCCATGGAAAGCAAGAACATCACCGGCCTGGGCTATTGGCACAACGGCATGAAGCAGCTGTCGGCCAACAAGGCGCTGCACGAACCCAAGGATGCCCGCGGCCTGAAGTTCCGCGTGCAGGCGTCGGCGGTGCTCGAGGAGCAGTTCAAGGCGATACGCGCCAACCCGCGCAAAATGAGCTTCGCCGAGGTCTACCAGGGCCTGCAGACCGGTGTGGTCAATGGCGCGGAAAACCCCTGGTCAAACATCTATTCGCAAAAGATGCACGAGGTGCAACCCTTTATCACCGAGTCCAATCACGGGGTGCTGGACTATATGCTGATCACCAACACCAGCTTCTGGAGCGGCCTGCCCGCCGACGTGCGCGGTGAACTGGACAAGATCGTCGTCGAAGTCACCGCCGAAGTGAATAAACAGGCGGATGCCCTTAACCAGGCTGACAAACAACGCATCATCGACGCCAAGACCAGTGAAATCATCAGCCTGACCCCCGAGCAACGCACCCTCTGGCGCGACGCCATGAAGCCGGTGTGGACGAAGTTCGAAGGTGATATCGGCGCCGACCTGATCAAGGCCGCCGAAGCCGCCAACGCGCAGTAAACCCCGGCTCCTCCAGGTGTCGACCGTCGCCGCGGCGGGTCGAGACCTGGCTCTTGTTCACCCGCACCGGGAGATACCCACCATGAACGCCTTCTGGCGCGTCTGGAACCATTTCGAGGAAGGTTTCATCGCCTTCCTGCTGGCGGCCATGACGCTCGTCACCTTCGTCTACGTGATCCTCAACAACCTCTACACGCTGTTCTACAACCTGGCCGATCGCCTGGATGGCAACGAGACGCTGCTGGCCATCGGTGACGTCATTCTCGGCCTGGCCCAGGCCATGACCTGGAGCAACGCGCTGACCAAGGCGCTGTTCGCCTGGCTGATCTTCTTCGGCCTGGCCTATGGCGTGCGCACCGCCGGCCATATCGGCGTCGATGCACTGGTCAAGCTGGCCAGCAAACCGCTGCAACGGATCATTGGCCTGATCGCCGTACTGGCCTGCCTGGGCTATTCCGGGCTGATCGCGGTGGCCAGCTTCGACTGGGTCAAGACCCTGTTCACCGCTGGCATCGGGGCCGAGGACCTCGGCCACTTCGGCGTGCAGCAATGGATGATCGGCATGATAGTGCCCTTGGGCTACGCCATGGTGTTTGTCCGCTTCTTCGAGATCTTCGTGCGCATCCTGCGCAATCAGCAAACCGGACTGGGCCTGGCCGACGAGGCCGCCGAAGCCGTCAAGCTGACCGAGCACGAGGCGCCCAAGCCATGACCATCCTGTTCCTGTTTCTGCTGCTGTTTCTGCTGATGTTTATCGGCGTGCCGATCGCCGCATCCCTCGGCCTGGCAGGGTCGCTGACCATCATGCTGTTCAGCCCCGACTCGGTACGCTCGCTGGCGATCAAGTTGTTCGAGACCTCCGAACACTACACCTTGCTGGCGATTCCCTTTTTCCTGCTGGCCGGCGCCTTTATGACCACCGGCGGCGTGGCCAAGCGCCTGATCGATTTCGCCAATGCCTGTGTCGGCCATATTCGCGGCGGCCTGGCGATTGCCGCGGTCCTGGCCTGCATGCTGTTCGCCGCGCTGTCGGGTTCCTCGCCAGCTACCGTGGCGGCCGTGGGCTCGATCGCCATCGCCGGCATGGTCCGCTCGGGTTATCCCCAGGCGTTCGGCGCCGGCATCGTCTGCAACGCCGGCACCCTGGGCATCCTGATCCCGCCGTCGATCGTCATGGTGGTCTACGCCGCGGCCACCGAGACCTCGGTCGGCAAGCTGTTTATGGCCGGCGTGATCCCGGGCATCCTGCTCGGCGTGGTGCTGATGATCGCGATCTACATAATCGCGGTGAAGAAGAACCTGCCGGCCATGCCGCGGGCGTCGCTGCGCGAGTGGCTGAGCGCGGCGCGCAAGGCCAGCTGGGGCCTGTTGTTGATGGTGATCATCCTTGGCGGCATCTACTCGGGCATGTTCACGCCGACCGAAGCGGCAGCCGTCGCGGCGGTTTACTCGGCCTTTATCGCGCTGTTCGTCTACAAGGACATGCGCGTGCGTGACTGTCCCAAGGTGCTGCTGGAGTCCGGCAAGCTGAGCATCATGCTGATGTTTATCATCGCCAACGCCATGCTGTTCGCCCACGTGCTGACCACCGAGCAGATTCCCCAAGCGATCACCGCCTGGGTGATCGACGCGGGCCTGACGCCCATGATGTTCCTGCTGGTGGTCAATATCGTGTTGCTGGTGGCCGGCGCCTTTATGGAGCCTTCGGCGATCATCCTGATCCTGGCGCCCATCCTGTTCCCCATCGCCATGCAGCTGGGCATCGACCCGATCCACCTGGGCATCATCATGGTGGTCAATATGGAAATCGGCCTGATCACGCCGCCGGTGGGACTGAACCTGTTCGTCACCGCGGCGGTGACCGGCATGCCGCTGACCGCCACCATCCGCGCCGCCATGCCCTGGCTGATGCTGCTGCTCGCCTTCCTGATCCTGATCACCTACGTACCCTGGCTTTCCCTGGCCCTGCCCAACTGGCTGGGCATGCGCTGACCCCGCCAGCGATACCCGAGCCCGGCCACATGCCGGGCTTTTTTATACCGCACCCCCTACAGCGTCCGGGGTTCGAAGTCCGCGGCCCCCTACCCATGGCCACATGCAGATCAGCAATGGCATGCCACACTGGGAGGACCAATGGCGTCCCCCGGCCTGGAGCCCTCATGTCCGAGTCCACTCACACACTTCGGCTAGGCGCGCTGGTCGCCCTGGTGGTCGGTTCGATGATTGGCGGCGGGATTTTTTCCTTGCCACAGAATATGGCGGCCAGTGCCGACGTCGGCGCCGTGCTGATCGGCTGGGCCATTACCGCGGTGGGCATGTTGACCCTGGCCTTTGTCTTCCAGACCCTGGCCAACCGCAAACCCAGGCTCAACGCCGGTGTGTACGCCTATGCCAAGGCGGGCTTCGGCGACTACCTGGGCTTTTCCTCGGCCTGGGGCTACTGGATCAGCGCCTGGCTGGGCTGCGTCGGCTATTTCGTCCTGCTGTTCAGCACCCTCGGTTATTACTTCCCGTTGTTTGGCGAAGGCAATACCCCGGCCGCCATCATCGGCGCCTCGCTACTGCTCTGGGCCGTGCATTTCCTGGTGCTGCGCGGGATCAAACAGGCCGCCCTGATCAACCTGGTCACCACGGTCGCGAAAATCGTACCGCTGCTGCTGTTTATCCTTATCGGTTTTTTCGCCTTTCGCCTGGAGATCTTCAGCGCCGATCTCTGGGGCCTGAACACCCCGGATCTGGGCAGCGTGATGGACCAGGTGCGCAACATGATGCTGGTCACCGTCTGGGTGTTCGTCGGCATCGAAGGGGCCAGCGTCTTTTCCGCCCGCGCGGAAAAACGCACGGACGTCGGCACGGCGACCCTGATCGGCTTTATCACCGTGCTGTTGCTGCTGGTGCTGGTCAATGTCCTGTCGCTGGGCATCATGACCCGGCCGGAACTGGCCAGGCTGCAGAACCCCTCCATGGTCGCGGTGCTGGAACATGTGGTGGGGCAGTGGGGCGCGCTGCTGATCAGCCTGGGCCTGGTCGTGTCCCTACTGGGCGCCCTGCTGTCCTGGATGCTGCTGTGCGGGGAAATCCTCTTCGCCGCCGCCAGCGACCACAGCATGCCGGCCTTCCTGCGCCAGGAAAACGCCAATGGAGTGCCGGCCAATGCCATCTGGCTGACCAATGGCATGGTACAGCTGTTTCTGCTGCTGACCCTGGTCTCGACCGGCACCTACCTGTCGCTGATTTACCTGGCCAGTTCGATGATCCTGGTGCCCTATTTCTGGTCGGCGGCCTATGCCCTGCTGCTGGCCGTGCGCGGCGAGACCTACGAACAGGCGGCGGGCGAGCGGCGCAAGGACCTGGCGATCGCCGCCGTCGCCCTGGCCTATGCCACCTGGCTGCTCTACGCCGGCGGGGTGAAATACCTGCTGCTGTCGGCGCTGCTTTATGCGCCCGGGGTGATCCTGTTCGCCAAGGCCAAACATGAGCTTGGCCAACCGATCTTCACGCCCCTCGAGAAGCTGATTTTCGCTGGGGTGGCCATCGCCGCCCTGATCGCGGCGTATGGCCGTTACCAGGGTGTACTGACGCTCTGACGCTTAGGCTTGTGCCGGCTCAAGGACCTGTGACTGCGGCAAACCGTTGCCCTCGCTGCACCGAGCCGCCCGCTGCGACCACGCGTCAGCGGCAGGGCAACTGGCCTGTCACTCGGTTTTCTAGGCCTGCGATTTACAAGCCCGGGTGGGCAGGCTCGGTCCTCAGGCCCACGGCGGCGAACAGCTGTTTGTCGCCTGCGGCCAGGCCCTCGCCCTGCAGAAAGCGCTGCAGGTCCACTGGCTCGCCAGCGTGGGCGTGCAGCTGCGCCCGCAGGTCGGCGAAGACCCGGTCGTAGTCGCCATGAAACAGGAACAGCGGTGCCAGGCGAGGGATCAGGCCGTACTTGCGCAGGCAACGACCCACGTTCTGCAGAAAGTTGTAGGCGAAGTCGCGGTGCAAGCTGAAGCCCTCGCGCACCCTTTGCGCGCCGATCTCGCCACCCAGTACGAAATCCACCCAGACGCCGCTGTCATCCTGTCGTACCGCGTAATCCAGGCTCAGTTGATACCCGGGGTTGCCGCACAGGGGCCCTCGTTCGATTTGCACATGTCCGGGACTGAAAATGCCGTTCTCCTCGTACGCCCGCACCAGGGGTCCGGCGCGTTGCGCCCCATATTAACCAGCGGTCATTGACCAGCCCTTGACCCAGGTCAGTACTGGCGTAGCGGATGGGGGCGCCTAATGGCCTCCAACCCCCCGCCTGGAGCCAGTGCATGTCCGAGTCCCCCCACACACTTCGGCTAGGCGCGCTGGTCGCCCTGGTGGTCGGTTCGATGATTGGCGGCGGGATCTTTTCCTTGCCGCAGAATATGGCGGCCAGCGCCGATGTCGGCGCCGTGCTGATCGGCTGGGCCATTACCGCGGTGGGCATGCTCACCCTGGCCTTTGTCTTCCAGACCCTGGCCAACCGCAAACCCAAACTCGACGCCGGCGTGTATGCCTACGCCAAGGCCGGCTTCGGCGACTACATGGGCTTTTCCTCGGCCTGGGGCTACTGGATCAGCGCCTGGCTGGGCAACGTCGGCTATTTCGTCCTGCTGTTCAGCACCCTTGGTTATTTCTTCCCGCTGTTTGGCGAAGGCAATACCCCCGCCGCCATCATCGGCGCCTCGCTGCTGCTCTGGGCCGTGCATTTCCTGGTGCTGCGCGGGATCAAACAGGCCGCCCTGATCAACCTGGTCACCACGGTCGCCAAGATCGTGCCGCTGCTGCTGTTTGTGCTGATCGGCTTTTTCGCCTTCCGCCTGGAGATCTTCAGCGCCGATATCTGGGGCCTGAAAAACCCCGACCTGGGCAGCGTGATGGACCAGGTGCGCAATATGATGCTGGTCACCGTCTGGGTGTTTATCGGCATCGAAGGGGCGAGCGTGTTCTCGGCCCGCGCGGAAAAACGCACGGACGTCGGCAAGGCGACCATCATCGGTTTTGTCACCGTGCTGTTGCTGCTGGTGCTGATCAATGTCCTGTCGCTGGGCATCATGACCCAACCCGAACTGGCCAAGCTGCAGAACCCCTCCATGGCCGCGGTGCTGGAGCATGTGGTGGGGCATTGGGGCGCGGTGCTGATCAGCGTCGGCCTGGTCGTGTCGCTGCTGGGCGCCTTGCTGTCCTGGGTGCTGCTGTGCGGGGAAATCCTCTTCGCCGCGGCCAGCGACCACAGCATGCCGGCCTTCCTGCGCCAGGAAAACGCCAATGGGGTACCGGCCAATGCCCTCTGGCTGACCAACGCCATGGTGCAAGTGTTTCTGCTGATCACCCTGTTCTCGGCCAGCACCTACCTGTCGCTGATCTACCTGGCCACCTCGATGATCCTGGTGCCCTACCTCTGGTCGGCGGCCTACGCCCTGCTGCTGGCGGCACGCGGCGAAACCTACGAACAGGCGGCGGGCGAGCGGCGCAAGGACCTGGCGATCGCCGCCGTCGCGCTGGTGTATGCCGCGTGGCTGCTCTATGCCGGCGGCGTGAAATACCTGCTGCTGTCGGCGTTGCTTTATGCCCCCGGGGTGATCCTGTACGCCAAGGCCAAACATGAACTCGGCCAACCCATCTTCACACCCCTCGAGAAATTGATTTTCGCCGCGGTGGCCATCGGTGCACTGGTCGCGGCCTACGGCCTCTACGACGGCTTCCTGACGCTCTAACAAGGATGAATGACATGACGCACGTCCCGCCCAAGCTCGGTGTCCACTCCGAAGCCGGCAAGCTGCACAAGGTCCTGGTCTGCGCCCCCGGACTGGCCCATCAACGCCTGACCCCGAGCAATTGCGACGAGCTGCTGTTCGACGACGTGCTCTGGGTCAGCCAGGCCAAACGCGACCACTTCGATTTTGTCAGCAAGATGCGTGAGCACGGCGTCGAGGTGCTGGAGATGCATAATCTGCTGGCCGAGACCGTGCAGAACCCGGTGGCGCTGAAATGGATCCTGGACCGCAAGGTCACCGCCAACCAGGTTGGCGTGGGCTTGCAGAACGAGGTGCGCAGCTGGCTGGAAAGCCTCGAGCCGCGCGCCCAGGCCGAGTTCCTGATCGGCGGCGTGGCCGGCAGCGACCTGCCGGACAGTTTCGGCGGCAGCAGCATCGCCCTTTTCCGCGACTACCTGGGCCGCTCCAGTTTTATCCTGCCGCCGCTGCCGAACACCCAGTTCACCCGCGACAACAGCTGCTGGATTTACGGCGGGGTAACCCTCAACCCCATGTACTGGCCCGCCCGACGCCAGGAGACCTTGCTGGTCAGCGCCCTGTACAAGTTCCACCCGCAGTTCGCCGAGGCCGACTTCAAGGTCTGGTACGGCGACCCGGACCAGGACCACGGCGCCGCCTCGCTGGAAGGCGGCGACGTGATGCCCATCGGCAACGGCGTGGTGCTGATCGGCATGGGCGAGCGCACCTCGCACCAGGCGATCGGCCAGCTGGCCCAGTCGCTGTTCGCCCAGCAGGCGGTGGAGCGGGTGATAGTCGCCGGCCTGCCGAAATCCCGCGCGGCCATGCACCTGGACACCGTGTTCAGCTTCTGCGACCGCGACCTGGTCACGGTGTTTGCCGAGGCGATCGAGGGCATCACGCCTTACAGCATCAGACCCGACCCCAGCCGCCCTGGCGGCCTGGACATCCGCCGCGAGGAGAAACCTTTCCTGGCGGTGGTCGCCGAGGCCCTGGGCCTGAAAAAACTGCGGGTGGTGCCCACCGGCGGCGACAGCTACGAAGCCGAGCGCGAGCAATGGGACGACGGCAACAACGTGGTGGCCCTGGAGCCCGGCGTGGTGATCGGCTACGACCGCAACACCCACACCAATACCCAGCTGCGCAAGGCCGGGGTCGAAGTCATCACCATCAGCGCCAGCGAATTGGGCCGCGGCCGCGGCGGCGGCCATTGCATGACCTGCCCGATCATCCGCGACCCGCTGGACTACTGAGTCCGGCGCCACGCCCCCCTACTGACTTAGCCTCCAGCCCGGCCTAGGAATAGGCCGGGCTTGCCCACTGAAGGAACAGCAACCATGGCGTTTAACCTGCACAACCGCAGCCTGCTCAGCCTGATGCACCACAGCGAGCGCGAACTGCGCTACCTGTTGGACCTCTCCCGCGACCTCAAGCGCGCCAAATACACCGGCACCGAGCAGCAGCACCTCAAGGGCAAGAACATCGCGCTGATCTTCGAAAAGACCTCGACCCGCACCCGCTGCGCCTTTGAGGTCGCCGCCCACGACCAGGGCGCCCATGTCACCTATATCGACCCGGACTCCTCGCAGATCGGCCATAAGGAAAGTATGAAGGACACCGCCCGGGTGCTGGGGCGCATGTTCGACGCCATCGAGTACCGCGGCTTCGGCCAGGCCATCGTCGAAGAGCTGGCGCACTTTGCCGGGGTTCCGGTGTTCAATGGCCTGACCGCCGAATTCCACCCCACGCAGATGATCGCCGACGTGCTGACCATGCGCGAACACTGCGACAAGCCGTTGCATGACATCAGCTATGCCTACCTGGGCGATGCCCGTTACAACATGGGCAACTCCTTGTTGATGATCGGCGCCAAACTCGGCATGGATGTGCGTATCGCAGCGCCGCGCGCGCTCTGGCCGTCCGAAGAGTTCGTCGCCCAGTGCCGCACCTTCGCCGAGGCCAGCGGCGCGCGCATCAGCCTCACCGAGAGCGCCGAGGAGGCGGTCCGCGGCGTCGACTTTATCCACACCGACGTCTGGGTCTCCATGGGCGAGCCACCCGAGGCCTGGGACGAGCGCATCGCCCTGTTGCTGCCTTACCGGGTCGACGCGGCGATGATGAAAGCCGCCGGCAATCCGCGGGTCAAATTCATGCACTGCCTGCCCGCCTTTCACAACTGCGACACCAAGGTCGGCAAGCAGATCGCCAGCCGCTATCCCCACCTGGCCAATGGCGTGGAAGTCACCGAAGACGTCTTCGAGTCGCCGGCCAATATCGCCTTCGAGCAGGCGGAAAACCGCATGCACACCATCAAGGCCATCCTGGTCTCGGCCCTGGCCGATATTTGACCCGCGCATTGCCGGGCGCCCCGGGGTGCCCGGCAGCCATTACCCCGCCTGGCGGGGATAGTCTAACTGGCAAGAGGAGCAACCCATGCGAATGGTCATAGCCCTGGGGGGCAATGCCCTGCTGCGTCGCGGCGAAAGCCTGAGCGCGGACAACCAGCGGCACAACGTGCGCATCGCCGCCGAACAGATCGCCCTGATCGCCACCGGCATCGAACTGGTGGTCGCCCATGGCAATGGTCCCCAGGTCGGCCTGCTGGCGCTGCAGGCGGCGGCCTACGATGCGGCCAGCGTGTTTCCGCTGGACGTGCTGGGCGCCCAGACCGAAGGCATGATTGGCTACCTGATCGAACAGGAGCTGGGCAACCTGTTGCCGCCCGACCTGCCCTTCGCCACCCTGCTGACCCAGGTCGAAGTGGACCCCGACGACCCGGCCTTCGAACACCCGAGTAAGCCCATTGGGCCGCTGTACAGCCAGGCCGACGCGCAGCGCCTGGCGGCGGAAAAAGGCTGGAGCATCGCCGCCGATGGCGAACGTTTTCGCCGGGTGGTAGCCAGCCCGCGCCCCAAGCGAATCTTCGAGATCCGTCCGATCAAGTGGCTGCTCGAGCACGGCACCCTGGTGATCTGCGCCGGTGGCGGCGGCATCCCGACCCTCTACCGCGACGGCAAACTCACCGGCGTCGAGGCGGTGATCGACAAGGACCTCTGTTCGGCGCTGCTGGCCGAGCAGCTGGAAGCCGACCTGCTGGTGATCGCCACCGATGTCGACGGGGTTTACCTGGACTGGGGCACCGCGACCGCACGGAGCATTGCCGAGGCCCATCCGGACGACCTGGAACGCCTCGACTTCGCCGCCGGCTCCATGGGCCCCAAGGTCCAGGCCGCCTGCGAGTTCGCTCGCCACACCGGCCGACCCGCGGTGATCGGCGCCTTGGCGGATATCCAGGCGATCGTCCAGGGCACGGCCGGCACCCGCGTCAGCAGCGCCGCGACCGGTATCCGTTACCGCGGTTAAGCGGCCACCCGCCCCCTTTTGTGGGGAGCGTCTGTGGGAGGCGCGCCCTCGCGCCGATAGCCGTCTTTGCTACACCACAGCGCCAGCAGACTGGCCGCTGTGGGGGGCAAGGCCTGGGCTAGCCCCTCTCTCCTCCTTCCCCGGCCCGAGCGCGATGTCACGACAGCCCGCCGTGACTAATCAGTCACTGCTTTCGTCAGCATAACCATCTCGGCCGAACAAGCCCGAGCGCGGTATCGCGGCCAGCGGCCGATATGCCGTCGCGGCGGCCAGCGGAGTCGTCGGCCACTCTCGACTCACGTCACGCGCCCTGCCGCGTGCCTCTCTATCTGGAGCTTTCGGAGTTATGTCTCGATTACCTGTGATTGTCGGCTTTGGCGGCTATAACGCGGCCGGTCGCAGTTCGTTTCACCATGGCTTCCGGCGCACCGTGCTCGAAAGCCTGGACACCGCGACCCGCCAGGAAACCCTGGCCGGGCTGGCGGTGATGATGAAACTGCTGCAGGTGCGAGAGGGCGCCTTCCAGTCGCTGGAAGGTGAAACGCTGTCCCTGGGCGAGATCGAGACCCGCTACGCCGCGCAGATACTCGCCTCGACCCTGGTGCGCCGTATCGAACCGAACCACCTGGATCCGGACGCGGCCCACTGGCAGAAAAGCCTTACGGTTGCGCCCAGCGAAGGGCAGGCACTGACCTTTATCACCTCGCGCAAGCAACTGCCCGAACCGCTGCCCAGCAGCTGGTCGGTGGAGCCGATCGACGGCAACGAGGTGCGAGTCACGCTGCACGACGGCGGCGAGTTCAAGGTCGACAGCTACCGCGCCCTGCCGGTCAAATCGGCCGGGCAACTGCCCAGCGGCTTCGACCCGTCCGAGCTGTACAACTCGCACTTTCACCCCCGTGGCCTGCAGATGACCGTGGTCGGGGTGACCGACGCATTGCGCTCCACCGGGCTGGAGTGGAAGGTCATAGTCGAGAAAGTCGAGCCCGACGAGGTGGCGGTGTTTGCCGGCAGCAGCATGTGCCAGCTGGACGAAATGGGGTTTGGTGGGCTGATGCAGTCGCGCCTGCGCGGCAAGCGGGTCTCGGCGAAAAACCTGGCCCTGGGCCTGAACAGCATGCCCGCCGACTTTATCAACGCCTATGTGCTGGGCAGCGTCGGCACCACCGGCAGCATCACCGGCGCCTGCGCGACCTTTCTCTACAACCTGCAGAAAGCCGTCGACCTGATCGGCGCCGGTCGCGCGCGGGTGGCCATCGTCGGCAACAGCGAGGCGCCGATCACCCAGGAATGCATCGAGGGCTACGGCGCCATGGGCGCCCTGGCCACCGAGGAAGGCCTGCGCCATATCGAGGGCCGGGAGCAGGTGGACTTTCGCCGCTCCAGCCGACCCTTTGGCCAGAACTGTGGCTTTACGGTGGCCGAGTCCTGCCAGTTCGTGGTGCTGATGGACGATGCCCTGGCCCTGGAGCTGGGCGCCGATATCCACGGTGCGATTCCCGACGTCTTTATCAACGCCGACGGTTTCAAGAAATCCATTTCCGCGCCTGGCCCGGGCAATTACCTGACCATGGCCAAGGCCGTGGCCAGCGCGGTGCAACTGGTGGGTCTGGAAGGCGTGCAACAACGCAGTTTCATTCATGCCCACGGCTCCAGCACCCCGGCCAACCGGGTCACCGAATCCGAATTGCTGGACCGCATCGCCAGTACCTTCGCCATCCCCCAGTGGCCGGTGACTGCGGTCAAGGCCTTTGTCGGCCACTCCCTGGCCACCGCCAGCGGCGACCAGCTGATCTCGGCCCTGGGCAGTTTCAAGTACGGCATCATCCCCGGGATCAAGACCATCGACGCGGTGGCCGACGACGTGCACCAGGCGCATCTGCGCTTTTCCACCACGGACCGTACCGTCGGCGAAGCCGCGCTGGACCTGTGCTTCCTCAATTCCAAGGGGTTTGGCGGCAACAACGCCAGCGCCGTGGTGCTGGCGCCACGGGTGGTCAACGCCATGCTGGCCAAGCGTTACGGACCGGTCGCCTACGCCCACTATTGCGAACTGCGCGAACAGACTCGCGCCGCGGCGCTGGCCTACGACCAGCGCGCGCTCAAGGGTCAGCTGGATATCATCTACAACTTCGGTCAGGACCTGATCGACCATCACGCCCTGGGTATCACCCCCGAGCAAATCCAGGTGCCGGGCTTCGCCCGGCCGCTGATTTTCAAGAAAGACAGCCGTTACGCCGACATGCTCGACTGAGGACGCAAGTGCATCAGTCCAGGGCGCGGGCCAGGGCGATCAGCTCGCCGCGCCAGGCAGCCGCAGCCGGCAGCGCCAGGAACGACGGGTTGAGAAAGGATTCACGAGCCTCGTAGGTCAGAGGCTCGCCGCGCAGGTCGAGCACCTCGCCACCGGCGCCTTCCAGCACGCCTTGGGCCGCGGCCGTGTCCCACTGGCAGGTCGGCGCCAGGCGTGGGTAACAATCGGCGGCGCCTTCGGCCAACAGGCAAAACTTCAACGAGCTGCCGACACTGACCAGAGCCAGCTCGCCAAAACCATCACCGAGGTCCGCCAACAACCGCTCTTGCGCAGGGCTGGAATGGCGACGGCTGGCCACCAGGGTAAAGGCGCCTGCTGGCGCCAGGCGCACGGCAATCGGCCGAGCCTCGCCGCTGGCCTCGGCGCGCCAGGCACCCAGGCCGTCGCCGCCGTAATAGCAGATGCCAGTGGCGGGAATGCCGACCACGCCGAACAGTACCCGCCCCCGCTCAACCAGGGCGACATTGACGGTGAACTCCTCGCTACCGGCAATAAATTCCTTGGTGCCGTCCAGCGGATCGACCACCCACCAGCGCGACCAGGCGGCGCGCTCCTGCAGGCTGATGTCGGCGGCTTCCTCGGACAACACCGGGATGCTTGCGTCGAGGGCCTGCAATCCCGCCAGTAACAGGTGGTGAGCGGCCATATCGGCGGCAGTGACGGGCGACGCATCGGCCTTGGCGGTGACCGCCACGTCAGCGCGCCAATGAGGCAGGATGGCCGCGCCGGCTCCTCGCGCCAGTTCGATCACCGCCGGCAACAGCGGGTGGACGGCCTTCAGGTCGGCATTCATGGCAGGAACTCCCCGCGCTGGGTCAACAGATCACGCACCAGGTAGAGGGCGGCCAGGGCGCGGCCTTCGCTGAATTGCGGGTGCTGCACCAGGCTCGACAGCTCGCGCAGGTTGACCCGCTCGACGGCCATGGGCTCGGGCTCGTCGCCCGGCAGGGTCTGCGGGTACAGGTCGCGGGCCAGCACCACCTGGATCTTCTGGCTCATGTAACCCGGCGACAGCGACAGCTCGGTCAGCAGCTCCAGGCGCTGGGCGCCAAAACCGGCCTCTTCCTGCAGCTCGCGGTTGGCTGCGGCCAGCACGTCCTCGCCCGGCTCGATCAGGCCCTTGGGCAACGACAGCTGGTAGTCATCGGTGCCGGCGCAGTATTCCTCCACCAGCAGCACCTGCTCGGCATCGACCAGGGCGACTATCATCACCGCGCCATAGCCCACGCCATGCCCCACCAGGCGCTCGTAGGTGCGTTCGACGCCATTGGCGAAGCGCAGCTGCAACTCCTCGATGCGGAACAGGCGGCTGCTGGCGACTATCTCGCGAGCCAATACGGTGGGCTTTTGGCGCATGGGGCACACTCCTGAATACGACGGGTTATCATACCCTGCCGCGACCGATTAGCCCCGCGGAGGATAACGCCGCGGCGACCCGCCAAGGCCGATTCGCGACAGCCGACACAGCTCCACCCCCTTTTCGTTTTTGCTTCAGTGCCGGGACGCCCATATGCCGCCATTGCCCTGGTCCGCCATCGATACCGTCCTGCTGGATATGGACGGCACCTTGCTGGACCTGCATTTCGACAACCATTTCTGGCTCGAGCACTTGCCACGCCGCTATGCCGAGCATCACGGCATCAGCCTGGCCATGGCCGAGCTGGAGCTGTTACCGCTGTTCGAACGCCACGCCGGCACCTTGAACTGGTATTGCCTGGACTTCTGGAGCCGCGAGCTCAAGCTCTCGGTGCAGACCCTCAAGCTGGAGGTGGCGCACCTGATCGCCCTGCGCCCGGACGCCGACCGGTTTCTTGCCGCCTTGCGCACCAGCGGCAAACGGGTGGCCCTGATCACCAACGCCCACCGTGACTCGCTGTCGCTGAAGCTGGAGCGCATCGAACTGGCGCCCTATTTCGACCGGCTGATCAGTGCCCACGATTACGGCTACCCCAAGGAAGACCAGCAATTCTGGTCTGCCCTGCGCGACGACTTCGGCTTCGACCCGACGCGCAGCCTGTTTATCGACGATAACCTGCCGATTCTGCGCAGCGCCGGCCGTTTTGGCGTGGCCCATTTGCTGGCGGTGCGTGAACCTGACAGCCGCAAGGGCCCGAAGGACACCGAAGAGTTCTGCGCGGTGGACGATTACCAGGCGCTGCTCGAAGGCCTGCTGCCCGCCTGAGCCCCAACGTGCCGCGGGCCTTGGCCGTGCGGTTAGCGTCAACAGGCCCTAGAATCCAGGGCTTGCCAGAGCGGAAGCCGGAATGGACATCAAACAGCTGAAATTTCTCGTCGCCTTGGACGAGACCCGGCATTTCGGTCAGGCGGCGAGCCGCTGTCACGTGACCCAACCGACCCTGTCCATGCGCTTGCGCAACCTGGAGCGCGAACTCGAGCTACCCCTGGTCAACCGTGGCCAGCGCTTCGAGGGCTTCACCGAGCCGGGCGAACGGGTCTTGGCCTGGGCGCGCAGCGTGCTGGCGGCCTACGAGGGGTTGCAGGCCGAAGCGGCGGCCTGTCGGGGCAGCCTGGTCGGCACCTTGCGCCTGGGCGTGGTGCCGTTGTCGAGTTTCGATCCGCTGCCACTGCTGCGCCGCCTGCATGACAAACACCCGACCCTGCGCTTCGAACTCTGCGCCCTCAGCTCCGAGCAGATACTCGAGCAATTGGCCAGCAACCGGCTGGACCTGGGGGTGTCCTTCCTCGATCGGCTGAACGCCGAGCATTTCGAGTCGCTGCCGCTGCAGGACACCCGCATGGGCTTGCTCTATGACCAGCGGCATTTCGACTTCGGCGACAGCCCGCTAAGCTGGCAGGCGCTGGTCGAGTTGCCGCTGGCGCTGCTGTCCAGCGGCATGCATTTTCGCCAGTCCATCGACCATGGCTTTCGCAGCCGCGGCCTGGCGCCGACCCCCCTGCTGCAAACCGATGCCGTGCACCAGCTGCTGCAGGCGGTGCACGGCGGTTTCTGCTGCGCCATCATGCCGCTGCACGGCGGCCTGGCCGCCCTCACCGAGCACCTGCGCCTGCAGCCGATCGAGCAGGCCCAGACCCTGGCGCCCCTGGGGCTGATCATGCGCCGCAGTGCGCCGCGTTCGGCGCTGGCCCAGGCCTGCTTCGAGGAAGGACGGGCCTTGCTCGGCCAAGTGCCCACTTAAGGTAAAGGGTCGTATCAGCCCCCCCGGCCAGGCACCATGGGCGTACCTACGCCCATAAAAAACGGGCGCCCTCTCGCGCCCGTTCAGCTTCGCCGGAGTTACCGCGACCTGATTATTCCGCCTCGCCGATGGGCTCGTCGGCTGTTCCGAAGAACGCGCGGCCCGCGGCAAAATAGATATTCAGGGGTTTTTCGTTGCGCAGCACGTCCAGCACGCTGGCCAGCATGGTGGACGGCAAGTGCATGCGAATGATGTTGCCTTCGACATAATCATCTTCGAAGAACTGCCCAGGATCGTTGAAGCGCACCCAGGCCAGAACTGCCCCGCCGGCGCCGCGCAGCTGGATCTGCGCCCGGTTGGTCTGGTAACCGGATGGACTGCCGTAAACCAGCATGCTGTAGCTTTCAATCGCGGCCATATCAATCTCCTTGTCAGACTGGGTTCGTCGACCGTTCGACGAATCGCGATGCGTAACCTGCAACTCCACGTAGGCAGACAGCTCCTCTAAATTACCAGTGCGCGCACCACCCGGCCGCTTGGAAAAGCCTGTCGATTATATGGATTGCGCATAATGGCGCCGCTGCTCAGCGGCGTTACGCAGGCGCCCTCCAGACCCGCCTGACTGCGGGCTTGCTTCAGTGCTGATAGATCCCATCGATCACAGCATCGCTAACAGCGATTAGACGGCACCCAGGCAGTGGGCCTAGGCTGGGCCGAGACCTGCCACGGTTACTGCCCATGCCCAGCCCGCCCCTGCCTTCGCCCGCCGTCACCCCGTCCGCAAGTGCCGTCTATGCCTATCACGAGCTGGCCGTCGAGGCCGCAGGTGCGCCGCACACCACCGAACTGGCGGAGGAAGTCGCCGTGGCGGTGGCCTACAACGGCCTGAGTCAGGCGGTAATGCTGGTTTCGCCCGGCGACCTGGAGGATTTTGTGGTCGGTTTCAGCTTGGGCAATGGCTGGATTCAATCCATCGACGAAATCTATGACATTCAGTTGAGCGGCACCGGCGCGGCCCGCCAGGCCCAAGTGCAGATCGCCAGTGGCGCCTTCTGGCGCCTCAAGCAGCAGCGCCGCCAGGTGCCCGGTGCCAGTGGCTGCGGCCTGTGCGGCGTGGAAGCCCTCGAACAGGCCTTGCCCCGCCTCGCCAAGCTGACACCCCAGCCCCTGCCACCGGCCGACTGGCTGCTCGACCTGCGTGAGCGGGTCCGGCCGCTGCAGCCGCTTGGCCAGCGCTGCGGCGCCGTGCATGCGGCGCTGTTTATGGACGCCCAGGGCGAGTTGCTGCTGGGGCGCGAGGACATCGGCCGACACAACGCCCTGGACAAGCTGATCGGTGCACTGGCGCGGCAACGGCGACCGCTGGCCGGAGGACTGGCCATAGTCACCAGTCGCTGCAGCCTGGAGCTGATCCAGAAGGTCCTGCGCGCCGGCATCCAGACCCTGGTCAGCCTGTCAGCCCCCACCGGCCTGGCCGTGCAGTGGGCCCGCCAGCACCACCTCAACCTGATCCACTTGCCGCAGCGCCATGCGCCGCGCGTCTACAGCCCGGAGCACCGCCCATGAGCCATCCCATCCAGGAACACCCGGTCCAGCGCTTTAAGCCTTACAAGGGCGCGGCCGGCGGCTGGGGCGCGCTGCGCAGCGTGGCGCACTTCTGGCTGCAGAGCGACAACGCCCTGAAGAACATCCGCACTCTGCTCAAGACCAACCAGCACGGCGGTTTCGATTGCCCCGGATGCGCCTGGGGCGAGTCGGCGGAAAGCGGCATGGTCAAGTTCTGCGAGAACGGCGCCAAGGCGGTCAACTGGGAGGCGACCAAACGGCGAGTCGACGCGGCCTTCTTCGCCAAGCACAGCCTGAGCACCCTGCGCGAGCAGAGCGATTACTGGCTGGAGTACCAAGGCCGGCTCACCGAGCCGATGCGCTACGACGCGGCCAGCGACCGCTACCTGCCCGTCACCTGGGACGACGCCTTTGCCCTGATCGCCGAGCACCTCAACCGGCTGGACAGCCCCAACCAGGCCGAGTTCTACACCTCGGGGCGCGCCAGCAACGAAGCCGCGTTCCTTTACCAGCTGTTCGTGCGCGCCTACGGCACCAACAACTTTCCCGACTGCTCGAACATGTGCCACGAGGCCAGCGGCGTGGCCCTGGGACAGAGCGTCGGGGTCGGCAAGGGCAGCGTGACCTTCGAGGACTTCGAACACGCCGACGCCATTTTCGTGCTCGGCCAGAACCCTGGCACCAATCATCCGCGCATGCTCGAGCCGCTGCGCGAGGCGGTCAAGCGCGGTGCCCAGGTGGTCTGCATCAACCCGCTGAAGGAGCGCGGCCTGGAGCGTTTCCAGCATCCGCAGCAACCGCTGGAAATGCTCAGCAACGGCGACCGCCCGACCAACACCGCGTATTTCCGCCCCGCCCTGGGCGGCGACCTGGCGCTGCTGCGCGGCATCGCCAAGTTTCTCTTGCAGTGGGACCGTGAGGCGCTGGCCGAAGGGTTGCCGCGGGTGTTCGACACCGCGTTTATCGACGAGCACACCCAGCAACTGGGGCACTACCTGATCGCGGTGGACACCAGCAGCTGGGCGCATATCGTCGCCCAGTCAGGCCTGGAGCTGCTTGAGCTCGAACGCCTGGCCCGGCTCTACCGCAATGCCGAGCGGGTGATCATGTGCTGGGCCATGGGCATCACCCAGCACCGCCACTCGGTACCGACCATCCAGGAAATCGCCAACCTGATGCTGCTGCGCGGCAACCTCGGCAAACCCGGGGCGGGCCTGTGCCCGGTGCGCGGTCACAGCAATGTGCAGGGCGACCGCACCATGGGCATCAACGACCGCCCACCGGCGGCCCTGCTCGATGCCCTGCACAAACGTTTCCAATTCGAGGTGCCGCGCGCCGACGGCCACAACACGGTGGAAGCCATCCACGCCATGCTCGAGGGGCGCGCCAAGGTGTTTATCGGCCTGGGCGGCAACTTCGCCAAGGCCACCCCCGACACCCCGCGCACCTTCGAGGCCCTGCAGAATTGCGAGCTGACGGTGCAGATCAGCACCAAGCTCAACCGCAGCCACCTGACCCTGGGCAAACAGGCGCTGCTGTTGCCCTGCCTGGGGCGCACCGACATCGACCTGCAAGCCAGCGGCCCGCAGGCGGTGACGGTGGAAGACTCGTTCAGCATGGTGCATGCCTCCCACGGCCAGTTGCAGCCGCTGAGTCCGCAGATGCGTTCGGAGCCGGCGATAGTCGCCGGCATCGCCGCGGCGACCCTGGGGCGCCATCCGGTGGATTGGCTCTGGCTGATCGAGGACTACGACCGCATCCGCGACCTGATCGCCGACACCATTCCCGGCTTTACGGGGTTCAACCAGCGACTGCAGGCGCCGGGGGGCTTTTACCTGGGCAATGCCGCCGCCGAGCGGCGCTGGAACACCCCCAGCGGCCGCGCCCAGTTCAAGGCCAACGCGCTGCCCGAACACCTGTTGCACGAAGGCATTCGCGCCCGCGGCGAGGTGCCCGACCTGATCCTGCAGACCCTGCGCTCCCACGACCAGTACAACACCACCATCTATGGCCTGGACGACCGTTATCGCGGGGTCAAGGGCCAGCGCGACGTGGTGTTCGCCAACGAGGCGGATATCCTGCGCCTGGGCTACAAACCCGGACAGAAGGTCGATGTGCTGTCGCTCTGGGGAGATGGCCGCGAGCGCCGGGTCAGCGGCTTCACCTTGCTGGCCTACGACATTCCGGCGGGACAAGCCGCCGCCTACTACCCGGAGACCAACCCGCTGGTGCCGCTGGAAAGCGTCGGCGATGGCAGCCACACACCCACCTCCAAGTTTATTGCCATCCGCTTCGAGGCGGCCCGCGACGACCGACGGATTGTCTAGGGCCTTCTGACGCCCCCGACGGCCCGTTGCATGCCGGGTAGGGTTCCACAACCAGGGTCGACGCGGCCGTGCGGGTAGTGTCCACAGGCCCTAGGGCAACCGCTCGACGCTGACCAGCCAGGGCTCGTGGCGCTGGCCGAAGGCGACCACGGCACGGGTCGAGCCCGTGGTCGCCTCCCAGCCCTGGAACGCCTCGCGCCAGGCCAGGGGCACGTTGATCTGCTCGATAGCCAGGTCGACGCTGGCGCCAAACGCCGAGGGCCCTGGCGTATTCGCATAAAAATAGGGTTTAAGGCGTCCGCGCACCAAGGCATGGCGCTGGCGATCGGGGTACAGTCGCCGCAGCGCCAATTCGTCCACGCCCGCATCCATCAGATACAGCCGGGTGGCCTTGTCCCGTTGCTGCTCGAACTCCGAACGCTGGTAATCACGGGTGGCCTGCCGCTCGGTGCTGGCGGGGTCTTCCCGCAGCCCTTGCTCGGCCTCCGTCAGCGCAGCGCGGGCCCTGGCCAGCACCCGGGCATAAGCCGGCCCGTCGAGCTCCAGGACCAACCAGAACTCCCGGTGCCGTTGCCGGGCCAGTTGTCCGGGCCAGTTTTCCTCGGCGCCGTCGAGGGGAAAGCCAAGCTCGCGCAGCTTGGTCGCGGTCAGCCAGTCAGCCAACCCCGCGTTGTCCAGGCGCCAATTCAGGCGCAGGCTCAAGCCCGAGTTTTCCCGACTGTTAAGCACGTTGTAGGTATTGCCGAACTCACGCTCGGTCAGTACCAGGCGGCTGTCCGGCTCGCCACTGCGGTTGTACGCCACCCCGCCAAGCGCCACCAGGTTGCATAGCAGGATCAAGCCGGCGCCGAGCCAGAAAATCCGTCGTGACGTCAGCGCCTTCATTGCTCGCCTCCCGCGGCCACTGGGCCATTGCGCCAGCGCTGCAACAGCACCAACAAGAGCACCGAGATCAGCCCCAGCAAGAGGAAAAACAGGTACTTGGGCATGACATCCCACCACCAGTCGAACAGCTTGGTATAGAGGAACAGCACGCCAAAAATCAGACTGGTGTTGGTCACCGCCGGCCAGTGGCGACGGATACCCAGCCAGATGCCCAGCGCCGGCAGCAGGTAACCCAGGCACTGGTACAAGACTTCGACGCTGGACGCCTGCAACGGCAGGTAACTGGACTCGCCCCAGAACGACAGCACCAGCACCGGGAGATACAAGAACAGCAGCCCGAAGGCCCGGTACAAGGTGGCGAAGCCGGCAAAGCGACGCTGATCGACCAGGCTCGGCCAGAGGAACAGCAGCAGTGCGGCCGGGAAGAAATTTTCCGGTCGATCGCCCACGGAGAGCCAATACAGGCCGCCCCAGGCCCCGATTCGGGCCGCGATAAAACCGGCGACGCAGAGCAGGCCCGCCACCAGCAGCAGGCGCAGGTTGCAGTGGTAGGCCAGCAGCAAGGCCAGTGCCGCCCAAGGCAGCAGTGCCTTGTCCGAGGGGGTGATATTGAAAATCTGTCCAAGCATGCTCAGGTTCAGCACGAAACTGGCAAAACACAGCAGGGCGGCAAGCTTGCTGTAGTAACCCGAGCGGTCAAGGCGCTGCAAGCCGACGGTCAGTGCCAGGCTGCCGAGGGAGGTACCCAGCAGGATGGCCACCTGTACCGGCTCGGCGAACCAGCCCCAGAACTGGTAAAACAGAAAGAACAGGCTGGTGGCCAGGGTCAGGGCGCCGAACAGCGAGGCGACCCGCATGCCCAGCGACAACCGACGCGCGTGCAGGGTGGCATCGATGCCCAGGCTGGCGGCGAAGTGCGCCAGCAGTTGGTCCTGGTGTCGAGCGATTGCGGCCTGTTGGGCCGGTTCGAGCACCAGCACCTGTTCGGCCTGCAGTTGTGCCAGCTCCTCGCGGAACACCTGGATGCGGTCGGCGCGCAGTTGCGCCTGCTCGCGGGTCAGCGGCGGCATGTCACGACTCTCCGGATAACGGCAACCGCGATGATCCTGCCAGAAACGCCGAACGCGAAACAGCACCCATCCCGCACTTCAGCCAGTTAACGCAGGTCAGCGCCCGCAGGTCGCTTAACCGGCCTGGGTAGCGGGCTGCTCGACCACCTCGCCCGCCGCCATGCAGGCCGCCGCGGTGAACAGCACGTCGGTGGAGGAATTCAGCGCGGTTTCCGCCGAGTCCTGCAAAATACCGATGATAAAACCCACCGCCACCACCTGCATCGCCACCTCGCTGGGGATGCCGAACAGGGCACAGGCCAGCGGGATCAGCAGCAGCGAACCGCCGGCCACCCCGGAGGCGCCACAGGCGCAGATCGAGGCCACCACGCTGAGCAGGATGGCCGTGGGGATGTCCACGGCGATGCCCAGGGTGTGCACGGCGGCCAGGGTCAGCACGGTGATGGTGATCGCCGCACCGGCCATGTTGATGGTCGCGCCCAGGGGGATCGACACCGAGTAGGTGTCCTCGTGCAGGCCCAGGCGTTCGCACAGTTGCAGGTTGACCGGAATATTGGCCGCCGAGCTGCGGGTGAAAAACGCCGTCAGGCCACTCTCGCGCAGGCAGGTGAACACCAGCGGATAGGGGTTGCGACGGATCTTGCTGAAGACAATCAGCGGATTGACCACCAGCGCGACGAACAGCATGCAGCCCAGCAGCACGGCCAACAGGTGCGCATAACCCAGCAACGCGCCCATGCCCGCCTCCGCCAAGGTCGCCGCCACCAGACCGAAAATACCCAGGGGAGCCAGGTTGATCACCGCCCTGACCACCCACGAAACGGCATCGGACAGGTCACTGATCATCGCCTGGGTGGTAGCGCTCGCGTGCCGCAGGGCCAGGCCCAGGCCGACCGCCCAGACCAGGATACCGATGAAGTTGGCGTCCAGCAGGGCCTGCAACGGGTTGCTCACCGCACTCAGCAACAGGCTGTTGAGCACCCCGAGGATGCCATCTGGCGGCGCCACGCTGTTGGCCTGGCTGACCAGCACCAGACTCGACGGAAACAGGCTGCTGGCGATCACCGCGACCACCGCCGCGCTGAAGGTGCCCAGCAGGTACAGCAACAGGATCGGCCGCAGGTGCGTGCGCTGGCCCTGCTTGTGGGTGGCGATCGAGGCCATGACCAGGACGAACACCAGCACCGGCGCGACGGCCTTCAGCGCCGCCACGAACAGCTTGCCGAGCAGGCCGACGGCCTGGGCCGCCGGGGGAAACCACCAGGCCAGCAGGATCCCGGCGATCAGGCCGACCAGGATCCGGCTGACCAGGCCGGTGCGGTTGAAGCGCTGTAGCAGGGAAGCATTCATCGTGTCATCGCTCGTCGTGAGGCGGTTGGCGAACCGGGCGCGCCCTCGCTCGAACATGCTCCTGGCAAGGGCGCACGCGAACGAGAGAGCCGGCCGTCGATGCAGCCGGGAGCGCCCCGAAAAAGTGCGTCATTGTCCCGGCCTGGCACGCCGGCCGCCACCGCCGGTGCGCCGTCTAGTTACAGGAATGGGCCGCCAGCCGACCCGGGAGCTGATCCTGCGCCTGTCGACACCGCCAGGCAGCACTGCGGGCAGTGCCCGACCCCGCGCATCCGTTCCAAATGCCCTGGCGGTACATGACGTCCAGAGCCACGGACCCGTCGAGTGCGGTGCCGAGCCCGGGCCACCTCGAAAAACGAGAACCGCATCACATAAATTCGAATCCGCAGGCGGGCTCCTGTCACGGGCTCGACGAACTCAGGCCGGCCAGTGCCCGTGTTTGACCTCGCCAACGCCCGCGGCGCCAACCGCTCTACAAGGGCGACGGCGGCCACTTCCAGGGCCCGGCTCTCACGCTGCCCGACCGGAGCACTGCGAAAAAGTGCTAGACGATGTACGTCTGGGCCTTATGACTCATGCGTTTAAGGCAGGACCAAACCTCGACTTAGACTGAAACTCTCAGGACTTACCAGGGTGATTCCCATGGCCTTGACCATCGACAGTCTCAGCAACTCGGCATACGCCTCTCGCCTGCTGCAACGCCAGGACCAGGTGCCTGCCTCCGCCAACGGCCTGCAGGCGCGCCCAGGGCTCGATACGCCCAGCCCCAGCGAACGCCTGCAGGCCAACCGTGAAAGCGCCCAGGCGCGCCTGGAGCAGCGTCAGGACCTGCAGCAAAGCCGCCAGGAGCGACTGCAGGAGCAACAGGCTCAGGAACAGGCCGAACGCCTGCGCCAGCAACGTGAGCAGGCCGCCCAGGCCTTCGAAGACCGCATTGGCCAACAGCGGGTGGAAAACTACCTGGAGTCGCGCCAGGACAATGGCGCCCTTGACCAGGGTCCATTGTCGCCGGACAACCTCGCCCGCCAGCGCCTGCAGTTGCAGGCCAACCAGTTGACCTATGGCTTGAGCCAGCCGTCGGCCACCCCGCGGCTGGCGGCCGAGGCCGTGGCGACCTACCGGGATATCCAACAGGGCCCAATGGTTCAACGGGGCCTGGTGGCCTGATAGCCGCTTCAGCGATCCACGAATGTAGGGTTACCAGCGGGTTGTCATCGAGCAGTTTTCAAAAGCGCGGGCACTGCCCGCCCTACACCATGGCGATCCACTTGGCGCGCATGGCAGGACGTAGGGTTGATGACGCCTTATTCATCATTCATCCACCGTGGGGCTGCGGCGGATAAGAAAATCCTTATCCCTGCGCGGGCTTTCCGAGCTCGGATAGGCCTTTGGGATAAAAACCGCGAGGGCTGGCGCAGGGGACACCGACAGGGTGCAGGCGGAGCCACCTTGCGGCCCCGCCCACGCCGCGTCGTCTGATCAGCTGTTCTGCACGTTGTCGTCCAGGGCGTCCAGTTTTTCCAGAAACTCTTCTTCCAGCAAGGCATCGGCACTCTCGTCGACCGCCGCATCGACGGGCTCCAGGCGACCGGTGGAGACCACCTTGGCATCCAGGCGGCCCATCAGGTGCTCGAGGGCGTGGCGCATTTTCTCCGCGGCGCCTTCCACCGCCAGGTCCAGGTCCGCGGCCTTGTGGCTGACCGACAGCGGCTGATGGCCCTTGGGCCGCGCCTCGATCTGGCAACGCTTGTCATCGGGACCGGATTTTTGCGCATTCTCGTCACTGATATGGACTTCGACCCGGGTCAGCAACTCCTCGAAACGCTCGAGGCGAGCCATGACGGCTGAACCGACCCATTCCTGCAGCCGGGCGTTGCCTTCGATCTGATTGCTGTTCACTTGCACGTGCATACATGATCCTCGTTCTGACAGGTACCTGGGTTCGAGCCAGCCAAGCGGTCGAGGTTCAGCCCATTTGCGCACAATGATCGAACCGCCGCGACCCTCGGCGCCTTCCAGCCACGGCGCGCCGGTTCAAGAACCTGCCTTGCGGTACACACTGGGCTGCCAGAAGTCCTTGAGCAACAGGTGCAACGGCCCCGACCAGCCCCGGCTGCGCAGCTGCCAGGCGATCAGGATATTCATGATCCCGTGGCCCATCAGCAGCACAGAGCCGTTTTCCTCCGCCAGCGCGATCAGGCGCTCGGCGGCCACCTTGGCGCGCTGGTTGGAAACACGGATGGATTCGGTGTGCCGGGCGAAACCACAGAACCAGGCTGCCCGAAAACCGATGCGCCACAAGCGCGCCGGCAGTTTTGGCAATGGCCAATCCGGATAGGGCAGATGCGCCTCGGCATAGACCGGGTCGGCCTGATGCGGTCCGTCGCCGATCAGCCGGGTCTTGGACTGCACACAACGGGACAACGAACTGCAGACCACCGCACCTGCCGCGCGGGCCAGCGGCGGCAGTGACGCCGGACATTCCTGAGCGGCGACCTCGGCCCGGTTGTAGCACTCGATCCAGTCACCCATCTCCGCCGGTGCGCACCAGCCCGGGCCGTCATGGTCGGGCCGACCGTGGCGCACCAGGATGATCCGCGGCGCCGCTGACGCACTCATGCCCCTTGCGCCTCGGCCACGGCCACGGCCAGCGACCACAGCCGCCGCCAGCGCTCGACCAGGGCTGCGGGCCGGTCGCTGTAGAGCCGTCGGCCCTCGGCCAGACTCTTTCGGTACAACCGCTCTCGCCGTTCAGCGATGGCCCGGGCAACGCGCTTGCGTTCGGCCAACTCGCCAAACAAGGTCGGCCGTTCGCCGAGCAATTGCTGCAGCAGGGCCAGGTCATGCGCCTCACCCAGGCGTTCCGCCAGCGCCTTCAGGCAGGCCTGCCGCGCCTCGAACAAGGCAGGCCAGGCCTGGCTGAGCAAACGCGTCTGGTACCAGTGATCCTTCACCCGCTTGCGCCACTGGTGCAGGTTGTCATCCGTGGGGTGCTCCTGCGCCCTTTTCAGGGCCAGGCGACCGTCCGCATAACTGCGTTTGAGCCCCGCCTCGAACAGGGCGAAGCCGCTGCCCTCGAGATGCCATTCGTGCGTCTCGTCGCGCAGCGACCGCAGTTGGGCGCGGAGGGTGTCGACCTCCTGTCCGGAACCCTTTTCGACAGCCACCCGCGCCACCAGGCGCAAGCGTATCGCCGGCAAGTTTGAGGCGCCAACGAAACGGACGGGCACCTGTTCGAGCAAGGCGTCCCAGCTTTCGACCAGCGCCGCCGCATCGCGCCGTCCGGACAGCTGCCGGCCGAGGTCGCGCAGCCGGTAGCTCTGCTGGGCGAAACAGCGCTTGCCCAGCGCGTAACGCACCAGTCGCAGCAATCCGCGGACTTCCTTGAGTCGCTTGCGCGCCTCGTGCACACCGTCCTCATTGCCCAGGGTCAAGGCATCGCCGGCCCGCGCCAGGCGCTGGTCGGCCAGACGCCGCACCTGCTGATCAAGCTGTTTGTGTGCGCGAAAGTGAAACGACATAAGTCTTCCTGTTCGGCAAACCATTACCTGGGACCAGGTCCGGTCCTGGTCACCTGCTTTCGAGCCGCGCCGGCCCTCGAGGTTCAGCCGCGATCAATTCCGACACGGCCACAACGGGCGGCGACCGGCCGCCACGACCGATCCCGGGGTATACGGCGCACACTGCAACAGGCGCGCTCCAGGGCGCGCCTTTTTGACGGTGCAGGCTTAGAAGCGGTCGCGGATCACCACCTCGTCCAGGGGCAGTTTGCCGATGCGCGGATGGGCTTCTGCGGTCTTCTGGCCCACCGCGACCATCAAGGCGATCACGTGATTGGCCGGCAGGTTGATCAGCTTGGCCACCGCGTCGAAATCGAAACCGTCCATGGGACAGGAGTCCAGGCCCTGGCCGCGGGCGGCAAGCATCAGAGTCTGAGCCATCAGGCCGCAGCTGCGCATGATCTCGTCGCGCTGAACCTGGGGCTTGTCACGGTAGTAGGCGTCGATGGCGCCGGTCATAAAGGCCTGCACCTCGGCAGGCGCCTCGGCCCATACCCGGCTGGCGTTGTGCTCCCAGCTGTCGAGCTGGGCGCAGACCACGACCAGCATCGAGGCCTCGGTGACCTGCGCCTGGCCCCAGGACACTTCGCGCAGTTGCTGGCGCAGGGCCGGGTCGCTGACCTCGACCAGGCGCACATGCTGCAGATTGAAGGCCGAAGGGGCGAACAGCGCCAACTGCAACAGCTCGTCCTTCTGCGCGCGGCTCAGGGTGAAGGCCGGATCGAAATTCTTGATCGCACGACGGCTACGGATGGCATCTTCGAGAATCATTGCAACTCCAGGGAACAGGATTAAAGTGCCGGCATGCTAGGCAGGGCCGACGCTTAAAACCATGCTCCCTTACCGATAGCATCTATCGACTGGGTCGATAGTGGAGCCGTCGCCCCCCAGCATCAGCTCAGCGCCTGGGCCGCGACCCACTGGCGCACCTCGGCGTAGGGGTAGCTTTCCAACGCGGCAAATCCCGGATAACCACGGGCCTTGAGCTTGCTGAACAGCGGCACGGCGATGCCGCACAAAAAACGCGTCAGACATTCGACGCCCGCGGGCTGACCGCGCAATTGCCGATAGGCGTGGCCGAAGCCGCCACTCAGGCGAGCCAGGTCCTGCTCGGCTAGCGGCGCCAGGACGGGCGGTGCGGGCAGGCGCGCGATCCGCCCCTGGCACACCGAGCAATGACCGCAGCGGGCCGGTGCCTGCTCATCGCCAAAGTAGACCGCCAGGCGCTGGCTCAGGCACTGCTCGGTGGCGAACAACGCCAGCATGGCGTGGATCCGCTCGATCTCGCCGCGCTCCTTGTCGGTGAAATAACGGTGCAGCTCCAGGCTTAGCGCCGCCGGATCGAACGCGGGTTGCACCACCCCATAGACCTCGGTCATCTGCTTGCTTTCCAGCTCGATCCAACCTTTCTCCTGCAGCCAGTCCAGGGCCTTCACCACCCGCCCGCGGTCGCTTTGGTGGACCTGATAAAGCGCCTCGAAATCCACGGTGCACCAGGTCCGCGCGCGCGTCGAAGTGCTGACGATGGCCTGAAGAAATTGGCGGCGCTCGCCTTCGAACTTGTCCAGCAAGATGTCCGGTTCGATCAGGTACTTGAAGCGGTACTCGGCAAAATAGGCATAGCGGGGCGCGATAATGCCGCGCAGCTCCAACTGCACCAGCAAGGTTTTCAATGGCAGCTGGCGAATATTGCTCTGCTCGGACAGCGGGTTGAGCATCAGCTCCCACTGACCGTCCCGGGCATTGCCCTGCAACTCGTCGAGCACCGCCCGGATACCCTCGCGCTCGGGCGTGTCGCCGTAGACGAAATTCTCGAGCACATTGAGGCTGTCGCGGTTGGCCAGTACCAGGCAGTCGGAGGCCTGGCCGTCGCGCCCGGCACGGCCGATTTCCTGACTGTAGTTTTCGATGGATTTGGGCAGATCGAAGTGCACCACGTTGCGGATGTCGGCCTTGTCGATGCCCATGCCGAACGCGATGGTGGCGACGATGCAGTTGATCCGCCCGTCCATGAACTGGCGCTGGATCGCCTCGCGCGCGTCATGGGGCATGCCGGCATGGTAGGCGCTGGCGGCGATGCCGCGCTGACTGAGCTGCTCGGCCACCTGCTCGGCCGTCCGCTGCAGGGTGACGTAGACGATGCTCGGCTGACCGCCCTTAGCCCCTAGCCACTCAACCAGGCGCCGTTGCTTGTCACGCCCGGCCACCGGTTCCACCAGCAGGTTGAGGTTGGCCCGGTAGAAGCCGGTGGTGACCACGTCGTCTTCGGCCATCGCGAACTTGCGCTGCATGTCGGCGATCACCGGCGGCGTGGCGGTGGCGGTCAGCAACAGCACCTGGGGAATGCCGAACTGGCGTTGGTAGTCGGGCAGCTTGAGGTAATCCGGGCGGAAATTGTGGCCCCACTCGGAGATGCAGTGCGCCTCGTCGATCACCAGCAGGGAGATCGGCACCTGGCTGATGAAATGGCGGAAGCGCTCGTTCTTCAGCCGCTCGACCGAGATCATCAGGATCTTCAGCTCGCCGGCCTTGGCCTTGGCCATGGTCTCGGCCACCTGCTCGCGGCTCTGTGCCGAATCGATGCTGGCGGCACTGATGCCACGGGCATGCAGAAAGGCCAGTTGGTCCTGCATCAGCGCCAGCAAGGGCGAGACCACCAACGTCAGGTGCGGCAGGTGCAGCGCCGGCAGTTGGTAGCACAGCGACTTGCCCGAGCCGGTGGGGAAGATCGCCGCCGCCGAGCGACCGGCCAATACGGCGTTGACCACCCGCTCCTGGCCAGGGCGCAGTTGGGCGAAGCCGAAAATACGTTGCAAGCTGTGTTGCATGAACCTGTCACTCCAGTAAACGCAGGCTGCGCAGCGCGATGCGCCAAGCAGGAGGAACGCGGCGAGGATTCGATAGCTGTAGACCAACCCATTATCGCCAATCCAACTAACAGACCCGCCGATGCCGGAGTACATTGAATCCACTGCAGGCAATTAACGAGGTGAGTATGCAGGTATCGGGTTATAGCAGCAGCTTGCCCCTCTCCACCCAGATCATCAACAGAGCCGGCCAGGCTGCCCAATCACCCACGTCTCCGGTCAGCCCGGAACAGGTGAATACAGCAGTCGACCGCGCCAGTGATCGAGTCGCAGAGCGGCAGGACAGCAGGGAACTGAGCCAGACGAACCGGCGTACTGCCGTCACTCAGTTGTACAGTGCCAACAGCCAGCAGGAGCAGATCGACACCTACATGGCAGTCGCCAGTGAAGGTGAATACGACAGCCAACCGAGCATGGTGGAAACGGCAGTGGAACTGCGTGACGATATACGTCGCAACCAGGTGGCACAGCACATCGCGAGCGACACCGACCGCCCAGAGCGGCCCGAAGTAGAACCGGTGAAACCGGAGCTGTACGTCGACACCCGTGCCTGACCTGCATCGACAGCAGCGCACAAACAGCCGCCCAAGGGCGGCTTTTTTATGGCGCTTGTCCGGTGCTGAAAAGTGCATACACGCCAGCGGCTGCGTGAGGCCGTGCCTGGTACCTGCTGAGCTGCAACCCACCCGGTCGAGCGCGCCTGGCTCCCCGGAGCCCTGCCGCATCGCCAAGAGCCCCCATGCCTCTCGCGGCCCACTGGGAGGCCGCGTGAAGGCCGGCGCCAGGGACACCCATGCGCTGCGCCGATCAGCCTCGATTGTATAAGGCGATTGACATGTGCACGAAAGCGCACATAAATTAGCTCGCATGGACAACTCAACACTGAACAGACAACAAGCGGTCGACGCCGCCATCGACACCTTCGACAGCGCTTTTTTCAAGGCCCTGTGCGAGCCCTCGCGGGTAGGGGTGCTCAAGCGCGTGATGCTGCTGGGCCGCGCCGATATCAGCGAAATAGCGGCGGACCTGCCTCAGGAGCGCTCGGTGGTTTCGCGTCATCTGCAGATCCTGCTGGACGCCGGCCTCCTGCGCACCGCCCGGGAGGGTCGTCAGGTGTTCTATGAAGTGGATGGCCCGGCCATCGTCCAGCGGCTGGAAACTATCCTGCAGCAATGCAGGCGTATCGCCCCCTACTGCTGCCCCGGTGGTGGCTAAACGGCCAAGGGCGAATCGAGTTCTTGCACGGGCAGCGGCTTGCGCTGCTTTTTTAACTGCAAATACATGCATGAGTGCGCACATATGAACAAATATACCTACCATTCCGTATTGATCATCGGCGCCGGTCAAGCGGGGCTGGCGATGGGCAGGCACCTGCAACGCCAGGGCGTGGACAGTCTGATCCTGGAAGCCGGCGAACATCCCGGTGGCAATTGGCGGCACTACTACGACAGCCTGCGGCTGTTTTCCCCGGCCGGTTACTCCGCCCTGCCCGATCGGGCCTTTGCCGGTGACGCCCAGCGCTACCCGCGGCGTGACGAGGTGGTGGCGTACCTCGAGGACTATGCCGCGCATTTCCAGTTACCGATTCGCCTCAATACCCCTATCGAGCGGGTCACCCGCGACGGCGCGGGGTTTCAGCTGCACAGCAGCGATGGCCGCAACTTCGCCTGCGCCGCCCTGGTGATCGCCACGGGGGCCTTCAACCAACCCCATACACCGGCGATTGCCGGGCTCCAGGACTATACCGGGCAACGGCTGCACAGCCGCGACTACCGCAACACTCAGGGCTTCGAAGGCCGGCGCGTGGTGGTAGTGGGCGCGGCCAACTCGGCGGTGCAGATCGCCCATGAACTGTCCGCGGTGGCACAGGTGACCCTGGCCAGCCGCGAACCGGTGCGCTTTGCCCGGCAGCGGCTGCTTGGTCGGGACATCCATGCCTGGCTGCGCTGGAGCGGGTTGGACCGCAGCCGCTGGCTCAAGGACCAGGGCACCCCGGTGCTGGACGATGGCACCTACCAGCGCGCCCTGCGCGAGGGACGGCTTGCCCAGCGGCCGATGTTCAAGGCCATTAATCCAGACGGGGTGATCTGGGCCGATGGCGAGCACGAAGCGGTGGACACCCTGCTCTTCGCCACCGGCTATCGCCCCAACCTGGGTTTTCTCGCCGGACTGCCGTTGCACGATGCCCAAGGTCGGCTGCTACAGCGTAACGGTCGGGCCAGCCAGGTACCGGGCTTGTTCTTCGTCGGCCTGCCGGGACAGCGCAACCTGGCCTCGGCCACTCTGCGCGGGGTCGGCGCGGATGCCGCCCATTTGCTGCCGGCGCTGCGGCGCCATCTTGCGGTGAGCCACAACCACGCCGCGGCGATACCGGCTTAAAGCGCGCAACGATCGGCACGTCCCGAACAACATGCTCCCGGCGAGCCTCGACCCCAAGAGACCGAACGGCCGATTGCTGACGCTGTTCGAGTCCGGCGCCAATCAGTCTCCCAGTGTCCGACCTACGAAGTCGGCTGCCCGTGGGACGCGACGCCCTCCAACATTCGCGGGAATGACCCGCTCCTACACCAGGCGTGCCAACCAAGCCCGTGGCAAGGCTGGGCGAAAATGGCCTGAAAACGAAAAAACCGCCCGAAGGCGGTTTTTTATACCGGGCGTGCGGCTTAGAGCTGCGGGCCGGCGTTCTTGATGGCGTCGGACACGTCGAACTTCTTGAAGTTCTCGATAAACAGCGCCGCCAGGGCCTTGGCCGCGTCGTCGTAGGCGTTCTGGTCAGCCCAGGTGTTGCGTGGGTTGAGCAGGTTGGTCTCGACGCCCGGCACCGACTTGGGCACGCTCAGGTTGATGATCGGCAGTTGCTCGGTTTCGGTACCGATCAAGGCGCCGCTCTGGATGGCGGCGATGACACCCCGGGTGGTCGGGATATTGAAGCGGTTGCCCACGCCATAACCACCGCCGGTCCAGCCGGTGTTGACCAGGTACACCTTGGAGCCGAAGCCGCGGATGCGCTTGATCAGCAGCTCGGCGTATTCGCCGGCCGGACGCGGGAAGAACGGCGCGCCGAAGCAGGTGGAGAAGGTCGACTTGATGCCGCCGCCCGAGCCCATTTCGGTGGAGCCCACCAATGCGGTGTAGCCGGAAAGGAAGTGATACGCCGCCTGCTCTTCATTGAGGATCGACACCGGCGGCAGTACGCCGGTGAGGTCGCAGGTCAGGAAGATCACCGCGTTGGGCTCGCCGCCCAGGTTCTTCTCGCTGCGCTTTTCGATCAGCTCCAGCGGGTAGGCCGCGCGGCTGTTCTGGGTCAGGCTGTCGTCGGTGTAATCCGGTACGCGGTGCTCGTCGAGCACCACGTTTTCCAGCACGGCGCCGAACTGGATGGCTTTCCAGATCACCGGCTCGTTCTTCTCCGACAGGTCGATGCACTTGGCGTAGCAGCCGCCTTCGATGTTGAACACCACGCCCACGCCCCAGCCGTGTTCGTCGTCACCGATCAGGTAACGCGACGGGTCGGCCGACAGGGTGGTCTTGCCGGTGCCGGACAGGCCGAAGAACAGGGTGGTGTCACCGTCTTCACCGATGTTGGCGGCGCAGTGCATCGGCAGTACGTCGACGGCCGGCAGCAGGAAGTTCTGCACCGAGAACATGGCTTTTTTCATTTCGCCGGCGTAGCGCATGCCGGCGATCAGGACTTTCTTGGCGGCGAAGTTGAGGATCACGCAACCGTCGGAGTTGGTGCCGTCGCGATCCGGCACACACTCGAAGTTGGCCACGTTGAGCACTTGCCACTGGTCCTTGCCCGCCGGGTTGTACTGCGCCGGGTTGATAAACAGGCAACGGCCGAACAGGTTCTGCCAGGCGGTCTGGGTGGTCATCTTGACCGGCAGGTAGTGCGCCTCGGCAGAGCCGACATGCACGTGGGAGACGAAATGGTCCTGGGCATTGTTGAACGCCTCGACGCGGTCCCACAGGGCATCGAACTTGTCGGCCGGGAACGGCCGGTTGATCGCGCCCCAGGCGATGGCGGCCTGGGTGCTGGGCTCTTCGACGATGTAGCGGTCGGCCGGGGAGCGGCCGGTACGGTGACCGGTTCTCACCACCAGCGAACCGTTGGCGGCCAGCTCGCCTTCACCGCGACGGATGGCTTCTTCGATCAGCTGGGCAGCACTGATGTCGGTGTACACGGCGTTATTGGCTTGCGTCATGTGGGTCCCCGTCGGCCAATGGCCGAGTTTCCATACATTTTGTAGTAAAGGCCTGGGCGCTACTACATCGAAAAAAGTGCGCCGGATTATGCCAGAAAAAAATCGGCTGGGTGCAGCCTCTGATCACCGGGCGGCGGCCCGGACCGGCGCCCGGGTTCAGTGCCGGGTGCCCGAGGGCGTCTGCGCACCACCGCCGGCGAACAACTGTGCCACATCGGCGGCGTCGAACAGGTAACGCTGGTTGCAAAACTGGCAGTCGATCACCACGGTGCCATTGTTCTCGGCGACCAAGGCTTCGGCATCCTCCTGGCCCAGGCTGACCAAGGCGCCCGCCGAGCGGTCCCGCGAACAGCTGCAGCGAAACAGCAAGGTCCGCGGATCGAACAGGCGCACCGTTTCCTCATGGTACAGGCGGTGCAACAGGGTCTGGTTGTCCAGCCCGAGGTGCTCCTCGGCGGTCAGGGTATCGGCCAGCACGGTCAGGTGCTGCCAGCTGGCCGCGCGCTCTTCCGGATCGTCCAGGCGGTCGGCCGGCAGTTGCTGCAACAGCAGACCACGGGCACGGCGGCCATCAGCGTGCAGCCAGAAGCGGGTCGGCAGCTGCTCCGAGGTGGCGAAGTAATTGGAGAAGCAGCTCGACAGGTCGGCGCCGTCGAGGGCGACTATGCCCTGGTAACGCTGGCCCTGTTTGGGGTCGACCGTCAGGGTCAGTACGCCCTCGGGCATCAGCTCGAGCAGCCCGGCATCGGCGGCGATCTGCTCGCCATGGTAACGGGCAATGCCGCGCAGTTCGCCTTCGCTGGAGCATTCGACCATCAACAGCGGCACCGCGCCGGCGGAACGCGCCTGGAGGATCAACAGGCCGTCGAACTTCAGGGTGCCAACCAGCAAGGCCGCCGCCGCCAGCAGCTCGCCCAGCAATTGCGCCACCGGCTCGGGATAGGCGTGCTTGGCCAAGACATGGGCATAACTGTCGTTGAGCACGACCAGTTCACCGCGCACGTCGGTGTCGTCGAAAAGAAAGCGCTGCGAGAAATCGGTCATGCCAGGATTCGCCAGGGATAAGCAAGGCTGGCGATTTTAGGCGCAAACCCGAGGGCGCACCAAGCGCCTCTTATCTATCGCCCGCAGCGCTTTTGCCTATCGGGCCGCGTCGGCGTGCGACAACAGGTCGCAGTCAGCCGTCCTGGCCGCCATGAAAACGGACAATCTGCCGCCGCTGCTTTTTGCTCGGACGGCCGTCGGTGGTCATGCCCAGGCTGCCGTCCTTGCGCTGCTGCGCCGCCAGTTCGCGGGCCGCCAGGCTCTCGGCGGTTTCGGCATACAGGGCCTGGGCCTCGGGTGCGCCACGGCGCACCGCGGATAACGCCAGGACCTGCACGCGGCGATCCTCGGTGCCAATGCGGATCGACAACTCGTCACCGACCCTGGGCTCCTTCGAGGGTTTGCAGCGTTCACCGCCACACTGCACCTTGCCGCCTTCGATCGCCGCCTTGGCCAAGGCCCGGGTCTTGAAAAAACGCGCCGCCCACAGCCATTTATCCAAACGAACCTTGTCGTCGTCCTGCTCGCCCTTGCCTTGCTGTTTATCCGCCACCTGATCCTGTCCTTACCGCTCGCCAGTGTAGAAAACCAAAAGAAAACCCAGGCATATCGGCATATTCCGGCGCCACGCCGGCCAGTGCCCTGGCGCCCCGGCCAATCATGCGAATACTGCTGACAGCAGCCCATTGGCGAGGAGCGTTCGATGCCCATCTTAGTGAAGGATTACCGGGAATACAGCCATACCGAACTGGCCGGCACCTACCGCTCCGATGCCGGCAGCCAGCCGCCGGTGCCCACCGCCCAGCTCGAACCCTTGTTGCAGGACCTCGACCGCCAGGGTTACCTGATCATTCCCGGCCTGCTTGACGACGCGCAGCTGCGGGAAATTCGCGACGATATTCTGCCGCGCCTGCAGCAGCCCGGGCGCAATAATTTCGAGGGCCTGGCCACCCAGCGCCTGTACGGGGTGATCGAGAAAACCCAGGTCTGCAACCCGCTGGTGGAGCACCCCTTGGTGCTGGCGTTGCTCGACCGCCTGCTACAACCCAACTACCTGCTCTCGCAGCTGCAGGCGATCAATATCCTCCCCGGCGAGGCGGCGCAACCGCTGCACCACGACGACGCGTTTTACCCAGTGCCCCGTCCGCGTGTGCCCCTGGGCGCCGCCACGGTGTGGGCGCTGGACGATTTCACCGCCGAAAATGGCGCCACCCAGCTGATCCCCGGCAGCCACCGCTGGGGGGAACGGACGCCCCGCGCCGAGGAGCTCGGCCAGTTGACTCCGGCACTGATGCCGGCCGGCTCGCTGCTGTTTTTCATCGGCACCCTCTGGCATGGCGGCGGCGCCAACCGCAGCCAGGCGGCACGCCTGGGCATCACCGCGCAGTACTGCGCGCCCTGGTGCCGCCAGCAGGAGAACTTCAGCCTGTCGGTGTCGCGCGCGCGGGCCAAAGGCTGCAGCCCGCACCTGCAGCGCATGCTCGGTTACAGCATCCATGCGCCCTTTATGGGCTTCGTCGACGGCATGCACCCCAAACGCCTGCTCGAGGACTGAAACCGCTCCAGGGCCTGTTTTGCTGCGATAAGCGATGACTCGTTGTTCGTTCTGAAGCCGCCGACGGCCCGTTTCATCGCGAGTCGGGTTTCAAAACCAGCTTCTGCGCGGCAATGCGGGTTGTGTCCACAGCCCCTAGGCCGCCAACCGGTCCACAGCCTGACCACGCCAGCCGAGCGTCCGCACGGGGGGCGGATGCAGTTGTCATAAGCTGCGACTAGAATGCCGGCACCTTATTCGGAAAGCCCGTATTGAAGACTTTCGATCAACTCACGGTCATCGGCCTGCGTGAATGGATTGCCCTGCCCGACCTGGGCGTGGCCGGGCTGCGGGCCAAGATCGATACCGGCGCCAGTACCTCCAGCCTGCACGCCACCGAGATCGTCCAGTTCGAGCGCGACGGCCAGCGCTGGGTGCGCTTCACCGCCCACCTGGGCACCCTGGTGCAGCTGCGCCATCGGCGCTGCGAAGCGCCGCTGGTGGCGATCAAGACCATCAAGAGCTCCAACGGCCATGCCCAGGTGCGCTACGTCATCCGCACCGGCCTGGCGCTCGGCGACCGGGCCTGGGCGGTGGACTTTACCCTGACCTGCCGCAAGGCCATGCGCTACCGTCTGCTGATCGGCGCCAAGGCGCTGATCGATGGCCAGCTGGTAGTCAATCCGGCGCTTTCCTATATCCAGGACAAACCGGGCATCCCGGCGTCCACTTCTTCCGTTACAGGTGTTGCATGAAGATCGCTGTGTTGTCGCGAAACCCGCGGCTGTATTCCACTCGCCGCCTGGTCGAGGCCGGCGGGCAACGCGGCCATGAGATGGTGGTGATCGACACCCTGCGCGCCTATATGAACATCGCCAGCCACAAGCCGCAGATCCACTACCGGGGCAAACCCCTGGAAGGCTTCGACGCGGTGATTCCGCGCATCGGCGCCTCGGTGACCTTCTATGGCTGCGCGGTGCTGCGCCAGTTCGAGATGATGGGCGTGTTCCCGCTCAACGAATCGGTGGCCATCGCTCGCTCGCGGGACAAGCTGCGCTCGCTGCAACTGCTATCACGGCGTGGCATCGGTCTGCCGGTGACCGGTTTCGCCCACTCCCCGGACGACATCGCCGACCTGATCCAGATGGTCAATGGCGCCCCCCTGGTGATCAAGGTGCTGGAAGGCACCCAGGGCATCGGCGTGGTCCTGTGCGAGACGGCCACGGCGGCCGAATCGGTGATCGAGGCCTTTATGGGCCTCAAGCAGGACATCATGGTCCAGGAGTACATCCAGGAAGCCGGCGGCGCGGATATCCGCTGCTTCGTGGTCGGCGACAAGGTGATCGCCGCGATGAAACGCCAGGCCAAGCCCGGTGAGTTTCGCTCCAACCTGCACCGCGGCGGCACCGCCAGCCTGATCAAGGTCACTCCGGAGGAACGCATGACCGCCATTCGCGCGGCCAAGGTGATGGGCCTGAGCGTGGCCGGCGTGGACATTTTGCGCTCCAATCACGGGCCGCTGGTGATGGAGGTCAACTCCTCGCCCGGCCTGGAAGGGATCGAGACCACCACCGGCAAGGACGTCGCCGGCATGATCATCCAGTACCTGGAAAAGAACGGCGGACCGCACCTGACCCGAACCAAGGGCAAGGGCTGATCGATCAGCCCAGGCGCTCGCTGAGAAAGCGAAAGTAACGCTCGCGCAGCTCCGGTGACTCGTTCGCCAAATGATGGCGCGCCCCCGGCAGCATCAGCACCTCGGGCGCGGCGAACTTGTCGCGCAGCACCTCGAGGTTATGCCGCCAATCCACGGTCAGGTCGGCGTCGCCCTGGACGATCAACGGGCTGCGCAGGCTGCGGGGCGCGGACTCGATATGCGGCACCCAGCGCGACAGCGCGCCGACCCAGGCGGTGGGCAGATTGCGCGGCTGCAGCGGGTCGTCCTGGGCGACGAAACGGAGGAACTCGACATCGTTGGAGTTCTCGCTGAAGCGCCGGGGAATGGCGTCGACAAAGGCCCTGACCAGCTGGTAACTGAGCCTCGACCAGCCCCAGGCCCGCGGTCGCACCAGGGGCGCCAGCAGGATGGTCTGACCCAGCGCGGCCGCCGGCTCACCGGTCAGCAGGTGATCCAATACAATCGCGCCGCCGGTGCTCTGCCCACACAGGTGCCAGGGCTGCGGCAGCTGCAGGGCCGCGGCCTCGCCGAGCAGCGCCTTGAGCACGAGCTGGTACTCGGCGAATTCGCCGATGCTGGCCCGCACCCCGCTGGACAGCCCGTGCCCCGGCAGGTCGCAGGCCAGCACGGCAAAGCCCATGCTCAAGGCCCAATCCACGACATGCCGGTACAGGCCGATATGGTCGTAATAACCGTGCATCAGCAGCAGCGTGGCCTTGGGCTGCGGCGGCCACCATGCCTGGGCCACGACCTGATAACCACCGACCTCCACACTGCCCAGTCGATGCTCCACGCCGGGGTGTTTGCCGGGCAGATCGAGTCCGTAAAAAGCGCGATAGGCCTGCACCTCCGGCAGCTCGACCGCGGCTGCGACCAGGGGTCGCAGGCGGCTACGCAGGGTCTCGGACTCAAAAGGCTGTGGCATAAGGGCGTTCCGCTGGTGAGCGCAATATCCTACAGGCTTTTGCGGGCGCGGCGGCAGCGCGCCGCGGTTCAGCTGCGCCGGAGGCCGTGGCACACTGGCGCCCGGCAGTGCCGCACGCTGCGACCGCCCCTTGTCGAACGGATCTTTATGCCCCCTGCAAAACCCCTGGTGCTCGGCCTGGTCCTGCTGCTCGGCGCTGCCGGCCTGTGGCAGGCCTATGCCTGGTACCAGGCCCGTTATATCCGCGCCTTCAGCGACCAGCCCACCCTGTTCAGCGGCGAGCCGCTGCGCCTGCCCGAGCGCCTCGCCGGGCCGGGTCCGATCCGCCTGGTGCACTTCTGGGACCCGGCCTGCCCCTGCAACGTCGGCAACCAGCAGCACCTGGCGGAGCTGGTCGAACGTTTTGCCGACCAGGGCGTTAAGTTCTACGGGGTACAAAAGCCCGGCAGCCAGGGCCAGCTGCCCGTCACCCTGCAGGCCATGGAGCCGCTGCCCGCCTTGCCCGGCAGCGAACAATTACCCGCCAGTCCAGCCGTGGCGATCTGGGACAGGGACGGCGCGCTGGCCTATTTCGGCCCCTACAGCGAGGGCGCCGTTTGCAACTCGAGCAACAGCTTTATCGAGCCGGTGCTCGAGGCACTGCGGCAGGGGCGGCGGGTCACGGCCACCCATACCCTGGCGGTCGGCTGTTTCTGTGCCTGGCAAAACGCCGAGCCGTGAGCGACCTCAGTGCGGCTGCAGCTGCAGGAAGCGCTGCAACACCTGCTCCGCCTCGCCGCTTTCCTGCTGCTGGATCAACACCTGGTTAAGTTGGCTGAGCAGCCGTTCGGCGCGCGGCGAGCCCTTGCTGACCAGCACGTAAAAGCGCTTGACCGCCGGCAACGCCAGATACCGCAGCTCGGACTCGGTCCGGTAGGCGCCGACGGCCAGGCCGCCGTACAACGGTTCGATTTCACTGGGGAAAAAATCGCAGCGCTGGCGGGCCAACAGGTCCAGGTTCTGCTGCACCGAGGGGAACAGCTCGGGCTCGTCCGCCAGGACAAAGGGTGCGTAGTTGTAACCAATCACGCCGCACACGTGGTAGCGCGCCAAGCCATCCTTGCTGCCCTCGCCGTTCAGCATCGGCGGTTGCTGAAAGCGCTGGGGCGAGTAGAACAGGCCCAAGCGAGTCTGATAGAGCACCACGCTGTAATAGGCATATTCAGCCCGCTCGGCTTTGTAGCTGGCGTCCCAGGTCAGCTCGCAACGGCCGTCACGGGCGAACTCGGCGAGCTCGCGCTGCACCCGGGCCCAGGGCAGGTAAGTGATCTGGTAGTCCAGCTTGAGGGTTTTCAGCGCACCGAGCACCAGGGTGGTCGCCGAGCCGGTGAGTTGCTCGCGGTCGGGCTGACCGTCCTTGCGTTCCCAGTAGGTGAACGGGGCCCACTCGTTGGAATTGCCGATGCAGATCTGCACCGGCGCGGGCGCAGCCTGCAGCAGGCTGCCGCACAGGCTCAGGACAACACCGCAACACAGATTTCGCATGGACAGCTCCCGCAACCGACCGTTACAGGCTAGTCCATCCCTGAACCGCACGAAGGCATCGCCCGGTCACGTTGCCGCATGACTTGTGGCGTATGGCCATACCATCGGCGAAAGGCCCGGTAAAACGGCGACAGCTCGGCGAAACCGCAGCGGCGGGCGACCTCCCGAATGGCCTGACCGGCGCCGAGCAACTCCAGCGCACGCTGGCGCCGCACCTCGTCATGCAGGCCGCGAAAACTTCCGCCCTGCTGCGCCAGGCCGCGCTGCAGGGCCCCCGCGCCCAGTGACAAGCCCTCGGCGCAGGCCCGCAGGGTACAGGTTCGCTGCCCCAGGTTGAGCGTCAACCAGTAGCGCACCCGGTTACTCAGCTGGTTTTCCGCCAGCTCGGCCAGTTCGCGCTCGGCTTCCTGGCTGAGCAGGGCGAACAGCCGCGGATGGCCGCTGCGCGAAGGTCGCTGCAGCAGCGCCGCCGGGAAGATCAGCGCATCGTGGGGCTGCTCGAACTGCGGCGTCAGGCCGAACAGCCGGCGGTGCTCGGTCAGCCGGCGCGGCGCGGCATGGCGGAACTCCAGGCCCAGCAGGCGGAAATCGCCGTCCGTGACGCTGGCCAGCAGCTTGATGACCAACAGCGCCAGGCACTCCATCTGTTGGCGCAAGGAGGCCAGGCCGCGATAATTCAGGTCCAGCACCAACGCCACCCGCTCGCCGCGCGGCTGCAGGACGGCGGCGAACCCACCGGAGAGGATGTGCTGAAAACGCACGAAGCTCTCCAGCGCCTGCTGCAGATCCTGGCTGGCCAACAGCAGATACCCCACCACGTCCAGCGGTCGCGGCACCATCACCTCGGCCAGGTGCAAGCCGATATCGGCATCGCCACTGAGCCCCGGCAGGGCCTGCCAGAACAGCGGCGCGTTGTCGTGCCCCTCGCGCCCGTCGATCAGCAGCGCCTGCACCGGCATGCCCTGGTAGGCGCGCCGATAGGTATCGGTGGGGTCCAGTCCGAGCTCGGCGAGGGCCTCGTAGAGCAAGCGGCGCAAGGTCGGTGAGTGGGTCAGCGCCGCGGCGTTGCCGGGTGAGATCTGCATTGAGGGCTCCGCAAAATTGACCAAAGACTTGCAGCTGGCGAGTCTTTAGTCAATGCGACTCGCCCCTGGGCCGCGCAGAATGGGACAGACCGGCTACCGACGCTCCCTGACGACAAGGACCTCCCCATGAAACGCAGCCTGACGCTACTGGCACTGGCCGTTGCCGCCACCTTGGCCGGCGGCACCTGGTACCTGCACGGCAAACAGCCGCAGCGTGCCGGCGAACAGCCATTGGCCGGCCTGCAGGCGCCGGTCCAGGTGCGCTACGACGAACGTGGCGTGCCGCATATCCGCGCGGAGAACGAGGCGGACCTGTACCGCGCGCTGGGCTACGTGCATGCCCAGGACCGCCTGTTCCAGATGGAAATGATGCGCCGCCTGGCCCGTGGCGAACTGGCCGAGGTGCTGGGGGCCAAGCTGCTGGCGACCGACCGGTTTTTTCGCACCCTGGGCATCCGCGCCCATGCCGATGCCTATGCCCGCACACTCGACCCCGCCAGCCCCGGCACCCGGGCGCTGCAGTCCTACCTGGACGGCATCAACCAGTACCAGCAAAGCCATCCGGCGCCGCTGGAATTCGACCTGCTGGGCATCCCCAAGCGACCCTTTACCGCCGAGGACACCTTGAGCGTCGCCGGTTACATGGCCTACAGCTTTGCCGCGGCCTTTCGCACCGAGCCGGTGCTCAGCCATGTGCGCGACAGCCTCGGCGCCGAGTACCTGAAGGTCTTCGCCCTCGAGTGGCAGCCCGACGGGGTGCTGGGCAAAACAGCGCTGAGCGGCGGCGACTGGCAGGACCTGAATGCCCTGGCGCGGCTCAGTCACCAGGCCCTGGTCGACGCCGGCCTGCCGCAATTCGAGGGCAGCAACGCCTGGGTGATCGGCGGCGGCCGAACCGCCAGTGGCAAGCCGCTGCTGGCGGGCGACCCGCATATCCGCTTCGCGGCGCCCGCGGTCTGGTACGAGGCGCAGCTGTCGGCCCCGGGCTTCGAGCTGTACGGGCATCACCAGGCGCTCAACCCGGTGGCCTCCCTCGGCCACACGCCGACCTTCGGCTGGAGCATCACCATGTTCCAGAACGACGACCTCGATCTGGTCGCCGAAACCCTCAATCCGGCCAACCCCAACCAGGTGAAATACCAGGGACAGTGGGTCGACCTGCAAAGTCGCCAGGAGCGTATCCTGGTCAAGGACGCCGAGCCGGTCGAGCTGACCCTGCGCCGTTCGCCCCACGGGCCGATCATCAACGATGCGTTGGGCGCCACCGCGGGCAGCACGCCCATCGCCATGTGGTGGGCCTTCCTGGAAACCGAGAACCCGTTGCTCGACGGCTTTTACCAGCTCAACCGCGCCGACAGTCTGGACAAGGCCCGCGCCGCGGTGGAGAAGATCCAGTCACCGGGCCTGAACGTGCTGTGGGCCAATGCCAGTGGCGATATCGGCTGGTGGGCCGCGGCGCTGCTGCCCCGGCGCCCGGCCGGGGTCAACCCGGCCTTTATCCTCGATGGCGCCACGGGCGAGGCCGACAAGCTGGGCTACCACCCCTTTAGCGACAACCCCCAGGAAGAGAACCCACCGCGCGGTTACATCCTCTCGGCCAACCACCAGCCCGTGCCGGACAGCGGCATCGCCATCCCTGGCTACTACAACCTGGCGGACCGCGCTCTTCGTTTGGACCAGCGCCTGGCCGAACCCGGTGTGAAATGGGACCTGCAGAACAGCCAGGCGCTGCAACTGGACAGCGGCAGCGGCTACGCCCAGCGAGTCCTGGCACCGATCCTCGACGAGCTACGCGCCGCGGCCGGCAATGACGGCGAGCGCGCCCTGGTGGAACAATTGGCCGGCTGGGACGGCGATCACCGAATCGACGAGACCGTACCGACCCTGTTCAACCAGCTGCTCTACCAGCTGGGCCAGGCGGCCATGGCCGACGAACTGGGCCCGGCCTTTTTCGACAACCTGCTCAACACCCGGGTGCTGGATGCGACCCTGCCGCGCCTGACCGCCGACGCAAACTCGCCCTGGTGGGACGACCGCACCACCGAGGCCCGGGAAAGCCGCGCCGACACCCTCAGGCAGGCCTGGCGGGCCAGCCTGGCGCACCTGGACCGTACGCTCGGCAGCGACCGCTCGCGCTGGACCTGGGGCCAGGCCCATCAACTGACCCACGGCCACCCGCTGGGCCAGCAAAAACCCCTGGACCGGCTGTTCAACGTTGGCCCTTTCCCCGCGCCCGGCAGCCACGAGACACCGAACAACCTGTCCCACGTCGTCGGCCCGGCACCCTGGTCGGTGATCTACGGTCCCTCGACCCGGCGCCTGATCGATTTCGCCCAACCGGACCAGAGCCTGGGCATCAACCCGGTGGGCCAGAGCGGCGTGCTGTTCGACGCCCACTACGCCGACCAGGCCGCGGACTATATCCAGGGTCGCTACCAGCCCCAGCACAGCGGCGAAGACGATGTGGCCGCCCATACCCGGTCGACCCTGCGCCTGCTGCCCAGCCCCTGACCTGACCCCGCGCCGGGCACCCCGGCGCGGCGATCGGCGCCAACCGGGCTGCGCGTTTCAGCCTGGCGGCCTCTATCCACCTTTCGCCTGCGACCCCCTCGCTGGAGACCTGCATGTTCGCGCGTCTGTTACTGCTCTGTGGCCTGGCCCTGCACCCCTGGTTGGTGCAGGCCGAAACCGTCAATGACATCACCGGACTCAACCCGATCGAGGTGGCCCAAGTGTTGGCCCCCACCCGCCTGGAGCAGATAGTCGAGGCGGTGCGCCAGCACCCGGGACCGATCGCCATCGGCGGTGGGCGTTACAGCATGGGCGGGCAGACCGCCAGCGACGGCGCGCTGCAACTGGACATGCGCCGCTTCGACCAGGTCCTGGCGTTCTGCCCGGAGCGGCGCGAGGTGCGGGTGCAGGCCGGTATCACCTGGCGCAAGCTGCTGGACTACCTCGACCCCCACGACCTGTCGCCACAGATCATGCAGTCCTACGCCAACTTCACCGTCGGTGGCTCGCTGTCGGTCAATGTGCATGGCCGTTACGTCGGCCAGGGCCCCATGGTGCTGTCGGTGCGCTCGATCCGTGTGGTCCTGGCCGACGGCCAGCTCGTCACCGCCAGCCCCACGCACAACAGCGAGCTGTTCTACGGCGCCATCGGCGGTTACGGCGGCCTGGGCGTCATAGTCGAGGCCACATTGGCGCTGCAGCCCAATAGCCGCATCGCACGCCACAGCGAGGTCATGCCACTGAGTGCCTACCGCGACTATTTTTTCACCCAGGTGCGCGACAACCCCCAGGTGCTGCTGCACAACGGCGTGCTCTATCCCGGCGCCTATGACCGGGTGCGCGCGGTGTCCTACCTGCAGACCGAGGCGGCGCTGACCGAGCCGGAGCGCCTGGTGCCGGACGACCGCGACTACCGCCGCCAGCAACTGGCGATCAAGCTGGTCGCCGGCTCCGCCGCAGGGCGTGGCCTGCGCGAGGCGCTGCTCGACCCGTTGCTCTACCGCGGCGACCAGGTGCAGTGGCGCAATCATGAGGCCAGCCTCGATGTGCGCGAGCTGGAGCCCTTGTCCGGCGCAGACTTCAGCTACGCGCTGGAGGAGTACTTCGTACCTCCGGCGCAGCTGGAAGCCTTTATCGCGCAGATGGCCGAGATTCTCCAGCGGCACGGCGCCAACGTGCTGAACGTGTCCATTCGCCATGCCAGGGCCGACCCCGGCACCCTACTGGCCTGGGCCCCCGAGGAGGTCTTCGCCCTGGTGATCTACTACCGCCAGGGCACCAGCGCTGCCGAGCGCGCCGCGGTGGGCGCCTGGACCCGTGAGCTGATCGATGCCGCCCTAGCCCATCAGGGGCGTTATTACCTGCCCTATCAGCTGCACGCCAGCCAGGCGCAGTTCCTTGCCGCCTACCCACGCGCCCCGGAATTTTTCGCCCTGAAAAAACGCCTGGACCCCGGCAACAAGTTTCGCAATAAACTGCTGGAGACCTATGACCGCTGATGGCTTCGACCGGCCAGCGCCCAATCGCCTGAATCCCTGGCCCGAACACCGACCCCGAACACTCTGGCCCGTTCTGGCAACCTGCACGCCCGGTCCCCGCGGACATAAACCGGATAGCGCTGCGCGGCCATGCCGAGCTGCCGCTGTTCCGACCACGAGGTACAGGCGGACAGATCCGGGCCTGGAAAAATAACGCGCATCGCCCGGTCGCAGTACATGGGGCAGCCCCTCAGAAGGTATCCCTGACCCCTTTGGTCGATGGAAAATGCGGACGGGTGATGGCCGCATCCCGCGCGATCTGCTCGGCCGAGGGGGGCGTGACCAGCAGCAAGGTGGCGCCATCGTTGCGCCGCAGGTTGGCCACCAGGGTCGCCCCGCCGCTCTGCTTGCCGGCCATGGACGCCAGCGCGACCCCGACAAAGGCGCTGGCCGCCCCGGTGTCGCCCAGGATCTGCGCCAGGTCGAAGCCGTGCCGGGAGTCGACCAGGTCGAACCCGGCATCGACTGCCTGCACCGCTTGCACCAACGGCGCAAAGCGAGCCTTGCCGTCACGGTCGCCCCAGCCGCTGCCATAGTCGTAAAAGACCCGTTCCGGCAGTTTGCCGTCCAGGGGCTCGAGCGCCGCGCGCAGCGCCCTTTGCAGGCGTGCAGTCCGCTGCGCCGCGTCGACTGGCTTGCCGTCGGCATCCAGGTAGGACACGACCTGCGGGCGGTGCAACGTGCCCTGGTGTTCCAAACGATCGAATTGCTCGATTTGGAAGGGCGTCCAGGGCACCGCCAGGTAGCGGGTCGGCACATAAGGCGTGGGCGGGGCTTTTTTCCAGCCGGCAAATTCCGACCAGTTGCGCGAGAAGCGGCCGCCGCGGTTCTTGACCACCATGGTGTCCTTGACGAACGGCGCGAACGGGCGCAAGCGCTCGACCCGCGCACGCTGGGCCAGCACCAGCATGGCGTAGCTGTCGCTGATCACGTCCGCCTGTTTGGGCCGGTACACCTGCTCGGCGGCCAGTTTTTCGTAGCGGGGGGGATCGCTTCGGATAAAACTCAAGGCACGGTGCATGGCACTGTCCTTGGCGTGCACGGCGAGTGCCGGAAGGTCCGTCTGCTGCTCGACAGTGGCGAACAGACGTTGCCACAGCAGATCGGGCTCGTCGTGGAGATAGGAATCCACCACCCGCCCACTTTGGGTCAGCAGTTCGCGGAAGGACCCCGTATCGGTGTATTTGCCGGAGACCTTGGTGACCACCACGCCACCGGCATTCGCCTTGCGCCTGAACTCGCGCGCTTCGCCAACCTCCGCTTCGCCAAAGGACGGGGCGACAACGGAAATGGGCAGCGGATAACGGTCCATAAATTCACGCACGGCGGCATCGATCGCATCGAGGTTGCGCTTGGCCGCCATCATCTGCCATTCCGGCAGGTTCTTGGGGTATTGCTGGGCCTCTTGCGTGACGATATAGCGGCCATGGCTGTTCTGGACGGCCTGCCACAGGTTGGCCTTGGGGTAGTCGGGGTGGTTACGCCAGGTTTCGACTGCCACGCCCACGCCGACCAGCTCCAGCGAGTCGATGGCCGCAGCCGGGGTGCTGCCGGTCAGTGCGGGCACCACAAGCGGGTCCGGCTTATTGGGTGTAGTCGGCGCGCAGAACGCCTGGGCCGCCAGCAGCAGACCCGCCAATGACCCGAGCCAGCGGCCGAGCAGCCACCCTAGGAGGCGCATCCGGCGGCCCTAACCCGGCGCCTTTGGCTCACATAAGGGTAGCGAGGTGTCCTTGGGGTCGCCGGTGCAAAACTCGCGATCGAGCGTAAAAGCGGTAAAACAGCCGCTTAGCGACAACAGGAGGCCGAGGATCACGAGGGCAAAAAACACATCGGAAGCTGACGGCAACCGGTGCGTGCAACGGGTAACGACCTTCATCTTTCTCATCCCTGTGTAAATAAATACCGTGGTTGCCTGCAGAACTTGCGGGCCATGGACGCCATTAACAGCCTGCCAGCGCCACGACGGTAACGCTGATGCCGAACCGCGGCAACCGGCCGGACACCCTCCGCCAAGCGATATGTGAGCGTGCAAGCGTCGCCGAACCTAAGCAGCGGACAGGGCTCCTGCACACCACGGCAGTGAGCGACCCGCGCAAGAGAATCCTGCGACCAACCGCCAGGCATGGCACAGTGTCAGTACGGGGGACGTTGCTTCCCCATTTCAGGGAACACACCCATGAGTACGATCAAAATCGCGGCCTTGGCCTTTATCATTGTCGGCGTTCTGGCCTTGGCCTACGGCGGCTTCAGCTTTACTCGGGAAACCCACGAAGTAAAGCTCGGCCCTCTAGAGCTGTCGGTCCAGGAAAAGGAAACGGTCAATATTCCCATCTGGGCCGGTATTGGCGCGATCCTGATCGGCGGCGCGCTGCTGCTGGCCGGCCGCAAGAGCTGAAAAAGGCCACCGCGGACTAACGGGCCTCGGCGCTGGCTGGGCCAGCGCGCGGCCGATACGAAGAAACCTTACCCGAGGCTGGCCAGGGCAACCCTGGCGGCGCTAAGAACACGCCCTGATCAAGTTGGCAAATGTGTTCAGCTGGAGAAAAATGGGCGGGTAACGCGCATGATTAAAGCGTTTTATACCTCATCGTTCGGCCTATATGAAAAACCATGACATTTTCCCTGTACGCACTACTCAGTGATGACTCCTCGCCCGTTTCCAATGAATCGTTGGCCATTGCTCTCCAAGAGTATTTGCGCAACGAAAACAATTTTTCGCTGCAGTTTGAGCGATTGCCGTTTGCCAAAAACCAGACCCTGGCTCTTCGCTGGGGGTCATGGCTGGTACGCGTGAGCTATGAGGAAGGTGATGCGGTTAAGCAGGATTCAATTGGAATCCAGAAAAAAACAGCTGCCACTTCTGAACATGAAGTTTCCCATATAAAAAAACGGATTCGTTTAGTCATTGGCAGCGATGACAACCAACACTTTACCAACCAGCTCATCTACCTGATTGATTTCCTGAGAACGATAAAGGGTGTGTTGATTTTCGATCCCCAGCAGAACGACTTTGTAAATTAACTCGCGGGGTCTAGCGTCTTGATCCGGTGATAAAAACCGCTCTATGTACCCTGCCGCAACGATTGACGATCAGGTGGTTTGGATCAACGCGCTCCGACAGTACCTCTTCGAAAATTTGTCTGGCCTCTGAAGTGTAAATTTTCGCTGGCCACGTAGGCTGTATTCGCCGAAGGCAGTACACCAGGATGCCCAACGTGAAGTGAAGGCAGCGTAAGAGCAGGGTGGGCTGTCGCTGAACAACGCGCCGAGACCACCCTACGCCCTCGCTGAGCAGGGCTCTTGTTGCCCGGGCGGCAAGACGCTGTCCACACACAGCGCTTCTTTTTCTGGACGGCGCCGATAAAAAACGGGCCCCGAAGGGCCCGTTTTTTATCCAACCAACACCACTAGGCGACCGCTTGTGACGGGTCGCGGCGTGGATCGGGGCCATTGTGGCGACCGGGACCGGTGCTTTCCTCCATGGCCTCGAGCAGCGCGCGCTTGCGGTTCTCCTCGGCCCGCTGGGCGAAGAACCAGACCAGGAAGGTGACCAGCGACACCGACAGCAGGATCAGGCTGGCGACCGCATTGATCTCCGGTTTCACCCCCAGGCGCACGGCGGAAAACACCTCCATCGGCAAGGTGGTGGAGCCCGGTCCGGAAACGAAGCTGGCCAGCACCAGGTCGTCCAGCGACAGGGCGAAGGACATCATGCCGCCGGCGGCCAGCGAGGGCGCGATCATCGGGATGGTGATCAGGAAGAACACCTTCCAGGGTTTGGCGCCCAGGTCCATGGCCGCCTCCTCGATGGAGATATCCAGCTCGCGCAGGCGCGCCGACACCACCACCGCCACATAGGCCGAGCAGAAGGTGGTGTGGGCGATCCAGATGGTCAGCAGACCCCGCTGCTCCGGCCAGCCGATCAGTTGCGCCATGGCCACGAACAGCAGCAGCAGCGACAGGCCGGTGATCACTTCGGGCATCACCAAGGGCGCGGTCACCAGGCCGCCGAACAGCGTGCGGCCCTTGAAGTGGGTCACCCGGGTCAGCACGAAGGCGGCCATGGTGCCCAGCGCCACCGCGGCGATCGCGGTGTAGCAGGCGACCTCCAGCGAGCGCATCACCGAGCCCATCAGTTGGCTGTTGTCCAGCAGCCCGGCGTACCACTTCAGCGACCAGCCGCCCCACACCGTCACCAGCTTGGAGGCGTTGAACGAGTAGATGACCAGGATAACCATGGGCAGGTAGATAAACAGCAGCCCGAGCACCAGCATCAGCTTGGAGAAGTTGAAACGCTTCATGGCCGGCCCTCCATTTCTTTCGCCTGACTGCGGTTAAACAGAATGATCGGCACGATCAGGATTGCCAGCATCACCACCGCCAGTGCCGAGGCCACCGGCCAGTCGCGGTTGTTGAAGAACTCCTGCCACAGCACCTTGCCGATCATCAGGGTCTCCGGCCCGCCGAGCAGTTCGGGGATGACGAACTCACCGACCACCGGGATAAACACCAGCATGCAGCCGGCGATAATGCCGTTCTTCGACAGCGGCACGGTGATCTTCCAGAAGCTGGTCAGGTTGCGCGCGCCCAGGTCGGCCGCCGCTTCCAGCAGGCTGAGGTCGTGTTTGACCAGGTTGGCGTAGAGCGGCAGGATCATAAAGGGCAGGTACGAATAGACCACCCCGATATAGACCGCGATATTGGTGTTGAGGATCTGCAGCGGTTCGTGGATCAGCCCCAGGCTCAGCAGCACGCTGTTGAGCAGACCGTTATTGCTGAGGATGCCCATCCAGGCGTAGACGCGGATCAGGATGGCGGTCCAGGTCGGCATCATGATCAGCAGCAACAGCACCATCTGCTTGTCCTGGGGGGCACGGGCGATGGCATAGGCCATCGGGTAGCCGATCAACAGGCACAGCAGGGTGCTGAAGAACGCCACCTGCAGCGAGCCCAGGTAGGCCTGCAGGTACAACGCATCCTCACTGAGGAAGATGTAGTTGCCCAGGTTGAGCATGATCTGCAGTTTCTGCTCGACCAGGCTGTAGATCTCCGTGTAAGGCGGAATCGCCACGTCGGCTTCGGCGAAGCTGATCTTCAGCACGATCACGAAGGGCAGCAGGAAGAACAGGAACAGCCAGATAAACGGCACGCCGATGACGACGTGCCGCCCGGTGGGTAAACGTTTGGTCAGGCTGGCGATTTTCATGAGCGCAGCACCACGCCACTGTCGTCTTCCCACCAGACGAATACCTGATCGTCCCAGGTCGGCCGCGCGCCCCGCCGCTCGGCGTTGGCGACGAAGGACTGGACGATCATGCCGCTGGGCAACTTGACGTAGAACACCGAGTGGCCGCCCAGGTAGGCGATATCGTGCACCGTGCCACGGGACCAGTTGTGCTCGCAGGTCGGCTGCTCGGTGGTGACCAGCAGTTTCTCCGGGCGGATGGCGTAGGTCACGCTCTTGTCCTGCACCGAGGTGCTGACACCGTGGCCGACAAAGATATTGCGCTCCAGGGCCGGGCAATCGATCAGCGCGTGCCCCTCGGCGTCGTCCACCACCTGGCCGTCGAACAGGTTGACGTTGCCGATGAATTCACAGACCAAGCGGCTGGTCGGCGTCTCGTAGATGTCGATCGGGCTGCCGATCTGGGCGATCCAGCCCAGGTGCATGATGGCGATGCGCTGGGCCATGGTCATGGCCTCTTCCTGGTCGTGGGTCACCATCACGCAGGTCACGCCGACCCGCTCGATGATTTCCACCAGCTCCAGCTGCATCTGCGAGCGCAGTTTCTTGTCCAGCGCGCCCATCGGCTCGTCAAGCAGCAGCAGCTTAGGGCTCTTGGCCAGGGAGCGGGCCAGGGCGACCCGCTGCCGCTGGCCACCGGACAACTGGTGCGGCTTGCGCTTGGCGTACTGGGTCATATGCACCAGCTTGAGCATCTCGGCGACCCGCGCGTCGATCTGCTCCCTGGGCATGCTGTCCTGCTTGAGGCCGAAGGCGATATTGTCCGCCACGCTCATGTGCGGAAACAGCGCATAGGACTGGAACATCATATTGATCGGCCGCTCGTAGGGCGGCAGGTCGGTGATGTCCTGGCCATCGAGGTAGATCCGCCCCTCGGTGGGCCGCTCGAAGCCGGCGAGCATGCGCAGCAAGGTGGACTTACCCGACCCCGAGCCGCCGAGCAGGGCAAAGATTTCGCCCTTGTTGATAGTCAGGGACACGTCGTCCACCGCTATCGTCTCGTCGAACTTCTTGGTCACCCGGTCGATTTTAACCAGCACCTGTTTGGGTTGCTGGTCGCCCTCGAGGGCTTTCTTGTAGGCGCCGGAGGCAACTGCCATTACCAAAACTCCCAACTATTTTGAGGACCCGGCCCCTGCGGCCGGGCCTTTTTGAATCACTGACCCGACTTGACCTTGGTCCAGCTGCGGGTCATCAAACGTTGAACCTTGGGCGGCAGCTCGGCCGACACATAGAGTTTGTCCAGCACCGCCTGGGGCGGATAGACGGAGGCGTCGTTGCGCACTGCCTGGTCCATCAACGGCCCGGCCGCCAGGTTAGGGTTGGCGTAGCCGACATAGTCGCTGACCTTGGCGATCACCTCGGGTTGCAGCAGGTAGTCGATAAAAGCGTGGGCCTCCTTGCTGTTGCTCGCATCGGCCGGGATGGCCAGCATGTCGAACCACAGGTTGGCGCCTTCCTTGGGAATGGCGAAGGCGATCTTCACGCCCTTGCCGGCCTCGTCGGCGCGGTCGGCGGCCTGCAGCACGTCGCCCGAGAAGCCGGCGGCGACGCAGATGTCGCCGTTGGCCAGGTCGGCGATGTACTTGGAGGAATGGAAGTAGGTCACGTAGGGACGCACCGCCAGCAGCTTGGCTTCAGCCTTCTGGTAATCCTCGGGGTTCTGGCTATTGGGGTCCAGGCCCAGGTAGTTGAGCATGGCCGGCATCATCTCGTCGGCCGAGTCGAAGAAGGCCACGCCGCAGCTGGAAAGTTTCTTGATGTTCTCCGGCTCGAACAGCACGGCCCAGGAATCGATCTGCTCCAGGCCCAACACGGCCTTGACCTTGTCGACGTTGTAGCCGACGCCGTTGGTACCCCACAGGTAGGGTACCGCGTAGAGGTTGCCCGGGTCGTTGACCTCGAGTTGCTTGAGCAACGCCGGGTCGAGGTTTTTCAGGTTCGGCAGCAGCGCCTTGTCCAGTTTCTGGAAGGCGCCAGCCTTGATCTGCTTGCCCATGAAGTGATTGCTCGGCACCACCAGGTCGTAACCGGAGCGGCCGGCCAACAGCTTGCCTTCAAGGGTTTCGTTGGAGTCGAAGACGTCGTAGACCGGTTTGATTCCGGTCTCTTTCTGGAAGTCGGCCAGAGTGGTCTCGCCGATGTAGTCCGACCAGTTATAAATATGCACGGTGCCAGCGGCCTGGACACTAACGGCAAGCGTCAGTCCGG
>NZ_JBEVDL010000095.1:0-48530 GCF_040514055.1 Pseudomonas sp.
GACCCCGACCTTGGCAAGGTCGTGCTCTACCAACTGAGCTATTCCCGCAACATACAGCCATTACATCTAAAAATGGCGTCCCCTAGGGGACTCGAACCCCTGTTACCGCCGTGAAAGGGCGGTGTCCTAGGCCACTAGACGAAGGGGACACACACCGGAACCAACAACAAGCCATCACGCAAGTTTTCCGGCTTTGCTGGCTGACCCCTAAGGCTTAGCGCTGCAAAGTGGCGCGAATTCTAGGGAGCCTTGGACAGGCCGTCAACCCTTGAGTGAAAATTATTTTAAATCAATGACTTCAGGCCAGAAACTGATCTACCGCTACCAGCCTCAGCGCTAAGACTCTACACTCGGACGAAAAACCAGCAATCGAGAGGTCGTCCAGGTGTCTCCACTCGTCATCACCCTGCTGATCGTTGCCGGCATCAGTGTTCTGATCGCCATTGGCTACATCAACCATATGGTCGAGAACAACAAGCTGGAAAAGGCTCGCCTCAAGGCTGACTTGACCGATCGCCTGCGCCGTTGTGGTGATGTCTCGGAAGCCCTGCCGGGGCAACTGATGACCCCCGAGCTCAAACTGATGCTCAGTCGCCTGCAGCTGCAGTTCACCGAACGCTTGCTGCCGCTGGAAAAGAGCAACAAGGCGCTGGCCAGTCGCATCGAGGAGCTGCGCGGCCTGGTCGGCAAAGGCGAATCGATTCCGGTACGCAATGCCCCGCAACCGGTGCAGAGCGAAGCCAAGGCCAAGGAAGTCCGCTTTCTGCTGGAAAACCTGCATGGCGTAATCAACCGCGCCGCCCAGGACGCCTTGTTGCCGGTCAACGAGGCCAAACACTGGGCTCAGGAAATTCGCCATATGCTGGTGCTGCTGCATATCGAGTTCTTCACCAATCTCGGTCAGCAAGCCTTGCAGCAGGGCCAGCCGGGGCAGGCGCGCCTGGCATTCGAACGGGGCGTCCAGTACCTGCACAAGCAGAACGACCCCACCCGCTACCAGGCCCAGCTCAAGCAGATGGAGAGCCAGCTGACCCAAGCCAATGCGAAGGTGCTTGAAACCAGCAAGCCGGTCGGCGACGCCAGCGAGCTAACCGATGGCCTGAAGTCCCTGGACGCCGAAGAAGATTGGAAAAAGAAGAATATCTATGACTGAGACGCCGACGGGTGCGTACCCGGCCAGCAGCCTGACGCTTTACGGCGCCCCCCTGTCGCCCTTCGTGCGCAAGGTGCGACTGGCCCTCGCGGAAAAACGCCTGGACTATCGCCTGGAGATCATCACGCCTTTTGGCCAACCCGGCTGGTACCTGGATCTCAGCCCGCTGGGCCGCATCCCCGCGCTCAAGGACGGCGCCTTCAGCCTGGCCGATTCGAGCGTCATCTGCCAATACCTGGAGGACCAGTACCCAGCCACGCCCCAGCTGTATGGCCCGGACGCCCAGGCCAGGGCTCGCGTGCGCTGGCTGGAAAAGTACGCCGATTACGAGCTGGCGCCACTGACCACGCTTTGCGTGTTTCGCAACCGCGCGCTGAAACCCACGATGGGCAAGGTGTGTGACGAAATCGCCGTGCAAAATGCCCTTAAGGACAAACTGCCAGGGCATTTCGATTACCTGGAAAAGATCCTCGGCGATGCCGCCTATTTCGTCGGTACCCGTCTGACGCTGGCGGACCTGGCCGTAGGCTGCCAGTTGATCAACCTGGAACACGGCGGCGAGTCCCTGGACCCCCAGCGCTGGCCCGGGCTAAGCGCCCATTATGGGCGGATCAAAGCGCTGGAATCCGTGCAACAGGTGCTGCCTGGCGAGCAGCGCACCCTGGCTAAACTCAGCGGCCAGGGCTGACAGGCTCGATCAACAGTCGGTCAAGCGCAGGAAGATCGCCACCAGGGCTTCGATACCCTGTTGGTCCTCGAGGCTGAAGCGCGCGTGGCGCGGGCTGTCCAGGTCCAGCACACCGAGCAAACGCCCGTGCTTTTCCAGGGGCACCACCAGTTCGCTATTGGACGCGCTGTCGCAGGCGATATGCCCGGCAAAGGCATGTACATCCTCGACCCGCTGGGTTTGCCGGGTGGCCGCCGCCGTGCCACACACCCCGCGCCCGAACGGAATACGCACACAGGCCACGCGCCCCTGGAACGGCCCCAGGAGCAGTTGCTCGTCACGATTGAAATAGAACCCTGCCCAGCTCAGTCCGTCGAGCTCGTAAAAGAGGAAGGCGGCGAACTGCGCCGCATTGGCGATCAGGTCGCGCTCATCGGCCAGCAACGCCTCCACCTGCGCGGCCAACAGGCTGTAGCCCTCGAGGCCACGACCACTTTGCGGTAAATCGATCATGCAGATGTCTCCAGTAAACGCAGGCCCACCCAATAGCGGGCGAACTGATAGGCACAGCGACCATTGCGATTGCCGCGCCCCAGGGCCCAGCGAATCGCTTCGATCTCCAGCGCATGGTCCCACTGCCAGACCAGACCGGCCTGCCCCGCCAGGTGCCTCAGCCAGTGCTGAACCACGGCGAGGTAATGCTCCTGGGTAAAGGGATAGAACGACAGCCACAGGCCAAAACGGTCGGACAGCGCGATCTTGTCCTCGACCGCCTCGTTCGGATGCAGCTCGCCATCGACCCGCTGCCAATTTTCATTGTCGCTTTCCCGCTCGGGCACCAGGTGCCGACGATTCGAGGTGGCATACAACAGGACATTGTCCGGCGCCTGTTCGAGAGAACCATCGAGCACCGTTTTGAGGACCCGATAATCGCCTTCGCCAGGGTCGAAGGACAGGTCATCGCAAAACACCACAAAGCGTTGCGGCAAACCCGCCAGTTGTTCGACGATTCGCGGCAGGTCCGCCAGGTGATCGCGCTCGACCTCGATCAGACGCAGTCCCTGCTCCGCGTACTCGCTCAACAGTGCCCTGACCAGGGACGATTTGCCGGTGCCACGTGCGCCCCAGAGCAGTGCATGGTTGGCCGGCAATCCGGCGAGAAACTGCCGCGTGTTGCCCGCCAGTTGCGCGCACTGGCGGTCCACGCCCACCAAGTCGGACAGGCCGCGGTTCAGGCTGACCCGCAAGGGCAGCAGGTAACCGTTGCGGCCGTCCCGTTGCCACCGGGCCGCCAGGCAGCCGCCCCACGCCAGTGGGGTGTGAACCGCGGGCAACAGCGGTTCAAGCCGAATCAACAGCGACTCGGCGCGCTCCAGCAACTCAATTAATCGAGATTCCACATTTCACTCCTTTGTGCGCACTGACCGGCACTTGACGCTGCCGTCAGAAAGACCAGATGGGCTATGCTTGGCGGGCGAACGGACTTGAGGTCGACTTTTTTACCTATGGATATAACGCTCACCCAACGCCTGTCCTACAAACAGGCCAGCCTGACAGTACTGGTAGCGTTTATCCTGGGTACGCTGCTTAGCATCGTTCAGGTGGGCATCGATTATGCCAGTGAAGATGCCTCCATCGACCGGGAGATTCGCGCCCTGCTGGAAGTCAGCCACAATCCCGCCGCTCGCATCGCCTACAACATTGACGCCGAACTGGCCCAGGAGCTGGTGCTGGGCCTACTGCGCTCGCCGGCGGTCATCAGTGCGGAAATCCTCGACAACAGCGGCATGACCCTCGCCAGCGTCAGTCGACCACGCACGGAAAGCCGCTACCGCATTTTCAGCGACTCTCTGTTTGGCGCCAGTCGCCGCTTCGAGGATCCGCTGTTCGTCAACCACGCCCCCCAGGAAGCCCTCGGCCTGCTGCGCCTGGAAGTCGACACCTACGCCTTTGGCAGCCACTTTCTCAGCCGTGCCCTGTTGACCCTGTTGACCGGATTCGCCCGCAGCCTGTTGTTGTCGCTGATCCTGCTGGTGCTGTTCTACTTTATGCTGACCAAACCCCTGGTCGGGGTCATCCGCGCGCTCAGTGAACGTGACCTGCGCAATCCGACGCGCCAGACCCTGCCCTGCCCGCCCGGCCACGAACGCGATGAAATCGGCACCCTGGTGCAAGTGGCCAACCAACAGCTGGTCAGCATCGCCGAAGAGATCGAGCAACGTCGAGGCGCCGAAGATCGCTTGACCCAGTACCTCAACGAACTGGAGAACATCGTCTCGGCCCGCACCACCGAACTCAAGGCGACCAATGCGCGCCTGACCCTCTCCAACCAGCACCTCGAAGTGGCGCGCAGCACGGCCCTGGACATGGCCCAGGCGCGCTCCTCGTTTCTGGCCAATATGAGCCATGAGATCCGCACCCCGCTCAATGGCTTGCTGGGCATGCTCGCCCTGGCCCTGGATGGCCCGCTCAACACCGAACAACGCCAGCAGCTGCTGATCGCCCACGACTCGGGCAAGGTACTGGTGGAGCTGCTCAACGATATTCTCGACCTGTCGAAATTCGAAGCAGGCCAGTTGCAGCTCGAGCGCATCCCCTTCGACCTGGGCCTGCTGGTTGAAGAAACCGCCAACCTGCTGTCGCAGAACGCCACCACCGCGGTGGAGCTGACCTGCCTGATCGACCAGCAAATGCCGGCCATGGTCCTGGGCGATCCCACCCGGGTGCGCCAGATCGTCAGCAACCTGTTGTCCAACGCACTGAAGTTCACCCGCCTGGGCCGCGTCGATGTCCGCGTCAATGCCCACGCCGAAGGCGTGCGCATCGTCGTGCGGGACACCGGCATCGGTATTCCGGAAGAAGCCCAGGCGCGGATCTTCCAGCCCTTTGCCCAAGCCGGTGCGGGCATCACCCGACAGTATGGCGGGACCGGGCTGGGCCTGGCGCTGACCCGCCGGCTGTGCGAAGCCATGCATGGCCAGCTGAGCCTGTATTCCGAGGAGGGTTTTGGCAGCCAGTTCTGCGCCGAGCTGCCCCTGCTTGGCCATGCGCCGGCCATCCGCCTGCCGGCCATGAGCGGCCGGGTGGTCGGTCTCAGCACCGCCAGCAGCGGCCTGAGCGAACTGCTGGCCACCCTGCTGCCGAGCTGGGGCCTGACCTATCTACGCTACGACACCAATGCCGCGCTGCAAGGTCTCGAGGCCGACCTGTTGATCAGCGACTGCCCGCAGTGCCTGCTCGATATCCGGCCAGAACTGGCCATGCCCGTCCTGCTGGTCACCGCCTACGGCAGTTTCCTGGCGGGCGAACAAGCCGCCGCGCTGGCTCCGCTGGAACAATTGGCGCGTCCCCTGGCCAGGGCAGCGCTGTATCAGGCGATACGCCGGGTGCTGCTACCCGACCACGAACAGATCAGCGCGCCGACGCTGATCGCCCAACGGGTGCGGCGCCAGGCCAAAGTGCTGCTGGTGGAGGACAATCCGGTCAATCAGCTGGTGGCCAAAGGGATGCTGAGTAAACTGGGTTGCGAGGTACTGGTCGCCGCCCACGGCGCCGAGGCCCTCAGCAGCCTGGAGCAAACCAGCGTCGACCTGGTACTGATGGACTGCAATATGCCGGTGATGGACGGTTATGAGGCCAGCCGGCGCATCCGTCAGAGCGGCCGCTGGCCGGACCTGCCGATCATCGCCCTGACCGCCAATGCGCTGCCGGACGAACGCGAACGCTGCCGCGCCGCCGGCATGAACGACTACCTGGCCAAACCTTTTCGCCGGGAAGAGCTGGAAGCCTTGTTGGACAGCTGGCTGCCCGTTACGGCAACCCCGTAAGACGCGCCAGCAAGCCGCCCAACTGCTCGCGCAGGGCCGCCAGCTTGTCCTGATCGACCCCGTGCTCGCACAGCAACTGTGCCTTGAGCGGCATGACCCGCTCACGCAGGGCCAGTCCTGGTTTGGTCAACGCCAGATGCACCTGACGCTCGTCGGCGCTGGCACGCTGGCGCAGCACCCAGCCCAGCTGCTGCAAACGCTTGAGGAGAGGGGTCAGGGTGCCCGAATCGAGCATCAGGCGCTCCCCCAGGGCCTTGAGGGTCGGCTCGGTGGGTGGGGCGCCCGCCCACTCCCACAGCACCAGCATCACCAGGTACTGGGGGTAGGTCAGACCCAGCTGATCGAGCATCGGCCGATAACCACGAATGACCGCCCGCGAGGCGGCATACAATCTGAAACACAGCTGCTCGTCCAATCGCAGCGCGCTCGCCTCGTCGAGCCCACGACTCATTTGAGCAGCGCTTCGATCTCGGCGGTCAGGTCCTGGGGCTTGGTGGCCGGAGCGAAACGCTTGACCAGCTTGCCGTCCTGGCCAATCAGGAACTTGGTGAAATTCCACTTGACCCCCTGGCTGCCGAGCAGCCCGGGCGCCCGCTGCTTGAGCTGCACGAACAACGGATGGGCCTCGGCACCGTTGACGTCGACCTTCTTGAACAACGGGAAGCTCACGCCAAAATTAAGTTCGCAGAACTCGCTGATCGCCCCTTCATCGCCCGGTTCCTGCTTGCCGAACTGGTTGCAGGGAAATCCCAGCACCACCAGGCCACGGTCCTTGTAGGACTGCCACAGCTGTTCCAGGCCGGCGTACTGCTTGGTAAAACCGCACTGGCTGGCGGTGTTGACCACCAGCACGGCCTTGCCAGCGAAATCCGCCAGGGTTTTCTGCTCGCCCTTGATGGTGGTGCAGGGTATGTCCAGCAATGCGTCTGTCATGGTGATCGACCTGTGAAGAGTTGAGGAAGGCAAGTCGATGAAGATAGTGCGCTATTCAATTGCACACAATCTAGTTAGTGAAAAATAAGGCCCGCCAATGGGCGAGCCTATGGTGGCGTTATACCCGCGCCAGCACCGCAGCGGGCAATGCCTGACGTGGTGATCCGGGCCCAGGGGTTTCAGGCCGGATACGGCTTGAGTTTGAGCGAGGCGGAATTGATGCAGTAGCGCATGCCAGTCGGCGCCGGTCCATCGGGGAACAGGTGCCCCAGGTGGGCGTCGCACTGGGCGCAAAGCACCTCGATACGCTGCATGCCGTGACTGGAATCTTCGCGACTGGCAATCGCCGCATTCGACGCCGGCTGGTAATAGCTGGGCCAGCCGGTGCCGGAATCGAATTTCGCCTGGGAGTCGAACAACACCGCATCGCAGCAGGCGCAGTGGTAGAGCCCCGGGGTCTTGTCGGCATGGTAGGCGCCACTGAAGGCGCGCTCGGTGCCGCCCAGGCGACAGACGTGGAACTGCTCGTCGCTGAGCTCCTCGCGCCAGGCCTCCAGGGGCTTTTCAAGCTTGTCCATCCATCACCTCTCAGTCAGTCGTGATCCATAAAAAGCCCGATCAGTCCCTTTTCGAGGGATCGGGCCGCACGTATGATTGCGCCACTTTAGACGCCAGTCTGGCATCCGCATGGGCGGCTGCCAAGCCAGGCCAAGCTGACTTTAAGCGAGCGATTGTAAAACTACCGGCGTTGCCGATACGGCGTTAAAAACAGGCTCGGAACGCTCATTTACACCCTGTAAGCGCCGCTTCCTTGCCTGTTTTTGCCTTGTCTCGGCGGCCTCGCCTACGTTTTCCAATGGCCTGTTAGAAACCTTTTCCGCGGCGTTCGTTCATTCGGGATCCCTTATATGCAGGTCAGCAAATCCAACAAGCTCGCCAACGTCTGCTACGACATTCGCGGTCCGGTGCTCAAGCACGCCAAACGCCTGGAAGAGGAAGGCCATCGCATCCTCAAGCTGAACATTGGCAACCCTGCGCCCTTCGGTTTCGAGGCCCCCGAGGAAATCCTCCAGGACGTGATCCGCAACCTGCCCACGGCCCAGGGTTACAGCGATTCCAAGGGCCTGTTCAGCGCGCGCAAGGCGGTGATGCAGTACTACCAGCAAAAACAGGTCGAAGGCGTTGGCATCGAGGACATCTACCTCGGCAATGGCGTGTCGGAACTGATCGTGATGGCCATGCAGGCCCTGCTCAACAACAACGACGAAGTGCTGATCCCGGCGCCCGACTATCCCCTGTGGACCGCCGCAGTGAGCCTGGCCGGCGGCAAGCCGGTACACTACCTGTGCGACGAGCAGGCCGGTTGGTTCCCCGATATCGCCGACATGCGCGCCAAGATCACGCCCAACACCAAGGCGCTGGTGCTGATCAACCCGAACAACCCCACCGGTGCGGTCTACTCCAAGGAAGTCCTGGAAGACATCGTCGAGCTGGCGCGCCAACACAACCTGGTGCTGTTCTCCGACGAAATCTACGACAAGATCCTCTATGACGACGCCGTGCATATCTGCACCGCCTCGCTGGCCCCTGACGTGCTGTGCCTGACCTTCAACGGCCTGTCCAAGTCCTATCGGGTCGCTGGCTTCCGCTCTGGGTGGGTGGCCATCTCCGGCCCCAAGCACAAGGCGCAGAGCTATATCGAAGGCATCGACATCCTGGCCAACATGCGCCTGTGCGCCAACGTGCCGAGCCAGCATGCGATCCAGACCGCGCTCGGCGGCTACCAAAGCATCACTGACCTGGTCCTGCCCCAGGGCCGCCTGCTGGAGCAGCGCAACCGCACCTGGGAATTGCTCAACGCCATTCCCGGAGTCAGTTGCGTGAAACCCATGGGCGCGCTGTATGCCTTTCCGAAGATCGATCCGAAAGTCTGTCCCATCCATAACGACGAGAAATTCGTGCTCGACCTGCTGCTCTCGGAAAAACTGCTGGTGGTACAGGGCACGGCCTTCAACTGGCCGTGGCCGGATCACTTCCGCGTGGTAACCCTGCCGCGACTGGACGACCTGGACCAGGCCATCGGCCGGATCGGCAGCTTTCTCAAGACCTATAGCCAGTAAGATGACCCGCCGCCAGCGGGTGACGGGCGCCCGCACGAATCGTGCCACCACCCGGACCCGCGCGGCGGCGCGCGCCCTTCCTCAGCCCATCGTGCAGACAGCGAAACCCTGACCATGGATCTACAGATCGACGATTTCTACAAGGACGCCGCCAGCGGCTTATTGACCCTGTACCAGGCCTTCCCACGGCGCATCGGCCTGTATGTGGAAGACCTGATCGGCCTGGAGGAACCCGACGAGTTCGGCTTACCCAGCAAACGCCATCAGAGCTGCCTAGGCGCGCTGCTGTGGTTGGCCGAAGAAGGTTACCTGCGTTACGAGTCGACCATTCGCTACGAGGCCCTGGACCAGGCGGTACTCTCGGAAAAAGGCTTCCTACGCCTGTCGCGCAGCCTGCCCCATGGGATTCAGGACATCAGCCTGCCCCCCAGCGTGCTGCGCGTGCACGCCACCCTGGCCTTCCAGCTGCGTGAAGCCCTGACCCAGCACCAGGGCGAACGACTGGCCCAGTTGACCCGCCAGCTCTTTGAAAGCCGTCTGGACGGTGCAAGCGACACAGTTTGAAATAGTCGCCCAGTTGTATAGACAGGAGGGGCGCCCTTATATAAGCCGCATCAGCAGTTCACCTGCTCCCGCAAGGAGATATTTTCTACCATGATGCGCATCCTGTTGTTCCTGGGCACCAACCTGGCGGTGGTTCTGATCGCCAGCATTACCCTGAGCCTGCTGGGCTTCAACGGGATAATGGCGGCCAATGGAATCGACCTGAACCTGCAAGGGCTGCTGGTGTTCTGCGCGGTATTTGGGTTCGCCGGTTCGTTGTTTTCCCTGCTGATCTCCAAATGGCTGGCCAAGATGAGCACCGGCACGGCGATCATCAGCCAACCGCGCACCCACCACGAACAGTGGCTGCTGCAGACCGTCGAACAGCTGTCGCGCGACGCCGGCATCAAGATGCCCGAGGTCGGCATTTTCCCGGCCACCCAGGCCAACGCCTTTGCCACCGGCTGGAACAAGAACGATGCGCTGGTGGCGGTCAGTCAGGGCCTGCTGGAGCGCTTCTCACCCGACGAAGTCAAGGCCGTGCTGGCCCACGAGATCGGCCATGTGGCCAATGGCGACATGGTCACCCTGGCCCTGATCCAGGGCGTGGTGAACACCTTCGTGATGTTTTTCGCGCGCATCATCGGCAATTTCGTCGACAAGGTGATCCTTAAGAACGAAAGCGGCCGCGGCATCGGTTTTTATGTCACCACCATAGTCGCCGAGCTGGTCCTGGGCATCCTGGCCACCACCATCGTCATGTGGTTCTCGCGCAAGCGCGAGTTCCGCGCCGACGAGGCCGGTGCTCGCCTGGCTGGCACGCCGGCGATGATCGGCGCCCTGCAACGCCTGCAGCAGGAACAGAACCTGCCGGCGCAGCTGCCTGACAGCCTGACCGCCTTCGGCATCAATGGCGGCCGCAAGCAGGGCCTCAAAAGCCTGTTTATGAGTCACCCCCCGCTGGAAGTGCGGATCGAGGCCCTGCGCCAGCGCGGCTGACGGGGAGGACGTCGAACGCCTGGGCGACCTCGCGGGTCAGGGCGTTTTTTATGGGCACTCCGCAAGACGCCAGGGGTCTACTCGGGGTGTCCGTGGCGCCCACGGCCCCCTTCCCTCCCTTTGTTCTCCAGGATTGTGCCCCCATGCGTCCACTGGTTTTCGCCTGCATCGCCCTGTTCAGCCTCAGTGGCTGCCAAAGCGCCTATTACGCCGCCATGGACAAGGTCGGCGTGCACAAGCGCGATATCCTGGTGGATCGTGTCGAGGAAACCCGCGATGCCCAGCAGGACGCCAAGCAGCAGTTCAAGGACGCCCTGGAACGCTATCGCAGCGTGGTGCAGGTGGACGGCGGCGAACTGGAGGAGCGTTACCAGGCACTGGACCAGGAATACCAGGCCAGCGAGGCCAGCGCCCAGCAGGTACGCCAGCGCATCGCCGCGGTGGAGGACGTGGCCGTGGCCTTGTTCGAGGAGTGGCAGGACGAGCTCGCGCAATACAGCAACCCCAGCCTGCGTGCCGCCAGCGCCAAGGAACTGAGCCGCACCCGCCAGGAGTACCGCAGCCTGTTGCAACGCATGCAGGCCGCCGAAGCCCGTATCGAACCGGTGCTTAGCGTGCTACGGGACCAGGTGCTGTTCCTCAAGCACAACCTCAATGCCCGGGCGATTGGCGCCCTGCAAGGCGAATACCGCACCCTGCAAGGCAATGTCGATCAGCTGATGCGCGAGATGCAACGCTCCATCGACGAATCCGACGCCTTTATCCGGCGTCTGCAGAGCACGGCCAGTTGAGGCCATAGACCCGCTCCTCCAGGCGGTCCAGGCCGCGCTCGAGAAACTTCCAGTTGTCGCCCAGCACATCCCCGGCCTGCAACAGCTGCAGCGCCCCCAGCGCCGCGAAGCGCTCGCGGGCTTCGGCGTCGCTCACCGCAAACGGTGGCCCCTCGAGGCGGGCCTGGTCGTAATCCAGGGTGATCAGCAGGCCGCGCACGCCTGCCGGCAGGATCCGCGCCAGATGCTCCGCGTAGGCCAGGCGCATGGCCGCGGGCAAGGCGATCAAGGCGGCCCGGTCGTAGAGCGCTACACAATCGGCCAGCTGATGCGCCTGCAGGGCGAAAAAGTCACCGCACCAGAGCTCCAGGGTCCCGACCCGGTAACGCACGAAGGCGCCCTCCTCGGCCACCTCGGGCAGCAGCCCCTGCTCCTGGAAAAACGCCTCGACAGCTTTTTGCGCCAGCTCCACACCCACCACCCGATGGCCCTGCGCCGCCAGCCAGGCCAGGTCCAGCGTCTTGCCGCACAGCGGTACCAGCACCCGCCCGGCAGGCGCCAGCGCCAGCCCCTGCCAATGGCGGCGCAAATAGGGGTTCACCTCGGGCAGGTGAAAGCCGATCTGATCGCGCGACCAGCGGGCCTGCCAAAACGCTTCATCCATGCTTACCTACCAATTATTTCGATTGATTAGGGCAATAATTTATACTGGATGCCGATACGTTTCACGCTGAAGATAAGGGCACCCCAGGAGGAACCTTATCATGCTCCCCAGCCTGTTTATTTCCCACGGCTCACCCATGCTGGCCCTGCAGCCCGGCGCCAGCGGCCCGGCCCTGCGGCAACTGGCCGCCGAACTGCCACGGCCGCGGGCCATCCTGCTGGTCTCGGCCCACTGGGAAAGCCACAGCCTGCAGTTGACTGGCGCCGCGACGCCGGCGACCTGGCACGATTTTTCCGGTTTTCCGCGCCCCCTCTACGACGTGCGCTACCCCGCCCCCGGCTCACCGGCGCTGGCGCAGCAGGTGCAGGCCTTGTTGGCCGCCCAGGGTCTGCCGGCGAGCATCGACCCCGACCGCCCGCTGGACCACGGCGCCTGGGTGCCGCTGTCGCTGATGTACCCCGACGCGGATATACCGGTGGTGCAACTGTCGCTGCCGAGCCGGCTTGGCCCGGCCGCCCAGACCCGCATAGGCCGCGTCTTGGCTGAACTGCGGGCGCAAGACATTCTGCTGATCGGCTCCGGCAGCATCACCCATAACCTGGGTGAACTGGACTGGCAGGCCGGGCCCGAGGTCATCGAGCCCTGGGCTGGGGCATTTCGCGACTGGATGGTGCGGCAGCTGGCCGCGGACGACGAAGCTGCGCTGCACGACTACCGACGCCTGGCCCCCTCGGCCGTACGCAACCACCCCAGCGACGAGCACCTGCTGCCGCTGTACTTCGCCCGAGGCGCGGGTGGGCGTTTCGCCCAAGTGCACAGTGGCTTTACCCTCGGCGCGCTGGGCATGGATATCTACCGATTCGACTGACCGTACACCGCCATAAAAAAAACCCCGCCAAGGCGGGGTTTTTTAGGGTGACTCAATCCCGAGGGATCAGTCCTCGCGATACCGGCGCAGCTTCAGTTGCTTACCTGCCACGCGGGTGTCCTTGAGCTTGGTCAGCAGGCGCTCGAGCCCGTCTTCCGGCAACTCGACCAGGCTGAAGCTGTCACGCACCTGGATGCGACCGATGGCTTCACGGGCCAGGCCGCCCTCGTTGAGGATGGCGCCCAACAGATTTTTCGCGGCGATGCCGTCACGCGCGCCCAGTGCGGTACGGCAACGGGCACGGCCGTCGGCCAAGGGCACCGGGGCACGGCGTTCACGCATTTCGCTGCGCTCGCTGGAACGCTCACCCGAACGCTCGCTGCGTTCACGCGGCGCGCTGGTCGGCACCAGCGGCTGCTCGCGCTCGACTTCGGCCAAGGTCAGCGCCTGGCCATTGGTGGCCTTGCGCAGCAGGGCCGCAGCCAGGGCACGCGGGGTGCAACCGATTTCGGCGGTCAGGCGATCGAGCAATTCACCGTGGGTGGTTTCGGCATCGCCGGCCACCAGCGGCGTCAGGCTCATGGTCAGTTTCTTGATGCGTGCGGTCAGCACGGCCTGGGCATCCGGCAGACGCACTTCGGCGACTTTCTGCCCAGTGACGCGCTCGATCACCTGCAGCATGCGGCGTTCGCGCGGGGTGACCAGCAGCAAGGCACGACCGGTACGCCCGGCACGGCCGGTGCGGCCGATACGGTGCACGTAGGATTCAGGATCATAGGGCATGTCCACGTTCATCACGTGGGTGATGCGCGGCACGTCCAGGCCCCGTGCGGCCACGTCGGTGGCGACCACGATGTCCAGGCGACCGTCTTTCAGCGATTCGATCACGCGCTCACGCTGGTTCTGCGCGATATCGCCGTTCAAGGCGGCGGCCTTGTAGCCCTTGGCTTCCAGCGCGGCGGCCAGGTCCAGGGTGGCTTGCTTGGTGCGCACGAAGGCGATCAGCGCGTCGAATTCCTCGACTTCCAGCAAACGCAGCACGGCGGCGTGTTTCTGATCAGCGTGCACCAACAGGTGCGCCTGCTCGATCGCCGTCACGGTCTGGGTCTTGGTTTCGATCTTGACGTGCTTGGGGTTGCGCAGGTGCTTTTCCGCGATGGCGCGGATCGACTGCGGCAGGGTCGCCGAGAACAGCACGGTCTGACGGCTTTCCGGCATGGCCTTGAAGATCACTTCCAGGTCGTCCATAAAGCCCAGCTTGAGCATTTCGTCCGCTTCGTCGAGCACCAGGTGCTGGATGGTCGACAAGACCTTCTCGTCACGACGCAGGTGATCGACCAGGCGACCCGGCGTGGCCACGACCACCTGGGCACCATTGCGGATGGCCTTGAGTTGCGGACCCATTGGGGCGCCGCCGTATACGGCGATCACGCTCAGGCCCGGCATCTGCTTGGCGTAGGTTTCGAAAGCAGTGGCCACTTGCAGGGCCAGCTCGCGGGTCGGCGCCAGGATCAGGGCCTGCGGCTCTTTCTTGGCCGGGTCGATGCGGCTGAGGATCGGCAGCGCGAAGGCCGCGGTCTTGCCGGTACCGGTCTGGGCTTGACCGATCATGTCGTGGCCGGCGAGGATCACCGGAATCGACTGCAACTGGATCGCCGACGGCTCTTCGTAACCGGTCGCGATCACCGCGGCCAGGATATTCGGATGAAGTTCGAGTGCGGCGAAGCCGCCGAGTACTTGGGTCATGGGTCTGCCTCTAGTGCATCCGCAAAGACCCATGTTCCAAAGCTGCGCATGCCGTGTAAGACCCTAGAGTCACCCTGGCAGCCCTGTCGGCGGGGATTTGCGAAAACGTATTAATGGATGAATCGTCAAGGACGCCCGCTGAAGCGGACATGCAGCCGAAGCTGACTTCGGAGGGATTGCATTACCTGAACGCGGCCAGAGTATTGGCCGGCGCGTACTATACCGGAAAAACTTGACCAGGGTGCGGGTTTTTCCCACAAGTTTTTCAACTGCACCGCCGGACGGTCGAACCCTAGGGTCGAACGCCCTTCGGCGGTTTTGTTGGACAGCCGGGCAGCCGGGCGTTATACCCTCGCAGGTCCCCACCCACGCAAGGAAGTCCGTCATGACCCACAGCGCCAGCGGCCGTGTCAGCCGAGAACAACGTGGCCCGCTTTTCCTCATCGGCCTGGACCGTCCAGCCAAGCGCAACGCCTTCGACCTCGATCTGCTGAACGACCTGAGCCTGGCCTATGGCGAGTTCGAACGCGACGGCCAGGCGCGGGTCGCCCTGGTGTTCGCCCACGGCGAGCACTTCACCGCCGGCCTGGACCTGGCCCAGGTGGCGCCGACCTTTGCCGCCGGCTGGCAACTGCCGGCAGGCGGCTGCGATCCTTGGGGTGTGTTCGGCGGTCCGCGGGTCAGCAAACCGGTGATAGTCGCTGCCCAAGGCTACTGCCTGACCATCGGCATCGAGCTGATGCTCGCGTCGGATATCAGCCTGTGCGCCAGCAATACCCGCTTTGCCCAGATGGAAGTGCAACGCGGCATCCTGCCGTTTGGCGGCGCCACCTTGCGCTTGCCCCAGACTGCGGGCTGGGGCAATGCCATGCGCTGGCTGCTGACCGGCGACGAGTTCGATGCCCACGAAGCCTACCGCCTGGGCCTGGTCCAGGAAGTGCTGGCCAGCGAGGAGTTGATGCCGCGCGCGCTGCAACTGGCCGAGCGGATCGCGGCCCAGGCACCGCTGGGCGTCCAGGCCACCCTGGCCTCGGCGCGCCAGTGCATCACCGAGGGCGAGCAGGCGGCCATCGACGGATTGCTGCCGGCCGTGCAACGGCTGATGGCCAGCGCGGATGCCGCCGAAGGCGTGCGCGCCATGCAGGAGCGCCGCCCCGGGGAGTTTAAAGGCTGCTAGTAGTCCACCCCTGCGGGCGGCGCACTGTCCTGCTGCGTGGGGGAGGCGCGCCCCCATGGTGAATGCCTTCCCCCGACCCGTTGGCGTGCGCTAAGTCGCCCCGCGCACGCTGTCCAGCAGCGGCAGCAGCGAGTAACCCAGGTGCGGCGCCAAGGCCTCGGCGCGCTGGCGCACCGCCTGGGGCTCGAACTGTTGCTCCAGGTCCGCCGGGATAAACAGGATCACATTACCTTCCTTCACCGGGCACTCCCAATAGTGCCGGTGATAGAGCCCGCGCAGCAGCGCCGCCCCCAGGGGCTTGCCATCGTTGCTGGCCCACTGGTTGATCACCAGCCAGCCACCCGGGTTCAGCCGCTGCTGGCATTGTTCGAGAAACGCCCAGGCCAGGTGCCCCGCCGCCGGCCCCTGATCGGTATAGAGGTCGAGAAAGATCAGGTCGGCGGTCTCGGCGCTGTGCAGCAATTCCAGCGCATCGCCGATGCGAATGGTCAGGCGCGGGTCATCCACCAGGCCCATGTGCTCCATCGCCAGGCGAGGCACATCGGGACGCAGCTCGATGACCTCGACGTCCTCCAGCACCAGGAACTTCAGGCACGCCTGGGTCAGGGTCCCCGCGCCGAGCCCGAGAAACAGCGCGGTTTCCGGCGCCGGATGGCACAGCGCCCCGAGGAACATGGCGCGGGTGTAGTCGTATTCCAGCCAGCTCGGATCGGCGATAAAGGTGCAGCTCTGCTCGATCGCCTCGCCAAATTCGAGGAACCGGTAGTCGCCGATTTCCAGCACCCGAATCAGGCCGAACGGGTCCTGCACCTCGGCGACAATCCGCTCCTCCTTACCCTCCAAGTCCATGCCCAGCCCCCTGCGATCGATGCACGGCATCTTACCAGCGCCCTGCAGCGCGTCTATCACAACCCGCGAACCGAGCTGTTACCATGGCCCATCGCGCATTAACGGATCGAGCCAAGACGATGAGCCACACCTGGAGCCCGGAAAGCTGGAGAAGCAAACCCATCCAGCAGCAGCCCCACTACCCCGACGCCGTTCACCTGAGCCGGGTCGAACAGACCCTCGCCAGTTATCCACCCCTGGTGTTCGCCGGGGAGGCGCGCGAATTGCGCCGGCAATTCGCCGAGGTGACCCAGGGCCGGGCCTTTTTGCTGCAAGGCGGCGATTGCGCCGAGAGTTTCGCCGAGTTCTCCGCCGCCAAGATCCGTGACACCTTCAAGGTGCTGCTGCAGATGGCGATCGTCATGACCTTCGCCGCGGGCTGCCCGGTGGTCAAGGTCGGGCGCATGGCCGGCCAGTTCGCCAAGCCGCGCTCGGCCAACGACGAGACCCTGAACGGCGTCACCCTGCCGGCCTACCGCGGCGATATCGTCAACGGCATCGATTTCGACGAACAGAACCGGGTGCCCGACCCCGAGCGCCTGCTGCAGGCGTACCACCAGTCCACCGCCAGCCTGAACCTGCTGCGCGCCTTTGCCCAAGGCGGCTTCGCCGACCTGCACCAGGTGCACCAGTGGAACCTGGACTTTATTGCCCACTCGGCGCTGGGCGAAAAATACAGCCAGCTGGCCGATCGCATCGACGAAACCCTGGCCTTTATGCGCGCCTGCGGCATGGACACCTCGCCGCAACTGCGCGAGACCAGTTTCTTCACCGCCCACGAAGCGCTGTTGCTCAATTACGAGCAGGCGTTCGTCCGTCGCGACAGCCTCACCGGCGGCGATTACGCCTGTTCGGCCCATATGCTGTGGATCGGCGACCGCACCCGCCAGCTCGACGGCGCCCATGTCGAATTTATGCGCGGCGTGGGCAATCCGATCGGGGTGAAGGTGGGCCCCAGCCTGCAGCCGGACGAGCTGCTCCGCCTGATCGACGTGCTCAACCCGGACAACGACCCGGGGCGCCTGAACCTGATCGTGCGCATGGGCGCGGACAAGGTCGAGGGCGGGCTGCCGCGACTGATCCAGGCGGTGCAGCGCGAAGGTCGCCAGGTGCTCTGGAGTTCGGACCCCATGCACGGCAATACCATCAAGGCCAGCAGCGGCTACAAGACCCGCGATTTCGCGCAGATCCTCGCCGAGGTCAAGCAGTTCTTCGCCGTGCACCAGGCCGAGGGCAGCTATGCCGGCGGCATCCATATCGAGATGACCGGGCAGAATGTCACCGAGTGCATCGGTGGCGCCCGACCGATCACCGAGGACGGGTTGTCGGACCGCTACCACACCCATTGCGACCCCCGGATGAATGCCGATCAGTCCCTGGAGCTGGCCTTTCTGATCGCCGAGACCCTCAAGCAGGTCCGTCGCTGAGCGACTCCACCAGCAGCACCCGCAGGCGCCCCGCCACGGGCGAGCGACAGGGCAGTTGCAGCTGCGCCAGGCCGAGCCAAGCGGCCAGGCGCCGCAGCGCCTCGGCCAGCGCCTGCAGCGCGCCGTCGTCCAGGCCCGGCGCCTCTTCGTGCACGGCATGCACCATCAGGCAATCGGCGCGGCGATCGGCACGCAGGTCGATACGCCCGACCAGACGCTCATGGTGCAGGAACGGCAGCACGTAATAGCCGTACACACGTTTGTGCTGGGGCGTGTAGATCTCCAACCGGTAACGGAAACCGAACAGGCGCTCGGTGCGCGCCCGCTCCCAGATCAGCGAGTCGAAAGGCGACAGCAGCGCGCTTACGGGCCGTCCGCGTACTGCGCTGGGCTCTCCGGCGCAGTAGGCCGTGTGGGTCCAGCCCTGCACCCGCACCGGGACCAACGCGCCCTCCTCGACCAGCTCCGCCAGGCGGGCCTGGCTGTCACGGGGATCGAGCCGGTAGTAATCGCGCAGGTCCTTTTCGGTCGCCACCCCCAGGGCCCGGGCCGAGCGCAGCAGCAGCGCGCGCTGCGCTTGCGCCTCGGTCATCTCCGGATGGTCCAGGCAGGCACTCGGCAACACCCGCTCGGGCAGGTCGTACAGGCGCTCGAAACCACGACGTCCGGCAACCGTGACCTCCCCCGCAGCGAACAGCCATTCCAGCGCGGTTTTCTCCGCGCTCCAGTCCCACCAGGGGCCGGCGCGCAAGGTGCGCTGGGTCAAGCTGCCGGCACCCAGCGCGCCACGCTCGTGCACCGCCTGCAACACCTGGCGGATCAAGGGCTGCTGCTCGCGGCCGAAACGCGCCAGCTGACCGTAGATGCCGCCACCCTCGGCCGCCCGGCGCATGCGCCAGCGCAACAGCGGATAGAGCGACAATGGCAGCAGCGAGGCTTCGTGCCCCCAGTATTCGAACAGACGCCGCGCCCGCCCGGTGCCCCAGGCGGCCTGCTCCAGCAACTCGCGTGGGTAGTCGCCCAGGCGCGAATACAGCGGCAGGTAATGCGAGCGCACCAGCGCATTGACCGAGTCGATCTGCACCACACCCAGGCGCTCGATCAGCCCGTTCAGGCGCGCCGCGCCAACCCCCTGACGCGGCGGCGCGAGAAACCCCTGGGCCGCCAGTGCCAGGCGCCGGGCCTGCACCAGTGACAGCGAGTGGGTCATGCCGGCGTTCCTGCGCCAAAGCAGCGCGCGAGCCAGGCATGCCCGCTGACCAGGGTGATCCCCAGCAGCACCAGGCCAGCGCCGAGCACGAAGTTAAGACTCAGCGGTTCAGCGAGGATCAGCACCCCGAAAGTGACGCCGAACAACGGGGTCATAAAGGAAAACACCGCCATGTTCGACGCCAGGTAGCGGCGCAGCAGCCAGAACCAGGTGAAGTAACTGACAAAGGACACCAGCACCCCCTGGAACAACACACTGCCCAGGCTTACCGGGGTCAGGCGCAGCGGTTGCAACTGGCCGCTGCAGAGGGCGAAGGCCAGCAGCAGGATAAAGGCCACGAACAGCTGGTAGAACAGGGTCAGGCTCGGCGACGCCTCGGACAGGCTCGAGCTGCGCACCACCACCGTGGTCGCGCCCCAGGCCATGCCCGCGCACAGCCCCAGGGCATCGCCGAACAGCATCCGCCCATCCAGTGCGGACCAGGACAGGTCGCCGCCAAATGCCAGGGCTATCCCCAGGAAACACAGGCCGATGCCGCCCCATTGCAGCCGCCCGAGGCGCTCGCTGGGCAAGCGCAGGTGCAGGCCGAGGGCGGAGAAAATCGGCGCCGTGTAGAGAAACACCGACATATGCGAGGCCGAGGTGTAGTGCAAGCCCACGGCGATAAACAGGAACTCCAGGGCGAACAGGGCGCCGGCCAGCAGGCCGGGCCGCCAGGTGCCCTGGCGCAGGCCCTGCCACCCCCCGCGCAGGGTCATCAGCAGGCCGACCAGCACGGCCGCGATGCCCGAGCGCAAGGCCACCTGCAACAGCGGCGCGATATCCGCCGCCGCCACCTTGATCGCCACCTGCTGCAGGCCCCACAAGGCGCACAACAGCAGCATGACACCGAACAAAAAGGCGTCCGCGCCCTTGCGCGTCATCGCCATGAACTCGCCGCCCGCGCTACTGCATGCATGTATTTATCACCCAGGGTCAGACAGGGAAACTGCGTCAGGGCCGCAGCATAGCGCCATCGTGCGACGGGCGGCAGCAGCGCGACGGCACTGGCGTGCCCGGCCGCGTCAGAGCGACAGGCAGTAGGCGTCCATCACCCGCGCCTGGCCGCCGGCCATCAGCCGGCTGATCCGGTCATCCTCCAGCTCCAGCTCGACCTGGATCAGGCTGGGCGACGGCGGCGCCATCAGATACCCCTGCTCGATCGCCAGGCGGGTCGTCGCCAGCCCCAGGCGATCGTGCAGGTAACAGGCCAGCGGCCCCGCCGCCATGCCGGTCGCCGACTCCTCGGCGATGCCGTAACGCGGCGCGAACATGCGCGCGCCGGCGGCCCGTCCCGGCTCCCGGGTGGCGGTGGAAAACACATAAAAGCCGACCAGGTCGAAGCGCTCGCTCAGGCGCTCCAGGCGGGCCAGGTCGGGACGCACCCCCTTTACATCCGCTTCGTTGCGCAGCGCCACCAGAATAAAGGCCATGCCCGTCTCGACCCGCGTCGGCAGATGCCCCTCGAGCAACTGCCGCGCCTCCAGGCCCAGCGCACCCAGAACCTCGGCCAGCACCGCGGGATCCTCCGCGGCCACCTCCCGGTACTGCGGCCGGCGTTGCTCCATATAAGCAGCGTCGCCGACCAGCAGGATGTCGCGATTGCCATCGATGGTTTCTTTACTGCTCCAGCCCTCCTGCACCCGGCCCAGCTGGCGCAGCAGAGAAAAGGTGGCGACCGTCGCATGGCCACAATGGGCGATCTGTCGCACCGGCGTGAAAAACTCCAGCTTGAACGCGGCCGTCTCCGAGGCGGAAACAAACGCCGTTTCCGACAGCCCGACCCGGGCGGCAATCGCCAGTTTTTGCGCGGCGCTCAGCGCGTCCGCGTCGAGCACCACACCGGCCGGGTTACCGCCGCGGCCCGCCTCGACAAAGGCATTCACTACCTTGATATCCACCTGCATAGATCACCTTATTATGTTCAAGCCTGAATCGGCAGCGGCCGGCCTGCGCGAACCCGCTGGCCACCCCGGTGCGGCTACGCACGCGCCGCTCGCTCAGCGATTATTCATCGGATCGTGCCAAAACGGTTGCTCCACTTCGTGCTCGACATCCGCGCGACTCAGGCCCAGGTCCTTGAGCGCGGCCTCGTTGAGCCGCAACAGCTGCCGCCGTTGCCGCGCCAGTTCGTTCCAGCGCCGCACTTTCGCCCACCAGTGCGACACCAGGTCGATGGATTTCCGGCGGGTAAAGCCCAGTACCGCATGTTGACCGTTCATCTCGAAGCCCTCCTTAGGGGATTGGCTTCAGTCTCGCGCCGGGCTTAAGATCAATCCAACGAATGTTTCTTATACTATACATTCCACAGGATGATGTATGGCCCACTATCCCGGCATCGACACCGAGTTGCTGCGCACCTTCGTCGCCATTGCCGATCATGGCGGCTTCACCCGCGCGGCCGAAGTGCTTAACCGCACGCAATCGGCGGTCAGCATGCAGATGAAACGTCTCGAGGAAGACGTGGTGCAGCGGGCGCTGTTCGAGCGCGACGGCCGCCAATTGCGCATGACCCCCGAGGGGCAGCTGTTGCTGAGTTACGCCCGGCGGATCCTGCGCCTGCACGGCGAACTGCTGAGTACCCTGCGTGAACCCCATATGGTCGGCGCGGTGCGCATCGGCACCCCGGACGACTATGTGATGCGTTTCCTGCCGGGCATCCTCTCGCGCTTTGCCCAGGCGTACCCCCTGGTACAGGTCGAGGTGCATTGCGAGTCTTCGTCGCAGTTGCTGCAACGGGACGATCTCGACCTGTCGATCATCACGCGCGAGCCCGGTACCGAGATCGGCCAACTGCTGCGCCAGGAACGTTTCGTCTGGGCCGAGGCGATCGGCTTCAGCCCCCATGAGCAAACGCCCATGCCGCTGGCCATGTTCAACACCGATTGCTTTTGCCGCACCTGGGCCTGCAATGCGCTGGAGGCGCAATCCCACGATTACCGGGTGGCGTACAGCAGCCCGAGCCTGTCGGCGCTGATGGCCGTGGTCAGCGCCGGACTGGCCGTCACCGCGCAATTGCAGAGCCTGATCCCAGCCGACATGCGCATCCTCGGCGCGGCCGAGGGGCTGCCCGAACTGCCGATGACCAGCATCGTGCTGCTGCGCAACCCGCGCACGCAGTCACCGGTCACCGAGTGCCTGGCCGAACACATCGCCGAAGGCTTCAGACTTTAACCGCCAGCAGCACCGCGCAGAGCACCAGGAAGCCGCAGAACAGGCCACGCAGCAGCCGCTCCGGCAAGGCATGGGCCAGCCTCACGCCCCAGCCGATGCTGAGCAGCCCGCCGGCCGCCAGGGGCGCGCCGAGCAGCCAGTCGACCTGTTGATGCAGCGCATAGGTGGCCAGGGTGATGCCGGTACTGGGCGCGGCCAGGGCCAGGGATAAACCCTGGGCGACCAGCTGGCTGGTGCCGAACACGCTGGTCAGCACCGGGGTGGCCAATACCGCGCCGCCGACCCCGAACACCCCACCCAGCAGGCCGGAGCCGGCCCCCAGCAGCCCCAGCCAGGGCCAGGGTTGACGCAGCGCTGCACTGGCAGGCGGCGGGCGACGGAACAGCCGGGCCAGGGTGTACAGCGCCAGCGCCAGCAGAAAACCGACAAAGCCCAGACGCATGGCGTCGGCGTCCAGTGCCACCGCCCAGGCCGAGGCCAGCCAGGCAAAACACAGGGCGGGCACGGCCAAAGTTACGGCGTGGCGCCGGACGATCCGGTTGCGCTGGTGATAGCGCCAGAGCGCCAACAGTACGTTGGGCACCACCATCACCAGCGCGGTGCCCTGGGCCAGCGGTTGATCCAGACCGAACAGCACGCCCAGCACCGGAATCGCAATAAGTCCGCCACCGATACCGAACAGCCCGCCAAGCGTGCCCAGCGCCAGGCCCAGCATCAGGTTGATTAACAGGTCCAGCAGGGTCATCGGCCACTCTCCTCGCGCAGGCCGCCATGCTAGCGACTGATCACTGGCGGCGAAACGCACAAGCCAGCACAATGGCTGTGCGTTATCTGCATAAGTGAGAGCCATGAACCCGGATGCCATGACGCACCAGCTGGTGCTGTTTATCGACGTGCTGGAAACCGGCAGTTTCTCCGCCGCGGCCCGTCGTCACCCGCTCACCCCCTCGGCGGTGGCACGGCGCATCGACGGCCTGGAACGGGCCCTGGGCAGCAGCTTGTTCAGTCGCAGTACCCATGCGGTGCGCGCCACCCCCGCCGGGCTGGCCTTCGCCGAACGGGCCCGGCGCATCCTGCAGGAACTGCGTTTGGCGCGTGCCGAAGCGGTGTCGCTGAGCTGCGCACCGGAAGGGTTACTGCGTATCGACGCACCCGCGCCGTTCGGCCGGCGCCACCTGGCCCCGGCCATCGCCGAGTTCCTGGTGGCCTACCCCGGGCTCGACGTGCAATTGCGACTGATCGACAGTTTTGTCGACCTGCACGGCGAGCACCTGGGTGAAGTCGACCTGGTACTGCGCATTGGGCCGCTGGCCGATACCCGGCTGGTGGCCACGCCCCTGGCGCCCTTGATCCGGGTGGTCTGCGCCAGCCCCGACTACCTGCACCGACGCGGCATGCCGCGCTGTCCGGCGGACTTAAGCGAACATGACGGGCTGGATTGGGACGGCCTGGCGCCACCCTATGCCTGGCGTTTCGAGCAGCAGGGACGGCTGCAGCTGTGCCGCCCGCAGCGCATGCGCATGGTCGCCAACAACGCCGAGACCTTGCTGTTTGGTGCCCTGGCGGGCCTGGGCATCGCACACCTGCCGACCTGGTTGATCAGCGACTACTTACGCCGGGGGCAGTTACTGCCGCTGTTCTGTGAAGAGGGATTGCCGGCGCCCGAGCCCAGCGGTATCTACGCGTTGCGCCTGGACGGCCAGGCCAGCTCCCGCAGCCGATTGCTGCAGGAGTTTCTCAAGGCGCGCTTCGCCCCCGTGCCCCCCTGGGACCTGGCCTTGCAGGCCGGCCTGGGTCGCAACTGATCAGTCGCGCAGCTTGACCACACGGGTCTCGGCGATCAGGTCATGGACGCAGCGACGGTCGGCGCGAAAGATAAACAGGGCGTCGACCAGACCCACCAAGCCACCCGCGAACGGAATGGCCGAAGCGACCCACAGGACCCCATATCGCTTGGCGATCATGGGAATCCAGTCGGGTTGACGTCCCTCGAGGTCGACGATGGCCAGCTTCAGCAAACGTTTACCCAGGGTCTGACCGTAGGTTTTCAGCAAGTAGCCATTGATCGCCAGAAACGTGGCCACGCCGAGTACAAAATTCAACACTTGCAGCCCCAGGCCCGGCTGCTTGCCCTCCATCACACCGTCGAAACTACCGGTCAGCCAGGCCACGGGCAGCGTCACCACCAGGACCGCCAGGGCATCGATGAGAGCGGCTCCCAGGCGTTCGCCTCGACCGGCGAGCTCCAAGCTAGTCTCGGATCGTAGCTCCGCCGCGGGCGCCTGAAAGGGGTTGGGCGTATCCATACTGCACTCCTGGTCATTGGAAGAGAGAAACACATCATGATGCCCAGCACGCAAGTTGCACGACAAGGAAGCCCATCACAGCCTGTGCAGGATATTTACCTGCCCTCCTAAACGTCAGCCTGCCACTGTTCTGAACAATACCGCTACGCAACCAGGGCATGCACCATAGCGCCCTGCACACCACTTCGCTGTTGCTGGCCCGCACGCGCAGAAACCGGGACGAACGGAGGGTGGAACTGCACCTGACGGACAATGGGTCGCGCGGCGGGCGCAGGCCAAGGCCGTGCCGGGTGGCAGCCTGCAGGCGACCGCGCAGTCCATGACGCAACGGGGCAGCCTCAAGCAAGCTCTGGTGGCCCTGGCAGGTGTTTGCAAAAGGCGGTCCGACTGCCTAGCCGCCCAGCGCCAGGCACCGCCATAAGCACGACCGACAAAATCATAAAATATATATTGCGCACAAAAATAAATAGCACTAAATTAAATCCCAAGCGCCAGGAAGGCGTGCCAACACTCAGCGAACCCACCACTGGAGACTTACCATGACCCCGATCAAAGCCCTGTACACCGCCACTGCCACCGCCACCGGCGGGCGCGATGGCCGCGCCGTGTCCGACGACGGTGTGCTCGACGTGAAACTCAGCACGCCCCGTGAGCTGGGCGGTCAAGGCGGCGAAGCGACCAACCCGGAGCAGTTGTTCGCGGCGGGTTACTCGGCGTGCTTTATCGGCGCGCTGAAGTACGTCGCCAGCCAGAGCAAACAGGCGCTGCCGGCGGACAGCTCGATCACCGGCAAGGTCGGCATTGGCCAGATTCCCGGCGGTTTTGGCCTGGAGGTCGAGTTGCAGATCAACTTGCCGGGGCTCGATCGCGCCGTGGCCGAAGAGCTGGTCGCCGCCGCTCACCAGGTCTGCCCTTACTCCAACGCCACCCGCGGCAATATCGACGTGCGCCTGACCACCACCATCTAACACCTCGCTGACTCGCAAGCCTGGCCCCGCCACTCCGGCCGGCCAGGTCATCGGGCTGAATACGACAGGCATAAAAAAGCCCGGCCAGAGCCGGGCTTTTTCGATACACCAGGTCGGCTATTAAACCGGGGCCTTGGCGCGCGACTTGTACTCGCCGGTGCGGGTGTCGATTTCGATCCAGTCGTCGATCTCGCAGAAATCAGCCACTTTCACTTCGGTGCCGTTGCTCAGCTTGGCCGGCTTCATCACCTTGCCCGAGGTATCGCCGCGTGCGGAACCTTCGGTGTAGGTGATCTGGCGAACGATGGTGGTCGGCAGGTCTACGGACACCACCTTGCCTTCGAAGAACACCGCTTCACAGACGTCGGTCATGCCATCGACGATAAACGGCAGTACGCTTTCCAGGTCATCCTGGTTCAGCTCGTACTGGTTGAATTCCTCGTCCATAAACACATAGTTGGGTTCGCTGAAATACGAGTAGCTCACCGCCACACGGTCGAGGATCACCGGCTCGAGTTTGTCGTCGGCCTTGTAGACGGTCTCGGTCGAGCTACCGGTCAGCAGGTTCTTCAGCTTCATCTTGACGATGGCGCTGTTACGACCGGACTTGGTGAACTCGGCCTTCTGGATCAGCCAAGGCTGGCCGTCGATCAGCGCCACACTGTTGGGCTTCATTTCTTGTGCGGTTTTCATACGAATATCCGAATTTGGATGGGCTACAGAAATCTAGGCCGCGTATCATAGCCAATTCGATCCCATATGGGTATCGGGGCTTACCGACGGCGCCAAACCAGACGACCTGCTGGTGCTCAACGTTCGCTGCGCTGCGCCGCATCCTGGTGCAGCTGCTACATTCAATCGAAGGGCGCGGCATGCCGGTCGCAGTCGCTGGAGCACGGCCCTTTTGTGAGGTAGCCCCTATGAGCAGAATGTCCTTCCCCAGCGCGTGCCAGCGCCTACGCACCCACTTCTACCCGATTGGCTTCGATGCCACCCTGGACAGCCCCGGCAGCATGGCGGTGCGGCTGTTTGTGGTTGGCACTGGCGAGACCCTGCTGTCGATTGCCGGTATCGCCTGCAGTCACAGCCTCACCGAGGCCCAAGTGGAGCGCATCATCGTCGCCATCGAGGCAGCCATCGACTCGGCGGTCTGCCCCCCCGCGCAGGTCACGCGCCAGGCGCAACGCGCCTGAGAAAGCCGCCAAGCGCTGTTGCTCAGGCCGACCAGTGCCGGTAAAAGTCCAGCAGTTGAGTCGCCAGGTCAGCCTGCACGGCTTGCCGCTGCGCCCAGCCTTGCGCATGCGCCTGCCACCGCGGCCATTGCTCGCTGAACGCTGTCCATGCGGGCCCCATGGCAGCCCCGGCGTTCCACGCCTGCCACAGTGCCTTAATGGGCTGCGCGGCCGCGGACGGCAGCCCCTCGAGGTAACGTGCCAGGAACGCTTCCAGTTTGTCCCAATGCGCGTCCTCCTGTTGGGGGTAAATCTGCCAGAGCAGCGGCCGGCCGGACCATAGCGCCCGCAGGAACGAGTCTTCCCCGCGCACCGCATTGAAGTCACAGCACCACAACAGGCGGTCGTAGTGATCCTGCTCGAGAAACGGCAGCACCTCCACCTGCAGATGGCCGATCATGAACGGGACTCCGGACTCCAGCGCGCCGCTACCCAGCGCCTGGCGCAAATCACCCAGAATACGTCCCTGGGGCACCAACAGCAGGGTCGGTGTGGCCTCTGCGGCCAGGCAGGCGAGCCAGCTGGCCAGTGCGGAATTCTCATAGGCGAACAGCGAGATCACCCGCTGCGCGGGCGACCACTGCACCCCCAACTCTCGAAACAAGGACGCCCGGGCCGCGTCATCGGCCTGCACAGCCTGGCGCCGTTCCAGCAGGCTGCGCTCGCGCAACAGGCCACCGGTGGCGTCACTGAACCCGGGGAAAAAGAAGAATTTCTGCAGGCCTTGGGACTGCAACGAGGGCAAACCATGGCAGCCCTCCACCCAAGGTTCGGCGCTCAGGTACTCCAGGTTGAGCCAAAGCGGCGGCGTCCGGCCTCGCATGGCGACCAGGTAGTCAGCGGGCAACTCACAGGCAAAGGCTTCGATCACCACGTCGGCCGCGGCGACAGGCTGCCAGGGATCCAACCATTGGCACACCTCGACCCCCTGCCGCCATTGCCGCGTGGCCGTCGCGTCGGCCGCGGGACAGAGCCGGGCAAAGGCATCGATGTCATCCACCCAGAGACGCACCGCCAGGCCATGCTCGGCAACCAATTGCCGGGCCAGCCGCCAGGTCACCCCAATGTCGCCATAATTGTCGACCACACGGCAAAAGATGTCCCAGCGGCTGTTCATTGGCGAATTCCAGTGCAACGTTAAAAGAACTTGGCTAAACGCCCAGCCAAGCAGGAAGCTCACGTCTGACAGAGCGACCCGGCGCCCATTCTAGCCCTCGGCCAGGACCACTCAAAACCGGACAGCGTCGGCGACGCTAAGCGACAGGCGAGCCGAACGCGTCCGGAGCTATTACCCTGTCTGCCAGTCCCTCCTGCGGAAATCTGCCATGCGTCTTTTGTCATTCACCCTTTTTCTCGGCCTGAGTACCCTGAGCGCCTGCAGCCAGGACCGAGGTATCAGCGCCGAGGACCTCGAACCCACCTTTGCCCGTTGCAAAGCGGAAATCGAGCGCGCGGCCGGCCAAGACTTCAAGGCCAATCGAGTAACGTATCGGGGATCGGGTCAAGTTCAGGTGGACGAAAGCGATAACGTCACCATGGACCTGGAGGTCGACCTGCATTTCGAGCTAACCGGAAAAACGCTCTACAAATCGGCACGTTGTGTTTTCTCAGGCTGGCGAGACAGGCTCACACTGACACTCCTGGATCGTTAGGGCCTGATGACGCTGCCTGCACAGCCGCGCCTGTCAGCGGAGCGCCGCACCCTCAACTGATATCGAACAGCTGGAGAAAGTTGGCCACATCCAGGATGCGCCGGCAATACGGGCTGCAGTTACGCAGTAGGATCCGGGCCGGCTCGGCGCCGGCATATCCGGCACCGGCACCGGCACCGGCACCGGCATAGTCACGCAGCAACAGCAGCAGGCCCAAGGCCGCACTGTCGATTCGGGTACAGTTGGAAAAATCCACGATAAACCGCGTCGGCCGAACGGCCGGCGAACGATACAGCAGCTCGAACTGCCGCTGCGCTGCGAAATCAAAGTCGCCCTCGACCCAGAGGGTTAGCGAACCGCCCTGTTCGCTCACTTCTGTCCTGACGGTCATCGCTCGCCTGCTCCGTCTCTCGGACATTCAACCTGATCGCCAGTGCGTACAGGCAGTGTGTCAATCTGAAGGAGTGCCCACTTGACGGGCGTAAAGAAACCCGCTCGGTGACTGAACCGGGCACTGGCGGCGGGTGCAACCTCAAGCCGCTCAGCAGAAACGGTCCAAGACACGGTCATCGGCAATATCGATAGGCGAATAGACCGTCGGCACGGGCAAAGCGTTTGGCACCACTGGCTCATCCAACGGCCAATCCACTTCGGGCGACGCCTCAAACTCGGCGAGGGTATCAGGGTACAGGTCCATGAAATTCCTTTGGGCATAATAGTGGCCGCTAACTTGGAGCGGTACCCTAAGGATTTGTTCAGCGCTGCACCGGCTAGCCGCTGAACGGTGCTACAGGCTTGGATACAGCGGTGGTTCCGGTCCAGGGTCGCTAACAGAACACCATTGCGCCCAGAAACCATCATCGCAAGTTCCACAGCCACACCTACAACTTGACCTAATGATCAACAACTTACAAAGAGCGAGGTTTTGCTCCCAGAGAAAATCCAACCGAAGCCGAACTTGGAAAACGCCAACACATTAAAGGCGACCTATTGTACTGCACTCCGTAAATAGCCATCTTAGTCATCTGACTGGCCGGGGCCGTCTAGATGCTGCACCAACATCCAATCAGCGCGCCACGCCAACCACCGGTTAGCTGGGTCCTTGCTGGAGCTCATCACAACACCCGCACAAACCGTTAAGCCAGTCGATGCAACGGGCCGACGCCCTGAATGGCTCATCGTGCGTGATGCACCCGACAAAGGTACCCATTAAATATCAGCCTTGTCTTGATCGAAGCACGCCCAGTGGCTACGAGTCAGCCAACGTTCAATAACGCAACTAACCCAACCCAACTTACCTGCCAGGAGAGTCCCACTCATAGATTAATCTGACCCACCCGCCAGCCTCAACGATATCAAGCGAAGCGAAACACCATTGATCGGATGCAAGTTAACTAATAGTTGATCGACCAACAATCAATGCTAAATTCCCTCAAGATCGTTATCATAACAGGGAGGTCTGTATGGCGATCAAGTTACCGAACCCGGTCATCGAAAACATCCTCGAAACCAGCATGCCCGCCTTTCGGATTCGCTGTTCCTGCTGCGCCGATGGATTCTTGTCTTTTCAATTCCAAAGTCATTCCAATGTCGATAGCTTTGTCATCGTCGGCATCCGCGCCGACGAATGCGGCAATGCACAAGACGTCCGGCGGCTGGGGGCAGCATTATTGGAGGACTATACCTTTGCAATGGCAGGACGAATAACCCGCAGCGTACCGGAAATTTGCCGTTGCGGCGCAGTGCAACTGCCGACATAGGCACTGCCGAGCACAGTCTGAACGGTGTTCGGCCATTGACAACACCTGCCGCCTATACCTCCATCGAAACAGCAGCAGCGGCGATTAACCTTTCCCCTTGAAGTTACGAATCTCACGCTCGGCGCGCCCTTCCGAACCGTGAAACTTGGCAAGAATGGCGATCGCCAACAATAGCTGACCCTGGGCAAAACTGCTCATGCGTTCCCAATCTTCCAGCAAGGCGGCGAATACGGCATCACCAGCCCTTGCCGGATCCTCGGGAATCGGCCGCTTGGCGGTCTTCAAGTAGTGCCGGACCGCTTCGATCAGCAGTTTTTTACGGACCCTTTTATCCATCCGTCAGCTCCTTCTGAAGGGGTCACAGGTGGCGGGAAGGGCAGGCAGAACCGCCACCTCGCCCGATCACCACGTGTCGCTGATATCGACTACCTGGCGGGTCGGCGGTTCCTGAAGGCCGCGGTTCAGAATAGCGGCGGTAGCGAACCCTTTCTGGGCAGCGTGGTATTTTCGCTACCAGGCAGCTGGGACACCTGCGCCCCACAGAGGCCGCCATTTGCGTGCCTTATGCGACACGCGAACCGCCGCATGGCATCGGCACTTTCGTCCCCCTCCCGCTGGGCTTGTTCCTGGATGTTAGGTATAAGGTCTGTCGTCCCAAGTGGCGCCGCAAGCCTGTGGCCCAAGCGTTATTCCTTCGCAGTAGAATTCGCCAGGAGGCGCCATGCGCACAGTAGTACCGCTGATAATGATCGTGCTTTTAACCGGATGCGCCGCGAAGTCCTACCTGCAACAGTGGCAAGGCGGAACCGGTGCGCTGACGCCCCATGCGGGACCGGTTTGCCTGCTGACCACCCCGCTTTCACCCTCCCAACCCTCGACCTTGATCGGACGGGCCGTGGCCAGTAAATTTTTCGGGGGGTTTGCCGAAACATTCCTGGCTCTGGCGAACACCGGTCGTCAAAGCGGCGCCGACGCGATCATTGACATGAGCAGCCGTTATCGCCCCCTATTGATACCCCGCGCTCAGGCCTACGGGATGGCGGTCAAGCTGGCTCACCCAGAGTCATTCAACTGCACGGCAGCCGGCGGTAAGATGTATTGAGTCACGGGGTTGTTGCCCGCAAGGTGCCCTCCCCCCCCAAAGGTCAGGCGCGTAACGCGGGTGACCTCGCACTGACAGCCCATCCGGACAGGGCACGGATAGAGCCAAACGCTTCGTACGAAAGTTGCGAGGGCGAGCAGGGCCAGAACTCCGGCGAATCGCTGGGGCCGTTATAAAAGATGGTGCCCGGAGCCGGGGTCGAACCGGCACGCTCAAAGAGCGAGGGATTTTAAGTCCCTTGCGTCTACCAATTTCGCCATCCGGGCGGTAACGCGAGGCGTCGGGACTCAGTGCATTCGCACCGGCCTGACGAGGGCAGGAATATATAGAGCCTGCCCCGCCGAAGCAAGTTCGGGTCACCGCCCGCACGCCCGCCAGCAAAAAAAAACTCGGCGGATCAGCAGGCTACGAACCTCATAAGGCTATCCGCGGTCCAAGGACCTGCTGCACCTGTGCCAGCTGCACGCTTTGACAACTCCCCTCGCTTGGTGGGACGCTGCAACCATGCTCCGAAACCACTGTTGCAGTTTTTTCGTCGGCCCGACTGGGCGCCTATCCTTGCCCACCGCCGGCAGAGTTCGTCGCGCATGCCCCGACAGACCGCCTCTCGAGCCAGGTCCTGGCAGTGAACTCCGATGCGCCCGCTGACGGCCGACCCGGGCGCAGGGTGCGCCTTCCTCAGCGGCGGCGGCGAAATGGGCCGGCGGGTGCGCCGACATCCCTGGGCGGACACGCCGCTCGGCGAACCCGTCCGCTGGCCGTTGCCGCTGCAGACCCTGGTGGCCGTCACCCTGGGCGCCAACCAGCCGATGTTTATCGCCTGGGGCGACCAACATACCCTGCTCTATAACGACGCCTACGCGGAACTGTTGGGCGACAAACACGACACCGCCCTGGGCAGACCGCTGCTGGAGGTGTGGAGAGAGATCCGGCCTCACCTGGAACCCATAGTCGAACGGGCCTATGCCGGCGAATCGGTGCACATGAACGACCTGCGTTTCGTCATGGAGCGTCATGGTTATCCCGCGGAAGCCTACTTCACCTTTTCCTACACCCCCGTGCGCGACGAACAGGGCCAGGTCGCCGGCTTTTTCTGCCCCTGCCTGGAAACCACGCGCCAGGTGCAGACCGAACGACGCCGGGCCGAGGACACCGCGCGCCAGCGTCGGCTGTTCGAGCGGGCCCCGGGTTTTATCACCATCCTGCAAGGCCCCGAGCACCGCTTCGAATTCGCCAACCTGGCCTACGCCAAACTCACCGGCGACCGTGACCTGCTTGGCCGGTCGGTACGCGAGGTCTTTCCCGAGCTGGCCGGTCAGGATTTTTTCGAGCGCCTCGACCAGGTGTACCGATCCGGCGAACGCTATATCGCCCAACGCAATCCGATTCGTCTGAATCAGACCCCTGGAAGCGCGCCGGAACTGCGCTACCTGGATTTTATCTACGAACCGGTGACCAACGAACTGGGCGCCGTCACCGGCATCTTCGTCGAAGGCCATGACGTCACCGATGCCTATATGGCCCAGGAAGCCCTCTACACCAGCGAGCAAACCTTCAGCGCCCTGACCCAGGCCATGCCCAACCATGTCTGGACCGCCCCGGCCGGTGGCCTGCTCGACTGGTTCAACCCCCATTGCTACCAATACAGCGGCGCCGCCCAAGGCGAACTGGACGGCCACGGCTGGACCCGCCACGTGCACCCCGACGACCTGCCGTCCGCCTTGCAGCGCTGGAACGCCGCCCTGGCCACCGGCACCCCCTATGAAGCCGAACTGCGTTTACGCCGCCACGATGGCGCCTACCGCTGGCACCTGTCCCGCGCCGTGCCTATTCAGGACGACACCACCACCCTCAGCCGTTGGATCGGGACTCACACCGATATTCATGATCAGAAGCAGGCGGCCCAGGCCCTGCGCGAGCTCAACGACACCCTGGAAATGCGCGTCGAAGCCCGCACCGCGGAGCGTGACCGGGTCTGGCGCAACTCGCGCGACCTGCTGGCCATTTTCGACACCCAGGGCGTCTTTCACGCGGTCAATCCGGCCTGGCAGGAGATCCTGGGCTATACGCCCGCGGAACTGACCGGGCGCAGCTTTCGCGAATTCGTCTGGCCGCCGGACCGCGCGCTGACCGAACAGCGGCTGGCGTTGGCCGCCACCCAGGCACTCACCAGCTTCGAGAGCCGCTACCGGCACAAGGACGGCACGCCCCGCTGGATTTCCTGGCAGAGCAGCGTTGAAGGGCAGCAGATCTACGCCTACGGCCGGCACATCAGCGCGGAAAAGGCCCAGGCCGATGCCCTGCGCGAAACCGAGGAGCTGCTGCGTCAGGCCCAGAAAATGGAGGCCGTCGGGCAACTCACCGGCGGCATCGCCCACGACTTCAATAACCTGCTCGGCGGCATCCTGGGCTCGTTGGAGCTGATCCAGCTGCGCATCGACCAGGGCCGGCTCGAGAGCCTGCCGCGCTACACCCGTAACGCCATGAACTCGGCGCAACGGGCCGCGGCGCTGACGCACCGCCTGCTGGCCTTTGCCCGTCGCCAGCCCCTGGACCCCAAACCGGTGGACGCCAACCAGTTGGTTCGCGACATGCAAGACCTGCTGCGCGGCACCCTTGGCCCGACACACAGCCTGGCCTTGACCACCGCCGAGTCCCTCTGGCCCACCCTCTGCGATCCGAACCAACTGGAAAGCGCCATCCTCAACCTGGCGCTCAATGCGCGGGACGCGATGCCGCAAGGCGGCACGCTGAGCATCGAAACCGCCAATACCGAGGTCGACCGCAGCAGCGCCGACCTGGTGAACCTGCCCCCCGGTCAGTACGTGACCCTGAGCATCCGCGACACCGGCACGGGCATGCCCGCGGAGGTGGCAGCCCGGGCCTGCGAGCCGTTTTTTACCACCAAACCCCAAGGCCAAGGCACCGGTCTCGGCCTGTCGATGGTCTACGGCTTCGTCAAGCAAAGCGAGGGTCACCTGCAGCTGAGCTCCGAGCCCGGCAAAGGCACCTGCGTGCAGATCCACCTGCCGCGCCACGCCGGCAGCCTGGAGCAGGAAGCCGGCGAACAGCGCGACGCGCGCGTGCGCGCCTCGGCGGATAAAACCGTGCTGCTGGTGGAAGATGACCCGGTGTTACGCAACCTGGTCGGCGAAGTGCTGCAGGACCTGGGCTACCACACCCTGGCCGCCGCTGACGGGCCGTCCGGGCTGAATATCCTGGACACCCACCGGGGCATCGACCTGCTGATCACGGACATCGGCCTGCCCGGCATCAATGGTCATCAGTTGGCCAAACTGGCGACGCACAAGCACGCCCACCTCAAGGTACTGTTTATTACCGGTTACGCCGAGGACGCCACCTCGGCCAGCGGCTTTCTCGGGCCCGCCATGCAGATGATCACCAAACCCTTCGCGATCACCACCCTCGCCAGTCGTATCGAAGAGATGCTCAGCCAGCCCCTGGATGCCAGCTGATCCAGACCCGATCGCCTCCGGGTAACGGTACGACTAACGGTCGTTTTAAACGGCGTGCACGCGACGCAACGCGCCTATATTCACGATTCACGGCTTTCCAGCCCGTTACTGATGTTCGCTTCAAGGAGGAGACGACATGATTACGCTGAAGCCAACCAACGCCGCGACCGCCTACTTCCAGCAATTCAGCCTTCGTTACCTGGAAGAGGCATTGAAGGGGCCTGCGGATCTCGCCGACTGCCAGGCCTGGGACCTTACGGCGCAGCAGTGGCGTGAACAGATCAAGGCCGCACTGGCGGTCAAGCGAGGAGACCAGGTGGCCTGATCGTGCAGGGAGTCGACTGGGCCGCCGCGGCGGCTCAGTCGCGCACCACCTGGCCCCAAACAAAAAACCCCCAAGGCCCGGGGCCTTGGGGGTCTATGTATGGAGGCTGAGGTCGGAATCGAACCGGCGTTCACGGATTTGCAATCCGGTGCATAACCACTCTGCTACTCAGCCTTTAAAGCAAACGGGCCGCTGTGGACGGCCCGTAAAATTTGGAGCGGGAAACGAGACTCGAACTCGCGACCCCGACCTTGGCAAGGTCGTGCTCTACCAACTGAGCTATTCCCGCTTGTCTTGCTTGGTGACGGGCGCCATTCTATCTGATCGGAGCGCCGCGTCAACCGCTTGATTCAAAAAACTTTATTTCTTTTCCGTGGTGGTGCGCAAGTGCGGCCAGGCGGCCCTCAGGTACTGCAGCATGGACCACAGGGTCAGGGCCGCCGCGAGCAACAACAGGCAATAGCCCAAGCCGACCCAAAACGTCAGTACCGGCGGATTGCCGAGCAGGATGACCAGCGCCATCATTTGTGCCGCCGTTTTCCATTTGCCCAGGTTCGACACCGCCACCTGGGCCCGGGCGCCCAGCTCGGCCATCCACTCGCGCAGGGCCGAAATGACGATCTCCCGGCCGATGATGATGGCCGCCGGCAGGGTCAACCACAGGCTGGCATGCTCTTCGACCAACAGCACCAACGCCACCGCCACCATCAGCTTGTCCGCCACCGGATCGAGAAAGGCGCCGAACGGGGTGCTCTGCTCGAGTTTTCGGGCCAAGTAGCCGTCCAGCCAGTCGGTCAGCGCGGCAAACCCGAAGACGCCGCTGGCCGCCCAATAGCTCCATGAAAAGGGCATATAAAACAACAAGATAAAAATAGGGATCAGGACAACGCGCAGCACGGTAATCAGATTGGGGATATTCATCGGCACACGGGACTGGCGAAGTGATCGGGCATTCTACTCGCTGTGAAGGGTCGCATAAATCGACTCGGCAAGCTTTTTACTGATGCCCGGCGCCTTGGCAATCTCTTCGACGCTGGCACGCGTCAATTCCTGCAAGCCGCCAAAATGGTTGAGCAACTCGCGACGCCGCTTGGGACCCACGCCCGCCACCTCTTCCAGGGTCGAGGTGCGGCGCGTCTTGCCGCGCCGCGCCCGGTGACCGGTAATGGCGAAGCGGTGCGCCTCGTCGCGAATCTGCTGGATCAGGTGCAGCGCCGGCGAATCGCCCGGCAAGGTGAACTCGTGGGCGGCATCGTTCAGGTAGAGGGTTTCCAGGCCCGGTTTGCGCGTCGAGCCCTTGGCCACGCCGAGCAGCAACAGGTCGTGGATCGCCAGCTCCTGCAGCACATCGCGCGCCATCGCCAACTGCCCCTTGCCACCATCGACCAGCAGGATATCCGGCAGTTTGCCTTCACCGTCCTTGAACCGACTGAATCGCCGTGTCAGCGCCTGGTGCATGGCGGCGTAGTCGTCACCCGCGGTCACCCCTTCGATGTTGTAGCGCCGGTAATCGGACTTCAAGGGCCCCTCGGGGCCAAACACCACGCAGGAGGCGACCGTGGCTTCGCCGCTCGAGTGGCTGATATCGAAACACTCCAGGCGCTGCGGCGGCTCGTCCAGGTCCAGCGCCTGGGCCAGGGCCTCGAAGCGCGCGGACAGGTGCTGGCGGTTGGCCAGGCGCGCGGCCAGGGCCTGCTCGGCATTGGTCACCGCCAACTGCTGCCAGCGCGCACGTGTCCCGCGTACCCGGTGACTGATGCTCAGTTCCCGTCCACGCAGCGCGGCAATCGCCGCGATCAGGGTGGGGAAGTCCTCGTGCAGCGCATTGACGATCAGCTCGCTGGGCAGTTCACGCTCCTGGTTGCCCAGATAGTACTGCGCCAGAAACGCCGCGAGCACCCCGCTGGCGTCCTCCTCGATGGCCACCTGGGGATAGAAGTTCTTGCTGCCCAGCACCCGCCCGCCCCGCACACTGATCAGGTGCACACAGGCGCCACCCGGGTTGACCATGGCCGCCACCACATCGACGTCGCCGGTGCCACCCTCCATGCTCTGCTGGTCCTGCACCCGCCGCAACAGCGAGATCTGGTCACGCAGTTGCGCGGCGCGCTCGAAATCCAGCTGCTGGGCAGCCTGCTCCATGCCGCTGGACAGCTCGTCGGTCAGGGCATTGCTGCGACCCTCGAGGAACATCACCGAATGGCGGATATCCTGGGCGTATTCCTGTGGCTCGACCAGGCCGACACAGGGCCCCTTGCAGCGCTTGATCTGATACTGCAGGCAGGGCCGCGTACGGTTCTTGAAATAGCTGTCTTCGCACTGGCGCACCAGAAAGGTCTTCTGCAGCAGGCTGAGGCTCTCGCGGATAGCGCCGGCACTGGGGTAGGGCCCGAAATAACGGCCCTTCTGCTTCTTCGCCCCACGGTGGATGCTCAGGCGCGGAAACGCCCCATCCGAAAGAAACACATAGGGGTAGGATTTGTCGTCGCGCAACAGGATGTTGTACGGCGGCCGCCACTCCTTGATCAGCGTCTGCTCGAGCAACAGCGCTTCAGTTTCATTGGCGGTGATGGTGGTTTCGACCTGGGCGATGCGCGCCACCAGCGCCGCTGTCTTGGGCGCCAGCCCGGTCTTGCGGAAATAGCTGGCCAGACGGTTCTTCAGGTGCTTGGCTTTACCCACATACAGCAGCTTGGCCTCGGCATCGAACATCCGATACACACCGGGGCGACCACTGCAGGTGGCGAGAAAGGCACTGGAATCGAACGGAAGGAACATCTCAGCTGAGCGCGTCCACCATGCCATGACGCACGGCCAACAGGGCCAGCTCCACATCGCTGGTGATCGCCAGTTTTTCGAAAATACGGTAACGGTAGGTGTTGACCGTCTTGGGCGACAGGCAAAGCTTGTCGGAAATACTCTGCACTTTCTGGCAATTGGCGATCATCAGGGCGATCTGAATTTCACGCTCGGACAGCAGGTCGAAGGGCGAGCCATTGTTCTGTGGCTGGAACGACTTGAGGGCCAGCTGCTGGGCGATCTGCGGACTGATATAACGCTGTCCGGCAAACACCAGACGGATCGCCTGGACCATTTCTTCCAGGGCCGCGCCCTTGGTCAGGTAGCCCGCCGCACCCGCCTGCAGCAACCGGGTCGGAAAAGGATCCTCCTCACAGGACGTCACCGCCACCACCTTGAGGTCCGGATGGGTCCGCAACAACTTGCGGGTGGCCTCCAGACCGCCGATGCCTGGCATCTTGATGTCCATCAGCACCACGTCGGGCTTGAGCTCCCGGGCCTTTTTCAAAGACTCCTCACCGGAGTCAGCCTGACCTATGACTTGCAGACCCTCGATATCGGCCAGCATCCGGGTGATCCCCGTGCGAACCAGATCGTGATCATCGACCACCAGCACCCTGATCAAGCAGCCACCTCGTGTGTGTGTTGACAAGCTGCTTTTCGCAGCGATCGGGCACCTGTGCCAATCCTGACGAAAAGCCTCGATTAGGCCTGACTTGGTGACCACAGGTACGGCAGCAGACACCAGACAACGGGGCATTAACAGGCGGACCCAGCATGCCACTTCGATGCTGGCGCAGCCCGCCTGACCTGTTGCGCGAGCGAAGCCCGACACTGATCCGCCCGGTCAATCACTCAAAGAAGCCGAGTTTACGCGGTCGGGGCCCAAGAGCAAACAGGGACGCGCGTACCGCGCCGAACAATCTCGCGGCGGTGCGGCGGCGCCCACGCCAACCGAGTCAGAGACCCACCGGCGGCGCCCGGTAATCCCGGCCTGGAGCGGCGCGACAGACCAGCGCGGCGCCAAGCCGCTTACCACCCCGACGGTCCGCGCCCGCCCCGTTAACCGCGGATTCAGGGCAGTGACGAACCGGCCAGCCACTCGCGCCCCTTGAGCATGCCGTTCCAATAGAACCAGGGCAGGAAATGGGCTTTGAGCCACCAGGCGGAACGGCGCGCCACCCGCGGCTCCAGGGGAAAGGTCGGCAGCAGCTTGCCACCGTAACCGAACTCCGCCAGCACCACCTTGCCCCGCTCGACGGTCAGCGGGCAGGCGCCATAGCCGTCGTAACACTGCGTCAGCACCTGACCCTCACGCTGGCTGAGCAGGTTCTGCACCACCACCACGATTTGCTTGCGCGCCGCGGCCACGGTTTTGGCATTGGCCGCCGAGCAGGCATCGCCCAGGGCAAAGATGTCCGGGTAACGTGGATGCTGCAAGGTGGCGGGATCGACTTCGCACCAACCGGCGGCATTGGCCAGGCTGCTGTGACGAACAAGGTCCGGGGCGACCTGCGGCGGCACCACGTGCAACAGATCGAAGGACTTGGCCTGACGGGTCACACTGCCATCCGCCGCGGTGGATTCGAACCAGGCGGTACGGCTGTCGCCGTCGACCTTGACCAGGTTCGAGTTGAACGCCAACTGGGCCCGGTATTTTTCCATATAGGCCATCAGCGGCGGCACAAAGGCGGCCACGCCAAACAGCTCCTTGCCGGCGAGGTTGAACTCCACCTCGATGTGCTCCAGCGCCCCTTGCCGCAACCAATGGTCGCAGGACAGGTACAGGGCCTTCTGCGGTGCACCGGCGCACTTGATCGGCATGCCCGGCTGACAAAACAGCGCCTTGCCCTGTTTGAGCTCACGCACCAGCTGCCAGGTGTAAGGCGCCAGGTCATAGCGGTAGTTGGACGTTACGCCGTTGCGCCCCAGGTTCTGCTCCAGCCCCTCGATGCGCTCCCAGGCTAGGGTCAGGCCTGGGCAGACGATCAACTGCTGGTAGCCCAGGCGGCGGCCGTCGACGAGCTGAACCTGGTGCCGTTCGGGCTGGAACGCGGCCGCCGCCGCCTTGATCCAGTGCGCGCCGGGCGGAATCACGCTGGCCATCGGGCGCTGGGTCCGCTCCTGGGCAAAGGCCCCGCCGCCCACCAGGGTCCAGGCCGGCTGATAATAATGGGTGTCACTGGGCTCCACCACCGCCACCTTCAAGTCCGGACGGCGCCGCAGCAGGCTGGCGGTCACACCGATACCGGCGGAGCCACCGCCTATGACCAGCACATCGAAACGGTCCTGCTCCAGCACCTCGCAGGCCGTGGCCGGCGCTTGCCCCGCCGCGGGCCGGGTGAGTCGATACAGCTGGCTGGAGCGGTTACCGGATCGACAGAAGGCCAACACGGGTGCCGGCAACGCTTCCAGCAACGCGGCAAAGGCCAGCTCGTCGGCGCGACTGATACCGCCGGACGCCACCGGACAATAGGCGAAGGCCAGGCCCAGCTCATCGCAGCGTGCCTGCAGGACCTGACTGCAGGGTTGCGCGGGTCCCCCTTCGTGGTCGGGCCGGTTGCAGACGATCGAACGGAAACCCAGGGCCGCCAGGGCCTCCAGGTCGTCCGCGGCAATCTGCCCGCTGCTGGAAAAATCGGGACTGTGTGAAGTGAGTGGGATATCCATATACCCTCCTGAAACACCTGTAATTGAACAACGCCACGCGGCCGCGCAAGCCACGCGAAACCTGGCAGTAAAGCGGTTATTCAGCCGTTGTCGAGCCGCGCCACGGCGAACTGCCGAGGCTGTGCGCGGGCACTCACTGCCGGCAGACGGAGGCTTATCCGCGGGGCTTCACGGGCCTGTGCCGCGCGCAGCAGACTCGATGCCTGCAGGGGCCGACGCCGTATATTCAAAGCTACGGCCTTTCACTATATTGTCAGCCCCAGGCATTACGGCATGGAGCCGCGCATGACAGCCCAGTTAGAGGCCTTTTACGACCCTGCCACCTCCACCGTCAGCTACCTGATCTACCCGACCCCCGGGGGTGCCTGCGCCATTATCGATGCGGTACTCGACTACGATGCGGCCTCGGGGCGCACCGCCACGGCATCCGCCGAACGCATCATCCAGCGCGTGCGCCAGCAACGGCTTGAGGTGCACTGGCTGCTGGAAACCCATGCCCACGCCGACCACTTGTCGGCCGCCGCCTACCTGCGCGAGCGACTGGGCGGCCGCATCGGCATCGGCGCGGGGATCCGCGACGTGCAGCAGCGCTTTCAGCGGCTGCTGAACCTGCAACCCTCGCCGCTGGACGATCCCCTGCCCTTCGACCACCTGTTCGAGCCCGGCGAGCTGTTCCAGATCGGCGGCCTGCAGGCTCGCGCGCTGCACGTCCCCGGCCATACGCCTGCGGACATGGCCTATCAGGTGGAAAACGACTGGGTGTTCGTGGGCGACACGCTGTTTATGCCGGATGTCGGCTCGGCGCGCTGCGACTTCCCCGGCGGTGATCCGCACCAGCTGTATCGCTCGATCCGCCGCCTGCTCGAACTGCCACCGGCCACCCGCCTGTTTATGTGCCACGACTACCCACCCGAAGGCCGCGGGCCTTGCTGGGAAAGCAGCGTGGACGAGCAGCGCCGGGCGAACATCCATGTGCACGACGGGATCGACGAAGCGACGTTCGTGGCGATGCGTACCGCGCGCGACCGCCAACTGTCGATGCCGACACTGATACTGCCGGCCATCCAGATCAACCTGCGCGGCGGCCGCTTACCCAATGCCGAGGCCAATGGCATCCGCTACCTGAAAATCCCGCTGGACGCGCTCTGACGGCGCGTCCGCTCACTCCGGGCGCCGATCGCCCAGGCGCTGCCACAGCACCCGGCCAACCAGATGAACAAACACCGGGGCACCGGCCAGCAGGTAGAGATGGAAGGCGACCAGGCGCCAGATCAGGATGGCGGCCGCCGCCGTCGAGGCTCCTAGCCACGGCGCCAGCAACGCCACCGCTGTCAGCTCGGTGCTGCCCGCGCCACCCGGCGCCAGACTCAGCTGACCGGCACTGAGCGCCAGCACCTGCACCAGCAGGGCTCGGCTCCAGGGCAGCGCACTGCCCAGTCCACAGAGCGCCAGGTACAGCTGGCTGTAACGCAGCGCCCAATGCACGGCGGTCAACAGCAGCAGGCCCCACAACAGGGGCCGCGGCAAACGCAAGCTGGCCCGCAGCGCGGCGCAAAACCGCAGCACCCGCCGGATCCACCGCTGTCGCCGAGACTGCCCGATACCCAGGCGGGCCAGCAGCCGGCCGTTGACACCCAGCAGTCGCCGATAAAAGCGCCCCAGCAGCGCCACCAGCAGCAGCGCGGTGCCTAACAGCGCCACACTGCCACCCAGCAACGGACTGACCCACGCCTCCCGCACCGCGCGTAAGTGAGGATACCCAGCATCGCCAGCAACAGGCCCGACGGAAACCGCTGCAGATGCCCCCCAGACGTCACTGCCGCCCAGCGCCAGGGGAATCGACAGGGCCGTCGCCAGGGCGCCGGGCAGCCACCGGCGCCGCAGGCTCATGACCCCTGACATGCCAGCCAGGCCTGCTTGGTCTGCGCCACTCGCCCCGCGTGCAGCGCTTGGCGCAGCAGGCGCAGCCAGTAATCACGGGCAACAGCATGGCGCAGGTCCACCGGATGCACCCCCAGGCGCAGCAGCGACGCCGAGCGATAATGGCGCCACGCGGCTTCGCTGAGCAGCCAGGAGGCACCTCGCCGCCAGCCACTGCGGGCACTCCAGACCAGGCTCGGTGCCGCCACGGGGCTGAACCCCGGCAAGCGGTACAGGCGCTGACGGTCACTGGTGTACACCAGGCCGCAGTGGGCCAAGGCCTGGCGCGTGCCGGCACTCATCAGCCAGGCCGGCGCGACGAACCCCTGCAGCGGCCAGCCGAGTCGGCGAAACAGTTCGATGCCGGTCTGCAGCCGCGCCAGGGCCGCCGTCTGATCCAGGCCGTGGAACTCGCCCTCCCGGGTGTAGACCCGACGCATAAACCACTGCGACAACGACGCCGGCGGCGGCCCCTCGTCGCAGTGGTAAAGCCCGTGCAGGACCACTTCATCTCCGCGGGCCAGGCGAACGTCCAGGTACCGGCAGAACCCGGGGTGCGCCGCCAGCGGCTGGCGATGATGGAAATCCGGCACCACCAGCCAGGTGATGGGCACATGTCCGAAGGCGTCCACCGCCTCGACAAAGGATCGGTACGCCGCCCAACTGAGCGGCGAGGCATCGTGCAGCACCAGGCTTACCGATTGCTCACCCATGGGCCCACTCCACCGGCTGCGCCTGCCCCAGCACCGCCCGATAATGGCCGAGCAAGCCGTCGACCACCTGCTCCCAGCCGTAGTGGGCCTCGACATGCAGGCGCGCTTGACGGCCCAGCTGGCGCGGATCGCCGTCGAACACCTCGCGCACCGCAGCAGCCATCGCCGCCGGGTCCGCGGGCCGGCACAGGCGTCCGCAGTGAAACGGCACCAGTTCGGCCAGGGCCCCGGCGCGCACCGCCACCACCGGCAAACCGCAGGCCATGGCTTCCAGCACCACCAGGCCGAAGGTTTCCTGGGCCCCGGCATGCAGCAGCAGGTCACAGCTGGCCATCAGGCACGCCACCTCGTCGGCCGGGCAGAATCGATCGATCACCCGGACATTGGCCGGTGTACGGGTCGGCATGCCGGAGCCCACCAGCAACAGTTGATAGGGCGGCCCCAGCAAACGCGCCGCCTCCAGCAGCTGCGGCAGGTTTTTCTCCCGCGAACCGCGACCGGCGAACAGCATCAGACGGCAGCCTTCCGACAGCCCCAGCACCCGTTTCAGAGCAGGATCACGGCGTCCCGGTCGAAAGGTCGCCAGGTCCACCCCCAGCGGTTGCAGGTGCACCTGGGCGATACCGAGGTCGACCAGCCGCTCGGCCATCACCGCACTGGGGACCAGCACGCGGTCGAAGCGACCATACAAACGCCGCACATACCCTTTCATCGGCTCTCCCAGCCAGGGGCCGATGCGGTTGCCGACCAGCCGCGGCAGGTCCGAGTGGTAGAAGCCGATTACCGGGATATCGAGCCGGCGCCCGGCTTGCAGGGCGATCCAGGCCGTCCGGTAGGGATCGCCCGCTTCGATCAGGTCGGGCTGCAGCCCATCGAGCAGCTTGAGCCAGGGCGCTGCCCGCAGCGGCATCCGATAGTCCCGGCAGAAGGGCAGACGGGCGGCGGGGAGCTGGTAGCGCGCGTCCGATTGGGCCCAGGCCGCACCCGGCACCAGTAGGCTATGACGCACCCCCGCGACTGCACCGATCAACCGATGCTTGGCCTCGAGGTAAGTGCGCACGCCCCCACTGGCCGGGGTGTAGAACAGGGTCATGTCGACGAGGTGCACGGGGCGTTCCTCCCTTCCAAGGCAATCCGCACGCCTGGCGTCCGGCTGCCGGTACCGGCACCGCACTGGGGCGACCGGCACTGTCCTTTTCAGCATGTCACTGGCTGTGACCACCCCGCCGGAAAGTCGATCGAGCTGATTGGCCAGTATTCGCAGCCTGCCCGGTCAACTGTCAGAGCGAGGCACAACGGCCACGCTTGCGGCGGAGGGCGCCAGCAGCGCCGCCCGGGCTTTTTCGTATTGCTCGTACGGCAGGCTGCTGCGGTTGAGCATCTCCAGCGCGAACTGGCGCACTTCGGCCTCGGTAACCGGCGGCTGTGCAGAAACGCAAGGACTGGCGCAGCCGGCCAACAGCACGCTCAGGGTCAGCGACAGGCAGGAGAAAAGGGTTTTCATGGCGTTCTCGGCACGGGACAGTGGGTAGGTGCCCAGACTATCCAAGCGAAAGCACCCGCAGAAATCAGCGGTTTCGATAGTGGTTATCGGTGAAAAATCACCTTATGCGCACCCCGCGCTGATGCGGCGCCATGGCATCAGGTGCCAGCCGATTTGCTACTGTGGGTCGCCCACCGTCGGCCATGACGTCACGCCGCCGGGCAACTTGCCCTGCCTGCACAATCCACGAGGTGCCTATTCGATGAATCCATTGCCCCAGTCCCTGTCCTGGACCGAGCTCAAGGCGCGCTTCGCCACCCGTCTCCAGGGCGGCAGCGACTGGTTCAATACGCCCCCTCATCTGGTGTGGGCCGAAACCGGCTCAGCAGACGACCCTTGCGCGGGCTTTCGCGCCCTGGTCTACCCGGGCAATACCGAACTGCCCGAGCTGACCTACCGCAACTCGAGCGGCTTCGAACCCGGCGACTGCAACTGCATCGTGATCGAAGGCGACCTGCACCTGAGCGGCGACCTCGACCTGCGGATGAGCGATGTGGGGCTGCCCGGCTACCTCCACGTGCTTGGCAACCTGACGGCGCAGAACCTGTTTATTCGCGAACAGTGCGAGCTGGTCGTCGAAGGCAGTCTCACCCTGGATAACGCCCTGATCGCCAGCCGCTGGGCCAATGGCCAATTGAATATCGGACAGGACCTGTCCTGCCGGCATGCCTATCTCAACGACTTCTACCTCAAGGTGGCCGGCAACATCGAACGGCCTCTTTACCTGCAGGACGCCGATAAGGTCACCACCCCGGCGGCCAACGCAGCGCGCCTGTTGCCCCTGGCCGACTGGTATGTGCTGGATTTTCCGGACATCGACGAGGTCGACGACGAGGACCCACTTTTTCAACAGCACCTGATCTTCAATGACTGCATGTTCGAGGACGTGCCCTATCACCAGAGCGAGGACGACAAGCTGTGGTACTGGATCGTCCGCGGGGTCGAGGTGTTCAGGACGCTGAATCCCGGCTAAGACGCTTGACCGGGCATGTGTAACCCTCACCGCCCCTGCGGCGCAGGGGGCGCTGATGCCCTTCCCCCGCTCGACAGCCCCCCCCTTCGACTGCACCGCCGCGCGGCGTTGCGTCCTTGGTCTATAGTCCTGTTCGTCCCGCTCCCCGCAATGAAAAGGACCCCCTGCGCGGCGGGCGACCCGGCTCCGGCCATCGAATCCAGAACCACAGCCTCACTACAGAATAAAAATACGCTCAGACCGTTTGGAGACTGCCATGGATGCGCAACTCGAAACCACGGCTGAAGTGCAAGCCGCAATTCGCTGTATTTACTGCCAGCAACTTAACCCGCTCAACTGCATGACCTCGGTACCCGTGATTCCCCGTTACCTGGGGGGCGCGTTTGCGCCCTCCTCCTATCAACTCACCCGGGCCTGTCGGCGCTGTCAGGCTGAACTGACGCGCCGTGTCGATGCCTGTTTCGAACGGGCCTGGTCGGTCTCCGAGGCCCTGGCGCAGGCCGCAGGCCGGCTGGCGGCCCGCCACCCCCATATCCACCCCCCACTGAGATGCCTGGGACGGATCGCTCTGCCGATCCCCGGGATGCGCGCGGAGGAAATTGCCGAGTATTGGCAGGGACCGGAAGGCGAACAGCTGGTGCTGATCAGGGCCGCTGACGACGCCACGCAGCGCTGTGCGGGCCCTGGCCCCCACGCCGACAACCGAGCCTACTGTTTCCTGGAGGACCGTCCCGGCTTCCAATCCGGACTGGCCACCCTCAGGGATGGCTTCCGGCATGCGCCACCGAGAAAGGTGCTGGGCGGGCTAGCCGGCCTGCACTCGCCGCACGCCCGCGGTTTTTGCCCACCCACGGCCACCGACCGGCAGGCACTGGCCTATCTGCACGCTACCCTGGGCCGCGGCGACGCGCCGGAGTGCCAGCCCTATCCGCATGCCCCCTGCGAGACGGCCTTTATGAGCAAGCTGGCGTTGGGCACCGGTGTCGCCCTGTTCGGTGAAAAACTGCTGCGCACCGCCCATGGCCAACGGCTGAGCCACGCGCTCTGGTCCGGCAGCGACCCCACTGCGACCTTGCTTACCGCCCGCCCCCCGGTACACCAGGGCCATGGCCGGCCGAGCCCTTTTATCGGCGATTCGGGTGCCGTGTCGATCCTGATCAAACCGGGCAAATGCCTGTCACTGACGCTGTGCATCAACCAGGCACTGCTGTGGACGATCGAACTGGCGTCGGGCAAGGACCTGACGGCCGAAGACCACCTGAAAATCGGTCACGGTCGCATCCTCAACCTGTTCGAACCGTTGCGCATGGGCCATGAGGCATCGTTGCCCGAGTACCTGCGGCGCCGTATCGATAACGCGCGCTAACCGCGCCTTGGGTGGCGCGGGGGGTATCGATGTCAGCAGCGCACAAGCTGCGGCCACTAAATGACTACGACCCCTTTTTCCCACGACCCCTTTTTCCCCTTCTTTTTCCCCTTTTTCCGGCGATCAAATTTTAATCCCGTTAATGACTTGCGTAAAAAACGGGGTTCGCGCGGGGAAAAGACTTAGGGAAATGCCCACATATAAGTCGACGGCTCAAGATCCCAAGCAAGAACTTACTCATCGACATATCAAACACCTCCCACTCAGGGGATCGAGCCTCATTAACTAGAACAGTCCAGCTGTTAGGTTCGCCAACTGAAAGCCAAAACAATACGTCTCCGTTATCGGTTATAGCGAACGGCAAGATGCCTCCTTGCGCAGGAAACAACCTATACGGAATAATTTCCCCGTAAGACTGAAGCTCAATCAACACCTTCAACTGAGCACTAATCTGATCTAGAAAATTTACATTCTCGTTCCTTGAGGTCGGATTAAAAACCCAAAGGAAATTATCGACACTCCCTGTTCCATACTTATGAACGAACTCCTTATAGTCATCAGGCAACGCAATACCTAGTTGACTCTCCACAGCCAACCATGCTTTTTCAGATGGTGCTTCAAACGTAGAACTTGGAGCTGGCATTATTGCAACCATTTCGATGACACTCAACTTAAGCTCCCTACAGCATTAAAAATAGCTCACCCCTTTAGCAGAGATTCCGCCCCCTCACTTGCTGATGTGATAAAACTCTTCTCTATTATAATCAACCATAGCGAGGAAGAACTCATCAAAATTATCAAAACGATCAATTTCTTCGCCTGCAAACCATAGAACCACACCAGGTACAGAGGAGTCAGGTTTCGCCAGAAGAAAAATATCTTTATCGGCCATAGCCGCAGCAATTGGAAGCACGTCTACTCGAGAAACTCCGGCCTGCTCAAAAAGAGCATCACTCAGCTCCCCCAGTAAATTAAAAGCCAATTGCATTTTTTCGCCTCCACATAAATCCTTAGAACCAAATAGATCCACAGTTTGAAAGAAACCGTTCCAACCGTCAGCACTCATCAAAAAATCAGAATACTTAGAGTCCAACTGAAATCCCAATAAACTCGCCACTTCAACCAGCTGCTCGGAAGACGCCCCAACACTGGGAAGAGAGTAAGGATACAAGCCATTTTTATCCACTTCAGCCAAGGCTTGTTTGACCAACACCAAAATTGAAATTTCTTGGACCCAGTTCATTACCTTCCCTCGTCAAACATAAATAGTAGGCTTATATTCTATTGGGCACTGCGGTATTTGCCCACCACTACTAGTGTTAGCTCTAGGCGAACGCGGTCGACATGTATTAGTTTCGACCCGCTAAGCTGGCAAAGATTAGCCTATCGGCGGCGATGCATTTTTTGGATGGACCTCAATAAAACCATCCAAAAAAAAAAAAAAAAAAAAAAAAACCAAGGGCGCGGTTAAAGGGACCCCCGGGATTTTCCAGGGCCCCTTCATTTGCCGACCCAATAAT
>NZ_JBEVDL010000059.1:0-108547 GCF_040514055.1 Pseudomonas sp.
CTCCACTTCTGCAAGATTTAAAGCATGATCGAAGCTATTTGCTTCGAAAAGCACCACTCTTTCTTCTATGCGGTCTGTGACGCCGTCCGCCTTCATATACCAGCGGAAAAGCCCTTTGACTGAATACCACTCCTTGGCCATTTGCGGTACCTAACGTTTGGTTAAGGGGCGGGTTTTAGCCCGTCCCAATGAACGGAGCTAACGGTTTAACCACTGGTTAGGTTGCACCGAAAACTCTCGTTTTCTAACAAACAGCCAGACCCAGACCGCCAGAAACAAAGGTATTGCGGCCATCATTGTGCGCAGGGAGTACCCTTGAGCTAAAAGGTCGCGCATGCCTGACGGCGCTGCCGGATGCACTATAAACCAAGCCAGTTGAACAAAGAACGCAATGGCAATAAGAGTGGGCCCACTGAGCAACAAAAGACGCTGGGTGTGAGTGGCGTTATAGCGGAGCACAGTGACGCCGAACAACATATATAGCGCCCCTAGCCCGGCCATTTTTAAAATAATCGAACGAATTTGTGGGACGTCAAAAAACGCGTGGACTAGTTCGTGCGCTCCGACATACCTAAGCATCACAAAGAGAATACCAAAGTACATCATAGACCAAACTAACATAGCAGCAGCTAATAAATACTTACGTATCTTGCATGAACTTCCATTGCAACCTAACGCCTGAATTAAGCCGCGCCGAAGGCGTCGGCTTGAATGATTAGTTAGGCGGCGGACCGCCTGAAGTGGTGGAGCCCGGCGCTTTCCACAAGAGGAGCCAGCGCGTCGACTGCCGCCTGGTCTTTGTACCACAAGATGTACGTAAAATCCCAATCTTCCGCCAGGACGCAGCCCAGCGCAGGAATGACCAACCGAACAAACTGAGAGGCATCTTTTGCCATAGAAGCGTCAAATGACTGCGTGATCTCATCTGGGTTAGAGATCAGTGTGACTTGGCTCCGCTCAGGATCGGCACGCAGAACGTCGTAGCGCTCTACGACCAGTTTCAGTAGGGCGTTAAAGCGCTGCCACTGGGGCTCTGCCACCTGATCAAGCTCGTGGATGTGTCCGGGACCGAGCCAACCCTCCCAAAGGGAAATGAACTCTGGTTGGAACTCTGGCCGAACTTCCCAGCCCTGAAAGTATTGGTCGAACATGGCGTATCCAGTAGCCGCCTAACGTTTGGTTAAGGGGCGGGCTTTAGCCCGTCCCGAGTCAGCGTAGCGAGAGATTTTAGCCGTTTGTTAGGCCGCCGCCGCAAGTTTTTTGAGAGAGCTGTTCTGTCGTAACATGCTTGCCCGTACGATCAGAGATTCTAAGCTCAACATTAACACTTTCTTCAAGAAAAACAGAAAACGCTGGAGAGGTACAAAATTTTTCTTTTAGTGGGGATATTAACTGGGAACTAACGAACTCAGAGGTTTCAGCAGATGTATCAAGCGCAAGTAATTTATATGAAAAAATTAGCTGTAAATCTGAGTTAATACTTGTTTTTTCTGTCATTATTCCAGGGATAAGCTCAGCTGGTAGTTGGTCATTTATTTGTGCTGAAACTTTCTGCAGCCATTCTTCTTTATGAGCTTTTTTTCTTTCGGACAAAAAAGCGCTAACCCCTGCAGCGAGCACAACTGACAAAAAGATTAAGCGACCATATTTAGATTTCATGAAGTCCCCATTTGCCTAAAGTTTGGTTAAGAGGCCGGCTTCAGCCGGTCCCGAGTGAGCGAAGCGAGCGGCTTGAACCAATTGTTATGAGTGATTTAGGGTGAATATGAACCAAATGGGCCATAAACCACCCCTCCAGATTCCATATGTTTCTCAAATTTAGTTTGGGTAGGTAGATTTCCAACATGGTCCCGCCACTGCTCATTTATATGGGCTGTCCAATCAGAAATCGGCATTTCATGTATGGGTTGAAGAAGTTCTTCTGGATGTAAACCGTCATTAGCCAATTTTTCCAAAGCTTTCTCGGTCGCTTCCAGATAGCTTGCGCCCGACGTATAGCAACTTACATATGCTCCGCCAAAATCAGGGGGCATAATCGATTTCTCAAGAGCCTTCACATGGAAGGGCATAATAAATATTTTCTCTTGAGCTCTGTTCTTGCTGAATAATTTCCTAAACATGCTGGCGTCCGGCTCTATGACTCATAATGATTAGCCGGTCCCAGTGAGCGAAGCGAACGATTTAAGCGCATTGTTAGGTACCGGCACTGTGGGATTTTGGATAGGCAGCGGGCTTTGATCCGGACGCCGCTAATGCATAGACGTCATATGCACCACAGCGCGAATGCTACGTTAACGGCATGGCGCCCGCCCGCAATCAGCTCAAGGCATTTTTGACAATAACACATATCTTTGTAGTTTTCGAGATTAGTGATCGACGACTGGCAAACAGTGCAGACTTTATCTTGCCAGTCAGTGACGTAGTTGTTTAATGATGGAGTCGCAGCAAGCTCGGCAATCTGCAAATGTAACAAATCAATTGCTTCCAATTTGCCTTGTCTCTTACCCCATCCTGCAATACAAATTTGACGCATCTTCGAGGTTGCTTCGTGCGCGCGAGGAAGAAGCAATTTTTTTGCGGCAGTATCTACGAGTGTCATGCGTTTTGCTATCGACAAAATTGCATCGTCTTGGCCTGAGATAGCAAATGTGTATTTCGTCTCTGGATGGTTCAGATCAAGCATGGCTCTACCGCCTAACGTTTGGTTAAGGGGCGAGCTTTAGCCCGTCCCAGTGAGCGAAGGGAACGGTTTGAACCAGCAGTTGTTAGGTGCCGACCACGTGTCTGGCCCAAAGCCACTCAAATTCATGGTGACTAATTTCTATACCCTGAAATTGCGCATCTGAATTTATCTCTTTTAGGTGTGGCACGGCCATTAAACCTAAATCAGTGCCGGGAGTTGATTCAGTGATCGAGGCGTAACCAACCTCACCATTACGGAAAACTCCATCTTACGTGTCTCAAATCGCTGAGCATCAAGCTCCGATACCAAACGTACTGGCTCAGATTCTGACTCGTGCTTCCAAGCTACATTGATGTATTCCATGACACCAAACGCCTGAATTAAGCCGACCCGCGAAGCGGGTTCGGCTTGAATGAATTGTTAGGCCTCTGCGACCAGAATCCTGTCAGCAACTGACTCCGACGCGAGGATGTTACTGCCAATTGGTAAAGACTCTTTGGGCAGCTCCCGGAACGTGATAAGTAGTTTGAATCCGCCTGGGCTGAAATGGCTCAGGAAAAAATCCGCCTGTGCTTGAAATGGAGCGGAGTCGGGAGGCTCGACCGTAACCATGTCGGTGAAGTTTGCAAATCGGGGTGGGATTGGGATGTCAGGTACAACGACAAGTCCCTGGCCGGTTACCTGAAATGCGTCTTGAACCTGCAAGAAATGTTTCATAGCTGAGGCCTAACGCCGAGTTCAGCGGCAGTTTTTAAGTTGTGGTTTTATGGAATACTTTTGCGCAGCAAAACCATAAAATTGCGACTTAAAAACTGTCCGATGCAACGACTTGTTAGCAATTTTATTCCCGCCAAGAAACTGGGATAGTTCGGATTTCATTTTTGTTCCAGACTGTAACGATACCGGAGACAGTAGTGCCGCTACTGCTCTTAGAAATATTTAAAGAGGTTACATGGGCCTTGTAGCCAGAGCCAGCCTCTTTAAGTGCAATAGCAGAAGCTTTACCTGCCGATTCACCACTCATGAGAACATGAATACATACAGCGAGCAACATAACAAGCAAAATACCACAGCCAATGGCAAATTTAATGCTTCTTATTTTTCCACCTTCTGTTTTTATTGCTTGTAAAACTTCATCCCTGCCCAACTCATGTACCAGCCAATATAAAACAGCTGATACAAAAAGCATAAAGACACAAGCAACAAAAATCTTACCAGGATTCAATTCTACTTGCGTAATTGTTAAATTAACTGGCTGGAAAAATGGGAAAACCACCAAAAGAGTTGCAAAGCCACCTAGAAGAAATGCAGCAAACCACCTAACGAAAGATGCAGCTTTTAGACTGCCTTTAAAAAGAAACATACCAGCGATAACTGAAAATATATTAAAGCTTGAGGAATAAGAAATTTTATTTGCAATACAATAAATCATGTATGCAATATCTAGTGCGCCGATAATTACTAGAATAATGCCAACGCGCTTTAAAATTTTGGGATGCATCGGACTTCCTTCTGATTTGCTAACGTCTGGTTAAGGGGCCGGCTTTTGTCGGTCCCGAACGAGCAAAGCGAGTGACTTGAACCACTAGTTAGGTATGTAGCCACTCTGTACATATGACGCCTCCGCTGTTCACTACCAAAAATTGCGCAGCTTCGCGGACAAGTGAAGCAGAAGTAGAGCAAATTATGAGTACCAATGGGCTTTCTGACACTAGATCTATGTCGAGACGCTCGCGATTTGTGGGGCGAATTATAATCGTAAGCTCCGTCCACTGATTGTCGTTAGCGTGGCTACTATTACCATCAGAATCAAAATCCGCTTCTCCCCAAATATGGTTAGCTACAGATGAAAATGGCGGTCGTGGACCGGGCTCTACAAGGTACAGCGAAAATATTTCTTCCATATACCTAACGATTAAGCTAAGGGGCCGGCTTCGCCGGTCCCAGCGAACGGAGTGAGCGCTTTGAGCGCATTGTTATGTGCACTAGCAGCACTGCATTTCCGAAAATTTTTTTATAGTAACTCATACATACGAATACGTAAATCATCCCGGAGTCTCCAAACTCAAAATAATTATTGAAGCCGTCTATTTGAGCATAGAACGTCATGGGCTTGCCGCAGCACTCGGGCTCGAACGGGTCTTGTATCCAGTCTGGTTCACCACCATATTTTGTGCTGCCCCAGAATTTCTCGTTTGGCTCAAAGCCTAAGACATGCTTTGCTTCTGCGGTTTCAGCTCGAGGGATGAGCTTATTTCTGGAATTTTTTCATGCACTTCCTTTGCACATAACGCCTGAGTTAAGGCGACCCGCGTAGCAGGTTCGGCTTGAATGAATTGTTAGGCCTCGCAGCAGCAAGCACTAAAGGCCCCGGAACGAACCACTGCACACTCCACATGGGCAAGAGTACACCCATGCACTTGTCGGGTTGCCTCTGGACTCGACGGAGATGACATGACCACAGGTTGGACAGGTTGCCGTAACCGGCTTGCCCTCGTTGGACTGACCAAGCGCAATCAAGACCGGCCCAGCTTGCAATGGAAGTCTGGACAGATCGATGCCCGCAACATACTTGCTTGTGTCGTCAGTCAATCAAGAGGCCTAACGTTTGGTTAAGGGGCCGGCTGTAGCCGGTCCCGAGTGAGCGAAGCAAGCGGCTTGAACCGTTTACTAGGCCGGCCGACGATCCTATAGATGCAGGGTCATGAAGGCCCACCAGATAGCGAAAAACTGAACAAGTACAGCGCCGCATGAATATATGGAACACAGGAGCAGCCTTGCCAATATGTGTGCATCTATGACTCTGGCGAGTGCAATATTACCAGCAATAATTGAAATAAATGCAGGTATGATGTTTAGATAAAATGCGAGTTGGCTCGCATCCGACTTGGGCATTGGGGAGAGATTTTTCAAAATAAAAACTGAGGCAATTGCACAGAGGATTGATACCCACGCTGGGGCTGTTATTGAAATTGTTTTTCTTAGGGCCGTCGAGCCGAATTTTTGCTGATTCATTTTTGGCCTAACGTTTGGTAAGGGACCGGCTTTAGCCCGTCCCAGTGAGCGAAGCGAACAACTTGAGCGGTTTGTTAGGCGATTAACCACAGCCTCGCCGAGTTTAAAATCTCTTGCATTCTCTTTTTTGAATATTGAGGCGATCACTTCAACCCAGTGCCCTTTCTCATTAACGTGATGGCAGTTGGCTCCGTACAGGGAGGCAAGCAGCGGCTTATCGGTCAAAAAGCCTTCAGACGTGAGTTGAGCAAATGTATCAGCCAGCCCATCCTTGGTGCATTCCATGTGAAACTCTTCAGGCAACCCGTCAAGACAGCAATAAAGCCTTAGGCAGAGCTGAGCAGCTTCGTTATACCGAAGCCCCTCAGGAAACCCCTTTCGTATATATGTTTGCAGATCCATTATTCGCCTAACAGTGATTAGACGGAATTCCGTCCTATTGAATAACCGTGAATTCTATATAATTCAGCCTAAAACTTCGGCCCATTTTGCATAAAACGCCAATAAACTCATATTCTTACCCGCGCCGCTGACTTTCCAGCCCCTATTCGCTTGACTTCCGTTTTTTTCTCTACCATTACAACTGTGCGTATAACCAGCATGGAGATCGACATTGACTGCCCACTTCCCAAGCCTCGGCTACGCGAGCAGTTCCGTGCGGTGATGCGTTTGCACCACTACAGCATACGGACGGAGAAGTCCTACTGGTACTGGATTCGCTACGTTATCCGCTTCCATCAGTTGCGCCATCCCCTCGAGTTGGGTACGGATGAGGTCAAGACCTTTCTTAGCTGGCTGGCGGTGGAGCGGCAGGTCGCGGCGGCTACGCAGAACCTGGCCTTGAATGCCCTGGTCTTTCTGTATAGATAGCGGGGTGCTGGAAAACCCTTTGGGCGATATCGGTGAGTCGGTCAAGACCAATCGGCCCCGGCGTATTTCTACGGTGTTCACCCATGCCGAAGCCACCGAGATCAAAGCCCCAGGCCAGAGCGCTTTAAGCACAGCGGATGGGGCTACAGCGGAGGCCCCAACGGGGAGCAAAAGGGGGGCAGATGCCTAAAAAGCAGCGTAACTCGTCGAAACGGCGCTTCTAATTCATTGTTTTATATGGTGCCGTTGAGAGGAATCGAACCTCCGACCTACTGATTACGAATCAGTTGCTCTACCGACTGAGCTACAACGGCGGATCAGCGACCCACGCCAAAAAAACGGGCAGGCCCTGTATCTCAGCCAAGGCCGCGCGCCTTGTCAACTCTGGGCCGCCGCGACCGAAGTTTTTTACCTCATACCAGGGTGATACGGTCGTCGGCGATGACGATCAGTCCCTGCTTGTACAGAGCGCCTATGGCTTTCTTGAAGTTGCCCTTGCTGACGCCAAACAGCGCGCTGATGGCCTCGGGGGCGCTCTTGTCGCTGATCATCAATACGCCCTGCTTGTCCCGCAGCAGGCCGAGGATCTTGTCGTGCAAGGCGTCGCTGGCCTGGGCGCCGACAGGCTGCAGCGACAGGCTGATCTTGCCATCGCGGCGCACTTCCTTGATATACCCCTGCTCGCGCATGCCTACCCGCACAAACTTGAACACCTCGTTCTTATGGATCAAGCCCCAGTGCTGGTTGTTGATAATGGCCTTGAAACCCATCTCGGTCGGCTCCGCCACCAGCAACTCGACCGCTTGCCCGGCCTGGTAGGCGCTGGGGCTGTTGTCCAGGTAGCGGTCCAGGCGTGCGGTGGCGGTGATGCGCCGGGTGTGCTTGTCCAGGTAAACATGCACCACCACATATTCGCCGGCCTGCAGCGGACGTTTTTCCTCGGAGTAAGGCAGCAACAAATCCTTGGACAACCCCCAGTCGAGGAAAATACCGATGCTGTTGATTTCCAGCACTTTTAAACTGGCGAACTCACCGACCTGGACTTTCGGTTTTTCGGTGGTGGCGATCAACTTATCGTCGCTGTCCAGGTAGACGAACACGTTCAGCCAATCGTCCACCTCACTGGGTGTATCTTTCGGGATATAACGATTGGGCAGCAATATTTCGCCGTCCGCGCCGCCATCCAGGTAAAGACCGAAGTTGGTGTGTTTTACCACTTGCAAACAATTCAAACGTCCAATAAGTGCCATGCTCAACCACCTTAAATGCCTGTGGGCATTCTACCTGAAATGGCCCGCCATCGGCCGTTGCTACTCGCCCCCACCGCCAAAGGACCAGCCAGCAACCCGTGCAGCACGTCGCGCCTGGATGCGCCAGGCCCATGGGCTTGGCGCCAGGCCGCCAGCGCTGCCGGTCAGTCCCTGCTCGCGAAGGCTTCTGACCAGCGGAAAGCGAGGGCTGGTACGCCGGGATAGAGAGCCCGCGGCAAAACTTTCAGGCCAAGAAACAGAAATCCTGGGTCAGGTGCCTGGCTTATGCTAATAAGCACAAGCCAATACTGGATATTTTGTGTACAATGCCTGGCCATATAGCAAATTTAGAATAGGTTTATGGCCGTCATGCGCGTAAAAGCATCAGCAATGAAGAAAAAGCCGGCGCCCGCCGTTGAAACGCACAGCTCCATTGATGAGCAGGTTGCGGCTTTTCTTAAATCCGGCGGTGAAATTCAGGAAATCCCCAAGGGCGTCAGCGGCCAAGTGTTCGGGACGTCCAAGCAAATCACCATCGGCAAGAAGTAATTAGTCACTCGCGTCATGTTGCGCTTTGATCGCCCCGAGCAAAGCGCCAGGGCCTGCACCCAAGCCTGCCCCCTCCTCTGAATTCGCTCGCGCTTAAGGTCGATCCTGGGCTTAACTGCAGCTGACCCTGTCGACGATGGGCCGCGAGCATATCGCTGCCGTTGCTGCCTCGCCAATCCGCCCCTCCTTCTTCCAGAGAGCACCGTTATGAGCAAAGGCATGGATTCGAAAAAAGCCGCGAAGAAAAAGCCGGCCAAGACCGCAGCTGAAAAAAAAGCCGATAAAAAAACCAAGAAAGCTGACGGCAGCGTGTTCGGCCACTGACCGACTGCGGCGACTGTCGGGTTCGACAGTCGCCTAAGTAGCGGGTCGCCGCAAGACGACCCTGGCCTGGATGGCGTCCGGCAGAACCTCGCCAGCGACCCTCGCCGGCATGCTCCACCCAGCATCCCGTTATCCCCCCGCACCCACCACTGGCCAATAAATCCCAGGCCACGAAATACCCTGTCTCATACTTTATTTTGCGCTTTGGGCAACAGCCTATGGCGGCTAGCAGAATGTTGTTTCAGAATCATGTCAAGGAAGCCGCCAGCAACGATTTCCGACCGTTCGATCCAACCTTGCGTCGCCGCCTCTCAGGAGTTCCCGTGCGCCCTTCCAGCCTTCGGCTGCAGCACCCCAGTGGTTCACTGGCTTCCCTCGTTTTAATTTTTTTGTTGATCCCCATGGCAGGCCGTTTTTGGCTCGGCTGGTCCGCGGGATTTGGCTATCTGTCCGACCTAGGCGTGGGCACGCTGTTGGTGCTGCTGTTACACAACCGTCCCCTCTGGCTGGTGCTGCCGGTCATGCTGGTCTGGTGCGTCTTTACCCTGAGCAATGCGGAATTGATCGGCGCCGTGGGTCGGATGCCCGAGGCCAGCGATCTCAAATACCTGACCGACCCCCAATTCCTCAGTCATTCAACCCAGGGCAGTGGCCTGACCAACAGCGGGTTGGCCCTGGCACTGGCAGCCGGGGTGTTGGCTTATCTGATCGGCGGACGCCGGGTACCCGAACCCCGGCGGCTGAAGCTCTCAGGCTACTGGATGGCGCTGCCCGCCGCCTTGCTGGTGGGGCATGCGGTCAACCAATACGCTTACCCGAGCGAAGACGATCAGTGGAAACAGTTTAACCTGACCCACAAGTTACTGGCGGAGGGCTTTAATGCCGGTCAGTTGCGCCTTGAGGACTGGCTCGACGGTGATACCCCCGAGGTAGCACCGGATATTGCGGGCCTGACCCAGCTGGACCTGAACGGCACCCGTTTACTGGCGGGCAGCGGCAAGGCGCGTAACGTGCTGATCATTACCCTGGAGGGAATTCCGGGTGCCTACCTGGCGCCCAACCGCGCAGCCATCGGCAGCAGTTACCAGGAAGACCTGATGCCACGCCTCGGCCAATGGGCCAATCGGGCCATGAACACCCCCGACTACGTGCTGCACAGCCATCAGACCATCCGTGGCCTGTACGCGATGCTGTGTGGCGACTACGACAAATTCGACAGCGGCACGCCCAAGGGCGTCGAGCTGCTCAACAACCAGGTCCGTAACCTCGAATGCCTGCCCGCCCAAATGAAGCGGCACGGCTTCAGCACGCACTTTCTGCAAGGTGCCGGGCTGCGCTTTATGGCCAAGGACAAGATCATGCCGCACATGGGGTTCGACAAGACCCTGGGGCGTGACTGGTTCAAGAACAAGCCCTATCTGGAATTCCCCTGGGGCATGGACGACAAGGCCTACTTCGAAGGTGCGCTGAGCTACGTCAAGCAGTTGCGCCAAAAGAAACAGCCCTGGATGCTCACCCTGTTGACGGTCGGCACCCACCAGCCCTATTCCGCGCCCCAGGAGTACCTGGACAAGTACCCTACCGCCAAGGGAGCGGCGGTCGGTTACCTGGACGACGCCGTGGCGGACTTTCTTGCCGGCCTGGAAAAGCAGGGTGTACTTAAGGACACCCTGGTGATCGTCACGTCCGACGAATCCCACGGTATCGAGAAGGTTCGACTGGCCTCGGCGTGGGGGTTCAACCTGGTGCTGGCACCCGAGCAGGCGCAACTGCCGGCGCTCAAGCGCGGCACCTACGGCCATCTGGACCTGAGCGCCTCGGTGCTGGATTACTTCGACCTGCCCGTGTCGACCAGCCTGTCGGGACGCTCGCTGTTTCGCGACTACAGCACCGGCCGCGAGATGCTCTCCTACACCAACGGCCTGCTGCGCCAGCACGACGGTAAAAGCGAATTTATCGAGTGCGATTTCCAGCAGGTGTGTCGGCGTTATGCCAGCGAAGGCTTTATTGCCAACAGCGCGCGCTACCTGGGACGCTTCAGCGGCAAACAGGCGCGGTTGATCGCGCAACGGGCTGCGCTGCTGGACCAGTCGCTGCTGGGCGGCCAACTTGGCCAGCAGTACCAGTTCGCGACCAAGGAACGGATCAAGCTCAAGGAGCACAACAGCGACGATTGGGCGGACAACCTGATCGGCGCCCAGTACCTGGAGCTGCCCAAGGGCACCCGCACCACCGTCACGCTGAAAATTCGTGCGGTGCGCATGGACAAGAACGGCGCGAAAATGCTGCTCAAGACCAAGGAGTTCGACCGGGACGTCGCAGTGGCCATTCCAGACCTGCCACTGCTTAAAACCGGCAAACCCTTGACCCTGAGTTTTACCTTCGACAATCCCGCCACCCGTAAAGCGTTCTCCTTCCACCTGCTGGGTGAAGGCCGTGGCGCCATCGAAATCACCGACTTCAGTGTGATTACCGAACCTATGGAGCCGGAGTTGCTGGCCGCCCAGCAGGACGAGGAAGAACTACCGCCACTTCCCCATTGACCAGGCCAACCCGTAGCAAGGCGCCGTCCTCCTCGTCCGTCAGTATGTAGAGGTAACCATCCGGGCCCTGGCGGACATCCCGGAAACGTACGTGCAGCGCCTTAAGCAGGCGCTCCTCGTGCACCACCCGGTCGCCCTCTAGTTCCAAGCGAATCAACGCCTGCTGGGCCAATGCCCCGATAAACAGGTTTTGCCGCCAGGCCGGAAAACGCTCGCCATTGTAGAACGCCATACCGCTAATAGCCGGGGACTGCGCCCAGACATGCAAGGGCGCTTCGGTGCCAGGCACCTTCTCGCCCTGGGCTTCGGGAATCGGCAGCAGCGAATAATTGATGCCGTGGGTCGCCAACGGCCAACCGTAGTTGCGCCCGGCCAACGGCCGGTTGATCTCATCACCGCCCCGCGGACCGTGCTCATGGATCCACAGTTCGCCCGTCCAGGGATTCAGGGCAGCGCCCTGGGGATTGCGATGACCATAGGACCAGATTTCCGGCCGCGCCCCGGCTCGTCCGACAAAGGGGTTATCGGCGGGCACCCGCCCGTCCGGATCGAGACGCACCACCTTGCCCTGCAGTTTGTCGAGGTCCTGGGCGGTGCTGCGCTGGTTGTTTTCGCCCAAGGTGACAAACAGCTTACCGGCGCCATCGAACACCAGCCGCGAGCCGAAATGCATACCGTTCGACAGCTTCGGCAACTGCCGAAAGATCACGTCGAAGCACTCCAGCCGGCGGTTGTCCGGCGACAGCCGGGCCCGGCCCACCGCGGTTCCAGCCAGCCCATCTTCACCGGCCTCGGCATAGGACAGGTATAAAAGACGGTCCTGGGCGAATGCTGGCGACAGCGCGATATCCAGCAGCCCGCCTTGCCCCTCCCGGTAGACCTCGGGCACGCCCGCCAATGGCGGCGATAGCCGGCCCTGGGCATCGAGCAAGCGCAATCGCCCCGGCCGCTCGGTGATCAGCATGCCGCCCTCGGGCAGAAACGCCAGGCTCCAGGGGTGCTCCAACCCCTTGATCAGGGTGTCCAGGGTCAAGGTACCGAGCTCGCTGGAGTACTCGGCTGCGGTGAGCAGCCCGGGGGCGAGCAATAGCGTCAGCAGCACGCCACGTTTTAACGTCGACATCATCTCCTCCCAGTAAAGTTGCCGGGCGTTGTTGCACACCCTGGATGCAGCGTTGGACGCCTGGATGTTGGCCTGGCATTCGACCCGGGGGTCATGGGATAGATCCGCAGCGACGGCGCCTTGCCGGGCCGCTGAATGTTTGAGCCGCTGCCCCCCCACCCGAGGGCTTGCCACGCCCTAAGGCTGCGGCAGTAACTCGCCAACGGCGTAGCGGCGCTCGATCGCCTCGTACTCGCCGCTGCGGCGAATCTTCGCCAGCCCGCGGTTGAACAGGTCACGCTGGATCTGGAAGCGAAAGCCCAGGCGATAGGGCGTCGGTTCGAAGATTGCAAAGCGGCTGAGGGGTTGATGAATATCGACCTGCTTGTCCACCTCGCGGTTGAAGTAATCGATGATCCGCGCGTCACCGACTATCACCTCGATACGGCCGGTGTAGAGCAGGCGATTACGCGCGATCTGCTGCGCCTCCTCGCGGTAGCGCGGATTGGCTTCGGCCATATGTTGAAAGCGCGGCCCCAGCAAAAAACGCGCACGCTGAAAGGCGCTGACCGAATGCCCCGCAAGGTCCTCGATGCTGTCGATCCGGTACTGCCGCGAAGCGAGCGCCACGGCCACGTTGTGGTAGTGGAGATAGACGTCCGAATAATACGCGGCGACGCCACTCTGCTCGTTGGTGGTGGCGATGCAGTCAATGTCGGCTCGGCGCAGCATCAGGTGCAGACGTTCCATGGGGGCGTAATAGGCTTCCACCTCGAATCCGCCGCTGCGCATCGCGGCGACCACGATATCGTACTCCAGACCACGCGCTTCGCCTTCGAACAAATAGGGCGGCTTGTGGGTACCGAAACCAACACGCAGTGGTTCGGCAACCAGCCCTGTCGCCACCCCCCACAAGACCAGTACGGCTACCCAGTAATGCATGTGCTTCCCTTATGCCCCTTGGGGAAATAGGTTTGCCAGCGGCTTCACCGAGGGTGGATGAGGCGTTGCAAACCCCTTGCAGCATAGCCGTCCAAAGCTGGGCGACGCAGCAGCAACATGCAAAAGGCGGGAATAAGGCAGTTCCAGCGAGACGAGGCGAACCGGGGTAGCCCCGATTCCCAGGGGAAAGGTTGCCGCTGGACGCGGCAACCGACGGGGCTTACTGAATGTCTTCCGGCTTGACCATGATCCAGTTTTTGTCGGCCGTGACCTTCAGGCCGTTCTTGGCCTGACCTTCGGCGTTTTTCTTGATCATGTCGTTGATCTGCACCAGGTATTTAGGCTTGCGATCGATCCACAGGTGGATACCGCCCTTCTCCACGTCGGTGGAGTGAAACAGCATGTAACCGTCACTGCTCGGGGTATCGCCAGCGACCAGCACGGGTTTTTTCCACTGATCGATATAGGTGAGGATGGCCGCTTGTTTACCCGCCATCCAGGTGGCCGGGGTCCACAGGTACGGAGTCAGTTCCAGGCCGAGGTTGGCCTTTTCGTCGTACGTGCCAGCGGTGATCTGCTTACGCGCGGTGGTCAGGGCACCGCTGGTGCGGTCCTTGAGCAAGGTGGTCACGCCAATGACGTTCTGCGGTTTGACGTTGTAACCGTACTTGGGGTCGGAGGCGACCATGCGCACCAGCTCTTCGTGCGCGGCGGTCATGACATAGACCTCAATACCGTTCTCGGTGAGCTTGTTCATCAACTCCTTCTGCCCGGAGAAAATCTTCGGTGGGTTGATCTCGATGGTCTTGACCGTGTCTCCTTCATAGTAAGTGCTGGGTACGGGTTTACCGTAGGCCATCAACTGGTCCACATACCCTTTGAGCTCCTGCAGGGTGAAACCGGAAAACACTTGGGCGACCCAGGGGTAGCAGACCATGTCGTCGAGTTCACAGAGCCGGTAGTAATAGCTGTTGAGGCTTTCCTTGTGGCCGGCCACGTCCTTGAAGGGCATCAATTTGAGGGAAGGGTCGAGCTTCTCGCGAGTGAGCACCCCCTTCATTTCCATAAACGGCAGCAGGGACTCTTCGAGGTCATACCGGTAACTGGTGTTGTCCATGTCGAAGACGGCATAGTTGCCCTTGTTGGCATTGGCCTTGATCATGGCATTCAACTGCTTGGCGGCCGGCTCTGGCCAGTGGCTCAGCTCGGTGGCGGCAGACGCCTGGCTGGCGGCACCGGTCAGCAGCAACGCGGCCAATAGTGTTGGTACAAACTTCATGCGAATCCCTCCCCACTCGTAAACGAAAAGAAGCTGCTGTGCGCAGCTTCCGTAGGGAAGCTAACAAAAGCGTGATGCAACGCATAGTGTGTAAACGACACTCATTAGCCCATCAACGCCACTTGGTATAGACCAGTCATACCACCCACCGAATGGCCGGGTGCGCCCTAGCCAAAGGTGCGCCACTTGCGCGGCTAACAGGCGGCCGTTTAAGGGCTGAAGAACTTTGCAGAGATAGCCTCTTGCAGCTTGGTGAGCAAGCACTGGGAATGGCCTCGCACCCGCGACAGCCTGCGGGTTACACCCGCACTACCGGAGCGCCATCGCTGCATATGCACCTAGGCGGGTATGAGCAGTTGCGTAGGGTGGGTTAGCGGCGCAGCACATACAGCGACCGGCCCCTGAGTGGGGAATCGCGCCGCGTAACCCACGCTGATGGGAGGCAGTGGAGACGGCCATCCCTGGCTACCTGCATGCGCGGTATGGCGTCCTGAAGGAGCACCGGGCGTTTTCGTGGCCATACGCGGTCGACTGCGACAGCCTACGCTTGCCTGGGCTAGAGCAAGACAGCGCGCGATGCCACCTCGTCGAATACCTCGGGTACCAGCGCCGCCTCACCTTTCTGGTCAAGCAACTCACGGGGGTGTTCGTCGCCCGGAAAACTGCTGTCGATCATGCTCAGCAATTGCAGGCCACGGTCGGTCAGGACGAAGTTCTCGCCATTGCCGCCCTCTTCCTCGGGCCGTGGGGCGATAAAGCCAGCGGTCAGCAGTTGCGACTCGTAATCGGCCGCCAGCGCCTTAAGGTGGTCCAGGCTGCCGATCTGCTCGCCGGCACGCTCCAACTCCTGCGCCAGCTCCTCCGCGTAGGCACGAGGGGCGAACGACTTGTCGGCGCTGTTTTGTACTTCATGCAACAGACGTTCGATAAGGTCCCAGTTGTAAGTCATGGCATAGTCTCCGTCAGCCTTCGCTCGGCGCATTCATTGATGGTCGGGTCTGGGTCGCAAAGCAGTGCGAACGGCAACCGGCTTTTAGCACCCACCCACAGTTCCGACCTGTCCTCGCCCCGGAAGGTTCGCCGCTTGATGCTTCCCTAATCCAAGCTGAACCCGCCGCGACACCCAGGGTCAGAGCAGCGTCCATCACAAGGTGCCTGTTTTCATGCGTCCATCTTCCTTCGGGCTGCTGGCCGGCCTGTTGTCCTGCGGTGCGGTGGCGCTGGCCGATCCGCTGCCGCGGCTGGTGCAGTTGCAACGCTGCGGCGATCTGCTGGACGACCGCCTGTCGACCTATTGCTTGCAGGCCCAGGGCCTGGATAAGGGTGCACTGAAAGTGCTGATCGACGGCCAGGTCCTGCCCAATGCCAACGTCGAACGCGACGGCCAGCAGTTGACGCTACGCCTGCCCGCCAGCGTGCACCGCAGCGCACCGGTCTGGCTGGAACAACAAGGCCAGACCAGCAATCCGGTCTGGCTGTCCCTGCGGCGTAGCCAGGTGGTCGCCGCCACGCCTGCGCAAACTGCGAAGAACATGGACGGCCTGACCACCTACGTGGACCTGGTCAGCCTGATCATCGAAGAAGATGCCGATGGCCTGCAGGTCGCCCGCCAGTTGGCCGAGAAGTACCAGGCCCAGGTGGTCGGCCGCATCGCGCCGCTGAACACCTACCAACTGCGGCTGCCCGCCAAGACGCTGATCGAGCGTGACGCACTGGTCCTGCGCCTGGGCAGCGAGGTCAGCGTGGATGCCGTGGTCATCGAAGAGTCCGCCGCCGAGGAACAGGAACAGGGCGACGCGCCAGTGACCACGGCCAAAGCCGCCACACCCAGCCCGGACGCCGATGAATGGGCGGCCAATCGCTTTCTCGATGCGGTCAATTACTACCAGCGGCGGATCCCGGCGAAAAACGCGCCGGTGCCCACCACGCCGATCCGTATCGGCGTGATCGAGCGCGACGTGGATTTCGACGCCGCGGACTTTCAGGACTACCTGGGCGCCGCCCCACGCGCCGACGGCCGCCCCCGTACACGCCTGTATGCCCGTGATGCCGCGCGCCCCGACGGCCATGGCTCGACGGTGGCCGGCATCCTCGCGGCACGCTGGGACCAGGGTGGCAACACCGGTTTCCTGCGCGGCCTGGACGGCGCCGGCCCTGGATTCGAAGTGATAGTCGAGCGCAATTCCGATGCCGGCATCACCGCCAATATCGCCGCATCGGTCAACCTGGTGGAAGACGGCGTGCGGGTATTGAACTGGAGCTGGGGCATCCACCGCGTCGGGACGAAGAACATTCAGGGGGATGAAGTCGACTCCCTGGTTCGCTCGGGCCTGGCCATGAGTGGTTACGAAGAGTTGCTCGAGGAGTTTTTCCTCTGGTTGCGCCGTGAGCACCCGGATGTGCTGGTGATCAATTCGGCCGGTAACGGTGCTTCGTTCTCCGGGGCCGACGAGTACCGCCTGCCCTCATCCTTTATCACCGATCAGCTGCTGGTGGTCGGCGGCCATCAACGCAGCGAACGCCGCGACGTGGCGGTCGACGACCCGGCCTTCGCGGTCAAGCGCAGCAGCTCCAACGTCGACATCCGGGTCGACATCACCGCCGCGGCCTGCGCCAGCGCGTCCACCGGTAGGGCCGGCGAGCAAGGCGAGGTGCACTGCGGGACCTCCTACGCCACGCCCATGGTCACCGGCCTGGTCGCGGCACTGATGTCGATCAACCCCGAATTGCACCCCGACCAGGTGCGCATGCTGCTGCGCCGTAGCGCCATGACCATCGGCGAGGAGTTCGACTTCGAACCCACCGATGCCGAAGACCTGACCGCGCCCATCCTGCCCTCGGAGCGCAATTTCGACATGGCCGACCAGGATGTCGGCCGCTCCGCCCGCCTGGACATGCAAAAGGCCCTGGACCTGGCGGTCAAGAGCCGCGACCGGGTGCGCTAGCCGCGCCGGGCGCCAGCCCGGCTGAACTTAAGCCCGCGCGTGGCAATCAACCGGTGCACATTCTCCGGGAGATTGACCATGCACCTGCCCCGCCCCCTGATCGCCTCCTGCATCAGCCTGTCGCTGCTCAGCCCACTGTCCGCCTGGGCCTGCACCACTGAAGAGGCCACCGCCAAGGCCGAACAGGTGGCGCAAAAAATTGCCGAGATCACCCAGCGCGACCCCGACCGCGCCGCCCGCCTGCGCGAAGAGCTCAAGGCAGTCAAACCCGAGACGTCCTCGGCGCAGTTGAAGGATGAATGCCTGGCCTACGATCAACGCCTGCGCGAGCTCGAGGAGGCAGGCGAGGAAGTGCAGGCGCAGAGCGACGACCATTGAGGCAAACCGGGCCTTATCACCAGGATCGATAAGTGAGGATGCGTCGCGTCGCAGCCGAGGCGGGCTAGACTCTGGGACTGTCGTTGACCCACCCGCCCTTTTGGAGAACACCATGCTCAAAGCCCAGTACCAGACCCGCGGCCCCGTGCCCCAGGACGTCATTGAAGCGGTAGCGCTGCAACTGCCCGAGCCCGCCGCGGATGAGGTGCGGGTCAAGGTGCTGGCCGCGCCGATCAACCCGTCGGACGTGCTGACACTCACCGGCGAATACGGCATGCTGCCGCCGCTGCCGGCCATTGGCGGCAATGAGGGCGTGGGCCGGGTCGAGCAACTGGGCGCCGAGGTCAAAGGCCTCAAGAGCGGCCAACTGGTGTTGCTGCCCGTGGGCTGCGGCACCTGGGTCAGCGCGTTGAACGCACCGGCCAACAAGCTGATTCCGCTGCCCGAGGCCGACCCCCAGCAACTGGCCATGCTGACGGTCAATCCACCGACCGCTTCCCTGCTGCTCAGTGAGTTCGTTGCCCTCCAGGCGGGCGACTGGGTGATCCAGAACGCCGCCAACTCCGGCGTCGGCAGCTACCTGATCCAACTGGCCAAACTGCGCGGCTTCAAGACCCTGAACGTGGTGCGCCGTGAATCGGCGGTCGCGGGCGTGCAAGCCGAAGGCGGCGACGTGGTGCTGGTGGATGGCCCGGACCTGGCCAAGCGCGTGCGCGAGGTCACTGGCGGTTCAGCGGTGCGCCTGGGCATCGACGCCGTCGGCGGCCAGGCCACCGATCACCTGGCCGCCTGCCTCGCCGACGGCGGCGTGCTGGTCAACTACGGCATGATGAGTCGCCAGCCCTGCCAGGTATCGCCGTCCTCCTTCGTCTTTCGCGACGTGACCCTGCGCGGCTTTTGGTTGGCCAAATGGTTCCGCCTGGCGACGCCGGCGCAGCAGATGAAGGTGTTCGGCGAACTCACCCAACTGATCGCCAGCGGCCAGCTGAAAACCAAGGTCGCCGCCACCTATGACCTTAGCCAGATCAAGCAGGCGATCGCCGCGGCCGCCAGCGGTGAACGGGATGGCAAGATCCTGATCGTGCCCTAGGGGCACTCTGGCAGACGCTGTAGGAGCGGCCCATGGCCGCAAATCCGCGCCTGCCCGGCAGGCCTTACCCCCTGGCCAGGTAAAATCCCCAACCCGCGACATGCAGCAGCACGATGGCCCAGAAGCGCCGCTGGTAAGCAGCTTTACGGTTCTTGTGGCGGATCAGCCGCTGCGCCAGCAAGCCCCCCGGCCAGCCGCCCAGCAGTTCGTAGAGGTGCAGGCGGCGCTCGGGGATGCGCGCACGCCCCTGGAGCGCCGCGCGCTTGTCCCACCAGAAGGCCAGGAAACAGAGCAGGCTCATCACCAAGTACAGCAGCCCGAGCACGAGCAGGCCCGTTTGGCCGGTTAGCGGCAACACCCGAGCAGCACCTTACTCCGCCGCTGGCGCCGTCGGCACCTTGCGCTTGAGTGGTGCCAGGCCGTCGCGGCTGACCAGCGACGGCGACTCGCTCTTCGGGCGATTGGCGGTCTTGCGCTTGGTGGGGGTCTTGGCCGTGGCTTTCTTGTCGGTTTTCTTGTCGGTCTTTTTCTTCTTGACCCCCACCGCCTTGCCCGATGCCTTGACCTTCTTCGGCCCTTGGTAGGTGCCTTTGACTTCCTTGATCGTGCGGCGCTCGAAGCTCTGCTTGAGGTAGCGCTCGATGCTCGACATCAGGTTCCAGTCGCCATGGCAGATCAGGGAGATGGCCAGGCCTTCACCCCCGGCGCGGCCGGTACGGCCAATGCGGTGCACGTAGTCATCGCCGCTGCGCGGCATGTCGAAGTTGATCACCAGGTCCAGGCCATCCACGTCCAGACCCCGGGCGGCGACGTCGGTGGCGACCAGGATCTTCACCCCGCCCTGCTTGAGGCGATCGATGGCCAGCTTGCGGTCCTTCTGGTCCTTGTCGCCGTGCAGCACGAAGACCTTGTATTCCTGGGCCACCAGACGTCCATAGAGACGGTCGGCCTGCACCCGGGTATTGGTGAAGATGATCGCCTTCTGGTAGGTCTCGTTGGCCAGCAGCCAGTGCACCAGCTGCTCCTTGTGCACGTTGTGATCGGCGGTGATGATCTGCTGGCGGGTGCCGGCGTTCAATTCGCTGACGCTGTTGACCTGCAAGTGCAGCGGGTCACGCAGCACCGAGGCGACCATGTCGCGCAGGCCCGAGCCGCCACTGGTGGCCGAGAACAGCAAGGTCTGGCGGGCGGGTGCGGTGCAGAGTTTGGCCAGGCGCTGCACGTCTTCGGCAAAACCCATGTCGAGCATGCGGTCTGCCTCGTCGAGCACCAGCACCTCGACTTCGTCGAGCTTCAGGTTGCCGGCGTTGGCGTGTTCGATCAGGCGCCCCGGAGTACCGATCAGGATATCCACCCGCCGTAGCATCGCCGCCTGCACCTTGAAGTCCTCGCCGCCGGTGATCAGCCCGCCCTTGAGAAAGGTGAACTGGGAAAACAGCTCGACCTGTTTCAGGGTCTGCTGGGCCAGTTCACGGGTCGGCAGCAGAATCACCGCGCGCAGGCTCATGCGCGGCTTGGAATCGCCCATCAGGCGATTGAGCATCGGCAGGACAAAGGCGGCGGTCTTGCCGCTGCCGGTCTGTGCCGTCACCCGCAGGTCACGCCCCTCCAGCGCCGGGGGAAGGGCTATTGTCTGGACCGGGGTCGGTTCGACGAATTTCAGCTCGGCCACGGCTTTAAGCAGGCGTTCGTGCAGGGCGAATTGGGAAAACAAGGGCATAACCTCGACAAAAAATGACAAATATCTGGAACTCAGCCCTATAGCGTAACGGTTGTGCGGCCGGAACACTCGCAGTCCGTGCATTTTAGTCAGCAGCCGGTCCCGCTCCGCTGCGTTAAACTGGCCGTCGTTTAACACTGGAAACCCCCGCAATGAACGCCTTGATCGATCACCTGGGCCCCAGCTTCGACGCGCTGCCCGCCCTGCTGCAGTGCGCCCACCGGGGTACCACGCGGCTGCACGGAAAGGTACGGGTACAACGTGGCCGTGGCCTGGCTTATCTGCTCGGCAAGGTACTGGGCATGCCCGCGGCCGGACCGACGGTCGCCCTCAGCGTACTGGGCGAGCATGACGCAGAGGGCATGCGCTGGCAGCGTGACTTCGACGGTCGCCAACTGGTGAGCCACTTTCGTCGCCACGGTGATTTCCTGCTGGAACGCATGGGCCCGGTGCAGCTGTATATGCGCCTGGGCGTGGAACAGGCGCGTCTGGTCTATCACCTGGACCATGCCGTCGTCTGGGGTGTGCCGATGCCCAGGGCCCTGGCGCCACGGTTGATCGCGTTCGAAGCTGAAGACCAGGGCCGTTACCTGTTCCAGGTCGAGGTGCGCCTGCCTCTGCTGGGCCTGCTGGTCGCCTACAGCGGGCATCTGCAGTTGCAAGCGCCAACGCCAGGACTGTGAAACGCAACCTGGCGGCGAACTTGCCCGGCATTGCCCGCTCCAACCCTCATGTCCCAGGGGAACGCCGATGAAACCCACCTTGATCTATTACGTCGCCGCCAGCCTGGACGGCTATATCGCTCGCCCGGATGGTCGGGTCGACTGGCTGGAAGCCCTCGAAGACAGCGGCGAGGACCATGGCTACAACGGTTTCTACGACGGCATCGACGGCCTGTTGATGGGGCGCGGTACCTACGAAGCGGTGCGGATGCTGGGCGAATGGCCCTACCGGGGCAAACCCTGCCAGGTGCTCAGTCGCACGGCACTAAAACCTGCCACCCGTGACGTCAGCATCAGCCACTGCAGCCCCGCCGAGGCGCTGGCCGCCCTGGGCGCCGCCGGTTGCCGTCGGGTTTGGCTGGTGGGCGGCGGCTCGCTGGCCGCCACCTGCCTGGCGGCCAGCCTGCTCGACGAGTTGGTGGTCAGCCAGGTGCCGTACCTACTCGGGGCGGGCATTCCGCTGTTTTCCGGGGCGCTGGAACGCCGCCTGAAACTGCACGAACAGCGCAGTTTCGCCACCGGAGTGGTGCAGTTGCATTACCACGTGCCGCCGGAGGCCGAGGACTTGCCCGGTCAATGATCCACCGGCTCGATGCGCCTGGCCTGGCGATGCAACAGGCGCCCGCTGTCCCAACCGGTCAGCAGCACCGCCAACCAGATCGGCGCGTAGGTCCAGAGTTGCGCCGGCGCAAAGGTTTCGCCGAGCAGCAGCACTGCCACCCCAAACAACAACACCGGTTCGACGTAGCTGAGAATGCCAAACACCCCCAGTGGCAGCAGCCGGCTGGACGCCATCATCGCGGCGAAGGCCAGCGTACCGAGCAAGCCCAGGCCGGGCAGCAGCCACCACAGCTGCGGCGCCAGAACAAACACCTGGTCGGGGCCATAGTGCAGGATCAACCAGATGGCCAGCGGCGCCAGCAGCAGCATCTCCAGAAAGAACCCGGATAATGCATCCAGGCCCATCCAGCGGCGCAACATAAAGTACGGCGGATACCCCAGCGCGGTGGCCAGGGTCAACCAGGAAAAAGCCTGGGTCAGCCACAGCTCATGGGCCACGCCGAGCAGCGCGCAGGCCACGGCGATTCGCTGCAGCGGCCGCAGGCGCTCGCCATAGAACAGCCGGCCACAAAGCACCATCACCAAGGGCAGCAGGAAATACCCCAGCGAGACCTCGAGCATGCGCCCGACCAGCGGGGCCCAGAGAAACAGTCCCCATTGCACCCCGATCAACAGCGCCGCCACCGGCAGCGCCGCCACCAGCCGGGGCTCGTGGCGCAAGCGGCGCAAGGCCGCCCACAGCACTCCCCCTTGCCGCCCCAGCGCCACCAGCAACAGCACCATGGGAATCGACCAAAGCACGCGCTGGGCGAACACCTGCACGCCATCGAGCGGCGCCAGCAGCCCGACATAACCCGGCACCAGGGCAAACAGCAGCGAGGCGATCAAGGAGAGGCCGACGCCCCGTCCGGACAGGTTCAGGGTTACCACCGTTGACTCCAGCAAGCGATTGCGCAAAACCGGGAGACACCCCCCGACACTGGCGTCGACCTTACCCTATCCGCCGCTTTTGCACAGGACGCCGGCGGCCGGGGGGATGCCGAGGTCGCTACCAGGCGCTCGCGTTTTCATCCCGGTCGGCGGGGGCAGCCAGGCGGCAAACCCGCTCGGGCGTTATCAGGCGACCTGTTCCAGTTGCGCGCGGGCCTTGGCCAGGCCTTTTTCCATAAATTCAGCGCCCATGTTCAGCCCTTCGGCGTGAATGAACTCGACCTCATGGATGCCGACGAACGCCAGCGCCTGGCGCAGGTAGGGTTCTTGGTGGTCCAGGCCGCTGCCACCGTACACGCCACCGCGGGCCGTCAGCACGTAGGCGCGCTTGCCCACCAGCAGACCCTGGGGGCCGGTCTCGGTGTACTTGAACGTCAGCCCGGCACGCAGCACATGGTCCAGCCAGGCCTTCAGGGTGCTGGGAATTGCGAAGTTGTACATGGGTGCCGCCAGCACCAGCACATCGGCGGCCAGCAGTTCGTCGGTCAACCGATTGGAACGGGCCAGCGCCGCCTGCTCGGCCTCGCTTTGTTGTTCAGCGGGACTCATCCAGCCGCCCAGCAAGTTCGCATCCAGGTGCGGCACGGGGTCCAGCGCCAGGTCGCGAACGGTAAAACGGTCTTCAGGGTGGGCGGCGCGCCACTGCGCGATAAATTGCGCCGTGAGGTCGCGGGATACCGAATGCTGTTGGCGGGCGCTGCTTTCGATCACCAGGATATTGGACATGGGGCGGCTCCTTGCGGGGTAGACGAAATGTGATGGGAGCCAGAGTAAGACTGGAGCGATCGATTAAAAAGCGTAAATAATCGCTATAAACAATCAATAAAGTTGATTTATAAAAAGCGTGGCACTAGGCTGAAAGCCTGGCCCCTGCAGGGCTGCTTGCGCGCCGCAGGGGCTGGCCTGCGAAATGGGCGCGCACCCACCTACGTCGCGCTCACCACGGGCCCCGCCCAGGTTGGTCGTGGTGCGCGTTAGCCCTACTGCGGCGTGTGCGGAGCGCAGGTCAGGGTGATACGCAGTTTGATGATATTGCGGTTGAATTTGACCGACAGGTTGTTGGTCTGACCCGCGTCGAGTATCACCTTGCGCGTACGCGGCGCCTCGGGGCCGTTGCGAAACACCGCGCTGCAGCTGGCCGCCGCCTGCCCCAGGTTGGTCAGCGTCAGCCCGCCCAAGTCGTTGTCGATATCCTGGGTGGCATAGGAAATCTCGGCGCCATTGAGCTGCTTTTCCACTTCGATCGGGTAGGCGGCGAACCCCTCGAAGGGCACCAGGAGCAACAAGGCGCACGTCAGGTGGCGGGTTAGGTTGTTTTTATTCATTGCGCGGTCTCCACCGGTGGACCGCCAGCTTAGGACAAGAGGAGGCGATGATGAAAGCGCCCCGCGTTACCCTGGATCAATGGCGCACCCTGCAAGCCGTGGTCGATCAGGGCGGATTCGCCCAAGCCGCCGAAGTGCTGCACCGTTCGCAATCGTCGGTCAGTTACACCGTGGCGCGCATGCAGGACCAGCTGGGCGTGCCCCTGTTGCGCATCGACGGACGCCGGGCGGTGTTGACCGATGCCGGCAGCGTGCTGCTGCGCCGTTCACGGCAGCTGGTCAGCCAGGCCAGCCAGCTCGAAGACCTGGCCCACCATATGGAACAGGGCTGGGAGGCGGAGGTACGGCTGGTGGTGGACGCCGCCTACCCGAACGCCAAGCTGGTGCGCGCCCTCAGTGCCTTTATGCCGCAAAGCCGCGGCTGCCGCGTGCGGCTGCGCGAGGAGGTGTTGTCGGGAGTCGAAGAGGTACTCAAGGAGGGCGTCACCGACCTGGCCATCAGCGCATTGAACATCACCGGTTATCTGGCCTCCGAGCTCAACCCAGTGGAGTTCGTCGCGGTGGCGCACCCGGAACATTCGCTGCACCGCCTGCAGCGGCCGATCAATTTCCAGGACCTGGAAACCCAGATGCAGGTGGTCACCCGTGACTCGGGCCGGCTGCAGCCGCGCGACAGCGGCTGGCTGGGCGCCGAACAACGCTGGACCGTCGGCAGCCTGCCCACCGCCGCGACCTTCGTCAGTAGCGGCCTGGGCTTCGCCTGGCTGCCGCGTCACCTGATCGCCCGGGAACTGCGCGAAGGCCTGCTCAAGGCCCTGCCCCTGGACCAGGGTGGCACCCGCAACCCGGTGTTCTACCTGTACTCGAACAAGGACAAACCCCTGGGGCCGGCGACTCAGATCCTCGTCGAACTGATCAAGGGCTTCGATGGCGCGCCCCTGGATGCGCCGTTTGCCGCGCCGGCCGGTGCCGCGCCGGCCACCGCGGCCGGGGCTGCCCACGAAGGACCGGTTTAACGGCCGGCCTCGCTCAAGTCGGGGTCCCTGGGGCCGATACACAGGCGGGTCGTGGCAAAACAGCCCCGCCACGCCCCTGTACTGCACTAGAGTGCAGATGTGGTCAAGGGATTGCCGCTTTCCCCGGGCAGGGGCTTCACCGAACGCCCAGTATCCCGCAGTACCCTTGATCGGAGCAGTAGCATGGCCATGATTCCCGTCCGTCTCTCCCAGCGCCTGACCCTCGGCAGCCTGCTGCTGTTGCTGCTGACCGCCCTCGCGGTGTTCGCCGTCATGGCCCTGCGTGGCCAACCGCGAGTGGTGGCCGCCAGTTCGGAGCTGATCGAACAGAGCGGCAGTGCCATTGTCCGGCAATTGGCCCTGCAACTGGCCGGCATTGAGGGAGTGACCGCCAGCCTGGCGCACCTGGCCGAGGTGCTGCCGCGTGAAGAGCCGTTGTACCTGACCAGCTTGCCCAATGTCATCGATCACCAGGGCGACGCCGCCATCGCCGGTGGCGGTGTCTGGCCCGAGCCCAACGCCTTTGCCGACGGCGTGCAGCGCCGCAGTTTTTTCTGGGCCCGCGGTGGCGACGGCCGCCTGGCCTACTCCGACGACTACAACAAGGCCGAGGGTCCCGGCTACCATAACGACGCCTGGTACAGCGGCGCGCGCAGCAGCAAGGCCGGTGCCTGCCTGTGGTCCGAGGCCTACCAGGACAGCGTGACCGGCGTGCCCATGGTGACCTGCAGCGTGCCCTATCAGCTCACGGGCCGTTTCGCCGGCGTCGCTACCCTGGACTTGCGCCTGGACGACCTGGCGAAATTTCTCGAGCAGCAAGGTGGTATCACCGGTGGCTATGCCTTCGCCCTCGACCAGGCCGGCCATGTGCTGCATTTTCCGGGCACCGGGCTGACGGGCGCCGGGCAGGCGTCCGGTGGCGGCATGCTCACCCTCAAGGACCTGGCCCGTGACAAACCCTGGTTGCAACCGGTGCTCGAGAGCCTGAATGGCCGCCAGGACGGGGTACGCACCGTCGCCCTGGAAGAAGACGGCCAGCTCAAGCAAGCCAGCCGGGTCAGCCTGTTCAGCATGCCCGACACCGGCTGGGTGATCGGCCTGGTGACCCCCCAGGAACGCGTGACCGGCCTGGCCCGGGCGCTGACCTGGGAAATTCTGCTGTTCCTGCTGCCGGTGCTGGCCTTGCTGTTGTTTTTCGCCTGGCTGGCCGGGCGCAGGCTGCTCGCCCAGTTGGAGGAAACCACCGGACAGATCGACGCGCTGGGCGATGGCCGGACCGGCCACAGCGGCGTGGAACTGAAAGTCGGGCGCGCCGACGAAATCGGCGCACTGCGCGGCGCGGTCAACCGTTATGCCGGGCAATTGCGCAGCATGCTGCAAAACATCGCCACCGAGGCTCAACGCCTGCAAACCGAGGCCGCGCACCTGGCCAGCCTCAGCAGCACCCTGGCCGAGCGCGCCGAGCAACAGCGCCAGGAAAATACCCAGTTGGCCGCTGCCATTACCGAGATGTCTTCCAGCGCCCAGGAGGTGGCCAGCAACACCAACGACTGCGCCCATACCGCGCAAAATTCCCTGACCGTGGTGCGTGAAGGCCAGGTCAAGGTCGCCGCCAATAGCCAGGCAATCCAGGCGCTGTCCGCCGAGATGGCTGGCGCGGCCATGGTCATCAGCCGCCTGGAGAAGGACAGTCAGCAGGTCGGCGCCGTGCTGGACGTGATCAAGGCGATTTCCGAGCAAACTAATCTGCTGGCCCTCAACGCCGCCATCGAGGCGGCACGGGCCGGCGAACAGGGTCGTGGCTTCGCCGTGGTGGCCGACGAGGTGCGCACCCTGGCCGGCAAGACCCAGTCCTCGGCCAACGAAATCAGTGGCATGATCAACGCCCTGCAGCAGGCTTCGCGCCAGGCGGTACAAGCCATGCAGGCCGGCGAGGCGCGCACCGAACACGCCGTGGGCGAAGCGGAGGGCGCCGCTGCGGCGCTGTCCAGCACCGTCACCAGCTTCGATGACATCTCCCAGCGCGCCCAGCAAATCGCGGTGGCCGCCCAGGAACAAAGTCACGTAACCCAGGAAATCAACGAACTGGCAGTACGCATCCACACCATCAGCGAGGATAATGCCCGGGATGCCCAAGCCCTGAATCAGGTCAGCGAGGCCATGCAAGCCTTGTCCGGCCGCCTGGCGACGCTGAGTCAAGGTCAGCTTTGAGCCACACGGAGGTCCCATGCCCTATTTCGATCAAGATGGTTGCCAGCTGCATTACGAGGAGTACGGCCAGGGTGCTCCGGTGCTACTGCTGCACGGGCTGGGCTCCAGCACCCTGGATTGGGAATACCAGACCCCGGTACTGATCCCGCACTATCGGGTGATCGCACTGGACCTGCGCGGGCACGGCCGCTCGGACAAACCGGACGAGGCCTACAGCATCGCCGGCTTCGCCGAGGATGTGGTCGCCCTGATCGAGCACCTGGCGCTCGGCCCGGTGCACCTGATCGGCATTTCCATGGGCGGCATGGTCGGCTTCCAATTGGCGGTACAGAACGTCGACCTGCTCGCCAGCCTGACCATCATCAACAGCGGCCCCGAGGTCAAGGTCCGGGGGCCGCGGGATGTGGTCGAATTGGCGAAACGCTGGGCACTGTCGCGCCTGCTCAGCCTGGAGACCATCGCCAAGGGGTTGGGCAGACGCCTGTTCCCCAAACCCAGCCAGGTGGAACTGCGCCTGAAGATCGAGCGGCGCTGGCCACGCAACGACAAACGCGCCTACCTGGCCAGCCTCGACGCGATCATCGGCTGGGGCGTGCGGGAACACCTGGCGCAGATCACCTGTCCTACCTTGGTGGTGACCGGGGACCGTGACTACACCCCGGTGGCGCGCAAGGAAGCCTATGTGCGTGAGCTGCCCAACGCCCGCCTGGCAGTGCTCGACGACTCCGGGCATGCCAGCCCCATGGACCAACCCGAACGTTTTAACCAACTGCTGCTGGACTTCCTCGAGGAGGTCGAGCGTAGCCATCCCCCCGCAACTACCAAACCCAAACGAAACAGGACTCCCAAGACATGCTGAAAAAACTTGCCCTCGCCGCCTGCTCCCTGCTGCTGGCCAGTAGCCTGATGGCTGCCGACAACCCCCATGTGCTGCTCAACACCAGCCTGGGCGAGGTGGAAATCGAGCTGGACGCCGGCAAGGCGCCGATCAGCGTGAAAAACTTCCTGGGCTACGTCGACAGTGGCTACTACGACGGCACCGTGTTCCACCGGGTAATCCCTGATTTCATGATCCAGGGCGGCGGGTTCACCCCGGACATGGCGCAAAAAGCCACCCAGGCTCCGATCAAGAACGAGGCCGATAATGGCCTGAAAAACGCCCGTGGCACCCTGGCCATGGCCCGCACCGGCCAGGTCGACTCGGCCACCAGCCAGTTCTTTATCAACCACGCCGATAACGCCTTCCTCGACCACGGCTCGCGCGACTTTGGCTATGCCGTGTTCGGCAAGGTCGTGCGCGGCATGGACGTGGTCGACAAGATCGCCCAGGTGCGCACCGCCACCGTTTCGGGTAACCAGAACGTGCCGACCACCCCGGTGCTGATCGTCAGCGCCAAACGCCTGTAACCCGACCGCACCATCCGCGGCACAAGGAAGTGCCGCCCCGCCGTATGATTGGAGAGCCCGTAGCGGGCAGCGCGTGTGATGTTCTATCGCCATTTTGAACGACTGATCGATGTGTTTCGCAGCAGTCCCAGCGAAGCGCCGCCGAACCGTGTGGGCGCCTTTTACCTGCATTTCCTGCGGCAGGTCTGGCCCGCCTTTGCCGCCCTGCTGCTGGTCGGCCTGGTGGTGGCGCTGATCGAGGTGGCCTTGTTCCGCTTTCTCGGGCGCCTGGTCGACCTGGCCCAGGGCAGCCCCCCTGTCGATTTCTTCCAGCGCCATGGCCTTGAGCTGGCCTGGATGGCGGCCGTCGCCTTGGTTCTGCGCCCGCTGTTCGTCGGCCTGCATGACCTGCTGGTACACCAGGCGATCAACCCCAGCCTGACCAATCTGATCCGTTGGCAAAACCACAATTACGTCCTCCAGCACAGCCTGGGCTTCTTCCAGAATGACTTCGCCGGACGCATTGCCAACCGCATCATGCAAACCGGCAACGCCCTGCGCGACTCCGCGGTGCAAGCGGTCGACGCGCTCTGGCATGTGCTGATCTACGCGCTCAGCGCCCTGGTGCTGTTCGCCGAGGCCGACTGGCGCCTGGTCGTGCCCCTGCTGCTGTGGATAGTCGGGTACCTCGGCGCCCTGCGCTTTTTCGTGCCGCGGATCAAACGCCGCTCGGTGATCGCGTCCGAGGCGCGCTCCCAGCTGATGGGGCGCATCGTCGACGGCTACACCAATATCGCCACCCTCAAGCTGTTCGCCCACACCCGCTTCGAGCAGGGTTACGCCCGTGAGGCGCTCAGCGAACAAACGCGCAAGGTCCAGTTGACCAACCGCATGGTCACCAGCATGGACGTGGCCATCACCGCCATGAATGGCGCCCTGATCGTCGCCACCACCGGCCTGTCCCTCTGGCTGTGGAGCCAGGGCGCGCTGTCGCTCGGCGCCATAGCCCTGGCCACCGGCCTGGTGATCCGCATCGTCAATATGTCGGGCTGGATCATGTGGGTGGTCAGCGGCATTTTCGAGAATATCGGCACCGTCCAGGACGGCATGCAGACCATCGCCCAGCCGCGTACGGTGCAGGACCAGGCGCAGGCGCCGGCCCTGCTGGTCGAGCGTGGCGGCGTGCACTTCGAAGCGGTGCACTTCCACTACGGCAAGCCTGAGGGCGTCATCGCCGGGCTGGAGCTGCGTATCGAGCCGGGCGAAAAGATCGGCCTGATTGGACCTTCCGGTGCCGGCAAGTCGACCCTGGTAAACCTGCTGCTGCGTCTGTACGACCTGCAGAGCGGACGCATCCTGGTCGACGGCCAGGACATCGCCCGCGTCGCCCAGGACAGCCTGCGCGCGCAGATCGGCATGGTCACCCAGGACACCTCGTTGCTGCACCGTTCGGTGCGCGACAACCTGCTGTACGGCAAACCCGACGCCAGCGACGAGGAGCTGTGGGCCGCCGTGCGCAAGGCCCGCGCCGACGCCTTTATTCCCCAGTTGATCGATAGCCAGGGCCGCAGCGGGTTCGACGCCCATGTCGGCGAGCGTGGGGTCAAACTGTCCGGTGGCCAGCGCCAGCGCATCGCCATTGCCCGGGTCCTGCTGAAGAATGCGCCGATCCTGATCCTCGACGAGGCCACCTCGGCGCTGGACTCGGAAGTCGAGGCGGTGATCCAGGAGAGCCTGGACACCCTGATGCAGGACAAGACCGTGATCGCCATCGCCCACCGCCTGTCGACCATCGCCCGCATGGACCGCTTGGTGGTGCTCGACCAAGGACGGGTGGTGGAGACCGGCAGCCACGCCGAACTGCTGCGCCACGGCGGCCTGTATGCGCGGCTATGGCAGCGCCAGACCGGCGGGTTTGTCGGGGTGGAGTGAATACCACGCCCCCGCATGGCTGCTGTCTTGCCCGCGAAGCCTGGCGATATGTCGCGACCATGGGCCGCTCCTGCAAGCGCCTGGCCCGCGGTCCCAACACCCTGGGCGCCAACCCAGCCCGCGATTGCGCGCACAGACCCTTTGCCCGCGAATGCCCGCGAACCTCTCAGCCCTGGCGGTACGGCAATGCGGTCCTGGCCTGTTCGGCGTAGGCGCGGATGCCCGGGCCCTCTTCGGCGAGAAAATCCGCCACCGCAGCGCGCAGCCCGGCATGGCAGAGGTAATGCCAGGAACGGGTGATGACCGGCTCGAAGCCGCGAATCAGTTTGTGCTCGCCCTGGGCACCGGCATCGAAACGTTGCAGGCCCTGACTGAGGGCATAGTCCATGCCCTGGTAGAAGCAGGTTTCGAAATGCAGGCGATCAAACTCACCCAGGCTGCCCCAGTAACGCCCATACAGGCTGTCGCCGCCCACCAGGCTAAAAGCCATCGCCACCGGTCGCGCGCCCTGCAACGCCAGGACCAGGCGGATCGACTCCGGCATGCGCTCGGCCAACAGGCTGAAGAAACGGCGGCTCAGGTACGGTTGCTGGCCACGCACGCGGTAGGTGTTGGCGTAACAGGCATAGACGAAGTCCCACTCGGCTTCGCTGACCTGGTGGCCCTCGCGCCAGTCGAAGGCAATGCCCTGCCCCGCCACCTGATCCCGCTCCTTGCGCAGTTGCTTGCGTTTGCGCGAGGCCAGGCTGTCGAGGAAATCCTGGAAGTCCCGGTAGCCGCGGTTGTGCCAATGGAACTGGCAACCCAGGCGCTCCAGCCACCCCTCGCGGCCGCGTAACAGGGCGTCCGCCGACGCCTCGGTAAAGTTGATATGCAGGCTGGACAGGCCCTCTTCCTCGAGGCCCTGGGCCAGCGCGCTGAGCAACTCGCCGGCGGCCTCGGGCGAACCCAGCAGGCGGGCGCCGCTGACCGGGCTGAATGGCACGCCGACCAGCAACTTGGGGTAATAGCGGATGCCGGCCCGTTCGCAGGCCTGCGCCCAGCCATGGTCGAATACGTATTCACCATAGGAATGCGCCTTGCGGTAGGCCGGCACGGCGGCCAGCACCTGTCCCTGGGCATCGGTCAACAGGCGGTGGGCCGGCGTCCAGCCGGTTCCCGGGCCGAGGCTGGCGCTGTCTTCCAGTGAGCGCAGGAAGGCATGCCGGAGAAAAGGCTGTTCGGCCGGAACCAGGGCGTCCCAGGCAGCGGCGTCCAAATCGGCGAGATGGTGCAGGGTCAGAATAGGCATGGGCGCAGTCTGGCCTGTCGCGCCGGCGAAAAAAAGCCCCGCAGGCTGCGGGGCTTGAACGGATGGCCGTCTGCGCGCGGCGCCAGGCCGCGCGACGGCGTTCCACACCGGTTCAGCTGAGGCCCCAGCCCAACCGACTGGGGGCACCGCGTATCCGGTCTTCTGCGTTGGTCAGGGGTTTAGAACACGTACTGCGCACGCACCACGAAGCCATCGCCGCTGTCGTCGCCGACCTGGTTGGTGACTTTGTCGGTGGTTGCCTTGACATAGACGCCGCTGATTTTCACCGCCTCGTTGGCGTACCAGTTCACACCCAGGTTATGCACCTGCGCCGAAGAGTCGCCCAGTTCGCGGGTAGCGGTTTCCTTGACGATATTGTCGTCCTCGACGTCCAGGCTGTCGTAGCGGTAGAACAGCTCCCAGGCGCCGATCTGCTTGTTCGCCGGCTTGATGGCGTCGAATTTGCCCAGTTTGTAACCCCGCGCCTCGCCGGTCAGGGTGTAGGCCACCTGGGCATAGAAGGCGTCGCCTTCGATGTCCTGGAATTCGTCGCTGTCGGCCTGCAGCTCGCGCATCAGGTACTCGCCCTGCACCGACAACGGGCCCATGGCCCAGGCCGCTTCCAGGCCCATGGCGGTGTCCTGGTCGTAGGAACCCGAGACGTTGTTGTTGGCGCCGCCCAGCACGGGGCGGTTGCCGTTCGGACCGGCATCGTTGCCGCCCGCGGTTTCCACACCCCGCATGCCCAGGCGACTGCGGAATCGCGAATCAACCACGCTGTCGGAAACGTCACGGGCCGCCAGGTTCAGCCCGAAATGCAGGACGTTGCCGGCCTCGTGCAGTGGCGCGAACACGCCACGGAAATTGACCTGCTTATTGGCATCGCCGTCATCGTTGTTGTTGTCCTTGCTGTACAGGCCGCCGGACAGGTACACCGAGCTGCCCAGGGTGGAGGACAGTTGAACGCCCAGGCCATTTTGATGGCCGTTGGCCCAGTCGATCAGGTCGTAGCCGGCGTTACGTTCCTGGGCGGTCACCCACTTGGAACTGGTGGCTTTTTCCAGGCCGAACTCCGGATCGAATCGACCGACCTTGATCGAGACGGGGGCAAAGCCGTTGTAGGCAATCGAGGCTTCGTCGAAGTAACCGTCCTCGGAGCTGCCGGCGTTGTGCGAGAAGTCATAGGAAATGGCGTACGCCCAGTCGGTGTAGGCGACACCGGAGATTTCCAGGAAGGCACGACGGAAGTACGCCGCATCGGCGGTATCGCCGTTGTCGGTATAGATGCCGTCGAAACGGCTGTAGTCCGCCTGCAGGCGTCCGCCGATCTTGAAGCCAAAGGCCTTGTCGGCTGTTGCCACTTCCAGGCCGCCCTTGGTCTTGACCACGATGTCGGCCCCGTCGGTGGTGACGGTACCGGCCACGGCCTGGGCGGAGATGGCCAACGCCAGAGTGCTGGCGGCAAAAGTAGCGCCCAGGAAAGACTGCTTGCGGATCATGGAAATTCCCCTTTGAGATTAAGCGTCTAAAACACGCCGGACAGCGGCCCGTTTGTGTTGGGGGGAATCTTGGCGAGGCCGTGTGTCAGCCCCGTTTCCGTTATATAAACATTCTGTTACAGCGGAACTTTTTAGTCGTAATGCTTATAAGCAACAACCTCGTGCGGGCAAGGCTCGGGCCGCATTGCGCAGCCCGGCGTCATCAGACCTGCCTGCGCAACCAGTAATCCAGGCTCAACCAGCGCCCGGCGCCACCGAAGAACAGCGCGACCAGCATCACCAGGTAGGTGGCGGCGAATTCGATACCGTTGTTCAGCACGACGAACTTACCGCTGCCGGTCAGCCACGGGTAATCGCCATGGACCTTGAGCAGCTCCCGGGCCCGCGCCAGCTTGTCCACCGCGGCCAGCACCCGTTCGTTGGCGAAAGGCGCGGAGGCGTCGGCAATGGCCTGCCAGCCGTAGGGCCAATGCACGCTGAAGATCGCCACCAGCATGGTCACCATCAACGGCAGGCTGACCCAACGCACGCCCAGCCCGACCAGCAGCAACAGCGCCCCGCCGCTTTCGGTGAGCGCCGCCGCCCACGCCAGCAGTGTGGGAAACGGCAGGCCAAGCCCCCAGTCCGGGTTACCGAACCAGGCGATCGTCGCCGGCATGTCCGCCAGCTTGTGGCTGCCGGCCATCCAGAAAATCGGCACCAGGTACAGGCGCAACAGCAAGGGCGCGAGAAAGTCCAGGCGGCGACTAGCGTCCAGGCCAGCCTGAAGACGGTTGATAAGCAGTGGCATGATAAGCTCCGTTCAGAGAAGGATGTCGTGGCGCTGCCAGTCCAGCAGCAGCCCACGGGCGTGTTCGACGTAAGCCGCATCGGCGCTCAGGTCACTCGCCTCGGCCAGCCGATGCAGGGCCGCCAACGCGTCGGGATCGGTGCCCGTCTGCAGGCGCACGGCCAACTGACAGGCGAAGGGCGCCAGTTGCATAAAGCGCACCCGCTGCCCGCGATCGCGCCAGACCAGCAGGCAGGTGGGCGCCAGTGGCACCTCCCGCGGCTGGTACTGCGCACCGATCATCTGGACCGGCCAGGCGTAGCTGAGCGGCCAGGCCAGCGGCGACCACTGCATCGGACTGCGCAGTGGATCAGCGGGCGATCCGGACGCCGGCAGCTCGGTCTCGGCCACGTCCAATGCCAGCTCCACCCACTCGTAATGGGCCAACTCCAGCAGAAAAGGCGGATCGCCCGGCGCCGTGCCGCTCCCCTGCTGCAACCAGCACACGAAGGCCTGACCGACTTCGAGAAAATACGGCGTGTGACAGCGCGCGTCCCGCAGGAACGCCCGCACCAGGCGCCGCCAACGTGCCGGCTTGAGCACCCGTCGCACCACCGGAAAGCCGCTGGCCAGCAGACCCTCCAAGTTGTTGAAGAACAGCGACTCGTACAACGCCATGCGCGAGGCATCGATCCCCGGCAACCGCGGGGCGCCCTGCGCATCGCGAATGCGTCCGGCGAACGCCTGTTGCAGCTCGGCCGGGCTCATACGCGGCACCCGCCAGCGCTGCCCGCCGCCTGCTGCAGGTCGCGGATATGGCCAACCTCGGCGTACAGCTCGCCAATCGGTGGAAAGTTGAAATCCCGCTCCAGCAAGGTCGGCCGCACGCCATGCAGCGCGTAGGCCTGCTTCAGCAGCGACCAGACCGGGGCGCAGACCGGCGCGCCGTGGCTGTCGATTTTCAGGCCTGGGGCCTGGTCGTGGTGGCCGGCCAGGTGCAGGTAGGCGATCCGTGCACTGGGCAATGCCGCCAGGTAAGCCCGGGGATCGAAGCCGAAGTTGACGCTGTTGACCAGCAGGTTATTGATATCCAGAAGCAGCCGGCAATCGGCGCTCTCCAGTACTGCCTTGAGAAAGGTCAGCTCGTCCAGTTCGCCGGGCAGCCGGGCGTAGGCCGAGATGTTCTCGAGGATCAGCGGCCGCTCCAGCACCTCCTGCACGGTGCGGATACGTGCCGCGACATGGCCCACCGTGGCATCGCAGAAGGGCAAGGGCATCAGATCATAGAGGTGGCCGTCATCGGCGCAGGCCGCCAGGTGCTCGCTGTAGACCGCGACCCCGTGCTGGTCGAGGAAACCCTTGATGGCCTTCAGCAACGCGAAGTCCAAGGGTGCATGCCCGCCCAGGTTTAGCGACAAGCCATGGCAGCATAACGGCAGGCGCTCACTGAGCTCGCGCAACTGTCGACCCAGGCGGCCACCCACGCCAATCCAGTTTTCCGGGGCCACTTCGATAAAATCCAGCGCGTCGGTCGCGTCCGCTTGCAGCGCGGCCAGCAGGCCACGGCGCAATCCCAGGCCCGCCCCGCGCAGCGTGGCGACGGCCTCGCGGGGCTTGGCTGCAGAGCTGCTCATCAGCGCCTCAACCCTGCTCGGCGCCACATTTCCCCTCTCCGCACTTGCCCTCGGTGGCGGCCTTGCTCCCCCCTTCGACGGCGGTCTTTTTTTCTCCTTCGCCGCCGCAGGTGCCTTCGCTGTCAGCCTTGGCCGCACCCTCAGCGCCGCACTTGCCTTCGCCACAGGCGCCTTCATGATTTTTTTCATGGGCCGCCAGGCTGTAACCGCTGGCCAGCTCCTGGGCGGCGAACGGATTTTGCCCGGCGTGAAGAGTAAGGGACGTGACGCTCAACAGGGCCATGCCCAGGGTGGCGACCATTTTCATGGGGGGTGCTCCAGTGATGGTTCTGGGCACCGGTCGGCACCCTCGCCACACTAGACGGAGCAATTCAACAGCCGTTACACCGACGGGCTATTTTTTCTGCGAGAGGGGGTGGGCGGGTGGCCTGTCGGTGAATGGCCAACGCCGGCCACCGACTGGTGGAGCAGCACGTGCACTGGTTTAGGGCCTGTTGACACTAGCGCGAATGCAGGCGCCGCTGTTCGGCCAGGCGCGCCGCCAGGCTGTCGATGTCCGGCCCGTGGCTTTCCAGCCCGGAGCTATCGGGCAGCTGGCGCAGGGTCGCCTGAACCAGGCGCATCTGGCGAATGAATCGCCGGCAATTGCGGCACAGGCCCAGGTGGGCGCGCACGGCCAGACGGCCACGGAAACTCAACTGGCCATCGAGAAAATCACTGGAGCGGGCCACCAACTCTTTACAACTCAGCATTGTCCCGTCTCCTCGAAATGCTCTAGGGTGGCAAATACCTTCAACCGCGCGCGGTGCAGTAACACCCGAACATTGGAGAGCGAGACGTCCAGAAGATTACAGATATCGTCCAGCTCCAGGCCCTGACGCTCGCGCAGCATCAGCACGCTGCCCTGCAACTGCGAAAGGCTGTTCAAGGTCTTGTCCAGGCACTCGCGCAGTTCCTGCTCGCTCAGCAGTGCCTCCGGCGAATCCTGATGCCAGGCATGGGGCGCAAGCAACCAATGGCCATCCTCGGCGAAGCGACCGTCGTCGATACTGCCGTGGGGCCCTGGCAGGTCGTCCATCAACACTTCCCGGCGGTTCTGCTTGAGCCGGGTCTTGGCGGTATTGGCGGTGATGGTCAGCAACCAGGTCTTGAGGCTGGCGCGGGCCTGGAACCCCTCCAGGTTACGCACCACCGACAACCAGGCATCCTGCACCACCTCGTCGGCATTGCGGCTGCCGACGATGGCATAGGCCACCGCCCGCATGGCGCCCTGGTAGGTGCTCACCAGCTGACGAAATGCCTGTTGGTCGCCCGCCAGCAGGCGTGGCAACAGTTCGACGTCGTCAAGCATCAGCGTTTGCGCAGGATCACGCTGCCAATGGAATAGCCGGCGCCAAAGGAACTCAACACGCCCAACGCGCCGCTGGCCAAATCGTCCTGGTGCTTGTGCAGGGCGATCACCGAGCCGGCGGAGCTGGTGTTGCCATAGGTGTCGAGAATCACCGGCGCTTCATGGGGTGCGGCCTCGCGGCCCAGCAGTTTCTTGGCGATCAGCAGGTTCATGCTGAGGTTGGCCTGGTGCAACCAGAATCGCTGGATATCGCCGACGTTCAGCTGGTGCTGCGCCAGATGGGAAGCGATCAGTTCGGCGACCATGGGGCAGACGTCGCGAAACACCTTGCGGCCTTCCTGGACGAACAGTTTATCCGGGGCGCCGATGCCGTCTTCCGCCGCGCGGTTTAGAAAGCCGAAGTTGTTGCGGATATTGTTGGAGAACTGGGTCAGCAACTTGGTGCCGACGATCTCGAATTGCACTGCCGAAGTGGCCAGGTCGGCGCGCTCCACCAACACGGCGGTGGCGGCGTCACCGAAAATGAAATGGCTGTCGCGGTCGCGGAAATTCAAGTGTCCGGTGCAGATTTCCGGGCTGACCACCAGGATCGCCCGCGCCAGCCCCAGTTGCACGCTGTTGGTGGCGGCCTGGATGCCAAAGGTGGCCGAGGAACAGGCGACGTTCATGTCATAGCCGAACCCCTGGATGCCCAACGCGGCCTGTACCTCGATGGCGATCGCCGGGTAGGCACGCTGCAGATTGGAGCAGGCGACTATCACTCCGTCCACATCCGCCGCGCTCTTGCCGGCACGGGCCAGCGCCTGTTCGGCCGCCGCGACGCCCATCTGGCAGAGGATCGACCACTCGTCGTTGGCGCGCTCGGGGATTCGCGGGGCCATGCGCGCGGGGTCGAGGATGCCGTCCTTGTCCATGACAAAACGGCTTTTGATGCCGGAAGCCTTTTCGATAAATGCCGCGTTGGATTCAGTCAGGGCGGCGACTTCACCCCGTTCGATAGCGGCCGCGTATTCGGCGTTGAACTGGCGGACGTAGGCGTTGAACGATTCCACCAGCTCGTCGTTGGAGATGCTGTTCACCGGGGTATAGAGGCCGGTTCCACTGATGACGACGTTATGCACGCGAGTTCCTCGAGTCGGGGCCGCTGCCAGAGCGGATTTGATAGGCAGTGATGCGCAGGCCAACTGCACAACCTGCGACAAAATAAGGGCATCCGTGCTAGCCAGCAGGCGCAACTGCGCCCGCGGTGCGCGTCCAGCCGCGACTCACGCGCGGGTACGCCACGGGGGAGCTCGCTGAACGACAGGCTGCCGCATCATGGCAGTCAGCCGGTATTGTCGCGTCGAAGGCGAAGTGTGCCACAGCCTGCGATAACCTGCCCTACCCGACAAGCGCCAGCTACGGCGAGAAGGTGACAACGGCCTCGCAAACCTCGACCTTCGACAGCATGATGATTGGATGCGCGAGCCGCAGACCGAGACACAGGCAAAGTTGGAGATGAATTGTCAGACAAAAACCGTTAAAAGACGCTATCTGCCGGCGTACCCGGCATACCCTGACCACCACCTGTAGCGCCGCGCCAGAGACCCGTGGATGACCCTGCGCTACCACCAGTCGGTGCGTCCCAATCGGAGTTCGCATGTCCCTGTCGCTGCTCAGCCGTTACGCTTTTTTTGCCTGTTGCCTGCTGCTGACCCTGCTTAGCCTGGCCTTTCTCCAGCAGCCCGGGGTGTGGCTGCTGAGCCTGATCGGTGGCCTGTTGAGCCTGGTCGGCATCGTCGACCTGCTGCAGACGCGCCAGGCGGTGCGGCGCAACTACCCGATCCTGGGCAATATCCGCTATCTGGTCGAAAGCATTCGCCCGGAAATCCGCCAGTACTTGCTGGAGGCCGACGGCGAACAACTGCCGTTTTCCCGCTCCCAGCGCTCGCTGGTCTATGCGCGGGCCAAGAACCAGGGGGCGGACAAGGCCTTCGGCACCCTGCTGGACGTCTACCAGACCGGTTTCGAGTTTATCGGGCACTCCATGCGTCCGGCCGCGCTTCAGGACCCTGACAGTTTCCGGGTGACCATCGGCGGCAGCCAGTGCACGCAGCCGTATTCGGCGTCGCTCTTCAACATTTCCGCCATGAGTTTCGGCTCCCTGAGCGCCAACGCCATTCGCGCGCTGAACAAGGGCGCCAAGCTGGGTAACTTCGCCCATGACACGGGCGAGGGCAGTATCAGCCCCTACCATCTGGAGCACGGTGGCGACCTGACCTGGGAGCTGGGCAGCGGTTATTTCGGCTGCCGCACCGCCGCCGGCCTGTTCGACCCCGAACGCTTTGCCGCCCAGGCCCGCCTGCCCCAGGTGCGGATGATCGAGATCAAGCTGAGCCAGGGCGCCAAGCCCGGCCACGGCGGCATCCTGCCCAGCCACAAGGTGACCCGTGAAATCGCCACCACGCGCGGCGTACCCATGGGCCAGGATTGCGTCTCGCCGTCCCGCCACAGCGCCTTCGATAGCCCAACCGGGCTGCTGCACTTCATTGCCCAACTGCGCGAACTGTCGGGCGGCAAGCCGGTCGGCTTCAAGTTCTGCCTGGGTCACCCTTGGGAATTCATGGGGATCGCCAAGGCCATGCTGGAAACCGGCATCCTGCCGGACTTTATCGTGGTCGATGGCAAGGAAGGCGGCACCGGCGCCTCGCCGGTGGAGTTCAGCGACCATATCGGCGTACCGATGCGCGAAGGCCTGCTGTTCGTGCACAACACCCTGGTCGGCCTGAACCTGCGCGAACAGATCAAGCTCGGTGCCAGCGGCAAGATCGTCAGCGCCTTCGACATCGCCAGCGTACTGGCCATCGGCGCCGACTGGGCCAACGCCGCCCGCGGCTTTATGTTCGCCATCGGTTGCATCCAGAGCCAGAGCTGCCACACCAACAAATGCCCCACCGGCGTCGCCACCCAGGACCCGCTGCGACAGCGCGCCCTGGTGGTCGAGGACAAGGCCCAGCGGGTCTACAACTTCCAGCGCAATACCCTCAAGGCATTGGCCGAGATGCTGGCGGCGGCGGGCCTTGCCCACCCCGCCCAGCTGGATGCGCGTCACCTGGTGCGGCGCACCTCCGCCACCGAGATCAAGTTGTTCTCCCAGCAACACGTGTTTCTCGCGCCAGGCGTGTTGCTCAGCGGCAAGGTCGACAGCGAGTTCTACGAACGCATGTGGAAGATGGCCAGGGCCGACAGTTTCGACGCGGCGCCGGCCTGAGTGCCGAACTGAGTTAAACCGCCCCTTTAACCGCTAAAAAACCTATGCGACCAAGGTCACGCTTGCGCTCGGAGGCTCTACTCCGCTAGTTTCGCCGCCCTCGCGACGCGCCCTGCGCGTTGCCCTGCGTCCACCCCCCCACAGTGCATTCGGCCCTGCGGGCCGGGCGGGCGCCGCCTCTTCTCCAGGACCCGCCATGAAACCGGTTGACCGCGTCATGCAAAGTTATGGCCGCTGCTGCGCCAGCAACGGCTTTTTCGATACTTTTTACCGCTACTTCCTTGCCAGTTCGCCGCTTGTGCGCGACACCTTCGTCAATACCGACATGCCCGCGCAGAAACGCCTGTTGCGCCAGGGTATCCTCAACCTGGTGATGTTCGCCCGCGGCATGCCGGACACCAAATTGCGCGCCCTGGGCGAGACGCACTCGCGCCATGGCTTCAATATTCGTCCCGAATTGTACGACCTGTGGCTCGATGCCCTGCTGCTGACCATCGATGAGCATGACCCAGCGGTGGACGCCGACACCCGCAGTGCCTGGCGCAAGGTGCTGACCCTGGGCATCGAGGTGATCAAGTCCCATTACTGATCTTGACGGCGCGCAACGGGCGTGCAAAAACAGTCCCTTCGGGGCCGCTCCGCAGGCCTCACAGTGGTTATCCCACAGGGGCTAGGACATGGCGCTGCACAGCTGGCTGCTTTACCTCACCGCCGTGCTCGGCCTGTCGCTGACACCCGGCCCCAATGCGCTGCTGGTGCTGAGCCACGGCGCACTCTACGGCGCGCGCAAAAGCTGCTGGACCATCGCCGGTGGCGCCTTGGGTTTTATCCTGCTGATCGGGCTTTCGATGCTCGGCATCGGCACGCTGCTGCAGGCGTCGGCGGAACTGCTGACGGTGCTCAAGTTACTCGGCGCGGCTTACCTGATCTGGCTGGGCATTCAGCTGTGGCGGGGGCCGCCGCTGCAGCTGACGCCCGTGCAGCCTGGCCAGGCCTTGTCGGGTCCGGCGCTGCTGCGCCAGGGCCTCTGGTCCGCCCTGTCCAACCCCAAGGTGATTCTGTTCTTCGGCGCCTTTCTGTCGCAGTTCCTCGACCCCGAGCGTGACCTCTGGCTGCAGTTTGCGGTAATGGCCTTGACCTTCACCCTGGTGGAAGCATTGGTGGAATACCTGCTGGCGCGCCTGGCCCACCGTATTCGCCCCTGGCTGGCCCGCAGTGGCAAGGGTTTCAACCGTGTCTGCGGCAGTCTGTTCGCGCTGATGGGCGCGGCCTTGCCCATGACCCGCTGAAGCGGCTCTGTAGGGCATACAGCTTGTGATACGGCCCTGACACCACAGCGACTGGGGTGCAGCTACGGGACTCGAATGGAAGTCTAAATTTACAAAACCGCGCGGCGCTCGGTGCGCCGCGCGACAGGCCGTGACAGATCAGTCGAACCAGCTGGCGATCCAGGCCCAGAGGTTGGTAAAGAATGCCTGGATATTGGCCCAGGCCTCACTCAGCCAGGTGGAGATGGATTCCCAGGCCTGGGTCAGAAACTCGGAAATCCGCTCGAACAAGGCGCTGAAAAAGTCAGAAATGCATCCCATCTGGTATGCCACGGCGCCCTGGATGCCGGGTTCTTTTTCGCCCAGGGCAATGGCCTCATCGTAGAGCTTATCGAGATCGCGGCTGGCCTCGCTTTTCGCCGCATCGCGTTGCTGCTCCAAGGTTTTTTTGAATGCATCGACCGCCGCCGGGCCGTTGCCAGCTTTTCTGTACCCCTCCAGCGCACCGACGATGCCGTTTTTGATCGTGGCGCTCTCATCCTGGGCCAGGGATTGAGCCAGCAATTTCAATTTGGCCAGCCCCTCGCCTTTGGCGCCCTTGGCGGCCTTGGCGGCGGCCCCCAGATAGGTTTGCAGCTTGGCCGTGGAGGGCACAAACGCCTGCGGGCGCGCCTGCCCCAACGCACTTTTGTGGTACTCGCGCATTTCATTCATGACAGTGGTGAAGTCGCTCATGATCGAATCCTTTCGGGTGACAAGGAAACCTTGTCGGGGTGGTTGTTGGAAGAGCGCCCGTTGGGCCTCTCGACTGCGTCAGGGCATCGAATCCACTCACGCCAACACCTGGTTGCTGGATTCATGGCTGCCTTATGAACCGCACGACCCATCCCTAAACTCGATACATACGCCTCGTTTACCATCGGCCCAATGGCAGGCCGACCCGGCAAGGGTTTGAACACGGAAGCGGTCAGGTTCGAAAAGGCGCTGCCAGCGCACCTGCTGGACAGGCAGCACGTCGAAGCCTAGCCCTGGCGCAGGTATAGCAGGATTCAGGGGCGTTTCAAGCGCGCGAGGCGACCCCGACCGGCCACTGCACCACGCCACGTGGGCGCCGCGGTCGGCAAGCGGGCGTCCAGGCGGATCGACGGGCGCCTTGCGGCGGAAAAACCCTCTACAGTCATCCTGACCTTCACGTTGTCGCGAGCCGCCATGCCCAAGGGCCTTGTACTGTCGCTGGTTTGCCTGCTGCCACTGGCTTTCACGGCGCTGCCCTGCGCGGCGGCGCAGGAAGTGACGGCCTGGACCTACCACCAGATGCCGCCCTTGCTGGTGGACCTCGACAACCGTCAGGGGCTGTCCTTCGATCTGCTCGAATTGCTCAATGACCATCCAGACAACCGCCAGCGCTACCACTTCAGCTTGCTCTACCTGCCGCGCAAACGCCTGGACATGACCCTGGTCGGTCCTTCAAGCGGATTGGTGCTCTGGGCCAGCCCGGATTTTTTTCCCGACACCCCTGCCCCGCTCTACCACTGGCTGCCGAGCCTGCTGACCGATCAACAGGATTTCCTGTCGCGGGTGGACAGGCCCTTCGACTACCAGGGGCCGGACTCCTTGCGCGGACATACCCTGGGCGGGGTGCTCGGTCACCGCTACCAGGGCCTCCAGACCGTTATCGAGAATGGCGCGGTGCAACGCGAGGACGTGGCGCTCGACCAGCAAAACCTGGAGAAGCTTCTGTCCCGACGCCTGGACCTGATCCTGATTCCCCATTCGACGGTGCTCTTCTACAACCGCCAACAGGATTTGAGCGGACGCCTGTATTTTTCGCCTGCACCCCTGAACCGGTTCAATCGTCAGATGCTGCTCAAGTACCCCGCAGACCCCGAGCTGGGCGACTTTCTCGAGAAGGCGATCAGAGCCTTGCCGCAGGACCCCAAGTGGCTGGCCCTGCTGAAGCACTATGGGCTCGATTGATAGCCCGCCATTGGTCTGCTCGCCGCCGCTTTCGGTGCGGCCCGTACCCTCAGAGAAACATTCCGCCGGAGGCCTCGATACGCTGCCCGGTGATCCAGCGGCCACCGTCGGTCAGCAACATCGCCACAGCCGCACTGATATCCTCCGGTAGGCCGGCGCGTCCCAGGGCCGTATTGGCGGCGACAAAGGCATTGAGCTCGGCATTGTCACGCACTGCGCCGCCGCCAAAGTCGGTTTCGATGGCGCCCGGGGCCAGCACATTGGCGGTGATCCCACGCGGGCCCAGTTCCTTGGCCAGGTAACGGGTCCAGACCTCGACAGCCCCCTTCATCGTCGCGTAAGCGGCGTAACCCGGCAGGCTGAAGCGCGCCAGCCCGCTGGAGACATTGACGATGCGGCCCTGGTCGGCGAGCAACGGCAACAGCGCCTGGGTGAGGAAAAAAGGTCCCTTCAGTTGAACGTTCATCAGCAGGTCGAACTGTGCCTCGCGGGTTTCGGCGAAGGCGGCGCGGACACCGATGCCGGCGTTGTTGATCAGAAAATCCAGCCCCTCGCGGCCGAAGGTCTGCTTCAGGCCTTGGCTCAGCTGCGCGGCGAAGGCGGCAAAGGTGCTGCTGTCGCCGACATCCAGGGCCAGCATCAGGGCCCGCCCACCGCCCTGTTCGATGGTCTCGGCCACTCGCTGCGCCTCGTCGGCGCGGCTGTGGTAGGTGCCGATGATATCGATGCCCTGGGCCGACAGGTGCAAGGCCATTTGTTTACCCAAGCCGCGGCTGGCGCCGGTGATCAGTGCGATTTTACGGTTCATGCTGGAGCTCCGGATGTCATGAGGAAGGTCCACAGGCTATTGTTCACATGAAAATGGATAAAGCCGCCATTTTCAGAAACACTGATCGTTTAACCCGAACAATCCAGGAAAGGTCCCCCGGTGAACAAACTGGAGCTGTTGCGCACATTCGCCCGTGTCTGCGAACTGTCGAGTTTTACTCAGGCGGCCGGTAGCCTGGGCTTGCCCCGTTCCAGTGCCTCCGAGCAGGTGCAGACGCTGGAAGCGCTGCTGGGCGCACGCCTGCTGCACCGGACCACACGCAAAGTGCAGCCGACGCAGGACGGCCTGGTGCTGTATGACCGTTGCAAGGAACTGCTGGTGCAGATGGACGAACTGGAGGGACTGTTCCGCCAGGACGGTCGCGCGTTGGTCGGTCGCCTGCGTGTCGACATGACCACCAGCCTGGCCCGGCGCGTAGTGGCGCCGCGCCTGGGCGAATTTCTCGACCGGCATCCGGCCCTGGAGATCGAGATCAGCAGCAGCGACCGGCGCGTCGACCTGGTTCGCGAGGGCTTCGACTGCGTGGTCAGGATCGGTGAACTGCGCGACGCCAACCTGGTGGCGCGCCCCCTCGGTCAGTTTGTTCAGGTCAATGTCGCCAGCCCGGCTTACCTGGAGCGCTATGGCACCCCGTCGACCCTTGACGACCTCGCCGCGCACCGGCTGGTGCACTATGTGTCGGTGCTGGGCAACCGCTCGGCCGGCTTCGAGTACCAACTCGACGGTAAGACGCAGTACCTGCCGATGGCCGGCAATGTCACGGTCAACAATATCGATGCCTACCAAGGCGCCTGCCTGGGCGGGCTGGGCATCATCCAGGCACCCCGGGCCGGCGTCCACGAATTGCTGGCCAGCGGCCAACTACGCAGCCTGATGGCCAACTTCGTTCCGGCGCCCCTGCCGGTCAACCTGCTCTACGCCCATCGACGCCACCTGCCGCAGCGCGTGCGGGCCTTTATGCAGTGGCTGGAGGAGCTGATCGCCGAGGAATTGCTGGCCTAGGGTTTTGCGAAGGTTCGCCGTGCTCCGAAGAACGCCAATATGCCCGAAATCGGCACTAACAAGAGCGTAAGGATACCGCCACCCAGGCGGCAAACGATGTCGGGAAGGACAAATTCCTGGCCACAGACCGTGCTGGAAATGGCGCCCAGGTGCTCCGATGCGAGGATAAGCGTGGCGTACGAAACCAGCAGGCCGATGGCGATGCAGGCAATGAGCTTCATACCAGAGTCCTATGGGCAATATTTGCAGGCCAACACACTACTTTATCGCATCGCCAAATGGCGATGCGAAAGGCATATACGTCATCGACTCTGGGACCGGGCACTCAGGCCTCGACACTGCTCCACTGCTTGTTCAGGCGTTTATCCGACACCGCCAGCTTGGTGCCCAACTGCTGGGCATAAAGCGAAACGCGGTACTCCTCGAGCATCCAGCGATACGCCTGCAGCTGCGGGTCGCGCTTGCCTTCCTGGGCGTGTTTGCTCAGGCGGGCCTGGTACTGCGCCCACAAGTCGGCCAATTCAGCGCTCCAGACCCGATCCTTCTGCAACTGGGCACTCAGTTTGTCGAAGCGCTGCTCGATGGCCTTGAGGTAGCGCGGCAGCTCCTTCAGCCATTCGCCGGGCGTCTCGCGCACGAACCCCGGGTAGACCAGGTTGCCCAGCTGCGCCTTGATATCGTTGAGCGCCACGGCCTGGGCCAGGTCGATCTTGCCCTTGAAGCGCTTTTGCAGGCCGTGCCAGAGCTTGAGGATGTCCAGGGTCAGGCGCGCCAGGCGTTCGGCATGCTCACTCCAGGCGCCGCGTTTCTTCGCCGCCAGGGCCGCCAGCGCCTCGCCATCGCGTGGCAACGGCGACTCGCCCTCAAGGATGCAGCTGTCCAGGCTGGCCAACAGGATATCTTCGACCAGCGCCTCGACCCGCCCCAGCTCGCGGTGCAGCAGGCCCAACTCGGTCAGTCCCGGCAGCTTGCCGCGCAGGAACTTGGCCGGCTCGGCCAATTGCTGCAGCAGCAGGCGCTGCAGGGCGCGGCGGTGCTGGTACTCGGCTTCGACCAGGGTCGGGAAACGCCCCTCCTTGACCGTGCCGCCCTCTTCCACCAACGCGGGATAGACCGTCATCGACAGCCCGGCAATCTTCTGCTGGGTCTTTTCCGCCACCTGAGCAAATGCCTTGGCCTCCACCGGGCGTTGGTTCTGCTCGGTGCGCGGCAGCGCCAGGGCATGCTGGCTGGCCTCGGCGAAACGCCCGGTCAGCTCGGCCAGGTCACGGCCCTCGCCAAGAAACGCACCCTGACCATCGACCACTTCCAGGTTCATCCTCAGGTGCGCCTCGAGCTGTTGCTCGGCCTCGCTCCAGGCGGCCTCCTCGACCCGTGCGCCAGTCATGCGCAGCAGCTCGCGACCCAGGGCCGTGGTCAAGCCCCCCTCGGCGAACGGGATACGTTGCAGGGCGGCCTTGACGAAGTCCGGCACCGGCACGAAGTTCTTGCGCAAGGCCTTGGGTAGGTTGCGCACCAGGGCCACACATTTGCCCTCCAGCACCCCCGGCACCAGCCACTGCAGGCGCTCGGCCGGCAACTGCGGCAACAACGGCGCCGGCACCCGCAGGGTCACACCGTCACGGGGGTGGTTGGGCTCGAAGTGGTAGCTCAAGGGCAGGGTCAATTCGCCCAGTTGCAGGGTGTCCGGATACTGCTGGGCGGTGACCTCCTGGGCATCGCGGGCCAGCACGTCCTCCTCGCGCATGATCAACACTTGTGGGTTCTTCTGGCTCTCGATGCGGTACCAGCTGTCGAAGGTCGCAGTCTGATGGATCTCCGCCGGCACCCGCGCCTCGTAGAAGGCGTACAGGGTTTCCTCGTCGGCGAGGATATCGCGCCGGCGGGCCTTGGCCTCCAGCTCGTCGAGTTGCTCGAGCAGCCGCGCATTGGCACTCAGGCACCTGGCCTTGGACTGGATCTCGCCGCGGACCAGGCCCTCGCGGATAAACAATTCCCGCGACGCCACCGGGTCGATGGGACCGTAATGCACCGGACGCCGGCCGATGACGATCAGGCCATACAGGGTGACCTGTTCGTAGGCCACCACCTGCCCGCGTTTTTTCTCCCAGTGCGGCTCGAAATGGTTCTTCTTGACCAGGTGCCCGGCCAACGGCTCGATCCAGTCGGGCTCGATCTTGGCCACCTGGCGGGCATAGAGTTTGGTGGTCTCCACCAGTTCGGCGGCCATCAACCACTGCGGGCGTTTCTTGCCCAGGCCCGAGGACGGGTGGATCCAGAAGCGCCGTTGGCGCGCGCCCAGGTAGTCGCCGTCCTCGGTCTTTTGCCCGACCTGGCTGAGCAGGCCGCTAAGGATCGCCTTGTGCAGTTTGGGGAAGTCCGCCGGCTCGGTATTGACGGTCAGCTGCAGTTCGCGGCAGATCAGGCTCAACTGGCGATGGGAGTCCCGCCACTCGCGCAGCCGCAAGTAGTTCAGGAAGTTCTTCCGGCACCAGCTGCGCAGCGGGTTGGCGCCCAGCGCCAGGCGCTGTTCCTCGAAGCCGCGCCAGAGGTTGACCAGGGCGGCGAAGTCGGTGTCGCCGTCCTTCCACTGGGCATGGGCCTGGTCCGCCGCCTGCTGGCGCTCCGGTGGACGCTCGCGCACATCCTGCACCGACAGCGCGCTGGCGACGATCAGCATTTCCTGCAAGCTGCCCTGCTTGGCCGCCTCCAGCAACATGCGGCCCAACCGCGGGTCCACCGGCAGGCGCGCCAGCTGGCGGCCCATGGGGGTCAGCTGGTTCTCGCGGTTGACTGCCGAGAGTTCCTGCAGCAGGTTGAAACCGTCGCTGATGGCCTTGCCGTCCGGCGGCTCGATAAAGGGGAAATCCTCGATCTGGCCCAGGCGCAGGTGCAGCATCTGCAGGATCACCGCCGCCAGGTTGGTGCGCAGGATCTCCGGGTCGGTGAAAGCTGGCCGGCCGTTGAAATCCTCTTCGCTGTACAGGCGCACGCACAGGCCTGGCTCGACCCGCCCGCAACGGCCCTTGCGCTGGTTGGCGCTGGCCTGGGACACCGCCTCGATCGGCAGGCGCTGGACCTTGGCGCGGTAGCTGTAGCGGCTGATGCGCGCCGTGCCGCTGTCGATCACGTAGCGGATCCCGGGCACGGTCAGGGACGTCTCGGCGACGTTGGTCGCCAGCACGACCCGACGCCCCGGGTGGGACTGGAAAATCCGCTGCTGCTCGGCCGGCGACAGCCGCGCGTACAGCGGCAGGATCTCGGTGTGCTTGAGTTGCGCGCGGCGCAGCATCTCGGCCGCATCGCGAATCTCGCGCTCGCCCGGCAAGAACACCAGCACGTCGCCCGGGCTTTTGCCCTCGCTGCGCTCCATGGCCGCCAGTTCGTCGAGGGTGGCGAGAATCGCCTGGTCCACCGACAGGTCGTCCTCGACCCGATTGCCCTCCTCGTCCTGCTCGCTGGTCAGCGGCCGGTACCAGGTGTCCACCGGAAAGGTGCGGCCGGACACCTCGATGATCGGCGCATCGTTGAAGTGCTCGGAAAAGCGCTGCAGGTCGATGGTGGCCGAGGTGATGATCAGCTTGAGGTCCGGTCGCCGGGTCAGCAGGGTCTTGAGAAAACCCAACAGAAAGTCGATGTTCAGGCTGCGCTCGTGAGCCTCGTCGACGATGATCGTGTCGTATTTTTCCAGGTAACGGTCGTGCTGGGTCTCGGCCAGCAGGATGCCGTCGGTCATCAGCTTGATCAGGGTGTTGCCCGCGCTCTTGTCCTCGAAGCGCACCTGGTAACCGACCAGTTCGCCCAGGGGCGTGCCGAGCTCTTCGGCGACCCGGGTGGCCACGCTGCGCGCGGCGATCCGTCGCGGCTGTGTATGGCCGATCAGGCCGAACTGACCGCGCCCCAGCTCCAGGCAGATCTTCGGCAACTGGGTGGTCTTGCCCGAACCGGTCTCGCCGGCGATCACCACCACCTGGTGCGCGGCGATGGCCGCCTTGATCTCGTCGCGTTTGGCGGCGATCGGCAGACGGTCGTCATAGCGGATCGACGGCACGCTGGCCCGCCGGGCCAGCACCTGGTCGCAGGAGGCCTGCACCCGCGCGGCCCATTGCGCCAGCTTGGCCTCGTCCGGAGTCTCCTTGCGCAGCTCGTGCAGTTGCCGGCGCAGGCGATGGCGCTCGGCAAGCATGGCCTGGTCGAGGTGCTTCAGCAGTTGGTCAATCTCGGGCATCGCGTCGGTCATCAGGCAGCCGTCGGGCCCGCCAGCGCGCGCCCCTCAAAAATGAAGGCCGCGATTGTCGCAGATTTAGACCCGCCAACACGATAGAACCGCGCGTGACGTAGGGCGGCCTCGGCGGGTTGTTCAGCGACAGCCCGCCACCTGGCGGTCTGCAGACGGATCGGCACCCGTTCGCCAGACGCTGGCCCAGCGCCCTGGGGTGTTATCCTGCGGGGCTGGACCATCGCCTGGTAGAACGACCATGAGTTTCGTGACGTCCCGAACCATCCTCTTCGGCGATTGCGACCCGGCGGGCATCGTCTACACCCCGCGCATCGCCTACTTCGTCATCGAGGCGATCCATGAATTTCTCACCCACCGCCTGGGCGCGCCCGGACTGCGCAGCGTCTTTGCGATGGGCGTGCTGCCGCCCGCCCGGGCGCTGTCCATCGAATTTTTGGGAACCATGAGTTGGGACGACCTGATACAGGTCAGCGTATGCAGCGAAGAGCCGCAAACCAGCTCCTTCAGCTTTACCGTCGAGGGTCGCGACGCCCGTGGCGAGCTCGCCTTTCGCGCCGCCATGACCCAGGTGTGCATCGATCCGCAGAGCAAACGCCCGGTGCCACTGCCGTCCGCACTTCGCCAAGCATTGACCAATCACCAAGCGTAGGGTGGCCTCGGCGGGTTGTTCAGCGACATCCCGCCACTTGGCCGGCCTAGGCCCCGAACCGTTCCCTACCCGCAAATGAAAAACCCCGCCGAAGCGGGGTTTTGTCCTGGCCAGCGCGGCTTATTTCTTGCCCAGCTTTTTCAGCTCTTCATCACGCAATTCGCGGCGCAGGATCTTGCCGACGTTGGTCATCGGCAGCCCCTCGCGGAACTCCACGGAACGCGGCACCTTGTAGCCGGTGACGTTGGCGCGCATATGCTCCATCACCTGTTCCTTGGTCAGGGTCACACCCGGCTTGGCGACCACGAACATCTTGATCGCCTCGCCGGATTTCTCGTCCGGAATGCCCACCGCAGCGCACTGCAACACACCCGGCAGGGTGGCCAGCACGTCTTCCAGTTCGTTCGGGTAGACGTTGAATCCGGAGACCAGGATCATGTCCTTCTTGCGGTCGACGATGCGCATGTAACCGTCTTCCTGGATCACCGCGATGTCACCGGTCTTCAGCCAGCCCTCGGCATCGATCATCTCGTCGGTGGCTTCCTGGCGCTGCCAGTAGCCCTTCATCACCTGCGGCCCTTTTACGCACAGCTCGCCGATGGCGCCGATCGGCAGGTCGTTGCCCTCGTCGTCGATCACCTTGCACTGGGTCGACGGCAAGGGAATGCCGATGGTGCCGATCTGGATACCACTCAAGGGGTTGACCGACACCACCGGGCTGGTCTCAGTCATGCCATAACCTTCGCAGATCGGGCAGCCGGTCACTGCTTTCCAGCGCTCGGCGGCGGCCAGTTGCAGGGCCATGCCACCGGACAAGGTCAGTTTCAGCGCGGAGAAATCCAGCTTGCGGAAATCCTCGTTGTTGCACAGCGCGACGAACAGCGTGTTGAGCCCGACAAAACCGGTGAACCGGTACTTGGCCAGGTCCTTGACCATGCCCGGCAGGTCGCGCGGGTTGCTGATCAGCACGTTGTGGTTGCCGATCAGCATCATCGCCATGCAGTGAAAGGTGAAAGCGTAGATGTGGTACAGCGGCAGCGGGGTGATCAGGGTCTCGCAGCCTTCGTCCAGGTTCGCGCCCATCAAGCCCTTGCACTGGAACATGTTGGCGATCAGGTTGCGGTGGGTCAGCATCGCGCCCTTGGCCACCCCGGTGGTGCCGCCGGTGTACTGCAGCACGGCCACGTCGCCGCTGTCCGGGCTGGCTTCCCGTACCGCCTGGCCACGGCCCTTGGCCAGGGCATCGTTGAGCTTGATGGCCTGCGGCAGGTGATAGGCCGGCACCATCTTCTTCACGTACTTGACCACGCTGTTGATCAGCAGCCGCTTGAGCGGCGGCAGCAGGTCGGCGACTTCGGTGACGAACACATGCTTGATGCCGGTCTTGGGCACCACGGTTTCGGCCAGGTGGGCCATATTGGCCAGGCAGACCAGGGCCTTGGCTCCGGAGTCGTTGAACTGGTGTTCCATTTCCCGCGCGGTGTACAGCGGGTTGGTGTTGACGATCACCAGGCCGGCACGCAAGGCGCCGAAGACCACCACCGGGTACTGCAGGACGTTGGGCAGCTGCACCGCGATCCGGTCGCCCGGCTGAAGGTCGGTGTGTTGCTGCAGGTAGGCGGCGAACGCCCCCGACAGTTCGTACAGTTCACCGTAGGTGAGTGTCTTGCCCAGGTTGCTGAAAGCCGGCTTGTTGGCGAAGCGTTGGCAGGACTGGTTCAGTACCGCCTGAATATTCGGGTACTGGTCGGGATCGATCTCGGATGAGACCCCGACAGGGTACTTGTCCTTCCAAAAATTTTCGGTCATGGAAGCCCTCTCCTAAGCAACAGCTGATCGTCACCGCGCGCAATGGCGGTTGTTTTTTGTGGTTATCGACTTTTTATGCCGCCAGACAGACAAAAAAGCGGGCCGAGAGTAGCAGCTTTGCCTAGGAGCGACCAGCACCAAACCTGGCCTGCACGGTCATGAAAATGACCAGAAGACCGACTCCTGGTCACTTTCGGAATAGACGCCCCGCACCGGCAAAAGGCACAGGGTCGGGCCAGGGCCTATGGACATTTAGCATCGCGGGGTGCGTTACCGCGCAGAAGGTGCCCAGACCAGGCGCGGCCGTGCGGGGAGTGTGGACAGGCCCTCAGGCGATATCGCGCAATTCGCGGCGCAATATCTTGCCCACCGGGGTCATGGGCAGCGACTCGCGGAACACGATGTGCTTGGGCACCTTGTAGCCGGTGAAGTTTTCCTTGCAATAGGCCTTGATTTCCTCGGCAGTCAGGCCCGCTTCGCGCGGCACGATAAACAGCTTTACCGCTTCGCCCGAGCGTTCGTCCGGCACGCCGATCACGGCGCAACTGGCGACCTTGGGATGGGCCATGACCACGTCTTCGATCTCGTTGGGGTAGACGTTGAAGCCCGAGACGATGATCAGGTCCTTCTTGCGGTCGACGATCCGCACGAAACCGTCCGGGTCGATAATGGCCACGTCGCCGGTCTTGAACCAACCCTCGGCGTCCAGCACCTCGGCCGTGGCTTCCGGCCGCTGCCAGTAGCCCTTCATCACCTGCGGGCCCTGGATGCACAGCTCGCCGCGCTCGCCCAGGGGCTGCTCGACGCCGTCGTCATCGATCACCTTAAACAGTGTGTTGGGCACCGGGATGCCCACCGTGCCCAGGCGCATCAGGTCGCCATAGGGGTTGGTGCTGGCCACTGGCGAGGTCTCGGTCAAGCCATAGCCTTCGACCACCGCGCAGCCGGTGATGCGCTGCCAGCGTTCGGCCGTGGCCTTGACCAGGGCGGTGCCGCCGGAGTTGGTGACCTTGAGGTTGGAGAAGTCCAGGTTCTTGAACTCAGGATGATCCATCAGCGCGACGAACAGGGTGTTGAGCCCCAGCAACCCGGAAAAGCGCCACTTGCCCAGTTCCTTGATAAACCCGCCGATGTCCCGCGGGTTGGTGATCAACACGTTGTGGTTGCCGTTGACCATCATGCACATGCAGTTCGCGGTGAAGGCATAGATATGGTAAAGCGGCAGGGGCGCGATCATCACTTCCTGCCCTTCCTTCATCAGCGGCTGGCCATCGGGCCGCGGCTGTTTGAGGCAGGCATCGACCTGCTGCATGTTGGCGACCAGGTTGCCATGGGTCAGCATTGCGCCCTTGGCCACCCCGGTGGTACCGCCGGTGTACTGCAGCACCGCGATGTCGTCGAGGGTCAGTTTGACCGGTTTCAGGCCATTGCCCTGGCCCTGAGCGAGCACCTGCTTGAAGGGCACCGCCTGGGGCAAGTGATAGTCGGGGACCATTTTCTTGACGTGCTTGACCACGCTATTGATCAGCCAACCCTTGAGGCTCGGCAGCAGGTCGCCCATGCGCGCCTCGATCAGCACCTCGATGTCGGTATCGGGGAGCACATCCTGGACCAGCTTGCCGAACAGGTTCAGGTAGACCAGGCCACGGACCCCGGCGTCCTTGAATTGGTGGCGCATTTCCCGCGAGGTGTACAGCGGGTTGGTATTGACCACGATCAGCCCGGCGCGCATGGCGCCAAACACGGCGATCGGGTATTGCAGGATATTGGGCATCTGCACGGCGATGCGGTCGCCGGGCTTGAGGTCGGTGTGCTTTTGCAGGTAGCCGGCAAAGGCCGCGGAATGCCGATCCAGCTCGGCATAACTCAGGGTAATCCCCAGGTTGCTGAACGCAGGGCGATCGGCGAATTTCTTGCAGGAGCGCTCGAAGACCTCGACCACCGACTTGTAGGCCCCTACATCCACGGTATTGGGCACGCCGGCCGGGCGTTTATCGCTCCAGAAATCAGGTTGCATTATTATTGTCCCCTTGCCCTGAAAAGATCTGGCCCGCATGCGCGGGGCTCACGGGAACTTAACAGCTCTGGGCGTCCAGGCAAATACTCGACAGCGCGTCATTTGCGCTGTGAATCTCCAATCACCCGCCAAGGCTGGGAAAAGTCCGCGGCCTGGCTCTACAATGCGCCGAGCCCCCGCGGGGCGTCGGCTCCGCCGAGACGCCGCACAGGGTGCAGGCCCGCCATATACCCCGCCCAAAGTTCGGATCGACCGCGGACGGCCAGAAGCACGACAAGGCAACCCGCCACTGCACAAGGACCCGCCATGCGCCACGACGCTTTCTGGCTCACCGCCAGCGATGCCGCCTCCCTCTACGTCAACCACTGGTTCGGCGAGCAGCCACCCAAGGCCGTGGTGATGATCGCCCATGGCATGGCCGAGCACAGCGCACGCTATGCCCGCCTGGCCCAGGCGCTGGTGGACGCCGGGTACGCGGTGTACGCCCTGGACCAGCGCGGGCATGGCCATACGGCGCAACGGGGGGTGCTGGGGCACTTCGCCGACCAGGACGGCTGGCGCAAGGTGGTCAATGACCTGGCCAGCCTCAATCACCATATCCGCCAGCAGCACCCGGATGCGCCGATCTTCCTGTTCAGCCACAGCATGGGCAGCTATATCGGCCAGGCCTACCTGATGCAGCACAGCTGCAGCCTGCAGGGCGCGGTCCTTTCTGGCTCGAATTACCAGCCCACGGCGCTCTATCGCATTGCCATGCTGGTCGCCCGCCTGGAACGCTGGCGCCAAGGACCGACCGGGCGCAGCGCCCTGCTCGAGTTCCTCTCGTTTGGCTCTTTCAACAAGGCCCTCAAACCGACCCGCACCGCGTTCGACTGGTTGAGCCGGGACCCGGCGGAAGTCGACAAGTACGTGCAGGATCCGCTGTGCGGCTTTCGTTGCACCAATCAGCTGTGGCTCGACCTGCTGGGCGGCCTGCAGCAGATCACCCCGGTGCAACAGCTGGCGCAAATCGACACCGCGTTACCCCTGCTGGTGATCGGCGGCAGCTGTGACCCGGTCAGTGATGGCAAACGTCTTGAAGACCTGGCCTCGGCACTGCGCCAGGCCGGCAACCGCAGCGTCGAACTAAAGGTGTACCCCGACGCCCGCCACGAGCTGCTCAACGAGAGCAATCGCGAGCAGGTGACCCTCGATCTGATCCATTGGCTGGATGCCCAGCTGGCCCACAGCCGGCAGTGCCCAGCCCCCGCCCAGGAGCGCCCATGAGCCAGAGCACCAACACTCCCTACGACGACCTCGTCGTCGGCCAGACCGCCCAGTACAGCAAGACCGTGGAGGAACGCGATATCCAGTTGTTCGCCGCCGTCTCGGGCGACCATAACCCGGTGCACCTGGACGCCGAATACGCCGCCGGCACCCTGTTCAAGGAGCGCATCGCCCACGGCATGTTCAGCGGCGCCCTGATCAGCGCCGCGGTGGCCTGCGAGCTCCCGGGACCGGGCACTATCTACCTCGGTCAGACCATGCGCTTCACCCTGCCGGTGAAGCTCGGCGACACCCTGACCGTGCGCCTGGAAATCCTGGAAAAACTGCCGAAGTACCGCGTGCGCATCGCCACCCGGGTCTTCAACCAGCGCGACGAGCTGGTGGTCGACGGCGAGGCGGAAATCCTCGCCCCGCGCAAGCTGCAAACGGTCGAGCTGACCGAACTGCCCCCTATCCGGATCGGCTAAGCGCCGCAGTCGGCGCCGCCTCGCGGCGCCAGATCCCGGCGACTCAGGGCGCGGCCGGTTCCTCGACCCGCACGCTGGCGGTCATGCCGGCACTGAGCACCAGTCCCGCGGGAAGCGGATCCAGGCGAATGCGCACCGGAATGCGCTGGGCCAGCCGCACCCAGTTGAAGGTCGGCTCGACATCGGCCAACAGCTGCCCGTCCGGGCTGGCATTGCGGTCGGTGATACCACGACTGATGCTTTCCACCTGGCCACGCAAGGGTTCGCCCTGGCTCATCAGCCAGACCTGTACTGGCGCCCCCGGCTGAATGCGCGGCAGCTTGGTTTCCTCGAAATACGCCTGGATATAAAACGAACGGTCATCCACCAGCGCCATCACCGCCTGGCCGGCAGTGACGTAGTTACCCTCGGCCAGGCGCAGGTTGGTGATATAGCCGCCACGCGGGGCCCGCACTTCGCTGCGGGCCAGATTCAGCTCGGCCAGCTTGACCTGGGCCTGGGCCTCACGGAATTCGCCACGGGCGATAGCGGCGTTGATCTGGGCGTTTTCCTGCAGCTCGGCGCTGATGGCCTGGGGCCCCAGGTGCGCGCGGCGCGCGGCCTCGTGCTCACGCAGGCGCAGCTGCTGTTGGCGCGTCGCGGCCACCGCCTGGGCCCGCTCCAGGGCGGCCTGGTAGCGCGCCCGGTCGACGCTCAGGAGCAGGTCGCCGGCCTGCACCGACTGGTTATCCTGCACCTTCAGCGCCAGCACCCAGCCGGACACGTCCGGGGCGATGCTCACCACCTCGGCGCGTACCCGCGCGTCGCGGGTCCAGGGCGACTGCAGGTAGTACTGCCACAACCAGTGGCCGGCCAGCAGCGCCAGTACCAGTAGGCCCAGGGTGATCGTCAGCCGAACGGTCAAGCGCATAAATCTCTCCTTCAGATGGACAGGCTGTAGACCAGAGCGGCCAGCACGCAGATATACAGCGCGCAATCGAACAGGGCCGGGTGCCAGATCCAGCGGGTCAGGCCGGTCCGCTGCAGGCCCAGGCGCAGCAGCCCGGTCACCAGCAACGCCAGTACGGCATACAGCAGCAGCGGGCTGAGCAGCACGCCGCCCAACGCCCATTCACGCAATGCCATGGGGGTTCTCCTGGGCGGCGCACCAGTGCCGCCAGCTGTGATTCAACTGCAACAGCGCCGCTTCGGCCAACCGCCAGCGGGCCGTGACCGGCAGAACCCGCAGGCACTCGAGCAGCGCCTCGACGGGCGCCTGCAGGGCCTCGCTCCGGGCCGTCCCAGGGCCTGCCGCCAGCACCGGACGCAGCTGTCGCCAGAAGCGCACCTGCGCCTCGTGCAATGGCGCCGGGGCTTCGGCCAGGCAGACCCGTAGGTGCAGCAGCTCATCGCCCAGGTCCAGGCTGGCGAGACCATCGTCCCAGCGGCTGCGGGTCTCGCTCGGCAGTCGCGGGTAATGCCGTGCCAGCTGCAACAGGCGATCGGCGATGCGCCCGCCAAACCAGGTTTCGGCCCCGGCCAACGGCCGCGAAGTCAGCCGGCGAAGGTCCTCCAGGGTGGCGCGCAGCAAGCGCCGCGCATGCCAGCCCGGGTGATGCAGCACCACCAGACGCAGCGCCAGCACCGCACAGCCCACCCCGATCAACAGGGCCAGCGCCTGGTTGAAAAACAGCGCGACGTCGTAGTGCACGGCCTGCTGTGGCGCGCACAGGACGATGAAATGCAGGCAAAAGGAGGTGGCGGTGGCCGTCAGCGCCGGCTGGGCCATGGCCAGGCTGCCGAGGAACAGCGGCACCCCCAGGCCCAGGCAGAGCAGGACGAAGCCACTCCACTGCGGCAACAGCAACTGCCCCACCAGGAACGCCACCGGCAGCGCATAGAGGATCCCGCGCAAAAAGCTGAGACCGATCCGATCGGCATTGTCGCGGCTGGCGAACAGGCTGCTGACCACGCTGGCCAGCAGCAGCGCGGAGCCCGCCGACGGCCAGGCACTGTAGCGCCAGAACAGCGCCAGTACGCCGAAGGTCAGGGTGCTGCGCGTGCCGTAGACCAACGCGGTCTGCAGGTCGCGGTGCCAGGACAAGGAGGCCGGCGCAGCGACGGGCGCGCGGCCCAGACGCACCGCCTGCAGGGCCTGCTCGGCCTGCAGGTACTGGTGCAACAGCAGCGCCAACCGCTCCAGGCAAAACGACCAGGCGGGCGCACCCGCGGGGTCTTGAGCCGCCTGGCGCAGGCGCGTGCGCAAGGCTTGCACCGCCTCGGACGACACCCCGGTCAGGGCCGCGCGCACTTCCTCCAGCCAGGGCGCCAAGGCCATTACCTCGGTACTGGACAGGTGCTCACGCTGGCGCGCCACGCCACGCGCCAGGCGCAACAGCCCGAGCAGGTCGGCGGTGAGCTGGCGCAACGCGCCCGACCGCTGGCGGCCCTGCTCGCCTTCGAACAAGGCATGTTCCCGCTGGACCTCGACAGCCAGCAGCCGCCCGAGCACCTCGAGCAGTCCTGCTCGGCCGGCAGGCGCCGCACCCAGCGCGGCCTGCACCGCGGCCAGCCCGGCGCGCCAGGCGAGTTGGGCCTGGGCCGCCAGTTGCCGCTGCACCGGCTGCGGCCACAGCAGGGCACTGCTGGCCGTGGCGCAGAGAATGCCAAGGGAAATTTCCGTGCAGCGCGCCACCGCCTGGTCGAACACACTCAGGGGTTGCGCCAGCGCCGGCAGGCCGATGATCGCCACCGTGTAGCCAGCCAGCACAAAGGCATAGGCCCAGGCGCTGCGCCAGAGGGTCGAGGCCGCGGTGCACAGCCCCAGCCACAGCGCCACGCTGAGCAAAAACAGCTCTGGTGCCTGGGCGAACAGGCCCATCAACAGGACGGCCATCAGGGTGCCCACCAGGGTTCCCAGCAGCCGGGCCAGGCCCTTCTGCAACACCATCCCGGACAGCGGCTGGGCGATGATAAAGGCTGTCATCAATGCCCACTGGGGCTGCTCCAACCCCAGGCGCAACGCCAACCAGAGCGCCAAGCCAGCCCCCAATAGGGTCTTGACGGCGAACTGCACGGCGCTGAGGTCGGGGGCGAATACTGCCTGCAAGGTGGCGCGCACGGATAAACCCGGTGAAACAGAAAGAGGGAAAAGCAGCGACTTAACATTCAAGCTAATAATTAGCCAGCTAATGATAAAGCATCGATCTCCCGTGCGCTACCAGCTCAGGACGCCAGGAAACGCCGCAAACAACGGTCCTCGTCTTCCCGGGTCTGGCAGTGGTAGGTCTGGCCGATCATGCTGCGCAGAGTCTCGCCATCCGGCCCCACGGCCTGTTCGGCCAGGCCCAGGTCGACCGCCTGTAGCTGTTCGTCGCGCAGCCCGCCGCGCGGCATGGGATTGATGCTCCAGATGTCTTCGAGACTGACCACCTGCCCGTTGGACAGGCGGATGCGCGCGAGCATCAGGGTCAACTGGATGGTGTCCACGCCGCGCTGCAGCGCGGCGAACAGCTGCGGGTCGATGCGCACATCGAGGATCGGCTTGCGCTTGAAGAAGGTCAGGTCACAGGGTTGGCCGGTCCTGGACAACTGGACGACCTGTTGCCCGAGCAGCCCCATTCTCGAACCGAACTCCTGCCTGACCTGCTCTCTCGAGTCGTCCATCGGACACGCTCCATGTTGCAACGGGTGGGTGCAGCTCGGAACCCGCCCCTCCATGAGCAGACTCCTTTGGCGAACACCACGGGTGGAGCGCCAGAGGGCGACTCGCAGCGCCCATCATACCCGCCGGATTTCTTTGGCGTCAGAATATTGCCATAGGCCCGGTGTGATCGCCTGGGAGCAGTATCGACCGTTGCCATGCGCCCCGGCAAGCTAGCCCTTAGGACAGGCCAAGCCAGACGGGTTGGGGGCGAAGAAACGCCCAAAAAAATGGGCAACCGAAGTTGCCCAAATGCCTTGCGTGCTCGTGCCAGCGCCGCCCGGCGGCGCGCGACTTGCTCCCTCAAACAGGCCGGTCAGCCCTGCTTGCGTTTGTGCGAGTCTTTCCAGATGAAATAGGTAAAGCCCCCGAAAAAAGCGAACATCAGGCAGACGGTGCCGACTCCGGCGAGTACCACGGTATCGATGAACATGCCTGACTCCTTTTTGCGATCCGGTAGGGAATGGCGCCAAGGTAGCCGGGGGCCGGCTGGCCTATATTGACCGGGATCAATAACCACCGCGGGGCCGCGGCAAAGGGTGGAGTTCCCTGATCCAGGTCAATTAACGAGGGGGTTGCTCAGGACTTCTTCGGCTTCTTGCCTTTGGATTTTTTGCTCGGCTTGGCCAATGGCAGCGCCTGCTCGAACGCCTCGCGCACCTGGTTCAGGCGTTTGTCCTTGAGGTCGTGAACGCGCTTGTCGCGTTCGGCCGCGAAATCGATCAACTTGTCGTCGTCACTCATGATTGCCCACTACGCAGAAAACGGAAGGTCAGGTTCAGACGCGGCGCGCAGTGCTTGCGGGTTCTGGCCACCTGGTGTTGCCAATGATGCTGGGTCGCGCCGGCCATGACCAGCAAAGATCCATGGGTCAGCGCCACTGAATGCTCGATCCGGCTGACACCCTTGCGGCGCAGGTCGAACCGCCGCTCACCGCCCAGGCTCACCGAGGCGATCAGCGGATTGCGCCCCAGGATCGCCTCGTCGTCGCTGTGCCAGCCCATGGCATCCTGGCCGTCCCGGTAGAGGTTGAGCAGCACCCCGTTGAGCCGCTGCCCGGCTGTCGCCTCCACCCGCTGGCGAATCCCGTTCAGCAGGGGCGTCCAGGGCAAGGGGGCATGACTGATACCGGAATAGCGGTAGTGGCAACCGGCATCGCCATACCAAGCCAACAGTCGCGGCACCGGATGGCGGCGGCCATACAGCCGCACCTCCGGCTGCTGCCAGGCCGTATCGGCCAGCAACTGCGCCAGCCAGTCATCGGCCAGGGCGGCGTCGACCCAGCCGGGCACCAGGCGCAACTCGGTATCGGGCAAGGACAAACAGGCATCGGCGAACAGCTGCATGGGCGTCTCAGGGCGGCGGCAGGCCGCCAGCGCGACCAGAGGGGTGGATTCTAAACCAGCCATCGCGGCCGCGGCTCACCTACCCTAGGCAAAACGCTTCGCTGAAGCCTGCAGGTCAGGCGGGGCGCTTTGGTAGGGCGGGTGGAACCCGCGCGTTTTTGCGCAGTTTCGGCTCTGTCTCGTGGGCCTAGGCGCCCAACGGTCAGTTGCAAACCCAGCCAGCCCCCGTCACACCTCGACATCCACCCAGAGCCCCTGACGCGGCAGCTCCTCGAGCAGGGCTTCGTCGCCCTTGTCCACCTCGCCCTCGGCCAGTGCCTCGGCGCTGTAGCCACGGCGTCGCTGACGCCGGCGCTGCTCATCGCGCCATTGCTCGACGGCGTCCTGGGGATGGCGCTTGTCCAGGGCCACGGCGCTTTCATTGGCCCCCGGCTGGGGCGGCGCCACCGGGGGAATGTCCGGCGTGGGCTTGATCACATCCTGCTGCACCGTCACTGGTGCCAGGCTGTGGGGAATGGGCAGTAACATGGTGGGTATCCCTCCTACCCGGGATGTCGGCCGCCGCCGGCCAGGCTTTAGCCCTGTCATCGGGTCGACCCGCCGTGCAGCAGGCAGGCTCGCTACACTTTCGACCCATATCGGCACAACTAGTGTCATCGCACCTTTGGCCTGGACGCCAGGTTCCGTTACCATAGTCGGCTTTTTCACCGCGGGAGACAGGCATGGCGCAGTACGAACCGGGGCAACGCTGGATCAGTGACAGCGAAGCGGAGTTGGGTCTGGGGACCGTTCTGGTACAGGACGGACGCATGCTCACCATGCTCTACCCGGCCACCGGCGAAACCCGCCAATACGCCACGCGCAACGCGCCGCTGACCCGGGTGCGGTTCTCCCCGGGTGACGAGATCACCCACTTCGAAGGGTGGAAACTCACGGTCCAGGAAGTCGACGACGTCGACGGCCTGCTGATCTATCACGGCCTGAACGCCCAGCACCAGGCGGTGACGCTGCCGGAAACCCAACTGTCCAACTTTATCCAGTTTCGCTTGGCCAGCGACCGCCTGTTCGCCGGCCAGATCGACCCGCTGCCCTGGTTCGCCCTGCGCTACCACACCCTCGAACACAGCAGCCGCTTGCTGCAATCCTCGCTCTGGGGCCTGGGCGGCGCTCGCGCGCAGCCCATCCCGCACCAACTGCATATCGCCCGCGAAGTGGCCGACCGCATCGCCCCACGGGTGCTGCTGGCGGACGAAGTGGGTCTGGGCAAAACCATCGAGGCCGGCCTGGTGATCCACCGCCAGCTGCTTTCCGGCCGCGCCAACCGGGTGCTGATCCTGGTCCCGGAAAACCTCCAGCACCAATGGCTGGTGGAGATGCGCCGGCGCTTCAACCTGGAAGTCGCCCTGTTCGATGCCGAGCGTTTTATCGAAAGTGATGCCGGCAACCCGTTCGAGGATGCCCAGCTGGCGCTGGTCGCGCTGGAGTGGCTGTGCGAGGACGACAAGGCCCAGGGCGCGCTGTTCGCCGCCGACTGGGACCTGCTGGTGGTCGACGAAGCCCATCACCTGGTCTGGCACCCCGAGCAGGTCAGCCCCCAGTACGCGCTGGTCGAGCAACTGGCCGAAGTGATTCCCGGCGTACTGCTGCTGACCGCCACCCCTGAACAACTGGGCCAGGACAGCCACTTCGCGCGCCTGCGCCTGCTCGACCCGCATCGTTTCCACGACCTGGCAGCCTTCCGCGCCGAAAGCGCGCACTACCGCCCGGTGGCCGAGGCCGTCCAGGAATTGCTCGACCAGGGACGCCTGTCGCCCAAGGCGCACCAGACCATCCACGATTTCCTCGGCGCCAGCGGCGAGGCCTTGCTGGCCGCCGTGGCCGACGGCGACATCGACGCCTCCGCGCGCCTGGTGCGTGAGCTGCTCGACCGCCATGGCACCGGGCGCCTGCTGTTTCGCAACACCCGCGCCGCGGTCCAGGGTTTTCCCCAGCGCCAGCTGCACCCCTATCCGCTGACGTGCCCGGATGCCTACCTGGAGCTGCCGTTGGGCGAGCACGCCGACCTCTACCCGGAAGTCAGCTACCAGGCGCAGCCGGAGGCCAGTGAGGAGGAACGCTGGTGGCGCTTCGACCCGCGGGTCGACTGGCTGATCGATACCCTGAAGATGCTCAAGCGGGTCAAGGTCCTGGTGATCTGCGCCCATGCCGAAACGGCCATGGACCTGGAGGACGCGCTGCGTGTGCGCAAGGGCATCGCCGCCACCGTGTTCCATGAAGGCATGAACATCCTCGAGCGCGACCGCGCCGCGGCCTATTTTGCCGACGAAGAGTTCGGCGCCCAGGTGCTGATCTGTTCCGAGATCGGCAGCGAAGGCCGCAACTTCCAGTTCGCCCACCACCTGGTGCTGTTCGACCTGCCGGCCCATCCGGACCTGCTGGAACAACGCATCGGCCGTCTGGACCGTATCGGCCAGAAAAACACCATCGAACTGCACGTGCCGTACCTGGAAAGCAGCCCGCAGGAACGCCTGTTCCAGTGGTACCACCAGGCCCTCAACGCCTTCCTCAACACCTGCCCGACCGGCAATGCCCTGCAGCATCAGTTCGGCCCGCGCCTGCTGCCGTTGCTGGAAAGTGGCGATGACGGTGAGTGGCAAAGCCTGGTCGACGAAGCCAAGGCTGAACGCCTGCGTCTGGAAGGCGAATTGCACGCCGGGCGCGACCGCCTGCTGGAGCTCAACTCCGGCGGTGCCGGCGAAGGCGAGCAACTGGCCGAGGCGATCTTCGAACAGGACGACGAATTCGCCCTGCCGATCTACATGGAGGAGTTGTTCGAGGCCTTTGGCATCGACAGCGAAGACCACTCGGAAAACGCCCTGATCCTGCGCCCTAGCGAGAAGATGCTGGACGCCAGTTTCCCCCTGGGCGACGACGAGGGGGTGACCATCACCTATGACCGCAACCAGGCCCTGGCCCGCGAGGACATGCAGTTCCTGACCTGGGAGCACCCCATGGTGCAGGGCGGCATGGACCTGGTGCGCTCCGGTTCGATGGGCAACACTGCGGTGGCGCTGATCAAGAACAAGGCGCTCAAGCCCGGTACCGTGCTGCTCGAACTGCTGTATGTCAGCGAAGTGGTGGCACCACGCGCCTTGCAGCTGGGACGCTACCTGCCGCCCGCCGCGCTGCGCTGCCTGCTCGATGCCAACGGCAACGACCTGGCGGCCAAGGTCTCGTTCGAGAAGCTCAACGACCAACTGGAACCGGTGCCACGCGCCAGCGCCAACAAGTTCGTCCAGGCCCAGCGCGACGCCCTCAACCCGCTGATCAATGCCGGTGAGGCCAGGATCAGCCCCCGCCACGCCGAGCGGGTGGCCGACGCCCAACGCCGCCTGGCCGCCGACACCGACGAAGAACTGGCCCGCCTGACCGCCTTGCAGGCGGTCAATCCCAGCGTGCGCGACAGTGAACTGGCGACCCTGCGCCGCCAGCGCGAGCAGGGCCTGGCCATGCTCGACAAGGCCGCGTTGCGCCTGGAGGCCATTCGCGTGCTGGTCGCCGGCTGACCGCCCCCCGGCAACGACAAAGGCGCTCTTCGGAGCGCCTTTTTTATTCTCCAGACCAACGGCGCGGTCCCCGCGCGGGCTTCAGCGCAGCGCTGCCGGGCGGAGCACGCCCGCGGCCAGCCGCACCCCGCCCGGGCGGACGATGACGCTGGCGTGGCTCTGCTACATTCAATTCAGTCCGTGACCGGCATCGCCCCCCCCCATCGCGTCGTAGGGGTTCCCATGCAGCGTCTGCACCCGCCCGTCCGCAGTTTCCGCGTGATCCTGTGGACCTTGTGCCTGGCGGCACTGCTGCTGCAGGCCGCCCTGCACCACTGGCCGCTGGTGGAGGGTTGGAGCCACGTCCAGCTGGATTGGCTGATTCGCCAACGTGCCCAACATCACACGGCCAACCCTGACCTGGTGGTGGTCGATATCGACGACATCAGCCTGCAGGCCCTCTCCCACGAAGCCGGCCAGTGGCCCTGGCCACGTTCGCTGCATGCCGAACTGCTGGAGTACCTGCTCGCGCAACAGCCCAAGGCGGTGGTCTTCGACCTGCTGTTCAGCGAACCGGATCGCTTTCGTCCGGATGCCGATGCCTACCTGGCCGAGGTGCTCGGTCGTTCCGAACGCGTCTACCTGGCCGCCCTGGAGCAGCAACCCAGCGACCCGGCGCTGGCCCCCTTGCTGAGCAGCTATCCAGTGCAAACCGGCCTGGAGCGTTCGGCGGGGGCCGACCCCGGGCAGCGGGGCCTGCTGCTCCTGCCGGCGGCATTGCCCGCCGCGTCCTGGCGCCTGGGCAGTATCAATTTTCGCGCCGACCGCGATGGTGTTGGCCGCCGCTATGACCTGTACCGCGCCTTCGGCCAATGGCGCCTGCCCTCGCTGCCAGCCAGAGTCGCCCGTGACCTGGGCGCAGCGCTACCCGAGGGGCAGAATTTCCTGCTGGACTGGCCCAGCGCATCGCGCTTGCCCTACCCACGCATCGCCTATGCCGCCGTGCTCGCCCAGGCCCGCGGCCAGGCGCAGCCCCTGGCCGCGGACTATTTCGCCGGAAAGCTGGTGATCATCGGCACCACCGCGTCTGGCTTGCACGACTTGCGCCGGACCCCGCTGGACGATCGTTACCCGGGGGTCTTTATTCTCGGCACGGCCTTGGACAACCTCTTGCATGGCCAGTTTTTGCAGCAACTGCCCACGACCGCCACCTGGCTGATCGGCCTGCCGATGCTGCTGGCCCTGTCCGCCCTGCTGTTGCGCGAACGGTTGCTGGCGGCTCTGCTGCTGAGCCTGGGCGCCAGCCTGGCGCTGGTTGCGGGCAGCTATGGGTTGGCCCTGCGCGCCTACCTGCTGCCCATAGTGCCCACCTTACTGAGCCTGTGGGCACTGCTCGGGCTGGCCCTGGTGCTCTTCTATCGACGTCGCCGCCAGCAATTACAGAACACCATCAGCCTGTTCAGCCGCTTTCTCGACCCCATAGTGGTCGCCCAATTGGTGGCCCGTGAAGACCCCAGCGCCCTGCTGGAAAGCCGCGAGTGCCAGATCACCGTGCTGTTTTCCGATATCCGCAACTTCACCAGCCTCTCCGAACGCCACAGTGCGCCGCAGATCATGCAGTTGCTGGAGCACTACTTCAGCCAGCAGGTCCAGGTGTTGTTCCAGTACCGGGCGACCCTGGACAAATTCATCGGCGATGCGGTGATGGCGTTCTGGGGTGCCCCGCTGGCCAATCCCCAGCAAGCCGCCGACGCCGTCCAGGCAGCGCTGGACATGCTGGACAACGTCGAACGATTCCGCCAGGAGTTCGGCCACCCGGATTTCGACATCGGCATCGGTATCCATACCGGCAGTGCGGTGGTCGGCATGGTCGGTGCGAGTCAACGCTACGACTACACCGCCATCGGCGACACCGTGAACCTGGCCAGTCGCATCGAAGGCCTGACCAAAGGGCGCGCCCGGGTGCTGGTCTCCGCTGCCACGATGCGCGCCTGCGCCAGCCAGTTCGACTTCGTGCCTCACGGCGATTTCCAGGTCAAAGGTCGCGAGGAAGCCGTCACCCTTTTCGAGCCCAAGAGGAAAAGCTGATGAACAGAACCCTGCTGGCCCTGGCGCTGCTGGTCGGCGCCGCTCCGGTGTTCGGTCTCCAGGCCGCCGAACAAAGCGCCATCACGCTGCAGGCCACGGCCTTGCGCGAAACCGCCAGCGCCAACGGCAACAGCCTGGCGCAGGTCGAAGCGCAAACCCGGGTGACCATTCTGCAGCGCCAGGGCGGCTGGTACCGGGTGCGAACCGCGACGGGACAACAAGGCTGGTTGACGCTGCTGAGCGTACGATTCGACAAGCACGTCGCGGCGAAATCCAGCGACCTCGGCGGCCTGCTGAGCAACAGCACCGAGGTGGCACCCGCCGGGGAAGTCGCCACCGGGGTGCGCGGCATCAGTGACGAAGAATTGGCCGAGGCCGCCAACGCCTCGCCCGAGTTGCAGTCCATGGACCGGCAGGCCGTGTCGGCCGGGGACGCCAAGGCGTTCGCCCGTGACGGCGAACTGAGTAGCCAGAACATTGACTATGCGCCCTAGGGCCCCTCCAGGCACTGCCGTTGAACATTTCGAGGAGAACGCCATGAACCGAACCTGCTTGCGCGGCATCCTGCTGGCGCTGCTCGGCGCCCTCAGCGCCTGCGCCGCGCTGGACAGCCTGGAGGGCGTGAATATCCAGGGCATCGACCTGGGGCGCCTGGCCAGCGCCGGCAAGCACGTGGCGGCGTTTCGCGAAAAAACCCTCGACGAGGAGCAACTGATCGGCCAGGACACCGCGGTGCTACTGCTGCAGCAAGCCCCGCTACTGAACAGACCCGCGGTACAAACCTACGTCAACCGGGTCGGCACCTGGCTGGCCTTGCACAGCGAACGGCCCGACCTCGCCTGGCGTTTCGCGGTGCTCGACAACAGCGCCGTCGGCGCCTACGCGGCGCCCGGCGGCTATGTCTTCATTACCCGCGGCATGCTGGCGCAATTGCACAACGAGGCCGAATTGGCCGGCGTACTGGCCCACGAGATCGCCCACTGCGTGCGCAAGCACCACTTGCAGGCCATTCAGAGCCAGGCCCAGGTCGGGCTGCTCGGCGACCTTACCCAGGTCGCCCTGCAGGCCAGCCAGGCGAACAGTTCCGGCAGCACGTCGAAGGCCAACCAGGTACTGGCCAAGGAAAAATTCGAGGGCTTGGTCGGCAACCTGTACAGCCGCGGCCTGGACCGAGGCGACGAATACGAAGCCGACGCCATGGGCGTGGTCATCGCCGCGCGCGCCGGGTATGACCCCTACGGCCTGGCCAGCGTGCTGCAGGGGTTGGCCGTCAGTCGGCAGGAAGACCCGATGCTGGTGAGCTTCCTCAAGGTGCACCCGAACATCGGTGATCGCCTGAGCGAGCTGGAGCCGGTCTACCTGTACCTCGACCAGGCCCTGCTGGCGCACCCCGCCATACCTAAAAGCCTGGAGCAACGTTACCTCAGGCAGGTCTCCAGCCGCTGAGCGTCACCCGTGCGCCGGGCGATCAGCCGTGCTTATGCTCACTCGGCTCGAAGTCGCAGACATGCCGATGGAACGAGCCTGTCGGTGCCAACGCCAGCAATTGCGGCTGCAGATAACAGCGCGACTGGATAAAGACCTGTACCAGGTCGCCATCGAGCAAACCGGTCTTGACCTCGGCTTGCAGGATATCCAGGGCTTTTTCCTGGGGCACCGCCGCCTTGTACGGGCGATCGGCCGCCGTCAAGGCGTCATAGATATCGCAGATGGTCATGATCCGCGCGGCATAGGGGATCGCCTCGCCGACCAGCCCCTTGGGATAGCCGCTGCCATCGAGCTTCTCGTGGTGGGCCCCGGCGATATCCGGTATCCGTTGCAAAGCCGGGGTCCAGGGGATCAATCGCAGGAAATCCCGGGTGTGCACCACATGCCGCTCGATTTCGCTGCGCTCCTCCGCCGTCAGACTGCCGCGGCGCACGGCCAGGGCGCAGAACTCGCCTTCGGATAGCAGGCTGGTCAAGCTGTCGTCATGGGACTTGACCAGTTCGCTCTGGATTTCCTGCAAGTGATGGAACTCGCCCTCGCTGAGAATGGTCGGTTCGTTCGCCAGCAGGATCTGTCGCAGATAGCCGTCCAGCCGATGGCACTCGCGCGCCAACTCGGCCTCCAGTTGCAGGCGCTGCGCTTCGTCCAGGGCACCCTGCTGGCGGTACGCCTGGAGCATGCGCTTGAGCATCTGGCTCTGCAGGCTCTCCTTGGCCAAGGCGACCCGGTAGCGCAGGTTGTCGATCACCGTTTCAGGGAGTTTCTTTGCCTTGGTCAACACATGCTCGCGGACCCCGACCTTGCCGAAATCGTGCAGCAGGGCCGCGTAGCGCAACTCGCGCAAGCCTTCCTCATTCAAGGCGTGGCAGCTTACCTGCGGCAAGGGAGCCAGCGGCAACTGCCGCGCCAGCGCGATGCACAGGTCGGCGACCCGGAACGAATGACCGCTGGAGGTGGGATCGCGCTGTTCGATGGCAAAAACCGAAGCCTGGACGAAGCCATCGAAAAGGCCGCTGATTTCATCCAGCAACTGGCGGTTCTCGATCGCCACCGCGGCCTGGCTGGCCAGGGCCCGCAGCGATGCGGCCATCACGTCGTCGAAGGCAATGACCTCAGGTTCACCCGAAGTCGCCGACACCCCCTGGCAGTTGATGAACTCCAACACCCCGACCACTTCATGACGGTGGTTGAGCATGGGAATGGCCAGCAGCGACAGGGTTCGATAGCCCATCTGCAAGTCGAAGGAGCGGTTGAACCGGTAGGGCGCCTCGCTGGCGATGGCATAGGCATCGGCGATGTTCAGTTCGGTACTGGTCAGGGCCACGTACCCGGCAATCGAGGACTTGGTCAGGGGCATGCGCTGCTCCTGGAAACGGGTGGCGATCGAGCTGTTCTGGGTAAGCTTGAAGATCAGCTGGGCCTGAGCCGCCTGGCGGCGATCGACCAGGAACAGCGAGGCCGCGTCGCAGTGCGACAAGCGCCGTCCCTCGGTGAGTATCTTGCCGAGCAGGCGTTCCAGGTCCTTCTCCGCGGAGAGCGCCAGGCCAACATCCACCAAGCGTTGCAGGTCGCCCTGCTTGCTGTGCAGGGCCTGGGCCAACTGACGGGTCTTGTCGCGCAGATGGCTCTGCTCGGCGGCGAAGGCCAACAGCGTCTGCAACTCCTGCAGGGTACCCGCCACCGGCAGGGGCAGCGCCGTGGACAGCGCCTCGAAGCTCACCAGGGTGGTCTGCAGCGCTTGCCATTCACCCAGGGGCGCGGCCTGCAACAGCGAACCGTCCAGCAGCAGCACCTCGACCCCGTCGGGGCGCAGATCGTCGGGGTGGACGACGCACCGCAGCACCAGACTCCCGTCATCCAGCTGCGGATACAACGGGTGTTCTGCAAAGGCCGGGCTATGTCCCAGGCTGAAACGGGCAGTCATCACAGCTCCCTCGGCAAGGCCACGACGGGAAGGTCGCTCCAGAGTATTGCACAGCCCCCGTCGCCTCGCCGCGCAGTGCAAGACCGCCCTTGAACTGGCCCCGCCAGCCAGTTCAAATGGCGCCCTCGGGCGCCCTGCCGGACGCGGATGCGCCCCCTACTCGAGAACCTGCATGCCGCGCTTACTGACTACCCTGCTGCTGGGCTGCTGCCTGGCCGCCCCTGTCGCCTTGGCGGCGGACCTGATGACGTTCTGGGAACAGCCGCAACGCGGCGGTAACAGTTTCAACCGACTCCCGCCGGACAGGGCCTACTTCGCAGCGTTGCACGGCTACGGCGCAACCTGGGTACGCTTGGCCTACGACAAATGGCGGCCGGCACAGCGGGATTTCCTGCTCGGCACTGCCGACCACTACCAGGGTTTGGTGCAAAGCGACCTGGACACCCTCAAGGCAACCCTGGATCACGCGGCCCAGGCCGGGCTGAAAGTGGTGATCAGCCCGCTGTCACTGCCCGGCGCCCGCTGGCGGCAAAACAATGGCGATCAGTTTGACGATCGCCTGTGGCAGGACCGCCGCTACTGGACCCAGGCCGCCGCCTTTTGGCGCGACCTCGCTCGGGTGCTCAAGGATCACCCGGGCGTGGCGGCCTACAACCTGATCAACGAACCCGCCCCGGAGCGCAGCGCCGGGCTGGCCGAACATGCCGACGCCGACACCCAGCGCGCCTGGTACCCGCGCGTCAGCGGCAGTACGCACGACCTGCCGGCCTTCTATCGCCAGGTGATCGCGGCCATTCGCGAGGTCGATCCGCACACGCCCATCATGCTCGACGCCGGCTGGTACGCGGCCGCAGACAGTTTCGTGTATTGGCCCACGGCGCTGGAGGATGCCCGGCTGCTGTACAGCGTGCATATGTACGAGCCCTACGCCGCCACCAGCGCGCCGAACCTCAAGCGCGCCACGCCTTACCCCTATCCGGGCACCGTGCCCTTTGCCGAGCGCGAGGAACAGTGGGACGCCCAACGCGTCGGCCATTACCTGCAGCAACCGCTGGACTGGGCCCACACCCGCGGCATCCCCCGGAGCCGCCTGGTGGTCGGTGAATTCGGCTGCATCCGTCAACTGACCGGCTGCAAGCAGTACCTCGAGGACGTGCTCGGCACGCTCGAGGAACAAGGCCTGCATTGGGCCTTCTATGCCTTTCGCGAGGACAGCTGGGATGCCATGGATTACGAGTTGGGCACCGCCAAGGTGCCCTGGAGCTATTGGCAAGCCATCGAGCAGCTCCTGCCGGATCCGCTCAAACGCCAGGCCACACCCGAGTTCGAGCCAATCCGCCGGCGCCTGCAACAGCCCTGAGCAAGACCCTACGCGGGTACTGCGTCGTGCAGGCCCTGGCGCATCTTCGCCGCGTCCGTGCTGAAGCAGCGGGCCGCCAGCAGCAGCGAGAGCATGGTCAGAAACAGCGCCACCGGAATCAGCAGCATGGCGCTGTGCAGGCCCACGGCCTTGAAGGCTTCGGTCATCTGTGTGGCGCCCTCGGCGAGCATCGCCGCCTGGGCGAAGTGGTCCGATAGCCAGCCGACCACCACCGGGCCCAGGCCGCCACCGAGCAAGTACAGGCCAGCGAAGAACAGCGCCATGGCAGTGGCCCGCAGGCGCGGCTCCACCACGTCCTGAATCGAGGTGTAGACGCAGGTGTAGAAGTTGTAGGAGAACAGCCAACCGAGGCTGAATACCGCGACGAATACACCGATCTCGATCCGCCCCAGCAGCAGGGCCGTGCCCGTGGCCAGCGAGGCGATCAGCATCGAGGCCGCGCCGAACAACAGCCGTCCGCGCTCGGAACGCTGATGCAGGCGGTCGGCGATCCAGCCGCCCAGGGTCAGGCCCACCAGACCGGTCAGGCCGACGATGACCCCGGTGGCCGTGGCGGCCTGGACCATGGGCAGCTGGAAGTAACGCTGCAGCATCGGCACCATAAAGGAGTTGCAGGCGTAGGTGGCGAAGTTGAAGGTCAGCCCGGCCAGTACCAGCCAGCCGAAGGTCGGGATCGCCAGGACCTTGCGCAGCGGCTTGTCCACCGGCACGGCGGCCACCTGCACGGTTTCGGCGGCGCCCCGTTGCGGCTCCTTGATAAAGAACATAAACAGCGCCAGCAACACACCCGGCACCGCCGCGATAAAAAATGGCGCGCGCCAACTGCCGAACGCCTGCACCATGGCCCCTATGGTAAAAAACGCCAGCAGCAGGCCCAGCGGCAGCCCGAGCATGAAAATACCCATGGCCCGTGCCCGCTTGTGCGCCGGGAACAGGTCGCCGATCAGCGAGTTGGCCGCTGGCGCATAACTGGCTTCGCCGATGCCGACGCCCATGCGAATCAGCAGGAAGCTCCAGAAATTCCAGGCCAGGCCGTTGACCGCGGTCAAGCCGCTCCAGGCCAGCAAGCCCCAGCCCATGATCTTGCGCCGCGCGCCGGTATCGGCCATGCGCCCCAGGGGCAGGCCGGCAATGGCGTAGACGATGGTGAACGCCGTGCCGATCAGGCCGATCTGCAGATCGCTGAGGTTCCACTCCAGGCGGATCGGCTCGATGATGATGGCCGGAATGGTGCGATCGAAGAAATTGAACAGATTGGCGAGAAACAGCAGGAACAGGATGCGCCAGGCATTGCCTGCAAGCGGAGCGTGCTGCATGGGGTCAGGCTCTCTTGTTGTTATTGGACAGGATGCAGGCAATCTAGAGCCTTATTCCAGGCCTGTCTGCGACCATTCGTAGGCCTTATGTAAGGGAATGTAGGGGCTGGCACGCCCGTGCCGCGCACCGGTCGGCCTGGCCGCGCATTGACGAACCGGCGATGCCTGTCCATGTTCATAGCATTGCCGCGAGGTCCCTACGGACAGGGACCGGCCCATCAGGCTGCACCGCGACCGCTACCCAGGGACAGGGACACCATGCCAAGCACATCCGCTTATCCATCCAGGAGCACCCCGGCTGGCCTCGCCGCCTTTGTCAGGAGGCTGACACTGCTGGCCTGCCTGGTACTGGCCGCGTCGGTCCCCACCACATTCGGCGCCGCATCCGCGGCCACGCCCAGCAACGTCCTCGCCGCTCCCGGGCCTGCGCCGGTAAGGCCTGCGACCACCGCACACGGCCTCGCCGCTCTCCCGCAGGCGGATACACGGCTGGTCGCGGCAGCTACGCCGGACGCCGCCCTGCCGCTGTTGCCCTTGGCCATCGCCCTGTTGCTGGCGACCGTCCTGGCGGCGGTACTGGCGCTGCAGTGCCGCCGCCTGGCCCGGCGTCTGCGCCAGCAGGCCCAGCAGCGCGAAGCGTTGGAGAAAAAACTGCTGGCCAGCACCGCCCGCCTGGAACGCCTGGGCGACACCGACCTGCTCACCGGCTTGTCCAATCGACTGAAGTTCGAGACGCTGGCGCGCCAGGAAATCGCCCGCAGCGAACGCTATGCGCAACCCCTCGCGCTGGCCCTGCTCGACATCGACCGCTTCAAGAAGATCAATGACAACCATGGCCACCAGGTGGGCGACGGGGTGCTCTGCAGCATTGCGCGATTGCTGCGCAATAACCTGCGCCAGTCCGACCAGCTGTGTCGCTGGAGCGGCGAAGCCTTTGTCATCCTGATGCCGCACACCGACCTGGTCCACGCCAGCACCCTGGCGGAAAAACTGCGCGGCCTGGTGGCCGGCAACCGTTTCCTGGTTGACAGCAAGATCACCGCCAGCCTGGGGGTCGCCTGCCTGCAGCCAGGCAAGGCGCTGGACGATTTGCTCAGCGACGCCGACGTGGCGCTGTACCAGGCCAAGCGCCAGGGCCGTAATCGTGTCGAGTGCGCCAAACCTTGAGCCAGACGTTTGATCGGCGTCAGGCCTGCCAGTCCGGCAACCAGCCCAGGCTGGCGGCGGCTCCCTGCTGACCCGGCAGGTACTCCGCCCCCAGCCAGCCGGCATAGCCCTGGGCCACCAGGGCGCGCCGCGCCGCGGCGAAATCCAGCTGTCCACTGCCAGGGGCGCCGCGTCCCGGGTAATCGGCAAACTGCACATGGCCAATGCGACCGGCCAGGCTGTCGATGGCCGTCACCAGGTCCAGCCCTTGGCGCGCCATATGGAACAGGTCGAGTTGCGCCGCGCAATTGGGGTGATCGACAGCCGCCAGTAACGTCAGCAACTGGGCCGGCGTGCTGATCAGGAAACCCGGCATATCCAATGGATTGATCGCCTCGCACAGGACCCGGATGCCCAGCGGTTCGAACGCCCTGGCCGCCTGCCGCAGGTTGGCGACCAGGGTCTCCCACGCCTGCGCGGAATCGAGCCCCTCAGCCAGACGGCCCGGCAGTACATTGACGCTGGCCGGTCGCACCACGGCCGCATAAGTCAGGGCCTGTTGCAGCGCGGCATCGAATTCGTCCTGCCGGTCCGGCACCGCCGCCAACCCCGGCCCACCCGCCAGCAGATCAGCGGCTGGCAAGTTGATCAGCACCAGTGGCAGGCCAGCCGCCTGCAGCGCTGCGTTTAGCGCAACCGCCGGCACGTCATAGGGAAACTGGATTTCCACCCCCGCGAAACCCGCCGCCCGAGCCGCCAGCACCCGCTCGCACAAGGGCAACTCGGTAAACAGCAACGACAGGTTGGCGGCGATCTTCATGACGGGTCCTCCCGGTACAGCTGCACCAAGGTGGCCGGGTCACTGGCCAGGAAGCCGCGCGCGCCGTGCTGGCGCATCAATTGCGCGGCCAGTCCGGTCAAGGGCGCCGCGGCGCCGTGCTGGCGCGACAGGCCCACCGCCGTGTCGAGGTCCTTGAGCAGGGTCCGCACGTGCCACTGGACGGGTTCGTAGCATCGTTCGGCCATCCTCGGCGCGAGGATCTGCAAGGGTTTCGAATCGGCGAACCCCCCTGCCAGGGCCGCGGCCAGGCACTCGCTGGCGACACCCGCACGCTCGGCCAGCGCCACCACCTCGGCAATCACCAGGGCATTACAGGCAACGATCATCTGGTTGCAGACCTTGGTCACCTGCCCCGCGCCCACCTCGCCCATACGGGTCAGCCGCTGCCCGAGGTTCAGCAGGATGGGCCGCACCCGCTCGATATCGACCGCAGTGCCGCCGGCCATGATCACCAGGCTGCCGGCCTCGGCACCGGGCGTGCCGCCGGACACCGGCGCATCGACCCACCCCGCGCCGGTCAGGCGCGCCCATTCGGCCGCCATCTCGCGGGTGGCGGCGGGCTCCACGCTGGACAGGTCCACCAGCACCTGGCCAGGCTGGGCGCCCTGGGCGACTCCATCGGTACCGAACACCACCTCGCGCACCACCGCGGTATCGGCCAGGCACAACAGCACCAGGTCAGCCTGGGCGCACAACTCGGACGGCGTCGCCACTTGGCGGGCCCCGGCGGCGACCAGGGGCGCGCACTTGTCCGGCGAGCGGTTCCACACCGCCAGCGGATAACCGGCAGCGAGTAAACGCCGGCACATGGGCAAGCCCATCAGGCCGATGCCGGCGAACGCCAGCGCGGGCAGGGAATCGGTCATGGCGGTCGCCCTCCTGGGGGAAGAAGTGCGCATCTTAACGATCCGGCGCCCCAATGAAACCCCAATCAAACGACCCAGCCTGGAGGCATGCCTTTATACTGCCCCCACGTCCCGCCCCCGCACCGGAGAAGCCCATGCTCAAACGTACCCTGACCCTCGCCGCCAGCCTCGTGCTCGCCCTGTCGGCCAGCCTGACCCACGCCGCCGAGGTGCTGCGGGTATCGGCCATTCCCGACGAGGCGCCCACCGAACTGCTGCGCAAGTTCAAACCCCTGGGTGCTTACCTGGAGCAGCAACTGGGCATGAAGGTCGAGTTCGTGCCGGTGTCCGACTACGCTGCCGTGGTCGAAGCCCTCGCCGCGGATCGCTTGGACCTGGCCTGGCTGGGCGGTTTCACCTTCGTCCAGGCTCGCCTGAAAACCGGCAACGCTATCCCCCTGGTGCAGCGCGAGCAGGACGAGAAATTCACCAGCAAATTCATCAGCGCCGATCCCGCGGTCAAGTCGCTGCAGGACCTCAAGGGCAAGACGTTCGCCTTCGGCTCGGTCTCTTCGACCTCCGGCAGCCTGATGCCACGCTACTTTATGCTCAAGGACGGCATCACCCCCGAGCAGTTCTTCAGTCGCGTGGCCTTCTCCGGCGCCCATGACGCCACCGTCGCCTGGGTCCAGGCCGGCAAGGTCGATGGCGGCGTGCTGAACGCCTCGGTGTGGGACAAGCTGGTCGCTGCCGGCAAGGTCGATACCGACAAGGTCAAGGTCTTTGCGACCACGCCCAGCTACTACGACTACAACTGGACCGTGCGCGGCAGTCTCGACCCCGCCCTGAGCGCCAAGCTCAAGGCGGCCTTTCTTGCCCTTGACCCGGCCAATCCCGAGCACAAGGCGATCCTGGACCTGCAGGCGGCCAGCCGCTTTATCGAGACACGCCCGGAAAACTACCTGGGCATCGAGGAAGCGGCGCGCGCCGCGGGCCTGCTCAAGTGACAGGCGCCGGCCTGCGCCTGAGCGGCGCGGGCCTGGTCCAGGCCAACGGCCAGGTGGCGCTCGCCGGCATCGACCTGCGGATCGAGCCTGGCGAACGCGTGGCCATCATCGGCCCCTCGGGGGCCGGCAAGACCAGCTTGCTGCGCCTGCTGGCCACGGCCGTGCCGCCCAGCAGCGGCGAAGTCGAGGTGCTCGGTAGCGCGCCTTGGCGCCTGTCCGCCGGCCAGCGCCAACGGCTGCGCGCGCGCATCGGCCTGATCCACCAGGCGCCACCGCTGCCGCCCCGGCAGCGGGTGGTGACCGCCGTGCTGGCCGGACGCATCGGGCAGTGGTCGCTGGGTAAGAGCCTGCTGAGCCTGCTCTATCCATTGGACCGTCTTGGCGCGACCGCCGCCCTGGCGCGCCTGGACTTGGCGGACAAGCTGTTCGAACGCTGCGACCAGTTGTCGGGGGGCCAGCTGCAACGGGTCGGTATCGCCCGGGTGCTGTACCAGGCGCCGCCACTGCTGCTGGCCGACGAACCGGTGTCAGCCATGGATCCGGTGCTGTCGGCCCACACCCTGGAGCTGCTGAACCAGGAGGCCCTGGACCGCGGCGCCACCCTGCTGGCCAGCCTGCACGCGGTGGACCTGGCACTGGCGCATTTTCCGCGCATCATCGGCCTGCGCGAGGGGCGTATCCTCTTCGACCAGGCGGCCAGCAGCGTCGGTCCGGCCGAGCTGGAGCGGCTGTACGCCAATCAGCAGTTGCACTCAGCGCCACTACCCGAACACTCCTCGCCCAGGCTACAAGCGCCCCGATGCTGAAGGCCGTGACCAGGGACCCCGCCGCACTGCCGCGGCTGCTGATCGGCCTGCTGGCCGTGGCGCTGCTGTGGCCGGGGCTGCGCTTCAGCGAGCTCGATCTCGGAGTGCTACTGGACGAACGCAACCGCGCCAATATGGGCAACTTCGTGGCGAGTTTCTGGCCGCCGGCCCATCAGGCGGATTTTCTCGACCTGCTGCTGCGCGCCACGCTGGAAACCCTGGCCATCGCCACGGCGGGCATGGCACTGGCGTTGCTGATCGCCCTGCCGGCCTCGTTGCTGGCCAGCCGCGCGCTGTCCTTGTCCGCCGTGCTGCGCGACGGCCGCCCGGCGGCCTGGACCGCGGCCCTGCGCTGGCCCGTGCGCGGCCTGCTGATCGTGCTGCGCAGCGTGCCCGAGCTGGTCTGGGCCCTGTTGTTCGTCCGGGCGGTGGGGCTGGGACCCACCGCCGGGGTGCTGGCCATCGCCATCACCTACAGCGGCATGCTCGGCAAGGTTTACGCGGAAATCTACGAGTCGGTCGACCTGCGTCCCTCCCGGGCCTTGCTGGTGTCAGGCAGTCCCCGTCTGGCCGCCTTCTGTTACGGGGTGCTGCCCAATGCCGCTGCCGAGATGCTGTCCTATGGGGTCTACCGCTGGGAATGCGCGATCCGTGCGTCGGTGATCATGGGCTTTGTCGGCGCCGGTGGCCTCGGCCAGCAGATGGACCTGTCGATGCGCATGTTCGCCGGGGGCGAAGTGGCCAGTATGTTGCTGACCTTCCTGCTGCTGGTGCTGCTGGCCGATCGCCTCAGCCGCCTGCTGCGCGAGCAGCTGACATGAGCCGGAGCCCCCTTGCCGGCCCCGTGATCGTCCTGCTGGCCCTGGCCGCGGTGGTGGCGTCCTTTGTCTACCTCGGCCTCGACCTGGGCGCCTTGCTCGAAGGCGACAGCCTGCAACAGATGGCCGGCTATGCCAGCCGGTTTGCCCAACCCGACCTGTCGCCCACGCACCTGCGCACGATTGGCCAGGGCGCGCTGGAAACCCTGGCCATGTCCGCGCTCGGCACGCTGTTGGCGGCCATCCTGGGCCTGGCGCTGGCGTTGCCCGCGGCCGGCCGTTGGGGGTGGCCCGCACGCGCGGTGGCTCGCCTGCTGCTCAATGCCCTGCGCGCGGTGCCGGAGCTGGTCTGGGCGGCGTTGATGGTGCTGGCCGCCGGCCTCGGACCGAATGCCGGTACCCTGGCGTTGGCGCTGCACACCAGCGGGGTCCTGGGCCGGCTGTTCGCCGAGGCCCTGGAAAATACCCCAGCCGCACCAGCCGAAGCGCTGCGGCTGGCTGGCAGCGGCCAGATAGCCGCGTTCTGCTACGGCACCCTGCCGAACCTGGTGCCGCAGCTGATCGCCTATACCCTGTACCGCTGGGAGAACAATATCCGCATGGCCAGTGTGCTCGGCTTTGTCGGCGCCGGCGGGCTCGGCCAGTTGCTATACGTCAACCTCAGCCTGTTCCAGGAGGCCCAGGCGGCGAGCGTGATCCTGGCCATGCTGGCGTTGGTGCTGGCGGTCGACACCCTGAGCGCCTGGGCGCGTCAGCGTTGGGTCAGGGCGTAGAACGCCGGCAGATCCCAACGAGGCGTGCGAAAAAGCGGACTGGGCCGCCGAGGCCATGCTATGGAAGCGTGCCTCCTCTGGACCACTGGCGTCGCCAGCACTGGATACCCGCCTGCGCGGGTATGACGGCGGGTGGGCGGCGGACCATCACTGTGTACGTTGGCCCACGCCAGGCAGTCGTAGGGCTCGCGCCGCCCGCCCCGGCTCAGTGCAAGGCCGGCGCCACGCGCTCCTGGACCAGCACCCAAGGCGACACCACCACCGCCCACAAGGTCGGATCGCGTGCCAGCAGGTCTTCGGCCAGGGGCGCCTCGACCTTGCTCAGTTGGCCGGCCGCCAGCCAGGCTGCGACGCGCTGCTGGTCGTTCTCGGCGACGGCTTCAGCCACGGCGATCAAGTCCTGGTGAGCGTCGACCCACAGCAGGGCCCCGCGGGCAAAAAATGGTTGCAGCTCGATCCAGGAGATGGCGGCAGTTTCCCCGAGCAGTTTGGCATAGAGGGTGCTAGGTTGTGTCATGGGTTCCACCGGTGAGGTCAGCGACGGCATGATATCGCGCCTCCCGGAACAGCCCAAGGCGCTGCCGCAAGGCACTGAGCAAACGCCGTTTTTCTATACGTTACTTACACTTAAGCGACACCAAGGCGTTCCGCCGTCGGTACTGGCTTTTCAACGCCCAAAGCCCCGCTCTACACTCAGCCGGTAAAGTTGCAGGGGTTAGACCGGGGTGAGTCCAACCGGTTCTGCCGCTCTGGCCGTAAGAACCACACCAATGACAAAACACACAAAAAAAACCATTAAGAGTGGAGCTCTATGAACAAGGCTACTAAGCAGATTTCCAAACTGTTTGCCGCCATGGCCATGGCCGGCGTTGCCAGCTACTCGGTAGCGGCTGACACCATCAAGATCGCCCTCGCCGGCCCGGTGACCGGTGCGGTCGCCCAGTACGGCGAGATGCAGTTCGTGGGCGCCAAGATGGCCATCGAGCAGATCAACAAGGCCGGCGGGGTCAACGGTTCGATGCTCGAAGGCGTGGTCTATGACGACGCCTGCGATCCGAAACAAGCCGTGGCGGTCGCCAACAAGATCGTCAACGATGATGTGAAATTCGTCGTCGGCCACCTGTGCTCCAGCTCCACTCAACCGGCTTCGGACATCTACGAAGACGAAGGCATCATCATGGTGACCGCGGCGTCCACCAGCCCGGAAATCACCACCCGTGGTTACAAGCTGATCTTCCGCACCATTGGTCTGGACAGCCTGCAAGGTCCGACCGCCGGTAACTTCATCGCCGACCATATCAAACCCAAAACCGTTGCCGTGATTCACGACAAGGGCCAATACGGCGAAGGTATTGCCACCGCGGTCAAGCAAGTGCTGGACGCCAAGGGCATCAAAGTGGTGATGTTCGAAGGCATCAACACCGGCGACAAGGACTTCTCCTCGATGCTGGCCAAGCTCAAGCAAGCCGGTGTGGACTTCGTCTACTACGGCGGCTACCACCCGGAGCTGGGCCTGCTGCTGCGTCAGTCGGTTGAGAAAGGCCTGAAAGTCCGCTTCATGGGCCCTGAAGGCGTGGGCAACAAGGAAATCTCGGCCATCGCTGGCCCGGCTTCCGAAGGCATGCTGGTGACCCTGCCGAAGTCCTTCGACCAGGATCCGAAGAACCAGGCGCTGGTCGCGGCCTTCAAGGAAAAGAACGAAGACCCGAGCGGTCCGTTCGTCTTCCCGGCCTACGCCGCAGTGCAAGTGATCGCCGAAGGCATCAAGAAAGCCGGCGACACCGACACCGCCAAGGTAGCGGCCGCCCTGCGCGCCAACACCTTCTCTACCCCGACTGGCGAACTGGCGTTCGACGAGAAGGGCGACCTGAAGGACTTCAGCTTCGTCGTCTACGAATGGCATGCCGACGGCACCAAGACCGAAGCCAAGTAAGCGTCCCGCCTGAACCCAAAACCCACTGCCTTGGCAGTGGGTTTTGTCTATTTGCTATTTCGGACATCCGTCGCGCCACGAGCGCAGTTGTCGTGATGCCCGAGGAGTTAGGTAATGCCTGATCTCTATCACTACTTACAACAGCTGGTTAACGGCCTGACCGTTGGCAGCACCTATGCCCTGATCGCCATCGGCTACACCATGGTCTATGGGATCATCGGCATGATCAACTTCGCCCACGGCGAGGTGTACATGATCGGCTCCTACGTGGCCTTTATCGCCATTGCCGGGCTGACCATGCTGGGCCTGGACAGTTTGCCGCTGCTGATGACCGCCGCCTTCCTGGGCAGCATCGTGGTCACCAGCGCCTACGGTTACAGCATCGAACGCATCGCCTACCGCCCGCTGCGCGGTAGCAACCGGCTGATCCCGCTAATCTCGGCGATCGGCATGTCGATCTTCCTGCAAAACACCGTGCTGCTGTCCCAGGACTCCAAGGACAAGTCGATCCCCAACCTGATCCCGGGCAACTTCGTGTTCGGCGAGAACGCCACCAACGAGGTGGTGATCTCCTACATGCAGATCCTGATCTTCGCCGTGACCCTGGTGACCATGCTGGCGCTGACCTGGTTTATCGCCCGCTCGCGCCTGGGCCGTGCCTGCCGGGCCTGCGCCGAAGACATCAAGATGGCCAACCTGCTGGGCATCAACACCAACAACATCATCGCCCTGACCTTTGTCATCGGCGCCGCCCTGGCGGCCGTCGCGGCGGTGCTGCTGAGCATGCAGTACGGTGTGATCAACCCCAACGCCGGCTTCCTGGTGGGCATCAAGGCCTTTACCGCGGCCGTGCTCGGCGGCATCGGCAGCATCCCGGGTGCCATGCTCGGCGGCCTGGTGCTGGGCGTCGCCGAAGCCTTCGGCGCCGACATCTTCGGCGATCAGTACAAAGACGTTGTGGCCTTTGGCCTGCTGGTATTGGTGCTGCTGTTCCGCCCGACCGGTATCCTCGGCCGTCCGGAGGTTGAAAAAGTATGAGTAAGTCACTCAAAACGGCGTTTTTCAGCGCCCTGCTGGTGCTGGCCGTGGCCTACCCGGTGCTCGGCCTGAAACTGACCACCGTCGGCATTACCCTGCAAGTGCATGGCGCGTCGCCGGCCATGTTGTGGACCATCGCCGCCTGCGCGGTGCTGATGTTCGTCTGGCAGCTGCTGCGTGGACGCATTTCGGCCGCCTGGACCTCGGCGCCCAAGCTGCCACTGCTGCCGAGCCAGGCCAGCAACTTCCTGACCCTGCCCTCGACCCAACGCTGGATCATCCTCGGCCTGGTCATGATGGCCCTGGTCTGGCCGTTTTTCGGCTCCCGTGGCGCGGTGGACATCGCCACCCTGATCCTGATCTACGTGATGCTTGGCCTTGGCCTGAACATCGTGGTCGGCCTGGCCGGCCTGCTGGACCTGGGGTATGTGGGGTTCTACGCGGTCGGTGCTTACAGCTATGCGCTGTTGTCGCACTATTTCGGCCTGGGCTTCTGGATCTGCCTGCCGATTGCCGGCCTGATGGCGGCGTTCTTCGGCTTTATCCTCGGTTTCCCGGTGCTGCGCCTGCGCGGTGACTACCTGGCCATCGTGACCCTGGGGTTCGGCGAGATCATCCGTATCCTGCTGCGCAACATGACCGAACTGACCGGTGGCCCCAACGGCATCAGCAATATCGAAAAGCCCACGCTGTTCGGCCTGAGCTTCGAGCGTAAAGCCGCCGAAGGCATGCAGACCTTCCACGAGTATTTCGGCATCGCCTACAACTCGGTGAACAAGGTGGTGTTCCTCTACCTGATCGCCCTGCTGCTGGTGCTGCTGACCCTGTTCGTGATCAATCGCCTGTTGCGCATGCCGATCGGCCGCGCCTGGGAAGCCCTGCGCGAAGACGAAATCGCCTGCCGCGCGCTGGGCATGAACCCCACCGTGATCAAGCTCTCGGCCTTCACCCTGGGCGCGACCTTCGCCGGTTTCGCCGGTAGTTTCTTCGCCGCCCGCCAAGGCCTGGTCACCCCCGAGTCCTTCACCTTTATCGAATCGGCGATCATCCTCGCCATCGTGGTGCTCGGTGGCATGGGCTCGCAGCTGGGCATCATCCTGGCCGCCGTGGTGATGATCCTGTTGCCGGAGCTGATGCGCGAGTTCAGCGAATACCGCATGTTGATGTTCGGCGCCCTGATGGTGCTGATGATGATCTGGCGCCCACAAGGTCTGCTGCCCATGCAGCGCCCGCACCTGGAGCTGAAGTCATGAGCCGCCCTATCCTGGAAGTCAGCGGCCTGTGCATGCGTTTCGGCGGCTTGCTGGCCGTCAACAACGTGGCCCTCAGCGTGCAGGAACGGCAAGTGGTGTCGATGATCGGCCCGAACGGCGCCGGCAAGACCACCGTGTTCAACTGCCTGACCGGCTTTTACCAACCGTCGTCCGGCAGCATCCTGCTCGACGGCGAAGCGATCCAGGGCCTGCCCGGTCACCAGATTGCCCGCCGGGGCGTGGTGCGGACTTTCCAGAACGTTCGCCTGTTCAAGGACATGACCGCCATCGAGAACCTGCTGGTGGCCCAGCATCGCCACCTCAACACCAATTTCCTCGCTGGGCTGTTCAAGACCCCGGCCTTTCGCAAGAGCGAACGCGAAGCCATGGATTTCGCCGCGCACTGGCTGGAGCAGGTCAACCTGACCGAATTCGCCAACCGCACGGCCGGCACCCTGGCCTACGGCCAGCAACGCCGCCTGGAAATCGCCCGCTGCATGATGACCCGGCCACGCATCCTGATGCTCGACGAACCGGCGGCCGGCCTCAACCCCCGGGAAACCGACGACCTCAAGGCGCTGATCGGCGTGCTGCGTGACCAGCACAACGTCACCGTGCTGTTGATCGAACACGACATGAAACTGGTCATGAGCATCTCCGACCATATCTTTGTGATCAACCAGGGCACCCCCCTGGCCAACGGCACGCCGGAGCAGATCCGCGACAATCCGGACGTGATCAAAGCCTATCTGGGGGAAGCGTAAGCCATGTTGTACTTCGAAAACGTATCCACCTTTTACGGCAAGATCCAGGCGCTGCACGGCATCAATGTCGAAGTGCAGAAAGGCGAGATCGTCACCCTGATCGGCGCCAACGGCGCCGGCAAGTCGACCTTGCTGATGACCCTCTGCGGCTCGCCGCGGGCGGCCAGCGGCAGCATCCGCTACCAGGGCGAGGAACTGGTGGGCCTGGACTCCTGCGACATCATGCGCCGCAGCATCGCGGTGGTGCCTGAAGGCCGGCGGGTGTTCGCCCGCCTGACCGTGGAGGAGAACCTGGCCATGGGCGGGTTCTTCGGCACCAAGGCCGATAACCAGGAACAGATGGACAAGGTCCTGCACCTGTTCCCGCGCCTGAAGGAACGCTTCGCCCAGCGCGCCGGTACCATGTCCGGCGGCGAGCAGCAGATGCTCGCCATCGGCCGCGCGCTGATGAGCAAACCCAAGCTGCTGTTGCTTGACGAGCCGTCGCTGGGCCTGGCACCGATCATCATCCAGCAGATCTTCGACATCATCGAGCAACTGCGCAAGGATGGGGTCACGGTGTTTTTGGTCGAGCAGAACGCCAACCAGGCGCTCAAGCTGGCCGACCGCGCCTATGTGCTGGAGAACGGCCGGATCGTCATGCAGGGCACCGGCGAGGCCCTGCTGGTCGACCCTAAAGTGCGCGACGCCTACCTCGGCGGCTAAGCCAGCGCCGCTTAAAAAAGCCCCGTCGGGTTGTGCCCGACGGGGTTTTTTTTAGGTTTTTTTAAAACCCTGACGAGTCCTCGGTATCGAGGACCTACAGCAAGTTGGGCACCCCGCGGCTGCTACGCCGGTGCGCTTTCCGTAGGGTGGCGTTAGCCGTGCGCAACGCGACTCCGACACATCACGCCGCGGCTGCCGCGCGGCGTAACCCACCAAGGCGGAGTCGAGCCCCACTCGCTGGCTGACAGGTTTTTCGTGGAAATGCTCTAGAACCCGCCGCGGCTTTCCACACCCGCCGCGGTCAGCACCTGGTTGTTGGCGCCCGGCTGCCAGCGCCTGACCTGGACCGGATTGGCTTCGCTGCGCACGATGCATTTCCACTCCACTGCCTGGCCCGCCGGTAGGCCGATGCGGCCTTGCCAGGTCGGGTAGGCGCTGATGTCGCTCAGGCGCACCGCGTTGGCCGGATTCCAACTGCCCAGCGCGGCCAGGTTGCCGACCGCGTAGACGCTGTCGCCGGGCTGGGTCACGCCGTTATCGCAGCGAAACCGCAGGCTGACCAGGCTGCCACCGTCGTCGCCCGGGTCCTGGGCCCAGATGCGCAGCTGGCCTTGGTCCTCGGCGAGAACCGGAGTAAAGCTGCCGTTGGCGACCTGGGCCGGACTGCCCAGGTCGGAGCCCAGGGCAATCAGCAGGGTCTGGCGGGTGCCGGTCACGCTGGCCACCAGGCCGGAAGAACCGTCGTGGAAGCGGATCGGCGAATCGGCGCGCACGCCGGCGGCGCGGCGGATCTGGATCAGCTGACGGATCAGCGCGCCGTGCCCCCAGTCGTACAGGTGCGACCAATAGACCACCGGTGTGCCGGGGCTGGCGAGGATATAGGCATAGGCCTGGCGCACCCGGGCGTCAGGCAGCGGCCAGTGATGCTGGCCGCCGTTAGGCCCCGGCGAATAACCGGTGTCATGGTTATCGACGAAGGTCACCGCCACTTCGCGCCAGCGCGGGTCGGGGTTGCCGTTCAGGCCATGGCGCCAGTCGGCGAGGCTACCATTCTGCATGCGCTCCTTGAGGGCGAAATCGAACACCGTGCACTTGGCGCGATCGGACCAGTCCTTCAGCGCCTGCTGCCAGCTCGCGCCATGCCGCCAATCACCGCTTGGGTATTCGCCAGGGGCTTTCCACAGCTCGCCGACGCAGAAGCCATTGTCCAGGGCGGCGCCCATCCAGCTGTCGACCCGTTCAGCGGCATAACCCCGGGCGAAGTCGAAGCGCAGGCCGCCGCCCCGGTAGTTGTCCTTAAGGTTGCGAAATTCCTCGGCGAAACGTTCGAAATTCTGCCCGTGGCCGGTATTGAGGTCGGCATCGCCGCCCATAAAACGGTCGCCGTCGTCGCAGTCGTTGGCCCCGTTGCCGGGGTCGATGCAGTCGTCGCGCCACAGGCCCTGACCGGCCGGCAGGTTGATCTCCTTGCTCGGGAAACCACGGTTCATATGGTTGGGCACCACGTCGTAGAGGACCTTGACGCCGGCCTCGTGCAGCGCGTTGGCGGCCTGCTTGAGCTGGTCGTCGCTGCCGTAGCGCCCGTTCTTGTTGAAGTCGTGCCAGAAATACCCCTCGCCGCCGCCAGAGACGCTGCCGTCGCGCCAGCTGGAAAAATCGCGCCAGGGCACCGGCATCCAGATCGTCGTGAAACCGTCGGCGGCGATGCTCCGTGCCCGTTCGGCGAGGCTGGCGTACCAGCCGTTCGGGGACGTACGGATGCTGTTCCAGTGAAACCCCTGGAGGATGATGTCGTCGCCGCCGTGGTAACGCACGGCGTTGGGACTCTTGCCGTCGACGTCCGCCGCTTCCAGCAGGCGGCCATAGGGGCAGGCCAGCGGGGTCAGGGCCACAACCAGACCGGCGATGTACAGGTATCGATTCATCGTAAAGCTCCCTTGTTGTCATTGTGGTGAGCTGTTCGGGGCACGCCCGGATGCAAAGGCCGGCATGGGCCGGCCCCAGCAGAATGGCGCGACGCCAGGGTCGGCCCCACCTCCTCCAGAGGTTTTTCCACGGCGTAGGCAGCCGGCGTAGCGGCTCAGGATTCGGGCGGCCCTACGCCCTGGCGTTGTTGCGGACAGCCAACGGAATCCTGGCGAACGCCAGGCAGCACAAAACGGCAGGCCCGCCCGGGCGGGCGGGTATGGATGCGCACGGCTACCGGTCAGCCCTGCCGCGCGTCACCGCCGGCGTGCTCGACGAAGGCGGTAGCCACAGGGGATGCGCGGGCGTTGCCCGCCCTACGAAACGCGCTCGGCATAGCCGGATCGTGGCGGGAGGGCTGGGCCGGGCGCGGCGATAGCGTCCACGCGCTGCCCGGGGTCCCCCGCGCACTATCGCCAGGATGCGCGGGCGTTGCCCGCCCTACAAATGCGCGGCGCGAAGTCCTTAGGCAGAATGCGCCCGAAGACGTACCGACAGCGGTCAGCCGTGGAGCGCCGGCTCCCGGTAGTGCCGCGCGCAGGCCTGGCCGTCGGCGCGGAACAGGTGGCATTTATTGGCCATCAGCCCGGCGGCATAAACCTGGCCCACCGCGACCCGGCCGTTAGCGTCGCTGCGCAGATTGACCAGGGACTCGACCCCTTCGAGGCTCAGGTACAACAGGTTGTGGTCGCCCAGGCGCTCGGCCACCGCGATTTCGCCATGGAAGGCGAAATCCGCCTGGGCGGCGTCGACGAAGTGTTCCGGGCGAATGCCCAGGGTCAGCGGATCGCCGGCCTGCACCGCGCTGCCGTCCACCGGCAGACACAGGCTGGAGCCGCCCGGCAGCTCGACCTCCACCGTCGCGGCGCTGGCCCTGAGCGCCCGCACCGGCAGAAAATTCATCTGCGGCGAACCGATAAAACCGGCGACGAAACGGTCGCACGGGTAGTGGTACAGCTCCAACGGCGGCCCCACCTGGGCGATCCGTCCGGCGTTGAGCACCACGATCTTGTCGGCCATGGTCATGGCTTCGACTTGATCGTGGGTCACGTAGATCATGGTCGCCTGCAGGCGCTGGTGCAGCCGGGAGATCTCGATGCGCATCTGCACCCGCAGGGCGGCGTCCAGGTTGGACAGCGGCTCGTCGAACAGAAACACCTTGGGTTCGCGCACCAGGGTTCGGCCAATCGCCACCCGCTGGCGCTGCCCACCGGACAGATCCTTGGGCTTGCGCTCGAGCAGCGCGTCCAATTGCAGGATCCGCGAGACCTCCTCGACCTTGCGCCGGATCTCGGCCTTGCCGACCTTGGCCAGGGTCAGGCCGAATGCCATGTTCTGCGCCACGCTCATATGCGGGTAGAGCGCATAGGACTGGAACACCATGCCCACCGAACGCTCCATGGGCGGTTTGTCGTTGACCCGCTGGCCGTCGATCAGCAGGTCGCCGCGGGTGATGTCCTCCAGGCCGGCGATCAGCCGCAGCAGGGTGGACTTGCCGCAACCGGACGGCCCGACAAAGACCACGAACTCGCCATCCTCGATCTCCAGGTCGATGCCGCGGGTGATGGGAATGTCGCCGTAACTCTTGCAGATATTGCGCAGGCTCACGCTGGCCATTGTGGCGGTTCTCCTGAGGCGGGCGGTGGTGCTGCCACCCGCTGGCGATAGGCGCGCCGAATCCGTCGGCGCGACGGTCTAGCCAGCCCGTTTAGCCGAGCAGGCGGGCAAAGCCGAAGCCATGGGCCGGCAAGTGTACCCCGGAGCCCTCGAAGACCGCGTTGCTGGCAGGCGCCGGTAGGGCTTCGACGGGGTTCGGGAGGCTGAAGTGCCGCGCTTCGGCGCCGAGGTTGAACAGGCACAGCCAGGCCTCCTCACCCAGGCGGCGCTCGAACACCAGCAAGGCGTCGTCGTGGTGCACCACGCGCAGGCGGCCTTCGATCAGCAGCGGCTGCTGCCGGCGCCAGGCGAGAAAGCGCCGGTAGGTAGCGAGCATGGACGCCTCGTCCGCCTCCTGGGCGGCCACCGACAGCGGCAGGTGCCCGGCCGACACCGGCAACCAGGGCTGCTCGGCGCTGAAACCGCCGTGCGGGTCCTGGGCATGCCAGGGCATGGGCGTACGGCAGCCGTCGCGGCCCTTGAACTCCGGCCAGAAGCGAATGCCATAGGGGTCCACCAGTTGCTCGTACTGCAGCTCAGCCTCGTCCAGCCCCAGCTCCTCGCCCTGGTACAGGCAGACGCTGCCACGCAAGGACAGCAGCAAGGCCATAAAGAGTCGGCCACGACCGCAGTCCGGCTGGCCATTGAGTGCCCAGCGGCTCATCACCCGTACCACGTCATGGTTGCCGATGGACCAGCAGGGCCAGCCGTCGACCAGCTCGGCCTCGACCGACTCGATGGTGCTGCGCAAAAAGGCCGGGCTGCACTGCTCGGTCAGCAGGTCGAAGGAATAGGCCATGTGCAGGGTGTCGCCGCCGCCGGTGTAGGCCGCCATGGTGCGCAGCGAGTGGTCGCAGCCGATCTCCGCCACCGCGGCAGTGCCCGGATAGCGCTCCAGCAACTGGCGGATGCGCCGCAGGAACAGCAGGTTCTCCGGCTGGGTCTTGTCGTAAATATGCTGCTGGTAGGCGTAGGGGTTGTCGCTGCGTACGCCGATGCTGCCCTCGCGAAGCGCGTGGTTGGCCGGGTTGCTGCGCAGCTGGCGGTCGTGGAAGTAGAAGTTCGCCGCATCCAGGCGAAAGCCATCGACACCCAGCGCCAGCCAGAACGTCATGTCGTCGAGCAGTTGCTGCTGCACCGCCTCGCAGTGGAAATTCAGGTCCGGCTGGCTGGCCAGGAAGTTGTGCAGGTAGTACTGCCGGCGCCGGCTGTCCCAGGTCCAGGCCGGCCCGCCGAACACCGACAGCCAGTTGTTCGGCGGCGTGCCGTCGTCCCGGGGCTCGGCCCAGACATACCAGTCGGCCTTGGGGTTGTCGCGGCTGGAGCGGCTTTCCTCGAACCAGGCGTGCTGGTCCGAGGAATGATTGAGCACCTGGTCGATCAGCACGCGAATGCCGCGCGCATGGGCCGCCCGCACCAGTTGGCTGAAGTCGGCCAGCGTGCCGAACAGCGGATCAACGCCGCGGTAGTCGGACACGTCGTAGCCGAAATCCTTCATCGGCGAGGTAAAGAAAGGCGACAGCCAGATGGCATCGACCTGCAGGCTGGCGATGTAGTCGATCTTCTCCAGCACGCCGAGCAGGTCGCCGACGCCGTCGCCGTTGCTGTCGAAAAAACTGCGCGGGTAGACCTGGTAAATGACGCCACCGCGCCACCAGTCATTGCGATTCATAAGCCACCTTCGTCGTGAGGGGAAAAGACCGGCTCACTCTAGGGGTGGGCACCTTCGCCCACATCCTCCCACGGGCATATTTCACAGGAGGATAGACACGCCCGGGCGGCGGGCGTAGAGGGGGGATGAGCACCTCGGGCGGGGCGTGCGCGGCGCAGCGCGTGCGCCCCGCCCTACTCGCCCTGGATCTTGCTCAGCAGGCTGCGGGCCAGCTGCACGGCTTCGTTGCGATGACTGATATTGAGCTTCTGGTAGAGGCTGCGGATATGGGTCTTGATGGTGGTCGGCGCCACGTTCAGTTGCTCGGCGATCTGCTCGTTGGACAGCCCGGCGTGGATCAGGCTCAGCACCTGCCACTCACGCCGGGTCAGCGGGGAATGGCGGATCAGTTCGGGCACGTCCGGTCGGTTGATGATGTCCTGGATCACCGCCTCGTCCAGGCTGATGCGAATCGCCCGGCTGAAATCGCGCTGCTGCTGCGCCAGCTGGATCAACCGATTGGCGCGCTGATGCTCCAGCTCGTCCAGGCGCCGCTCATGCTGCAGGGTCTTGAGCATGACGATCAGCAGCTTGCCGGTGCGCAGGAAGCTGCCCAGGGCACCGGTGTTGCTGGCCAGGGTCAGGGCCTGGTGCAGGTGGTCGAGGGCCCGCGGTTGTTCGCCGCGCTGCCAGTGCAACTGGGCCAGCAGTATCAGGTTGCGGTTGATGTCCATCACCAGCCGGTGCGACTCGGCCTCGACCTGCAGTTGGCGCAGGATCGGCAGGGCCTTGTCCGGCTGCTTGAGCGACAGGTGGGCACGGGCATGGTTGCGCCCGTTGCACTGGTTGAAATGATTGAGGCCCGGCTGCAGGGGCGGCGCGCAGCACAGCCAGCGCTGGATGGCGTCGATGTCCTGGGTCGATTCCCAGTAGGTCAGCATCACCCCGTGGGCATTGGCCTGCCAGTCGAGGTGGTAACTGTCGTCGGCCAGCATGCTCTGCAACTTGCCGATATAGTCCGCGCAGGCGCTTTGCTGGCCGCGCGCATGGGCGACGCAGGCCAGCAGCACGTAGCACTGCAGGAACCAGTGGTCGCCCACCGCGTCGAGGATGGCGATGCCCTGCAGGGCCGACTGCTCGGCCGCGTCCAGGTGATGCCACTCCCACAGCACCTGCCCACGCACCCGGTGGATAAACTCCATGATCGGGGTGACCGGCAACTGCTCCTGTTCGATGTACTGCAGGGCCCGCTCCTGCAAGCTGTAGGCCCGTTGCAGATGCCCCTGGGCGATGGCGATTTCCGACAGCTGACCCAGGCTCCAGAGCACCGGGTGCGAGGCATGGATTTCCCGCGCGCGCCGCTCCGCCGCCTCGTGCTGTTGCTGCGCCTGGGGCAGGTTGCCCAACACGAAATGCGCTTCCGCCAGCACCGACATGGCCGCCACCCGCGAGGTGCGCATCAGCAGCGGCTCGCACTGCAGCGCCTGCTGGGCCAGGTGCATGGCCTGTTGCTGGTCGCCACGATTCATCGCCACCTGGGCGCGCACCGCCTGGAAGTCGGCATGAATACGGCCCTGTTCCTCGGCCGAAGTGCGGCCCTGCAGGCCCAGCTCGGCGGCCTGCAGCCAGCGTTCGATCTGGTCGAACTGGTACTGGTTCTGCGACACCCAGGCCTGCAGCAGGGTGAAGAAGGGCGACTCGGCGATACGCGCCTCCGGCAAGGCCTCCAGGCAGTGCTGCAACAGCGTCAGGCGCCCCTGGCGGTAGAACGACCGGCCATGGCTGTCCAGGACCTGGCTGACCCGCAGCGGATCCCGCGCCAGCACCGCGTGCCGCGCCGCTTCCTGGGGCATCTGTTCCTCGAGCAGGGCCTCGGCGGCGCGCAGGTGCAGCTCGGCGATGCGCTGGGGTTGCTGGGTGCTCAGTTCACCCTGGAGAAAACAGGCGAACAGCGGGTGATAGGCGAACCACTGGCGCAGGTTGTCCACCGGCTGGATAAACAGCCCCATGCGTTCCAGTTGCTCGAGCCGCTCGCGACCGCTGCCGCTGTCGGTCAGGCGATCGGCCAGAGCCGCGCTAAAACGCTCCAGCAGGCAGGTGGAGCGCAGAAACTCCAGGGTCTCGGCGCTGAGGCCCTCGAGCACCTGCTCGCGCAGGTAATCGCGCACAAACGGATGGCCGCGTTGCAGGCTGTCCAGGAACAGGTCCATGCCGCGCCCGGTCTGCACCTCCTGCACGGCCAACTGCAGGGCACAGGGCCAGCCGCCGATACGCCGGTTAAGGCGCTCGACCTGCTCGCGGTTGATGGCGATGGGCAAGGCCTGGGCCAGCAGGGCCTGCACTTCGTCATGCTCGAAGGCCAGCAGGCTGGCATCCAGGGCCAACAGCTGCTGCTTGACCCGCCACTCGGCCACGCCCAGCTCAGGCAGGCCGCGACTGCACACCAGCAAGGTGATCCAGGCCGGCAGGTTGCGCAGCAGCAGGCGCAGGGCCAGGATCGCCTCGCGGTTGTGCAGCACCTCGAACGCGTCGAGCACCAGCAGCAACGGCTCATGGCTGGCCGGCAGCTCGGCCAGCAGGCGGGTCAGCACGCTGTCCAGGGCATCCTCGCTCGATTCGGCCCGCGCCAGGCTCTGGGCACAACCACCCTCCAGCTGCGGGTGCAGGGCATTGAGCAGGTAGCGCCCGAGCTGGCGCGGCAGGTTGTCGTTGCCATCCAGGGTCAGCCAGGCCACCGCGCCGTCGAAGGCCGCGGCCCACTGGCTGGCCAGCACGGTCTTGCCGAAACCGCTGGGCGCCTGCAGCACCACCAGGCGCGCCTGGAGCACGCGCTGCAGCCACTCGTCCAGGCGCGGCCGCGCCAGCAGGTTGGGCGGCAGCGGCGGCGCGCGCAACTTGGCCGGAATCAGGGGCAGAGGGGGACGGACCGCCGCATTCATAAACCTTTCCCTGTCGATGAACTCATTATTCTTATGTGGGGTCAGTGCTGAATCTTCGCTGGATCGATCTTAGAGAAGGGCCTGGCGCCGCGCCGCGCTCCGTTCCCGGACAAACGTGACCCAGCGCATAAATCCGCCACTGCAGTGCCTCAGCCTTTGACCCCGCCGGCGGTCAGCCCACCGACTATCCATCTTTGGCAGTAGAGAAACACCAGGGTGATCGGCAAGCCGGAGAGTACCGCGGCGGCGGCGAAATCGCCCCACAGGTAGTTCTGGTCGTAGAGGTACTGCTGCGCGCCGACCGACAGGGTCAACTTGTCCACGTCCATCAGCAGCACCGAGGCGATGGGGTATTCGGTGACGGTGGTGATAAAGGCCAGGATAAACACCACCGCCAGTATGGGTACGCTCATGGGCAGCAGGATATGCACAAAGGCCTGCCAGGTGGTGGCGCCGTCGACGATGGCGGCCTCCTCCAGGGAGGCGTCGATGCTGTCGAAATAACCCTTGATGGTCCAGATATGCAGGGTCATGCAGCCCAGCGAAGCCACGATCACCGCACCATGGGTATTCACCCCCAGCCAGCCGACATGCTGGCCCAGCTGGTCGAACAGGCCATAGAGCGCCACCAGGCTCAGCACCGGCGGAAACATCTGGAAAATCAGCATGCCCTTGAGCAGCGGCGCCTTGCCGATAAAACGCAGCCGGGCGAAGGCATAGGCGCTGGTGGTGGACAGCAGCAGGATCAGCAGCGAGCTGATCAGGGCGATCTTCAGCGAATTCCACAGCCAGGTCAGCACCGGGAACGGCGGCTGGCTGACCTGGCCATTGGCGTCGGTATAGGGAATGCCCAGGGCCAGGAACCAGTGTTCCAGGGTCGGCGGGTCGGGCAGCAGGCTGCCGCTGGCGAAGTTGCCCTCGCGAAAACTGATGGACAGCACCATCAGCAGCGGGAACAGGATCAGCGCGACAAACCCCAGCAACCCGGCGTGGGTCAGCCAGAGGCGGTACCGCACGGATTTGGCGTGAACAATGGCCATCGATGTTGCCCTCTGTGCTCAGACGTGCACCTTGCTCAGTTTCAGGTTCAACCAGGCCAGGCTGCCGACCAGGATAAAGATCAGCGTGGCGACGGCGGCGGCCAGGGCGAAGTTCTGCCCCGCGTCCTGGAAGGCGATGCGGTAGGTGTAGCTGACCAGCAGGTCGGTGGTACCGGCCGGCGTGGTGCTGCCGAGAATGTCCGGGCCGCCGCGGGTCAGCAGGCTGATCAGCACGAAATTGTTGAAGTTGAAGGCAAAGCTGGCGATCAGCAGCGGCGCCAGCGGCTTGATCAGCAGCGGCAAGGTGATCTTCAGCAGGTTGTCCAGTGGGCTGGCGCCATCGATCGCCGAGGCCTCGTAAAGGTCCCGCGGTATGGCTTGCAGCAGGCCCATGCACAGCAGCAGCATATAGGGGTAGCCGAGCCAGGTATTGACGATCAGCAGCATGCCGCGCGCCAGGCCCGGCTCGCTGAACCAGGCCGGGCGCATGCCGAACAGGCTCTCGAGCATCAGGTTGATCTCGCCGAAGTTCTGGTTGAACAGGCCCTTGAACACCAGGATGGAGATAAAGGCCGGCACCGCATACGGCAGGATCAGCATCATCCGGTAGAAGGCCTTGCCCCGTACCAGCTCCCATTGCAGCAGGCTGGCCAGCACCAGGCCCACGGCCAGGGTAAAGACCACGGTGAGGCCGGCAAAGGCCAGGGTCCAGGCGAAGATCTGGATAAAGGGGTCGCGGATCTTCGGGTCGCTGAGCACCCGGGCGAAGTTGCGCCAACCGGCATACACGGTGAACCCCGGCATCAGCTGCCGGCCCTGGGCATCGACGTAGAAACCGCTGCCGTGGTCGGCAGTCAGGCGCTCGCCGGTCTGCAGGTTGTGCAAGGCCCCGTCGTCCGTCAGGCGGTACAGCGGGGTCACCGCCGCCACCTCGCGCAGTCCGTAGAGGCGCAGCAGCTCGCCCTGGCGACTGCGCAGCACCCAACGTTCCAGTTCGGCGCGGCGCTGGATCACCTCGCGCAGCGGCAAGGCCGCCCCCAGTTCAGCGGCCTCGGACACCGCCTGCAGGGGCAACGGCTCGGCGCCCAGCGGGTCGCCCGTCAGCGCGGCGGAAACGAACAACCCCTGGGCTCCCTTGTCCACCCGCAGGCGCAAGGCGCCGTTCGCGTCCCGGTGCAGGCTGAAGGGATAACGCTGGCCCGCCAGGGTGGTTTGCTGCAGGTGGTAGCGCTGCACCTGCTCGAAGCTGAGCAGGTTGCTGCCGCTGTAGTTGGTAAAGCCGATGCCCACCGTGTACAGCAACGGAAAGATCACCAACACCAGCATGCCGGCCACCGCCGGAAAGATATAACGGTGGGCATAGGCACGGCGGTTGATAAAGACAAAGCTGGCCAACCCGCACACCACCACCCCGAGCAGGGCGAATACCGTCTGCCCCTGGGCATAGAGCGCCACCACCAGGTACAGCGCGAACGCGTTGCACGCCAGCCAGACGGCCCAGCGTAGGCCGGCGGACCAGGGCATGACAGAGCGGGACTGCAACCGGCCAGGGCCGGGCAGTTCGGCAGAGAGATCGACGGCGGACATCGGATAGGGAGCCTCATGGCGCACGACCGGCGACGCGCGGCGTCACCGGTCGCGGGCGTTACTGGACGATGCGCTTGGCCGCGTCATCGAGGGCGGCGTCCACGGGCTGGCGACCCGAGGAGATATTGTTCAGCGCCGGCTCCAGGGCCGACCAGAACAGGCTCATTTCCGGCACATTGGGCATCGGCCGGCCCTGCCGGGCGCTGTCGAAGGTGGCCTTGATCAGCGGGTCGTGGGCCAACTCCTCCATATAGGCCTTGTTCGCCACGGCGCCGAGCGGTACGTCGGCACCCATGGTCTTCAGGCCCTCGACCTGCAACAGGTAGTTCTCCAGGAACTCCACCGCCAGCGCCTGGTTGGGACTGGCCGCGTTGAGGGTCGCCGCCATCACCCCGGAATAGGGCTTGCTGCTGCCCTCGCCCACCGCTGGAATGGGCGCCACGCCGAAGTCGATGCCGCTCTTGCGCGCGTTCGCCCAGGCCCAGGGGCCGCTGATAAACATCGCCGACTCGCCCTTGTTGAACGCCGCCTCGGCGGCGCTGTAATCGGTGCCCTTGGGCATCACGCCTTCGTCGATCAGGCGCTTGAGCATGGCCGCGCCCTGTTTGGCACCGGCGCTATTGATCCCGGTGCGGCTCACGTCGTAACCGCCGCCGGCCTGGTCGAACGCATAACCGCCGTTGGCGGCCAGCAGTGGCCAGCTGAAGTACGGCGTGTTGTACGCCCAGAGAATGGCGCGCTTGCCGCCCTTGGCCAGCTCCGCGTGCAGGGCGAAGACCTCGTCGAAGTTTGCCGGCGGGGTTTTTACCAGCGCCTTGTTGTAGATCAGCGCGGGCGCCTCGATGGCCATGGGATAGCCCCAGAGCTTGCCCTGGTAGGTGACCGCGTCCCAGGCCAGATCGACGATGGCGTCCTTGCTCTTGGCGCTGGGGGTCACCGGGGCGATCAGCCCGCTCTGGGCCCATTCGCCGAAGCGATCATGGGCCCAGATAAAGATGTCCGGGCCATTGCCGGTGGCCGCGGCCTGCTGGAACTTGTCGGTGACGCTGTCGGGATGGGCGACCTCCACCGGGATGCCGGTGTCGGCGGTGAAGCGTTCGCCCACCTCGGCCAGGCCCTTATAGCCCTTGTCGCCATTGATCCAGATGACCAGCTTGCCTTCCTCAATCGCAGCCTGGGCTGCGTGCGGCAGGCTCAGGGTGGCGGACAGGCCGATGGCGGCCGCGGCAATCAGCTTTATGTTCATGGGTCTTCCCTCGTGGCTTCTTATTGTTGATCCACAGCGCCCCGCGTGCCGCCGGGCGGTCTCGCAGTGCCGCCATACTCGACCAGCGTTCCTTGCCGCACATCCTCCCTGTTCCACGGGAAAAGGGGCGTAGAAGCGGGGCGTAGTCTGCCAGCCACGGACGTCCGATGGCTATTTTTCGGCCTCGTCTACGCCTGCCCAGCCGCGGCGAATCGGGGTTTACTGGCACCGTCAGTATCGGCGGCGCCCGCCACGGGCAGCGCTCGAGCCGGGCCAGCGCCTTCGTCCACGCGCCGGGTGTGGCCTATCCACGTGCAGGAGCCCTGAATATGAATGCCGAGCAACAACGTCGCCGCCAGCAACTGGCCTTTGCCGCCAGCGGCGCCGAACTGCAAGTGGGCAGCGCCGACGATTGCCCCTTGCCAGTGGAGCAGTTGGCCGCCACCGACGGCAGCCAGCCCTATGTGCGCCAGTGCCTGGAGAACGGCTTGACCGCCCATGTCTACCGCATCGAGGCCGGCGGACGGCACTGGACCCTGAAGCGCGCGCGCAGCCCCTGCCGGGTGCAGAACCCCGACGGCCAGACCAGTTTCCTCAACGAGGTGCAGCGCCGCGCCGAGCTGCAGGCGCTCAAGCAACGAGCGGAACTCGCCGAGCCGCTGGGTGCGATCGTCGAGACCCGCTACGCCAGTTTTCGCCGTGGCCTGTTGTTGTCGCCCTGGATCGAGGGCGAACCAGTGCAGGACTGGAACGAAGCCAGGCTGCTCGACCTGTTCGATACCCTCGAGGTGCTGCTGCGCCATGGCCTGTTCGAGTGGGACCTGTGCCCAGGCAACCTGCTGGACGACGGTCGGATCCGTCTGTTCGACTTCGGTTACATGTACCGCTTCGACCCACTGCGCGACTTCAACAGCAACGGCACCGCGACCCCGCAGCGCCATGGCGTCGAACGCTTCGAGACCCGCTGCTACTTCGCCCACCTGCTGCAGCTGGAGCAGCGCGCCGGTCTCGACGCCAGCCTCGAGGCCTTGCGCCTGGAAAAGCAGGTGGCCCTGCAGACCTACCAGCGCTTGCGCTGCCACCTGACCGCGGCGGGGGCCAGTGCCCAGGTACAGGACTGGTTGACGGGCATCATCCGCGGCTGGCAAGGCGCGTTGCGCGACGACCTGGAGGGGCTGTACCTGCGCGAAGCCTGGCGTTCGCACCAAAGCGACCTGATGGACGACCTGGACGGCCAGACCTGCACTGCCCTGACCCTGCAGCGCATCGACTGGCTGCAACGCACCCTGCAGGAGCAATCCGCCGAGTTACGTCGCCGGGGTCTGGTCTCAGGCGACCCGCAGCGACTCCTGGCAACGCTGTACCAGGCGCGGGAACAGGCGCAACGCTGGCAGCTCGGCATTCCCCTGTAGGCGGGCCGGCGCGAACCGCGCTGCCGCACGGTTGCACGCCCGCGGGCAAATAAGCCCGCGCCAAGCGCCGCGCAACCTCCTAAAATGGCGACCATTCCGATTCCCGCTGCCCCCAGGGCAGCCGCTCGAGGCCTCGTCCATGTCCGTCGATTCCCTGCCCACCCGCGCCACCGATCAGCGCGCGCAGTTCCTGGCGCAGCTGGAGACCAGCCTGCAGCAAAACACCCTGGTCAAGTTGGTGCTGTCCAAGTACCGCGGCGACGAGCCCGAGTTGCAGCGCGTGGTGGCGCGCCTGGTCAGCGTCAAGGCGCAGCCCTGCCTGTCCTTCGTCTACAGCTACAAGACCCGCGACATCACCAAGAACCTGCCCCTGGACCAGGCGCTGGCGCGCGTCGCCGAACTGCTGCCCGGCGCCTTCAAGAACGCCCACCTGCTGTCGCTGACCGAGGAACTGCAGCTGACGTTCGGCAAGCAGGCCAAGAGCCAGCTGTTCGTCGGCAAGGCGGTGCAGCGCGAGACCCCGACCGCCGAGCACAACCGCGAGAAAAAACGCTACCTGGCCCTGGACCGCCCCTTCCTCACCGACCTGGGCGTCACCGATGCGCGGCAGGTGCTGGTGCCGGCCATGGCGCGCAAGTGGAAGCAGATCAACAAGTTTATCGAGGTCTTCGCCCACGCCCTGAACGGCTCGACGCTGGACCCGCAGCAACCGCTGCACGCGGTGGATTTCGGCTCGGGCAAGGGTTACCTGACCTTCGCCCTGCACGACTACCTGAGCCACAGCCTGGGCCGCCAGGCCGAAGTGCGGGGCGTGGAGCTGCGCGAGGACATGGTCGCGCTGTGCAATGCCGCTGCCGCCCGCCTGGAACACCCCGGCCTGCTGTTCCAGCACGGCGACGTGCGCAGCTACACGCCCGCGCGGATCGACGTGATGATCGCCCTGCACGCCTGCGATGTGGCGACCGACTACGCCCTGCACCTGGGCATTCGATCGGAAGCGGCGATCATCCTGTGCTCACCCTGCTGCCACAAGCAGATTCGTCCACAGATGCACAGCCCGGCCATGCTGCGGCCGATGCTGCAATACGGCGTGCACCTGGGCCAGGAAGCGGAGATGGTCACCGACAGCCTGCGGGCCCTGCTGCTGGAGGCCTGCGGTTACGAGACCAAGGTGTTCGAGTTCGTCTCGCTGGAGCACACCAACAAAAACAAGATGATCCTCGCGGTCAAACGCGCCACCCCGGTGGAGCCGGCCGAGCTGCTGGCGAAGATCGAAGGCATCAAGGCCTTCTACGGCATCCAGGAACACTGCCTGGAAACCCTGCTGCGCGCCGACCGCCGCTTCGGGTGAGCCCTTCGTGGGTGGGTTGAACCTCGGTGGGCTGGCGCGGCACAACGGGCCGAGGCCAGCCTACGCACTGCCGGGCGCGCCCGCTTTTTGCTCCAGCTGTTGCAACTCGTGGGAGCGGCGCTGAAACCACTGCAGCAGGAAATCCGCCAGCGCCTGGGTTCGCCTGGGCAGCCCACCCTGGTAGGGGTGCACCAGGAAGACCGGGGTGATCCGGGTGCGAAAGTCCCGCAGCAGCCACACCAAGCGCCCTTCGCTGAGGTCGGCCTGCAGCATATAGGACGGCAGCCGGACGATGCCGGCACCGGCCAGCGCGGCCTTTTTCAGCAAGGTGTAATGATTGCTCGCCAGGGGGCCGGCGACCTTGACCCGATAGAGTTCATGCTGGCGGTGGTAGAGCCATTCCTCGGGGCCCTGGTAATGGCTGTTGAGCAGGCAGGTATGGCCGCTCAGGTCCTCCGGCAGCCGCGGCGTGCCGTGCCGCCGCAGGTAGTCCGGGCTGGCGCAGGTCAGCTCCTGCAAGGCATACAGCGGTTGCGCCAGCAGGCGCTCGTCGTGCTCCAGGCCCGAACGGATCGCCAGATCGAAGCCGTCGGCCACCAGGTCGCGCACACCGTTGTTCAGCTCCAACTCGATACGCACCTGCGGGTAACGCTGGCTGAACTCCAGCAACAGCGCGTCGAAAAATGTCTCGCCCAGGGACACCGGAACGGTCAGGCGCACGTTGCCGCTGAGGTCGTCCTGCAGCCGGGCCAGGGTCTGGCGGGCCCGCTGGGCTTGCACCACCAGGGCCTGGGCCTCCGGCAACAGCACACTGCCGGCCGGGGTCAGGCTCAGGCGCCGGGTGGTGCGGTGCAGCAGGGCGACGCCCAAGCCCTCCTCAAGGCCGCGGATACGCTTGGACAACTGCCCCTTGCTGCAGCCCAGGCGCACCGCCGCGCGGGTAAAACTGCCCACTTCGACCAGCAGGGCAAAGGCCGCCAGGTCATCCAGTTCACTCATATTGTTTCCCATTGGAAACCAAAGGTTTCCAATTAAGCGGATTATCTCCACCAATCATGGGCCTAGACTGAGCACTCGACAACTCACGGAGCAGCAGCATGAAAATTCTTTTGATCGGCGCCAGCGGTACCCTGGGCCAGGCGGTGGACCGCGAATTGGCGCCCCGCCATGAGATCGTGCGCATCGGCCACAGCAGCGGCGAATTCCAGGTGGACATCGGCGACAGCGCATCCATCCGCGCCCTGTTCGAGCGCACCGGACGCTTCGATGCGCTGGTCAGCGCCACCGGCAGCGTGCACTTCGGTGCCCTGGCCGAGATGAACGAAGAGCACTACGCGATCGGCTTGAACAACAAGCTGATGGGCCAGGTCAACCTGCTGCTGATCGGCCGCGAGTACGCCAACGACGGCGCCTCGTTCACCCTGACCTCGGGGGTACTGAGCCATGATCCGATCCGCTTCGGCAGTTCGGCGAGCATGGTCAACGCCGCGCTGGAAGGCTTCGCCCGCAGCGCCGCCCTGGAGTTGCCGCGCGGCCTGCGCATCAACGTGGTCAGCCCGACCGTGCTGCAAGAGTCCATGGGCACCTACGCGCCCTACTTCCGGGGCTTCAAGCCGGTCTCGGCCGCCGAGGCCGCCCTGGCCTACGCACGCAGCGTCGAGGGCGCGCAGACCGGCCAGACCTACCAGGTACCCTGAAGCGCGCGGCTCAGTCTGGCCGCTCACCGGCATAACACACCGGCGAGCTGCCAGGCTGCTGGCGGTCCAATGCATCCTCGAGCCACTCCGCCAGGACCTGGGCATGGTTGCAGCGGCTATCGCGCGCGGCGTAGAGCAGCGTCAGTCGGCCCTGGCGGGCCTTGTCCAGCAGCCCCACCCAGTGCTCAGGGCGGGCCGCCAGCTCGGCCCGATAGGCCTGGCGGAAGGCCTCGAAGCGTTCGGCGCGATGGCCAAAGGCCTGGCGCACAGCGGTCGAGGGCGCCACCTCCGGCAGCCAGGCGTGCAAGGCCAGGCGGTCCTTGCGCAGGCCCCGCGGCCACAGGCGATCGACCAGTATCCGGCAGCCATCGGCCTCGCTCGCCGCCTCGTAGACCCGCTTGCACTGGATCATGTCCGTCCTCCTGAATCGCCCTTGTGCTTGCCGGCGGGCCTGGGTACCGTGGCCGCACTTGCCTGGAGACCCTCGAATGCCCCTCGCCCGCCCGTTGTTGTACGCCTCGATCGCACTGCTTGCCGGCTGCCAGCTGTTCACTGAACAACCGCAGCAGCCGTCCGTCAAGACCGTGCGCCTGCAAGGCGAGCTGTCCTTGCAGGACGGCCAGTGGCTGTTTCGTCCGTGCCAGGAGCAGCGCCGTTTTATCATCGAGGACGGCGCCCGCACCGGCCTCAGCGAGGATGCCAGCGAGCTGGCGGCCAGCGCCAGCACCGCGCTGTACGCCGACCTGCGCGGCCATCTGCAGGCCAGTGCCGAGCCCGGCACCGACGGGCGTTTCGAGCTGACCCAGCGTTACCGCGTGCAGGCCCAGGGCGCCGGTTGCGAAGACCCCAACTTCAAACGCCTGACCCTGCACGCCGACGGCGCCGACTGGAGCCTGAACGTCGGCGGCCAAGGTTTGGTACTCGACCGCCCTGGCCAACCGTCCCTGGCACTGCCCTATATGGAAGAGCAGCTGCCGGATGGCCGCTTCAACCTGACCAGCGAAGCCAACAACCAGCGCCTGGAACTCTGGGTCGCCCCGCAACGTTGTGCCAGCGATAGCCGGGGCAGCGTGCAACACCTGCGCGCCGAACTGCGCCTGAATGGCCAGGTACAGAACGGCTGCGCCTACTATGGCGGCGCCCGCCGCGAATAGACCAGCGAGAGGTAGGGTGGGTTAGCCGCGTACACCGCCGGCCGGGCAAACCCTGCCGGCCTGCCGCGCGGCGTAACCCGCCAAACTGTAGTCTCGCTCCTGGCCACTCCGCGCTGCTCCGGTCTGCATGGGAGCGCCTCGTTCAACGTGCACATCAACCCAGTGCTGTTCGAGACCTTTTGCCACAGTTCCCTGCGCGGGGCCGACCCCAGCCACCTAAGCTGAAAGCAAAGCCGCTGGCCGGAGAGTCTTATGCTACGTATCGCAATCAACGGTTATGGCCGCATCGGCCGGGTGCTGGTTCGCGCGCTGTTCGAGCGCGGCCTGCAGGACCGCATCCGCCTCGAGGCGATCAACGACCTGGGCGACCCCGCCATGCTGGCCCATCTCACTCGCTTCGACTCGACCTTCGGCCGTTTTCCCGGCCAGGTCGAGGTGAGCGAGGATCAGCTGCGGGTCAACGACCATCCCATCCGCCTGCTCAATGAGCGCGATCCGGTCAACCTGCCGTGGGCGCAATTGGGCGTGGAGCTGGTGCTGGAATGCACCGGCCGCCTGAAAACCCGCGAGCAGGTCGAGCACCACCTGACCGCCGGTGCCTCCCGCGTGCTGCTCTCCCACCCCCTGGAAAGCGCCGACCTGACCGTGGTTTACGGGGTCAACCATGAACTGCTGGGCAGCCAGCAGATCGTCTCCAACGCGTCCTGTACCACCAATTGCCTGGCGCCGCTGGCGATGGTGCTGCACCGTGTGGTGGGCATCCGCCAGGGCCTGATCAATACCGTGCACGCCTACACCAATGACCAGAACCTGCTGGACAAGGTCCACAGCGATCCGTACCGCGCACGGGCGGCGGCGCTGTCGATGATACCCACCAGCACCGGGGCGGCCAAAACCATCGGCCTGGTGCTGCCCGAACTGGCCGGCCGGCTCGATGGTCTGTCCGTGCGGGTGCCGACACCGAATGTCTCGCTGCTGGACCTGACCTTTATCGCCGAACGCCCGGCCAACGCCGAAGCAATCAATGCCGCCTTGGAACTGAGCGCGGGACAGTTGCCCGACGGCGTCATGGAATGCAACCAGGTACCACTGGTCTCCAGCGATTTCAGCGGCTACCCGGTGTCCTGCGTGGTCGACCTCAACCACACGCGGGTGCAGGGCGAGCTGGTCAAGGTATTGGCCTGGTACGACAACGAATGGGCCTTCGCCAACCGCATGCTCGACGTGATGCTGGCCTGGTTCAAACCCTGATAGCGCGCTGCGCCCTGTGGCAGCCGCGATCCGCGGCGACTGTCGGGTGCAGCTTCAAGCAAAAACCTCGGCCCGGGGGCGGGTCTCCCACAAACGCGGCTGCCAGGTAAAAGGTTTATAATCGACGCCGTGCGAAACACTGCCGGGTTGCCACCGGCCACCACTCTGGATTGCCCCATGCTGCGTATTACCGAATTCAAGTTGCCCATCGATCACGTCGAAGAGGCCTTGCGCCCTGCCCTGTTGCAGCGCCTGGGTATCCCTGAGCAAGACCTGCTGGACGTTACCCTGTTCAAGCGCAGCTACGACGCGCGCAAGAAATCCGCCGAGCTCTGTTTTATCTACACGCTGGACTTCAACGTGCGCGACGAAGCGGCGCTGCTGGCGCGCTTCCCCGACGACCGCCACCTGGGCGTGGCGCCCGACACCCGCTACTACCCCGTGGGCCAGGCGCCCGCCGAACTGAGCGAGCGCCCGCTGGTGGTGGGCTTTGGCCCCTGCGGCATCTTCGCCGCCTTGCTGCTGGCGCAGATGGGCTTCAAACCCATAGTGCTCGAGCGCGGCACCGAGGTGCGACAGCGCACCAAGGACACCTGGGGCCTGTGGCGCAAGAATGTACTCAACCCGGAATCCAACGTGCAGTTCGGCGAGGGCGGCGCCGGCACCTTTTCCGATGGCAAGCTCTACAGCCAGATCAAGGACCCCAAGCACCTGGGCCGCAAGGTGCTGCACGAGTTCGTCAAGGCGGGCGCGCCGGACGAGATCCTCTACGTCAACAAACCGCATATCGGCACCTTCCGCCTGACCGGGGTGGTCGAGCATATGCGCCACCAGATCGAAGCCCTGGGTGGCGAAATCCGCTTTCAACAGAAGGTCACCGACCTGCTGATCGAGGACGGCCAGCTGCGCGGCCTGACCCTGGCCAGCGGCGAACAGCTGCACAGCCGCCACGTGGTGCTCGCCCTCGGCCACAGTGCCCGCGACACCTTCCGCATGCTGCATGCCCGTGGCGTCTACCTGGAAGCCAAACCTTTTTCCGTGGGCTTTCGCATCGAACACCCACAGTCGCTGATCGACCGGGCGCGCCTGGGCAAGTTCGCCGGCCACCCCAAGCTGGGCGCCGCCGACTACAAGCTGGTGCACCACGCCAAGAACGGCCGCGCGGTCTACAGCTTCTGCATGTGCCCGGGCGGCACCGTGGTCGCCGCCACCTCGGAGCCCAATCGCGTGGTGACCAACGGCATGAGCCAATACTCGCGCAACGAACGCAACGCCAACGCCGGTATCGTGGTCGGCATCACCCCGGAGGTGGATTACCCGGGCGGCCCGCTGGCCGGCGTCGAGTTGCAGGAACGCCTGGAGTCCCACGCCTTTGTATTGGGCGGCAGCACCTACGAGGCGCCGGGGCAACTGGTCGGCGATTTTATCGCCGGCAAGGCCTCCACCGCCCTGGGCAGCGTCGAGCCGTCCTACAAACCCGGGGTGCACCTGGTCGACCTGGCCAGCGCCCTGCCGGCCTTCGCCATCGAAGCCATACGTGAAGCGCTGCCGGCCTTCGACAAGCAGATCAAGGGTTTTGCCCTGCATGACGCGGTGCTGACCGGCATCGAAACGCGCACCTCCTCGCCGCTGCGCATCACCCGCGGCGAGAACCTGCAAAGCCTCAACACCAAGGGCCTGTACCCGGCCGGTGAAGGCGCCGGTTACGCCGGTGGCATTCTTTCGGCGGGTGTGGATGGCGTGCGCATCGCCGAAGCGGTGGCGCGGGATATGCTCGGGCTCCCAGCCTAAAGTCGATCATTCCGCGTTGGCGGCGTTTGCCCAAAGGCCTGGATGCCCGCCCTCAGCAACGCGAGGCCGGATGCTCGCCGAAGTCGGCTGTCTTCCCGTCATTCCCGCGCAGACGGGAATCCAGGTGCGCTGAACGCTCTGGAGACTCGCCGGCGCGGGCATTACGAACGTCGGCGAGCATCTGGACACAAGCACGCTGGACATGCGCGAACCATAAATGCCCAGCACAAAAAAAGGCCCATCAATCGATGGGCCTTTTTCTATCGCCAGTTACCGCCTAAAGCTTATTGCCAGTTGGCTGCGATCACCACATTCAACTGCTCCCGCTGGCTGGCCGTAAGGTTACCCTCACCACCGGCCGGCACACCGAACGCCGCCATAGCGTTCACCAGGTTTTGCACCTGGCTGTCGAGCAGGGTTTTGCCATCCGCACTCTTGAACTGGTCCAACTGATACTCGCTACCTGAGTACCAGTTGCTGATGCTGACCTTGTCGCCAGTGCCTATGACACTGACGTCCAGGCTATTACCGTTTTTACGGAACCACAACTGCTCGGCCGTCAGACCGTCGGAGAGCTGCAGGGTATCGCGGCTATCTATACCGCCATCCTTGTTGTCGATGCGGTCCTTGCCGGCGCCAAATCCAAGGGTATAGGTATCGCTCCCCAGACCGCCGATCAAGGTATCGTTGCCGAACCCGCCTTCCAATAGATCGTCGCCGTCACCGCCCTCGAGGCGGTCGTTGCCCTCACCGCCACCCAGGAAGTTGTTGGCGCTATTGCCCTTGATCACGTTGTCCTGAAGGTTGCCATGCCCCATGAGAGCCGTGCTGCCGGTCAGCGTCAGGTGTTCAATGTTTTCGCCCAGCGTCACATCGACACTGGACTTGACCGAGTCGATGCCACTGTCAGCGTATTCATAAATCACATCGCCAGCGCTGTCGAGCGTATAGCTGTCGTTGCCGGTACCGCCCTCCAGGGTGTCGTCACCCACGCCGCCATCCAGCACATCATTGCCGTCATCGCCCCTCAGCACATCGTTACCGACGCCCCCCAAAAGGCTATCGTTGCCGATGTGACCATCCAGGCTATCGGCGCCTTCGCCACCTTCGAGTCGGTCGTTACCCTCACCGCCAAACAGGTCGTTGTTGGCGCTGTTGCCCTTGATCACGTTGTCCTGAACGTTGCCCCGCCCCATGATGGCCATACTGCCGGTCAGCGTCAGGTGTTCGATATATTCGCCCAGATTCACATCGGCACTGGACTTGACCGAATCGATGCCCCCGTCGGCGAATTCATAAATCACGTCGCCAGCACTGTCGAGCGTATAGCTGTCGTTACCGCTACCGCCCTCCAGGGTGTCGTTACCCACGCCGCCATCCAGCACATCGTTGCCGTCATCGCCCCTCAGCACATCGTTACCGGCGCCCCCCAAAAGGCTATCGTTACCGATGGAACCCTCCAGGTAATCGTCGCCATCACCGCCCTCGAGGCGGTCGTTGCCTTCACCGCCAGACAGTAAATTGCTGCCAGCATTACCTTTGATCACGTTGTCCTGACGGTTGCCACGCCCCGTGAGCGCCGTGCTGCCGGTCAGCGTCAGGTGTTCAATATTTTCGCCCAGCACCACGTCGACGCTGGATTTGACCAAGTCGATGCCTTCGTCGGCGTTTTCGTAAATCATGTCGCCGGCGCTGTCCAGGGTGTAACTGTCGTTACCGGCACCGCCCTGCATAAGGTCGTCACCCACACCGCCATCCAGCAGGTCGTTACCCTCGCCACCTTGCAGGGTATCGCTCCCCGCGCCCGCAAAAATTTGGTCGTTCTCAACGCCAGCAATCAACAGGTCGTCAGCCGCAGTTCCATTAATGCGCATTGCAATTCCCTATAAAGATTAATATCTAAAAACACCTAGCATTTGCCTTACTGCAGTTACCCGTCAATGTGAAGCTATTTCAACGCCCTCCTGACTTATCTAAATGGATCAAATTTTTAGGCTTCATATGGCCTTGGCGTGTTTGTATCGCCGATTCACTAACGCTTGCACCGAATTGCAATCCACTTCGCAATCCGAAACAAACGACATAAAAAAATAGCCTGGAGAAACTGTAATAACCAAAGTTTCTCGAACCCAAGGCCGCACCAGCGACCCAACACCCCGCATTAGCCTGCGCTGGGTAGATGGCCGCGCGCCCTCAAGAACTTACGCGTTTATTTTATCACTGGTGTTAGTTTAAAAGCTCGAACACCTAGCAAATCGACCTCTGGACTTTATCGCCAACACCTTTTAACAAAAAAGCCCCTCTTTCGAGGGGCTTCTTGACCAAGCTTCCAGGCTGTTACTGCCAGTTGGCCGCGATCACCACATTCAGCTGCTCACGCTGGCTGGCCGTGAGGTTGCCTTCGCCGCCCGCTGGCACGCCGAACGCCGCCATGGCGTTCACCAGGTTCTGCACTTGGCTGTCGAGCAGGGTTTTGCCGTCCGCGGTTTTGAACTGCTCCAAATGATAGTTGTTGTTTGAATACCAATCGTTGATGGTCACCTTGTCGCCGGTACCGATGACACTGACCTCCAGGCTGTTACCGGTCTTGCGCAACCACAGCTGCTGAGCCAGCGTACCTTCAGCCAGCTGCAGCGTGTCCTTGATACCGATGCCAGCATCGTTGTTGCTGATAACGTCTTGCCCAGAGCCTTTGCCAAACAGATAGGTGTCGCTACCGTCACCGCCATTCAGCGAATCCTTGCCAGCTCCGCCGTCAAGGGTATCGTTGCCTGCATCGCCTCTTAGACTGTCGTTACCCTCGCCGCCCAGCACGCGGTCATTACCAACTTCGGCAAATACCTGGTCGTCTCCCAGACCGCCTTCGATCAGGTCATGGCCGGCACGGCCGTAGAGCAGGTCGTTACCCTCTCCGCCGCTGACCGTGTCATCAGTGGCGTAGCCAACCAGGGTGTCGT
>NZ_JBEVDL010000100.1:0-3500 GCF_040514055.1 Pseudomonas sp.
AAGTGGACCTGGGCCAGACGGGTCCGGCCTATTTCCTTCAGGCCCGACTGACCCTGCGCGTGCCGGGGCTGGCACAGGACGTCGCGACGGAACTGGCGCACATCGCCGATTCCATCTGCCCCTACTCCAAGGCGACACGCGGCAATATCGACGTTGCCCTGAGCGTTATTACGGTCTAATTTTATGTCGCATGCGATCAAAGCGTATGCGAACAACATATCGGTAAACCTGAGGAAATCATCATGAGCAAGATCGAAAAAGTCCTGGCCAGCGGCAAGACCCACACCACCCTGAGCAGCGCCGGCACCACCTCGCGCGGCCATAACGGCAACCTCGACATCGAACTGTCGTCCCCCGGCAGCGCCACTCCAGCGCACGTGCTGACCGGTGTGCAACCGCACCCGAAAGCCGAGCAGCTGTTCGCCGGGGCTTGGTCGGCCTGCTACATCGCAGCGGTGGGCCTGGCCGCCCAACAGGCGAAGGTGACCCTGCCGGCCGATACGGCTGTGGACATCGAAGTCGACCTGGGCCAGACCGGCGCCGCCTACTTCCTCCAGGCCCGCCTGACCCTGCGGGTGCCGGGCCTGTCACAGGAAGTCGCGACCGAGCTGGCCCACAATGCCGATGCGATCTGCCCCTACTCCAAGGCCACCCGCGGCAACATTGACGTCGCCATCAACGTCCAGACCGCGTAACCCATGGCACGGCCGGTTCCGGGGGGGGGACCGGCCAGGCGGCCGCAGGGTTAGTGCTCTTCCGATACCATCGCATACGATGTACAGTCTCAGTCTGCAGCCTGCCCAAAGAGAACCCCCCATGAAAAGCACCGACAAGACGTCCGCCCTGGATCTCAAGCTCTCCGACTTCCTGTGTTTTGCGGTCTATTCCACCAACCTCGCGTTCGGCAAGGCCTACAAGCCGATGCTCGAACGACTCGGCCTGACCTACACCCAATACATCACCCTGGTGGTGCTGTGGGAACAGGACAACCAGACCGTCGGCAGCCTCGGGGAAAAGCTGTTCCTGGAATCCAACACCCTTACCCCGATCCTGAAAAAGCTCGAGGCGATGGGTTACCTGCTGCGCCAGCGCGACCCGGAAGATGAACGCCAGGTGCGCATCAGCCTGACCGACGCCGGTCGCCAACTACGCACCGAACTGACCGAAGACGGCTTTCCGCAAACGGGCCTCGATCCCGACGATTTCGCACAGATGCAGCAGGCGATCGTGGCGTTGCGCAACAATCTGATCCGCACGACCAATGCCGATAAATAATCTCTGAAGCTGTAAAACCGGTCCCCCCACAGCGGTTGCCCGGAAAGTCCCGATTGCGGTGGCTCGTCGCTCAAAGGTAGTATTGAGAACGATTCACACTAACATCTGGAAAATCCACCGGTGCAACCTCCTTCGACCAGCAAGCTGAGCTACTTTTTCAGCGATCATCACCGTTGGCTGCTGCAGCATATCCAGCGACGGCTGCGCAATCATGCGGACGCCGAGGACACTGCCGCCGATACGTTTTGCCAGATGCTGATGGCCCGGGTCGATCCCGACAGCATCGAACAACCCCGCGCCTACCTCTCGACCATCGCCCGACGGCTCATTTTCGATCGGCATCGCCGGCGCAAGCTGGAGTTGGCGTATCTCGAACGCCTGTCCACCCTGCCCGAGATGCTCGCCCCGTCCCCCGAAGAACAGCTGCAGCTGATCGAAGCCCTGGTCGCCATCGACCGGGCGCTGGATGGCCTGCCGACGGTGGTCAAGGCCACCTTCCTCTACAGCCAGCTGGACGGCATGAGCTATGTGGCAATCGCCCAAAAGCTGGGCCTGTCGGAGCGCACGGTCAGCCGCTATATGAAGCAAGCATTGCGCCAGTGCTACCTGAGCGAGATGGCGACATGAAAACAGAGCGCCTGGACCCTGTCAGCGAGCAGGCCATCGACTGGATGGTGCGCCTGCGCGCCGGTACCCCCACGCCCGCCTTGCAGGCACGTTTCGATGCCTGGCTGGCCAAGGACCCGGCGCACGCCCAGGCCTGGGCCAGATTGCAGGAGCGCCTGGGCGGTTCCTTCAACACCCTGCGCGCCCTGGATCGACGCTTGCCGGGGCACACCGAGCATGCCCGCCAGGTGCTCTTGCAACCGCAGGCATCGCGGCGCGATGCGCTGCGGGTAATCGCAGGTTTAGGCCTGCTCGGTGGCGGTTTGTGGCTGGGTGCGCGCAGCCCGCTGGGCGACAGCCTGTTCGCCGACCTGTCCACCGGACGGGGGCAGCGCGAGGATTTCAACCTGGCCGACGGCAGCCGCCTGAGCCTCAACGCCGACAGCGCGGTGGACCTGCAATTCGACGGCCAGCAAAGGCTGGTCATCCTGCGCCACGGCGAACTGGTGATTCAGGTCGCGCCCGATCCGCACCGTCCGTTGCGCGTGCGCACCGCCCAGGGTGAGGTGCGCGCGTTGGGCACGCGTTTCCTCGTCGCCCAGGAGCAGGACGCCAGTCGTGTGGTGGTGCTGGAGCACTCCGTCCAAGCCACGCTCCTCAATGGCACCCGACGTGACCTGCAGGAGGGAGAATCCGCCCTGCTCTACGCGCGGCACATCGAACCGGTTTCTGGCGATCAGCGTTATCGCGCCGACTGGCTCGGCGGGCGCCTCAATGTGCTGGACGAGCCCCTGGAAAACGTCGTGGATGCGCTGCGCCCCTACAGTCGCGGTTTTGTTCGCCTGGCCCCTGAAGTGCGTAACTTGCGGGTCCAGGGCGTGTTCCCGCTCAACGACCCTGCGCGCACCTTCGCGGCGCTGGCGGAAACCCTGCCGATCCGGGTCGATCACTACAGTCCGTGGCTGACGTTGATTCGCGCAAAACCGGCCAAAGAATAATTTTTTTTGCAAATCACTCTTATTCGTGTCCGGTTTTCAATTCTCATCCCACCTATCTCCTGACACTTACACCTTCAGGAGAATGCTGTGTTCAACCCGTGGTCCCACTCGCTTTCCGTCGCCGTTGCCCTGGCCACCCTGGCAGGCCCTGGCCTGTCACAGGTGCAGGCGCAGACGCAAACCCTGCCATTCAATCTGCCCGCCGGCCCGCTCGCCAGTACCCTCAATGCCATTGCCAGCCAGAGCGGACAAATCATCTCGCTGGAGCCGGCGCTCGTGCAGGGCAAGCAAGCACCGGCGGTGAAGGGCCAGATGTCCGCTGAAGAAGCCATGCAGCGGGCGTTGGCGGGCAGCGGCCTGCAACTGCGGGTGACCGCCCAGGGCAACTTCAGCGTCGAGCCAGCCGCCACCGACAGCGCTACGCTGCAATTGGGCGCGACCAATATCATCGAAAGCAGCAACGACGCCACCACCGAAGGCTCGGGTTCCTACGCCGCACGGGCGGTGACCATCGGCAAGGGCACCCACACCCTCAAGGAAATCCCGCAGTCGGTCACCGTCATGACCCGCAAACAGATGGACGACCAGGACCTCACCGACCTCAAGGACGCCGCCAACAAG
>NZ_JBEVDL010000101.1:0-19358 GCF_040514055.1 Pseudomonas sp.
TATCACCCGGGGCAATCCCCGCCGCGAACTCAAGGGTGTCCACGCTACTGGCGCCGAGGTCGCCATTGGAAATAATGTCCTGACCCCAGCCGCGGGCAAAGTAATAGATGTCTGAACCCGCGTCACCGCTCAGTTTGTCGTTACCCACGCCGCCTTCGAGCCAATCGGCGCCATCCCCACCATAAAGGTTATCGATGCCCACGCCGCCTTCGAGGCTGTCGTTACCCGCATCGCCTCGCAGGCTGTCATTACCCTCGCTACCCAGCACACGGTCGTTGCCGTCCTCGGCGAACACCAGGTCGTCACCCAGACCGCCTTCGATCAGGTCATGGCCGGCACGGCCGTAGAGGAGATCGTTACCCTCACCGCCGCTGACCGAGTCATCGGTGGCGTAGCCGACCAGGGTGTCGTTACCCGCTGTCGCTTGCAGGACCAGCCCCTTGACCTGGGCGATGCTCAGCACCGTACCATTGGCGAAGCGGATCTGTTCCAGGTTGTCGTCGCCGACACCGTCGCCACTGAAGTAATTCACGACCTTGACCGTGTCGGTGCTGCCCGTCAGGGAGAGGATCAGGTCTGAACCCGAACGTTTGATACCAATATCGCCCGGGGCAATACCCTCGGCGAACTGGAGGACGTCCACACTGCTGGCCCCGAGGTCTCGGTTGGAAATAATGTCCTGGCCCCAGCCGCGGGCAAAGTAATAGGTATCAGAACCGGCGTCACCGCTCAGGTTGTCATTGCCCACGCCGCCGTCGAGCCAGTCGTTGCCATCCCCACCACCTAGGTTATCGATACCCGCATTACCTTCAAGGGTATCGTTGTCGCTGCCGCCACTGAGGCGATCGTCATTGTCACCACCCAGCAAATGGTCATCGCCCCCGTCGCCATACAGGGTGTCACTACCGGTGGCCCCCAACATCACGTCGTTGTCGTCTCCACCGTTCAGGCGGTCATGACCGTCGCCGCCATCCAGCTGGTCACGTCCACCCGCGCCATTCAGGTAATCGTCACCTGCATTCCCAAGCAAGAAATCGTAGCCCGCCTTGCCTTCCATCCGGGTATTGCCGGCGCCGTCGATCAGCACCTGGGTATCGGGACCAAATGCATCCTTGAGCTTCAGCAGCTGCTCGCCGGACAATTGCGGTAACCAGTCACTCAATAAACCGGCCCATTGCGAGAGACTCGCGTTGTCGCCCACTGTTGAACGAAGATCGACCAAATCGACAATGGCTTTCACCGCGTCGACCTGCTTGAGTGCCGCCAATCGCTCAGTGACAGCTGAGTAATCAAGCTTCATGCCAGACTCATTCAGATCAAAGCGAACTAGATCTCCATAGCCCTTAAGGCGCGTTTGCAGCACCAAGCCTTGGTAGATGGAATTGCGCAGCGCCTCATAGGCCTGATTGATAAAACGTGCCTGATCGGCATCGACTTTAAAAGCCATTTCGCTGAGATAAACACTGGACGGCCCCGCATCCGGAGCCATAACGCCGCCAGCACTGCCAGACCCGGAGGATAATGCCCCGGCTTGGATGCTGTAGTTAACCTTGGTGACCGCCGTACCCTCAGTCTTGACTGCACTGGTGAACTTGAAAAAATCCTGGCCATTAAACACTTCCAGAAATTTTATTTTCTCCAGCAGGGCCTTTTGTTCCAATTTTTCCGCTGTGGGGACCATACCGGTGCTGCTGCCATCGGGGTGGCGCATCTCCCAGGAATAGCAGAAATTGAAATCAAATTTCTCGCTATCCATATCGTTGATACGCTGATCGAACATACGGAAGCTGGAGCTTTGCGCCCACTCCTCGATCATTTTATCGACTTGGGCGTATTGTTCCTGGCGCGTCGACAATTGCGCATATTGGCCAAGCAGGGCTTTCAGCTCGCCATTTAGCATCGCCGCTTCACGCAGGTCGCGCACCGCCCCCGAGCCTCGCATGGTTGGCAGCGCCTGGGCCACGGCATCCAGCGGAATATGATCGGTAAACTCGCGGTAAAAGGGGTTGGACACCAGGTCCAGGTTGGCCGCCAGGCTCTGGTTGGCATTGACCTCGCCTTCGCTGCTATCGGTGCGAAAAAAGTTGCCGAGCGCGCTGATCAAATTACCGTTGGAATTCTGGCTAACCACCGTGGCGGTCAGGTTGATCGCAGCGATATTGTGCTCGGCCAGGGTTTTCAGCTCACCCGCTTGGGCGATACCGTCCTGGTTTTTATCCTGCCAGAGCCGCACCGCGGCAAAGGACGCATCCTGGGCATTGAAGATGCCGTCGGCGTTTTTATCCTGGTCACGCAGGGCATCGAAACCATCAAGGGCTTTCTGCCCGTTGGCCTTGACGGTATCGACCCCGAACAGTTCCTTGCCGGTATCGATACGGCCATTGCCATTACGATCCAACACCAGAAAACCGTCGTCGCCCTTGACCCAGCCGGTGCCGGTCTTGAGGCCGTCACCATCGAAATCAAAGACGATACCGCTATTGGCAGCAACGGTCTCAATTCCATCGCCGTCGAGGTCCAAGGTAAGGGGGTCGGGCTTCGATACCACTTGCTTAGCGTCAGTAAAGCTTACATTAACCTCAGGATTAACCTTCGCATTTAACATATCCTCACGAATTCGGCTCTGGTTTCTATTGGCCCATACAACTGGAATTTTCGACTTCACATAACCATCTATAAAATCCGCCTTATTAAGAAATTTAGTGAGCAAACTTCCTGGCACCAATTCAAGATACTCATCTAATTCTTCCAATGCATCAGCAGCTTCCTGAGTAGAAAGACCTCCTCCACTCATACTTTCATCAGATGTATCATAGGACATCTGCCCACCGTTAGAATTGGTGACCGTTACAATATTACCGTCCCTGCTATAATTCCAGTCACCACTCATCTATATACTCCTTAAAATAATAAATTAAAGCTTGCGATAGCATCATCATAGCAATACGCAAAATTTCCGCCCGACATGCGAAATAATTTAAAACCCCGACCCCGCAAACTCACTACAACAGCATCTTGCCGGACACCTCTACCGCTCCTTCAAACTCTCATCCTTATATTCCTTCAACGGACTGAGGAAATAATCGATGACCTTGCGTTTATCGGTTTTCACCTCGGCGCGCACTGCCATACCCGGGGACAGGGCAATCAAGTTTTCGCCAACCTGGATATGACTTTCCTTAAGCAGGATACGGGTGCTGTAGACCAGGCCGCGTTTTTCGTCTTCGATGGCGTCGTTGGAGATGCTTTGCACGGTGCCGTGGATAATCCCGTACTTGGTAAAGGTAAAGGTCTCGACCTTGATCTCCACTTCCTGTCCGGGGCGGACAAAGCCGATGTCCTTGTTCTCCAGCATGGCCTCCACTTCCACCGGCTGGTCGCTGGGCACTATCACCATCAAGGGCTGGGCCTCGGTGACCACACCGCCGTCGGTGTGTATCGCCAGCTGCTGCACGGTGCCGTCCACCGGCGCGGTGAGCTGGGTCAGGCGGTCGAGTTGCTCGGCCTTTTTCAGTTCCTGGGCCAGGGCGGCGCTGCGTTGTTCGGCCTCGCTCTGCAGGTCGAGCATGGCGCGGCGGGTCTGCGCCAGCACGCCTTCGCGGCGGCGCGCGGCGGCCTTTTGCGCGGCGCTGACTTCCTGCACCCGCGACTGCTGCAGGGCCAGCTCGCGTTCCTGGTCCAGGCGGATCTGCTGCTTTTCCAGGTAGGCGTGCTTGGCCACGAAGTTCTTTTCCAGCAGGCGCTGGTAGTCGGTTTCCAGTTGACGGGTGATCGGCAGGGTAATCTGCAGCGCGCTGACGGTGCCGCGGGCGCTGTGCAGCTCGGCGGCCCGCTGCTCGATCTCGGCGTCCACCTGTTCCAGCTGGCTGCTCAGTTCCAGGTACTGGCCCTGCAGCCAGCGCTGGGCGGCCTGTTGCTGCGCCGGGCTGGCCTCGGGGATCAACGCGGCCAGGGAGGCCGGTGGCTGTTTGCTCTGGATGGCCTCCAGCAACGCCGCGGCGCGGGCCGCGTCGACCTGGGCGGCCAGGCGGTCGTTTTTCAGGCGTTGCACATCGGCGCCGGTGATCTGCCCGTCCAGTTCCACCAGCAGGTCGCCGGCCTTGACCCGCTGGCCGTCCTGCACGTGGATGGCCTTGACCACGGCCACATCGTTGGGCTGGATCACCTTGCTCTTGCCGCTGGGCACGATCTTGCCGCTGGCGGTGGCGACCACGTCGATTTTGCCCAGGCAGGCCCAGAGCAGCGCCAAGGCGGCAAAGGCCATCAGCAGCCACTGGATGATGCGCGGCGCCGGGTGCACCGGTTGGTCCTGCAGGGCCAGGGCGGCGGGCAAAAACTGCACCTCGTGGCGCAGGCGCTTGGGTGCATCCATGCTTTTGCGCCGCTGCCAGGCATGGTTCCAGCTCTGCCGGTAGCGGTTGAGCAGGTCGCGCCGCGCACTGGTTTTTTCGGTGCTCATGGCCGCCCCCGAAGCACGAAGAGGCTGCAACACACGGCCGCGCAATACACTGCAAAAGACAAGTTCATGGCATAAGCCCAACGCATAAAAACATTAAAAGAAAAAAACCAGTCGTGTGATCTTGGCTGCGGCCTACGCAGCGCCACCTTGCTGCAACCGGTGCAGGCGCGAGTAGTGACCGGCCTGGTGGCCGAGCAGTTCGGCGTGGCTGCCCTGCTCGACGATCTGCCCGCGGTCCATGACGATGATGCGGTTGGCGTCGCGTACGGCCGACAGGCGGTGGGCGATGATGATCACCGTGCGGCCCTGGCAGATGCGCTGCATGTTCTGCTGGATCACCCGCTCGGACTCGTAGTCCAGGGCGCTGGTGGCCTCGTCGAAAATCAGGATGCGCGGGTTGCCCATCAGCGCGCGGGCAATGGCCACGCGCTGGCGCTGGCCGCCGGAGAGCGAAGCGCCGTGTTCGCCGACCACGGTGTCGTAGCCCTCCGGTAGCTCGAGGATAAACTCGTGGGCGCCGGCCATCTGCGCGGCGTGCATCACCGCGTCCAGGGGCGCGCCCGGGTCGGCCAGGGCGATGTTCTCGCGGATGCTGCGGTGGAACAGCATATTGTCCTGCAGCACCACGCCTATCTGCCGGCGCAGGGAGGAGACATCGGCCAGGGCCAGGTCCATGCCGTCCACCAGCACGCGGCCGCGCTCGGGGGTGTAGAGCCGCTGCAGCAGGCGGGTCAGGGTGCTCTTGCCGGAGCCGGAGCGGCCGACGATGCCGATCACCTCGCCGGCACCGATGCTCAGGCTGATGCCACGCAACACTTCGGAGCCGTCGGGGCGGTAGCGGAACTGCACCTGGTCGAACTCGATGGCGCCCTTGAGCGGCGGCAGGGCGCTGCGGGTGGCCTGGGACAATTCCGTGCGGGCATTGAGGATATCGCCCAGGCGCTGCACCGAGACGCCGGTCTGCTGGAAGCTGGTCCACAGCTGAGCCAGGCGCATGATCGGCTGGGAGACACGCCCGGCCAGCATATTAAAGGCGATCAGCTGGCCCACCGAGAGGTCGCCGTCGATCACCAGGCGCGCGCCCAACCAGAGGGTCGCCACGGTGACCAGTTTGCCGATCAGGCCGACGCTTTCGTTGGCCAGGGTCGACAGGGTCTGGGTCTTGAAACTGGCGGCCACATAGCCGGCCAACTGGTTGTCCCATTTGCGGGTGATCTGCGGCTCGACCGCCATGGATTTTAGCGTGTCGATTCCGTTGATGGTCTCCACCAGAAACGCCTGGTTTTCCGCACCGCGGCTAAAGCTTTCATTGAGGCGCGCACGCAACAAGGGCGTGATCAGCAGCGAGACGATGAAGTACAGCGGCAGCGACAAAAGCACCACCAGGGTCAACCAACCGCTGTAGACGAACATAACGGCGATAAACACCACCGAGAACAGCACGTCCAGCAGCAGGGTGATGGCGTTGCCAGTGAGAAAGCTGCGGATATTCTCCAGCTCGCGCACCCGCGCCACCGAATCGCCGACCCGCCGCGCCTGGAAATAGGCCAGCGGCAGGGTCACCAGGTGGCGGAACAATCGCGCCCCCAGTTCGACGTCGATGCGGCTGGCGGTGTGGGCGAACACATAGGTGCGCAGGCCCGACAGCGCGGTCTCGAACAGCATGATGCCCAGCAGGCCGACGGCGATCACGTCCAGGGTACTGAGCCCACGGTGCACCAGCACCTTGTCCATCACCACCTGGAAGAACAGTGGCGTCAGCAGCGCGAATATCTGCAGCACCAGGGATACCAGCAGCACTTCGCCCAGCAATTTCCGGTACTTGACGATGGCCGGGATAAACCAGGTGAAATCGAACTTGCTCAGCTCGCCAGCCAGCGAGGCTTCCGAGCGCAGCAGCAGCAACTGGCCGCTCCAGCGCGCCTGCAGCGCATCGCTGCTGAGCACCTCGGGGCGTTGGGTCAGCGGGTCGTGGATCAGCACCTGGCCGTCTTCGTCCAGCCGGGCGATGATAAAAAAACGCCCGTCCTGGCCGACCGCCAGGGCCGGCAGTGGCGTGCGGTCCAGGCGTTCCGCCGTGCTGCGCACGGCCTTGGCCTTGAGCCCCAGTTGCTTGGCGGCCAGCAGCAGTTCCGGCACGGCGAAGGGCCGACCGTCCTCGGCGAACTCGTGGGCCAACTGTTCGGGGGAGGCAGCCAGGTTATGGAAACGCGCCAACATCACCAGGCAAGCAAGGCCGGTGTCGAGCGCAGCCGTGGGCTCGCCCTTGGGCTCTGCACTGCGCTCGGCGTCGCTGGGGGAAAGAGGCTGATCGGTCATGGGGCGTCCCGGCGTACGGCGTCCGTTGCACGCAGAACGGCCTGCCGCGCAGAGGCGGCAACGAGCTGAACTGTTGGCGAAAATCAAAAAAACGAGGGATACAACGGACGACGGAGAGGGCTATCCCTGGCCTGAGCCACCTCGAGGAGGCAGATCAACATCATAATGACATTACACTTTATCGGCAAAGCGGCCTGCACAAAACCGGCGCTACTCCACGGTTATTGTATCGGATCTCCACTCTCCGATAAACGGTGCCACACAGCCCTTGCGGTGGTCCATTGCCCAGTGCGGCGACAGTATAAAAACACCATCATCCCTCCTACGAATCTCGTAGGGCGTACTCGCCAAAGGCAGTACGTCATGGACCCGTGGCGGGCGGGCGCTAAACGGCGCCCCGAGGCCGCCCTAAGGCTTGGCGAGCGCCAGGGACTCCACTGCCATCACGCAGTTGCGGCCGTTGCCCTTGGCCCGGTACAGCTCGCGGTCGGTCAGGGCGATCAGGCTGTCATAACTGTCCCCCGGCTGGGGAATGCAACAACCGGCACCGATGGAGAGGGTCACGAAACCACTGGGGGCCTGGGCATTGACCAACTTCAGTTGCTCGACGCCGTGGCGGCAGCTTTCAGCTACTGCCAAGGCGCCGTCCAGGTCGGTCTGCGGCAAGAGCACGACGAACTCCTCGCCGCCGTAGCGGGCCACCAGGTCACCAGGCCGCTTGAGGTGCTCGGTGAGCACGGCCGCGACCTTCTTCAGGCTGAAATCACCATTAAGGTGGCCGTAGGTGTCGTTGTACAGCTTGAAGTGGTCGATGTCGCAGAACAGCAACGCCAGGTTGTGCTGATGGCGCTGGGCACGCTGCCACTCGTCGTCGAGTGTCTGGTCGAAGCAGCGGCGGTTGGCGATGCCGGTCAGGCCGTCCAGCGCGACCAACTTCTGCAACTGGATATTGGCCTCGGCCAGTTGCCGCTGGCTCTCGCGCAGGAAGGTAAAGGCTTCGTCGCGCTGCAAGCGGTGGATATAGGCCTCAGAATGGTGGCGAATGCGTGCCAGCAATTCGAGCTTGTCCGGCAGCTTGACCAGGTAGTCGTTGGCCCCGACCGCAAAGCCCTGGGCCTTGATGCTGGGGTCGTCCTTGGAGGACAGCACGATGATCGGGATGTCCTTCAAGTCGGGGTGCTGGCGGAAACTGCGGACGGTGTCGAAGCCGTCGATAAAGGGCATCACCAGGTCCTGCAGGATCACCGTGGGTTTGAGCTGCAAGGCCAGGGGAATCGCCGCCGTGGCGTCCAACACATAGTGCAGCTCGATATCGTCCTGATCGGCCAGCAGGCGCCGCACCGCCTCGACAATGATCAACTGGTCGTCGACCAGCAGTACCCGAACCTTGTGCGGGGTCCCGGGATAGGGCTGCAGCAGATCATGATCGGACATCAGGCGGTTACCCTTGCGAATGCGGTCGAGGTACTAGGCTGCCGCGTCACCCTCAATGTCAATGCCAATGTACGTAGCATATTGCCAGATAACCTCGGGTTAAACAGCGGGGGCGTTGCCGCCCGCCTGCAACCATTGGCCGATCGCCAGCGGTGGCAAAATCAGATGGGCCGCGTGCAACTTGATCGCGGCCTGTGGCATGCCATAGACGGCGCAGCTGCTGCGCTCCTGGGCCAGGGTCAACTGCCCGGCCTGGCGCAGCGCCAACAGCCCGGCGGCGCCATCCTGGCCCATGCCGGTCAGCAGCACGCCGATCGCCTTGCCGCGCCAGTGCCGCGCCAGGCTGTGAAAGAACACATCCACCGAGGGCCGGAACGGGTAGTCCAGCGGATGGGGGTCATAGGCGAAACGGCCGTCGGCGGTCAGGACCAAGTGATCCTCGGCCTGGGCCACATGCATGCAACCGGGCCGCGGTGCCGCGCCCGCCTGGGCCAACTCGACCGGCCATTGCACCTGGCTGGCCAGCCAACCGACAAAGCCGTCGACGAAGCGCCGGTCGATATGCTGCACGATCACCACCGCGGTGTCGGGCGCCACCGGCCAGTCCGCCAGCACCTTGACCAGCGCCGACGGCCCGCCGGTGGAGGCGCCGAGCGCCACCAGCAGCTTGGCGTCAGCGGCACTGATGCGAGGTTCGCCAGAGGGCATGGCCCCGTTCGACGGTCGTGCTTGCGCGCGCCGGGTGGCGCCCACCAGGCGCTCGATGGTGGCGATCTTGCGCAACAACGCCCCGCCATCCTGGCCGCCCCCCAGTGCCGGGGTGGCGGTCACATCCACCGCGCCGGCGCCCATGGCGCGGAACACCGCGCCCGTGCTGTCGTCCGGCGTCGCGGTGACGATCAGCACCGCACAGGGTGCCTCCAACATGATCTGCCGCGTCGCCTCGACCCCGTCGAGGATCGGCATATGCAGGTCCATCAGCACCAGGTCCACGGGCTGCTCGCGGCAGCGCACGACCGCTTGCTCGCCGTCGTGGGCCACCCACAACACCTGGTGCTGGCCGTCGTCCACCAGCAAGCGACGCAGCGCCTCGGTGGCGATCAGCAGGTCATTGGCGATTCCGATCTTCATGGGTCACCGATCAGGTCATGCACCGCGTCGATCAGGGCATCGTCGTGGAAACTGCCCTTGGTCAGGTAATAGTCCGCACCGGCCTCCAGGCCACGGGCGCGGTCCTCGGGACGGTCCTTGTAGGAGACGATCATGATCGGCAGCTTGTGCAGGCGCACGTCCTTGCGGATCAACTCCACCAGTTCGATGCCGTTCATGCGCGGCATGTCGACGTCGGTGACCAACAGGTCGAACTCGCCGCTGCGCACCGCGTTCCAGCCATCCATGCCATCGACCGCCACCTCCACGACAAAACCGTTGCTCTGCAACAGCTTGCGTTCCATTTCACGCACCGTCAGCGAATCGTCCACCACCAGCACGCGCTTGGCCTGTCGCGCGCTGCCCTGGCGGCCGCCGCTGACCTGCTGCAGGCGATCCTCGCCCAACAGCTTGTCGATGGCCACCAACAGGTCGGCGACGTCCAGCACCAGCACCGGCGTGCCGTCTTCCAGCACCGCCGCCGAGGCGATATCGCGCAACTTGCCAAAGATACTTTCCAGGGACTTCACCGCCAGGCTTTGCTCGCCCCGCACTGCCTCGACGACCAGGCCAAAGCGCTGCGCGCCCTTGCCGATGACCAGCACCCAGAGCTCATCGTCCGGCTCGGCGCCACTGCCCAGGCCGAGCAATTGCTCGGCGGCGACCAGGCCAATACGGGCCTCGTCCAGCAGGAAGAACTGCTTGCCCTCGAGCAGGTGAATGGCGGTCGCCGGCAGCCGCAACACCTGTTCGATATGGCTGATGGGCAGGGCATAGGCCTCGGCCGCGATGGTCACCACCAGCGACCGGACGATCGAGCGGGTCACCGGCAACACCAGGGTGGTGCGAAAGCCCTGACCGGGAAAGGACTCCAGCAAGACCCGGCCCTCGAGCAGGCGCAAGGTATCGGCCACGACATCCAGGCCGACGCCGCGGCCCGACAGTTCGCTGGTGGTGGTCTTCAGGCTGAAGGCCGGCAGCAGCAGAAACTCCAGCAACTCGGCCTGGTCCAGCTCATCGACATGGGCCTGGGCCAGGTGACGCTCCCTGACCACCTGGCGGATGCGTTCAGGGTCCACGCCGCGGCCATCGTCGCTGAGCTGGATATGCAGTTGGCCGGCCACATGCCGGGCCTCCAGCCGGACCGAACCGACCGCCGGCTTGCCCGCGGCCAGGCGGATTTCGGGCTCCTCGATCCCGTGGTCGACGGCGTTGCGCAACAGGTGATTGAGCGGCGCCTCCAGGCGCGCAAGGACTTCGCGATCGATGCGCGTGTCCAGGCCCTCCACTTCCAGGCGCGCCTCCTTACCCAGGCCGCGGGCCAGGTCGCGCACCAGTCGCGGAAACGCCTGGGCCGCGTCGCGAAACGGCCGCATGCGCACCGCCAGCACCTCGTCGAGCATGCCCTGGCTGGCGGCCAGCAAGCGCCGCTCAAAGCGCTCCAGGTCATCGAGCTGTTCGCCGAACTGCTGGTTGAGCTGGGCGAAAAGCTGCTCCTGCTCGCTGCCGAGGGCCAACCCGGCACACCACTGCTGCTGGGCCATTTTCAAGCCTTGCAGGGTGCCGAGCAGCGGTTGCAGGCTATGGCCGATGACCCGGGTCTCGCTGGCCAAGGCGAGGATCTGGTCGAAATTTTGCGCCCCCACCTTGAAGGCTTCGGCCACCGGCGCCTCGAGGCTGGCGAGGCCCCCACGGGACGTCGCTGGCGCAGGTGTCAACGCGGTCTGCGGCAGCGGCGCTACCACCGCCTGGGGCTCGGCGAGCGCGGCGGCCACCGCGGCCAGCGCCGCGGCTTGCTCACGTAACCAGTGCGCGCTCTGGGCTTCGTCCACCGCGGCGACACGGCCGATAAGGTCGACGCCAACCAGCAACTGGTCGATGTGCTGCTTGGTCAAGCGCAGCTGCCCGTTCTGGGCCGCCACCAGGCAGTCCTCCATCGCATGGGCCAGACCGATGATGGGCTCGAGGTTGACGATGCGCGCCGCGCCCTTGATCGAATGGGCGGCGCGCATCAGCGGCTCGATCACGCCCAGGTCGTCCAGGTCGTGGTCCAGCGCCAACAGGCCCTGGTTCAGCACCTGGGCATTGCTCTGCGCCTCGCTGCGAAACAGGTCGAACAGCGACATGGCGCTGTAATCGGGCAGCGGCGGCTCGCTCACAGCAAGGCCTCCTGCATCATCTGCTCAAGCCGGTCGGCGACCAATACGCCCACCTGGCGCCCTTCGATGTCCAGCACCGCCCACAGGAAGGGCCGCAACTGACCACTGACCGTGCTCGGTGCATCGTGCAACTCGGCGCGGGCGTAACGTTGCAGGCCCATGACTTCGTCGACGGCGAAGGCGTAGGTCTGGTGGCCCAGGGTCACCAGCAAGTGACGGGCGAAGCCACGCGCGCCGCTGGTCAGCGGCGCCGCCTCGGCCACGGCGATGCCCAACAGCGTTTCCAGGGCGATACAGGGATACAGCTGGCCGCGGATGCAGACGATGCCGAGCAACCCCGGCCCGCCGCGATGGGGCAGCCGGTGCGGGATACCCGGATCCGCCGCGCCAACGAACAGCCGGGCCGGCAACGCCAACCACTCCGCCCCCAGGCGAAACACCAGGGCTGCCTGGTCGCGCACCACGCCGTCCGCCAACGGCTCGGCATAGTGGCGCGCCCAGTCCTCGCGGGCATTGGCCGGGATGGCTTGCTGCAGCAGGCTGTCAGTGGGGGTCGCAGTCATGACCATGCTCCACGGCGTTGTGCAGCCGCACGCGACGCACCACCCAAAACGGCCTTCACGGTTGACTCTCCCGACGTTTCAGCACCCGCCCGGCACGCTGGCGCAGCCGCGCGGCTTCCTCGGCGTTGCCCTGTTGCTCGACCAGCAGCGCCAGGTGGCACAAGGCATCGTAGTGCCCGGGTTCGAAATAGATGGCCCGCCGCAGGTGCCGCTCGGCGATGCGCGGGTCCTGCGGCTCGCAGACCAGGGCCAGCAGAAAATGCCCCTGGGCCGTGCTCGGCTGCTCACTGAGCAGCTGTTGCAGCAACGCCTGCGCCTGTGCCAGCTGACCGCTGTCGGCCAGGCGCCGGGCCTGCACTAACAGCGTGTCGACGCCAACCGGCAGCTCCGCAGCAAGGGCTGCGAGCGCGTCCACCTTGGGCAGGCTGGCAGCGCCTGACCGCGCAGGACGTTCAGCAGCCACCTCGCGGGTGCGCCGCGGGCGAGGGCTACCGACACGCGGTGGCTTGGCCGCGCGCGGCTCCCGCGGGCCCGGGTCTGTGTGTGCGTCGACCGCGCGCGCCTTGAGCATGGCGGCGGCGCCGGCCACGCCGGCACTGACGAAGCCGTGGCGCCCGCAGCTGGCCATTTCCGCCATACCGGTGAACAGCAGGCCATCGTCGGCCAGCAGGTGATCGAGGGTGGCGATCGCCTGCGCCTGGGTCGGTTCATCGAAATAGATCAGCAGGTTGCGGCAGAACAGAATGTCGTACTGGCCACGGCGCTCGGCCTGGTTGAGTTGCAGGATATTGCCCTGGGCGAACTCGACCCGCTCGCGGACCCGTGGCTGCAGCGCCTCCAGGCCTTCATCGCGGGCGTCGAAATAACGCCGGCGAAACGCCTGTGCCTGACCGCGGAAAGCGTTGCGTCCATACAGGCCCTGACGGGCCTTGGCCAGGTTGGGCGGACTGATGTCCAGGCCCTCGATCTGGAACGCCTGGGGCGCCAGGCCGACATCGAGCAGCGCCATTGCCAGGCTGTAGGGCTCCTCGCCACTGGAACAGGGCAGGCTCATCAGGCGGACACGACGACCCGTGGCCTGGTGCCGCTGCAAGGCGCACTGCGCGGCATGGGCAAAGGCGGCCGGGTCGCGAAAGAACCAGGTCTCGGGGATCACCACCAGATCGATCAGGCGCGCCAGCTCGAGGTCGTCGCTGAGCAGGCGCTCGACATAGTGGCGCTCGTCGTGGTCATCCAGCGCCAGGCAGCGCTGGCGCAAGGCGCGTTCGACTATGTTGTGCGCCATGTCCAGGCCACTGACCTGACGCAGTCGATCGAGCACGCGCGGGTCCATCAGGGCACCGCCTGACGTTGGAACAGCAGGTCGCAGACGGCCGCTGGCAGCAGCTGCGCCACCTCGACCAGTTGCAGGATACCCTCGCCGCTACTGACCACTTGGCCCAGGTGCGGCACCTGCGGCAGGTCCACCCCCGAGGGTCGCACGTGACGGGCGTCGATTCGCGCCGTACCCGTCACCCCTTCGGCGATCAGCCCCAACAGGTGCGCAGCTCCCTCGCTGCCAGGGTAGTCCACCAGCACGATGCGCGTGTCCAACCGCTCGCGGGAGGCCTGGCCGCCGTTCAGGGCACGCAGGTCGACCAGCGGCACAGCCTGACCGTGGTAGTTGATCAGGCCGGCGATAAAGGCCGGCGCACCCGGGATGGCCGTCGTGGCCAGCAGCGGCAGGACCTGGACGACCTGCTGGGTCGGCAGGGCAAAGCGGTCCGCGCCCAGGTGGAAAATCAGTACCTGCATAAGATCAGGCGTTCACGGAGAAGGTCGACACGCTGCTTTGCAGGTCCTGGGCGGCCTGCTGCAGCACCAGCACCGCTTCGCTGGTGGCCTTGAGTGCTTCGCTGGTCTGCTGGGCACTGTCGTTCAGCTGCATGATGGTCTCGGCGATCTGCCCCGCTCCCACGGCCTGGGCCTGCATGCCCTCGAGGGCGATCTCGATGCGCGAGGGCAGCTTCTGCACCTCCTCGATCACATCGGCGAGCTGGTCGCTGACGGTCGCGACCTCACCGACGCTGCGGCGGATTTCCTCGGAAAATTTGTCCATGCCCATGACACTGGCCGAAACGGCCGAGTGCATGTCCTTGAGCATCTGCTCGATGTCCCAGGTGGCGACCGAGGTCTGGTCGGACAGGCGGCGGATTTCGGTGGCCACCACGGAGAATCCGCGCCCCGCCTCGCCGGCTTTTTCCGCCTCGATCGCCGCGTTCAGCGACAACAGGTTGGTCTGGTCAGCCACCTTGGTGATGGTGGTAAGCACCTTGTTGATATTGCTGGCCTTCTCCGACAGCGCGGCCAATTTGTCGTTGATCGAGTCGGTGGCGAGCACCATGCGTTGCATGGTCTGGTCCATGCGGCCAAGGTTACTGCGGGCCTGCTCGGCACTGCCGGTGGTCTCGTCGGCCACCTGCACCACTTCCTCCATGGTTTTGACCAGGGCCTGGGCGTTGGCGGAGATCTCCTTGGTGGTGCTCAGCACCTCGACGCTGGTCTGCGCCTGCTCGATGCTGGTGGCTTCCTGCTGACGCGAAGAGGCGGCGATCTCGGTGGTCGATGAGGTCACCGCGATACCGGCGCGCTGGACCTTGAGCAACATCGCCCGCAGGTCCACCAGCATCCGCTGCAGGCCACTGCCGAGCTGGCCCACGGCGTCCTCGCCGTGCACGCTGATGGTACCGGTCAGGTCCCCGGCGGCGGCCCGCGAGACCACCGCCAGCAAGGCATCGACGTTGCTGCGCAGCAGGTCGGTGGCCGCCTGCTCCCGGGCCTGGTTGTCCTGGATGGCCTGAGCCATGCGGTTGAACTCTTCGGTGACCAGGCCCAGCTCGTCACGGTTAAGCACTTCGGCACGGGCGCCCGCCTCGCCGGCCGCGATGCGCGACACGCTGTCGGTAAGGGCATTGATCGGCCGCAAAATGGCCCGCGACAACAGCGTGGCGATCACCGCGGCCAGGACGATGCAGGCCAGCCCACCGAAAGTCAGCACTAGCACCAGGTTCTTGCGCAGGGCCTCGGTGCGCTCGGCGCGCTCCTGCTGCAACTGGCTTTCCACACCGCTGAATTCATGCAACAGGGTCCGGATCGCCATCAGGGCGGTGCCGCCCTGGCGTATCAGCGGTTCCTGGGTGAGCACCTCGGCCGACAGTCCACCGGCCATCCGCTTGTCCATCAACGGCACTACCACGCTGCGTTTCCAAACATCGGTCAGCTCGTAGAGTCTGGCCAGACGGGCCACTTGCGCGGGGTTGTCCGCCACCAGCTGCCGCAGGTGCTGATGGTCCTGTTCCAGATCGCGCAGTTGCTCCTGCAAGGAATCGACCGCGCTGGCGTCGCCGGTGTACCAGTAGGTACGCACGCTATTGCGGGTTTCCAGGAGCGTCTCATCGAGCGCCGCTTCGCCCAGCAACACGTCGGAGGTGTGGCGGTCCCAGGCATTGGCCTCGGTCAGCTGGTTCAGGTTGTCATGGGCGATCAGGAGCAGGAGAACCAGCAACACGATGATGGCGGCGAAGCCGGCATACAGTTTGTGCTGAATGCGGATATTGCTGAGCATAAATCAGGCGCCCGTGTGCTGAGTAAGGGGGCCGCCGCGCACCGCGTCGGCATTGCAAGGCTGCGTTCCCTCGACGGCCAGACCGGCGCCCGCTCCAGGGCGCGCCTGGAGACAGGATAGCCTTGATCGTCGTCGTTACGCAGCGCTGTCTTGCCAGGGGCGTGAAAAATCCCGTCGCGCAACTGCCCTTGGCAGGCCGGGCCCAAGCGGACGGGGTCGCCGTCGGCGTCAGATCGCCGCGCGCAGCACCTCCGGCAGCGCCTCGCCACGTTCGGCGCACGCGGCGACCGCACCAATCAGCGGGTCCAGGTCGAAACCCTGGGCCTGCAGCCAGGCGGGATCGTAATAGGTGGTGGCATAACGCTCACCGCCGTCACAGAGAATGGCCACCACCGAACCCGACTCACCCGCCGCCACCATGCCCTCGGCCACCAACAGGGCGCCGATCAGGTTGGTACCGCTGGAGCCGCCGACCCGCCGACCCAGGCGTCGGGCCAGGTAGTGCATGGCCGCCAGTGACAGCGCATCCGGCACCTTGCACATGGCGTCGATCACGCTTGGCAAAAAGGATGCCTCGACCCGTGGCCGCCCGATGCCTTCGATGCGCGAGCCGCACTCCAGACGCAAGCTCGCGTCGCCGCTGCGGTAGTAATCGAAGAATACCGAACGCTCCGCATCGGCGCACAGCACCCGGGTGGCATGCTGGCTGTAGCGCACATAACGGCCGAGGGTCGCCAGGGTACCGCCGGTACCAGGGCTGGAGACCAGCCAGCTCGGCTCGGGATGCCGTTCGAAGCGCAGTTGCTGGAAAATCGACTCGGCAATGTTGTTGTTCGCCCGCCAGTCGGTCGCGCGCTCGGCGTAGGTGAACTGGTCCATGAAATGCCCGCCACCCTCACGGGCCAGGCGCTCGGACTCGGCGTAGATCTGGGTGGGGTCCTGCACCAGGTGGCACTGCCCGCCGTAGAAGGTGATCTGGGCGATCTTCTCCGGCGACGTGCTGGCAGGCATCACGGCGATAAAGGGCACGCCCAGCAACCGCGCGAAATAGGCCTCGGAGATCGCCGTCGAGCCGCTGGAGGCTTCGATCACCGGCTTGCCGGGTTTCAGCCAGCCGTTGCACAGGGCGTAGAGGAACAGCGAGCGCGCCAGGCGATGTTTGAGGCTGCCGGTGGGGTGGCTGGACTCGTCCTTGAAATACAGCTCCACCCCGGGCTGACCGGGCAATGCCAGGGGAATCAGGTGGGTATCGGCACTGCGTTGGAAATCCGCTTCGATGATGCGGATCGCCTCGCGAGCCCACTGTCTGTTGTCGCTCATGCTGTTTTCCTTAGTCGAGAATACCGACCGGCACCACCGGGGTGTTGCGCCACTGGCTCAACCCCACCCCGAGGAACACCAGCCCGGCGGCCAGCAGCTGCTGGCCATTGAGGCGCTCGCCCAGCAACAGCACGGCGAACACCAGAGTAAATACCGGCACCAGGTTGATAAAGGCCGAGGCCTGACTGGCCGGCATCCGGCTGACGGAGAAGTTGTAGAGACCGTAGGCGCCGACCGTGACCACCACGCCCAGGTAGGCCACCGCGCCCAGGCCGAACAGGCTGACCTGGGTCGGCAGCGGCGCACTGAGCGCCGCCAGCGGCAGGAAAAACAGCGCGCCGATAAACGCCAGCAGGGCCGTGAGGAAAAACGCCGAATACCGCGCCGACAGGCGCTTGAGCAGCAGCGTGTAGCCGGTCGCGCAGAGCATCGCGAGAAACTCGTAGAAATTGCCCAGCAGCGGCGACGGCGCATGCCGGTCGGGCTCACCGGCCAGGCCCAGCCAGACGGCGCCGAGCACCGCGATCACAAAACCCGCCAGGGTGGTGCGGGTGGTACGTTCGCCCATCAGCACAAAGGCCCCGACCGCCACCAGCAGGGGCAACAGGGCGGTGATCATGCCGGCCTGGGCGGCGCTGGTGTGCTGCAGCGCCAGGGCCTCGAACACGAAGTACAGGCACGGTTCGCACGCCGCCAGGCCCAGCAGGTATTTCCAGTCGCCCGCGCGGTATTCCACTCGCCCACGCCAGCGCCACGCCAGCAGAAACACCAGGCTGCCGAAGGCCATGCGGCCAAAGATCACCCACAAGGGTGGCAGCTCGGCGAACGCCCATTTCAACGCGATAAAGGAGCTGCCCCACAGGGCCATGGCCAGTACCAGGCACCCGAGTGCCAGGGTTCGCCCTTGTTGATGCGCCACTGCCACCTCCGGTTCGATGGCGCCAGTATAGGAACCCCGACGAGGCACGCCCAGCTACAGTGACCCCTGGATAGTCCCGCCAACTGTTACGGCAGGGGCGTACCGCCCCATCCACTTATAACTAAAAAGAATATAATTTTTATTTTATGTCGGTGCGGCTGCGGTTAGGGTGGTGAGCTGCCCACCTCGATCCGGAGCCCTTCTTTTGTCCCCGAGCAACGCCCTGACCCGTTTTTTTCAGCTGGAAGCCGCCAGCGGCTTGCTGTTGATCCTGGCCGCCGTACTGGCGCTGATCATCAACAACTCGCCCCTGGACTACCTGTACAACGCCCTGCTCGAGACCCCGGTGGTGGCCCAGGTCGGCGCGCTGAAGATCGCCAAGCCCTTGCTGCTATGGATCAACGATGGGCTGATGGCGGTGTTCTTTCTGATCATTGGTCTGGAGGTCAAACGGGAGGTGCTCGAGGGCCAGCTCCAGCAGCCGGCGCAGATCGTCCTGCCGGGCGCCGCCGCCATCGGCGGCATGCTGGTGCCGGCGCTGGTCTACTGGGCACTGAATGCCAACAACCCGGGCGCGCTGGGGGGCTGGGCGATCCCCATGGCCACCGACATCGCCTTCGCCCTCGGGGTCCTGGCGCTGCTGGGCAAGCGCGTGCCGGCCTCGCTCAAGCTGTTCCTGATGACCCTGGCCATTATCGATGACCTGGGCGCGATCATCGTCATTGCGCTGTTCTACTCCACCGAACTGTCGACCCTGTCCTTGAGCATGGCGAGCCTTTTCCTCGCCACGTTGATCCTGATGAATCGCCTGGGCGTGAGCAAGCTGGCGCCCTATCTGTTGATCGGCCTGTGCCTGTGGGTCTGCGTGCTGAAAAGTGGCGTGCATGCGACCCTGGCGGGCGTCGCGCTGGCCTTCACCATCCCGCTGCGACCCCGCGACGGTGCGCCCTCCCCAGCCCTGGCGCTGGAACATGTGCTGCACCCCTGGGTGGCGTTCGGCATCCTGCCGCTGTTCGCCTTCGCCAATGCCGGGGTTCCGCTCAAGGGCATGACCCTGGACAGCTTTGTGCACCCGGTGCCGTTGGGGATCGCCGCGGGCCTGCTGCTGGGCAAGACGGTCGGGGTGTTCGGCCTGACCTGGCTGGCGGTGAAAAGCAAGCTGGCGAAATTGCCGCTGGGGGCCAACTGGGGTCAGGTGCTGGGCGTAGCCATCCTCTGCGGCATCGGTTTCACCATGAGCCTGTTCGTCGGCTCGCTGGCCTTCGTACCGGGCAGCAGTGAATTCGCCGGCATGGACCGCGTGGGCATCCTCACCGGCTCGTTGCTGGCTGCGGTGATCGGCTATGCCGTCACCGCCTTTTTCAGCCGTGGCCGCACCGCGCAGCCATGACCAGGGCACCCGGTGCCCGGCGCGTGCTTGTCAGTGGGCGAC
>NZ_JBEVDL010000003.1:0-48815 GCF_040514055.1 Pseudomonas sp.
AGGCGGTTTTTTTGTCAGACACCAACCTTCAGTGTCCGCACTGACGTCTTCGCGAGCAAACTCGCCCCCACAACAGGCTTCGAGTGAAGCCAGAATGTTCAGCCACCTGAGAACCCTGTGGGACCGAGCGGACTCGGGAAGGGGCCACATTTAACGCTGAACATCTTCAGTCAGAACAATCTTCCGCGGGCACCAGGGCCCGCAGAATCAGATTCACTTCTCGACGAATGCGCGCTCGATCAAGTAGTCACCCGGCTCACGCATGCGTGGCGAAACGGTCAGACCGAAGCTGTTCAACACTTCGCTGGTTTCGTCGAGCATGCTCGGGCTGCCGCACAGCATGGCGCGGTCGTCCTGCGGGTTGATCGGCGGCAGGCCGATGTCGCGGAACAGCTTGCCACTGCGCATCAGGTCGGTCAGGCGGCCCTGGTTCTCGAACTCCTCACGGGTGACCGTGGGGTAGTAGATGAGTTTTTCCTTGAGCGCCTCACCGAAGAACTCATTCTGCGGCAGGTGCTCGGTGATGAAATCGCGGTAGGCGACTTCATTCACGTAGCGCACGCCGTGGACCAGGATCACCTTCTCATAACGCTCATAGGTTTCCGGGTCCTGGATCACGCTCATAAAGGGCGCCAGGCCGGTGCCGGTGCTGAGCAGGTACAGGTGCTTGCCCGGCAGCAGGTCGTCCAGCACCAGGGTGCCGGTGGGCTTGCGGCTGACCATGATCTCGTCGCCGGGCTTGAGGTGCTGCAACTGCGACGTCAGCGGGCCGTCCTGGACCTTGATGCTGAAGAACTCCAGGTGCTCTTCATAGTTCGGGCTGGCGATCGAATAGGCGCGCATCAGCGGCCGGCCGGTTTCCTGCTGCAGGCCGATCATCACGAACTGCCCGTTCTCGAAGCGCAAACCGGGGTTACGGGTGCACTTGAAACTGAACAGGGTATCGTTCCAGTGGTGCACACTGAGTACGCGCTCGACGTTCAGGTTGCTCATGTACGGGGCTCCTAAGGATTTCGCCAGCGCCGACCGGGGGCGCGATTGCAGATTATTCTAGTGGCAGCGACAATATCTGTTAAATGGTTTATCAAGATATAGGTTATCGGTTATATAGATATGCGATTCACTCTCCGTCAACTCCAGGTGTTTGTCGCCGTAGCCCAGCAGCAAAGCGTATCGCGTGCTGCCAATCTGTTGGCCCTGTCCCAGTCCGCCGCCAGCACCTCGATCACCGAACTGGAGCGGCAATCGAGCTGCCAGCTGTTCGACCGTGCCGGCAAGCGCCTGAGCCTCAACGCCCTCGGTCGGCAGTTGCTGCCCCAGGCGGTGGCGCTGCTCGACCAGGCCAAGGAGATCGAAGACCTGCTCAACGGCAAGACCGGCTTCGGCTCGCTGGCGGTGGGCGCAACCCTGACCATCGGCAACTACCTGGCGACCCTGCTGATCGGCAGTTTTATGCAGCGCCACCCCGAGTGCCAGGTCAAACTGCATGTACAGAACACTGCGCATATCGTGCAACAGGTCGCCCACCATGAAATTGATCTGGGTCTAATAGAAGGCGACTGCAACCACCCCGACCTCGAGGTGCATCCCTGGGTCGAGGACGAGCTGGTGGTGTTCTGCGCGCCCCAGCATCCGCTGGCCGGGCGTGGCCACGCCAGCCTGGAGCAGCTGGCCGACGAGGCCTGGATTCTCCGCGAGCAGGGCTCCGGGACTCGCCTGACCTTCGACCAGGCCATGCGTCATCGCAACAAGGCGCTCAACGTGCGCCTGGAGCTGGAGCATACCGAGGCGATCAAACGCGCCGTGGAGTCCAGCCTGGGCATCGGCTGTATCTCGCGCCTGGCCCTGCGCGACGCCTTTCGTCGCGGCAGCCTGATCCCATTGGAGACCCCGGAGCTGGACCTGGTGCGCCAGTTCTATTTCATCTGGCATCGGCAGAAATACCAGACCTCGGCCATGCGCGAGTTTCTCGAGCAATGCCGGGAGCTGACGGCCGGGGTGCGGCGCAGCGATGAAATCGTGCTGCTGCCGATCGCCTGAGCGTTCCCCGACCACCGCGCTTGATCAACCCAGCAGGGTCAGCCCCCAGACCACGGCGATCAGCGTCAGGGCAATGGCCTGGGCGGCGCTGCCCATGTCCTTGGCGTTCTTCGACAACGGGTGCAGTTCCAGGGAGATCCGGTCGATCGCCGCTTCCACGGCCGAATTGAGCAGCTCGACGATCAAGGCCAGCAGACAGACGCCAATCAACAGGGCCCGTTCGCCGGGGGTGACCCGGACCACAAAGGCCAGCGGAATCAATACTGCATTGAGCAGCACCAGCTGGCGAAACGCGGCTTCGCCGGTAAAGGCGGCGCGCAACCCGTCCAGCGAATAACCGGCGGCATTGAGAATACGTTTGAGGCCGGTTTGGCCCTTGAATGGCGACATGGTAACGGCAGACTCGAGGCGAAGACGGCGGCAGGGTACTCCAGCCGAGGTCAGCATGGCGTGAAAAAAGTGTAAGGGAAGACTAACCGCCGGGAATCGACTCCAGGTGCTGCAGCAGCAGCGCGGCCTGGGTCCGGGTGCGGACCCCGAGCTTGCGAAAGATCGCCGTGACATGGGCCTTGACCGTGGCCTCGGAGACACTGAGTTCGAAGGCGATCTGCTTGTTCAGCAGACCGTCGCAGACCATGGTCAGTACCCGGAACTGCTGCGGCGTCAGGCTGGCCAAGCCGGCGCTGGCGGCCTTGGCCTCGGCCGATAGCGCGGCGGCCGCATCGGTCTGCGCCGGCCACCAGGCGTCGCCGTCCAGCACGGCGCGCACGGCGTGCTGGATGCTGTCCAGGGAGCTGGATTTGGGAATAAAGCCGCTGGCACCAAACTCCCGGGCACGGGCCATGACGGCGGCATCCTCCTGGGCCGACACCATCACCACCGGAATCTGCGGATACTGCCCGCGCAGCAATACCAAGCCGGAAAACCCATAGGCGCCGGGCATGTTCAAGTCCAGCAGGACCAGGTCCCACTGGGCGCTTTCGGCGAGGCGCGCCTCGATCTCCGCGATGCTGGCCGCTTCCACCAGGCGCACCTCGGGCCCCAACGCCAGGCTCAGGGCATGCTGCAGGGCACTGCGAAACAAGGGGTGGTCATCGGCGATCAGGATGTCGTAGGCAGCCATGGGGCGGATCCTGTTTATTGTTATGGGGCCGTGGGCGGCGCCCAGCATGCCGAGCGCCGGCGGGGTGGTCAAGCGCTGCGCTTTACGGCAGAGTTCAGGCTTTTAGCCGAGTGCCATTATGCGAAGCCACGCCCTGCGCGCCGACCTGTTGATGTTGATCACCGCCGCGATCTGGGGCGCCGCCTTCGTCGCGCAAAGCGTCGGCATGCAGGCGATCGGGCCTTTCCTGTTCAGCGGCCTGCGGTTTGCCCTCGGCGCCCTGATGTTGCTGCCTTTGCTGTTCTGGCAGTCCCGACAGGCGCGTGGCGGCGAGCCGCTGCTGAGCCGTGGACTGCTGGTGGGCGGCGCACTGATGGGACTGGCCCTGGCCATTGGCATCAACCTGCAGCAAGTCGGCCTGCAATTCACCAGCGTGACCAACTCGGGTTTTATCACCGGGCTGTACGTGATCATAGTGCCGCTGCTGGGCCTGCTGCTGGGTCATCGCACCGGCCTGGGCACCTGGCTCGGCGCCAGCCTGGCGGTGGTGGGCATGTTTCTGCTCAGCGTCGGCGACGGCTTTCAGGTGGCCTCCGGCGATTGGCTGCAACTGGCCGGCGCCTTGGTCTGGGGCGTGCACGTGCTGCTGGTGGGCTTTCTCGCCAGTCGCCATGACCCGATCCGCCTGGCCTTTTTGCAGTTCGTGGTCTGCGCCCTGATCAGCCTGGCGCTGGCCCTGGCCCTGGAACCCATCGAACTGGCGGCGATTGGCCGCGCCGGCCCTTCGCTGCTGTACGGCGGCGTGGTGGCGGTGGCCATCGGGTACACCCTGCAGGTGGTGGCGCAGAAACACGCCATTGCCTCCCACGCGGCGATCATCCTCTCCCTGGAGGCGGTGTTCGCCGCCATCGCCGGGGCCTGGCTGCTCGACGAAAGCCTCCACCTGCGCGGCTACCTGGGCTGCGCGCTGATGTTCGTCGGCATGCTGGTGGCCCAGCTCTGGCCGCACCCCGAGGCGGTGGCGGCGAATGGCGGGACCGCGCCGTCTACAAAAACGCCTTGAGTTGCAGGTGCGCGGCATCCTGCAGGTCGGGTTCGAGCTGGAACTTGGCACCCAGGTAATGGGCGGTAAAGACGTCGAGAAAAGCATCCAGCGCGGTGGCTGCCGCCAGGTCGCCGGCCAGCTCCAGGCATAAGGCCGCCACCTCCGCCGTGCACAGGTGGTCATCGCGTTTGGAACGGCGCAGGCGATAGCGCGACAGCTGCTCCGGCTCCAGGCTGAGCACCGGCAGGTGGGCCAGGTAGGGGCTCTTGCGGAACATCTTGCGCGCCTCAGTCCAGGTGGCATCCAGCAGGATAAACAGGGGCCGTTTACCCACCACCGGCGACACCGTTTGGACCACCCGCTCGGGGGCAACGAACTCGCCGGGGAACACCACATAGGGCTGCCATTGCGGATCGGCGAGCACGGCCAGCAATGCCGGGTCGGCACTGGTGCGCGACCAGCCAAAGGCGTAAGTCTGCTCGACCAGATCGGCGATCAGCCAGCCAGTATTGCTCGGCTTCAAGGCTTCGATGTCGTGCATCAGCAGGCACACGCCCGATTCGGTCGGCACCCGCGGGCGCCAGTCGCAGAAACAATGACTGAAAGGCACCCGGCAGCCCGGGCAGCGCGGCGCGCGCGAGCCACGGGCGACAAAGGGCTTGACGCAACGGGCCAGCCGCTCGGCCCGCAGGCGAAACACCGCGTGGCTCATGGGCGGGCACACGCCATACGGATGGAACTGGACATCGGCTATTCCCGTGGACACGCAAAAGGGCCGGCAGTTTACCAGCAGCGAAAGCTTCTGGACCGCGCGGTACGGCAATTGCCCGCCGGCCCATGCTTCGCGGTTAATATGGGCAGCTGATGAACCTCTCGCCGCTACGGCCGGTCGAAGGGGTCGGCTCGCCCACTGGAGAAACCTATGTTACGTCTGACCGTCCTCGCCTTGTCCCTGGCGCTACCCACCGCCCATGCGGCCTCCCTCAACGAGTACGAGTTGGGCAAGATGCTCGAGCGGGTGGCCCGGGAAAGCAGCGTCGGCACCCCCCGGGCGATCAACGCGGACATCCTCGACCAGGGCTATACGGTGGATGGACAGGACCTGGTCAATCACCTGAGCGTGCAGTCCGGCCACGCCGGCGAGATGCGCGGCAACCCCGACGCGGTGCGCGAGCAACTGACCGGCAGCGTCTGCCGCAACAATGGCTACCGCCAGCTGCTGAGCCGCGGCGCCGGCTTGCGCTACGAATTCAGCGAATACAAAAGCAACCTCCCCGTGGTGACCGAGCGGTTCAAGGCCAGTGACTGTGGGCTGACGCCCTGAGGTTGCGCGCCGGTGCGAGGCCCTGACCGGTAATCGCAGCCCCAGCCCAGTCAGCTGACTACCCGTGGATCCCCCTGCCCCGCCACCGCGGCGCATTCGTCCTTGTTCAGCCAGGTGCTTAGCGGCTGTTGCAACAGCTGCGCGCAGGCGGCCAGCACATGGGCCCAGGACGCACCATTGGCGAACAGCATGCCGGCCTCGTCCAGGGTCCCACCGCGGTTGCGGTAGCCCAGTACCCGGGTATGCCCAGGTTCGCCGAGGATCGGCCAGAGGTGCCCGCGCGCGACTTCCGGGCGCATATGGGTGAGCAGCACGCGTCGCGTCAGCCTTGGCGGAAACAGCGATTCACGCAAGGACGGGTCAGCCAGCGCGGCCTGCTCCCAGTGGTCCCGCGCCTCGCCAAAACGCCCCGGCTCCTGCAGGTAGATCAGCTCAAAGGGCGTGCCTGCGGCGTGCAAGCGCTGGCCCGCGCGGCGCATCTCGGCCAGCTGGTAGCTGCCCGTGGCGATCAGCTGCAGCGGCTGCTCACCGGCCAGTGTCTCCAGCAGCAGCGCGCCGTCACGGGCCAGTTGCTCGGCCTGGGCCTGATCGAATACTGCCGGCCGCTCACGCTTGGGTATCACCAGGCAGGCGAGCTGGCCGCGGGCCTGGTAGATGCCCGGCAACACGGCCAGGGCACTGTTATGGTCGGCGGGAAACAGCACCCGGACCATGTCGTGCATTTCACCGAGCAGGGCCTCACAGAAGGTGGTGTCTTGGTGCGACTGCTGATTCTTGCCGTTTTCCCAGGTGTGCGACGTGGCCACCAGCGGCCAGCCGAGCCAGCCCGCCGGGCGCCCCACCTCCTTCTGCTGGCGGGCGAACAACAGGCTTTGGCGCACCGCACCGAGCATTTTCACGCAGAAGGCCTCGTAGCTGGCCACCAGGTTCAGGCCGCCCTGGTTGCCCAGGCAGGCACAAACCACCGCTTCTTCGTTAAGGGCGGTGATAATGGCGCCGTCCAGGGCCTCCTGGGGGCTCTCGGCTTGGCTCACCCGGTGTTTCAGCACGCGCAGGACCTCGGTCAGGCGGTTACTGGCCAATTCGTCCGGGTTGCCGACCCGTGGTCGCAGACCCGGGTTGGCGGCGACCAGATCGACGAAAAAGCGGTCCAGCGCTGTCATCGGCGACAGCGGCTCGTCGCGATAGACCAGCGTCGGCATGCATGGCGCCACGGGCTGGCGCAGGGCCAGGGGGTTGTCGCGGGCCTTGGGTTGGCCAGCCTCGGTGAACAACGCGCGGGCCGCCTCCAGCTCGGCAGGCGGCACCCAGAGCGGCGCCACATGCTGGTTAAACAGCGCCCGCGCCTCGGCGTCCCGGGATGGATTGCCAGGCAGCGGCAGGTTATGCGCGGCGTTGCTGCCGGCGCCGTAAAAACCAAAACCCTTGATCGTCTCGGCGATGCCATAGGGCATCGGCAACGGATAGCGCAGCAGTCCCTGATCTTTTTCGTGCACGCGCCGCGCCAGGCGCTGCTCCATTTCCCACAGCGTACAGACGAAGGCCGCCGCGTCGCGGCCGTCGAAGCTGATCGGATCGAAGCCGCACAAACGTAGGTGCTGGCGAAACCCGTCCAGGCCCTCGAGCGTTCCCAGCTCGGTGCGCTGCTCGATGCGCCGACCGTTGGCGATCATCACCGGCAAGGCCACCCCGCAATCCTCGGCGCGCCACCAGCGCGGCATCCAATCACTGCCCCGTTGTTCCTCGGCGGCACCGTCGGAAAGAAACGCCACCAGGGTTTCTCCCGGCAACGGCAGGTGGGCGTATTGCAGTTCGGCGAACCCCAGGTAACCGCCTTCGGCGATGCCGCCAGCGGTATGGGCGTTGACATGACTGCCCAAGGGCGCGGCCGGCACGCCGTCGGGGCCAACTGCATAGCCGTAGAAATCATTCAGCAAGCGGTTGAAACCCTCTTCGCCAGCCCCGTAGGCCGCGGCCTGCTCCGGATGCAGGTTGTCGGTCAGCAGGTTCAGCGCCTCGATCGCCGCCACACAGTGGCCCTGCCCCATCAACCAGGCGCGGGGCTGACCCGTCAGCCGGTTCAGCGCCAGGTAGCCGGCATAGGCCGGCACCATGTTCAGCGAACCGCCGGTATGGCCCTCGGGGTTGGTTTTGAAGTCGTCGGCGGCCAGTGGTGCGCCGTCCAGGCGCACACGCCGGGCGTAGGTCATATGCACCACCAGCCACAGGCCGCTGGCCGTCAGCCGATCCAGGGCCTGGAAGATCCGGTAGACGCTGGCCAGGCTCGCCTGCTGACCGCCCTGAACCAGCAGGTGGGCCAGCCTGAACACGGCGGCCTGGGTCTCGGGGCGGTGCTGCAAGGGTCCATAACCGGCGCGCCAGGCGGCGAACGTCGGCTCGATGTCGGCATGGGCCTGGAGTTCGTCGAGGCTCGGCAAGGTCTGCGGCATGATCGGTCGGCTCCGGGATGACGGGCGAGAAAGCACCAGCTTAGACAAGCCCCCGGGCATCGATGCTGACCTGCATCAATCGCCGCCGACGGAACGGGGGCCAGGAACGGCGTTGCGCGGGCGGGCATCTGCACAATGGCGTCGGGTCATACGGACCCAGCGTCTGGACGGCCGCTAGCCTGAACTCGGCCTTGCGCCGTCACCGCCGCGCATTCAGACGTGGCGTGCCCGGCAGTTGCAGCGTCCTAACTAAATATGCACCCGGCCGCCTTCAGGCACTGCGAAGGGTCCGGTCATTGTCCAAGGAGCAGTCGAATGCGCTATGAACCCGATGACTACCTGACCCGCCACTTCCAGACCAGTGGTATCGACCTGGCGAGCAAGGTCGATGAACTGGTAGCCCTCAGCGCACCCGGCACCAGCCAGAACCTGGCGCTGTACCGCGACATGCTGATCACCGTGATCCGCATGGCCCAGGCCGACCGCAACCGCTGGGACGCCAAGATCATGCTGCAAACCTTGCGGGAGATGGAGCACGCCTTCAGCGCCCTGGAGCGCTTCAAGCGCCGACGCAAGGTCACGGTATTCGGCTCGGCGCGTACACCCGCCGATCACCCGGTCTATCTCCTGGCCCGCGAACTGGGCGCGACCCTGGCCCGCTATGACCTGATGGTGGTCACCGGCGGCGGGGGCGGCATCATGGCCGCGGCCCATGAGGGCGCCGGCCTGGAAAACAGCCTGGGCTTCAATATCAGCCTGCCATTCGAGCAAGGCGCCAACGCCACCATTGGCGGCAGCGGCAACCTGCTGTCCTTCCACTTCTTCTTTCTGCGCAAGCTGTTCTTCGTCAAGGAAGCGGATGCGCTGGTGTTGTGCCCCGGCGGCTTCGGTACCCTGGACGAAGCCCTGGAAGTGCTGACCCTGATCCAGACCGGCAAAAGCCCCTTGGTCCCGGTGGTTTTGCTGGACCAACCGGGTGGCAGTTTCTGGAGCGATGCACTGGCCTTTATTCAGACCCAACTGGAAGGCAACGGCTATATCCTGCCCAACGACATGCGCTTGATGCGCCTGGTGCACAGCGCCCAGGACGCCGCCGACGAAATTGCTCGTTTCTACAGCAACTTCCACTCCAGCCGCGGGCTCAAGGAACGCTTCGTGATCCGCATGAACCACGCCTTGACCCCCACCGCCCTGGCACAGTTGCACGAAGGGTTCGCCGGACTGTGTCGCCACGACGGCTTCGAACAACTGCCCAATGGCGAAGCTGACGGCGACGAACCGGAACTGCTCCACCTGCCTCGTTTGCTGTTCGCCTTTATCGGCCGACAGCATGGACGCTTGCGCGAGCTGATCGATTTTATCAACCAGCCCGAACACTGGGCGCAGCCCACCTAGGCAGGGCCACGCTGCGACCGGATTTCAAGGCGTAGGTTTCGCACGCACCCCCTTGGCAGACGGCGCGCCGAGGCCACCCTACCCCTACCCGAGAATCTTTATGGCGCGGTGGCAGGGCGGAGCTCACCAGACCACCGAACCCCCTCTCCTACACCGTCATACCCGCGCAGGCGGGTATCCAGGCCGGGCAGCACCTCTGCTGCTGGCATAACGAAGCTTGTTAAAGCGGGTGAGCAAACCGGCGCCACGCGCGGCAGGTTGGTGTCGAACGACGCGCCGAAGCCGACACGCGGTGGGCTGGCCCTGAACGGCGGGCTGTCGTTGAACGGCGCGCCAAGGCCGCCCAACGCCTTCCCGCGGAATAGTCGTGGAGCGGCCAACAGCGGAGTCCACCAGACCACCGCCCTCCTGCCCCGCGCCGTCATACCCGCGCAGGCGGGTATCCAGGCCGGACAGCGCCTCTGCTGCAGGCGTAACGAAACTTGTTAAAGCGAGGGCGCCGGCCGCCACATGCGGTGGGCTGGCGGTGGATGACGCGTCTAGGCCGATATGCGGCGGGCTGGCCCTGAACGGCGCGCCGAGGCCGCCCTACCCTTTCCGCGGGATAGTCGTGCAGCGGTCAACGGCGGTTCCGGAGTCAGTCGTCCTCGAACTGGCCGCGCAACAAACGGCTGATCAAGTCCATCGGATAACCGCGGTAACTCAGAAAGCGCGTTTGCTGGCCGCGCTCACGGGCGTCCAAGGGCAACTGCCCGGCGAACTTGCGGCGCCAGGTGTCTTCCAGTTGCGTTCGCCAGTCGATGCCACTGTCACGCAGCGCCTGGTCGATGGCGCCACGCGGCAAGCCGCGCTGCAGCAACTCTTCACGTATGCGTTGGGGGCCCGAACCCGAGCGGGCGCGGTAACTGACAAAACTCTCGAGATAACGGGCTTCGCAGAGCAAGCCGTCCTCGATCAGGCGATCGAGGGCGGGTTCGATCAGCTCCTCGGGAGCGCCGCGTTGCCGCAGCTTGCGGCTCAGTTCGACGCGGCCGTGCTCGCGCCGGGCCAGCAAATCCATGGCGGCCCGCCGCACCGCGGCGGGGGTGTCGAGCACGACGGGCATGGGGCGGGTTAAACGTCGGCGTCGGCCAGGTCATCGACTGCCGCGGCAGCCGCGGGGGTCGGGCCATTCGCCGATGCCACCAGCAGCTTGTCGCGGATCAGGCGCAACAGGGTCGAACCCACTTCCGGGTTGTCTTCCAGGTACTTGGCCGAGTTGGCCTTGCCCTGACCGATCTTGTTGCCCTGGTAGCTGTACCAGGCACCGGATTTCTCCAGCAAGCCATGGGTCACGCCCAGGTCGATGATCTCGCCGTTGCGGTAGATGCCCTTACCGTAGAGGATCTGGAATTCAGCCTGGCGGAAAGGCGGCGCCACCTTGTTCTTCACCACCTTGACCCGTGTTTCGCTGCCGACCACCTCGTCGCCTTCCTTCACCGCACCGGTACGACGAATATCCAGACGCACCGAGGCGTAGAACTTCAGCGCGTTACCGCCGGTGGTGGTTTCCGGACTGCCGAACATCACGCCGATTTTCATGCGGATCTGGTTGATGAAAATCACCAGGCAGTTGGCGTTCTTGATGTTGCCGGTGATCTTGCGCAGCGCCTGGGACATCAGGCGGGCCTGCAAGCCCACATGCATGTCGCCCATCTCGCCTTCGATCTCGGCCTTGGGCACCAGGGCCGCCACGGAGTCGATCACGATCACGTCCACCGCATTGGAACGCACCAGCATGTCGGTGATTTCCAGCGCCTGTTCACCGGTGTCGGGTTGCGAAACCAGCAGGTCGTCGACATTCACCCCCAGCTTGCCGGCATATTCGGGATCCAACGCGTGCTCGGCGTCGACGAACGCGCAGGTGGCGCCCAGCTTCTGCGCTTCGGCGATCACCGACAGGGTCAGGGTGGTCTTGCCCGAGGATTCCGGACCGTAGATCTCGACGATCCGCCCCTTGGGCAGACCACCAATGCCCAGGGCGATGTCCAGGCCCAGGGAGCCGGTGGAAATCGCCGGGATGGCCTGGCGCTCCTGGTCGCCCATGCGCATCACGGCGCCTTTGCCGAATTGACGTTCGATCTGACCCAGGGCCGCAGCCAAGGCGCGCTTCTTGTTGTCGTCCATTGAAGTCCTCACGTAATCAATTGGGCCTTGCGGCCGAAAACACCTGTATAAGTAGACAGTATTATTCCACAGCCAAGACCGCGCGCCTACCCCTGTCCGGGATTTTCTCCGACCACCAGACGAAGCAATCCCGCCAGGGCCGTCTCCACGGTTTGCAGACGCACCTGCCCGCGATCACCGGGAAATTGGCAACGTCGGGCAACCACCGACGCACCGTCGCCCCAGGCCAGCCAGACCGTGCCCACCGGCTTTTCCGCCGAACCGCCCCCGGGTCCCGCCACGCCGCTGACCGCCACCGCAAAACGGGCACCGCTGCGGGCCTGGGCCCCTTGCACCATGGCTTCGACCACTTCGCGACTGACCGCGCCGACCTGCTGGAACAACAGTGGCGAGACGCCCAGTTGGGCGGTCTTCTGGGCATTGGAATAGGTAATGTAACCGGCTTCGAACCACGCCGAACTGCCCGCAATACGCGTGATCGCCTCGGCGATGCCGCCGCCGGTGCAGGACTCGGCTGTGCTGACTTGGGCAGCCAAGGCGCGCAAGCGTTCACCCAGCTCGGCGGCCGCCAGAGTGATGGTATCCATGGGAGCCTCCGTCATTTATCTGAGGGCACAGCCTACACAACCTGGACGCTTTTGCACGGTGAGACAGGGCAGCGACCCGGGCGCTCGACAGGCACGCCAACGCCGCCCGAGGAATCCGGGTAATATTGGACAATCCGCCAATGTCAAAAAGACGCCCTGCGCTAAGCCATTGAATGAACGACCTTTCTAGCCACACCCCGATGATGCAGCAGTACTGGAAGCTGAAAAACCAGCACCCGGACCAGCTGATGTTTTACCGCATGGGCGATTTCTACGAGATCTTCTACGAAGACGCGAAAAAAGCCGCCAAGCTGCTGGATATCACCCTGACCGCCCGCGGTCAGTCGGCAGGCACCGCCATTCCGATGTGCGGCATCCCCTATCACGCCGCCGAAGGCTACCTGGCCAAGCTGGTCAAGCTCGGCGAATCGGTGGTGATCTGCGAGCAGATCGGCGACCCGGCCACCAGCAAAGGTCCGGTCGAACGCCAGGTGGTGCGCATCATCACCCCCGGGACCATCAGCGACGAGGCGCTGCTCGATGAGCGCCGTGACAACCTGCTGGCCGCCGTGCTGGGCGACGAACGCCTGTTCGGGCTGGCGGTGCTGGACATCACCAGCGGCCGTTTCAGCGTGCTGGAGATCAAGGGCTGGGAGAACCTGCTGGCCGAACTGGAGCGGCTGAACCCGGTGGAGCTGCTGTTCCCGGACGACTGGCCGCAAGGTCTGCCCACCGAAAAACGCCGCGGCGCCCACCGCCGCGCGCCCTGGGACTTCGAGCGCGACTCGGCCTTCAAGAGCCTGTGCCAGCAATTTGCGACCCAGGACCTCAAGGGTTTTGGCTGCGAAACCCTGACCCTGGCCATCGGCGCCGCGGGCTGCCTGCTGGCCTACGCCAAGGAAACCCAGCGCACCGCCCTGCCGCACCTGCGCAGCCTGCGCCATGAGCGGCTGGACGACACGGTGATCCTCGACGCGGCCAGCCGCCGCAACCTCGAACTGGACACCAACCTGGCGGGCGGCCGCGACAACACCCTGCAATCGGTCATCGACCGCTGCCAGACCGCCATGGCCAGCCGCCTGTTGACCCGCTGGCTGAACCGCCCGCTGCGTGACCGGCAGGTGCTGGAACAGCGCCAACAGTCCATCAGTTGTCTGCTGGAACAGTATCGCTTTGAACCCTTGCAGCCCCAGCTCAAGGAAATCGGTGACCTGGAGCGCATCCTGGCGCGCATCGGCTTGCGTAACGCCCGTCCGCGCGACCTGGCGCGCCTGCGCGATGCCCTGGCCGCACTGCCCGCCCTGCAAGTGGCCATGGTCGACCTGCCAGCGCCGCACCTGCAGGCGCTGGCAACGAGCATCGGCACCTACCCGGCCTTGGCCGAACTGCTCGCCCGCGCCATCGTCGACAACCCCCCCGCGGTGATCCGTGACGGCGGCGTGCTGAAAACCGGCTACGACGCGGAACTGGACGAATTGCTGGCCATGAGCGAAAACGCCGGGCAGTTTCTGATCGACCTGGAAGCCCGGGAAAAAGCCCGTACCGGCCTGGCCAACCTCAAGGTCGGCTACAACCGCGTGCATGGCTACTTTATCGAGCTGCCGAGCAAGCAGGCCGAGTCGGCACCGGCCGACTATATCCGCCGGCAAACCCTCAAGGGCGCCGAGCGCTTTATCACGCCGGAACTCAAGGCGTTCGAGGACAAGGCGCTGTCGGCCAAGAGCCGCGCCCTGGCCCGGGAAAAAATGCTCTACGACGCCCTGCTCGAGTCGCTGATCGGTGAGTTGGGCCCGCTGCAGGACAGTGCCGCCGCCCTGGCCGAACTGGACGTACTGGGCAACCTGGCCGAACGCGCCCTGAACCTGGATTTGAACTGCCCGCGCTTCGTCGATGAACCCTGCATGCGCATCGACCAGGGTCGTCACCCGGTGGTCGAGCAGGTGCTGACCACGCCCTTCGTCGCCAACGACCTGGCGCTGGATGACAGCACCCGCATGCTGATCATTACCGGACCGAACATGGGGGGTAAATCGACCTATATGCGGCAAACGGCGCTGATCGTGTTGTTGGCTCATATCGGCAGTTTCGTGCCGGCGGCGTGCTGCGAGCTGTCCCTGGTCGACCGTATCTTTACCCGAATCGGCTCCAGCGACGACCTGGCTGGCGGCCGTTCGACCTTTATGGTGGAAATGAGCGAAACCGCCAATATCCTGCACAATGCCAGCGATCGCAGCCTGGTGCTGATGGATGAAGTCGGCCGCGGCACCAGCACCTTCGACGGCCTGTCGCTGGCCTGGGCCGCCGCCGAGCAGCTGGCCAAATTGCGCGCCTACACCCTGTTCGCCACCCACTACTTCGAATTGACGGTATTGCCCGACAGCGAGCCGCTGGTGGCCAACGTGCACCTGAACGCCACCGAACACAATGAGCGGATCGTCTTTCTGCACCATGTGCTACCGGGGCCGGCCAGCCAGAGTTACGGCCTGGCGGTGGCGCAATTGGCCGGCGTGCCCAGCGCGGTGATCCTGCGCGCCCGCGAGCATTTGGCACGCCTGGAATCCACCGCCTTGCCCCATGACCTGCCGCGCAGCGCCGCCGCGGACCCGACAGTGCCGCTGCAAAGCGACCTGTTCGCCAGCCTGCCGCATCCGGTGCTGGACGAATTGTCCCGCATCACGCCGGATGATCTGACCCCCCGCCGGGCGCTGGAGCTGTTATATACATGGAAAGCGCGAATCTAACGCCCGGAACGCACAAGCTGTTAGAATCGCGCGCGCTTTGGGATGCGCTGGCCTATTAGCCTGGTGCCGCCGCCATAGACCCCGAGCCGAGGAACGCTGTTGATAAAGCGTTCCCAGCCGCCGCCTGAGGAGAACTAGAAATGACCTTCGTCGTCACCGACAATTGCATCAAGTGCAAATACACCGACTGCGTGGAAGTCTGTCCGGTGGACTGCTTCTACGAAGGCCCGAATTTCCTGGTGATTCACCCGGATGAGTGCATCGACTGTGCGCTCTGCGAGCCGGAATGCCCGGCCCAGGCGATCTTCTCCGAAGACGAGGTGCCGGACGGCATGCAGGCCTTTATCGAATTGAACGCCGAGTTGGCCGAAGTCTGGCCCAACATCACCGAACGCAAGGAAGCGCTGGCCGACGCGGAAGAGTGGGACGGGGTCAAAGACAAGCTGCAACACCTGGAGCGCTAACCCGCCCCAACGCAAAAGGCCCGCGAATGCGGGCCTTTTGCGTTCTCTGCACATAAAAAAGGGGCGGATAAACCGCCCACTTTTTGTCCTTACTCCCTCTGTCGAGGCTCATCATCCTGATGAATCGCGTCCTGCGATGTCCTGACTGCCATCCTTGGCAGCCTGTGCCTGTTCCTTGGCACGAGGTCGATTCTACGCACCCGGGAGGCACCGGCAACCCGCCCAGACCGCTCGAAACCGCCTCAAGGAAAACCGGACAACAAGCTTTTAAGATTATTTATCAATCACTTACCCAATAACAACAGAACAAAACGGCGCAGGCTCCCGCCCTGGCCTGGCCAGGACCTACAGTGCCTGTACGCCTCTTCCTACACGCGCGCCCACAAAAAACCCGGCCATGGCCGGGTTTTGCTCACGCATCACGCCCTACTGAAACAACGCATCGCTGGACAAGCCGTTTTTTTCCAGGATCTCGCGTAGCCGCTTGAGGGCCTCGACCTGGATTTGCCGCACCCGTTCGCGGGTCAGGCCAATTTCCTGGCCGACCTCCTCCAGCGTACAGCTCTCATGGCCGCGCAGGCCAAAGCGGCGAATCACCACCTCGCGCTGCTTGTCGGTCAGCTCCGACAGCCATTGGTCGATACTCTGCGACAGGTCATCGTCCTGCAGCAGCTCGCAGGGGTCGGTGGGGCGGTCATCCGTAAGAGTGTCGAGCAGGGTCTTGTCCGAATCCGGACCCAAGGAGACATCCACGGAAGAAACCCGCTCGTTGAGGCCCAGCATACGCTTGACCTCGCCCACCGGTTTCTCCAACAGGTTGGCGATCTCCTCGGCAGAGGGCTCGTGGTCGAGTTTCTGGGTCAGCTCACGGGCGGCACGCAAATAAACGTTCAGCTCCTTGACCACATGAATCGGCAAGCGGATGGTCCGCGTCTGATTCATGATCGCCCGTTCGATGGTCTGGCGTATCCACCAGGTCGCATAGGTCGAAAAACGAAAACCGCGCTCCGGGTCGAACTTCTCCACGGCGCGAATCAGACCGAGATTGCCTTCTTCGATCAGGTCCAGCAGGGACAAGCCACGGTTGACGTAACGCCGGGCAATCTTCACCACCAGGCGTAAATTACTTTCGATCATCCGTTTTCGCCCAGCCGGATCGCCCTTCTGCGCCAGTCGCGCGAAGTGCACTTCCTCTTCCGGGGTCAACAACGGGGAAAAACCGATTTCGTTAAGGTACAACTGGGTCGCATCCAGCGCCCGTGTGTAATCGATATACTTATGCTGCTTGGGCGAAGAGGAGCTCTTGGCTTTAGCGCGAGTGGGAGGGCTGTCGGACTCCTCACTGACCCTGTCATCCAAGACAATGGCGGGCTCCATCAAGAGCACTTCATCGTCTAACTCAAACTCCGGCGCTTCTTTGTCGAGTGCCATATTCTTATTGTCCTATGCTGAGTCGACAACAAGCCCTGGCGACGCCTAATGTCCCTGGCAATACCCGAGCCCGTTCTTACCACGCATTGGCACAGGCTGACGGCGGATCAACGAGTGGGCAGGTATTGCAGAGGATCGACAGGTTTACCCTGGCGGCGAATCTCGAAATGGAGCTTCACCCGATCGGTTCCCGTGGAACCCATCTCAGCAATAGTCTGACCGACTTTGACCTGCTGCCCCTCCCGTACCAAAAGCCTGCGGTTATGACCGTAGGCACTCACGTAGGTATCGCTGTGTTTAATGATCACCAACTCGCCGTAGCCCCGTAAACCACTTCCGGCGTACACCACTGATCCATTAGACGCAGCAGAAACAGGCTGTCCTAATTCCCCAGCTAGATCAATTCCTTTATTCAAACTACCGTTTGAGGAGAATCGTCCGATCAAAACCCCCGTCGCAGGCCATGCCCAGCCCGCTGCGGAAGGTTTTACCGGCTGTATCGGGGTGGTGGCGGACGAGGGTTTTTCCGGCGTTGGCAGCGGAACTGGATGAACGGCACCGGTTTGAGAAGAAGGCGCACCCGGCTTGCCCGGTGCCGGAGTGACCACCACCGGCGGTTTGGTCGCAACCACCACACCCGGTTTGGACTCGGAATCGAAACGTACCACCTGGCCGGGACGAATCACGTAAGGCGGTGCGATGGCATTGCGCGCGGCCAGGGCTTTCCAATCCCAGCCAAAACGAAAGGCGATGGAATACAAGGTATCACCGCGTTGCACGCGGTACTGGCCGCCGATCTTGGTCGGCCGCTGGGGCTGCGCGGCTGTCCCACGGGTATTGCGGTCGACCACCTGCACCTCGCTGGAACGCGAGGCGCAACCGGTCAACAACGTACCAAGCAGCAGGCCGCCTGATACCATCCCAATCCACCGCTGCATGCCTCTAAGCCTCACCCGCCTCTCCCTTCTGGTGCCAAAAAACAAAGCCTCGCGCCCTCTTTGCCGGCAGCTCGCGTGGCGTCGCGCCCAACGAAAGCACGGCACCGGCAAGCCGCTGAAAGTGGAAGCATAGAACCGCCGCATCCCGCATCGCTCGGTTGCGTCATCAAATCACCGGACCATTGAGCAACGGCACAAAACGAACAGCATCCAGGACGTGCCGAGAGAACCCGTCCTCCTCACGAACGATCAACATCAACTGTTGGACATCTCCCGCCCCAACGGGAATGACCAGGCGCCCGCCCGGCGCCAGCTGATCGAGCAATGCCTGAGGGACCTCGGCCGCGGCCGCCGTGACGATGATGCCGTTATAGGGCGCCAATGCCGACCAGCCGTCCCAGCCATCGCCCCAGCGGAACACCACGTTACGCAGGTTGAGCTCCAGCAGACGCTCCTTCGCACGCTCCTGCAGGGCTTGAATGCGCTCGACCGAAAACACCCGCTCGACCAACTGCGCCAACACCGCGGTCTGGTAACCCGACCCGGTGCCGATCTCCAGCACCTTGTCCAGCGGACCGGCCGCCAGCAGCAGCTCGCTCATACGCGCCACCATGTAAGGCTGGGAGATGGTCTGGTTATGGCCGATCGGCAGCGCCGTGTCTTCATAAGCACGGTGAGCCAGCGCCTCATCGACGAACAGGTGCCGGGGTGTCCGACGGATAACCTCCAGCACCCGGGCGTTGGACAGTCCCTCTTCATACAGGCGCTGGATCAAGCGCTCGCGGGTTCGCTGCGAGGTCATGCCGATGCCACGGCGCTGCAGTTCATCTTGCTCGCGACTCATCAGAGCAGGCCCTCCACCCAACGGTCGAGTCCCTTGAAGGCCTCATGGAAGGTGCGGTCCAGTTGCAAGGGCGTGACCGACACATAGCCCTGCAGCACCGCGTGAAAATCCGTACCGGGCCCGGCATCCTCGGCGTCGCCCGCCACGGCGATCCAGTAGCCTTCGCGGCCACGGGGATTGACTACCTTGACCGGTGCCGCCGCGCGGGCGCGATGGCCCAGGCGGGTCAGCTGGACGCCACGCAGATGGCTGAGCGGCAAGTTGGGGATGTTGATGTTGAGCACCGTGCGTGGCGGCAGGTTGAGCCGCTCGTGAGCCGTCACCAGTTGCCGGGCGACATGCGCCGCGGTCACCAGGTGCTCGGGCTGACGCGACACCAGGGAAAAGGCGAAGGCTGGCAGGTCGAGGAAGCGCCCCTCCAGCGCCGCGGCAACGGTACCGGAATAGAGCACGTCATCCCCCAGGTTGGCCCCCAGGTTGATACCCGACACCACCATATGCGGCACCTCTGGCAACAAGCCATTGAGCCCGAGGTGGACACAATCAGTGGGTGTGCCATCGATGCCGATAAAGCCGTTGGGCAAAGTATGCGGGTACAGCGGACGGTCCAGGGTCAGCGCACTGCTGGCGCCACTGCGATCCTGATCGGGTGCGATGACCACGCAGTCGGCGTAGTCCACCAGGGCACCGTGCAGTGCCGCGAGCCCGGGTGCCATCACTCCATCGTCATTAGAAATCAGAATGCGCATGGGTTATCCGTCTGCCCCGCCGGCAACAGATCGACCAGTTCGCGCACCAGTACGGTGGCGAAACATCCAGCCGGCAGGACGAATTCCAGTTGTAGAATGTCAGGCTCGGGATAATGCCACGTCAACCCGCCAATGGGGAGGCGCAGGATACGCCGTTCGTGCGCCAAGCCCGCGCTGACCAACCAGTCGCACAACAGCGGCTCCCGCTCGGCCGTGCGCTGTTCCAGTGCCGCGCTGGCACCACCGGCCGGCGAGGCACCCTCGCCCCACAACGGGCCGGTCGGATGCAGGTCCAGCAGCGCCAGCCGCGGATCGCCACACTCGGCCTCGCCAGCCGGGAAGAAACTACGACTGTCGGTAAACGCCAGCAGGTCCCCCACCTGCGCCCGTTGCCAACTGCCGTCGGCCACCCGCGCCGCCAGTACCTGATTGAACAGGTAACTGCGCGCCGCTGATAACACCCGCGAACGGATATTGCGTTGTTCTGGCAGGACCTTGCCCACGGCATAGTGACGGGCCTGGCCCAGGTTGCCGCCGTCATGCCCGAAACGCTGCAGGCCGAAATAGTTCGGTACGCCCTGGGCCGCGATCTGCTGCAAGCGACTGTCCAGCTCACCGCGCTCACCGGCCAGCTGGGTCAGGCGCAAGGTAAAGCCGTTGGCCGCATGGGCACCGCGCTGCAACTTGCGACTGTGCCGGGTGCTGGACAGGATGCGCAGGCTGTCGTCCTGGGCGGCGGACAGGTCCGGGTCGGCCTTGCCCGGCAGTTGGATGCTGAACCACTGGCGGGTCAGCGCCTGGCGGTCCTTGAGGCCCGCGTAGCTGACCGTGCGCAGTTGCACACCGGCCGCGCGCGCCAGCTTGCGCGCCGCCTCCTCGGTGTTCAGGCCGCGTTTCTCGACCCACAACCAGAGGTGTTCACCGCTGCCGGACAACGGGATATCGAGCACCTCGTCGACCTGGAAATCCTCGGCCGTGGCCTTGAGCACCGCGCGCCCCACCGGCGCGCCATAGGCCCGCGGCCCCAACAACTGCTGCTCCGTCAGTACAGTCATTGGGCCACCAACAAGGCCACCGCATGCACCGCGATACCTTCTTCGCGACCGGTAAAGCCGAGTTTCTCCTCGGTGGTGGCCTTGACGTTGACCTGGTCGAGGTCGACCTGCAGGTCGGCGGCGATCAGGCTGCGCATGGTCTCGATATGCGGGGCCATTTTCGGCGCCTGAGCGACTATGGTGGCGTCAACGTTGCCGACCTTCCAGCCCTTGGCCTGCACCAGGGCCAGCACCTGGCGCAACAGCAGACGGCTGTCGGCACCCTTGAACTGCGCATCGGTGTCCGGGAAATGCCGACCGATATCGCCCAGCGCCGCGGCGCCGAGCAAGGCGTCACTCAGGGCGTGCAGCAGCACGTCGCCATCGGAGTGGGCCAACAAACCAAAACGATGAGTAATCCGCACCCCACCCAGGGTGATGAAATCGCCCGCCGCAAAGCGGTGAACGTCGTAACCATGGCCAATACGCATTGCGAGTTACTTCCTTGAAATCAGGCCCAGAAAAGTCAGGGCGTGATTCTAACTGAAAGCGGCAAGGCATGAACCACGGGTGACCCCACGGCAGCCTGGCCGGAGGGCGCGATCCGAAAACGGCCCCCAGCCCCTTGGCAAAAAATAGCCCGGGCTGGGTTGCCAGGCCTAGCGACTCAAGGCAGCCGCGTGATGACGCAGGTGATCGTCGATAAAACTGGCGATGAAAAAATAACTGTGGTCGTACCCCGGTTGCAGGCGCAGGGTCAGCGCGTGCCCCGCCGCCTTGGCCGCCGCCTGCAGCGCCTCGGGCTTGAGTTGGACGCTGAGGAAATCGTCGCGATCGCCTTGGTCCACCAGCAGCGGCACACCCGGCGCGACGCTGGCCAGCAGGGCGCAGGCATCCCACTCGCGCCAGCGCGAGCGGTCCTCACCCAGGTAATGACTGAATGCCTTCTGCCCCCAGGGGCAGTCCATCGGATTGCTGATGGGCGCAAAGGCCGAGACCGAGGCGTAGCGCCCGGGGTTGCGCAGCGCGCAGACCAGCGCACCGTGGCCACCCATGGAATGACCGCTGATACCGCGCCGCTGCGACACCGGGAAGTTCGCCTCGATCAAGGCCGGCAGCTCCTCGACCACGTAGTCGTGCATGCGGTAGTGCTCGGCCCAGGGCGCCTGGCTGGCATTCAGGTAAAAACCGGCACCCAGGCCGAAATCCCAGGCGCCCTCGGCATCGTCCGGTACTCCGGGTCCGCGGGGGCTGGTGTCCGGTGCGACCAGCACCAGCCCCAGTTCGGCCGCCAGGCGCAAGGCACCGGCCTTGTGCATAAAGTTTTCGTCGGTGCAGGTCAGCCCCGACAACCAGTACAGCACCGGCAACTGACCACCCTGCTCCGCCTGCGGCGGCAGGAACACGGCGAACTGCATGTCGCAGCCCAGCACGCTGGAGCGGTGACGGTAACGTTTGTGCCAACCGCCAAAACTCTTCTGGCAGGCGATATTTTCCAGCGAATCCAGACTCATCGAGACCTCCTCATCGACCGGAATTGCAGGGGCCCATTAGCCCACTGCGGTCCTCGGGTCGAGCACAAAGTGGGCGGATTAAAACAATACGACCGAGCGGATGCTCTTGCCTTCATGCATCAGCTCGAACGCCTTGTTGATGTCCTCCAGGCCCATGGTGTGAGTGATAAAGGTCTGCAAGGGGATCTCACCGGTACGTGCCATCTCCACATAGCTGGGCAGCTCGGTACGCCCGCGCACGCCACCGAACGCCGAACCGCGCCAGACCCGGCCGGTGACCAGTTGGAACGGACGGGTGGCGATTTCCTGACCGGCGCCGGCGACACCGATGATCACCGACTCGCCCCAGCCCTTGTGGCAGCACTCCAGCGCCGCCCGCATCAGGTTGACGTTGCCAATGCACTCGAAGGAGTAATCGACGCCGCCATCGGTCAGGCCGACGATCACGTCCTGGATCGGCAGGTCATGGTCCTTGGGGTTGATGCAGTCGGTGGCGCCCAGTTGCCGGGCGATCTCGAACTTGGCCGGGTTGATGTCGATGGCAATGATGCGCCCGGCCCCTGCTTTCACCGCGCCGATGATCGCCGACAGACCGATGCCACCCAGGCCAAAGATCGCCACGCTGGCGCCGGCCTCGACCTTGGCGGTGTTAAGCACCGCGCCGATGCCGGTGGTCACGCCACACCCCAGCAGGCAGACCTGCTCCAGGGGGGCTTCCTTGGGAATCTTGGCCAGGGAGATTTCCGGCAGCACGGTGTACTCGGAGAACGTCGAGGTGCCCATGTAATGGAAGATCGGCTTGCCCTGGTAGGAAAAGCGGCTGGTGCCATCAGGCATCAGACCCTTGCCCTGCGTCGCGCGGATGGCCTGGCACAGGTTGGTCTTGCCGGACAGGCAGAATTTGCACTGACGGCATTCGGGCGTGTAGAGCGGGATCACATGATCACCCACCGCCACCGAAGTCACGCCCTCGCCAATGGCTTCGACGATACCTCCGCCCTCATGACCGAGGATGCTCGGAAAGATCCCCTCGGGGTCGGTGCCCGACAGCGTGTAGGCATCGGTGTGGCAGACGCCGGTGGCGACAATACGCACCAGCACCTCGCCGGCCTTGGGCGGCGCCACGTCCACTTCGATGATTTCCAGGGGTTGGTTGGCAGCGAAGGCGACGGCAGCACGCGACTTGATCATGGCGAGGATCTCGATAACGGGAAAACCAGCAGTGTAATTCACTCGCGAACAGGGATAATCGCTCAATCGGTAAAACATTATTGCCATACAGGGATAATTAATGAGCGGATCGGGCTGGGAAGGGCTGGACGAATTTGTCGCGGTGGCCGAATGCGGGAGTTTCCTGCGCGCCGCCGAGCGCCTGCGGCTGTCGTCCTCCCATGTCAGCCGCCAGATCGCCCGCCTGGAGGAGCGGCTGCAGGCGCGTCTGCTCTATCGCACCACGCGCCGGGTGTCGCTGACCGAGGCGGGCCAGACGTTTTTCAGCCGCTGCCAGCGCCTGATCGAGGAACGCGATGAGGCGTTCCTGGCGATCAGCGACCTGCACGGCGCCCCCACCGGCCTGCTGCGCATGACCGCCGCGGTGGCCTACGGCGAGCGTTTTATCGTGCCGCTGGTGAATGCCTTTATGCTCCAGCACCCCCAGTTGCGGGTGGACATCGAACTGTCCAACCGCACCCTGGACCTGGTGCAGGAGGGGCAGGACCTGGCCATCCGCCTGGGACGGCTCGGCGAATCGAGCCTGGTGGCCAGCCGCATCGCCCCACGCAGGTTGTACCTGTGCGCCTCGCCGGCCTACCTGGACCACTACGGGCGGCCCCACACCTTGTCCGAACTGGCCCGGCATAACTGCCTGATCGGTACCAGCGACACCTGGATGCTGCAGAACCAGGGCCGCGAGCAACCGTTCAAACCCAGCGGCAACTGGCGCTGCAACAGCGGCCAGGCGGTGCTCGACGCGGCGCTGAGCGGGCTTGGACTCTGCCAGCTACCGGACTACTACGTACTCGAGCCGCTGCGCCAAGGCCGTCTGGTGGCCTTGCTGCCCGGCCACCAACCGGCGGACGCCGGGGTCTGGGCAGTCTGCCCGCAGCGCCGTTATCCGCTACCCAAGGTGCGCCTGTTGATCGACAGCCTGCGCCAGGGCCTGGCCCGGGCCAGCGCATACGTCTAGGGCCTGTGGACATTAACCCTCGCGAGGCGCGTTGCCGCGAAGAAGGGTTCCAGGCAAGGCGCGAAACGCCGGCAAGGGTCATTCCCTTGCCCAGTTTCGCAACGCGGCATGGGGCACTTATTCGCGCAACCCGAAGGGCCGGCCTGTTTCATGCTGGGTAGGGTTTCAAAACCAGGGTCGGCGCGACCGTGCGGGTAGTGTCCACAGGCCCTAGGGCGTTGCACCTTAACCTTGGGCGCCTTGCGGCTCGGCGCACACGCCCTTGAGGCAGAGCCGACACGGCGCACCAGCCAGCGGGTTCCACCCGCCCTACACAAGCTCTCCTGCGCGCAGTTTGGGTCTGTACCACGTTGTAGGAGGCCCGCCCTCGGGCCGAAGCCGTGGTGGAGTGATCCATGGCCCCCTTTGGCGCGAGGGCGCGCTTCCCAAGGGTTCCACCGCCACAGGGCGTGCCTAGCCCGCGTTCCCGAACAGTTTACCGGCCCGCGCTTGTGCCCCCCACCCGCGACGGCGGGTCTGATGCGGCCGCCAGGTGCACTCAGGCGACGACAACCGGTGCGGAACCGGGCTTAGGCCAAACCCAACCCTCCCCGCGCTCGCAAGCCTGTCCGTTCGGACAAAAAAACCAAGTGAGAAAAACCAATATGTGACAAGACGTCACGGCCCGATCCGCACCGCCAAGCCGCGTAACCCCTGAGGTGCCGGGCGTCTCCAGCACCGCCCTGGCCAGCGCCGGCCACTCGCCCCCGCCCTCGACGGCTGCAAAAGCGCTGCACCCCCCTTGACCGGCACCGGCGCGAGCGAGGAGTCTAGAGCCAGGCTCTCGTCAGGTGAGCCTGAGTCAAGACGCCATACACAAGGAAAAGCACCATGCAAATTCTAGTGAACAGCGACAACCATATTGACGGTTCCGAAGCACTGGCCCTGAAAGTCCGCGGCCATATCGAACACAAGCTGCAGCGTTTCGACGAGCACCTGACTCGTATCGAAGTCCACCTCAACGATGAAAACGGGCATAAACACGGCGCCCAGGACAAACGCTGCCAAGTCGAAGCTCGGGTCAAGGGGCGCGAGCCGATCTCCGTCACCCACAACGCCGAATCCGTTCACCTGGCCTACGAAGGCGCGGTGGAAAAACTCAGTCACGCCCTCGACCGTATCATCGGCAAGGCCCGCGAGGCGCGGGTCAAACAGGTCTTTACCGAAGAACACGGCAACGCCTCGGAAGTCGAGGAGCGCCTGTCGAATATCGCTTGACGGCCTGACACCTGCTGCCGGCAGGATCACCCCCGACCACGCCGCCCTGATCAGGCGGCGTTTTTGTTTTCAGTGCCGAGGTTGAGGTACCACGTTCAGTGACGCGAAAGGCGCAGCGGAACACCAGAGCCCACAACGCGCCTGACGGCCTAAGGCACCCTGTCCTGCCACTGCAGGATCAGCCACTGCAGATCCTCGGGGTGGGTGATCTTCAGGTTGTCGCTGCGCCCTTCCACCAGGCGCGGCGCCTGTCCCGCCCACTCCAGGGCGGAGGCCTCGTCGGTGATGCCCGCGCCGCTCGCCAGGGCATCGGCCAGGGCTGCCCGCAATGGCCCCAGGCGGAACATCTGCGGCGTATAGGCCTGCCAGACATCCCGGCGATCCACGGTCTGCTGGACACGCCCGTCGGCACCCGCGCGCTTGAGGGTGTCGCGCACCGGCACCGCCAACAAGCCACCGACCGGGTCGTCGGCCAGGCAGCCCAGCAGTCCGTCCAGATCAGCGCGGGCCAGGTTCGGCCGTGCCGCATCGTGTACCAGCACCCAGTCCTGCTCCTGCGCGCCCAAGGCTGGCAAGCCGGCCAAGCCCTTGAGCACCGACTCCGCGCGCTCGCCGCCCCCGGTGGCACGGGTGATTCGCGGATCAGCGGCGCAGGCCAGTGTGGGCCAATAAGGATCATCGGCGGCCAGCACCACCACCACGCCCTTGAGGTCGGGGTGGTCGAGAAAGCAGTTCAGGCTGTGTTCGAGGATGCAGAGCCCCGCGACCCGCAGGTACTGCTTGGGACGGTCGGCAGCCATGCGCGTGCCGATGCCCGCCGCGGGAATCACCACCCAGAACGGTGGCAATACCTCGAGAGCGTTCATTCCGCCAACTGGTAGAGGGTCTCGCCCTCTTTGACCATACCGAGCTCATGGCGAGCGCGTTCTTCGACGGTTTCCAGGCCTTGCTTGAGCTCCAGCACCTCGGCCTCGAGGACCCGGTTGCGCTCCAGCAGTTGTTCATTCTCACCGCGCTGTTGGTCGATCTGCTGTTGCAGCAGATTGACCTGCGCCAGGCTGCCGTCACCGACCCACAGGCGATACTGCAGGGCCGCCAATAACAGGGCCAGCACGACAAAGAGCCAGTAGGGGCTGCGCAATACAGTGCGAAGAGTCATAGGCATGGGGCGGCGCGAACCGCCCCCGGCGGCTTAGCCGCGGAACTCGGCACGGCCGTTGTAGCGCGCCTTGGCACCCAGTTGCTCTTCGATACGCAGCAGCTGGTTGTACTTGGAGACGCGATCCGAACGGCACAGGGAACCGGTCTTGATCTGGCCCGCGGCGGTGCCCACGGCCAGGTCGGCAATGGTCGAGTCCTCGGTTTCACCGGAGCGGTGGGAAATCACCGCGGTGTAACCGGCGGCCTTGGCCATCTGGATCGCTTCCAGGGTTTCGGTCAGGGTGCCGATCTGGTTGAACTTGATCAGGATCGAGTTACCGATACCCTTGTCGATGCCTTCCTTGAGGATCTTGGTATTGGTCACGAACAAGTCGTCGCCAACCAGCTGGACCTTGGCGCCGATCTTGTCGGTGAGGATCTTCCAGCCATCCCAGTCGGACTCGTCCATGCCGTCCTCGACCGAGATGATCGGATAACGCTCGGTCAGGCCCGCCAGGTAATCGGCGAAACCGGCGGCGTCGAACACCTTGCCTTCGCCGGCCAGGTCGTATTTGCCGTTTTCGAAGAATTCGCTGGAGGCGCAATCCAGGGCCAGGGTCACGTCGTCACCCAGGGTGTAGCCGGCGTTGGCCACGGCTTCGGCGATGGCCGCCAGGGCGTCCTCGTTGGACGCCAGGTTCGGTGCGAAACCGCCTTCGTCGCCCACCGAGGTGCTCAGGCCACGGGCCTTGAGCACGGCCTTGAGGTGGTGAAAGATTTCCGTGCCCATGCGCAGCGCGTCGGAGAAGGTCTTGGCGCCCACCGGCTGCACCATGAATTCCTGGATGTCGACGTTATTGTCGGCATGCTCGCCGCCGTTGATGATATTCATCATCGGCACCGGCATCGAATACTGGCCCGGGGTGCCATTGAGGTTGGCGATATGCGCGTACAACGGCAGGTCCTGGTCCTGGGCCGCGGCCTTGGCGGCGGCCAGGGACACCGCGAGGATGGCGTTGGCACCCAGGCTGGCCTTGTTCTCGGTACCGTCCAGGGCGATCATCGCCCGGTCCAGCGCCTGCTGGTCAACCGGATCCTTGCCGCGCAACAGCTCGCGAATCGGGCCATTGATATTAGCCACGGCCTTGAGCACACCCTTGCCCAGGTAACGGCTGGTGTCGCCATCACGCAGTTCCAGCGCTTCGCGCGAACCGGTGGAAGCACCGGACGGCGCACAGGCGCTGCCGATGATGCCGTTGTCGAGGATTACATCGGCTTCTACGGTAGGGTTGCCGCGGGAGTCGAGAACTTCACGACCTTTGATGTCGACGATCTTTGCCATTGCTGATGACACTCCATGGTTTGACAAAACGGGGCCGCTGCGCAGCCGCCGCCAGTGGTACTGGGAACCCGGCGAGCCGATCATCACCATGACCTGACTCGCGGGTCAGAACGGACCGCGCCGCACTTTACCGAACAATGAGCGGTTTAGGCAGTCTCGATCGGCGGAAAACTCTTCACCAGATCGTCCAGCGCCTTGAGTTGGGTCAGGAAGGGTTCCAGTTTATCCAGCCGCAAGGCACAAGGGCCGTCGCACTTGGCATTATCCGGATCCGGGTGGGCCTCGAGAAACAGCCCCGCCAAGCCCTGGCTCAAGCCGGCCTTGGCCAGGTCGGTGACCTGGGCGCGTCGGCCGCCCGCGGAATCGGCGCGTCCACCGGGCATTTGCAAGGCGTGGGTCACGTCGAAAAACACCGGGTACTCGAACTGCTTCATGATGCCGAAGCCGAGCATGTCGACCACCAGGTTGTTGTAACCGAAGCTCGAGCCCCGCTCGCAGAGGATCAACTGATCGTTACCCGCCTCCTCGCACTTGCTGAGGATATGTTTCATTTCCTGGGGGGCGAGGAACTGGGCTTTCTTGATATTGATCACCGCGCCGGTTTTGGCCATGGCCACCACCAGGTCGGTCTGGCGCGACAAGAAGGCCGGCAACTGGATGATGTCGCACACCGCCGCCACCGGCGCGGCTTGCTCGGGTTCGTGCACATCGGTGATCAGCGGCACGCCGAAGGTCTTTTTGACCTCCTCGAAGATGCGCAGGCCTTCTTCCAGGCCCGGTCCGCGGAAGGAGCTCACCGAAGAGCGGTTGGCCTTGTCGAAGCTGGCCTTGAACACATAGGGGATGCCGAGTTTGTCGGTGACCCGCACGTATTCTTCGCAGGTGCGCAGCGCCAGCTCGCGCGACTCCAGCACATTGATCCCGCCGAACAGCACAAAGGGCCTGTCGTTGGCGATTTGCAGCGCGCCGACCCGGATGGTTTTCTGTGTCATGGTCAGCCTTTGAGTCCGTGCTGCTTGAGGGCGGCCTTGACGAAGCCGCTGAACAGCGGATGCCCGTCTCGCGGCGTCGAAGTGAACTCCGGGTGGAACTGACAGGCGACGAACCAGGGATGGTCCGCGGCTTCAACCACTTCCACCAGGGCCCCGTCGCCGGAGCGTCCGGTGACTTTCAAGCCAGCCGCCAGCAATTGCGGCAGCAGGTTGTTGTTGACCTCGTAGCGGTGGCGATGGCGCTCGACGATCACATCCTTGCCATAGCACTCATGTACCAGGGAACCGGCCTGCAGCTGGCAGTCCTGGGCGCCCAGGCGCATGGTGCCGCCCAGGTCCGAGGCTTCGGTACGGATTTCAACCCCACCGGTGGCGTCTTCCCACTCGGTGATCAGGCCGACCACCGGGTGCTGGCCCGCCTTGTCGAATTCGGTGGAGTTGGCGTCCTGCCAGCCCAGCACGTTACGGGCGAACTCGATTACCGCGACCTGCATGCCCAGGCAGATGCCCAGGTAGGGAATCTTGTGTTCGCGGGCGTATTGCACCGCGGTGATCTTGCCTTCCACGCCGCGCAAGCCAAAGCCGCCGGGCACCAGGATGGCATCGACGTCTTCCAGCAGCGCGGTGCCCTGCTGTTCGATGTCTTCGGAATCGATGTAACGCAGGTTGACCTTGGTGCGGTTCTCGATACCGGCGTGGCTCATCGCCTCGATCAGCGACTTGTAGGCATCGAGCAGCTCCATGTACTTGCCGACCATGGCGATGGTGACTTCATGCTCGGGGTTGAGCTTGGCGTCCACCACCCGCTCCCACTCGGACAGGTCGGCACCGCCGCACTCCAGGCCAAAGCGCTCGACGACGAAATCGTCCAGGCCCTGGGCATGTAGCACGGACGGGATCTTGTAGATGGTGTCGACGTCTTCCAAGGCGATCACCGCACGCTCTTCGACGTTGGTGAACAGGGCGATCTTGCGTCGCGAAGCCATGTCGACCGGGTGATCGGAGCGGCAGATCAGCACGTCCGGTTGCAGGCCGATGGAGCGCAGCTCCTTGACCGAATGCTGGGTCGGCTTGGTCTTGGTCTCGCCAGCGGTGGCGATATAGGGCACCAGGGTCAGGTGCATCAGCATCGCGCGCTTGGCACCGACCTCGACCCGCAACTGGCGAATCGCCTCGAGAAACGGCTGCGACTCGATATCGCCCACCGTGCCGCCGATTTCGACCATGGCCACGTCGGCGTCACCGGCGCCCTTGATGATGCGCCGCTTGATCTCGTCGGTGATATGCGGGATCACCTGGATGGTCGCGCCCAGGTAGTCGCCGCGGCGCTCCTTGCGCAGCACGTGCTCGTAAACCCGGCCGGTGGTGAAGTTGTTGTTCTGGGTCATGGTCGTGCGGATAAACCGCTCGTAGTGGCCCAGGTCCAGGTCGGTTTCGGCGCCGTCGTGGGTGACGAACACCTCACCGTGCTGAAACGGGCTCATGGTGCCCGGATCGACGTTGATGTAAGGGTCCAGCTTGAGCATCGTGACCTTCAGGCCTCGCGCCTCCAGGATGGCCGCCAATGAAGCCGACGCGATGCCTTTCCCCAATGAAGAAACAACACCGCCCGTGACGAAGATGTAGCGCGTCATGAAAAACCCTAGAAGTCTGCGTTTAGGCGATCAAAGCCGCCGGGAAAAGCGAAAGAGGGTCAACACCCTCCCCTTGCAGGCCGCCCGGCATGCCAGCGCGGCCCTGAAAACCTGAATCGTGAAATATAGATGGCCGCTGCCGATTCGGGAGGAATCTGCAGAAGCAACATGAGACGGGAGCGTAGTCTACGGGAAAGCCCCCCTCAGCTCAAACCTTGCTCATTCGTCGGTCCGTGCCAACTCAGTTGCCAGCCCGGTTCGTCGGCACGGCTCAGCTGCGCCAGATTGGCCACCGCCACCAGCTGCGAGCCGCGGTACAGCAGGGGTAATCGAGCCCGCACAAAGCTAGGCACGGCGCGCTCATTAAGCAATCGCTTGAGGTCACGGCGACCTCGACCCGGCAGCTGCAACTGCTCGCCACCCTGGCGATAGCGCAGGCTAAGCCCCTCCAACGGCCCGTCACCGAGCAGTTGGACGCGGCCATTGCCGGGCAGCTCGAACCAGGCTCCAGGCGCCACTACCGGCAGGCCGTCCGCTGGCATGGGCGGGGCCTGCAGCCACTCGCCGGACAGCCACCACAACCGTCCGTCGGCTCGTCTGAGTTCGCCTCGGCCCAGGCGCCAGATCGGCTGCTTGTCCCGCGCGGCGTCGCGCAAATCGATCCAGCCCTGCCAATGGTCCGTGTCCGGCAACGGCGTCAGCGCCACCAACCACTGGGACAGCGCATTGCGCTGGCGCGCCGCCGACAGCTCGAGCAACGGTGCCAGCGCCAGGCTGGGCAGCGTGAAACCGGGGAAGATCGACGTGCCGTCGTCGCGCGCGCGCGCCAGGTCCAGCTCCGCCAGCTCGGCCAGCAGGCCCTGGGCCTCGCCCAGGTGCGCCGCGCTGCGCGCCAGCCCTGCCACAGCCTGTGGCCAGCGTTCGCTCAGGCGCGGCAGCACCTCCCGACGCAAATAATTACGGGCGTAGTGGCTGTCGGCGTTGGACGGGTCTTCGACCCACGGCACGCCCTGTGCCTGGGCGTAGGCCAGCAGCTCGGCCCGGCTCACCGCCAGCAACGGCCGCACCAGCACCCCGCGGCCCAGCGCACGCTGCACGGGCATCGCCGCCAGGCCGCGGGCGCCGGCGCCGCGCAGCAGACGGAAAAGCAGGGTCTCGGCCTGATCGTCGCGGTGCTGGGCCGTCAGCACCAGCTCGCCCGGCTCGAGGTCCCGGGCCAGGGCCCTGTAACGCGCCTCACGCGCCGCGCGCTCGAGGCTGGCCCCCGGGGCGACCTGGACGCGTTCGACCCGCAGCGGCACGCCCAGGGCGTCGCACAAGCGCTGGCAGTGCGCCGGCCAGGCCTCGGCGGCGGCCTGCAACCCGTGGTGGACATAAATGGCCTGCAAGGGCGGCAGCCGATGGGCGCGGCCCAGGCCGACCAACAGGTGCAGCAGTACGCTGGAATCCAGCCCGCCGGACAAGGCCAGGCGCCAGCGCGGTGCACCGAGCCAGGGCGTCAGTGCCTGCAGCAGGCGGGTGTCGAGGGGCGGCATCTGCGCAGCTTCAAGCTTCAAGCATTAAGCTGCAAGCAACGATCTTGCAGCTTGCGGCTTGTCGCTTGCGACTGTCGTCGTCAGACCCCATAACTCATCAGGCGCTCGTAGCGGCGCGCCAGCAGCGCTTCGCTGTCGAAGGTCTGCAGCACTTCCAGTTGCGCCGACAGGGTCGCGCGAATCGATTCGGCGGCCTGGGCCGGGTTGCGGTGGGCGCCCCCCAGGGGCTCGTCGATCACCTGGTCGACGATGCCCAGGCCTTTCAGGCGCTCGGCGGTGATGCCCATGGCCTCGGCCGCATCCGGTGCCTTCTCGGCAGTCTTCCACAGGATCGACGCGCAGCCTTCGGGCGAGATGACCGCATAGGTCGAGTACTGCAGCATGTTCAAGCTGTCGCACACGCCGATCGCCAGGGCGCCGCCGGAACCGCCTTCGCCGATCACCGTGGCGATGATCGGCGTTTTCAGCCGCGCCATCACCCGCAGGTTCCAGGCGATAGCCTCGCTCTGCCCACGCTCTTCGGCGTCGATACCCGGGTAGGCGCCCGGAGTGTCGATAAAGGTCAGGATCGGCAGCTTGAAACGCTCGGCCATTTCCATCAGGCGGCATGCCTTGCGGTAGCCTTCCGGACGCGGCATGCCGAAGTTGCGCCGGACTTTCTCGCGCACCTCACGGCCTTTCTGGTGCCCGATCACCATCACCGGCTGATCGTTCAGGCGGGCCACACCGCCGACGATAGCCGCGTCGTCGGAAAAATGCCGATCGCCATGCAACTCGTCGAACTCGGTGAAAATATGCTCGATATAGTCCAGCGTGTAGGGGCGTCGCGGGTGACGAGCCAGCTTGGCGATCTGCCAACTGCTGAGGTTGCCGAAAATGCTTTCGGTGAGCGAACTGCTCTTGTCCTGCAGACGGGCAATTTCATCGCCAAGGTTCAGCGCGTTGTCGTTGCCGACCAAACGCAGCTCTTCGATCTTGGCTTGCAGGTCGGCAATCGGCTGTTCGAAATCCAGGAAATTCGGGTTCATAAGCATCCGTCTTGAGTCGACGGCCAGGCGGCCGGGCGGCTGATTCCGTTTAACGCCCTACCTTACGGGATCGGGCGCATGCAGGTCGACACCTAAGATGTCGACGGCCAACGGGCGGGATTTACCCCCACACACATCAGCGGTAGTGCAAAAAGACGTTGTCGCGGCCGAACTGGTCACGCAGGGCCTGAATCAAGCTGTCCGCCGGGTCAATTCGCCAGGCCTCGCCGAACTGCAGCAGGGCCCGTGCCTCGGGGCTGCGGTAGTCCAGGGTGATCGGGCAGGCGCCGCGATGGCGGCCACACAATTCGGCCAACCAGCGCAGGCGATCGCCCTTGAGCGCATCGCTGGCGATGGTCAGGCGCAGGCTCTCGGCCAGGCCGGTGCGCGCCTCCTCCAGGCTCATCACGCGCTTGGCGCGCAGGCGCAGGCCGCCAGAGAAATCATCGTTGCTGACTTCGCCCTCCACCACCACCAGGGCGTCGGTTTGCAGCAGCGCCTGGGCAGTGTTGAAGGCCTCGGCGAACAAGGATGCCTCGATCCGACCGGAGCGGTCATCAAGGGTGATAAAGCCCATCTTGTCGCCCTTTTTGTTCTTCATCACCCGCAGGTTGACCACCAGGCCGGCCACGGTCTGGCTGTCGCGGGCGGGCTTTAGGTCGATGATGCGCTGGCGGGCGAAACGCCGCACCTCGCCTTCGTACTCGTCGATCGGATGCCCGGTCAGGTACAGCCCCAGGGTTTCCTTTTCGCCGCGCAGGCGCTCCTTGAGCGACAGCTCCTTGGCCCGTCGATGGTTGGCGTAGACGTCCGCCGCCGTGTCGGCGAACAAGCCGCCGAACAGGTCGGCATGCCCGCTGTCATGGCTGCGTGCGGTCTGCTCGGCGGCCTGGATGGCCTCCTCCATGGCTGCCAGCAGCACCGCCCGGTTACGGTCGATATTGGCCTGGTAGGCCTTGATCTCGTCATGAAAATAGGGCCCCAGGCGATCCAGGGCGCCACTGCGAATCAGCGCATCGGTGGTGCGTTTATTGATGCGCTTAAGGTCGACCCGGGCGCAGAAATCGAACAGGTCCTTGAACGGGCCGGCCTTGCGCGACTCGACGATGGCCTCCACCGGCCCCTCGCCCACTCCCTTGATCGCGCCCAGGCCGTAGACGATCCGACCGTCATCGTTGACCGTGAACTTGAACTCGGAATTGTTCACGTCCGGCGCGTCCAGGCGCAGCTTCATGCTGCGGCACTCTTCGATCAGCGTCACCACCTTGTCGGTGTTGTGCATGTCGGCCGACAACACCGCGGCCATAAAGGGCGCCGGGTAATGGGCCTTGAGCCAGGCGGTCTGGTAGGACACCAGGCCATAAGCCGCCGAGTGCGACTTGTTGAAGCCGTAACCGGCGAATTTCTCCACCAGGTCGAAGATGTTACCCGCCAGGTCGGCGTCGATATTGTTGTTGGCGCAGCCCTCGATAAAACCGCCACGCTGCTTGGCCATTTCCTCGGGCTTTTTCTTGCCCATGGCCCGGCGCAGCATGTCCGCCTCGCCGAGGGTGTAGCCGGCCATCACCTGGGCGATCTGCATCACCTGTTCCTGGTACAGGATGATGCCGTAAGTGGGCAGCAGCACCGGCTTGAGGCCGTCGTACTGGTAGTCCGGGTGCGGGTAGGCCAGTTCGGCGCGGCCGTGCTTGCGGTTGATAAAGTCGTCGACCATGCCCGACTGCAGCGGGCCGGGACGGAACAAGGCCACCAGGGCGATCAGGTCTTCCAGGCAGTCGGGCTTGAGCTTCTTGATCAGCTCCTTCATGCCCCGCGACTCCAGCTGGAACACCGCCGTGGTCTCGGCCTTCTGCAGCAACTGGTAGGTCGGCTTGTCATCCAGCGGGATAAAGTCGATGTTCAGCGGCGGCTCGTCGACCTTGGCGCGCTCACGGTTGATGGTCTTCAGCGCCCAGTCGATGATGGTCAGGGTGCGCAGGCCGAGGAAGTCGAACTTCACCAGGCCAGCCGCCTCGACGTCGTCCTTGTCGAACTGGGTGACCAGGCCACCGCCTTCATCATCGCAATAGATGGCCGAAAAATCGGTGAGCTTGGTCGGCGCGATCACCACGCCGCCGGCGTGCTTGCCGACGTTACGGGTGATGCCCTCGAGCTTGCGCGCCATCTCCCAGATTTCCGCCGCCTCTTCGTCGACCTTGAGGAAGTCGCGCAGCACCTCCTCCTGCTCGAAGGCCTTCTCCAGGGTCATGCCGACCTCGAAGGGGATCATCTTCGACAGGCGATCGGCCAGTCCGTAGGACTTGCCCTGGACCCGCGCCACGTCGCGCACCACCGCCTTGGCGGCCATGGTACCGAAGGTGATGATCTGGCTGAGCGCGTTGCGCCCGTAGGTCTCGGCCACGTACTCGATGACCCGGTCGCGACCGTCCATGCAGAAGTCGATGTCGAAGTCGGGCATCGACACCCGTTCCGGGTTGAGGAAGCGTTCGAACAGCAGGTCATATTGCAGGGGGTCGAGGTCGGTGATCTTCTGCACGTAGGCCACCAGCGAGCCGGCACCCGACCCCCGGCCGGGGCCGACCGGGATGCCGTTGCGCTTGGCCCACTGGATAAAGTCCATCACGATCAGGAAATATCCGGGAAAGCCCATCTGGATAATGATATCCAGCTCGAAATTCAGCCGATCGATGTAAACCTGGCGCTTTTCCTCGTAGTTCGGCGTGGTCTCCCGCGGCCAGAGCACCGCAAGGCGCTCTTCCAGGCCGTCGAAGGAGACCTTGCGGAAGAACTCGTCCATGGTCATGCCGTCCGGCACCGGAAAGTTGGGCAGGTAACTCTTGCCCAGCTCGATCTGGATATTGCAGCGTTTGGCGATCTCGACGGTGTTTTCCAGCGCCTCGGGCAAGTCGCTGAACAACTCCCACATTTCCTCGGGGGTCTTCAGGTACTGCTGGTTGCTGTAGGTGCGTGGCCGCCGTGGGTCATCCAGGGCGCGGCCTTCGCCGATGCAGACGCGGGTCTCGTGGGCATCGAAGTCACCCGGTTTGAGGAAGCGCACGTCGTTGGTCGCCACCAGCGGCGCTTCGCAGCGCTCGGCCAGGGCCACCGCCAGGTGCAGGTACTCCTCGTCGTTGACCCGGCTGGTGCGCTGCAGCTCCAGGTAGAACCGATTGGGGAACACCGCCTGCCACTCGCGGTAGATCGCGTCGGCCTCCGCCGGGTTGCCCGCCAGCAACGCCAGACCGACTTCCCCTTCCTTGGCCCCGGACAGGGCGATCAGCCCCTCGGACGCCTGCTTGACCCAGTCGCGCTCGATGATCACCTCACCGTTGCGCTGGCCTTCGATAAAACCACGGGAAATCAATTCGGTCAGGTTGCGATAACCCTTGGCGTTCATCACCAGCAGGGTGATCCGGCTGAGCGGCCCATCCTCGTCGCGGCTGGCCAGCCACAGGTCGGCGCCGCAGATCGGCTTGATGCCGCCACCGGTAGCCGCCTTGTAGAACTTCACCAGGGAGCAGAGGTTGCGCTGATCGGTGACCGCCACCGCCGGCATGCCCGCCGCCGCCGCCGCCTTGACCAGGGGCTTGACCCGAACCAGGCCATCGATCAGGGAAAATTCGGTGTGCAGACGCAGGTGAACGAACGAAGCGGCCATGGTGATCCTGTGCAGACGCAAATACGGCAAGGCGGCGATTGTAACGGGGCAGCCGGCAAAGCTACAGCCTCACGCCCCGATGCCGGGCCTGGCCCGCTAGCAGGTCAGGCTGGTCTCGCGCAATGCCTGCTCCAGGCGCAACCGCACTGGTGCGAAGGAGCGCCGGTGGATCGGCGTCGCACCCAGGCGCTGCAGCGCCTCCAGGTGCACCGGGGTCGGATAACCCTTGTGCTGGGCCATCCCGTAACCCGGGTACTCGAGGTCCAGCGCGTGCATCTCGCGGTCGCGACTGACCTTGGCCAGGATCGACGCGGCGGCGATCGCCGGCACCTGGCCGTCCCCCTGAATCACCGCCCGGCTGGGCATGCTCAAGACCGGGCAGCGGTTGCCGTCGATCAGCGCCAGGCGCGGCAGCACGCTCAGGCCCTCCACCGCCCGCTGCATGGCCAGCATGGTCGCGTGGAGGATATTCAGCCGATCGATTTCCTCGACCTCGGCCCGGGCGATGCACCAGGCCAGGGCCTTTTCCCGAATTTCGTCGAACAGTTTTTCCCGCCGCGCCTCGGTCAATTTCTTCGAATCGTTGAGCCCGTGGATCGGCCGGCGCGGGTCGAGGATCACCGCGGCCGTGACCACCGGGCCACAGAGGGGGCCGCGACCCACTTCGTCGACACCGGCGACCAGCGCCTCGACCAGGGTGAAATCCAGCCCCAGTTGCATCAGGCGCGCCCCGCCAGCTCGAGCACGGCGTCGGCGGCCTGGGCCGACGCATCCCGGCGCAAGGTCCGGTGAATCTCATCGAAGCCCAGGGTCTGCGCCTCGCCGGCGTCCAACAGCGGCGCCAGGGCCTCGGCCAGAGCCGCCGGCGTCGCCGCGTCCTGCAGCAGCTCGGGGACCAGCTGACGCTGGGCCAACAGGTTGGGCAACGAAAAGAACGGACTGGTCACCAGGCGCTTGAGAATGCGGTAGGTCAAGGGCGCCACCCGGTAGGCCACCACCATGGGTCGCTTGTGCAACAAGGCCTCGAGGGTCGCCGTGCCGGAGGCGATCAGCACCGCGTCGCAGGCGGTCAGGGCCTCATGGGAGCGGCCGTCGAGCAGGGTCAGCGGCAGGTTGCGACCGGCCAGCAACAATTCCAGCTGCAGACGCCGCTGCGGGCTGGCGCAGGGCAGCACAAAGTGCAAGCCCGGGCGCAACGCGCGCAGGCGTTCGGCGGCATCCAGAAACAAGGCGCCGAGCCGGGCCACCTCGCCCCCGCGGCTGCCGGGCATCAAGGCCACCAGCGGCTGGTCCAGCGGCAAGCCCAGCTGCCGGCGCGCCTGCGCCCGGTCGCCCTGCAGCGGAATCTGGTCGGCCAGGGGATGACCGACAAAACGCACCGGCACGCCCTTCTCCTCGTAGAAACGCGCCTCGAAGGGAAACAGGGTCAGCATCAAGTCGCAGCCCTCGCGGATCTTCAACACCCTTTTCTGCCGCCAGGCCCAGACCGACGGACTGACGTAGTGCACGGTCTTGATCCCGGCCTGGCGCAGCTTGAGTTCGACACCCAGGGTGAAATCCGGTGCGTCGATGCCGATAAACAGGTCGGGTTTTTCCGCGATCAGGGTGCGAATCAGGCGCTTGCGCCGGGCCAGCAGCTCGGGCAGGCGCCCCAGCACCTCGACCAGGCCCATCACCGACAGGCGCTCCATGGGAAAGTAGGGTGTCAGGCCCTGGGCCTGCATCAGGGGTCCGCCGACGCCGATAAATTCGATCGCCGGGTGCCGCTGCTTGAGGGCCTGCATCAGGCCCGCACCAAGGATATCGCCGGAGGCTTCGCCCGCGACCAGGGCGACTCGCATCAGTGCCGTCATGGTCAGCGGGTGATGCCGCGGGTGGACGCCTGAATCGAATCGATAAACACCGCGACCTCCGGGAACTGCGCTCCCGATTCGGCCAACTCGGCCATGGCCTGTTCGACTGTCAGCCCTTGGCGGTACACCACCTTGTAAGCGCGCCGCAGGGCCGCGATGGCGTCGTCACTAAAACCACGCCGGCGCATGCCCTCGAAATTCATGCTGCGTGCTTCGGCCGGGTTGCCGAACACGGTGACATAGGCCGGTACATCCTTGCCGATGGCCGTGCCCATGCCGGAAAAGCTGTGAGCGCCAATGCGGCAAAACTGGTGCACCAGGGTATAGCCCGAGAGAATCGCCCAGTCATCAACATGCACATGGCCGGCCAGCGCGGTGTTGTTGACCAGGATGCAGTGATTGGCAATCACGCTGTCATGACCGATATGAACATAGGCCATCAGTAGATTGTGGTCGCCTATGGTGGTCTCGGCGCGGTCCTGCACCGTGCCCCGGTGGATGGTCACACCCTCGCGGATCACATTGTGATCACCAATCACCAAACGGGTGTGCTCACCCTTGTACTTGAGGTCGGGGGTGTCCTCACCGACCGAGGAAAACTGGTAAATACGGTTGTGTTTACCAATCCGTGTCGGGCCCTTGATGATGACATGCGGGCCCACCACGGAACCCTCGCCAATTTCCACATCGGCACCGATGATCGACCAGGGCCCGACTTGTACATCGTCAGCCAATCGGGCACTCGGGTCGATGATCGCGCGAGGGTCAAGCAAACTCATAGTTTGCGTTCCGCACAGATGATTTCCGCCGCGCAAACTTCCTTGCCATCGACACTGGCCCGGCAAGCGAACTTCCAGATGCTGCGTTTTGTACTCAGAAACCGCGCCTCGAGCACCAGGCGATCACCGGGTGTCACGGGTGAACGGAAACGCAGCTTGTCCGAACCGACGAAATAATAAAGGGTGCCGTCGGAGGGCTTCACATCGAGCATCTTGAAACCCAGAATGCCCGCTGCCTGGGCCATGGCCTCGATGATCAACACACCAGGCATGATCGGGTGTTCGGGGAAATGACCGTTGAAAAACGGCTCGTTGATACTGACATTCTTATAAGCACTGATTGTCTTGCCTTCAACGTCAAGATCCACCACGCGATCTACCAGCAGAAAAGGATAGCGGTGCGGCAGGTATTCGCGAATCTCGTTAATGTCCATCATGTCAGGGGAAGCCTGTAATAAAAATAGGGGTGCGCAAGGTGCGCAGAACAACGGGCTTTCAGTTCGCCGTGGTGGCCGACGGTCGCGGCGCGACCGGGGACCCGGCAGTGCCGATGCGGCACGCCGGCACAGCTGAAAGCGAATCAGGCTTCATCAGATGAAGCCTCCCCGCTCGAGGTCACGGCCGCCAGGCGCTTTTCCAATTGTTGCAGGCGGCGCGCCATGTCATCCAATTGGCGAAGCCGGGCGGCGCTTTTCTTCCATTCAGCGGCCGGTTGCATGGCGGTGCCGGACGAATAGGCACCCGGTTCGCTGATCGAGCGGGTGACCATGGTCATGCCCGTGACGAACACGCCGTCACAGACCTCGATATGCCCGACCATGCCCACACCGCCGGCGATCATGCAATTGCGGCCGATCTTGGTACTGCCTGAGATGCCCACGCAACCGGCCATGGCGGTGTTGTCACCGACCTGCACGTTGTGGGCGATCATGATCTGGTTATCCAGTTTGACCCCATGGCCAATCAGGGTGTCGGCCAGCGCACCGCGGTCAATGGTGGTGTTGGCCCCGATCTCGACATCATCGCCGATCCGCACCCCGCCGAGCTGGGCGATCTTCTGCCAGACGCCTTGCTCGCTGGCGAAACCGAAGCCTTCGCCACCGATGACCGCGCCGGACTGAATCACCACCCGCTGACCAATGCACACGTCATGATAGAGCGTCACCCGTGGTGCCAGCCAACCGTCATCGCCGATCGCGCTGCGCGCCCCGACAAAACACTGGGCACCCACCGTCACCCGCTCACCGATCCGCGCACCCGACTCAATCACCGCGTAGGCACCGATACTGGCGCTGGCCGCCACCTCGGCGTCGGCCGCGACCTGGGCGGTCGGATGCACGCCCGCACCCGCCTTGGGCTTGCGGTCGAACAGGTGGGAGAGCTGCGCATAGGCCAGGTACGGGCTGTCGACCAGCAGGGCGGCCCCTGCATACCCGACCGCGTCGGCGGACGTCAACAGCACCGCCGAGGCACGGCTGTCGGCCAGGTACTTGCGGTACTGGGGGTTGGCCAGAAAGCTCAGCTGGCCGGGGCCCGCGTCCTGCAAGGTCGCCAGGCCCGTGATGGGGCAGTCCGCGGCGCCCTGAAGGGTAGCGCCGAGACGCTCGGCCAGCTGGCCAAGGGTAAAAACAGGTACCGTCATGATCAGCGCAGCTGGTTCATACGCTCAATGACCTGGCGGGTGATGTCGTATTGAGGCTTGACCTCGATCACTGCACCCCGCTCGAACACCAGGTCGAAGTTGCCTTTCTTGATCACTTCTTCAACCGCCTTGTCCAGGTTCGGCTTGAGTTTCTTCAGCATATCGCGATCGGCGACCGCCTTGGCTTCGCTCAGCTCCTTGGACTGGAACTGAAAATCCCGGGCCTTTTGCTTGAACTCCAACTCCAGGCGCTCGCGCTCGGCCTGCTGAACCTTGTCGCCGTCCTTGACCAGACGATCCTGAATACGCTTGGCATCGCTTTCCAGGGTCTTGAGCTTGGTCAGCTGCGGACCGAATTTTTTCTCCGCATCCACCGCATACCGCTTGGCGGCATCGGACTCCAACAGCGCCATCTGGTAGTTCAGTACTGCGATCTTCATTTCGGCGAATGCCGGGGTAGCCACCAGAGCGACCGTGAACATAACCAATTGAGTCAACTTACGCACAGTGCACTCCTGCAAAACTGTCTTTTCGTGAATGTCGGACTTTTAGAAGGTCTGACCAAGGGAAAACTGAAATACCTGGGTGTCGGCATCGTCGGGTTTGACGATCGGCATGGCCAGACTGAAGCTCAAGGGACCCAGTGCGGTGATCCAGGTCAGCCCCACGCCCACCGAACTGGCCAACTCACCGGCATCGATGTCGCTGCAGCTTGGTGACGAGGATGCGCAGCTGGTGTCGAACACGTTACCCACGTCCCAGAACACGGCCGTGCGCAGCGACCGCTGGTCCTTGACGAACGGCGCGGGAAACAGCAACTCGAGACCGCCCTGGACCAGCACGTTGCCGCCGAACGGCAGTGGATCCTGGTCCGGATCGGTAACCCGGCCACGGGCGTCCTCGGTATCGTAAACGATCTCGCCCTTGGCGTTGCGCACCACGCTGGGGGTGCTGCGTGGGCCCAGGCTGCTGTCCTTGAAGCCGCGTACCGAGTTGAAACCACCCGCGTAGTAGTGCTCGTAGAACGGCAGTTCCGAGGTCGAACCGTAACTGTCGGCGTAACCCAGCTCGGTGTGCAGACGCAGGGTGAAGGTATCGCTCAAGGGCTGGAACAGCTGGCCGCGGTAGTCGAGCTTGAAGAACGACAGGTCGCTGCCCGGCACCGTGGTTTCGAACACCAGGCTCTGGGAGTGACCACGGTTGGCCAGCACGCCACGGTTGAGGGTCGAATCCGACCAGCCGATCGAGGCCTTGAGGTTCAGGTAGTTGTCGCCTTCCTCCTCGAGGAAATCGAAAATCTCGTCGACGGTATAACGGCCGGTGTCGATGGTGTCCTGCTGCACGGTCAAGCCATAGGTCAGGCGACCGGTCTCGCTGATCGGGTAACCGATGCTGACACCAGCACCCAGGCTGTCCACCGCATAGCTGGACACGTCGACATCCAGGTCGTCGTAGTCGGTGGCACGGTAGAAGGCGTTATAACCCAGGCTGATGCCGTCGACCGTCCAGTAGGGGTCGACAAAGCCGAAGTTGTATCGCGACTGGTACTCGCTGCGGGTCAGGCCCACGCTGACCTTGTTACCGGTCCCGAGGAAGTTGTTCTGGCTGATCGAGCCGCCAAGGATCAGACCGGCGTTCTGGGCGAAACCGACGCTGGCGGTGATCGAGCCCGAGGCTTGCTCTTCGACGCTGTAGTTGACGTCGACCTGGTCGTCGGTCCCCGGCACTTGCGGGGTCTCGACGTTGACTTCCTTGAAGAAGCCCAGGCGCTCGAGGCGCGTCTTGGACTGGTCGATCAGGTAGGTGGAAGCCCAACCGCCCTCCATCTGACGCATTTCCCGGCGCAGCACTTCGTCTTCGGTCTTGGTGTTGCCGCGAAAATTGATCCGGTTGACGTAGGCCCGCTTGCCCGGGTCGACACCGAAGGTGATCGACACCGTATGGTCCTCGTCGTGCGCCTCGGGCACACCGGTGACGTTGGCGAAGGTGTAGCCTTCGTTACCCAGGCGACGGGTGATCAGCTCGGAAGTGGTGGTCATCACCTTGCGCGAGAAGACCTGGCCTTCCTTGACCAGCAACAGCGCCTTGACCTCCTCTTCCGGGACCCGCAGGTCACCGCTGAGTTTGACATCACGCACCGTGTAACGCTCACCTTCGGCGACGTTGACCGTGATGTAGACGTGCTTTTTGTCCGGCGTGATGGACACCTGGGTCGAGGAGATATCCATGTTGATATAACCGCGATCCAGGTAGTAGGAGCGCAGCCGTTCCAGGTCGCCGGAGAGTTTTTCCCGACCATATTTGTCATCGTTCTTGAAAAACGACAGCAGGTTGGTGGTCTTGAGCTCGAACAGCCCGATCAGGTCCTCATCGGGGAAGGCCGAGTTGCCCACCACGTTGATGTGCTGGATCGCGGCGACCGTGCCTTCGTTGATCTTGATCTTCACCGCCACGCGGTTGCGCGGCTGGGGAATCACTTCGGTTTCGATATCGGCCGAATAACGGCCCTGGCCCACATACTGGCGCTGCAGCTCGTTGCGCACGCCTTCGAGCGTGGCGCGCTGGAAAATCTCGCCCTCGGACAAACCCGACTGGTTCAAGCCCTTGAGCAGGTCTTCGCTGGAAATGGCCTTGTTGCCTTCGATCTCGATAGCGGAAATCGACGGCCGCTCCACCACGCTGATGACCAGCACGTCGCCATCACGGCCTATCTGGATGTCCTGGAAAAAACCGGTCTTGAACAATGCGCGTGTGGCATCCACCAGCTGACGGTCATCCGCCTGCTCACCGACGTTCAGCGGCAAGGCGCCAAACACGCTGCCCGCGGACACCCGTTGCAGGCCGTTGACGCGAATATCGGAGATGGTGAAGGACTCGGCGTGAACTTCGGCGATCATCAATGCGGCAAGCACCGCAGGTAGCAGCAGACGTTTCATGAAGTCCTTTCTTATTTCAACTGACGATAAAGAAACGGCGACAGGTGTCGCCGATTCATAATTCAGTGACGCGTTACAGTCGACCCAGATCGTTAACGAGGGCCAGCACCATCACCCCGACGACCAAGCTGATACCGATCTGCAGCCCCCAAGTTTGTACTCGCTCCGACAAGGGACGACCCCGCGCCCACTCGATCAGGTAAAACAGCAGATGCCCCCCGTCCAGCACAGGAATGGGCAAAAGATTCAGCACACCGAGGCTAATGCTCAAGATGGCCAGAAAATTCAGGAAATTCCACAAGCCTGACTCGGCCGAAGCGCCCGCCACTTTAGCAATGGTTATCGGCCCGCTCAAGTTTTTTACCGACAGCTCTCCGACCAGCATTTTTCTCAGCGAGTCAAAGGTCATCAGGCTCATGGTCCAGGTGCGCTGCGCAGCTTCGCCGATGGCCTCCAGCGGACCGAAGCGAACTTCTCGCAGCATCTCCGGCGGCCAGGCCACGGGCTGGGGCCCGGCCCCCATATAACCCGCCTTTGCCTTGCCCTCACCGCGCGCGGCCAGCATGACCGGCAGCTCGAGCGACTGACCGGCGCGCTCCAGGCGCAGGATGACCCGCTGATCGGGGCGCGCACGCACCGCCTCGACGAACTGCACCCAGTCCTCCAACGGCGCTCCGTCGAGCGCCAACAACCGGTCACCCGCTTGGAGCCCGGCGGCCTGAGCGGGTCCGCTCGGATCCAGCTCGGCAAGCACGGGCGGCGTGACGGGCCGCCAAGGGCGAATCCCCAAACCCTGAATCGGATCCGGGTCCTCGGCGCCCTTGAGCCAAGCGTCGAGCCGCAGCTCATGGGTAATTTCTGCCGTCGAGCCCTGCTCACGCACCGCGATCCGCAGCACCCCAGTCTCGCCCATGCGCCGGATTAGTTGCAGATTGACCGCGGCCCAGCCGCTGGTGGGCTCTCCATTCACAGCGACGATTTCTTGGCCCGTGGTCAGGCCCGCCTCGGCCGCCAGCCCCTGAGGGATCACTTCGCCGATCACCGGGCGCACCTGCTCGCTGCCCAGCATGGCCAGGAACCAGAAGAACAGCAGCGCCAGGATAAAGTTGGCGATGGGGCCCGCGGCCACAATGGCGATGCGCTGGCGCACCGATTTGCGGTTAAAACACTGGTCGAACAGCGCGGACGGGATGGCCGTCTCGGACTCGCGCTCGTCGAGCATCTTCACGTAACCGCCCAGAGGGATGGCGGCGATCATAAATTCGGTGCCCTGGCGGTCGTGCCAGCGCAACAAGGGCGTGCCAAACCCCACGGAAAACCGCAGCACCTTGACCCCGCAGCGACGGGCCACCCAGAAATGCCCAAATTCGTGAAAGGTCACCAGCACACCGAGGGCGATCAGGGTGCCGAAGAACATATACAGTCCGCTCATCGTTTTTCTCCGGGGCTAGCGCCCATGGCGACTCAACCAATGATTGGCCAGGGTCCGCGCGCGGGCATCGGCCGCCAATACGACCTCCAGTGCTTCGACCACCTGCACCGGCTCGGCATTCAATACGGCGTCGATCATACCCGCGATCTCGGGGAAGCGGATGCGCCGCTCGAGAAATGCCGCCACCGCCACCTCATTCGCCGCGTTGAGTAGGGCCGGCGCGGTGCCCCCGGCTTCGGCCGCCTGGCGCGCCAGGCGCAAGCACGGGAAACGCTGTTCGTCGGGGCGCTGAAAATCCATGCGCGCCACCGCGAACAGGTCCAGGGGCGCGACACCCGAGTCGATCCTCTCCGGCCAAGCCAGCGCGTGGCTGATCGGCGTGCGCATGTCCGGGTTGCCCAACTGGGCCAGGACCGAGCCGTCCACATAATCGACCAGCGAATGGATCACACTCTGGGGGTGGATCACCACTTCCACTTGGGCGGGGCGCGCGTCGAACAGCCAGCAGGCCTCGATCAGCTCCAGGCCCTTGTTCATCATGCTGGCGGAGTCGACCGAGATCTTGCGTCCCATCGACCAGTTGGGATGGGCACAGGCCTGCTCGGGTGTGACCTCGCCCAAGGCTGCCAGGGGCGTCTCGCGAAAGGGCCCGCCGGAGGCGGTCAACAGGATGCGCCGCACCCCCACCTGGGCCAAGCCACGGGCGTAGTCAGTGGGCAGGCACTGGAAGATCGCGTTGTGCTCACTGTCGATCGGCAGCAGCACCGCGCCGCTGTTGCGCACCGCCTGCATAAACAGCGCGCCGGACATCACCAGCGCTTCCTTGTTGGCCAGCAGCACCTTTTTGCCCGCCGCCACGGCGGCCAGCGTTGGCGCCAGCCCCGCGGCACCGACTATGGCGGCCATCACGGTATCGACTTCGGGATGGGCAGCCACGTCACACAAGCCCGCCTCGCCCTGCAGCACCTCGACCGCCACAGCGCTGCCGGACAGGGCCTCACGCAGAAAGGTCGCCGCCCGGGCATCGGGCACCACGGCGTAGCGAGGCCGGTACAACAGGCACAGCGCCAACAACTGGTCCAGGCGGCTGAAACCGCTCAGGGCGAACACCTGGTAGCGCTCAGGATGACGGGAGATGACGTCCAGGGTGCTCAGGCCGATGGAGCCGGTGGCCCCGAGCACACAGACCTGTTGCGGCCGCGCCGGGCTCACGGCGTGCCCCAGCCCGCCAGCCACAGCAGCACGGCAAACACCGGCACCGCGGCGGTCAGGCTGTCGATACGGTCCAGCACACCGCCATGGCCCGGCAGCAGCTGGCTGCTGTCCTTGATCCCGGACTGACGCTTGAACATGCTCTCGGTCAGGTCACCGACCACCGAAATGGCCACCACCAGCGCCGCACCCAGCAGCGCCAGGCCCAGTCCGGACATCGACCAGCCGCGGTAGAGGCCGACCGCCAGGGTCAGTACCAGGCAGAACAGCAATCCGCCAATGGCCCCTTCCCAGCTTTTACCGGGGCTGACCCGCGGCGCCAGCTTGCGCTTGCCAAAGGCCTTGCCGGAAAAATAGGCGCCGACATCGGCGCCCCAGACCAACACCATCACCGCCAGGATCAGCAGGTTGCCCAGCGGCCACTGCTTGAGCAGCACCAGCCCCTGCCAGGCCGGCAACAGGATCAGCCAGCCGATCAGCAGCTTGCCGGGGCCACCGCCCCAGTAGCGGCTGCTGCCCGGATAAGCGAGCACCAACGCCGTCGCCACGCCCCACCAGAGCATCGCCACGACCAGCAGCGCCGGCGCCAGAACGGGCAGGCGGTACAGCAGCAGCAGCAGCAGCGCCACCACCGCGGCATAACCGACCCGCGCGGGCTGCGCGTCGAAACCTGCCAGGCGCGCCCATTCCCAGGCACCGAGGCTGACCACCGCACCGATAAACAACGCGAACCAGCCGCCGTCCAGGAGGAAAAAACCGCACAGGGCGAGTGGCAACAGCACCAGCGCCGTGATGATCCGTTGTTTCAACATTAAGCCCGAGCCTCGGCGTCCACCTGATCACCGGTTTTACCAAAACGGCGCTGGCGGGTAGCGTAATCGGCCAGCGCTTTGCGCATGGCTTCGTGTTTGAAATCCGGCCAGAACAGGTCGGAGAAATACAGCTCGGAGTAGGCCAACTGCCACAGCAGGAAATTGCTGATGCGGTGTTCGCCCCCCGTACGGATGCACAGGTCCGGTAACGGCAGGTTACCGGTGACCAGGCAACTCTCCAGCAACTGCGGCGTGATCGCTTCCGGGCGCAAGTGTCCGCCTTCCACCTCACGCGCCAGGCGCTGGGCGGCCTGGGCGATATCCCATTGCCCGCCGTAATTGGCGGCGATCTGCAGCACGAAGCCGTCATGCCCACTGGTGACCGCTTCGGCCTCGCGCATGGCGGCCTGCAGCTCCGGGTGAAAGCGCGAACGGTCGCCGATGATCTTCAGGCTGATGGCGTTCTTGTCCAGCTTCTTCGCCTCACGACGCAAGGCGGACAGGAACAGCTCCATCAAGGCCCCGACCTCCTCGGCCGGGCGCTGCCAGTTTTCACTGGAGAAGGCGAACAGGGTGAGCACTTCCACCCCCGCCTCAGCGCAGACCTCGATCACCGCGCGCACGGCGTCCACGCCAGCCTTGTGGCCGGCGACACCCGGCAACAGGCGCTTTTTCGCCCAGCGGTTGTTGCCGTCCATGATGATCGCCACATGCCGCGGTACCGTCGACGAGGCCGCCGGCGGGGTTTTTTTGACTGTCTTGTCCATGACTGAGCTCGACCGGTTTATACGGCCATCAGATCGGCTTCTTTTTGCTTGACCGCCTGTTCGATCTCGGCCACGTACTTGTCGGTCAGCTTCTGGATCTCATCGGCGCCACGACGCTCTTCGTCTTCGCTGATTTCCTTTTCCTTGACCAGGTCCTTGAGCTGGCTGTTCGCATCACGACGGATGTTGCGCACGGCAACACGGGCGTCTTCAGCGACATCGCGAGCCTGCTTGGTGAAGCCCTTGCGGGTTTCTTCGGTCAGGGCCGGCATGGAGATCAGCAGCAACTCGCCAAGGTTGGTCGGGTTGAGGTTCAGACCGGCACTACCGATGGCCTTGTCGACGGCACCGAGCATGTTGCGCTCGAAAGCAACGACTTGGAGGGTGCGCGCGTCTTTGACAGTGATATTCGCCACTTGCTTGATCGGGGTATCGGAACCGTAGTAAGGCACCATCACGCCTTCCAGGATGCTCGGGTGCGCCTGGCCGGTACGGATGCGACCGAAGTTGTGCATCAGCGACTCGACGGATTTTTTCATGCGCTCTTGAGCGTCTTTCTTGATTTCGTTGATCATTGTTGGCCTTCCTCGATCAGGGTCCCTTCAGCGCCGCCATGTACGATGTTCAGCAGGGCGCCGGGTTTGTTCATGTTAAATACGCGCAACGGCATCTTGTGGTCGCGGCACAGGCAAATGGCCGTCAGATCCATCACGCCCAGCTTGCGATCCAGTACTTCATCGTAGGTCAGATGATCGAACTTCTCGGCATGCGGGTCCTTGAATGGATC
>NZ_JBEVDL010000047.1:0-168081 GCF_040514055.1 Pseudomonas sp.
CTTCGACTTTCGCGAACAGGGTGTGATCCTTACCCATGCCAACGCCATAACCGGCGTGGAACTGGGTGCCGCGCTGACGCACGATGATGTTGCCGGCCTTGATGACCTGGCCGCCATACATCTTCACGCCAAGACGTTTGGCTTCTGAGTCGCGACCGTTACGGGTACTACCACCAGCTTTTTTGTGTGCCATGAGTTCAATACTCCTAGTAGAGGATTTAGGCTAAAAAATTAAGCCTGAATACCGGTGATTTTGATCTCAGTGAACCACTGGCGGTGGCCCTGACGCTTCATGTGGTGCTTACGACGGCGGAACTTGATGATGGTCACTTTATCGTGACGACCTTGCGCGATCACTTCGGCGACGACTTTGGCGCCAGCCACGACCGGTGCGCCGATCTGTACATCATCACCGTTGCCGACCAGCAGCACACGGTCAAAAGTCACGGCCTCGCCAGTGGCGATTTCGAGCTTTTCGATTTTCAGGTATTCACCTTCGGTGACTTTGTACTGCTTGCCACCGGTAACAATTACTGCGTACATAATTTTGCTCCGTTAATCCTGCTCACCCAGCGCTTTATAGGAATAGTCGTCGGCTGGCATGGCTGCTTGGGGCCGGAAGGACGCCCTTGCAATTGCGTAAGGCAGGTGCTGCCCAGGGAAGTTCAGGGGCCGCGATTGTACGCAAGCCTGGCCAACCGCGCAAGCACCTCGGGCCCTTGCCTTGACAGCCCCCAGCTCGGCCCCTAGCATGCCGCGCAACCCTCGAGGAGCACTATCGCCGATGCAACCCCAGGCCTTCTACCATGCGGTGGCAGACGATTTTACCGCTGTCGACGGTATCATTCGCCAACAACTGATTTCCCGCGTCCCCCTGGTGGAGAAAATCGGCGACTACATCATCTCCGCCGGTGGCAAACGCCTGCGCCCGCTGCTGGTGCTGTTGTGCGGCAAGGCCCTGGGCCATCAGGGCGATGACCTGCGCCTGCTGGCGGCGACCATCGAGTTCCTGCACACCGCCACCCTGCTGCACGACGACGTGGTCGACATGTCGGACATGCGCCGCAGCCGCCCCACCGCCAACGCCCAATGGGGCAATGCCCCCAGCGTGCTGGTCGGCGACTTTCTCTATTCGCGCTCCTTCGAGATGATGGTCGAGCTGGGTTCCATGGAGGTGATGCGCATCCTCTCCAAGGCCACCCGGGTGATCGCCGAGGGCGAAGTGCTGCAGCTGTCGAAGATTCGCGACGCCAGCACCAGCGAAGAAACCTATATGGACGTGATCCGTGGCAAGACCGCCATGCTGTTCGAGGCCTCGGCCCACAGCGCCGCGGCCCTGGCCGGCGCCAGCGTCGAGCAGAGCGAAGCCTTGCGCACCTTTGGCGACCACCTGGGCGTGGCCTTTCAACTGGTCGACGACCTGCTGGACTACCGCGGTGACGCGGCGACCCTGGGCAAGAACGTCGGCGACGATCTGGCCGAAGGCAAACCGACCCTGCCGCTGATCCATTGCATGCGCAACGGCACGCCGGAACAGGCCGCCCTGGTCCGCCAGGCGATCCAGAAAGGCGGGCTGGAGGACCTGGAGCGCATTCGCGAAGCCGTGGAAGCCTCAGGCGCCCTGGACTACACCGCGCAACAGGCCCGCGACTATGCCGAACGGGCGATTGCCTGCCTGGACGTGCTGCCGGCCAGCGAGTATCGCGACGCCCTGGTGCAGCTCAGCCGCTTCGCGGTCGCCCGCAGCCACTGAGTCTCCTGCCCCGTCCAAAAAAACCCATCCTCGCGATGGGTTTTTTGTGTGTCCGTCGGACCGTCCGCGAAAAACACCAATGAAGGCTTGCTATTAATTGAATAGGAATTATTCTCAATTAAAGCCCTGTTCATTGGAGTGAACTCATGACCTACCTGATCGATGCCTGGCTGGACCGCCCTCACCCCTACCTGCGCATCCTGCACCGCGAAACCGGACAGGTCTGTGCCGAACTGGAGGAAGAGGCGCTCGACGAGCTGCGTGAACTGGGAGAATTGGACCTGATCAGCCTCAACTCCAGCGAGCCGCTGGTGCTCAAGGAGCTGGTGCGCAACCTGTTCCTGTTCTGCTACGCCCGGGCATTGCGCCCTGGCGATGGCATGCACTGAAACCCGACCCTGTGGGAGCCGCCGAAGTCGGTCGCAGGCCAAGGGTGGGCTGTCGCGAAACAACGCGCCGAGACCAGCTCACATTCGCACGGGGCCGTTACGGCTAATTGATCATGCCCAAGCTCCGCGTGGGAATTCAGCCTGGGACGCTCCGCGTGCCTTTTGCTGGCGCCGTGAATCGCGGCCATGGGCCGCTCCTACGAAAGCGCGGCACTGCACTTGGCGCGCGGGGGGTTGGCTCGCTCCCACGCTCCGCGTGGGAATGCCGACGGCGACGCTCCGCGTCGCGCCGGCACACCGTTACCGCCTTAAAGGATATCCAGCAGCTCGACGTCGAACACCAGCACGCTGTGCGGCGGAATGCTGCCCACGCCTTGTTCGCCGTAGGCCAGCTCGCTGGGCACGTACAGCCGCCACTTGCTGCCAACGCCCATCAACTGCAGGGCCTCGGTCCAGCCGGCGATCACGCCGCCCACCGGAAATTCCGCTGGCTGGCCGCGATCGTAGGAGCTGTCGAACACGGTCCCGTCGATCAGGGTGCCGTGGTAATGCGTGCGCACGCTGTCTTCACGGGACGGCTTGGCACCGTCGCCGGCGGTCAGCACTTCGTATTGCAGGCCCGAGGCCAGCTGGACGATGCCATCGCGCTTGGCGTTTTCGGCGAGAAAGGTCAGGCCGGCACCAGCGGCTGCCTGGGCTTTGGACTGGGCCTCGGCCTGCATGATTTCGCGGATCACCTTGAAACTGGCGGTCATTTCTTCCTGGCTGACGCGGCTCGCCTTGTTGGTGAACGCATCGGTCAGGCCGACCAGGATAGCGTCCAGGCTGACGCCCGGCGGCGGGTTGTCGCGCAGCTGCTCGCCCAGCTGACGGCCGATGCCGTAGCTGACGCGGGTTTCGTCAGTGGAAAGGTTGAATTCGGCCATGGCCAGGCTCCGCTGTGGGTAAAAATGGGCGGCCAGCCTAGCACAGATGCCCCCGGCCCCCTATCGAGGAGCCGCCGGCCGACGACGGCAGCGCTCGGAGCAGTACTTCACCTGATCCCAGCAGCGTGCCCACTTCTTGCGCCAGGCGAAGGGCAAGCCGCAGGTCGTGCACGCCTTGATCGGCAGCAGGGATTTTTTCATCGACTGGTTCGGCGCTTACGAGGTCATGGCGAGGGGCACCCGCAGCGACTCCCGCGCCGCACCCGGCAGGCCACAGATTTCGTCATGCACGCAGCTGTGCACCAGGTGAAAGGGCACACTGGGCAGGCCCTGCAACAGCTGCCGGGCCTGCTCGACCGAGCGCAGTTGCAGGGTTGTGCCCGCCTCGTCGCTGAGCAGGTGGACCTGCCCATCGACGCGCACCTCCAACAGATAGATGCCGCCTTCCAGGGAAACCAGATTGAGCTCGTCGATATGGCCGGCGCGGGCCTGCTCAGTCAGGTGATGTAGCTTCATGGTGGCGCCCCAGACCTGGACAATACCTGTACATCATATAATGAAAATACAGATAAACCCCACTGCAGGCATAAAAAAACCGCCCGCCGTTAGCCCACGGACGGGCGGCTAGCGAAGAGCAGTTAGAGGTGATCGTGTTTGGTGATCTTGTCCAGGTAACCCATGATAAAAGCCGAAATCACAAAGGTCATATGGATGATCACGTACCACATCAGGTAATCGGTGGAGATGTTCTGCGCATCCATAAACACCCGCAGCAGGTGAATGGAGGAGATCGCCACGATGGAGGACGCCACTTTCATTTTCAGCGACGCGGCATCCATGGTGCCCAGCCAATCGAGCTTTTCCGTGCCCTCATCGATGTTCAGCCGCGAGACGAAATTCTCGTAGCCGGAGAACATCACCATGACCAGCAGTCCGCCGACCAGGGACATGTCGATCAGCGAGAGGATCACCAAAATCAGCTCGGACTCGGTGCGCTCGAACACATGGGGCAGGACATGGATGATTTCCTGGAAAAACTTCAATCCCAACACCAGCAATCCCAGCGACAGACCAAAGTAGATCGGGGCCAGCAACCAACGCGAGGCGTACATCAGGTTCTCGATTAAACGTTCCATGGTCTCTCACAGGGGGGATCAAAACTGGCAGCGAGTATACCCAGGCGTACGATGCCGACAAGCGTCCAGCCGCCACACAATCCGGGCACCCTCCCCGGCCCGGCGGTGTCGACTGCCGATTGTGGATAACCCTGCCGCGGAGCCTCGTGTCCGCGCGGCAAAAGCCGACGCAAGCGGTATCGGCGCATCCACCGCCGTTGCCCGGTTCAATTGTCAGGGCGGAACTGATAATCGCCCAGGTGACGACCCCGCTCGGCGTTCACCCGGCGCAGTTCGGCCTGCAGGTGCAGGCACCAGATCGCCGGTTCGCAGGACTCGGCATAGCCCAGCAGCGCCAGGTTGTCGGCGATCGCCGTGAGCACCGCTTCGGCCACCAAGGGCCCGTGGAATGGGCCTTGCGCCTTGATCGTGGACGGCTGGGCGTGGGCCATGCCGGCGGCGCACAAGAGTGTCCAGAGCCCTTTGTCGCCAGCCAGCGGGCGGATGACGCACTCGATGCGCGTTTCCAGGCCCAGGCAATGGCGAGTAAGACTGAGGCGACGCGGCATGGCGGCTGTCCTCGGAGAATCTGGGTTTTAGCCTACACCTCGGCGGGTGGATCAGCAAAGCCCAAGGCTGCGCGACAACCTGTGGATAACTCTGTGGGCAAAGTCTCCGGCCGCCCGCTCAAGGTGCGCGCCAGAGCCGCTGTCACCGCTCAACCCCATCCCTTCACAGCGTGTCTTTTTTTACCGGCACCTTGCGCGGTTTCTCGGGCTTCTTCTCGCCCTTATCGGTTTTCTCGGCTTTTTCCGCCGCCAAGGCCAGGGCCAATACCTGAGCCTCGCGGATTTTCTCGGCGTCGCCGTCCTCGAGTTCCAGGTCCATCTCGGCAATGTCGCGCAAGCGCTCCACCACCCGGGCATTGATACTGCCGGCCGGGAAGCGGCCCTGCTCGTCCGCCGCCCCTACGGCCTGCCCCACAAGCAAGCCGAGGGCCTCATCCACCTGACGTACTGCGTAAACATGGAACAGGCCGTTGCGCACTGCCTGCAGCACCCGCTCGTCGAGCATCAGGGTAGTGACATTGGCATGGGGAATGATCGCGCCCTGCTCGCCCGTGAGCCCGCGGGCCTCGCACAGGCGGAAGAAACCCTCGATCTTTTCATTGACGCCACCGACGGCCTGCACTTCGCCGAACTGGTTGATCGAGCCGGTAATGGCGAAACACTGCTTGAGCGGGGTGCGCGACAAGGCCGAGATCAGGGTGCAGACCTCGCCCAGGGACGCACTGTCACCGTCCACATAGCCATAGGATTGCTCCAGGGCGATGCTCGCGGAAATCGCCAGGGGAAACTCCTGGGCGTAACGGCTGCCCAGGTAGCCGGTCAGGATCATCACGCCCTTGGAGTGAATCGGCTGCCCCAGGTTGACCTCGCGCTCGATATCGACGATGCCGCTGCCGCCCGGATAAACGGTGGCCGAGATGCGCGCCGGCACGCCAAAGGCCGAATCGCCGACTTCCAGCACGGTCAGCCCGTTGCATTTGCCGACGGCGGCACCGGCGGTGTCGATCAGGATGACCCCGGCCAGCATATCGTCGAGGATGCGTGCCGAGACCCGCCCGGTACGCGTGGCCTTGGCCTTCAGGGCTCGCTCGATGTGGCCGGCGTCGGTGACGCTGTCATTGGCCAATTGCCGGATGAAATCGGCCTCGCTGACCAGCTGGAACAGGTCGCCAATACGCGCCGACAGGCGGCCCTGATGCTCGGCCAGACGCGCGCTGTAGGTCGCCAGCCGGGCCACGGCGGTGGCGGTCAGCGGCGCCATGCCCTCTTCCGAGGTGCGGGTCTTCAGCAACTGGGCGAACTGCTCAAGGCTGTCCTCGACCAGCGGGATATCCTCGTCGAAGTCGACCAACACCCGGAACATTTCCTGGAAGTCCGAATCGTGGTCCTGCAGGGCGTAGTACAGCTCGCGCGAGCCGATCAGGATCACCTTGACCTGCAAGGCGATCACCTGCGGGTTGAGGGTCACGGTGGCCAGGCGGCCCAGCTCGCCCAGGGGCGACTCCATCTTCAGCTTGCGGGTATGCAATGCGCGCTTGAGCGCATCCCAGACGAAGGGCTCGCCCAGCATTTTCTCCGCCTCGAGCACCAGGAAGCCACCATTGGCCCGGTGCAACGCACCCGGGCGCAGCTGCCGGTAGCTGGTGGACAGCGCCCCCTGGTCGGTGCTGTATTCGATACGGCCGAACAGGTTGTCGTAGGTCGGGTGGGATTCGAACACCACGGGCGCGCCACCACTGCTGTGGTGACCGACCACCAGGCTGGGGCTGTACTGCTCCTCGAGCAGCTTGCGGCTCTGGGCATCGGCCTTTTCCGCGTCCACCAGTTGTTCGACCAGGGTCTTCAACAGGTTGACCTGCATGGCCTGCAGGTAGGCACAGACCCCGGCGTTTTCCGCATATTTTTTCGACAGCGGCGCCAACAACGGCTGCAGCGCCAGGGTGATGGTTTCCTCGTTCAGCTGCCGCAGCTGGTTGCTCGATTCGCGTTTCCATTGCGGCAGGCTGGCCAGCTCCTCGTTGAGGCGCTCTTCCAAAGCAGAAATATCGGTGTGATAACGCTCGCGCTCGGCTTCCGGCAGCTGGGCGAACTCCGCCTCGTCGAGGGCCTTGCCCTCTTTCATCGGGGTAAAGGCGATATTGCTGCTGTCGCGGTACAGGGCGATGCCCTTGTCCAGGGACAGCCGTTCGATCACATCCAGCGCGCGGTCATAGCGCTGGTTGAAGGCCCGATCGATGGCGCTTTTTTTCTGCTGGTAGGCCGGGTGTTCGAAGACCGCCGGAAAGGTCGCGACCAGGTTGTCGATCAGCAGGCCGATGTCGCTGATAAAGGCGCCGGCCGTACCCGGAGGCAGTTCCAATGCCCGCGGCTCGCGCGGCTCGTCGAAATGGTTGACGTAGACCCAGTCCGCCGGCGTGGCCAGGCGCTTGGCTTCGGCCTTGAGGTACCGTTTGACGAAGGAAAAACGCCCGGTGCCCGGTTCGCCCATGACAAACACGTTGTAGCCGGGACGCGGCATCGCGACCCCGAATTGCAGCGCCTCCACGGCGCGCTCCTGGCCGAGGACCCCGCGAAAGGGCTCCAGGTCGTCGGTGACGGTGAAATTGAACTGAGCGGGATCGAAGGGCCGGGTCAGGGCTTCGGGCGCCAGGCGCAGGCCGGCAACAACGGAATCGGGCATCGGAAGTCCTTACATCGAGCGGCACCAGGCCGCGGAAAGATGGCCGCATTCTGGCGCCGCCCGCAGGGCCCTGGCAAGGCGGCGGCGCGTGGACGTCTGGCGCAGCGCAACATTTTCCGACAATTACTGAACCGGGTTCCCCGCTTCAGGCTCATAACGACACGGGTAGTCTTAACTACCCTGATGATCAGGAGCCCTAGCGTTCCTGGCCAGCTGTTGCTGTACCCCGATCTTCCATAGAGACAATAGAGAGAACACGCTATGAAACGGATCTTGATAGGCACTCTTTTCGCTGCCGCTTCGCTCAATGCCATGGCTGAAGCCCCCGGCGGCCCCGACTGTGGCTGGGGTAACATGCTGTTCGAAGGACAGCGTGGCATCGCTCCGCATTTCCTCGCCTCCACCACCAACGGCACCACCGGTAATGCCACCTTCGGCATGACCTCCGGGACCAACGGCTGCGCCACCAATGGTGCGCTGACCTACGGCGGCAAGTCGATGCTCAAGCTGGGGGCGATGCTCGATGAGCTGTCCGAAGATATGGCCAAGGGCCAGGGCGAAGCCCTGACCACCTATGCCGTGCTGCTGGGGGTTGAACCCCAGGATCGCGCCCACTTCGCCGCGGTCACCCACAGCCACTTCCAGGACATCTTCAGCCGTGCCGATGTCACGGCCGACGAGGTGCACAGCGCCACCCTGGCGGTGATCAAGGCCGATGCCCGTCTGGCCAAATACGCGACCCAGGCTTAAGCTCCCGCGGTCCGCTCCAGCCGGGGCGGACCGGTTTTTCCTACTGATCGAACCCCTGACCATGCTCAAACGCCTGCCTTATCTGGCGCTGTGCGCCTGTGCCGCGGTGCAGGCCGCGCCGACGTTGTCGCCGCCGGACCTGCAGGCACTGGCCAACCGCCCCGAATGGATCGCCCTGGGCCACTACGAAACCGGCAAGCTCGGCGGTTGGCGCAGCTATGTCGACGACCAGGCGTTTTTCCTCGCCGCCGACGGCGAACAGAATCCCAGGGCCGAGCTGGCGGCCACCCTGGCGGCGCTCTACGCGCCGGCCACGGCCGGCGAGCTGCACGCCCAATGCGTGTTCCCGGCGCGCAGCCGCTGGCTGCGCCATGAACTGGCGCTGGACGACCTGCCGCAACTGCAGTGCGGCGATTTCCAGCGCTGGTACCAGGGCATTGCCCCCCACAGCACGGTGCTGATTTTCCCGGCGGCCTACCTCAACAGCCCCTCTTCGATGTTCGGCCATACGTTGCTGCGCATCGACCAGGCCGAGGTTCAACGCGACGGCACCACCCTGCTCAGTTACGCGCTGAATTTCGGCGCCTATATCCAGGGCATGGACAACAGCCTGCTGTATGCCTGGAAAGGCCTGATGGGCGGCTATCCCGGACTGTTTTCCCTGGTCTCCTACCAGGAAAAACTCGCTGAATACCGCAGTCTGGAAAATCGCGACCTGTGGGAGTACCGGCTGAACCTCAGCGCCGAGGAAACCGGGCGCATGATCGAGCACGTCTGGGAGCTCAAGCAGATCCAGTTCGACTATTTCTTCTTCGATGAAAACTGCTCCTATCGCCTGCTGGAACTGCTGGAGATCGCACGGCCAGGCTTGCAGCTGACCGAACAATTCCCGCTCACCGCCATCCCCACCGACACCGTCAGGGCCATCCAGGAAGCCGGGCTGGTGGAGCAGGTCGCGTTTCGCCCCTCCCGTGAGCGAGAGCTGATGGCCCGCACCCAGGCACTGGACGCCGAGGAGCGGCAATGGGTCGGCCGCCTGGCCGACGCACCGGAGCACCTGCAGGCCCCGGCGTTTCTCGCCCTGCCCGCGCCCCGCCGCGCGCTGATCCAGGACGGTGCTTACCGCCTGCTGCGCTACCGCGCCAACGGCCAGGTACGGGATCCGGCGGTCGCCCAGCACAGCTTCGAGCTGCTGCGCGCCATCAACCAGCAGCCGCCGCCCGAGCTGGCGGTCGAGCGTCCGAGCCTGCCGGAAGACGGCCATGAGTCGCGCACCTGGCAGCTCGGGGCGGGTAGCCGCGACGGTGAGGCCTTCGCCGACTATGGCCTGCGCATGGCCTATCACGACCTCAACGACAACGCGCCGGGCTTTCCCCTGGGCGCGCAGATCGAAATGGGCAACCTCAAGCTGCGTCAGTACGAGGGCAACCGCTGGCAGCTGCAGCGTCTCGAGCTGGTCACCATTCGCTCCCTGACCCCGCGCAGCGCGCTGCTGCAGCCCTGGTCCTGGCAGGTCGCCAGTGGCCTGGAGCGAGTGCCCGGACGGGACGACGACCAGACGCTGGTCAGCCAGGTCAACGGTGGTGCCGGTGGCACCTGGCGCCTGGGCGAGGACGTGCTGGGTTATGCCCTGGGCACCCTGCGCCTGGAGCACAACCCGGACTTCGCCGCCTTTGTCGCACCGGCGGCGGGCATGGCCGGCGGCCTGTTGTGGCGCAATGACCTGGGTAACCTGGGCCTGGAAGCCAAGGCCGATTATTTCCATAATGGCGAAGTCCGCCGCAGCCTCGGCCTGACCCAGCAATGGGAACTGTCGCGCAACCTGGGCCTGCGCCTGAGCGCCGAACGCCAGTTCAGCCAGCTGACGTCCCCGGAAAACGAACTGCGGCTGGAAGTGAAGTGGTACCACTATTAAGCCAGGCCGCGGGTTCGATAGCCCTCTGCCCCCACCCTGTTGAGAAAAAGCGATGCCTTACAGCGTTTCACTCACCACCTGGCAGCAGCTGAGCGCCGAGCAACGCGCGGCGGTTCGCCAACTGAGTATTTCACCGCAACAAGTCGAATACGCCGGCCCCACCGAGCGGGCGGTGGCGCTGTGCGAAGCGGACCAGGTCGGCGATATCCAGGGCCTGGCTATCTTCAAAGGGCAGCAGATTACCGGCTTCCTGCTGCTCAAGCGCGGCGCGCAGGCACCGGAGTGGGCGCCGGCCGGAGCTGTCACCATCAGCGGCCTGCGCATCGACCAGACCTTCCAGGGCCAGGGCATCGGCACCCAGGCGCTGCACGCCGTGAAGGACTGGGTGCAATGCCACTGGCCCGAGGTGGCGCAACTGATCCTGGCGGTCGATGAAGACAATGCCGCCGGTATCCGCGCCTACCTCAAGGCCGGCTGGAACGACCTGGGCGTGCGCATGCTGGGCCGTATTGGCGGCGAGCGGCAGATGGCGATGCCCTTGGCAAACAGCGCGCAATAATCGGTACCTTGATTCACCCAACCACAGGAGCCGATCGGCCATGCCCCTTAGCCATAGACCCGTGGAAGAACAGGACCTGCCGACCCTGTGCGGATTGGCGCAAGACGCCGAAGAGCTGTTTTTCTTCTTCCCCAAGGCCCGCTTCCCGCTGACCCCGGCGCAACTGCAGGAGAACATCGCCCAACGCGCGGATTCCACCGTGGTGCTGCTGGAAGGTCAAGTGGTGGGCCTGGCCAATTTCTACCGCTGGGAAAGCGGCGGCCAATGCTGGATCGGCAACGTCATTGTCGCCCCCAGCGCACGGGGCCGCGGTGTGGCGCGCTACCTGATCGGCTGCCTGGTCGAAAAGGCCCATGACCACCACCAGGCGAGCGCGGTGCACCTGTCCTGTTTTAACCACAACACCGCCGGGCTGCTGCTCTACTCCTCCCTGGGCTTCGAGCCCTACGCCATCGAGCCCTACACTGGACCCCAAGGCCAGCGCCTGGCGCTGATCCAGTTGCGCTGGCGGTGTAGCGGCCTGTAGTCCAACGCTAGGCGAGGACGTCCCGATACCGTATAAAGCGATTATCACCCATGGCCACGCGGTGCCGCCTTCATAAACGGTGCAGCTCACTGGCCTGCCAATAGCCTTACATTTGAGTCCGCTAAAGCAAGCACGTAAGCGGCCCTTGCACCTTATATCGGCTGCAGCAACCCAAGGAATAAACCCCAAACAATAACCACCATCGCACCACAAGCACATACAGAATGGAGTGCTACTTAATGGTAAAACAACTAGTCGCTGCCGCCGGCCTACTCTTCCTGGCCGGCTGCGCGGTACCCACCACTTATACTTACGGCACTCAAAATTATTCCTCCGCGCAGACCTTTCATGCCGCCGCCAATGCCGACATGGTCGCGGCGCTGTCCACCGTTACACCGCTACCCGTCCCCTTGACCGATAAGACACTGATACTCGCCATTCCCAGCGAGTCAACCCGGTTCAATTACGCCAAAAGCCTTTTCGTTCGCCAGACCGGCCAGCAACCCATGAATGAAGCGCTGGCCATTCTGCAAAACGTCGGCCGGGTCAACCAAATGGGTATGAGGATTTATTACGACGGCCTCCTGAAAAGAAACATTTACAAATCCGTGCAACTGATCGAGATGCAGGCCATGACAGGGGAATTTTCCGCGTCACCTGAGGCTGACGCACTGTATATAACCGAGCCTGCACCGGGGTCGGCCCAGTGGTTCTATGTATCTGACAAACACGGCAAACAGATTTTCGCTGCGGACCGCAGCGACCCCTCGACCACCGGAAAACTCAACGCATTTATCGAGGCCGTACAAGCTCAAGCCATCCGTGAGTAGCCAACAGGCGGCTGGGTAATAGGCCCACCCGCAGGCCCCGAAAAGGCTATTACCTCATTCGCCCAAGGCCATGGAGCGGCCACACGGCTGCCTGGGCCTGGGCCTGGGCAGGAGCATTGAAGCACCGCGAGGCCTGTTAGCTGGCGCGTAGAAGCGCGGAAACCGAGATTCTGGAAACGCCTGGGGGTCCTGAGCGCTTCGTATTGGAAGCACTTTGCCCACCTCGCAGGCTCCTGTATAAGCCTTCTAAGAAGACGGCCTGTCCCGCCCGATCTTGGGAAGCGCCGGGAAGCTTAATGTGGCCGAGGTAGGGACTTACGCGTGCCCATCAGCAGAATGGAAATCTCGATGTCACAACCACGTCCGAAAGCCCGGCCCAGTGCCTTTCACCTGACTTGCGTGAGCCTTTCGCTGACCACCTGCCTCCTCAGTGCGACGGCCACGGCACAACCCTTGCTGCGGGTTTCGCAACCGACCTGGGCGGAGTTGACGCCGGTCGAGCGTAACGCCATTCAGAAAACCCATGTCGTCGAGCTGGTGGCGCTCAATGCCTTTGGTTTGATCATGGACAACCAAAGTATCGACGAATCCCGCCCAGGCACCTCTGGCGGGGCCCGTCTGGGCGAGACCGTTGCCCAGGCCAGTTATATCGATCACGCATTCAAGGACGGCAACCGCTACTCCGCCAAGAACCAGCTGGCGATTGGACTGCTGGGGGCCCTGGTCGGCGCCTCCATGGACCAGGCGCCCCAGGCGCAATTTCACCACCGCTACGCCGTCAAGCTGGGGACGGGCAATGTCGAGTATTTCGATGAAGTGAAGGGCGACGGATTCAGGCACTCGCCCGGCGTGTGCATCGCCATTCCAGCCCTGACCCTCACCGACCAGCAGCTCTGCAGCCAGACAGCCGCCAGTCTAAGGGCGCTGTACCTGCCGACCACGGCGGCCGCAACCGGCCCAGTGCCCACGCCTGATGCCAAACCCGCCAGCGTGCGCACGGACACACCAACAACATCACCCTCCGACCTGGTCAACTGCAAGTCGGGAACCCTGGCCCCGGTCAGAACCACCGCCAAGAAATGCGCGCTGATCAACGGAATCGCGCAACCCCAATAAACCACCCGTGGCGAAACTTAATGGCGCAGCTCTATCGCGGTGCGCCGGCTGATCGAGCGCCTTCACGGACACCTTAATGGAGCGATGATCCATGTTGATAAAATTGGTTGCAGTTGCCAGCCTGTTGTTACTGCTGACCGGCTGCGCCACCCCCCCCACTTATATTTACGGCGATCAAACCTATTACTCTCCCGAGGCGGTCCTAGGGGCCATCGACATCGACTTAATCAACACACTGGCCAGTATTCAACCCTTGCCGGCTCCCTTGACGCAGAGGAAACTGATATACGCGGTTCCCAGTGAGTCGATCGTCATAGCCGAGGCCAAAAATCAGTACATTAAAAACAACCGCCAGCCGGCACAAGGTGCGGCACTGATATCCCTGGAAACCCTTGCCACTGGAAACTATAAGTCGCTCAAACTCGGCCACGCCGCCGTTGATAAAAGGAACATCTATTCATCGGTTCAATGGGTGACGATGCAGGCAATGACCGGGGAATTTCCTGCATCACCCGAGACCGATGTACTTTATTACACCCAGGCATCACAAGACTCGGGCCAATGGTTCTACGTGTCCTACAAGCATGGCAAACAGATATTCGCTCACGACCGTAGCGCCCCCGAGAGCCTCGGCAAAATCAACGCCTTTATCGAGGCCGTGCAGGCGCAAGCCATTCGCGAATAGAGAGCCGCTCAGCAGTATCCTGCGACAGGCTCTATAGTCAGGGCCCAGCGACCTCACAGCTCATCAACAGCTTGGCCAGGTACTCGCCATCCACCGCCAGCGCCTGGGGCTCGCGGCCGAAGGTGACAAAGCCGCAGCGCTGGTACAGCGCCAGGGCCGCCTGGTTGCCTTCGGTCAGGCTCAGTTGCACCAGCCGCACCCCGTCACGCCCGCGCGCCTCGGCCAGGGCCGTCTGCACCAGGGCAAGGCCCAGGCCCAGGCCGCGCAGAGCCGGCGCCAGGTAGAGGCCAAACAACTTGGCCTTGTGCCGGACCTTTTCCTGCTGGGCGAAGGTGAGTCCCACCACCGCGGCCAAGGCGCCGGCCTGCCAGCAGCCCAGCACCCGGGTTTTGGCCTGTGGCCCCGCTTCCAGCCGCGCCGCCCACCAGGTCAGCGGCAATGCCGCGCGCTCGGCGACGCTGGAGGTAAAGGCCCGCGGATGCCGCGCGTAGGCCTCGAGCATCAGCCTGCGGTAGTCCGCGGCATGTCCGGGCAACAGGCGTTCAATCTTCATCGGTAGCGTCCCATCAGCAGAGCCAAGGTGTAAAAACTAACGCAGGCTTTTCCAGTCCAGGCCAAAACGCGCCAGGTACTTGCGCAGCCGATCCGCGTCGTTGGGTTGACTCTTGCCCTGGCGCGACACGGCGAACAGCTGGCGACCGGCCTCGGACAAACTGCTGGCCTGGCGGCAGAGGGCGATCACCGCCGGCAACTGCAGGCGATCGAACAGGTCCAGCTGCTCCAGGCGCTCCCCCAGCAACCCGTGCAGCACATCCGCAGCGTCACCCTGGCCCGCAGCAACGGCCGTACCGGACCAGGCCCGGCGCAGGCGCAGCACTTCCTCGTCGACCTGGACCTCGTCGATCCGTCCACTGTCGGCCAGGGTCGCCATGCGGGTGATGGAGGCCGACAGTTCGCGAAAATTACCGCTCCAGGCCGCCTCGCTGGAGCTGGCAAAGGCCAGGTAACGCCGCCGCGCCTCCAGGTTGAAGCGCACCAGGCGGCCGTGTTCGCGGGCGTAGCGCTCCAGCTCGAATTCCAGATTCGGCTCGATATCCTCGCGGCGCCCGGCCAGGCCCGGCATCTCGAAGGTCCAGAGGTTGATCCGGGCGAACAGGTCCTCGCGAAACAACCCCTGGGCCACGCGCTGGCGCAGGTCGCGGTGGGTGCCGGCGATCAGCAGGAAATCGCTTTCGACCTCGCGGTCGCTGCCCAGGGGGAAAAAGCGTTTTTCCTCGATGGCCTTGAGCAACATGGCCTGCTCGTCGGGGCCCAGCTCGCCAATCTCGTCGAGAAACAGCATGCCGCCGTCGGCCGCCCGCAGCAGCCCTTCGCGGGCCGCCTGGGCGCCGGTAAAGGCGCCCTTGCTATGGCCAAACAGCGCCGACATGGCGCCGTCGCCGCGCAGGGTGGCGCAGTTGACCTCGACAAAACGCCCCTGCAGCAGGTGCCGCGCGCGTTTCAGCTGGTAGATGCGCCGCGCCAGAAAGGACTTGCCCGAGCCGGTGGGCCCGACCAGCAGCATGGGCGAGCGCGAACGCACCGCCACCCGCTCGATCTGCTCGATGCTGCGGTTGAACGCCGGGTTACGGGTGGCAATACCGGCCTTGAGAAACGCCAGGGTCTCCTGCTGCTCCCGACGAAACCGCGTGGCGATACGGTCGTAGCGCGACAGGTCGAGGTCGATCAGCGCGCAGGTACCGATATGCTCGGCGTCGTCGTTACGCCGGCCCGGCGAGGTCTGCACCAGGCGTGCCGGCAGGTACCGCGCCTCGGTCAGCAGGAACCAGCAGATCTGCGCCACGTGGGTCCCGGTGGTGATATGCACCAGGTAGTCCTCGCGTTCGGTATCGAAGGCATAGGCGCTGGTGAACTCGTGCAGCGCACCATAGACCTCCTCGAAATCCCAGGGGTCGCGCAGGGTCATCGGGTGCAGGCGCACCTCGGTCTCCGGCGAGACCGCGGCGATATCGTCGCGAATCCGCCCGGCCAACCCGGCATCCCGTGGACTGTGGATCAGCTCCAGCCGGTCGAGTAGCAGGTCCGGCTGCTGACACAGCCCCACACTGGGCCGCCATTTGTGCCAGCGATTGGCGCCCTTGCCCACCCGGTCCAGGGTGGCGCCGACAAAACCGAGGGCCACCGTATGCTTGCGTTGCATGCTTATACCAAAAGATAAATAACGATCTTAAAATATATTAAATCCTGTAAAAAATCCGCGCATCGAACCGGAATAAATTCAAAAAATAGAATATTTCTCTTTTAAATTAACAACTTATAAAAACTATTGGCTTTCCTGACAGAACTGGCACGCCGCTCGCAATATCCCTCTCGACCGCATCGCCAGGCAGGCCTTCGGGTCGGGAGTCGAATCCCGCCGGTGCAGGGACCCACCCTTCGGGGTGTCGGTTGCCCTGTATGCCGCCACCGCAACGACCGGTCATGGAGTCGGTAGCTCAGTGGGTAGAGCACTTCTGTTCGCAGGAGCCGTCGCAGGTTCGAGCCCTGCCCGAGTCCACTCGATAGCTCAGCTGGTAGAGCAGTCTTTTTCGGAGGACCTGTCGCGGGTTCGACTCCCGCTCGAAATGCCCTTTCACGGCAGCAACACCTCAGGCACTACCCGTCGGTGCGGCACTGGGACGTTCCAGCGCCACCGCCGATCTGCCCGGCCCCAGGGTCGAGCGACAGGCAGACATGCGTTTGGGCCGAGGACCGGCCCCGCGGCCAGGACGGCCGAAACGCCAGGTTTCCCCGTCGCCCCACCCTGGACGCCCGGCGGATCGGCGACCACCGACACCCGGTTAGGCAATAACCGAATGGCTCAACAATAAAGAATCAGGAAGAACGACCATGACTATTTTCAAGCGCTGGATGGTAAAGAAGAACGAACGCGGCCTGCTGTTCTCCGAGGGCGACTTCGTATCGATCCTCGAGCCCGGCCAGCACGTCCGTTTCGACCCCCGCCAGCGCCTGAGCCTGCAGCTCTACAGCCTTAACACAGCGCTGTTCGAGCACCCGCTGACCGCTTACCTGCGCCAGCACGAAGCCGCGCTGGTGGAGCGATTCTTCCAGCGCTGCGACCTGAACGAACAACAGGTCGGCCTGCGCTTCGAGGACGGCCTGCTGGTCGAGCTGCTGCCACCGGGCGCCCGCCGCCTGTACTGGAAGAGCCAGGCCGAGCAGCGCCTGGAAACCATCGAGCTGAGCCAGACCTACCGCCTGGAGCGCGAGCTGGTCGCCCGCCTGAGCCAGCCCTCCCTGCGCGGCCGGCCTTTGCCCGGCCTGGACGCGGTGCTGCTGGCCCAGGTGCCGGCCTACCAGGTCGGTGTGCTCAAGGTCGATGGCGAGGTGATCGAGTTGCTGCCGGCGGGCCTGCATGGCTTCTGGCGCTTCAACCGGCAGATCGGCGTGGAGCTGGTGGACCTGCGCATCCAGGCCCTGGAAGTCAGCGGCCAGGAAATCCTCAGCCGCGACAAGGTCAGCCTGCGCCTGAACCTGTCCGCCAACTGGCGCTACACGGATGTGCTGCTGGCCCACGAGCACCTGGCCAAACCCCAGGAGCAGCTGTACCGCGAGCTGCAGTTCGGCCTGCGGGCCGCGGTGGGCACCCGCAGCCTGGATGAACTGCTGGAGAACAAACAGGCGATCGAGCAGACCCTGTACGCGCATCTGGCCGGCAAGTTGCCCGGCCTGGAGGTCAGCAGCCTCGGGGTGCGCGACATCATCCTGCCGGGCGAAATGAAGGCGCTGCTGGCCCAGGTGCTGGAAGCTGAAAAAGCTGCCCAGGCCAATGTGATACGCCGTCGCGAGGAAACCTCGGCGACCCGCTCGCTGCTCAACACCGCCAAGGTGATGGAAGACAACCCGACGGCCTTGCGCCTGAAGGAACTGGAAACCCTCGAGCGGGTAGCCGAACGCATCGACCGGATCTCGGTGTTCGGCGGTCTCGACCAGGTGCTCAACGGCCTGGTGAAACTGGCCCCGCATTGAAAGCCACAGCCATGGGCAATAACGCGACAGAACAAGGTATAAAAATAATGAAAAGCGGAAAACAACGCCGCCAGGAACTACGCGCCGCCCGCCTGCGCCGTGCCGAAAAAAACCGGCAGGCCCTGCTCGACTGCCTGCCGCTGAGCTTCACGCCCAGCAGCCAGTTGGCGGTTCGGCCTGGTCTGCTGGCGTCCTACAACAGTTACGGCCAACCGCTGTTCGTGGCGCGCGGCTGGTACCAGGACCAGCCCTTTTGCTGCCGCGATTGCGGTCGGGATGAAATCTGGACCGCGGCGCAGCAACAATGGTGGTACGAAACCGTGCAAGGTTCGGTGTATGCCAGCGCCATCCGCTGCCGGCCCTGCCGCCTGGAACGCCGCCAGGCCGATGGCCGCGCCCCGAAGTAGCCCCTGTCGGCGACGCCGGCAGCACTGAATAGAAAAATGGATACCGATGATGAATACCGAGATAAACGAGACACTGCACGACAACGCCCCGGCCACCAGCTTCCAGTTGCTGGAGGTAGCCAACGGTAAACCGATCAAACTCTGGACCCAGGGCGTGCCGGTGGAAGCCGAGGCGAAGCAGCAGCTGATCAACACCGCCAAGCTGCCCTTTATCTTCAAGCACCTGGCGGTGATGCCGGACGTGCACCTGGGTAAGGGCTCGACCATCGGCAGCGTGATCCCTACCCTGGGCGCGGTAATCCCCGCCGCCGTGGGCGTGGATATCGGTTGCGGCATGATGGCCGCGCGCACCTCGCTGATGGCCAGCGACCTGCCGGACAACCTCGGCGGGCTGCGCGACGCCATCGAGCGCGCGGTGCCCCACGGCCGTACCAGCGGCCGCGGCGCCCGCGACAAGGGCGCCTGGGAGAATGTACCTCAGGCCACCGACCAGGCCTGGTCGAACCTGGCCGGGCGCTTCAAGTTGATCACCGATAAACAGCCACGCCTGGAAAAGACCAACAACCGCAAGCACCTGGGAACCCTGGGGACCGGCAACCACTTTATCGAGGTCTGCCTCGACGAAGCCCAGCGGGTCTGGTTCATGCTGCACAGCGGATCGCGCGGCGTGGGTAACGCCATTGGCAGCCTGTATATCGAGCTGGCCAAGGCCGATATGCGCCAGCACATCGCCAACCTGCCGGACAAGGACCTGGCCTATTTCGAGGAGGGCAGCCAACACTACGACGACTATGTGGAGGCGGTGGGTTGGGCCCAGGATTTTGCCCGGCAGAACCGTGAGCTGATGATGCAGGCGGTGATCGCCGCAGCGCGTCAGGTCATCGGCAAGCCGTTCGAGGCCAACTTGCAGGCGGTCAACTGCCACCACAACTATGTGCAGAAGGAGCGGCATTTCGGCGAGGAGGTCCTGGTTACCCGCAAGGGCGCGGTCTCGGCGCAGAAGGGCGAGTTGGGGATCATTCCCGGGTCCATGGGCGCCAAGAGTTTTATCGTCCGTGGCCTGGGTAACCCGGAGGCGTTCAACTCCTGCAGCCACGGCGCCGGACGGGTGATGAGCCGGACTCAGGCGAAAAAGCGCTACAACCTGGACGACCAGATCCGCGCCACCGCCCATGTCGAGTGCCGCAAGGACCTGGACGTGATCGACGAGATCCCCATGGCCTACAAGGACATCGAGCAGGTCATGCATGCCCAGCGCGAGCTGGTGGAAGTGGTGCACACCCTGCGTCAGGTGGTGTGCGTTAAGGGCTGAGCCAGGAGCAACGGATGGACGCGTTACAGGAACTCTGGGATCCCCAACTGAAACAGCTGCGCGAACGGCTGCGTCTGGCAGGCTGCGTTTTCGAGTTCGAGGTGTATCGCCTGCCTACCGCTGGCGCGGCCGATGAAGACCTGCACCGCCAGGCGCTGGCGGGGTTGTTTGCGCGACTCGAACTGGAGCGCGAACGCTGGCGCCAGCGCCTCGTGGCCCGCCACGGGGTAGCCGATCAGGGGCTGCCGCCAGTACTGCGGGTCGAGCTTGAGCAGGCGCGTCCCGCGTCCCTGGATTCCCACGCCATCGGCCAGTTGCGGCGTACTCACCATTGGCAAAAAGGTCAGGTACCGCTGTACGCCGCGTTTCGCAACCCGCCTTACGGCACCCGATTAGGAGAGGAGGAAATGGCCACGCTGTTCCACGACTGGCTCGATCTGCTGGGCCTGCGTGCGGACGAATTCGTGCAGGTGCTGGACTGGGTCGGCGAGGCCCATCGCGACCCGAATCGCAGCGACTGGAGCAATTACTTCGACGACGGCAAGGACTGGTGGGGCGTCTGGTGCCTGAGCATTGGCAACCCCGCGCGCGGCACACTTAGCGTGCTGGCCGCCAGCGCGACCGACTGATCCCTGGGTGCAGCGACCGGCTTACTCCGGCGCCAGGCACATCAGCCAGCGGCGCAGGCGGTTAGTGGAATGGGGGACCAACCCTTCCTTGCGGCAGTGCTCGAGAAAGGCGTAGAGGTAGGCAACCCGCTCGGCACGGGGTATCTCGGTCAGCTCCTTGAGCGGGAACCACTGCAGGTTCTTGCCCATGGACAGCAGCACCGAGAAATGCCGGGCCTGGGTAAAGGTCACCAGGGTCCGGCGCACGACCAACAGGTAACACCAATTGGCCGCCGGCCAGGCGAAACGACAAAGTACCACCACCATCCCGACCAGCATCAGACCTTGCAGCAGCCAGCAGAAGACACCCTGCACACCCAGCAGGCTCGGCACCAGGCACACCGCCAGGACGCCGCCGATCAGGCACAGCACGGTGGCCAGCAAATTGAAGATATGTGAATAGACCATGACAGGGGATTATCCGCGGGGCTTGTAAGAGGGCCACTGTTTAGCCCATGCCAGGCCAATCGACCATGGCGCCAAGCATGGAACGTGATCCAACACACACTATGGGTCGGGGCTTCGCCCCACCCACGCACAAGGCCGAGGAGGCCTGAAATGGAATTGAACGAACGCCACCCGCTGTCGCCCGAGATGCGCGAATGGGTGTTACGGGAACTGAAGGAAATAGAAACCCAGTATGACGTGCAGGTGCTGTATGCCTGCGAGTCGGGGAGCCGCGCCTGGGGCTTCGCATCCCCAGACAGCGACTATGACGTGCGCTTTGTCTACGTCCATCGCCAGGCCTGGTACCTGCGGGTGGACGAACCGCGGGACGTGATCGAGCGCCCGCTCAGTGACGAGCTGGATATCGGTGGCTGGGAGCTGCGCAAGACCCTGCGTCTGCTGCGCAAATCCAATCCGACCCTGCTGGAATGGCTGGACTCGCCACTGGTGTACCGTCAGGAACCCGGGGCGGCCGAGCAGCTGCGAAACCTGGCCGAGGCCTTTTACTCAGCCCAGGGCGCCCGTCACCATTACCTGTCGATGGCCAAGAAAAACTTCCGTGGCTACCTGCAGGATGAGCAGGTGCGCTTCAAGAAGTACCTCTATGTGCTGCGTCCCTTACTGGCGGTGCGCTGGATCGACCAGGGCCTGGGTCGCCCGCCCATGACCTTTGCCGCGCTGCTGGAGGCCACCGTGCAGGATCCGCAGCTGCTGGCCGAGATCGATGAATTGCTGGTGCTCAAGCGCCAGGTGGTCGAGTCGGCCTACGGCCCTCGCCGCCCGGCGCTGCACGCCTTTATCGAGCAGGCACTGCTCCAGGCCGAAAACCAACCGCCACTGCCGGCACCCGGCGGCGATACCGCCGAACTGGACCGTTACCTGCGCGAGACCGTGCTGGGCTCGAACACAGACTGACCCGCGCCCCTAAGGATCAAGAAAGATGCACAAGGATTTTATGGAACTGGACGGCGCCATGGGTGGCGGCCAGGTACTGCGCAGCGCGCTAAGCCTGTCCATGGTCAGCGGCCAGGCATTCTCCATCGTCAATATCCGCGCCCAGCGCAGCCGCCCTGGGCTGCTGCGCCAGCACCTCACCGCGGTACTGGCGGCCGCCGAAGTCTGTGGCGCCGAGGTCGAGGGCGCGCGGCTGGGCTCGACCCGCCTGAGCTTCCGGCCCGGGGCGATTCACGCCGGCGATTACCGCTTCAGCATCGGCACCGCCGGCAGCTGCACCCTGGTGTTGCAAACCCTGTTGCCGGCGCTGTTGCACGCCCCCGACCAGAGCCGCCTGTGGCTCAGCGGTGGTACCCATAACCCGGCGGCGCCGCCGGCGGATTTCCTGCAGCTGGCCTGGCTGCCGCTGTTGCGACGCATGGGCGTGCAGGCCGAGCTGAAGCTGCTGCGCCATGGCTTCGCGCCGGCCGGCGGCGGCGAGCTGCAGCTCGAGGTGCAACCCGCCACCCTGCAACCGCTGCACCTGGAACAGCGCGGCGCGGTGCTGCAGCAGCACGCCCGCACCTTGCTGGCGGGCGTGCCCGGCCATGTCGGCGCGCGGGAACTGGAACGCCTGGGCAAACGCCTGTCGCTGCCCGCCGAGGCGCTGCATTTTGTTCACCTGCCCGAGGACCAGGGGCCGGGCAATGCCTTGCTGCTGGAAGTGCACTGCGAACAGGTCAGCGAAGTCTTCGCCGCCTTCGGCCAGACCCGTCTCAGCGCGGAAAAAGTCGCCGACCTGGTGGCGCACCGTGCTCGCCGCTGGCTGTTGAGCGAGGCCGCAGTGGACGAACACCTGGCCGATCAACTGCTGCTGCCGATCGCCCTGGCCGGCGGCGGCAGCTTCACCACGCTGGCCATGACGCCGCACCTGGAAAGCAATATCCAGGTGATCGAGGCTTTTCTGCCGGTGCGATTTCACTGCGAGGAGTTGGGAGCGGCACTCTGGCGAATCAGCCTGGTGCCTGCCGCCTGAGGCAGAGCAATCCAGGCGATCACGCAGCCAAGCACAAGCGGATAACACCACCCGCCCCTTTCAGTAGGCCGAGCCCACTCGTTGTGCAGTGGGTCAAGCGGCAGGGACGCCGCGAGAGTCGCGATGGGCCAGGGACGGCCCTTCGCGACGGGCCCATGGAACAATGAGGGGGAGAGGGAACCCGCCGCAGGCGGGCCGAATGTCAGGGGCAAGCCTTTTGGGTTACTTTTGGGGCGACTGCCAAAAGTGACCCGCCGTAAGGGCGGAACCCGAGGTTTGTGCCGATAAATGAGTGACGCATATGCGCCGCACCGAACAGCCCACGCACCAGATCGACTCGCCTCAACATGTAGAGTGAGCCTGCAATGGAGCAATCACGACAACCGCAGCAATACCGCCCCCAGGGCGATCAGGGCGATCGCCAGGCCCTGCACTCGGCCGATGCGTTCGCCCAAAAACAGCCAGGCGATCAGCAGTCCGAACAGGATCGAGGTTTCGCGCAGCGCCGCCACCAGCGCCACTGGCGCCAGGGTCATGGCCCACAGAGCCAGGCCATAAGACAGCAGCGTCCCGGCGCCGCCGAGCAGGCCGTAGTGCCAACGGCTGCGTAGCTCGCTCGAGAACGCCCCGCGCCGGCACAGCAACGTCCACAGCAGCAAGGGAACAGCCGTCAGCAGGAAAATCCACAGGGTATAGGCCGCCGGCGCCCCCGACAGCCGTACGCCCAGGCCATCGATCAGCGTGTAACAGGCGATCACCAGGGCATTGATCAGCGCATAGCCAGTGGCGGCGCGCCCGGCCCCGCGCCCCTGCCACACCAGTACGAGGATCCCGCCACAGAGCGTGCCCAGGGCCAGCCAGCGAAGGACCGAGAGACTTTCACCCAGCAGCGGCCCGCTGGCCAGGGCGACCAGCAAGGGCGCGGTGCCGCGTATCAGGGGGTAGGCCTGGCTCATTTGCCCGGCATGATAGGCCGCCGCCACCAGACGAAAATACACTACCTGAACCAGGGCGGACGCCGCGATATAACCCCAGCTGGCCGCTGCGGGTGCCGGCAACCAGGGCAGTGCCAGCAGCGCCATCCCGCCCGCCGCGCTGGTCACCATGACCGTGCCCATCAGCTTGTCGTCGCCACCGCGCACCACCGCATTCCAGCTGGCATGCAGCAGCGCCGCGAACAGCACCACCAGCACCAGGCTTGCCGTCATCTTCTCAATGCCCCTGTCGACCCGCTTGAAGGCGGCGGCGCCGTACCCACGGCACCCGCCAGAGCCAACCGATTAACGTTTTCATCACAACCGACGCCCTAGACTCGGACGATCATCATTCCTGCTGCGCGTACGCCCGCCCTAATGGCGTATGGGAGTTTCGCATGGCGCGTTATCCGGCCGTCCTTTCCCTGGTCCTGACCAGCCTGCTGAGCGGTTGCCAATCGACCCGCGAGACTCTGCTGGGCCAGGGCTACCCGCCGGCCTTCGCCGAGGGCTTCCAGGACGGCTGCCAGAGCGGCCAACAGGCGGCGGGGGCGATCAGCGGCGGCTACCGCAAGAACGTGCCACTGTACCTGAGCAGCGCGCAGTACGCCGAGGGCTGGGGTGACGGTTTCCAGCAATGCCAGGCCATGGTCGAAAGCCGTGAACGCCGCGCCTACCACGAGCGGCGCCACGAAGAACAAGGCGAACACTGGCAAGAGCCGCGCCCGCGCTAAGCCCGCCCAAATCGGTTGTCCTATGGCATCGGCCGAGCGGCTCGAACACGGCGCTCGGTCCCCGTCTGCGGCTGATGCGCTGCACACACGCCATGCCCGCGCCGGCGGGTATCCAGCCCTGGCGACACGGCAGCTGCTCCGAGAGTGACACCAGGGGCTTTCGTGGACCTGGGCCAGGCGTGACCGCCCTAGCCGGTCAGGTAGTCCACCTGGTGGGCCTCGCTGGGCACCGGCACCTCCCATTTGAACAGCATCCGCTGGATATCCGCGTTGCGCAGTGAGCTGTCACGACGGCTGTTGCGTCGGTATAGCTCCGCTTCCGGCCGTTCCAGGTACACCAGTCGTACCTTGGCCTTGTAGGCATACAGCAGATCGAGGGTTTTCTGGCGCATCTGCAGCGACAGGTGCGTCGAATTCCATACGAACGGCCGCTGCTGACGCAGCAAGGCCTTGGCCCGGTCGATCGCGTAGTGGGCCGCGGCCCCTTCGTTCTGGCCATGCTTGAGGCCCAGGGCCTCGCGCGCATCGTCGAAGGAAATCACCGGCAACTGCGGGCAATGCTCGGCCACCCAGGTGTCCTTGCCGCTGGCCGGCAGCCCGGCCAGCATGGTCACCGACGACCCCGGCGGTTCGTGCAGGGCGTAGTCCGGATGGACCCGGGTGCCACGGAAGTACTGCACCCGGGTATAGGCATCGGCGAAGTGGCGCGGCGCGTGCAGACACCCCTCCTCCTGCGCCAGCTCGCGAAACAGCGCGATCTCGTCCAGCACCGCGGCCTTGCCCACATAGTGTCGGCCTTGCATGTCCGCCTCGGCCAGGCAGCAAAGCATCCACAGTGGCAGCTCCCAGGACAGCCGATGAATCAGGAACTCCGCGGATTGCCCCTGGCGATTGCCGCTGAGGGCGAAAAACGGCAGCTGGTGCACCGCGATCAGCCGGCAGATGGCCTCGCGCAGGGCAAAGGGCACCCCGGCGCGCCACAGCAGCAGACGCGCATCCACCGCGCCGCGCCGCGAGTGCCCGGGCTGGCCGATGCGCCCGCTGTCGGGATCGATTACCGTGGTGTCCGGCTTGGCGATGTCGTGCAACAAGGCGCTGACAAACAGCACAAATCGCTCGTCCTGGCTGCTCGCCTGATAATCCGCTTGTTGCAGCAAGGCCTCCAGCACCATCAGGGTGTGGGTCCAGACATCACCCTCGGCATGGTAGTAAGGGTCCTGCGGGGTATTGGCCAAGGGAGCAAGGCTGGGTATGGCCGCCAGCCAGGCCGCCGCGTCGATCTGGCGCTCGGATTGCAGCACCAGGCGTTGCAGGTCCGGGTAGTTCATTGGCCACCTCCGGTCGGCGCCCAGCGGTGGGTCAGACGCGGCGCATACAGGTCGACCCCCGGCGCCAGCTGGTTGGCAATAAAGGGCTGCTCGGCGTGGTGCTGGCCGGCCTGTTCGATGGCCTGGATAAAATCCTGGCGCACCCATTTGATCCGTCCGTCGGTGGTCGCCGGGCTCTCCAGCTTAAGGTACAGGCCTTCCATGCGGATCGAGCGGTCGCACTGGCGCCAGGCACGTGCCACGTCCAGGCCTTCGCGCCGCACCTGGGTCTCGAAGCCGGCCTGCCAGGCCGGCGACTTGGCGCCCGAGGGGCCGACCAGGGCCAGCAATTCTCTCAGGCTGCCCGGCGCCACCCCGGCGAACAGCACCGGCACCGACAGCACCGGGCCGTCAGCCAGCAGGGCGTGACGGCGGACCGTGGAGAGGAAACAGCCGGCCTGGCGATCCCAGATATCGAATTCGCAGAAATAGTGCGGCAGCTGGTCGTAGAACACCGCGTGTTTTTTATGCAGCCATTCGCCATACAGGACGTAACGGTCCTCTAGGCGCTCCAGCAACCAGGGTTCATGGGCCACCGCCCACTGCTTGAGCAGGTTGAACTGGCGCTCGCGGCCTCCGCCGCTCAGGTAATGCCCGCGCGATTGCAGCAACAGCTCGGCGGCCGACGAGAAGCTGATGGCGCAGTTGGCGCCGTCGAGTTTTTCCTCTACCACCAACCAGCGACCCGCCAGACGGTGGTAGGCGACCTGACCCGCCTCGCTATCGCCGGGCTGCAGGCGCGAGCCTTGCAGGTGCGGGGTGCGCGGGTATTTGATCAGTTCGAGGTTTTGCGCGTAGGCGCAACGATTTATGCTCATGGGTTTTCTCCAGATCGATCAGGGAAAACCAACGACAGCAAAACAGGCAGGGGCGAGCACCACCGGGGCACAGGCAACCATCAGGCACAGCGAAACCGTCGTCGGTATCAGGCGTGTTGGTTGAGGCGGGGCACTTCGTTCACCACTGAAAGGAAAGGTGCAGGAGGACAGCAGGCGCGCATTCAACGCCAAGGCGCCTTGCGCCGTCAAGCGCAGCTGGCGCTGCGCCCTGGGCCAGTTGGCAAAACGGAGCCCTGAGGCTCCGTTATGGGCTGCCGCTTACGCAAGCTTTTTATGGCGAACCCGATGCGGCTGGGCCGCCGCGTCGCCCAGGCGTTTCTTGCGATCGGCCTCGTACTCGGTGTAGTTACCTTCGAAGAACAGCGCCTGGGAGTCATCCTCGTAGGCCAGGATATGGGTCGCGACCCGGTCCAGGAACCACCGATCGTGGGAGATGACGATGGCCGCGCCGGGGAAGTCCAGCAGGGCCTCTTCCAGGGAGCGCAGGGTTTCCACGTCCAGGTCGTTGGACGGTTCGTCCAGCAGCAGCACGTTGGCGCCCTCTTTCAAGGTCAGCGCCAGGTGCAGACGACCGCGCTCACCGCCGGAGAGGTCCTTGACGAACTTCTGCTGGTCGCCGCCCTTGAAGTTGAAACGACCAACGTAGGTCCGCGACGACACCTCGTAATTGCCGATGCGGATCTGGTCGGAACCGTCGGAGACCATTTCCCAGACGGTCTTCTTGCCGTCCAGGTCCTCGCGGCTCTGGTCGACGCAGGCCAGCTGCACGGTTTCACCAATTTCGATGCTGCCCGAGTCCGGCTGCTCCTTGCCCATCAGCATGCGGAACAGGGTGGACTTGCCCGCGCCGTTGCCGCCGATGACCCCGACTATGGCGCCCTTGGGCATGCTGAACGACAGGTTGTCGATCAGCACACGATCGCCATAGCCCTTGCAGACGTTCTTGAACTCGATGACCTTGTCGCCCAGGCGTGGACCGGCCGGGATATAGATCTCGTTGGTTTCGCTGCGTTTCTGGAATTCCTGGGACTGCATTTCCTCGAAACGCTGCAGACGCGCCTTGGATTTCGACTGACGGGCCTTGGCGCCCTGGCGCACCCATTCCAGCTCGTCCTTCATGGCCTTTTCATGGGCCGACTGCTGCTTGGACTCCTGGGCCAGTCGCGCCGACTTGGCTTCCAGCCAGCCCGAATAGTTGCCCTCGTAGGGAATGCCGGCGCCGCGGTCGAGCTCGAGAATCCAGCCGGCGACGTTGTCGAGGAAATACCGGTCGTGGGTGATGGCCACTACGGTGCCCGGGAAGTCGTGAAGGAAGTGCTCCAGCCAGGCCACCGAATCGGCATCCAGGTGGTTGGTCGGCTCGTCCAGCAGCAGCATATCCGGCGCCGACAGCAGCAGGCGGCACAGGGCGACCCGACGTTTCTCGCCGCCGGACAGCACCGCGACCTTGGCGTCCCAGGCGGGCAAGCGCAATGCGTCGGCGGCGACTTCCAGCTGGCGCTCCAGGTTATGGCCGTCGGAGGCCTGCAGGATCGCTTCAAGCTTGCCCTGCTCGGCCGCCAGGGCGTCGAAGTCGGCATCCGGCTCGGCGTAGGCGGCGTAGACCTGGTCCAGGCGCGCCTGGGCGTTCTTGATCACGCTCACCGCCTCTTCGACCACTTCGCGCACGGTCTTGTCCGGGTCCAGCTGCGGTTCCTGGGGCAGGTAGCCGATATTCAGGTCCGGCATGGGCCGTGCTTCGCCGTTGAACTCGGTGTCGACCCCGGCCATGATTTTCAGCAGGGTGGATTTACCCGAACCGTTCAGGCCGAGCACGCCGATCTTGGCGCCCGGGAAAAACGACAAGGAAATGTTTTTCAGGATTTCCCGCTTCGGCGGCACGACCTTGCCCAGCCGATGCATGGTAAAAACATATTGAGCCATGGGTAACCTAGCGTCTGTTCAGAGAAAGAAAGATGACGCGAGCGACGCTGCCATTCGGCTGGCGCGGCGGGCCATGATGCAAGTCACGGCCGGCGCGCCGAAAAAGCCGCAGACTGAGGGGCAGCGCTGCTCGCATGCGTGGGGCAAAACTACCGGAATGCGCCTCTCAGGGCAAACTGCAGACAGGGATTCGTCGAAAAAACTGGCACTTAGCCATTACCACTGGCAAGCTGGCCGGCTGCCATGCGTCCCACTCCAGGCGCGCTGCCTGCTACCCTTTTTACTCGACTGCGCAGGACTCTCCGGTGCCCAAGCCGCTTCCACCCACCCGACAGCCCCACGAGCCCCGTCCAACGCCCTGGCGTCGCTCGGTGAAAGGCGTGTTGGTGGGCCTGGTGCTGGTGCTGCTGGCCCTGCTGCTGTGGCAGCTGCGCGAAGAGTTCCAGCAGTTGCAGGCCAATCAACGGCAGCGCGGCCACGAATACAGTGCACAACTGGCCCATCACCTCGACCTGAGCCTGGAGTTCAAAGCCCTGGCTGGACTCGCCCTGTTACGCCAGAGTGGCGTCCCGGTAACGTCGCCGGGGCTACAGGCGACCATGCCGCCGGGCCTGACCACAGTGTTCCCTGGCTTGCGCAGCCTGGCGTGGCTAGATGACCAGGGTCGTTTGCTCGCCGATACGGCGCCGGCCGACGATGGGCCGTATCTGGCCGAACTGCTGCGGCGCTCGGCCGGCAAAGCTTTCCATTACGCCTTCGATGGTCGCGCTGCGGGCCAGATCTACCTGCTGCTGCGCCAGGCGCCGGAGGGCGAACGCAGCGGCTATTGGGTGACCCGCCTGGAGCCCGCGGGCCTGTGGCAATGGCTCGACAGTGACCACAGCAGCGAACACCACTGGCTGCTGGAGGACCTGCCCAGCCGGCAGGTCATCGCTCGCCACCCCGTCGAGCAGCGTGGAGTGGCCATTCCGGTGACGGCCCAGGAGCAGGACCAGACCATCCTGCAACGGCCGCTACTCGGCAGCGATTGGCAACTGCGCGGGCTGTTCGATGCCCGCCAGGTACGCAAGCAGGTACTGCCGGCGCTGGCCGGCAAGTTTCTGCTGTTCCTGCTCTGTGCCGGCCTGATTCTGCTGGCGTTGGTGCGCCTGTTGCGCGAGGAACGCAGCCTGCGCGCCAGCAATGCCGCCTCGCAACGCTCGCTGCAGCACGCCGCCAGTGCCCTGCGCGCCATCGAGGAGCGAGTGTTGGTTACCGAGGGCAACGGCCAGTTGCTCTACTTGAATGCCCAGGCGGAACAGCTGTTTGGCCTGAGCAGCGCGCAAGCCCAGGGCCAGCATTTGCTCAGCTTGTTGCCGCACCTGGATCCGCTGCTACTGTACGGGACGGTGATGCCCCATGACCCCGAGCCCGACCTGGTGGAGGTGTGCCACGAGGGGCAGCCGCGGCTGTTCACCGTGACCCGCAGCGACCTCAGTGAAAGCACGGCGCCGGCCGGTTATGTCTGGGTCCTGCGCGATGTCACCGAGCAGGAGCAGGCCCTGCGCGTATTGCAGGAAACGCGGCGACGCTACCAGGACATCTTCGAAGGCACCGGCATTGCCCTCTGTGTACTGGATCTGGCCGGGCTGCGCCCGTTCCTGCAGTCACGCGGGCTGCACGACCGCGAAAGCCTGGAGCAGTGGCTGCAAACCGAACACGGTGAGCATCAGGCGCTGCTGCAGCAACTGCAGATTACCGAAACCAACCAGGTGGCCCTGCAACTCTTCGGGGTGAGCTCCACCGCGCAGGCCTGGCACCACCTGATCGACCGCCGCCCCGTACGGGTCGGCGGGTTGCGCTATCAATTGATCATGGCCGTGTTGGGCGCCTCGCGTCAGCTGGAGATGGAAAGCCGCATCGTCACGTCCGATGGCCAGGAGCGCCACCTGTGGCTGGTGCTGCGCCTGCCGGACGACCTCGAGGATTGGCATGCGGTAACCCTCAGCATCAACGACATCACCGGCCGCAAACGCACCGAGCTGTCGCTGATCGAGCGTGAGCGGTTCTGGTCGGACGTGGTCCGGGCGGTTCCCGACACCCTCTATGTCCACGACATCACCCACAAATGCGTGTTGTTCAGCAACCACCATATGGGCCTGCGCCTGGGCTACAGCCGGGACGAAGTCGCGGCCATGGGCGAGCATTTCTGGGAGCATATCCTGCACCCCGACGACAGCGACTACTACTGGCGCATCCGCAACCTGCAACAGGTGATCGGCAACGGCGTGCTGCTCGAATCGCTGCTGCGCTGGCGTCACAAGAGCGGCCAGTGGCATTGGTACAGTATCCGTGAGCAGGCGCTGGCACGGGATGCCGACGGCCGGGTCAGCCGCCTGATCGGGGTAGCCAAGGACATCACCGAACAGGTCAACAGCAGCGAGTCGCTGCGCGGCAGCGAACAACGCTATCGACTGCTGGCCGAAAGTATCAGCGACGTGATTTTCTCCAGCGACAACAACCTGCAGCTCAACTATGTCAGTCCATCGGTGCAACCGGTGCTGGGCTATAGCCCCGAGTGGATCATCACCCACAGTTTCCACAGCGTGGCGGCCGACCCGCGCCAGTTGGCCAGCCTCGACCTGCTGCTGGGGCGCATCCGCCTGGCCTTGGGTGATCCGCAGCGCCTGGCCGACCTGCGCGAGCAACTGGCGCCGCAGCTGTTTCTGTTCGACTGCCTGCGCGCGGACGGACGCAAGATACCGGTGGAATTGCGCATCGTACTGATGTGGGACGGTCAGGACCGCTTCGAGGGTGTGCTGGGTGTAGGCCGCGATATCAGCCAGCAGCGCCGGGCGGAAAAAGACCTGCGCATGGCCGCCACCGTCTTCGAACACTCCACCGCGGCGATCCTGGTCACCGACCCGGCCGGCTATATCGTCCAGGTCAACAAGGCCTTCAGCCGCATCAGCGGTTATGCCAGCGCCGAGGTCCTGGATCAGTTGCCGGGTATGCTGACCGCCGATCGCCAACAGGCCAGCCAGCTCAGCTACATCATGCAGCAGCTCAACCAACGTGGCAGCTGGGAAGGCGAAGTCTGGCTCAAGCGCAAGGACGGCGACAGCTACCCGGCCTGGGTCGGCATTACCGCGGTGCAGGACGAAGAGGGCGACCTGGTCAGCTATGTGTGTTTTTTCAGCGACATCAGCGAGCGCAAGGCCAGCGAACAGCGCATCCATCGCCTGGCTTACTACGACGGCCTGACCCAGTTGCCCAACCGCACCCTGTTCCAGGACCGTCTGCACTCGGCCTTGCAACACGCCCAACGGCATCAGGAATGGGTGGTGCTGATGTTCCTCGACCTCGACCGCTTCAAGCCGATCAATGACTCGCTCGGCCACGCCGCCGGCGATCGCATGCTCAAGGAGGTCGCCCAGCGCCTCGGTGAGTGCGTGGAGAGCGACGACACCGTGGCGCGCATGGGCGGCGACGAGTTCACCCTGCTGCTGCATCCCTGCGCCACCCGCGAAGGCGCGTTGAACCGCGCCGTGCATGTGGCCGAACGGATAATCGCCGGCCAGACCCGGGCCTTTGTGCTGGAAGGGCGCGAGTTCTTCGTCACCGCCAGTATCGGCATCGCGCTCAGCCCCCAGGATGGCAGTGAGCTGAGCCAGTTGATGAAGAACGCCGACACCGCCATGTACCACGCCAAGGAACGCGGCAAGAACAACTTCCAGTTCTACCAGGCCGATATGAACGCCAGTGCCCTGGAACGCTTGGAGCTGGAGAGCGACCTGCGCCACGCCCTCGAGCAGGGCGAGTTCCTGTTGCATTACCAGCCGCAGTTTTCCAGCGACGGCAAACGCCTGACCGGCGTCGAAGCACTGCTGCGTTGGCAGCACCCCCGCCGGGGCTTGGTCGCCCCTGCCACCTTTATTCCGGTGCTGGAGGAATTGGGCTTGGTGGTCCAGGTCGGCGACTGGGTCCTGACCGAAGCCTGCCGACAGCTCAAGGCCTGGCAGGACAGCCAGGTACGAGTGCCGAAAATCTCCGTCAACCTGTCGGCCCGGCAGTTCGCCGACGGCCAGTTGGACACCCGTATCGCCAGCATCCTGCAGGAGAGTGCGCTTGCCCCGGCCTGCCTGGAACTGGAACTGACCGAAAGCATCCTGATGCGCGATGTGGGCGAGGCGATGCGCATCCTGGCCGGCTTCAAGCGCCTGGGGCTGAGCATCGCAGTGGACGATTTTGGCACCGGCTACTCCTCGCTCAACTACCTCAAGCAATTCCCCATCGATGTATTGAAGATCGACCGCAGCTTCGTCGATGGATTGCCGACCGGCGAGCAGGACGCGCAGATCGCCCGGGCCATTATCGCCATGGCCCACAGTTTGAAACTGTCGGTGATCGCCGAGGGCGTGGAGACCCAGGCGCAACTGGACTTCCTTCGTGCTCACGGCTGCGACGAAGTACAGGGCTATCTGCTCGGACGCCCCATGCCTGCCCGGCAATTGGCTGCGCAATTCAGCGGCGCGGCGCTGTTTATCCTCAGCTAAACGCCGTGGCGCCCTGAGCCAGCCCCGCATAATGTGATCGATTCTACACAACGAAAACTTACCGAGCGCATGTCGGAACTTCTCGGGCAGGCTGTGCGACAGTTATCGTCACGTTCGCCGACAGGACGCGACAATAAAGCACGACAGTGCTCCTGCTTCCGAGAAAGTCCTTATGCAAGCCCACTCCAAGATCCTTCTGTTTGGCTGCGCCCTGCTGATCAGCGCCACCGCGGCTTTTGTCTGGATAAGTCGCTCGGAGGCCGTCCCAGTGAGCGACATCCCGCCGCCTGCGCCCAGCGCAGCAGCACCCGCCGGCGTCAGCGCCAATGGCCCGGCCGTCGCCGCCCGAGTAGGCCAGGCCCGGGCAGCGCAGCCCGACCACCCCCTGGCTGTGAGCGACGAGCAACTGCTCGCCATGGCCGACAGCAACCCCGATTACCCGACCCTCGCTGATCGCCTCAGCGAAGTGTCGGCGCGACGCGACGGGCAACACGTGGACGTGGCCGCCCTCTACGCGGCCACGCGCAAATCCAGCGCCTGGGAACCCCTGGACAGCATTCCGGAAGGCTTCCCGCTCTCGGTCGCCGAACAATACGATGGTCGCCAGTTTATCCAGGTCGACCCGATGAAAATCGAGTCGCTGGTACCGGGCGACACCCTGGACATCGACATTGGCCAGCTCAATCAGAGCTTCACTGCCGTAATCGACAACGTCCAGGCGCAACCGAATAACAACGTGACCTGGACCGGTCACCTGAAAGATATGGAAACCCCCTCGCAGGTGGTCTTCACCCGCGGCGAGTCCTTGATCGTGGCCGGCATCACCACCCCCCAGGGCCATTTCGAAATGGAGGCCCGGGGCAACAAGGGCTGGATCGTCAACAGCGCCACGCTGTTCAAGACCCCCGATGTGTTGATCGAAGTGCCGCGCGAAGAGCTGGCGAAGACCCCCGCTACGCTGCCGCCGGCACCGGTCGAGAAGAACCTGCTGTAGACCCTCTCGCACCGTGCGGGAGGTCTTAAACAGCCCCCGCCTCCCCATTTTCAGTAGAATGCCCACCAAGGAACACCCCGATGCCCAGCAGTCAGCGCAATGTCCTGCGGACAGCCCTCTTGCCCTCCTTTCTGACAAGATGCACGGCAGTGCTGGCGCTTGGCCTTGCACCGGCGCTGGCCGTCCAGGCCGCCACGGTCGATGTATTGTTCCTCTACGATGCCTATTCCAATACGCACTTCAACGGACAGACGGCCACCACGCTGCAAAGCTGGGTCACTCAGGCCAACGGTATGTACCGGGCCAGCAACGTTGATATCCAACTGCGCCTGGTCGGCGCGCTGCCGCTGGAAATTGCCGGTACCGATATGGGCGACGTGCTGGGCAAACTCAGGGTCAACGCCGTGGCCACACAGAAGCGCACCGAGCTGGGTGCCGACTTCGTGGTCCAGGTGCATGAACGCGGCGCCTGCGGGATCGGCTACGTAGCGGTCCACCGCGATTGGGCCTTCAACGTCACCGGCCCCACCTGCGGCGCCCAGGTACTGGCCCACGAACTCGGACACAACATGGGCCTGGTGCATTCGCGCAAGCAGGGCGATACCAGCGGCTCGCGTTACCGCTATGGAATCGGTCATGGGGTAGACGGCTCGTTCGCCACCATCATGGCCTACCCTGGGGTATTCAACGGGACCTGGATGCCCAACTTCTCCAACCCCAGCATGACCTGCAAGGGACTGCCCTGCGGTATCCCCGCAGGCCAACCGAACGAGGCCGACTCGGCCCTGGCCCTGCGGAACGTCAGCGCTGAAATCGCCAACTTCCTGCCCACCCGCACAGGCACCGGCGGCACAGGTGGGACTGGTGGCACGGGCGGCACCGGTGGCACGGGCGGGACCGGCGGCACGGGCGGGACCGGTGGCACGGGCGGGACTGGTGGCACCGGTGGCACGGGCGGGACCGGTGGCACGGGCGGGACCGGTGGCACGGGCGGGACCGGCGGCACGGGCGGGACCGGCGGCACGGGCGGGACCGGTGGCACGGGCGGGACCGGCGGGACCGGTGGCACGGGCGGGACCGGTGGGACCGGTGGGACTGGTGGCACAGGTGGGACCGGAGGTGTAAGTGGCACCCCGGCCGGGGTCTATATGATCCGGGTACAGCAAAGTGATCGCTGCATGGATGTGCGCTCCGCATCCAAACTCGCCGGAGCTCCCGTGGTGCAACGCAGCTGTCATGGCGGCACCAACCAGCGCTGGGTCGCAACGCTGCTGAACGACGGCCATTATCTGTTGAAGTCCAAACTCAGCGGCCACTGCCTGGAAGTGGCCAACGGCGCCACGGAGAATGGCGCAGTGGCCCAACAGATGACCTGCACCCAGAACGCAAACCAACGCTGGAAAAATCTTCGCCAAAGCGATGGCAGTTATATCCTGGTCGCCAAACACAGCGGCAAGGTGCTGGACGTCGCCCCGGACGCCATGCTCAATGGCCAGCGTATGCGGCAATGGACCGGCAGCAATGCGGCCAACCAGCGCTTCGTCTTCCAACGCGTGGAATAACAGCCGCTTGTGAGCGCCGACCCGGTCACCATCCCGTCGGCGCTCACGAGCCCTGCCGCAACGGCGAGGTAGCGTCGGCAGCCGTCATGGGACTCGTCACCGCTCGTAAAAGACGCTGCCGAAGGTGATTCACCCTGTTCAGTAGCCCCAGCACGCCGCATTGATCCTGCGAACCAACGTATAAAGGTCGCCGCCCGCCCAACGTTAAACCCAACGCTACCCGCTGCGCCCATCACCCCGTAGTGCATGGATCGAAATGCGCGGCCCGACACAGCACTTAGGGTCACACCGCACACTTCCTTATCGAACCTCCACCAGGTTCTCAACTTCATACACTTTCGCTATACAACACCTCCAATAACGCGACTCCACCAACTGTTCGTGACCTGGCCAACATAAACCAACTTTCCCCACTCAAAAGCCCTTATCGAGTCGACAAGTTGTGCGCGGCTTATCGTATGCCCCAGCGCAAACACTCAACAATAAAAGCGTAATTAGTGCCCTCCCCTACAACAAGAGGCGTTTATGCTAACCACCCAAAAGATTGCCCTGTTTGGTGGCGCCGTGCTGGTCAGCGCAACGGCGGTATTCGTTCTGCTCAACCCATTGCAGCCCGCGCTGCCGACACCGGCCATCACCCAGGCCACACCCGCCAGCCCCAGCCTGGGGGAGGCCAGACGCACCCAGCCAGCAGCCGTCAAGCCTGCGGGCGCCGCAATCGCACCCCCGGCCGACGCCGAGGCAGCGCTGAGCGAAGCCCAGCTACTGCGCCTGGCCGACAGCAACCCCGACTACGCCACCCTGGCCGACCGGGTGGGCGAGGTGTCGGCACGGCGCAACGGCCAAGCCGTGGACGTTGCCGCCCTGTATGCGGCAACCCAGCAGAAATCCGCCTGGAAAGCACTCGATGGCGTACCCGAGGGGTTCCCGCTGTCCGTCAGTGAGCAGTACGACGGCCGCCAGTTTATCGAAATCAACCCGATGAAAATCGAGTCCTTGCTACCCGGCGACACCCTGGATATCGACATCGGCCAGCTCAACCAGAGCTTTACCGCGGTCATCGATAACGTCCAGGCCCAACCAGGCAACAACGTGACCTGGACTGGCCATCTGCAAAACCAGGAAACCGAATCCCAAGTGGTCTTCACCCGTGGAGAGTCATTGATCGTCGCCGGCATCACCACACCCCAAGGGCATTTTGAGATGGAAGCCCGTGGCGACAAGGGCTGGATCGTCAGCAGCGCCACCCTGTTCAAGACCCCAGATGTATTGCTTGAGGTGCCCGCTGACGAGTTAGCCAAAACACCCGCCACCTTGCCGCCCGTGGTTGAGCAAGAACAGGTTTTGTAACCTCAGGCCATTTTATCAAGAGCGACTCTTAGCCATTTACTCAATGGCAATGACAATGTTTACCCCCATTTCCATTTAAATAATTCAATTCGAAAAGGACCGCAACGATGCCAACTACTTCGCATAACGTCGTCCGCACTTCCCGTCACTGGAGCACCGATCTGAAAAAACTGGTGAGTATTGCCGCGCTTGGCTTGTCCCCTTTGATGGCCGCTGAAGCCGCCACCGTGGATGTCTTGTTTTTATACGACGCTTACTCCAACCGGCACTTCAACGGACAAACCTCCACCACCCTGCAAAGTTGGGTCACCCAGGCCAATACCATGTACAAGGCCAGTAACGTCGATATCCAGTTGCGCTTGGTGGGCGCAGTGCCCATGGAGATGGCGGGTAACGAAATGGGGCAAGTACTGGGCAATTTAAAAGCCAATACCTGGGTGGCGCAGAAACGCACCGAAGTGGGTGCCGACTTCGTGGTACAGGTGCATGAACGGGGCTCCTGCGGCATAGGTTATGTCGCGGTGCACCGCGACTGGGCCTTCAACGTCACCGGCCCTACCTGCGGCGCCCAGGTACTGGCCCATGAGCTGGGTCATAACATGGGCCTGGTGCATTCGCGCAAGCAGGGCGACACCAGCGGCGCCCGCTACCGTTATGGCATCGGCTATGGCGTGCCCGGCTCGTTCGCCACCATCATGGCCTACCCGCAGGTATTCAATGCGCCCTGGCTGTCCAAGTTTTCCAGCCCCAACCTGACCTGCAACGGCCAGCCTTGCGGCATCCCCGCCGGGCGCCCGGACGAAGCCGACTCGGCCCAGGCGCTGCGCAATGTCAGCAATGAAATCGCCAACTTCCTGCCCACCCGCACCGGAACAGGCGGTACGGGCGGCACCGGAGGTACGGGAGGAACCGGTGGGACAGGGGGCACGGGTGGTACAGGCGGCACCGGCGGTGGAACCGGTACCGCAGCGGGGGTCTACCTGATACGTGCCCAGCAGAGTGGTCGCTGCATGGATGTCTATTCCGGCTCCACGGCCGAGGGCGCGGCTGTCGTGCAATGGTCCTGCCACGGCGGCAACAACCAGCGCTGGGCCCTGACCTTGATGAGCGACGGTCACTACAGCATCAAGTCCCGACTCAGCGGCAAGTGCCTGGACGTTATTGGCGCCTCCACCAGCAACGGTGCTTATACCCACCAGTTGAGCTGCAGCCAGGCGCCCAGCCAGCGCTGGAAGCTGGCCCGTCTCAGCGACGGCAGCTATACCCTGACCGCCAAGCACAGCGCCAAGGTGCTGGACGTCACGCCGGATGCCAACCTCAACGGCCAGCGCCTGCGTCAGTGGGCCTGGGTCAACGCCACCAACCAGCGGTTCACCTTTCAGCGGGTGGAATAAGCCCTCACCCTGCCCCTGCCCTGAAACCCATTGCCCCCTCCCGGGGGCATTGGCGTTGATCGGCCGGGCGCGACGGTTCGCCGCAATCCCCCCGGTGCCACACACAAGGCACTCCGTCCATGAAGCTCACTTGTCCGTCACATGACCGACCTTCATATGCCTGTTCGCGACGGATGCGGTAGAATCCGCCCCCTCTTACCACCGCCCAACTGATTTTCTCAGGGGATTGCCATGTTCAGCCGTGAAACGACTCTCGCCAACTACGATGCCGACTTGTTCGCCGCGATGGAGCAAGAAGCCCAGCGCCAGGAAGAGCATATCGAGCTGATCGCCTCGGAGAACTACACCAGCCCGGCGGTAATGGAAGCCCAGGGCAGCGTACTAACCAACAAATACGCCGAAGGCTATCCGGGCAAGCGCTACTACGGCGGTTGCGAGTACGTCGACGTGGTCGAGCAGCTGGCGATTGACCGCGCCAAGCAGCTGTTCGGCGCAGACTATGCCAACGTTCAACCCCATGCCGGTAGCCAAGCCAATAGCGCGGTCTACCTGGCCCTGCTGAATGCTGGCGACACCATTCTGGGCATGAGCCTGGCCCATGGCGGTCACCTGACCCACGGCGCCAGCGTCAGCTCCTCCGGCAAGCTGTACAACGCCGTGCAGTACGGCATCGACGGCAACGGCCTGATCGACTACGACGAAGTCGAGCGCCTGGCCCTCGAGCACAAGCCGAAGATGATAGTCGCCGGTTTTTCCGCCTACTCCCAAGTGCTGGATTTCCCGCGCTTTCGCGCCATTGCCGACCAGGTGGGTGCCTACCTGTTCGTCGACATGGCCCACGTGGCCGGTCTGGTTGCCGCTGGCGTGTACCCCAACCCGGTGCCGTTCGCCGACGTGGTCACCACCACCACCCACAAGACCCTGCGCGGTCCCCGCGGTGGCCTGATCCTGGCCAAGGCCAACGAAGCCATCGAGAAAAAACTCAACTCGGCGGTCTTCCCCGGCGCCCAGGGCGGCCCGCTGGAGCACGTGATCGCGGCCAAGGCGGTGTGCTTCAAGGAAGCCTTGCAGCCGGAGTTCAAGTCTTATCAGCAGCAGGTGATCAAGAACGCCCAGGCCATGGCCGCGGTGTTTATCGAGAACGGCTTCGATGTGGTCTCCGGCGGTACCGAGAACCACCTGTTCCTGCTCAGCCTGATCAAGCAGGACATCACCGGTAAGGACGCCGACGCCGCCCTGGGTCGCGCCTTTATCACCGTCAACAAGAACTCGGTCCCCAACGACCCGCGCTCGCCCTTCGTCACCTCGGGCCTGCGTATCGGTACCCCGGCCGTGACCACCCGCGGCTTCAAGGAAGCCGAATGCCGCGAGCTGGCCGGCTGGATCTGCCAGATCCTCGCCAACCTGAACGACGAGGCGGTGATCGACCGCGTGCGCGAGCAGGTCAAGGCGGTCTGCGGCAAATTCCCGGTGTACGGCCGCTAAGCGACAGCGCCGAGCAGATCGGCCAGAAAAAGCCCGGCAATAGCCGGGCTTTTTTATGGCTTCGCCCCGGGGGTGGGGCTCCTACAGGCCGGCACCAGGCTCAGGCGTGGGCGGCGGCGAAGCCCGCCCGGATCGCCGCTTCCGGCAACTGGTCACCGATAAACACCAGCACGCTCTCGCGCGGTTCATCGACCGCCCAGTCGCTGTCCCAATCGAACCCGTACAGTTTCAGCACGCCCTGGAACACCAGCCGACGCGGTTCGTTGGCGATGCAGAGCACGCCCTTGTAGCGCAACAGCGACTGGCCATGGTTCTCCAGCAGCCCGTTCATAAAATCGCTGAGGCGGTCCAGGTCCAGGGCTTTTTCGCTGCGCAGTACCAGGCTGGCGATGCGGTCGACCGCCGGCGCCACGGCCGTGAGCGGGCGCAGGTTGAGCTGCGCATTGAGGTTGAAGCCACGGATATCCAGCAGTTCGGCCAGCTCGATGCGGCCCTGCCGCACCACGGCGATCGGTGCCCGCCGGTTGATACGCGTCAGGCGCTGGGTCAGGGCCTCGAGCTGCGCCGCGTCCACCAGGTCGGTCTTGCTCACCAGCAGCCGGTCGGCAAAGCCGACCTGCGCCTGGGCGATGGGATGCAGCAGATGTTGCTCGGCATGGGCGGCGTCGACCAGGGTGATGATGCCGTCGAGCAGGTAACGCTCGCGCAATTGCTCGTCGACGAAAAAGGTCTGGGCCACCGGCGCCGGATCGGCCAGGCCGGTGCACTCGATAACCAGCCGGTCGAACTGGATCGCCCCGCTGTCCAGGCGCTCCAGCAGCAGGAACAGCGCGCGTTCCAGGTCGCCATGGATGCTGCAACAGACACAGCCGTTGGCCAGCGTCACCACCTGCACGGGTGCCTCGCCCAGCAGTTGCGAATCGATACCGGTCTCGGCGAATTCGTTTTCGATCACGGCGATCTTCAGGCCATGCTCGGCCTGCAACAGGTAGCGCAGCAGCGTGGTCTTGCCGGCACCGAGAAAGCCGCTGAGCACGGTGACCGGGATGGGGGTGGGCGTCATCACTGAGGTCCTTGCCAATAGCGGAAAAGGACGCGCCACGACGATGCGTGGCGCGTGGGTCAAACGAATGGACTCAGCAGCACTTCACCGAGCCTTTACCACCGCCGTAACGCGCCTCCTGGCGCTCACGGAAAAACGCCTCGTAACTCATCACCGGCTGGTCCGGGTGCTTGCCTGCCATGTGCTGGACATAGTTGTCGTAGTCCGGCATGCCCACCATCAGGCGGGCCGCCTGCCCCAGGTATTTACCGAGACGATTGAGGTCATTGAACATGAACTGCACCCTCCGGCGAGACGGTCATGCGCGCTCCGCCGGCATCGGCTGGAACGGCGTTTCCTTATCGGTACGCGCGTTGTTGCCCCAGGCCGCGATCCCGACTTTCAGCGCGTAGAACAGGATGCTGAACACCACCAGCAGGAACAGGATGGTCAAGCCGGCGTTGGTGTAAGCGTTGAGCACCACGTGCTGCATCTGCCCCAAATCCTTGGCCGGGGCCAGCACCTGGCCGGCGTCCAGGGCGTCGCTGAACTTGCGCGCCTGGGCCAGGAAACCGATGGCCGGGTTGCTGTCGAACAGCTTGATCAGCCCCGCGGTGGTGGTGCAGATCAGCAGCCAGACCGCCGGCAGCAGGGTGACCCAGACGTAACGCTGACGTTTCATCTTGATCAGTACCACGGTGCAAAGCATCAGCGCGATGCCTGCCAGCATCTGGTTGGAAATGCCGAACAGCGGCCACAGGGTGTTTATGCCCCCCAGGGGATCGACCACGCCCTGGTACAGCAGGTAGCCCCAGAGCGCCACGCAACCGGCGGTGGCGATCAGGTTGGCGATCCAGGAGTCGGTGCGGCGCAGCGCCGGGACGAAATTGCCCAGCAGGTCCTGCAGCATAAAGCGTCCGGCACGAGTGCCGGCGTCCACCGCGGTGAGGATAAACAGGGCCTCGAACAGGATCGCGAAATGGTACCAGAAGGCCATGCTGTTCTGCCCCGGCAACACTTGGTGCAGGATCTGCGCGATACCCACCGCCAGGGTCGGTGCGCCACCGGCGCGCGACAGGATGGTGGTCTCGCCGATGTCCTTGGCGGTGGCGATCAGCTGCTCCGGCGTGATTACGAACCCCCAACTGCTGACCATGGTGGCGACGCTGACTGCATCGCTGCCGACCACGGCCGCCGGACTGTTCATGGCGAAGTAGACGCCCGGCTCGATCACCGAGGCGGCGACCATCGCCATAATCGCCACGAAGGACTCCATCAGCATGCCGCCGTAACCGATGTAACGGGCGTTGGTTTCATTGTCCAACATCTTTGGCGTGGTGCCTGAGGAGATCAGCGCATGGAAACCCGACACCGCGCCGCAGGCGATGGTGATAAACAGGAACGGGAACAGGCCGCCTTTCCAGACCGGCCCGGTGCCGTCGACGAACTGGGTCAGGGCGGGCATTTTCAGGTCCGGCATGACCACCAGGATGCCGATGGCCAGGGCCACTATGGTGCCGATCTTGAGGAAGGTGGACAGGTAATCACGGGGCGCGAGGATCAGCCAGACCGGCAACACCGCGGCGACGAAGCCATAGCCCACCAGCATCCAGGTGATCTGGATGCCGCTGAAGGTAAAGGCCTTGGCCCATTCCGGGTCGGCGGCGATCTGCCCGCCCAGCCAGATGGAACCAAGCAGCAGCAACACCCCGACCAGCGAGATTTCACCGATGCGGCCCGGGCGGATATAGCGCATGTACAGGCCCATAAACATGGCGATCGGAATGGTCGCCATCACGGTGAACATGCCCCAGGGGCTGTCCGCCAGGGCCTTGACCACGATCAGCGACAGCACCGCGAGAATGATGATCATGATCAGGAAACAGCCGAACAGGGCGATGGTGCCCGGCACCTGGCCCATTTCCTCGCGCACCATGTCGCCCAGGGAGCGGCCGTTGCGGCGGGTGGAGAGGAACAGCACCATAAAGTCCTGCACCGCACCGGCCAGCACCACCCCGGCGATCAGCCACAGGGTACCCGGCAGGTAACCCATCTGCGCCGCGAGCACCGGACCTACCAGCGGACCGGCCCCGGCGATAGCGGCGAAATGATGGCCGAAGAGCACGTGTTTGTTGGTCGGCACATAGTCCAGACCGTCGTTGTTGAGCACCGCCGGCGTGGCGCGGGTGGGGTCCAGCTGCATCACCTTGGTGGCGATAAACAGGCTGTAGTAGCGGTACGCAACCAGGTAGATGGCGACCGCGGCGACCACGATCCAGAGTGCGTTGATCGGTTCGCCGCGTTGCAGCGCCACAGTACCCAGCGCGAATGCGCCCAGCACTGCGACCGCGAACCAGACGATATGGTTAGCCAGTCGGGACATTGAGGGCCTCCTGCCGTTGGCCAATGGCGCACGGCACTAATTGTTATTGTGGGTTTCCCAGGGGACGCTGGTTCGGCGAAACACCGAGCGCGTCCTCCCAGTATGGAGCCTGACTACTATCCTGGCACGGCCCGCGCAGCGACATTCGCAGAACTACCCGCGTTCTCTCGGTAGAACTACCGAGGCGACCGGCATCAGCGCGGACTGTTTTAGGGCCGTGGGCAGCGCCAGGCAGCGGCGCGGGTTTATCATGCGCCGCCACCGTCTCACGTTGGCCGCCCGGCACGGCATTGCCGCCGGGTCGCATGCCGCCCTGCGGAGATCGCCCCATGCAGCTCAAGTACAAGATCGCGGCGCTCAGCCTCCTGCCGATGCTGCTGGCCGTGGCCGTGGTCTGCGCGCTGGTGCTGGTGCAGAACCAGCGCCTGGGCGAACAACAGGCCCGCCTGATCGAAAGCAGCATTCTCACCAGCAAGCAGGCTGAACTGAAACACTATGTCGAGATGGCCCTCAGCCTGGTATCGCCCCTGTACGACAACGAGCAGGACGAGGCGGCGAGCAAGCAACAGGTGCTGGCAGTGCTGGCCAGGATGAGCTTTGGCAGCGACGGCTACTTTTTCGTCTACGACCGCCAGGGCCGCAACCTGATGCATCCTCGTCAGGGCGAACTGGTTGGCCAGGACCTGTGGAACCTGACCGACCCCAAGGGCCTGCCGGTGATCCAGGCGCTGTTGAACAGCGCCACCTCGGGCAACGGTTTCCAGCGCTATGCCTGGCAGAAGCCCTCCACCGGCCAGGTCACCGACAAACTGGCCTATGTGGTGATGCTTGACCGCTGGGGCTGGATGCTCGGTACCGGCCTGTACCTGGACGACGTCGACCAGGCCATGCGCCAGGTACGGAAGGAGGCAGCGGCGGGCATCCGCGCCACCATGCTGGCAATTGCCGCGGTGGCGCTGGTGGCGGTGCTGCTGGTCTTTACCGGCGGGCTGGCGCTGAACGTCAGGGAGCAGCGCCTGGCCGATCGCAAATTGCAGCTGCTCACCCAGCGCATCGTCAGCCTGCAGGACGAGGAGCGCTCGCGCGTCTCCCGTGAACTGCACGACGGCATCAGCCAGTTGCTGGTGTCGATCAAGTTCCAGTTCGAACTGGCCGGCCATCAGCTGGCCGCGGGCGGCGACCAGGGTCTGCAAACCCTGCACCAGGGCACCGAACGGCTCGCGGCGGCCATCGGCGAGGTACGGCGGATTTCCCACGACCTGCACCCTTCGCTGCTCGACACCCTGGGCTTGCCCTCGGCCATCGGCCAACTGGTTGCCGAGTTCGAACCGCGCAGCGGCTTGCAGGTGCATTACCGCAACGGCCTGGGCGACACCGTCCTGGATGACGGCGTGGCCGTGGCACTGTTCCGGGTGTTGCAGGAAGCGCTGACCAATGTCGAACGCCACGCCCGCGCCCAAGGTGTGGAGATCGACCTGGACGGCCAGGGTCACTGGGTGCGGTTGCAGGTGCGCGACGACGGCTGCGGCTTCAACCCCCGGCACCTGGACAACGTCAAGAGCGGTATCGGTCTGCGCAATATTCGCGAGCGGGTCGAGCATTTTGGTGGGCGCTTCGCCCTGACATCCACCCCGGACGGCACGCTGCTGGAAGTGACCCTGCCCTGCCAGGGGCTTGGCCCCCCCGCCCCCGCCGGCGCCTGACCCTTGGAGATCACCATGCAGCCCGCCACGCCAATTCGTATCGTTCTGATCGACGATCATGCCCTGGTGCGCGACGGTATCCGCTCGCTGTTGTCGCTGATGCCGCAGTTCGACGTGATTGGCGAAGCCGCCAGCGGTGCCGAGGCGCTCGAGCTGTTGCAGCGGATCCAACCGCAGATACTGCTGATGGATATCGGCTTGAAGGATATCAACGGCCTGGAGCTGACCCGACGCCTGCGCCAGCTGTATCCGGCGCTGAAGGTGCTGATCCTGAGCATGTACGACAATCAGGAGTACCTGACCACTTCCCTGGAGGTCGGCGCATCCGGCTATGTCCTCAAGGAGGCCCCGTCCCGGGAAATCATCGCCGCCATCGAGGCGATAGCCGCCGGAGGCAGTTTCTTCAGCGCCGAGATCGCCCGCAAGCTGGCACGCCGCGCCCCCGAACCCGAGGGCCTGACACCCCGGGAGCGCCAGGTGCTGCTGATGCTGGCCCAAGGGCTGAACAACAAGAACATGGCCCAGGCCCTGCAGATCAGCGTGCGCACCGTCGAGACCCACAGGTTGAGCATCCGCCGCAAACTGGCGATCGACAAACCGGCGGACCTGGTCCGCCACGCCCTTGAACATGGCTGGGTCCCTGACCACTAGCACAGCGTGAACCCGCGCACAGCACTGAGCCTTCGGCACGCTACACTGCGCCGCATTCGACACACCGGAGTCCCCATGCCCGCCCGCACCCTGCCCGCCCTTTGCCGCGTGCCCGCTGGCGGGCGGCTGTCCGGCGGGTGGCGCGTCATCCGCCTGGGCCTGGCGCTGCTGATGCTGGGCCTGATGGCCTGCGAGGCGGGTCCCGCACCGTCTGCCCTCGACCAGCAGCTGTATATCTGGCAGCGCCAATGGCGCCCGAGCCACGGCGAGGCCCTGGCCGCCAGCCGCGCCGACTTTTCCACGCTGCGGGTGCTGGCCTTGCAAGCACAGCCCGGGGAGGGTTGGACCCGGGCGCGAATCGATCCACGGCTGTTGACCCAGGACGGCCGCCCCCTGATTGCCGTGGTGCGCCTGGACGGTCAATTGCCGCAACTCGATATCCCGACGATTCGCCGCGAAATAGGGCAGTTGCTGCGCGACTGGCAGGCCCTCGGGTTAAAGCCGGTCGGACTGGAAATCGACCATGACTGCGCCAGCGCGCGCCTGGCGGGTTATGCCGAGCTGCTTATGCAACTGCGCCAGGACCTGCCGGATGGGCTCCGCCTGAGCATCACCGCCCTGCCCGCCTGGCTGGCCAGCCCCGCCCTGGAGGCCGTGCTGCAGCAGGTCGACAGCTCGGTGCTGCAGGTGCACGCGGTCACCGCACCGTCCCGGGGCTTGTTCGACGGCCCGCAGGCCGAAGCCTGGGCCAGGGCTTATGCCAGGCGCAGCGCGAAACCCTTCTACCTGGCCCTGCCCGCCTATGGCATGGCCTTGCTCGACAGCGCCGACGGCGCGCCCCGGGTGGAAAGCGAAGTGCCGTTGAACAGCGTGGCCGCACGTCAGGAACTGCACGCCGACCCACGCCAGGTCGCCGAACTGATCCAACGTCTGCGGGCCGCCTCGCCCCCCGGCTTATCCGGCCTGGTCTGGTTCCGTCTGCCGCTGGCCGGCGACCGCCGCGCCTGGGCAATGCGCACGCTGCTGGCGGTGGTCCGCGGCCAGCCCCTGGACAGCGCGCTGACGCTGCAGGCCCGCAGCCAGGGCCATCTGCATGAACTGCAGTTGAGCAACCTCGGTACGCTGGCCGAGGCGCTGCCGCCGCGCCTCGAGATTTCCGCCCGTGGTTGCGAGGCCGCCGATGCCGTCGGCGCCTACCGCGTGACGCTGACCGCCAGCGGCCTGCTGTACCAGCGCCAGGCCCCGGCGCAACTCGCCGCCGGGCGCAGCCAGGCCCTGGGCTGGGCACGCTGCCAATCCCTCGATCAAGGAGTGTCCCGTGTCGAACCCTGAGTGGTCCCGTGATCTGCTGGGCCTCGGTCTAGGACTTGGCCTGAGCCTGTGCCTGCTGCCGGCCCAGGCCTGCGGGCCGGATTTCCCCTTGCGCCTGCTGGACAACCGGGCCCAGACCCTGGCCGAGCTGCCGGAGAACAACTTCGCCTTCGAGGTCAGCCGTCTCGGCACGGCCATTGCGGGCTTGAAAAGCGCGCAGCACGGCCCACAGGACGAATGGCAGGAGGGCATTCTCGAGGGGGTGGAACGCCGCGAGCAAGTCGAGCAGCAGGAACTGTCCGCGCCGCAGCTGCAACGGGTGCGGGCATTGCGCGCGCTGACGGACCCAGAGCAAGCCTACCGCGAAGGGGCCGACCTGCCGGCCGAACTGCGCCTGTACAGCGCCGGCGCCGTGGCCTTCGCCCAAGCCCAGGATGAACTGGCGATCAGCTACTTCCAGCAGCTGCTGGCGTTACCGGCGGCCGAGCGCCCACTGCGCAGCACCTGGGCCGCCTACTCCCTGGGCCGGCTCGAGGCCGCGCGCAGCCTGCCGGACGGGCTACCGGCAGGCGCCGCCGACAACGAGGCCGAAGCCGCAGCCTTTGCCCGCAACGCTGCGGCGCGCGCCCGTGCGGCCTTTCAGCAGGTGCGCCAGTTGGTCATCGAGGGGTTCAACGACCCCCTGGAACTGGCCATCGCCAGCCTGGGCGAGGAAGCCCGGATCGACAAAGACCAGGGCGATTGGGCCACTGCCATCGGCCTGTACGCCAGCCAATACCGGCAGGGCGACCTGGGCGGTTACACCTCCCTGAGGTTTCTCGCCCGTGAGCTGAGCACGCTGCCGGAAGCCGAGTTGGTGCCGCTGTTACGCGAATTACCGGTGCAACAACTGGTCACCGCCTATCTGATCAGTCGCGCGGATTGGGCGTACGACGAACAACCGGCCGGACAACCCCAACTGATTGCCCTGCTGCAACGCAACGATATCGCCAACCTGGCCAATGCCGACCGCCTGGCTGCCCTCAGCTACCAGACCGGCCGCTACGAGAATGCCGCGACCCTGCTCGAACATGCCGGCGACACCGGCCTGGCCTGGTGGCTGCGAGCCAAGCTGGCGCTGCGCCGCGGCGACAAGGCCGCCGCCAGCCTGGCCTACGCCAAGGCGGCACAGGTCTTCCCGACCGACGAGCACTGGGGACCGCGGCGTGACGCCAACTGGAACTTCGAATACGTCACGCCTCGCTGCCGGGTGGACGGCGAACGCGCGCTGTTGGCCCTGGAGCGTGGCGACTATCTGGAGGCCTTCGCCCAGCTGTACGCCAGCGGCGACATCTACTGGCAGGACAGCGCGGTGGTGGCCGAGCGGGTACTGACCCTCGACGAACTCAAGGGTTATGTCGACCAGCATGTCGTGGCACCGCCCCCCGCGGTGGAAAGTGAGGGTGAGGGCCATTTCTACAACCCGCGCCCGGTAGCGGCACGCCTGCGCCAGTTGTTGGGCCGGCGCCTGCTGCGCGCCGAACGCTACGCCGAGGCGGTGGCCTATTTCGATGGCCCCCAGGCGCAGCAACGGGCGTCCGAGTATGGCCAGCAGCGCATGGCCGGCCGCGAGCGCTGGCGCGCGATCGACCGCGCTCAGGCCCTGTATGCCGCCGCGGCTATCGCGCGGCGCCACGGCATGGAGCTGCTGGGCTACGAAATGTCACCGGACCATGCCAGCACCGATGGCAATTACGAGATCGAGTGGGCCGACCGGCAGACCGCTGCCCCCTGGCTCAGCGCGGCCGAAGCCACCCGGCAGAATGCTCACCTGGCGCAACCCAACAAGCGTTATCACTACCGCTATGTGGCCGCCGACCTGGCGAACCAGGCGGCCGACCTGCTGCCAGAGCGCAGCCAGGCATTCGCCGCGACCCTGTGCAAGGCCGGCAGCTGGTTGATCGAGCGCGACCTGCCGAGTGCGCGGATCTACTACAACCGCTGGACCAGCCAGGGCGCCTGGCTGCCCTGGATGGTCAACTTCGGGCGGGGCTGCGAGGAGCCGGATTTCGACCTGGCCCGCGAGCGACTCTGGCAGTACCGCGAAACTGCTGTGCGCCAGGCCCTGGCACCCTACTCACGGCCATTGTGGGGCGCGTTTGGCGTCAGCCTGGTGTTGCTCGGCGGGCTTTACTGGCGCGCGCGCCGGCAAGGCAAATCGACTTAGCTATAGTGATTCAAACCTCACAGGAGTGCGACATGAGTGATACAGCCAATGAGCGTCGACGCTTTCAGCGCATCGCCTTCGACGCCGCCACCGAACTCACCCAGGGTGAGCGGCGCTGGTCGGTCGAACTGCACGACCTGTCGCTGAAAGGCCTGCTGGTCAAGCGGCCGCCGGAGTGGAACGGCGATCCCGACCAGCCCTTTGTGGCGCGAGTCGATCTGGGCCCGGATACCCAGGTCAGCATGGAAGTGGTGCTGACCCGTACCCAGAACGACTTGCTGGGCTTCGTGTGCCGGCATATCGATATCGAGTCCATCAGCCACCTGCGGCGCCTGGTAGAACTGAACCTGGGCGACGAGACCCTGTTGGAGCGCGAGCTGGCGGCATTGGGCGACGACCACTGAGCCTGAGACCAGGAACACCTTCGCCTCCCTTAGCGCGGCAGTGAGGGCCAGCGCACCGATGAAGACTCCAGACGTACAGGTCGTCGATCCGGTCGCCCGGCATCAGGTGCTGGATCCGCTGTCGCGGTTGTCGGAAATCCTCTCCACCCTCCCGGTGGTGCTGCCCTTCGTCCTGTTCGATCAGGCCGAGCAGGCGCTGCGCATCTCCAACGGCGTGGCGCTGGTCATGCTGACCCTGCTCGGGTTGGGCTTTGGCCACTATGCCGGCATGCGCCGGCCCTGGCTGACTTCCCTGGTGTTCACCGTGCTGGGTGTCGCCCTGGTCTCGGCGACCATTACCCTGGGCGGCTGACCAGCTTTTCCGTAGGTCGGGTTAGCGCAGCGTAACCCGACAGGCCAGGGCACGGCCCCTAGTCAAACAACGCGTCCAGCGCCTGTTCCAGGCGGGTCACCGCGATCACCTGCAAACCGGGCGGCGCCTCTTTCGGGGCATTGCCCTTGGGCACTATGGCCCGTTTGAAACCGTGCTTGGCCGCCTCCTTGAGACGCTCCTGGCCGCTGGGTACCGGGCGCACCTCGCCGGACAAGCCGACCTCGCCGAACACCAGCAAGTCATGGGGCAACGGCCGGTTGCGCAGGCTGGAGATCACCGCGGCCATCAGGGCCAGGTCCGACGCCGTTTCCAGCACCTTGACCCCACCAACCACGTTGAGAAACACGTCCTGGTCATGGGTGGGAATGCCGCCGTGGCGGTGCAGCACCGCCAGCAGCATGGCCAGGCGATTGGGGTCCAGGCCCAGGGTCACCCGCCGTGGATTGGCCATATGGCTGGTGTCGACCAGGGCCTGGACCTCCACCAGCATCGGCCGCGTGCCTTCCCAGGTGGCCATTACCACGCTGCCGGGCACTTCTTCCTGGGCGCGGGTCAGGAAGATCGCCGAGGGGTTGGTGACCTCCTTGAGGCCTTTGTCGGTCATGCCGAACACCCCCAGCTCGTTGACCGCGCCAAAACGGTTCTTCACCGCCCGCAGCAGGCGCAGGCGGCCATCGGACTCGCCCTCGAAGTACAGTACGGTATCGACCATATGCTCGAGCACGCGCGGCCCCGCCAGGGCGCCATCCTTGGTCACATGGCCCACCAGGAAAATCGCCGTGCCGCTCTGTTTGGCATAACGCACCAGCAGCGCCGCGCTCTCGCGCACCTGGGACACGCCGCCAGGGGCGGACTGCAGCTGTTCGGTGAAGATGGTCTGGATCGAGTCGATCACCATCACCTTGGGTTGTTCGATGCGCGCGGTGGCGATGATGGTTTCGATGCAGGTCTCGGTCATCACCTTGAGTTTGTCCTCCGGCAGACCCAGCCGGCGCGCGCGCATGGCCACCTGCTGCTGGGACTCCTCGCCGGTGACATAGAGCGCCGGAAAACGGCTGGCGATATTGCACAGGGTCTGCAGCAGGATGGTCGACTTGCCGATGCCCGGATCGCCGCCGATCAGCACCACCGAGCCGTCCACCAGGCCGCCGCCCAGCACCCGGTCCAACTCGCCGGACGCGGTGGAAAACCGCGGCATTTCCTCGACGCTGACCTCGGCCAGGGTTTTCAGCTGCGCCGGTTGGCCGGCCCAGCCGGCACGCCCGCTGGGGGCCACCCCATTGGCTTCGATCAGGGTTTCGGTGAGGGTGTTCCAAGCCCCGCACTCACCGCACTGCCCGGCCCATTTGGGGAAGGTGGCGCCGCACTCGGTGCAGCCGTACATGCGCTTGGCCTTGGCCATGGGGCGAACTCCCGCGGAGGAAAACGCCCATCATAGCCTGCGCAGGGGGGGCGCCGGGAGCGCGATTCAGCCCGAACAGCCACCGCAACAGCTGCCCTTGGCCTGCTTGAGCCGACGCGCAAGGGCGTCCTTCAAGGCCACGCGCTGCAGCTTGAGCGTCGACAGGTCCTGTTCGCTGGCGGTCTCGACCGCGTCTTCGATGCGGCAAATGCGTTTGTCCAGCGCCTCGTACTCGCTCGCCTGGCGGGCAAAGTGCGCATCGGATTGGCGCAGCTCGTGCAGGGTCTGCTGCAGCTCGGGAAAGTCCTTGGTCAGCGGGTGATGGTCAACGTGCATGGTGCGCCTCCGTTAAGTGTCTGAACGCAGCTTAAGCGTCCCGCCCAGCCCCGCCATTGACGCCGATCAAGCGAACCGTCAATGCGCCCACGCCCAGATGCCGACGAAAACAGCAGACAGCGTCGGCATTCTTTGCTTAGCTGAAACGATCGTCCGCAAGGAGCTTGTCATGCCCGATTCGCCTGGATGCACCCACTGCCGCGACGGTGAGGCGCTGGACTTCGCCATCAGCATGGCGTTCCAGCCGATCGTCGACCTGAACAGCCACCAGGTGTTCGCCCATGAAGCCCTGGTCCGCGGCCCAGCCGGCGAATCGGCGGGCAGCCTGCTGGCCCGCCTGACCGACAGCAACCGTTATGCCTTCGACCAGAGCTGCCGGATCAAGGCCCTGGAGTGGGCGGCGCGCCTGCCTGTACCGGCACGGCTGTCGATCAACTTTATGCCCAACGCGGTGTACCGGGCCGAGACCTGTATCCGCGCCACCCTGGAAGCCGCCCAGCGTTACGCCTTTCCGCTGCAGCGGATCATCTTCGAAGTGACCGAACAGGAGCAGGTGCTGGACATCGATCACCTCAGCGGCATCCTGCGCGCTTACCGCAAACAGGGCTTTATGACCGCCATCGACGATTTTGGCGCCGGTTATGCCGGATTGAACCTGCTGGCCGACTTCCAACCCGACCTGATCAAGCTGGATATGGCCCTGATCCGCGGAATTGACCGGGACAGCGTCCGGCAGATCCTGGTGGACGCCACCCTGAGCATGTGCCGCAAACTGAACATCCGCGTCATCGCCGAAGGGGTTGAGACCCGCGAGGAGCTCGACACCCTGCGCGCCATGGGGGTGGAGCTGTTCCAGGGGTATTTGTTGGCCAAACCGGGTTTCCAATGCCTGCCCGCACTGCAGTGGCCCAACTGAGACCGGCTGGCAACCGCGATCCCGTGCAGTACACTCAGCGCCATCCCATTGTCGAGAATCATCAGATGAGCATCATTGGCGAATTCAAGGCCTTCGCGGTCAAGGGCAACGTGGTCGACATGGCCGTCGGCATCATCATCGGCGCGGCCTTCGGCAAGATTGTCACCTCCTTTGTCGGCGATGTGGTCATGCCGCCGATCGGTCTGCTGATCGGCGGCGTCGATTTCAGCGACCTGGCGATCACCCTCAAGGCGGCCGAAGGCGACTTGCCCGCGGTCATGCTGGCCTACGGCAAATTTATCCAGACCCTGCTGGACTTCTTGATCGTCGCCTTCGCCATCTTTATGGGGGTCAAGATGATCAACAAACTCAAGCGTGACGAAGCGGTGGCGCCCAGCGCGCCGCCCACCCCCACCCCTGAAGAACTGTTGCTGGTCGAGATCCGCGACCTGCTCAAGGCTCAAAAGCCCCAGCCTTGACCGCCTACCAGTAGTTCTCCACCGCCACCTGGCCCGGTCGACGGGTCAGGCTCAGCTGCATGTCCCGCTGTTTCAGCAGGGTGCGGCAGTCCTCGATCATCTGCGGGTTGCCACAGAGCATCACCCGCGACTGCTCGGCCGTCAGCGCCACGCCGGCGGCGCGCTCCAGCTCGCCACTGGCGATCAACTCGGTGATGCGCCCGTGCAGCAAACCTGGCACGGCCTCGCGGGTGACCACCGGCAGGTAGACCAGCTTGTCGGCGAACTCGCGTAAGTAGTCCCGATGCGGTAACTGTTCGATCAGCTCCTGGTAGGCCAGCTCGGCACGGGTGCGCGCGCTGTAGACCAGCAGGATCCGCTCATAACGCTGCCACACCTCGAAGTCCTGCAGGATCGACAGAAACGGCGCCACGCCGGTGCCGGTGGCCAGCAACCAGAGGTCGTGGCCGTCGACAAACCGATCCAGGGTGAGGAAACCGAAGGGTTGGCGCTCCACCAGCAGCGTGTCGCCGGCCCGCAAGCGGCTCAGCTCGCTGCTGAATTCGCCACCCGGAACCACAATGGAGAAAAACTCGAGAAACTCGTCATGGGGCGCCGAGAGCATCGAGTAAGCGCGCCAGACGATGCGGCCGTCGGCCTTGGGCACGCCGAGCCGGGCGAACTGCCCGGCACGGAAACGAAAGTGCGGATCGCGACTGCAACGCAGGCTGAACAGGGTCGGCGACCAGGCGCGGACCTCGCTGAGGGTTTCGCGGCTGTATTTTTCCGGGCTGCTGGACATGCGGGCGCCTCGTGGAAGCAGAGACGCCAGTGTCGCGCAAAGCGCTCGGCACAAACACCGACAAGCCTTGGGGTTAAGGGCCTGTTGACACTATGCGCACTGCCGCGGCGCGTGTGGCTAGTGTCAACCGGCCCTCGGCCTTAGCGGCGGTTGACGGTTTGCGCGGCACGCATCACATCGGCACCGATTTCCTTTTCAAAGGTCTTCCACAGCGGCTCCATCTGGGCGCGCCAGGCGGCGTGTTCATCGGCGCTCAGGCTGACCAGCTTGGTGCGGCCGGCGGCCAAAACGGCCTCGCGATCACGCTGGTTGATCTGCTCGGCCTCGTCGCCGACCCTCTGGCTGACTTCTTCGATGATGGCTTCCAGCTCGGTACGGGTCTTGTAGGGGATACTGGTCCAGAACTTGGGATTGCTCACCAGCATGTAATTGATCGAACCGTGATTGGTTTCGGTGATATAGGGCTGCACGCTGTCCAGTTTCTGGCTGGCGAAGTTCGACCAGGGACCTTCGGTGCCTTGCACGCTACCGCCCTGCAGGGCTTTGAAGGTTTCCGCGAATGGCAGCGGCACGGCCTTGGCGCCCAGGGCGGTGAACTGCGCGGCGAGCACGGCCGACGGCTGGATACGGAACGCCAGGCCCTTGGCGTCGGCAGGTTTGGGCAACGGCCGGTTCGCCGACAGCTGTTTCATGCCGTTATTCCAGTACGCCAGGCCGTAGATGTTCTGCGCGGTCATGGTACGCAACAGGTCTCGGCTTTTTTCCCGCTTCTGGAAACGCTTGACCGCCTCCAGGTCATCGAACAGGAACGGCAGATCGAACACCTGCAATTGCTTGGTAAAGGGTTCGAATTTCGACAAGGAAGGCGCCAGCATCTGCACCTCGTTGTTGCGCAGGGCCTCGAGTTCGTTGGCGTCGCCGAACAGTGTGGAGTTCGGATACACCTCGACCTTCACCTCGCCGGCCAGGCGTTCTTCCACCAGTTTCTTGAACAGCAGCGCGCCTTTGCCCTTGGGCGTGTCCTCGGCAACCACATGGGAGAACTTGATCAGGATGGGTGCCTTGCCTTCCGCCAGCGCGGTGCCGGTGACCAGCAGCAAGGCGGTCAGGGGAAGGGTGAGCAGGGACTTGAACATGGATATTCCTTGAATAATGGAAAGCCGAGAAGCCCACGGCATGGCGCGGGCCTCATCGGTTGGGCTGTACTCTGTGCGGATAGCCCGGCGCGCCCTGGGGGCTGGCGCTGGACATCCCCGATTCATCAGGGACTACCAGGTCGCATCTGAGCGCAGTGGTCAGAGGCCTGGTTATTATTGGAGTGCTGGCAGGCTTGACTCGTCGGTACTGAACACGACTACCCAGGCCAGCAGGGGGCGGCATTTTTCGGTAAAGCGCGGCGCAGCACAAGCACGAATTAGCCCAACTCGCGCACAATTTTCATTTTTCCCCGGGCTTCAACGCCTCTACGGCGCGCCATACGGGGATTCTTCCCGTTCGTCTGGCAACCTGACCGCCTGCACAGGATTATTCAGGATAACCCCGCCCCAACGGTAAACACGCCTTGGGCGGGGGACAGGCACTTGGGACTCTCTTTACGGATACGGCTAACCCCGGTGCGGTCGGTGCCATTTTCCGCGGTATAGATCACGTGGGCGGCATCATCGAATCCCTGGGAGGCAGCGTTGTCCTGGGGCAAAGCAAGGTCGCTGACGACAGGCAGCCCGGTACTCAGCGGTCCCGGCGGGGTTGAAAGGCTGTTAAATTCGCGGGATTCTCCCGCCCTACCAAAGCGTTCCTGCTCCCAGGCACTGGCAGACGTGAGGCACCCGGTCAGCCGCTTGGCCGCCCCGGTCATGGACGCGCCGCGCCAGGCGCGAAATGATGGGCTGGCATCCACCGTTCGCCCATCCAGGGCCGATAACATTCCACAGGAGGCAACCATGTCTTTCGCCGAAAAAGTCATCTGGATCACCGGCGCTTCATCGGGCATTGGTGAAGCCCTGGCCGTCGCCTTTCTCGCCCAGGGTGCCCAGGTGATCCTGTCGGGCCGACGCGTCGAGGAGTTGCAGCGGGTGGCGGATCAGGCACCGCAGCGCTGCCGGGTGCTACCCTTCGAAAGCACCGACTACGACGCCCTGCCCGCCATAGTCGCGGACGCCTGGTCCTGGCGCGGGCAGGTCGACCTGTTGATCAACAACGCAGGCATCACCCAGCGCAGCCTGGCCCTGGACACCGACTTCGCGGTCTACCGCCGGCTGATCGAGGTCGATTACCTGGCCCCCCTGGCGCTGACCCAGTTGCTGTTGCCGAAGATGGTGGCGCGCGGCGCCGGCCACCTGGCCGTGATCAGCTCGGTGGCCGGCAAGGTCGGCACGCCGCTGCGCAGCGGCTACTGTGGCGCCAAACACGCGGTGATAGGTTACTTCGACGCGATTCGCGCCGAGGTGGAGCAGGCCTACGGCATCCATGTCAGCGTGATCCTGCCGGGTTCGGTGCACACGGCCATCGCCACCAACGCCCTGGCGGGCGACGGCAGCCGCCGCGGCCACTCAGACCCCAATATCGAGAACGGCATGGCCGTGGCCCTGGCCGCCGAACGTATCCTCGCCGGGCTGGCTGAACATCAACGCGAGATCCCGATCGCCGAAGGCATGGAGCTGCTGGCCCTGCAACTGCGGGTCGGCAACCCCGAGCAACTGTTTGCCTTCACCGCCAAGGAAGGCGCGCGTCTGGCGGCTCTGCGCGCAGCCGGTGGCTCGCTGGACCCGAGCGATATCCGCAGCCAGTGAAGATTAACGTACCACCCGACAGGCTCTAGTCGAGGATCCCGGCGTTGCAGGCTGCCGCCAGCCAGTCGGGAAACTCGCCCATCAGCCTGGCATACAACGCCTCTTCGCCGAGGTCATGCAGATCATCCAGGGAGAAGAAACTGCAATTATCCACCACTCGCCCCGTCATCTCGTCCAACCGCTCGAGTATTCCGTAGTTATGCCCACCCAGGCCGACGAATTGCCAGAAAATCGGTAGCGCCGCCGCCTGAACCATCAATTCCTTGATCCGTGCGCTGCGACTCACACCACCATCGCTGATAAACAGCACATAAACCGGAGTGCGCGCTGGCGTCCGCTGATAAAAAGCGATCACCGCCTCCAGCACCCGGGCTTCATCATTGACTCGCGCTCCCAGCGCCCAGTGACGCCAACCGCCCTGGTCGGCGTCGATATAGCCCTGATAGTTGGCCAAGCTGACCGGGCTCAGCTGTTGCGGTTTTTCGCCAAATGCCCAGCAATCCAGCGCCCCGTCGTCATCGAAATGCACAGCCAGCGGTATCAACCGTTCGAGCAACTCCTGAACCCGCCCCTGTTTGTACTGGCCATTCATCGAGCCCGACCCATCCAATACCAAACCGACCCGTGCACTCACGGCGGACAACCGGGTCTTTTCCAGTATCACCTGGGCCTTTTTCGCCAGTTCGACCAAGCGTGGCGCCGCGTGCGCGAGCTTTTTCTCCAGGGAAACCGAGGCCTGCCGGCTAGGCGCGGCAGGCTGCTCGGACACCGTACCGCCGAAGTGCCGGACCAGGGCCGCCAAGCCTTCGTTAAAGCCCTGCAACACGCAACCTATACGCCACTCGCCTCCCTTGCGGTACAGCTCGGTGATCATGATTGCCTTCTCTTGGGCAAACTCCTGCCCGGAGAATTCGGCCCGCGCCTTCTCCTGGCCCGCCTCCAGCAGGCGGAAACCACTCGCGCCGAGCTCATGCAGAGTGCCCGGATCTTCGATGGCGGCGGTGAAGACCAGCCGTTCGATAGCCTTGGGCAAGTCAGGCAGATCGATCTCGAAGGTCTGTGCGGCGCTCTGCCTGAGGCTCCCGCACGGGCTCTGCGGCTGGTTGAAAAAGATCATGTAGCGCTCGTCGGAAAGCCGGCCCTGGGCATCCACCCCGAAGCACGCCAGGTCGATGGGCCGCGGGCTACGGATGTCGAAAAGCAACTGGAAACGACCGCTGGCCGCTAGAGAAGCCAGGGCGATGCGCTGGCCTTGGGTGATAAGGGTCATATGCAACCGTCCTTGTTCGAAGCCGAGGAGTCCAGGCGCACCTTAACAGTTGGCCAACACGCACTCCTATGGGCAACCCCCTGAATAGCGGGATGCATACGGACCGTAAAGCACTGCGTCACGCGGGTTTAAAAACCCGTAAAATAGCCGTCCAGGCGAGTTTCCCCGCAGACTCGCAGCGCCGTCACGCTTGCCGAGTTCCGCCATGCCCGTCCTGACCACCCCCTTCGCCAGCCTCGACCTGTTTCGCCAGCCGCCCCGGCACGACGACCCCTTGCAGGCCTTCGATGCGGCCGACGAGTACTTGCTGGCCCATCTGGCCGAGCAGGGCCTGCGGGCGGACCAGCGGGTGCTGATCCTCAATGACAGCTTCGGCGCCCTGGCAGCCAGCCTGGTCGGCCAGGCGCATATCAGCAGCAGCGGCGACTCGCACCTGGCTGCATTGGCCCTGGCCAACAACCTGGCCTGCAACCACTTGCCCGCCGACAGCCTGAGCTTCGTGCCGGCCAGCCAGGTGGTCGAGGGGCCTTTCGATTGGGTGCTGATCCGCGTGCCCAAAACCCTGGCCCTGCTGGAGGAACAGCTGATCCGCCTGCATGGCCAGCTGGCACCGGGCGCACGGGTCGTCGCGGGGGCCATGGTCAAGCACCTGCCCCATGCCGCCGGCGATCTGCTGGAGCGTTATATCGGCCCCATGCAGGCTTCACTGGCGGTAAAAAAGGCCCGCCTGCTGATGGCCACCGCGGTGGACAAACCTGTCCCGCAGTCGCCCTATCCCACGCAATACCGCCTGGAAAACCCGCCCCTCACCTTGCTCAACCATGCCAACGTCTTCTGCCGCGAAGGCCTGGACATCGGCACCCGCGCCTTTCTCCCGCACCTGCCGCGCAACCTGGGCGAGGCGCGGGTGGCCGACCTTGGCTGTGGCAACGGCGTGCTGGGCATCGCCTGCGCCTTGCTCAACCCCCAGGCGCAGCTGACCCTGGTCGACGAGTCCTATATGGCGGTGCAGTCGGCGGGCGAGAATTGGCACGCGGCCTTGGGTCATCGCCCGGTCAGCCTGCGCCCGGACGATGGCCTGGCCGGCCAGCCGGCCGATTCCCTGGACCTGGTGCTGTGCAACCCGCCCTTCCACCAGCAGCAGGTGGTCGGCGACTACCTCGCATGGCGCATGTTCCAGCAGGCCCAGGCGGCCCTGGTGCGCAACGGCGAGCTGTGGATAGTCGGCAATCGCCACCTGGGCTATCACGCCAAGCTCAAGCGGCTGTTCCGCGGCGTGGAACAGGTGGCGGCCAATCCCAAATTCGTGGTGCTCAAGGCGATCAAGTAAGCCCTCCATGGGGGCGGCTTGAGAGGGCGTAGGGCGGTCTCGGCGCGCCGTTCAGCGACAGCCCGCCAATCGGGCGTCAGGCGATGCCCGTACCTGCCGCGCTTATAGATTGCCTATGTACACGGGCGCTGTCCGCCCTACCGGTATATCGACACCTAGGCGCGGTCTCTGGGCGGCCCCCGGTAGCGGCCGCAGCGAAGCGAACAGAGTCTCCGAGGTGCTCTGGTAGGGCGGGCAGCGCCCGCCATCGGCAGCGGGGTGGGCTGAACAACCGCACTGCGCGATAGGTCTCGCCCAATGGGCGGGTCTCCTACAAGCAGCGGTGATGAACAGAGACGCCCTAGGGCGTACCCATGCCCGCCGCGCTCATAAATTGCCGCAGCAGCCAGGCGACCACACCCAGGGCCAGTACGCTGGCGCTCCAGATACCCACCAGCCAGGCCAGGCGTTGCCACAGCGGGGTTTTGCCAGTGGCATCGGTCATCAGTGATACCCCTGCTCGGGGTCCATCTTGCCGCGGAACACGTAGTAGCTCCAGGCGGTGTACATCAGGATAAAGGGGATGATAAACAGCGCGCCTACCAGCATAAAACCCTGGCTTTGGGGCGGTGCCGCCGCCTGCCAGATGGACACCGAGGGCGGGATGATATTGGGCCACAGGCTGATGCCCAACCCGCTGTAGCCGAGGAAAATCAGGATCAGGGTCAGGATAAAGGGCGTGTGATTGGCGTTCTTTTGAATGCCCCGCAGCAGCGAGAAGGTGGTCAACAGCACCAACAGCGGCACCGGCATAAACCAGAACAGGTTCGGCAGGCTGAACCAACGCTCGGCGATGGCGGCATGGGCCAGCGGCGTCCAGATGCTGACGATGCCGGTCACGCCCAGCACCACGAACACCAGCGGCCGGGCCATATCGTGCATCTGCTGCTGCAGGCGGCCTTCGGTCTTCATGATCAGCCAGGTACACCCCAGCAAGGCATAGGCGGCGATCAGCGCCAGGCCACAGAACACCGAAAACGGCGTCAACCAGTCCAGCGGGCCGCCGGCGTAGGCCCGGTTGAGCACCGGGATGCCGTCGATATAGGCGCCCAGGGTCATGCCCTGGAAGAACGTCGCCGTCACCGAACCGCCGATAAAGGCCTTGTCCCAGATGTGCTGCTTGTGGCTCTTGGCCTTGAAGCGAAATTCGAAGGCCACGCCGCGAAAGATCAGCCCCAGCAGCATAAAGATCAGCGGCAGGTAGAGCGCGCTGAGCACCACCGAGTAGGCCAGCGGAAAGGCGCCGAACAGGCCGGCGCCACCGAGCACCAGCCAGGTTTCGTTACCGTCCCAGACCGGCGCCACGCTGTTCATCATCAGATCCCGTTCGCCATTGTCCTTGACGAAGGGAAACAGGATGCCGATGCCCAGGTCGAAGCCGTCCATCACCACGTACATCATGATGCTGAAGACGATGATGATCGCCCAGATCAAAGAAAGGTCGATGCCCATGTTCAGTTCCTCTCGCCCAGGTGATCGCCATCGCCTTCTTCCAGGCCCTCGTCCGCCGCCGACAGCGGCCGCGCCGGGGTCCGTTGCTGGCCAGGCCCGCCGGCGCCCTCTTCCTTGCCCTCGTCGGTGACCGGGCCCTTGCGCACCAGGCGCATCATGTAGCCGATACCGACGCCGAACAGCGCGAAATACACCACCACGAACAGGCCCAGGGTCAGGCTCATCTGGGCGAAACCATGGCCGGACGAGGCATCCACCGTGCGCATCAGGCCGTACACCACCCAGGGCTGGCGACCGATCTCGGTGGTGTACCAGCCGGCGAGGATGGCGATGATCCCGGAGGGGCCCATCCACAGGGCCAGGTGCAGGAAGGCACGGTTCTCGAACAGACGGCCGCGCAGGCGCAACCACAGGCTCCACAGACCGGTGAGGATCATCAGCAGGCCCAGGCCGACCATCACCCGGAAGGTCCAGAACACGATGGTCGCGTTGGGCCGGTCCTCGGCGGCGAAGTCCTTCAGCGCCGGCACCTGTTTATCCAGGCTATGGGTCAGGATCAGGCTGCCCAGGGCCGGGATTTCCAGCTTGAAGCGGGTTTGCTCGGCCTGCATGTCGGGCCAGCCAAAGAGGATCAGGGGCGTCGGTTCGTTGCCGTGGTTTTCCCAGTGGCCTTCGATCGCGGCGATCTTCGCCGGCTGGTACTTCAGGGTATTGAGGCCATGGAAGTCGCCAATCACCGCCTGGATCGGCGCCACGAGCAAGGCCATCCACATGGCCATCGACAGCATGCGGCGGATCGCCGGGTTGTCGCGACCGCGCAGCAGGTGCCAGGCGGCCGAGGCGCCGACGAAAAACGCGGTGGCGAGAAACGCCGCGGTGGCCATATGGGCCAGGCGATAGGGGAAGGAAGGGTTGAACACCACGGCGAACCAGTCCATGGGGATCACCCGCCCGTCCAGGATGGCGTAGCCCTGGGGCGTGTGCATCCAGCTGTTGGACGCCAGGATCCAGAACGTCGAGATCAGGGTGCCAATCGCCACCATCATGGTCGAGAAAAAATGCAGTCCAGGGCCCACGCGGTTCCAGCCGAACAGCATGACGCCGAGAAATCCTGCTTCGAGAAAAAACGCCGTCAGCACCTCGTAGGTCAGCAACGGTCCGGTGACCGCGCCGGCGAAGTCGGAGAACGCGCTCCAGTTGGTGCCGAACTGATAGGCCATGACCAGGCCGGAGACCACGCCCATGCCAAAGTTGACCGCGAAGATCTTCGACCAGAAATGGTAGAGGTCACGGTAGACCTCCTGACCGGTCTTCAGCCACAAGCCTTCCAGTACCGCCATGTAACTGGCCAGGCCGATGGTGATGGCCGGGAACACGATATGGAAGGAGATGGTGAAACCAAACTGGATCCGGGCGAGATCGATAGCCTCCAATCCGAACATAGAACATCCTCTATCAGGTTATAGCGGGCACTCACCAGACAGCGGCCAGCTCCGACTCGCTCCAACTTTTTTGGAGTACGCAGGGCGGCAATTGTTCTTATGGGCGATCTTTCGAGGCGTTATCGCGGTGCGCGACAAGCAACATCCAGGCGGCTGGCAGGCATTCCCAAGAGGGGTATTGACCTGGATCAAGCCATGCCCGAAGAGTAGCGCCGCCCCCCTCGAGGCCAGCTGTGGTCATTTGTCGCGCATCGCTGGAACGCCCGTTCTGCGTGTGCTCAACAGGTGCGACGGGGTGCCGCAGGGCCACCAGACCCCAGTGTCCGCAGGGCCTCGGGGGTATCCACGTCGCGCAGCAGTCCCGGGTCATCCAGCGCCAGGACCCGGCACGCCGCCCCGGCCCCCTCGATCAAGGCGCGCGCGCCCGGTTCACCGTGCAGGGCTTGCAGCGGCGGCCAGAATTGGCGACCGAACAGCACCGGATGGCCGTACCGACCCCCATGGCTGCCCAATACTATGCGTCCGGCCCCGGCCTGCGCCGCCAGGGCACGCAAGCTCGACTCCGCGACCCAGGGCATATCGCCCAATACCACGGCAATCGCCGCGGCCGGGTGCCCGACCAGGGCCCGCACCCCCGCCGCCAGGCTGTCGCCCAGCCCCTGTTCGGCGTTGCCGCAGCGCAGCACGCCGACCCTGGCCGGCACCTCCAGCGCCGCGGGGTCATCTTCGGCCCGCAGCAGCACATAGGTTTCGGCGAATACTCGCTGGGTCGCCTGCAGGGTCGCCTGCAGCAGGGTTCGGCCATCGGCCAGCCGCGCCTGGCGCTTGTCGCCGCCGAAACGCCGGCCCCGACCGGCGGCCAGCACCAGGGCGATCACCAGGGGCAGCGGCGCCATCAAGTCCCCGTTCCCCATCCGGCGGCTGCCGCTCGACTACAGGCAGTCACGGGCGATCCCGTTACGCAGCCGCAGCACATCGGCCATCACCGCCAGGGCGATTTCCGCCGGGGTTTTACTGCCCAGCGCCAGGCCAATGGGTGCCTGGATCCGCGCCAGGTCCTGCTCGGTCAAGCCGCCACTGCCGCGCAAGCGCTCGAAACGCTTGAGGCTGGTGGCACGCGACCCCATCACACCGATATAGAACGCATCGCTGCGCACCGCTTCCATCAGGGTCAGGTCGTCCATGCGCGGATCATGGGTCAACGCCAGCACGGCGGTGTCGCCATGGCAGGCCCCTGCGGCGATGGCCAGCGCTGGCAGCTCGCGACGCAGCTCCACCCCGCTCAGTTCCACCCCGGCGAGCACCTCTTCACGGGGCTCGCACAACAGCACCTCGAAGCCCAGGGCCTGGCCGAACGCCACGCAATGGGCGGCCACGCTGGAATACCCGGCCAGCAACAGGCGTTGGGCAGGGCCGATACGCAAGCGAATCTGCTGCTCGCGGCGTTCCACCCGTGGCCCCGGCCCGACCGTATCGCGCAGCCGCCGATGCCCTTCGGGCAGGCTGATCTCACGGATTAGTTGGCATTGCCCCGACAGGGCTCGTTCGAGTTGGCGCAGATGGCCCTGCACCGCCGGCTCTGCCGGAAGGTTTTCCACCAGCACTTCCAGCACCCCACCGCAGGGCAGGCGCACCGACTCGCCAGCGTCCTGGGCGCCATAACGCACCAGGTTCAGCGGCGTGGCAAAACCCTGGCGCACCAGCCGCTCGAGAAAGGCCTCCTCGACACAGCCGCCGGACAGCGAGCCGATCCACTCGCCCTCGGCCGTGGCGGCCAGCAGCGCGCCGGGCGCCCGCGGGGCCGAGCCGAAGGTGCTGAGCACGGTGCACAACCAGACCCGACGGCCCTGCAGGGACCACTGCAGTGCGCGGCGTATCACCTGGAGATCGAGATGCTGCATTGGGGGCCTCGCGGACGGCTGGCAACTGACTACATGTGGCCTTGGACCAGCGATTACGCCAGGAGGTCGGCTGGTGATTCGGGCGTTTCCGAGGCGTCGCGGCCCGTGCTAGGCTGGGCCACCCTTAGCTAGCTATCTAATTGATCGCCATGTCCGCGCCTTCCGCTCAATTGTTGCGTCATCAACGGCCCTTTATGGCGTTCTGGCTGGCGCGGGTCTGCACCGCCAGCGGTTTTCAGATGCTGACCGTGGCCATCGGCTGGCAGATGTACGAGCTGACCGGCAAGGTACTGGACCTGGGCCTGGTCGGCCTGGTGGAGTTCCTGCCGCGCCTGCTGTTCGTGCTCTACACCGGGCATGTGGCCGATCGCTACGACCGTCGCAAGGTCGTTGCCCTGTGCCAGGCCGGCCAGGCGCTGATCGGCCTGGCCCTGGTGCTTGGCAGTGGCGGCGGCCTGACCCGCGAGCTGATTTTCCTGCTGGCGTTTTTACTGGGCAGCGCCCGCGCTTTCGAGATGCCGGCGACCCAGGCCTTGCTGCCCAGCCTGGTGCCGGTGGGGCTGTTTCCGGCGGCGGTGGCGGCTTCCGCCTCGGCGATCCAGGCCGCGACCATAGTCGCCCCGGCGCTCGGCGGTTTTCTCTATGCGTTCGGCAGTGTCTGGGTCTATGCCCCGACCACCCTGCTCTACTGCCTGGCGGTCGGGCTGATCCTCAGCCTGCCGGCCCGCGCCGAACCGCTGCGCAAGGAGCCGGCCTCGGTGAAATCGCTGCTGGCCGGCCTGCAATTTATCCGCAGCCGCCGCGACGTGCTGGGCGCGGTGTCCCTGGACATGTTCGCGGTGCTGCTGGGCGGCGCCACCGCGCTGTTGCCGGTGTTCGCCAAGGACATTCTGCTGACCGGTCCCTGGGGCCTGGGCCTGCTGCGCTCGGCACCCGCCATCGGCGCGTTGCTGATGTCGGTGTGGCTGGCGCGTTTCCCCATCGAACGCCAGGTCGGGCGCATCATGTTCACCTCGGTGGGGGTGTTCGGCGTGGCGACCATCGCCTTCGGCCTGTCGACTTCGTTCTGGTTTTCCCTGGCGGTACTGGTGATCCTTGGCGCGGCGGACATGATCAGCATGGTGATCCGCGCCGCCTTCGTGCAGCTGGAAACCCCGGACGCCATGCGCGGCCGGGTCAGCGCGGTCAACGGCCTGTTTATCGGCGCCTCCAACCAGCTCGGCGAATTCGAGTCGGGCCTGACCGCCCACTGGTTCGGCACGGTGCCAGCGGTGGTCATGGGTGGGGTCGGTACCCTGCTGGTCAGCGGCCTGTGGATGCGCCTGTTCCCCACGCTGGCCAACCGCGATCGGTTGCATCAGCCAATGACCGAGCCCACCGAACCGCCGCCTCGACCGTTCAATGCAGCAGGCGCGGATCCTGGCTCAAGCGCTGATAAAGAAAGTCGGTCAGCGCCCTGACCCGCGCCACCTGCCGCAGGTCAGGATGGCTCAGCACCCAGATCTCGGTGTCCAGCGCCGGGTCGGGCTCCGCCAGACGCACCAACTCGCCATGGGCCTCGGCCAGGGGGCAGAGCAACAGCCCGACGCCCAGCCCCAGGCGCACGCACTCGAGCATCCCCACCAGGCTGTCGACCCGCGCCAGCACCCGCTCGACGGGCACCTGCGCGTCCAGCCAGCGCGCCTGATCGAGGTGCGCCAGGGCGGCGTCCGGCCCCACCCACAGATGCTCGGCCCACGGTAGCTGCGGCCCATGCTCGGCCAGGTAGCAACGCGCGGCATAGGCGGCCGTCTGGATCCGTCCGACCCGCCGCCCCAGCAGATGGTCCGGTGGCTGGTTGGAGCCGCGCACCGCCACGTCGGCTTCGCGGCGGGTCAAATTGAGAAAGGCGTTGTTCATCACCAGTTGCAGGCGGACCTGGGGATGGAGCTGCTGGAACTCCACCAGCAGCGGCATCAGCAGGCTGCCGAACAGCGTGTCGGTCGAGGTGATCCGAATGACCCCGCGGATCTGCCGGTCCTTGCCCTGTACACGCCGTTGCGCCCCCTCGATCTGCTCATCCAGCCCTGCCAGTTGCGCCGCCAATTCGTCGCCTGCGACGGTCGCCGCATAACCGCCCGGCAGGCGCTGGAACAGCGCCACTCCCAGGCTCGTCTCCAGGTGCGCCAGGCGCCGCAGCACGGTGCTGTGGTTGACCTTGAGTGCCGTCGCCGCCGCCGACAGGGAGCCGTGTCGACGCACCGCCAGGAAATACTGCAGGTCGTTCCAGTCCACAGGCCGATCCCCCTATGCAATTACGCATAACCAGTCGGCCAATACTGCGAGTTTTTCGGCGGAATCGCAAAGCGCACAGTGACAGCGTCTCTCACCACCCGATGTCACGCACACAAGGCTCCCCTTATGAACCTGCCTGTCTACCCCGCTGCCGCCAGCCTGCTGCTGCGTTTGACCCTCGCCAGCATGTGGATCAGTCACGGGCTGATCCTCAAGTACCTCACGTATGGCATCGAGGGTCTGGCCGCCTGGCTGGTCAGCCAGCAATTGCCCGCCCTGCTGGCCATTCCCCTGGTGACGCTGGAGGTCGCGGGCGGGCTGCTGATCCTGCTGGGGGTCTATGGCCGCTGGGTATCCCTGGGGCTGCTGCCAATCCTGCTGGGCGCCCTGGTGATTCACTCAGGCAACGGCTGGGTCTTCAGCAACGCCAATGGCGGCTGGGAGTACCCGGCCGTGCTGGCCGCCGTGTCGCTGGTGCATTGCCTGCTGGGGGACGGGCCTCTAGCGCTAAAACGCTGAGGAGCCTGTCATGCACGACCTCGAATTGATCAGCCATCCGCTGTGCCCCTATGTGCAACGCGTGGCCATCGTGTTGCAGGAAAAGGGCCTGGCGTACGTACGCCGTTATATCGACCTGGCCGACAAACCCGACTGGTTTCTGGCGCTCTCGCCGCTGGCCAAGGTACCGCTGCTGCGCACGCCGTCGGGGGTACTGTTCGAGTCGGCGGCGATCGTCGAATACCTGGATGACAGCTTCGGCTCGCGCCTGCACCCCGCGGACCCGTTTCTGCGCGCCCAGCACCGGGCCTGGATGGAGTTCGCCTCGAACCTGTTGAGCGAGCTGGCGCAGTTTTATAACGCGCTCGACGCCGCGGCGTTCGCGCAGCGCGCTGACGCCCTGCGCACACGCTTCGCGCGACTCGAGGACCAGTTGAGCGGCGGGCCGTTTTTCAACGGCGTGGCGTTTTCCCTGGTGGACGTGGTATTCGCCCCGGTGTTTCGCTATTGGCAGGTGCTCGACGCGTTACCCGAGGCCAGGCTGTTGCGGGGCCTCCCACGGCTGGCCGCCTGGCGCACAGCCCTGGCCGAGCGGCCCTCGGTGCGCGCCGCGGCCCCCGCCGATTACCCGCAGCGACTGCGGGCATTTCTCGCCGGCCGCGACAGCCACCTGGGCCGGCTTTACGGCAAACCGCCAGCAAGCCCTTAATCCTGTGCCGGCATCCGGCACTCATCCTTGTAGTGCAAGGTCCAGGTGCAGGTCCCAGCCACTCCTTGGCTGAAATTCGGGTCGAGCGCGGCCAACACTCCAGCCACAAACAGGATTAGCCCGACTACCAGCATCTTTTTCCAGGTCATGACACGACACCAAGCGCCCTTGCCCCGCTGATAGGTCCGTTCCAGCCCACTGCTGAAAACCACCAGCACCGTCGCGGGGAGCTGCAGCGGATGGCCTGGCCGGGGGATAACACCGGCATAAGCCAAGGCCATCGGCCCGATCAGGCCACAGGCCAGCGCGTAATAGACACTTGCGGTTGCTTCCCACACCGCCGTCGCCGTCAGCACTGTCAGTGCTGCCGCGGGCAATCCATGACGCAACAGCAGCAGACCACGGCCACTGCGCACCCAGGTGGCGGGCAGTAACCTGCTGCTGATGGCCAGGTCTGGCTCGGTTAACCAGGGGTCCAAGCAACGCCACAGTCCGTAAAGCCCCGACAGCGAAGTGGCCAACCCCAGCGCCAGGGCAATTGCGCAGAAGCCGGCTCCCAACCAGGAGGCATCGGATCGATCCAGGGCATCGCCAGCCCCCACTGCACAGGGCAACAGCAGCAGTAACCACAGGTAAAAAAACGCGCCTGGCCACTCACTGGCAAGGCGCCATTGCCGCCAGTCATGGGGTCCATCAGGGGCCAGGCGTTGCAGCGCCAATGGCGCAGCCTGTAGCGTCTGCTCCAGCAAGTCGCAGGCTTGCCAGTCCTTTTCCGAGAAACCATCGACCAGGCGCCTGCGCCGAGCATCGCTCAGCGGCTTGAACATCAGCCAGGCCGCCCGCGCCTGACCGCTGTCCGCGAGGGGTCGGTCGATACGCTCGCGCACCCGCTGCTCCAGCTCGTCCTGCTCACCACGCTGCAGCAGCTGCTCCCATTCGGACAGCCAGTCGCCCTGGGTCGCCGCCACTTCGTCCCACCCGCAGCGGGCGCACAGCGTCAGGAGCAACTCAGGGGACCACTGCTCCACGGCCAGCAGAATCTCCACCAGCTGCCGATTGAAATAGCTGCGCCGTTCGAACGATTGCAACCAATCCTGCCCATGCAATTGCGCGACCAGCGCCACAAAGTGCTGTTCGTTGCCGTCCACCAGCAGCCCATGCAGACCATGGAGTTCCGTGGCGAGTAGGCGATGGTCCAGCAGCTCCAGCTGCCTCGAGGGTAGCGAGGACTCTTGCCAGGGCGTCAGCCAGCCCAAGTGCTGCAGTGCCCACTGTGCGGCCAGGTATCCCTGCTCGTTGTCGTTCAGGCAGCGTTCCAGCAGGCAGCGCTCGAACATCGCCAGTCGGTCATCGGCCTTGGCCCGGCAGGCCACGGCATCCAGCGCGGCCGGCGTCAGATCGAACAGGCCGGCCAGCATCCCTGCGAGTTCAGCGTCAGCCGCTTCGAGCAGCGCGGGCGGGTCCCCCGCAGCCAACTCGCTGGCAGGCACAGTCGCCTGCACTGTACCGTCCAGCTCAGCCTCATAAGCCTGCGTTTCTGCGCGGCGGTGGGCTAACGACAGCGCCTGCTCATAGGCGCCCCGCAACCGCTGAAAGGCCTGCGGGTCCTGATCGGGGCGATGCACCTTGAGCAAGGCGGCATAACTGCGCTTGATCGCGCGCTCGTCCGCATCGCTGCGCAAGCCGAGAATCGCCCAGCAACTCATATCTGTTCCTTAACGGCCTGATTCAGGTTGATCAAGTAGCCCCCATTCGTCTTGAAATGCCAGGCAGTCACTGGGCATTGGGTCAGTTTCCGGCCCTACGGCGCTCATTTGCGCAGCCGCAAAGGCCTGGCGAAGCGCTTGAACATGTACTGCAGGGCTGCCCGCGGAGTACCTAGCTTCAGGACGAGATTTGCAGAGGCCAGGGTCAGGACACTGAACAGTACAGCCATTGCCGCGGCGCTAGTCGGCCCGTTCATTCCCCCTACCAACGCCGCCGTCCCGGTAATGAACACACAGGGAACGCCATGGCGCAGCAACAGAAAGCCCAGGCCCCGACGAACCCAGTCACCGGGCAGCACAAGCGAACTGAGCGCGACATCGGCCCAGGCCAACCCATGGGCAAAAGGTTTCCACATGTAGTACATGGTGTAGAAAGTGATTGCCGCCAGAACAGCGCTGATCAGAGCACCGACCAGGCTGAACATCAGCAAGGTAGGGTCGTAACCGACCAGGATATGGGAAAAGGCCAGCCAGCACGGGAGGATCATCAACAGCCCGAGGTAGAGCTCGCTGCGGTGCCAATTCGGTACCGCCTGCCAGGGACGCCAGTCAAACAGGCCGCCTGGCGCCAAGCGCTGCACCAGCTCGGGTGCCCCGTGGCTGAGGTGATCGGCCAACACCTCGCACGCCTGCCAATCCTGAGCGGTAAATGGGTCCACGAAGCGCCTGCGCCGACCATCGCTCATGGGTTTGAACAGCAACCAGGCCGCCCGCGTTTCAGGCTTCTTGGGCTTGCGCACAGCCAGCTCCGCTCGCAGGCCTTGCTCCAGTTCCTCCAGTTGACCACGGCGCAGCAACTGCTCCCACTCGGCCATCCAGCCCGCCTGCCGGGCACACAGGTCATCCCAGCCGCAACGGGTGCAGACCGCCTGGAAAAAAGGCTGCGTCCATTGGCTCACCGCCAATAACATATCGACCAATTGCCGATGGAAATAGGCCCGCCGATCAAAGGGTTGCAGCCAGGGCTGCTGATGGAGCACGGCAAGCTGCTGCAGAAAAGCGGGCTCGTTGCCTGCCACCAGCAACCCGTGCAAGGCGTGCAATTCCTGCCAGAGCAAACGTCCTACCAGGATGTCCATCTCTTCGGTCGGCAGCGCCGCCGATTGCCAGGGTGTCAGCCACTTGAGCCGAACCATGGCCCAGCGCGTTGGCCCCAGACCTTCTTCCTCGGCAGCGATGCAGCGCTCGAGCAAACAGGCCTCGAAGGCCGCCAGCTGGCCCTGCGCCTGGGCCGCGGCATGAGCCGCTTCCAGAGAGGCCGGCGTCAACACTTGGAGTAGGGCGCGGAACTCCTCCTCGACCGCCGCGGCGGCTCGCTCGACAGGCGCTGGCCTGAGACGCTCGACGGGTTCGAGCGGGGCCTCGCCGTTCGGCGGCTGCCGCCTCAGTGCCTCACGCGCAGGGGTTAATGCCAAAGGCTGCGCATCGGTCTCGAGCTGGCCTTGATCGGCAGGCGCCGGCATTGCCCGCGAGACGGACTCTGGCGCGGAGTGAGACTCGATGACCAGCTGTTTCGGCGCCAGCGCCAGCCGCCGCGCGGCGAATGCCAAGGCGGCCTCATAGGCCTCGCGCAGGCGCTGGAATCCCTGAGGGTCTTCGTCAGGGCGGTGAACTTTCAGCAACTTCGCGTAGCTGCGCTTGATGCTGCGCTCATCCGCCGCCTCGCCGAGCCCCAGCACCGTCGTCCAGTGGCTCATCGCCCAACCCCCTTAAAAATCACGTTCCAACGCTTCCATACGCTCGCTCACCACCCGCCGGGCGTCGCGGATCAGCCGCTCGTCCTGGCCATCCAACACCTGCTGGAACTGCTCGGCCAGTTGCCCAACATACTGGCGCTGCTCGCCCAGGCATTCCTGATACAGGCGCTCCAGGCGCGCCATCAGCAGGCTGTTGACCTGCTGATCGCGCGGATGAATCTTCAGCGCGTCGAGGGCTTTCAAGCGTTGATCGATTTCCGCCGGACTCAACACCCCGGGGGTGTTCTCGATCACCAGGCGATGGTGCTGCCCGGTCATCGGGATATGCACCAGCGCTTCCAGCAGGCCGTTGATGTCGTAGGTGAAGCGCACCTCCAGGCTCACCTCGCCGGCCTTGCGCGGCGGCACCGGGATATCCAGTTCGCCAAGAAAAATATTGTTCTTCACCAGCCGGCTCTCGCCCTGGTAGATCTTCAGCAGCACCTGCTTTTGCTGATCGTGCAAGGTTTGCAACCCATGCATGCGGCTAACCGGCACCACCGAGTTGCGCTCGATAATCGGCAGGAAATGACCGCCGTCGAACTGCGCGCCCAATTGTTTGGTGGTTTCCACCCCCAGGCTATAGGGGCAGACATCGGTCAGCACCACCTCCTCCAGGGCCGCATCCCGGGCCTTGAGCGCGGCCTGGATGGCCGCACCCTGGGCGATGACCTCGTCGGGGTTCAAATGCAGCGAGGGGAAACGACCGAACAGACCGGTTACCAGCTTGCGCACCAATGGCATGCGGGTGGTGCCGCCAACCAGCAGCACCTCATCCAGATCCGGGGCATTGATCCGGGCATCGCGCAACGCCCGCTCAAGCGGCGCGCGCAAGCGATCCAGCAAGGGCGTGACCACCTCTTGCAGCTGCGGCTGGCTGAGTGTCTCGCTCCAGACTTCATCGCCCAGGGCCAGGCTGAACTCGACCTGGGCCTGCTGGCCAAGGGCATGCCGCACACGCCGCGCCTCGCGGCGCAAGCGCTGCTGCACCGGCGCTGCGTCCAGGTCGGGGGCCTTGTCCCGACTGCGCAGGCGAGCACAGAACCAGTGCACCAGGGCATCGTCGAAATCCTCGCCACCGAGGAAATTGTCGCCGGCGCTGGCGCGCACCTCCATCACCCCGTCGAACAGTTCGAGGATCGACACGTCGAAGGTACCGCCGCCCAGGTCGAACACCAGAAAGGTGGTTTCCTCCCTCTGGTGCACGCCATAGGCCAGCGCCGCCGCCGTGGGCTCGTTGATCAGGGTGTCGACCTGCAACCCCGCCAGCTCGCCGGCGATGCGCGTGGCCTTGCGCTGGGCGTCGCTGAAATAGGCCGGCACGCTGATCACCGCCTGGGTAACCGGCAGCCCGTAGACCCGCTCGACGTCCGCCTTGAGGCTTCTGAGCACCAACGCCGACAGTTCTTCAGGACGAAACACCCGGCCGCCCAGGCGGATCTCATGCCCGCTGCCCATATGCCGCTTGAACAGTGCGGTGGTCAGCTGCGGGTGGGTTTGCAGCCGCTCGTAGGCCACCTGGCCAACCAGGATCTGGCCCTGGTCATCCAGGCCGACCACACTCGGGGTGAGCAACTCACCCAGCGCATTGGCGACCAGCTGGGGCGCGCCCTCGTGCCAGACCGCCACCAAGCTGTTGGTGGTGCCCAGATCTATGCCGACTATCATGCTGACCGAAACTCCAAGGACAAGGGGCAACATGAAAGGCGCGAACCGGCTCCATGTGCGGGGCGGCTATTAAATCGCGCCACCGTCAGCCGGTAAACCGGGACGTTCAGGTTGTCGGCAATCTCGGCCGATACCGGCCCGCATCGCGGGATCAGCTACCGCGCGTCGCCCGCAGACGGCGCGCGGTGGCCCGGGTCGCTCTCAAAGCAACTTGTCGAGGGTGATCGGCAATTCGCGAATGCGTTTGCCGGTGGCGTGATAGACGGCGTTGGCCACCGCGGCGGCCACCCCGACCATGCCGATTTCGCCGACGCCCTTGGAGCCCAGGGCATTGACGATCGGGTCGTCCTCCTCGACGAAGATCACCTCCACCTCGCCGATATCGGCCTGCACCGGGATATGGTATTCGGCCAGACTGTGGTTGATGCAGCGGCCCAGCCCGTGGTCGGTCAGGGCTTCTTCGTGCAGGGCCATGCCGATGCCCCAGACCACCCCGCCGAGGATCTGGCTGCGGGCCATTTTCGGATTGACCACCCGCCCCGCGGCGATGGCGCTGACCACCCGGGTGACCCGCACCGTGCCCAGGCTTTTATCGACCTGGACTTCGACGAAGACCGCCGAATGGGTGGCGGTGCTATAGGCCTCGCGCCGCGTGTCCGGCTGCGCCTCGACCTGCACTTCCAGGCTGTGCAGGCCGCTGGCGCGGACGATCGCGGCCAGCGACAGGGCCCGGTCACTGCCCTCGAGGCGCAACTGTCCGTCGCCAAAACTCACCTGTTCCGGCCGCACGCCGGCCAGGCCGGAATCCGGCAGGCTCTGGGCGATCACCAGCAGGCGCTGGCCCAAGGCTTCGCAGGCCTGTTGCACCGCGCTGCCCACCGAGGACACGGTAAAGGAGCCGCCCTGCAGCGGCGCCTTGGGCAGGCTCGAATCGCCCAGCACAAAGGTCACGTCCTCCACGGCCAGACCCAGGGTCGCGGCGGCGATCTGGGTCATCACGGTGTAGGTGCCGGTGCCGATATCGGTGGTGGCGCTGCTGACGGTCAACTTGCCGCTGCCATCCAGCCGTGCCTTGGCGCTGGCCTTCTGCTGCATGGCCTCCCAAACGCCGGTGGCCATGCCCCAACCGATCCACTGCTGGCCCTCACGTCGGCTGCGCGGCGCCAGGGGCCGGGCGGCCCAGCCGAAGCGCTCGGCACCCTGCTGGTAGCAGGCCCGCAGCGCCTTGCTGGAATAGGGCTTGTCCTCGTTCTGGTTGCGCTCGGCGTAGTTATTCAGGCGCAACTGCAAGGGATCGATGGCAGCCGCATAGGCCAGCTCATCCATGGCGCACTCCAGGGCAAAAAGCCCCAGGGCCGCGCCGGGGGCGCGCATGTCCAGCGGGGTGAAGACATCCAGCGGCGCCAGCCGGTAGGACAGCTCGAGGTTGTCACAGTGGTAAAGCATGCCCGACCACTGGACCACCTGTTCGCTGAAGTCCTCGAAGCGCGAGGTCTGAGCGATCGCCGAATGGGTCAGCGCCTGCAGCGTACCGTTGGCCGAAGCGCCCAGACACAGTCGCTGCAGCGTGCGCGGCCGGTAGCCGAAGGTGAACATCTGCTGGCGGGTCAGGCACACCCGCACCGAGCGGTTCAGCGCCAGCGCCGCCATCACCGCCAGGGGGAGCTGGTACTGCGGCCGCAAGCCGGAGCCGAAGGCGCCGCCGACAAAGGCGGCGAGCACCCGAACCCGGCCGGGTTCCAGGCCGAACACCTGCTCGATATAGGCCTGGCTGTTCTGCGTGCCCTGGGTCTTGTCATGCACCAGCAGGGTGCCATCGGCCTGCACCAGCACCGTCGAGGCATGGGGTTCCAGGGGGTTGTGGTACTCCACCGGCGAGCTGTACTCGGCCTCGATCCGCAACGTGGCGCCGGCCAGGGCATGTTCCCAGTCGCCCCGCGGCTCGGGCAACTCGGCGGGCGCCGGGTGTGCGTCGTCGAGCTGGGTCAGCAGGTCGGTCTGGTGGGCGTCCTGCTCGTACTCGATTTGGACCAGGGAGGCGGCGTAGCGCGCGCGCTCCAGGGTATCGGCGACGACCAGCGCCAGCGGCTGGCCGCTGTAGAAGATGCGTGCGTTGTACAGCGGCCGGAAGGGTGAGCCCTCGGCGGCATCGGCATCCTCGTAGGCGTCGTCATCCTCCGCCAGGCGTGGCCGGTTCAGATGGGTCAGTACCTGCTCGACCCCGGCCACCCGCAACGCCGCCTCGGCGTCGATCCGCAGGATGCGGCCGCAGGCAATGGCGCTGTTGACCACCACGCCGTGCAACAACCCGGGCACCGCGAATTCGCCGGCGTAACGCGCCCCTCCTGTGACCTTGAGCGGACCCTCGACCCGATCCAGCGGCATACCCAGCGGCGAGGCGTTCATGGACGTACTCCCCCCGCGGCGGCCTGGCTCAACGCGCGGACGATGGCACGGCGGGCCAGCTCGATCTTGAAGCCGTTGTCGGCCAGCGGCTGGGCATCCTCCAGCAACGCTTCGGCGGCGCCCTGGAAGGTCGTGGTATTGGCGGGTAGACCGATAAGCGCCGCCTCGACCCCGGTATCGCGCCAGGGTTTGTGCGCCACTCCGCCCAGAGCCAGGCGCGCGCGGCGGATCTGGCCATCCTCGAGTTCCAGGGCCGCGGCGACCGAGACCAGGGCAAAGGCGTAGGAGGCGCGATCACGCACCTTCAGATAGGCCGAGTGGGCGGCGAAGCCGTCGGCGGGCAACTCGACCGCGACAATCAGCTCATTCGTTGCCAGGCAATGATCGCGCTCCGGGGTGTCGCCCGGCAGCCGATGGAAGTCGGCGAAGGGGATGACGCGCTCGCCCGCGGGGCCGATCACCCGCACCCGCGCGGCCAGCGCGGCCAGGGCCACGCACAGGTCCGAGGGGTGCGTGGCGACGCAGTGTGGGCTGGCCCCGAGAATTGCATGAATACGATTGCGCCCCTGCCGGGCCGGGCAACCGGAACCGGGTTCGCGTTTATTACAGGGCACCGTCGCGTCATAGAAATAGTAACAACGGGTGCGCTGCAGCAGGTTGCCGCCGGTGGTCGCCATATTGCGCAACTGCGGCGAGGCCCCGGCCAGGATCGCCTGGGCCACCAGCGGGTAGCCTTGCTCGATCGCCGGATGCCAGGCCAGGTCGGCATTGCTGACCAGGGCACCGATGCGCAGGCCGCCATCGGCCAGGGGCTCGACCCCGCGCAAGGGCAGACCGTTGATATCGATCAGGCGCTCGGGGCGGCTGAGGTTTTCCTTCATCAGGTCCAGCAGGTTGGTACCACCGGCGATAAAACGCGCGGTCGGTCCGGCCAGGCCCAGGGCCTCATCGATGCCCTGGGGTTTGCTGTAGGTGAAGGGACTCATGGCTGCTCGCCTCCCTGGGCACGGCAGGCGGGCAAGGCCTCCTCGATGGCCGCGAGGATATTGCCGTAGGCGCCGCAGCGGCACAGGTTGCCACTCATGGCTTCGCGCACCTGCTCATGGCCCTGGGCGCGGCCTTCATGGGCCAGGCCCAGGGCCGAGCAAATCTGCCCGGGGGTGCAGTAGCCGCACTGGAAAGCGTCGTGACGGATAAAGGCCGCCTGCAGCGGATGCAGCTCTTCGCCCTGGGCCAGGCCCTCAATGGTCAGCAGCTCGGCACCCTCGGCCATCACCGCCAGGCTCAGGCAGGCGTTGATGCGACGCCCGTCGAGCAATACGGTACAGGCGCCACACTGGCCGTGATCGCAGCCCTTCTTGCTGCCGGTCAGGCCCAACTGCTCGCGCAGCAGGTCGAGCAGCGTGGTCCAGGGCTGCACCTGCAACTGATACGGCTGGCCGTTGATACTCAGGTTCAGCGGATGCAACGCCAGCCGGCTGTCGCCGTCCATGGGGGAAATCGTGCTCATGACAACCTCGGAATCAGGGGCGCCGGGGCGCCCCGAAAGCGCACCAGCACGGGTCTGCGCCGGCCTGCAACCGGCATCCAAGATTTACGACTGCCCCCTCCGGTTAATGTTCAAGGCGCGTCCCGGAAGGTCGCGGGCACCCAAGGCGCATAGTCTCCCCAGGCGCTAGACCAGCATGGCTTGGGCCACCCGGTTACGGGTCGCCTTGCCGCACAGCCGCTCGACCAGGGTCAGGGCAAAGGCCAGCGCACTGCCAGGCCCCTGGGCGGTGATGCAGTTGCCGTCGACCACCACGGCCTCGTCGACGAAGGTGCAACCGCTAAGCCGGTCGCTCAGCGCCGGATAGCAGGTCATGCGCCGCTGGCGCAGCACGCCGTACGCCTGCAGCGCCACCGCTGGGGCCGCGCACAGGCCGGCGAACAGGGCCCCGGCTCTGGCCTGTTCGCGCACCCGCTCGGCCAAGGGTTGATGGTCGGCCAGGTGCTGGGCGCCGGGCATGCCGCCGGGCAGGACGATCAAATCGAAGGCCTGGGCCAGCACGTCCACCAGCATGGCATCTGCCGTCAGGCGAGTACCGCGGGCGCAAGTGAACATGCGGCGTTCCTCGACGCTGGCCACCAGCACCTCGACCTCGGCGCGCCGCAGCACATCGATCAGGGTGACGGTTTCCAGGTCTTCCACCCCGTCGGCGACGGGAATCAGGGCGCGTGGGGTCATAGTGTTTTCTCCTGGAGCGAGGTGACAGCGCGCCTCGATCGGGTCATAAATCCACCATCCGGGGACGAGCTGGTATGATGCGCGGCTTTTGCCGGAGCCGCAGAAAAACAGCGCCCCCAGGGCGGCTGTGCTTTGCTTCTGGCGGACGTCCAACAAGGGGAGAGCCCAGCATGCTGGAAAGACTGTTCCAACTGAGCGCACACAACACCACGGTGCGCACCGAAGTGCTTGCCGGCCTCACCACCTTCCTGACCATGGCCTATATCCTCTTCGTCAACCCGAGCATCCTCGGTGAAACGGGCATGGACAAGGGCGCGGTGTTCGTCGCCACCTGCCTGGCCGCCGCCATCGGTTCGGCGACCATGGGCCTGATCGCCAACTACCCGATCGCCCTGGCACCGGGCATGGGACTCAACGCCTTCTTCACCTATACAGTAGTCCTGCATATGGGCCACAGCTGGCAGGTGGCACTGGGCGCGGTGTTTCTTTCGGCCTGCATGTTCTTTCTGCTGTCGATCTTCCGCATCCGCGAATGGATCATCAACAGCATCCCGCTGGCGCTGCGTTCGGCGATCGCCGCCGGCATCGGCCTGTTCCTGGCGTTGATCGCCCTGCAGAGCGCCGGCATAGTGGTGGACAACCCGGCGACCCTGGTGGGCATGGGCGACCTGAGCAAACCCGGCGCGCTGCTGGCGATTCTCGGGTTCTTCCTGATCGTTGCCCTGGAAGCGCGCAAGGTCACCGGCGCGGTGCTGATCGGCATCCTGGTGATCACCTTCGCCTCCATCGCCCTGGGCGTCAGCCAGTTCGGTGGCGTGCTGTCGATGCCACCGTCGCTGGCGCCGACCTTCCTGCAGCTGGATATCCGTGGCGCCCTGGACATCGGCCTGGTCAGCGTGATCTTCGCCTTCCTGTTCGTCGACGTGTTCGACAACTCCGGCACCCTGATCGGCGTGGCGAAAAAAGCCGGGCTGATGGGCAAGGACGGCCATATGCCGAAGATGGGCCGGGCCCTGATCGCCGACAGCACCGCGGCCATGGCCGGCTCGCTGCTGGGCACCTCGACCACCACCAGCTATATCGAGTCGGCGGCCGGCGTCAGCGCCGGTGGACGCACCGGCCTGACCGCCTGCGTGGTCGCCCTGTTGTTCCTGCTGGCGCTGTTCTTCGCCCCGCTGGCTGGCAGCGTACCGGCCTTCGCCACCGCCCCGGCGCTGCTGTTCGTCGCCGTGCTGATGCTGTCCGGGCTGGCCGAGATCGACTGGGAGGACATTACCGTCGCCGCCCCGGTGACGATCACCGCCTTGGCCATGCCCTTGACCTATTCCATTGCCAACGGTATCGCCTTTGGCTTTATCGCCTGGGTGGCGATCAAGGCGCTGGCCGGCCGCTGGAGCGAGCTGAATCCGGCCCTGGTGATACTGGCCATCCTCTTTGTGATCAAACTGGGCTGGTTCAACGCCTGATACCCGACGGGGCGTGCCAACCGGTGCGCCCCGCCACTGCCTGACCCGTGACCGCCCGGCGCCTGCCGGGCCCAACCCGACACCGAGTGTTCCATGAGCCGTCTGCACGTTGACCCCAGCCAGTACCTGGCCCAGCTGGCCGAGAAAAAGACCCGTCTGGTCGAGCTGCTGGCGCCCTTCGCCGCACCCGAACCCCAGGTCTTCGAGTCGCCGCGGGCGTTCTACCGCCTGCGGGCCGAATTCCGCCTGTGGCGTGAACAGGAACAGCGCTTTTATGCGATGTTCGAGGCCGGTGATAAACACACGCCGATCCTGCTGGAAGACTTCCCCATCGCCAGCCAGCGTATCAATGAGCTGATGCCGCGCCTGAAGGCCGGCTGGGAAGCCAGCCAGGCGCTGTCCTTCAAGCTGTTCCAGGTCGAGTTCCTGACCACCCTGGACGGCGATGCGTTGATCAGCCTGTGCTACCACCGGCCGCTGGACGACGTCTGGCAGGCCGCCGCGCGGCAGCTGGCCAGCGCGCTGGAGGTCAGCCTGATCGGCCGCTCGCGCGGCCAACGCCTGGTGATCGGCAAGGACCATGTGGTCGAGCGCCTGCAGGTGGCCGGCCGTACCTTCAGTTATCGCCAACCGGAAGGGGCCTTTACCCAGCCCAATGGCGAGGTCAACCAGAAGATGCTCAATTGGGCCTACGAGGCCCTGGGCGAACGCCAGGATGACCTGCTGGAGCTTTACTGTGGCAATGGCAACTTCACCCTGCCCCTGGCGACCCGGGTACGCAAGGTACTGGCCACCGAGATCAGCAAAAGCTCGGTGAACGCCGCCCTGGCCAACCTGGCCGACAACGACGTGGACAATGTCACCCTGGTGCGGCTGTCCGCCGAGGAGCTGACCGAGGCCCTGAACGACGTGCGTCCGTTCCGCCGCCTGCAGGGCATCGACCTGAAAAGCTACGACTTCGGCAGCGTGTTCGTCGACCCGCCGCGCGCCGGCATGGACCCGGACACCTGCGAGCTGACCCGGCGCTTCGAGCGCATCCTGTATATCTCCTGCAACCCGGAAACCCTGGCGGCCAATATCGCCCAGTTGCACGACACCCACCAGGTGACCCGCTGCGCCCTGTTCGACCAGTTCCCCTATACCCACCATATGGAAAGCGGGGTCTTGCTGGAGCGGCGCAAGGGCTAGCATGCCGTTGAAAAGCGTAGGCGTGGCGGGCGAGACAAGACTGGACGCCCCTGACAAAAACACCCGAGCAAGCGCAGTTTACAAGCTGTAAATGAGCATTCCGCGGATGTTTTTAACGCCGTATCGGCAACGCAGGTAGTTTTTCAACGGCCTGCTAGGACCTGTGAACATTAATCATCGCGGGGCGCGTTGCCACGAAAAAGGGTTCCAGGCCAGGCGCGAAACGCAGGCAAGGGTCATTCCCTTGTCCAGTTTCGCCACGCGGCATGGGGCGCTTATTGGCGCAACCCGCAGGGCCGGGCCACGCCAGGCTGGCCCTATTTTGATGCGATAAGGGATTTATCGTTGTTCGTTCTGACGCCCCCGACGGCCCGTTTCTAGCAGGGTGGGGTTTCAAAACCCGGTTCGGCGCGGCCGTGCGGTAAGTCCACAGGCCTAATCCCGCTGTATATATCGCCCCTGGCCTGGCCCCTGGCGCAGCCGCCTGCAGCAGGCCCTGGGGTTTATCTGCGAACCAGCGCACAAGTACTGACTGCCACGGCCACGGCCACGGCCAAGCCTACTATCGATCGCTGGTCCGCTCTGGAGATACACTTCAAACCTGTCCAGCCCCACGCGGGCCAGGCCGCAAACACAACTGCGCCAGCCTTAATCTCGTAGAACACATGAAATCACTTAAAATAGTATTGCTTTTTACCCTGACCATCATCGCCGGAGTATTGATAGCCCCTCAACTACCGTCACGCTACACGTATGGAGTCGAAGCCTGGTATGCACGCCTCGGCCAGCCCGAGTTCAACGAACCTTTTGAGAGCTTTACCCACCAGCCGATAGACGAGGTAAGCACAGCGCTTAGAGCCAAGGGCCACGCACCCAAATGTTATGGCAACCTGACGCCGGAAGAAAAAATATCGAAGCGCCACGACTTCACGTGCGACATATACACAAACAGCGCCTATGGCGGCATCCCGGCAACTCATATCATGTTTATCTTTCAGGACGGCACACTCACACACGTGCGCGTGGAGTTCCCCAGCAGTTCATTTGAAAAGGTGCAGGATTACGCGTTCAAGCATATGCAAAACTATAAGCGCGCTGACACGAAAGAAGATCTTGGTTCAGATGGCTTTGGTAACAAACTGATGGGGTGGACATTGCCCAAAGGTTCCTTGGTGGCGGGAACCGAGGAAGTGGAAGGCCAGCCTACCTACTTGCTCTGGTCCTCCAACCAGTTTTCATTCAAGCTGAAATAAACACCGTCCTTACGAGCTGCCTGGGGCAAAACAAGACACCCCCATTGTAAGTAGCAAAGACACCCATGACAGTCCACAGCGACTATGGCAGCCTAGCGACACCTGCAAGCGGTACAGGTCAGCCTGGCGGCCCTAGGCTAATCACGCCTGGACACGCACTTGTTGGTGGCCGCTGCCACATACCACTGCACGGGTTCACTTTGCCCCCGCTCAACTCCGCCTCCATGATAGGGAAAGTGGAGCCTTGATGAATCGGCCAGCTCGGGTCACGAGACGATCCTGGCAGCTGAGCGCGACTTGGCTCGGATGTAGCAAAAAACAAGATTGGCATAGCAGCCCGGCACAGGCGCCGGCCTGAACACTACTCCCCTATGTGAGAAGCGCTAACAATCAGAGGTTCACGATGCTCCGTATAGTCGCTCCGCTCTTATTGATGCTGTCATTTTCGGTCCAGGCGGCCCCGGTCTGTGGCCCAACCTTTGAAAGGTTTCTGACAACCTTCAAGGAAGACAAGCAATTCCAGAAGGACCATACGCACTATCCGCTGAGCTACTCCTATATCGATGTAAACGCTGAACCCGAACCCCGAAAAATCCAGCTCCTGATTACCAGCGCCGCGGATGCGCAGGCCAGAAAACAGCCGGATTATCCGCCGAAGGCTCCAAAAAAATCATCTCAGTTCGAGCAAAAAATAACCCGCGATAACACCGCTCGCCTGACCGTGGCGTTTAACCAGCCGGATACCGACTATTCCATTGAGTACCACTTTGAACCCACACCCAATTGCTGGCACCTGGTCGGGATCGATGACGCGTCGTTGTGACCCTGGCCAACTGGGCGCTCAGACTTGATGTAAACGCTTTTGCTCGCCTGGACGTCAGGCCAGGCTGCCGCCGACGACGCCTACTAGCGGCACAGCAGGCACCACGCGGTTCATACCAGGCATGTCGCCCAGCGGCAGACTTTGCCTGGATAGCCCGGCTAGACGCGACTGACCCCACGCAGCGCCCAGAACGCCAAACCCGCCGAGACCAATTCGATCAGCAGCGCATAGAGGTTGAAACTTTGCTGGGTCGTGCCGTCCAGCCAGAGGCCGCCGATTCGCCCGAGCGCCAGGCCGGCATAGACCAGCACCAGCAGCGTCAAGGCCGCGCGGGTCAGGTCGGCACGGCTAATCGCCAACAGCAGGAACACCCCCAGACCAATCTGCAACCCGCCGTAGTAGGCGCGCACATCGGTGATCGCCGCCGGGGCCATCAACAGCATGCCGCTTAAATTGGCCATTTCCTCGGGCTGGATAAAATAGGCCAGGCCCAGGCCGACCAGCGCCAGGGCCTGCACCGCCAGAAAGATTCGCGCAAACAGCATGGCCAGATCCTTTTCGAGTCAACGGGGCAATTCAGCTGGCCAGCATAGTGCAGTTTGCTCTCGGGCCGCCGATATAAACCCGGTTGATCGGTAACGCCCTGCAACACCCCGCACTTGGGCACATCCCTGTCCGGCGTTATGCTGGCGATCTTCTGCCAGCGAGGGTTTCCCATGCGCCGTCTCGTTCTATTGACCAGCCTGCTGGCCGGCCTGGTCCAGGCCGCCGAGCCGATTGCCATCGAAGTCTTTCGCGACCCCAATTGCGGCTGCTGCAAGGCCTGGATCAACCACCTGGAAGACAACGGTTTTACCGTCACCGACCGGGTGGAAAGCAATATGAGCGCGGTCAAGAGCCGCCTGGGCGTGCCACCGCGCTTGGCTTCCTGCCACACCGGCGTCATCAATGGTCAGTTTATCGAAGGCCATGTACCGGCCGCCGATATCCTTAAGTTGCGCCAGCGCCCGGACCTGCTGGGCGCCGCCGTACCCGGCATGCCCACCGGCTCGCCGGGCATGGAACGCGGCGCCCTTCGCGACGCCTACCAGGTGATCGGGCTCGACGCCCAGGGTGGCGAAGCGGTGCTGGCGGACTACCCGGCGCTGCCGGCAAACACCGCCCGGTAACCGGCCTCAAGGCAGAAGTGGCGACACGGGGCTTGCAGCACCCGGGCCAGCGGGTATGCTCGCGCACCTCGTTCGACTTACCAGGAACACCGCATGCGCGCGTTACCTCTGTTGGGCCGCGGATTGTGCTGGTCGCTCGGCTTGTTGCTGGTCTTGGTCCTCCTGGGCTATCTGCTCCTGGTGCTGATCAACTGGCGAGACGAGCCGCCCTCCCCTGCGGCCCTTGAGCTCTCGCAGCGTTACCAGCAACGCCAGCCCCCCGCCGACGCAGACAATGCCTTTATGTACCTGATGGGCTTTACTGCCGCGGCGGGAATGGACCCCGTCGAGCAAGGCCGTGTCCGACTCGACTGGACCCGAAACGCCCTGGCGCAACCGCTCGATCAGCCCTGGCAAGAGCCCGAACAACCGAAAATACCCGACTACCGGAGCATGCGTTCGAACGGGCTTAACCAGTTTGTGCAGAGTTGCATAGCGAATGAACCCGCCTGTACGGAGCGACTGCTAAGCGACCCCAATCTGATCGAACATTGGCTGGCCAGTGAGCGCCAGCTGCTGGAGCGTTATCTGGGGTTGCTCAGATACCCCAGGGTCCATGACCCGTTACCTGTGGATATCCGCCGCGCGCTGCCCGACTACGGGCAGATCCTGGACGGCCAACGGCTGTTGCTGGCCCAGGCCTGGCAACTGGGCAGCCATGGCGAGATCCAGGAAGTAAAATCCCTACTCAGTCGCGACCTTGGTTTTTGGCGCCAAGCCCTGGCCGACGCCGATACCCTGATCAACAAAGTGATCGCGGTCGCGGCCATCAAGCAGCATTTTTTCTGGGGCAACCGGATCCTGGCGCAACTGCCGGCTGAACGTCAGTTGTGGGCCTTGCCGGGGAACTGGGAGCTGCCGCTTAGCCCAGAAGAGCGCTCAATGGCGCGCGTCGCGGCCGGGGAATGGACATTCGGCCAGAGCAGCCTTCGACTCGTATACGCAGACCGGGGTTTGAGACTGGTGCTAAGGCCCTTGCTTCAGGAGCAAGCCAGCAGCAATCGTTACGCCCACTTCCTCCGCTCGTTCGAACGGGATGCCGCGCTCCCTTATCCCAAGCTTGTCGACAGGCTAGATGCCATCGCAAAACTGCCTCAGGACCAGTTGTCACGGCGGCTGATTCAGAGCCGAGGCTACAACCTTGCGGGTACCCTGCAGCTGGGTGTGGATAATCCGGGGGATTTCCACAGTTACAGCGTGCGCGTCGCTGACCTGGAAGGCCTGCGCCGCAGCGCGGTGCTATTGGCACAACTGCGCAGCGAGGGCGTCACGGTCGAGACCCTGGCGGCGAAACTGCCCCAGGCCGAGCTGAACAACCCCTATACCGAAGCGCCCTTCGATTGGGACCCCGGGTCCGCCAGCCTGAGCTTCGCCAGCCCCGGGCGTGGCGAAGTCTACCGCCTGCAGTTCTGACCGGCCGGCTGGCGCGGCACGTATCGGCGGCTGGCGCGCCATGCGGGCCCACTGGCCGCTAAAACCCTATATAATCTGCGGCCTTTCATTTCCCGGATACGAGAATCACCGTGAGCACCTTGCCGCCCTGCCCCACCTGCAACTCCGAATACAGCTACCAAGACGGCGAGATGCTGGTGTGCCCGGAGTGCGCCCATGAGTGGTCGGCCACTGCCGCGGCCGACAGTGCCGTGGACGGCGATACGGTGATCAAGGACGCGGTGGGCAATGTTTTGCAGGATGGCGACACCGTCACCGTGATCAAGGACCTCAAGGTCAAGGGCAGCTCGCTGGTGGTCAAGGTCGGCACCAAGGTCAAGGGCATCCGCCTGTGCGACGGCGACCATGATATCGATTGCAAGATCGACGGCATCGGCGCGATGAAGCTGAAGTCCGAGTTCGTCCGCAAGGTCTGAGCCACGCTGGAATTGCCAAGCGCGCGCCTCCCCTTTCTCAGCCACCAGCTCGCCAGGTCCGCCGTACGGCGTGCTGGCCTGCTCGTGCGCACTCGCCCGAACATGGGCAGTTAGATGGCACAGGAATCACAAGCCATGGACCACGTGAAAACGCTGTTGAAGGCGGGGGCATGTGTCTTCTTCGCCCTCGTGGGCTGGAACCAATATATGGAGTACCGCGCCGCCAAGAACTGGCCCTCGGTCAACGGTACGATCAACGGCATCCGCGTGGAGAGCCATACCAACACCCGTAGCAACGACAACGGCCTGCGCCGCACCGAGACCCGTTACGAAGTGAAGGCGCGTTACCAGTACGAGGTCAAGGGCATGCACTACACCGGTCACCGAATCTCCCTCAACAGCAGCACCCACAGCTATTCCAGTCGCTCATCGGCCGAAAGCACGCTGGCCCAATATCCGGTGGGCAAGGTGGTCACCGTCTATTACAACCCGGAGCAACCGGATAAAAGCCTGCTGCAACGCTGATCGGCCACGGAGTCGAGCCGCATTGAGGGTCCCTACAGGACACGGGAGCCCTCGCCAAACACACCCTCGGCCGGTCATGGGGAACAGGATGGCTTTTATCGCCATTTGTTCGCACTATCTGGTCCCCGTTCGTAGCCAGGACTCACCCATGATGGTTATCGCCGTTACCCCGGCTACCTCTCCCCCCGAGGTTCCACGATGACCGGGAGCGCAACCCCAGACAAATTGCCCAACCCTCGCCAGGCCTATATCGCCCGTATCAACCGGGTGATGGACCATATCGACACGCACCTGGCCGACGCGCTGGACCTCAATACCCTGGCGGCGGTCGCGCACTTTTCCCCCTGGCACTTCCATCGTGTGTTCCAGGCCATGACCGGCGAAACCCTGGCCGACTGCGTCCGTCGACGCCGGCTGGAAGCGGCCGCCCAGCGCCTGCTGCAATCGCCGCCGTTACCGGCGCTGCAGGTGGCACTGGAGCTGGGGTTCGCCTCGGCCGAGGTATTTAGCCGGACCTTCAAGGCGCACTTCGCCATGACTCCCACGGCCTGGCGCCGGGGTGGTTGGCGCGACTGGGTCGCCCAGCAGCAGGCCGCGTTGAGCAAGATTCATCAAGGCCTGCACAAGGCACATCAAGCCGCCGCCGCGGCGTTTCGCGACAATCCTCGGCACTGGCCCAGCGGACCCGTGGCCACAAAACGAGGACTTACCATGCACATCGAGATCCAGACCCTGGCCCCGCAACGCCTTGCCTATCTGCGCTACACCGGCCCTTACGGCAGCCCCGATATCACCCAGACCTGGGGGCGTTTCGCCGCTTGGTGCGCGGCCCATGGCCTGATGGAGCCACGCCGGACCATGTACGGCCTGTCCCTGGACAACCCCGCGATCACCGCGCCGGACAAGTGCCGCTACGACTGTTGCGTGGTGGTAGACGAGGAGTTCAAGGCCCAGGGCGAGATCGGCGTGCAGACCCACCCTGGCGGACGGTACGCCTGTGCCCACTTCAGCGGCACCGCCACCGATATCCATGCCGCCTGGATGCATCTGTACGGCGACTGGCTGGCCAACAGTCCCTGGCAAGCGGACGACAAACCCAACCTGGAAATCTACCCGGTGGACTTTGTCATGGACCCGGTCAGCGGCGCCTTCAGCTGCCTGCTCTGCGTGCCGGTCAAGCCGCTGTAGGCATCGCGTGGCCGTACCAACCTCGGCGCCAGTGACGGGCAGTGGCGAAAATCCGCTACCCCACAGGTCGCTCCTGCCCTTTCAAGGACCGCGGGCTGCGCAGCATCCCTGCCAACGGCAGCGACGAGGCCAAGGCGACCCGCACGTCGAGTGATGTCATGCACATTATCCGCACTCCGTCACGGAGCCACGCAACAAGCATGCTAGCGTGAGGGTCGGAAGCAGACGCTGGTGCGCGGCGCGGCAAGTCGCGCCACACCGAGCGCAATTCACCCGTTCACCGTACAGGTCACTGGTGTGAACGGCGGACGTACATAAGGGAAGTACAGATGCTCAATATCGATCCTACTACCGGCAAGGTGCTGCATCCCCGTGTCATCGGCGCCATCAGCCCCAATATCCATCGCGGCACGATGCAGCATGTCAACGGCATCATCGTCCATCAAACCGACAGCTACACCGCCCAGTCCTCGCTCAGCAGCTACCAGAACAGCGGCGCCAACGGTGCGCACTTTTTAATCGATAAAGAAGGCGTGATCTACCAAACGGCTTCCCTCTACCAAACGACTTGGCACGTGGGCAAACTCAAGGCCCGTTGCGTGCTGGAAAGCCGCTGCACCCCGGTTGAGCTCAAGGCACTCGAGACATTCAGCCCCACGGCGGAAAACACCCGGGAGATGCAAAAATCGTCCCCCGCGCGCTTTCCGGCCAACGCCGACAGCATCGGTATCGAACTGGTCGGCAAAGCCATTTCCAACCCCGCGACCCCCAACGCCGAAGCCGTCTACGAGACGGTGACCGCCAAGCAGAATGACTCGCTGCAATGGCTGGTGGGAGAACTGCGCAGCACCCTGGGTGTGCCCCAGGCCGAGGTGTTCCGCCATCCCACGGTCTCACGAAAAAACTCAACGGAGGCGGCCTCGGCACAATGGTAAAACTGTCGCGAATCGGTTTTTTGCTGGCAAGCCTGTCCGCCTGCACCCATGCCACGGATGACGGCCTGACACCCACCCTGCGCCCACTGGATCTGCCGGCAATCAGCGCGCTCAGCGTGTCGCAAGCGGCTGAAAAGGTCGACCAGGGCGACGAGGACTGTACCGGGTTCGAAGTGTCGGAGGCCGACGCCCGGCAGTACTTTGCCGGCGCCCAACAAATCGACCACTACGATTACCGCCATATCGTCGACTGGTCCGCCTGCCAGGCCAGCGGCACCCTGCAGTTCGCCGATGGCAGCCAGGCGAACTGGCGTTTGCAGCGCTATCGGGCGGGGCTGCTGGTCTATCCCGATGGCAGCGAGAAGTATCTGTACTGCGCCCAGTGCAGCGCGCCGTTCCAGTAACGCGCGTGCCTGTAGACGCGGGATAAGATGCGGCCGCCTCCAAGTGGGCGGCCTAGCGGACGTCGGCGTGTCGAGAGCGCCCAGCCGGGATGCGCCGCCTCTCGCGGCCAAATCTACTCGCCGCTGATCCGCTTACCAAGGGATGCCCCGCATGCCAACCCCTCGCCCCTGGATGCCCGCCTGCGCGGGCATGACGAGGTGGCGGCCGATACAGTGATGTCCAGTCACTCCCGCTCCGGCAGGAACCCAGTCGTGCTGCTACTTTCTTCGTGCTAAAACTAATAGCGCTAAGCCATTAACCAGCTATCGTCAGGCATGCCTGCATCAAGGAAGAGCCATGGATAGTGAAAAAAGCTCCGCGCCTTATGCGCTGCGTCAGATCCCAGACGAGGCGCAGAAGCGTCTGGCCGTGCTGATCGACGCCGACAATGCCCAGGCTGCGATCGTAGAAGGTTTGTTCGAGGAAATTGCCAAATTCGGCGTGGCCAGCGTCAAGCGCATCTACGGCGACTGGACCCAGCCCAACCTGGGAGGCTGGAAAAAAGTACTGCTGGATTTCTCCATCCAGCCCATTCAGCAATTCGCCTACACCAAGGGCAAGAGCGCCACCGACGGCGCACTGATCATCGATGCCATGGACCTGCTGTATACCCGTCGCTTCGACGGTTTTTGCCTGGTCTCCAGCGACAGCGACTTCACCCGCCTGGCCGCCCGCCTGCGCGAAGAGGGGCTGATCGTCTATGGCTTCGGCGAAGAGAAGACACCCTCGCCCTTTGTCTCGGCCTGCGACAAGTTTATCTATACGGAAATCCTGCGTGCCCCGTCGCCAGCGAGCAACGAAGTATCCATCGCCCCCAGGGAGACTCCTGTCGGCGTCGAGAAGGTCGCCACCGTCAGCCCCGTCAAAACACCGGGGGAAGCCAAATTCGTTGATAAATCCCTCCCTGCGCCGGGCCAAAAAAAGGCCAAGGCACCGGTGGATTTTATCGCCAAGGTGATAGATGACTTGATGGACGAAAATGACTGGGTTCACCTCGGCTCACTGGGTTCGAATATCAACAAACTTCGTCCCGGCTTCGACCCGCGCCTGTATGGCCACAAAAAGCTCAGCGACCTGATAAAAACCCACCCCCAACGCTTCGAACTCGACTCCCATAGCACCAGCGCAACGGGCGGCAAGGCGCTGTATGTGCGCAATCGAAAGGGGTCAAATAACAAGAAAATAATATTCCTCCGTTAAGGATGCAGGCCTCCGGGCCGGGAGTTAAAATGGAAATTATTGACAAATTAAACAGCCTCTCAAACAAGATTCGCCAACAGGCCCTTTCGATAAAAACAGAGGAAGCAACAAAAATAGCTTTCGTAATGCCATTTATCAACACTGTCCTCGGTTATGATGTATTCGACCCAAACGAAGTGACGCCAGAATTTATCTGCGATATAGGCACTAAAAAAGGGGAGAAAATTGACTATGCCATACTAAAAAACGGCGAAATTCAAATCTTGATTGAGTGCAAGAAAATCGGCGAACCGTTGAACATCAACAACGCCTCACAGCTGTTTCGTTACTTCCACGTTACTAACGCACGCATTTCAATATTGACCAACGGCCAAGTCTATAAATTCTTCACCGATCTTGACGCACCCAACAAAATGGATGAAAAGCCATTTCTAGAACTGGATTTGCTGGATATCGACGAACATGCGGTACCTGAACTGGTAAAACTGACCAAGTTGGCATTCGACGTTGAATCCATAGTCAACGCCGCTGGAGAACTGAAATACGTCAGCCAAATAAAGAAAGAACTGGCATTACAATTCACCAAACCCAACGATGAATTTGTAAAGTTTTTCGCATCCCGTGTTTATGACGGAATGCTCACACAAAAAGTACGCGACCTTTTCTCGGAGCTCACTCGTAAGGCGGTATCGCAATTCTTGAACGATCAAATCAACGAACGTTTGAAATCCGCAATGAGCGGAGCAATCAAGCCAAGTTACAACACCATCGCGGCAACGCCCAACGAGCCTACGGCCGAGGAGACGAGTGAAATCACAGACGACAAGATAATTACAACCATTGAAGAAGTGGAGGGGTATCACATCGTAAAAGCGATTGTCCGCTCCGTTGTGGATGCAAAACGAATTATTCAACGAGACACTCAAAGTTATTTCGGAATACTGCTGGATGACAACAACCGCAAGCCCATTTGCCGCCTCCACTTCAACCGGGCACAGAAGTATATTGGCATATTTGATAAAGACAAGATCGAAACTCGTCACCCCATCAGCTCGCTGGATGAAATCTATAACTTCGCAGACCAATTGAAAACCACGACCGGGTTTTATTGAAAAAACAGCAAGAGCGAATACCGAGCCCTTGACCATCCCCGCGCCAGGGAAATTCTAGGAAGGCTGTTGATGCCCAGTCTTTGCAGTTCGTGAATAGGTTATGACGGCGGGTTGTCTGCAGGTAAGTCTGATGGGTATCGCTTCGCTCAACGCCATCCTACGGGTTGGGCCGTTCTCAGACGCGGCGCAATGTGAGAGTGGGGCCTGGACGCTCCACGTCGCTCAGTGCTTACCGCCGCAATCCTTGATTGTTCCCACGCTCTGCGTGGGAATGCAGCCTGTGGCGCTCCAGCGTCGCGCTGGTGATGGCAAGGCACCGACTTGCCTCTGCGGACGCGGAGCGGCCAGGGCGGTGCGTCCGCGTGGGAGCCTGGGTGCGCAGCGCTGCTCCCTCGCAGGTGGGATCGTGGGAAATTATTGATGGGTATCGCTTCGCTCAACGCCATCCTACGGGCTGGGGGATCGTTCCCATGCTCTGCGTGGGAATACAGCCTGTGGCGCTCCAGCGTCGTGCCGGTGATGGCAAGGCGCCGACGTGGCTCTGCGGACGCGCGCGCGCGTGGGTGCGATCAGCAGGTCTGCTTTGGCGCGTTATCAATAAAAAAGGCCCGCCTCGCGACGGGCCTTTTTGCTTCACGCCAACCTGGGTTTACAGGCTGGGGAAGGCGAACTGCGACGCTTCGTGGCTGGCCCGTTGGGGCCAGCGCTGGGTAATGGCCTTGCGTCGGGTGTAGAAACGCACGCCGTCCGGGCCATAGGCGTGCAGGTCGCCGAACAGCGAGCGTTTCCAACCGCCGAAGCTGTGATAGGCCACCGGTACCGGCAAGGGCACGTTGACCCCGACCATGCCCACTTCGATCTCGTCGCAGAACAGCCGCGCCGCTTCGCCATCGCGGGTGAAGATACAGGTGCCGTTGCCGTATTCGTGGTCGTTGATCAGCTGCATGGCGGCTTCCAGGCTGCCGACCCGGACGATGCACAGCACCGGGCCGAAGATCTCTTCCTGGTAGATACGCATGGCCGGGGTCACCCGGTCGAACAGGGTGCCGCCGACGAAATAACCGTCCTCATGGCCAGCAACGCGATAACCGCGACCGTCCACCACCAGGTCCGCGCCGGCGGCGAGGCCGTCGTCGATATACCCCACCACCTTGTCACGGGCGGCAGCGGTGACCAGTGGACCCATGTCCAGTCCACAGGTGGTGCCGGCGCCGATCTTCAACGCCTTGATCTGCGGCACCAGCTTGGCCACCAGGGCATCGGCCACCTGATCACCGACGCAAACCGCCACCGAGATGGCCATGCAGCGCTCGCCGCAGGAACCGTAGGCCGCGCCCATCAGCGCGCTGACCGCATTGTCCAGGTCCGCGTCGGGCATCAAGACCGCATGGTTCTTCGCCCCGCCCAGGGCCTGTACGCGCTTGCCGCGCCGGGTGCCCTCGGCGTAAATGTATTCGGCGATCGGCGTGGAGCCGACGAAGCTCAGGGCCTTCACTTCCGGCGCCTCGATCAGCGCATCCACCGCTTCCTTGTCGCCGTGCACCAGGTTGAGCACGCCCTTGGGCAGGCCGGCCTCCTGCAGCAGCTGGGCGATCGCCAGGGTCGAGCTGGGGTCGCGTTCGGACGGCTTGAGGATAAAGCAGTTGCCGCAGACGATGGCCAGCGGGTACATCCACAACGGCACCATGGCCGGGAAGTTGAACGGGGTAATGCCGGCCACCACGCCCAGGGGCTGGAAGTCGCTCCAGGCATCGATGTTCGGGCCGACGTTGCGGCTGTACTCGCCCTTGAGGATTTCCGGGGCGGCGCAGGCGAACTCGACGTTCTCGATGCCGCGCTTGAGCTCGCCGGCGGCGTCTTCCAGGGTCTTGCCGTGCTCTTCGCTGATCAGCTGGGCGATGCGCCCTTCGTTCTGCTCCAGCAATTGTTTGAAGCGGAACATCACCTGGGCACGCTTGGCCGCCGGGGTGTTACGCCAGGCCGGAAAGGCGGCCTTGGCGGCGTCTATGGCCAATTGCACGGTGGCGCGGCTGGCCAGCGGCACCTGGCGGATGACGGCGCCGGTGGCGGGGTTGAATACCTCGGCGTGGCGGCCGTCGCCGGCAACCTGTTCGCCGTCGATCAGGTGGGTAATGGCGGTCATGGGAAACTCCGTTAATCAAATTCGCTGGACGGCGCTACGCCGTCGAAAATGCTCTGTCTGGCCCAGGTTGGATGACGTACTGTTTATCCACCTGGCAATTGTGTCGGGCGGTGGATGGGGAAGGCCTCATCCACCCAACGTGCCCTCAATCCAGCCGGTTCAGTGTCTCGCCCACGGCGCTGAAGACCCGATCCAGGTCCTCCATCCTGGCGTTGAAGGTCGGCCCGAACTGCAGGGTGTCGCCGCCGAAGCGCACATAGAATCCGGCCTTCCACAGGGCGATGCCCGCCTCGAACGGCCGCACTATGGCGTCGCCGTCGCGCGGGGCCAGCTGGATGGCACCGGCCAGGCCGCAGTTGCGGATATCCACCACGTGTTTGGCGCCCTTGAGGCCGTGCAAGGCGTTTTCGAACTGGGGCGCCAATTCGGCGGATTGCTGCAGCAGGTTTTCCTTCTCCAGCAGGTCCAGCGCCGCCAGCGCCGCGGCGCAACCCACCGGATGGGCCGAGTAGGTGTAGCCGTGGGTGAATTCGACGGCGTACTCGGGCGTCGCCTGGCCCATAAAGGTCTGGTAGATCTCGCGGCTGGCGATCACCGCGCCCATGGGGATGGCGCCGTTGGTGATCTGCTTGGCCACGTTCATGATGTCCGGGGTCACGCCGAAATAGTCCGCGCCGGTGGCGGTGCCCAAGCGGCCGAAAGCGGTGATCACCTCATCGAAGATCAGCAGGATATTGTGCTGGTCGCAGATCTCGCGCAGACGCGACAGGTAACCCACCGGCGGCACCAGTACGCCAGCGGAACCGGCCATGGGTTCGACTATCACCGCGGCGATGTTCGAGGCGTCGTGCAATTCGATCAGCTTGAGCAGCTCGTTTGCCAGCTCGACACCGCCGGTCTCAGCCATGCCGCGGGTGAAGGCCAGGCCCGCTTGCAGGGTGTGCGGCAGGTGGTCGACGTCCATCAACTGGCCGTACATCTTGCGATTGCCGTTGATACCACCGAGGCTGGTGCCGGCGATATTGACCCCGTGATAACCGCGGGCGCGGCCGATCAGCTTGGTCTTGCTGGCCTGGCCTTTTAGCCGCCAGTAGGCGCGGGCCATTTTCACCGCGGTGTCGGCGCACTCGGAACCGGAGCCGGTGAAGAACACATGGTTCAACTCACCTGGCATCAGATCGACGATCTTTTCCGCCAGTTTAAACGACAAGGGATGGCCGTATTGGAAACCCGGGGAATAGTCGAGGGTGCCCAGTTGCTTGGCCACCGCCTCCTGGATCTCCTTGCGCGAGTGACCGGCACCGCAGGTCCACAGGCCCGACAGGCTGTCATAGATGCGTCGGCCCTGGTCGTCGATCAGCCAGCTGCCTTCGGCGGCGACGATCAGCCGCGGGTCGCGCTGAAAGCTGCGGTTGGCGGAAAACGGCATCCAGTGCGCATCCAGCTTGAGCTGGCTGGCCAGGGACGGGGTGGCGGTCTGCGGCATGTTCATCGGTGACCTCGCAAGGCAGGGCAATAGTCGACGTGGGGAGATCCGGTCGGTCCCGTCTCCCGGGATTCTTGCCAACAAGGTGTCATGGGCATAAAGTCAAAAAAATAGAACTTTTATTATCTTCAGATCGGAATCCACTAAACAATGAGCGGCCGCCGCCCCGATCCACTGGCCCAGGTCAGCGACTTCGACATTCGCCTGCTGCGGATTTTTCGCGCCGTGGTCGAGTGTGGCGGCTTTTCCGCGGCGGAGAGCCTGCTGGGGATAGGTCGCTCGGCCATCAGCCAGCAGATGAGCGACCTCGAGCAGCGCCTTGGCCTGCGCCTGTGTCAACGCGGCCGCGCAGGCTTCGCCCTGACCGAAGAAGGCCGCGAGGTCTACGCCTCGGCGCTGCAACTGCTCGGCGCCCTGGAGAGCTTCCGTACCGAGGTCAACGGCCTGCACCAGCACCTGCGTGGCGAGCTGAACATCGGCCTGACCGACAACCTGGTGACCCTGCCGCACATGCGCATCACCCACGCCCTGGCGCGTCTCAAGGAGCGCGGGCCGGAGGTGCGCATCCAGATCCGCATGAGCCCGCCCAGCGAAGTGGAGCAAGGGGTACTGGATGGCCGCCTGCACGTCGGCGTGGTGCCCCAAGCCAGCGCGCTGTCCGGGCTGGACTACCAGGCCCTGTACGACGAACGCTCGCTGCTCTACTGCGCGGTGGGCCATCCGCTGTTCTATGTCGAGGATCAGCAATTGGCCGATAAGCGCCTGGAAAGCCAGGACGCCATCGCCCCGACCTTTCGCCTGCCGCCGGAGATCCAGGCGCACTACCAGGCACTCAACTGCACGGCCAGCGCCTCGGACCGCGAGGGCATGGCGTTCCTGATCCTGACCGGGCGTTATATCGGCTACCTGCCCGATCACTACGCCAGCCTCTGGGTGCAGCAGGGCCGCCTGCGGTCGCTGAAACCGGCCAGCCGTTACTATGACCTGGGCCTGGCTACCGTCACCCGCAAGGGCCGCCGGCCGCACCTGGTGTTGGAGAGTTTTCTCGAGGCCCTGGCCGCCACCGGCGGCACCCCGGCCTGATTACCCCGGGCGGCGCGCCTTACCGCTTTGCGCGGCAGGTCGCAGAATGCCCCGGGGCCATCGACCAAAATCGGACCACCTTTTTACCCCGGGACTTTCCATGCCTTCCATACACCCGTCGCTCGCTGGCGGCCTGCTGGCCCTGAGCATGCTCTTCACCCCGCTCTTCGCCCTGGCGACCGACCTGGTCTACCCGGTCGGGCAGGTCAGCGACAACGACCCGGGGCTGGTTCTCAAGCGCGTGCGCCAGAGCGCCGACAGCACCCAGTTGTTTCTCGAGTACAACGAGCGCGAAAGCAGCGCCCGTATCGGCACCTACCCACCTGGGCACCCCGACAGCTTTCGCCTGATCGATCCGGCCAGCGGCCGGGAATATGCCCTGCGCGCAGTCAAGGGCATTGCCACCGCCCCGGACTTCGACGAGACCGAGGACGGCGACAGCCTCGAATTCAGCCTGGAGTTCGAGCCTGTTGCGGTGCGCAGATTCGACCTGCGCGAGGGCATGCAAAAGGGCGAAGAGGACGAGGTGATGTGGCATATCAGCGGGATCAGGTTACAACCCTGATCCCAGCGCCCCTGGCGGGTAACGCCCTCTGTTTCAACCGATTGACACTGTTGCACGCCGCGCCGCTTGCCTTGCTGGATTAGCCGAAGACTGCTCCATGCGAGCACCACCCTTCGCCCCCCCCCCGGCAACCTGGCCAGCACCCGGGAAACGCCTGACCTGATCTCATCGATACTGGGTGTGCCGCTGCGGGTCGACCCGCACAAACGGCCGCACCCGCCGAGCCACCCAAATACCCCTGCATGACAATACGGGCGCAGCTGTACCCAGGGTAATGGCGCAGCAAAAACATCTAATTAATTGATTGCTTAAAGCGCATATTTGCGCTTTTTAATCGATTTAAAATCGATAGGATAGCTCCATACCCACTGACAAGTACCCGGAGCCACCGCCATGAAACGCCAACTGATCCTCAGCCTGACCTTCTCCGTACTGGCCGCCCACGCCATGGCGACCCCGGATAACGCAGCCTTCCCAACGACCGGCCATATCTCCATCGCAGCCGATGGCGCTGATCGTACTGGCGGTGCACGTGTTGCCGCCGACGGCGCCGACCGTACCGGCGGTGCACGTATCGCAGCCGATGGCGCGGACCGCACCGGCGGCGTGCGTATTGCAGCCGACGGCGCTGACCGCATCGGCGGTGTACGTGTTGCCGCCGATGGGGCGGACCGTACCGGCGGTGTGCGCCTGGCCGAAGGCGGTGCCGATCGCACCGGCTATGACCGTATGGCCTGAAACACCGAATCGACCTGAGCGCAAACCCCGGCATGCCGGGGTTTGCGCCGTTCAACCGGCACCACCGCCAAGCCACCTGGCACAACCTGGATTATGTGCCGCCTCGGTTAACGGCGAGCACCGACCTTGCGCTGCAGGCTGATCACCGCCTCACGGGCCTGGGCGCCGAGTTCGGCCAGGTCGAGGCCAGGAATCCGGTCGTTCTCAAGCACCAGGCGCCCCCCCACCAGCAGCGCCCTTAGCGTGGGACGCCCGGCGCACAGCACCGGCCCCAGTGCCACATCGTGCAGGCCAAAGTAGCGCGGATCATCCAGCCGGTAGAGCGCGATATCGGCAGCCTTGCCGACCTCCAGGCTGCCCAGATCATTCAGGCCCAGCACCGCGGCGCCACCGGACGTGCCCCAGCGCACCACATCTTCCACGGCGCACACTTGGGCGCCCCCTTCCGCCTTGCCGCCGGCATAGCGCGGCCGGGCCGCTTCGCCGCCCTTGGCCCGCTGCATCAGCCAGGCCGCGTGGGTTTCACTGAGCATGTCGCAGGCCTCGTTGGACGCCGCGCCATCGACCCCGAGGGAAATCCCCATGCCCGCGGCCTCCATGGCCACCACATCGGCGATGCCGCTGCCGAGCCGGGCGTTGCTCTGCGGACAGTGGGCGATACCGGTGCCGGTGCTGCCCAGCAGCTGGATTTCTTCGGGTAGCAGCTTGACCAGGTGGGCGAACCAGACATCGCGACCCAGCCACTCATGCGCGGCGCAAAACTCGACGGGGCTGCAGCCATGCCGTTCGCGCAGCTCGTCGAGGTAGTCGACGGTCTCCGACAGATGACTGTGCAGGCGAATACCCAGGCTACGGGCCGCGCGGGCCGTCTCCCGCAAACCATCGGCGCTCACCGAATACGGCGGGCTGGTCGGCGCCATCACCACCCGTCGCCAGGCATCGGCGGCGGGCTGGTGATAACGGCCGACCAGTCGCTGCACGTCCGCCAAGTAGGCATCCAGGGACTCCAGCTGCAGCGCCGGGGGCACCCGGGCGTCGAACGGGCGAACCTGGGTCGCACCACCCCGACACAGCACCAGTCGCAGGCCAAGCTGTTCGGCCTCCTCGAACAATATCGCCGCGCCGTCAAAAGGCATGTCGGGGTAGTAAAGGTAATGATGGTCGGCCACCGTGGCGCAGCCCGAACGCATGAGCTCGGTCAGGCCGATGCGCACCGCCAGGCGGAAGCTCGCCGCATCGAACGCGCCCCGATAGCGCTGGGGCACCGCCGCCAGCCAACCGCCGAGGTTGTGTCCGAGCCCTTCGGGAACCCCCTTGAGCAATGACTGGAACAGGTGGTGGTGCGTATTGATCCAGGCCGGGTAGATCACGCAGCCGCGGGCGTCGAGCTGCCGCTCGCCAGGTCGGGGTGGCAACAGGCCCATGGCCTGGATACGGCCATCGACGATACGGATATCCGGACCAGCATGGCGGGCGGCTACGCCCGGCAGCCCAGTCAGCAGGGCACTGGCGCCATGGATCAACCAGCTGTTGGCACTCGCCATGAAACACCCTTGGGGTAGAAAACCGGCCTTGGCACCGGGCCGGCCATTGTAGGTTTCCGGCTCGACTTTACCGAGAATGACCGCGCATTCCGAGCGATGGCGCTCTAGGAGCCGCCTGGCGAGAACAACGCCTTGCAAGCCGGCCGACGCCCCACAAGGGTGCAAAAACGATGTTAAATAGCGGAAATCGCCGCGAGCCCGGCGTTTTTCTCTTCGCCACGCTTGTCACCTCGCCGGCGCTGGGGTATCAGTGCAGGCGCCCATCAGCACCCGTTCGGAAAGGCCCATGACCGTTGACACCCCACGCCCCGCCAAATCCGCCGGCCGTATCCGGCAGCAAAACGAGGAAGCCATACTCGCCGCTGCCACCGAGGAATTCGCCCGCCACGGCTACAAGGGCACCAGCATCAACACTATCGCGCAGCGGGTGGGCTTGCCCAAGGCCAACCTGCACTACTACTTCAGCAACAAACTCGGGCTGTACGTCGAGGTGATGCGCAGCATTCTGGAGCAGTGGGACAACGCCTTCAGCGACCTCAAGGTCGAAGACGATCCGGCCAGGGCGCTGAGTACCTATATCGAAGCCAAGATGGAGTTCTCCCGACGCCAGCCCCTGGCTTCGAAGATCTTCGCCATGGAAGTGATCAGCGGCGGCGAGTGCCTGTCCGAGCATTTTGGACAGGATTACCAGCAGTGGTTCCGTGGTCGCGCGGCGGTATTCGAAGCCTGGATCGCCGCCGGCAAGATGGACCCGATCGACCCCGTGCACCTGATCTTCCTGCTGTGGGCCAGCACCCAGCATTACGCCGACTTTTCCAGCCAGATCGCCCGCCTGACCGGCCGCAAGAAGTTGACCAGGGAGGACTACGTCCAGGCCAGCCGTAACCTGGTACAGATCATCCTCAAGGGCTGCGGCCTGACGCCACCGCTGAACTGACCTGCTGCGCCCCTTCAACCCGTGAGCGCCGAATGCCCGTTACCCTCGCCATTGCTGCTGAGTACCGCGAAGAGATTCGCAAGAGCCGGTTTATCGCCCAGGCCGTGCCGATCGAGCACCCCGGCGAGGTCGCGGGCTGGCTGGAGCGCCTCGGCGATCGCGCGGCCAGTCACAATTGCTGGGCCTGGAAGGTCGGTGCGCAATGCCGATTCAGCGACGACGGCGAACCCGGCGGCACCGCGGGAAGACCGATACTCGCCGCCATCGAAGGCCAGGACTGCGACCAGGTACTGGTGCTCGTCACCCGCTGGTACGGCGGCATTCAGCTGGGTACCGGCGGCCTGGCACGGGCCTACGGCGGCAGCGCGAACAAATGCCTGCAAACGGCCGAGCGCCGCGAACTGCTGCAACTCACCCGCTGCAGCTGCCAGTGTGGCTTCGCCGAACTGCCGCTGCTCAAGGCACGTCTGGCGCAGTTCCAGGCGCAACTCGAGGGTGAAAGGTTCGACGCGACGGGTGCCGAACTCAGCCTGGCGCTGCCCGCAGAGCAGATCGCCGGCCTGGCGCGCGTGCTGGCCGATATCAGCCGCGGTCGCGCTCAACTGCGGCTTGGTTGAGCGCTGCCGCGGCAGGGTCCCGGCGCAACAGCACACTGTAGACCAGGCGCCACCCGGGCATTTCAGGCTAGCATGGGCGGATCTCACCTCCCCCCAGAGTGATCCCATGCCGTTCTCCCGTCCCTTGTGGATACTGCTCTCATTGACCCTGACCGGCCCCGCCGTGGCTCAGGTCGACGAACAACTGGACTATCAGTACTACTCGGCGGATGCCGATGCCCATACCTCGCTGGGGGAAGCGATCTCCGCGGCCTCGTCGATCCGCCAGGATGGCAAGGTGTTCCACGGCTATACGAAATGGTTTGTGAAATGGCGTTATCGCTGGCAACAACGTTCGGGTCGCTGCCAGCTCACCGAAGTGACCACCACACTGAGCGGCAACATTACCTTGCCGCGTCTGCAAGGCGGCACCCCGCGACAACGCCGCGAGTTCGAGCGCTATTTCGAGGCGCTGCGCGGACACGAGCTGGGCCACTATGGCTATGGTCAGACGGCTGCCCGGCAGATCGACGACGAGCTAAGCGCACTGCAGCCCACGAGCAACTGCAAAATCCTGGAATCCACTGCCAATGCCTTGGCGCAAGAACTGCTGGACCAGCAGGTGGCGCTGGAAAAACGTTACGACATCGATACCCGGCACGGCGCTACCCAGGGTGCCCTTGTAAGAGTGCCCTAGAAGCATGTGTGTAAGGGCGGGACCCAGGTGTCGTCAGGGCAGGATACTCGCCAAGGCGGCGATGACGATGTCTTCGAGCTGCGGCCTGAACGTCCGCCCAGGTGCATGTGGTGAACCACCCACCTGGCGTCAAGCCGTCCACGAATGCTTTCTGGCTCTTGGCAGCACGGCCCCGAGGCCGCTATCAACGGGGCCTGGTCCACGCCCATGACCACTGGTCTACTCCAGGCCGCGCGCCAGGCGTAACCATCAAACTGCGTCTAGAGTTGATCCTCATTCCCTCGGCCCCTGGCGTTAGCACGCCTCGATCCGCCGCGGGTCGCGCCCCCTTAGGAGCACAGGTCAACTTCCTGGCTTCGGCTGATTTCGTGCCCACGTCGAGGGTGACAGCCAGCTGTGGATAACCTTTGTAAAACCCGCTGCGGGGGCGCCCGTAACAGCCCTGCCCGCCTGTGCCAGCAGGGCCGTAAAGACTGCGCAATAGCGTCTGAATACCTCTTCAAGCACCTGTTTTATCTGATATTTTGCTGAACATCCGACAATTACAGAGTCTGCCTGCAGATGCCTTAGGCGCGATCTGGGTTGTCCCCGCGCTCTGGGGATAACTCTGTGCACAAACTTGGGATGCCTGACGCTGATCAAGACGGTACGGGGCGTCGGCCAAAGTGCTTGTTTTTTAACCAGAGGGCCATGAAGCGTGTTCGATGGCCCGCTTTATATGGAGTCGAAGCATGGCTACCCCACGAACCGCTTTGATCATCGGTGCCTCTCGCGGACTGGGACTCGGGCTGGTCAAACAGTTGCGGGCCAATGGCTGGCAAGTCACCGCAACGGTGCGTGATCCACAACGGGCCGAGGCACTTCGGCAGGTGCCAGGTGTGGCCATCGAAACCCTGGACATCGATGACGGCAGCGCGCTGCAGGTGCTCGCTGGCCGCCTGGAGGGACAGGTCTTCGACCTGCTGCTGGTCAACGCCGGGATCATGGGCCCCGCCGATCAGTCGCCAGCGGCCGTCAAGGCCGAGGCACTGGGCCAGCTGTTTATGACCAATGCCCTCGCACCGATCCGCCTGGCCGAACGCCTGGTCGGTCAGGTCCGCCCGCGGACCGGGGTGCTGGCCTTTATGAGCTCGGTGCTCGGCAGCGTGGCCTGTCCGGAGGGCAACGACAAATCCCTGTACAAGGCCAGCAAGGCCGCGCTCAACTCGCTGACCCACAGTTTTTTTGTCGAGCAGTTGCAAGACAGCGGCCTGACCGTCCTGTCGCTGCACCCGGGCTGGGTCAAGACCGACATGGGCGGCGACCAGGCCCCCTTGGAGATCGAGCCCAGCTGCCACGGCCTGGTCCAGCAGCTCGAACGCCATGCCGGCCTGGGCGGCCACCGTTTTATCGACTACCAGGGCCAGACCATCGCCTGGTAAGCCAGGCTTGCCGTTGGCGGCGGTGGCGGTTATCGTCGGCACCGCGCCTCGGTCGAGGCCGCCCCTGGATCAGCAGACAGGGCAACACTGAGCTGGCGAACCTGAATCCAACTCAGAGGAGCCTGCCCATGGCTGCTAACCGTCTCTGGCTGCGTAACCCGCTGGCCATCCACACCGCCAACACCCTCGATGCCCGAGGTGGCCTGGTCATCGAAGATGGCCGCATCTGTGAATTGCTGGCCGCCGGCCAGCATCCCGAACGCCCCTGCGACCAAGTTTTCGACGCCCGCGAGCATGTGCTGCTGCCGGGCCTGATCAATACCCACCATCACTTTTACCAAACCCTGACCCGGGCCTGGGCGCCCGTGGTCAACCAGCCGCTGTTTCCCTGGTTGCAGACCCTCTACCCGATCTGGGCACGATTGACGCCGGACATGCTGGCGCTGGCCACCCGAGTGGCCTTGGCCGAGCTGCTGCTGTCCGGTTGCACCACCGCCGCGGATCACCATTACCTGTTTCCCGATGGCCTGGAGGAGGCCATCGACGTGCAAGTCGAGGTGGTCCGCGAACTGGGTATGCGCGCCATGCTCAGCCGCGGATCCATGAGCTTGGGCCAGGCCGACGGCGGCCTGCCACCGCAGCAGACGGTCCAGCAGGGCGAGGTGATTCTGGCCGACAGCGAGCGGCTGATCAGCGCCTATCATCAGCGTGGCGCTGGCGCCCAAATACAAATCGCCTTGGCGCCCTGCTCGCCCTTCTCGGTGACCCCGGAGATCATGCGCGCCAGCGCCGAGTTGGCCCGCGGGCGGGATGTGCGTCTGCACACCCACCTGGCCGAAACCCTGGACGAGGAGGACTTCTGCCTGCAGCGTTTTGGCCTGCGCACGGTGGATTACCTGGACAGCGTCGACTGGCTCGGCCCGCGCACCTGGCTGGCCCATGGCATTCATTTCAACCCCGATGAGATCGTCCGCCTGGGCGCCGCGGGCACCGGCATCTGCCATTGCCCCAGCTCGAACATGCGTCTGGCCTCGGGTATTTGCCCGACCCTCGACCTGCAGGCCGCCGGCGCGCCGATCGGCCTCGGCGTGGACGGCTCGGCGTCCAACGACGGTTCCAACCTGATCCTCGAGGTGCGCCAGGCACTGTACCTGCAGCGCCTGCGGTATGGCGCCGAGGCCATTACCCCGGCGCGGGTGCTGGATTGGGCCACGCAAGGTTCCGCGCGGCTGCTAGGACGCGATGACATCGGCGAACTGGCGGTGGGCAAGCAGGCCGACCTGGCGCTCTACCGACTCGACGAGCTGCGGTTTTCCGGCAGCCACGACCCGCTGTCGGCGCTGCTGCTGTGCGGTGCCGACCGTGCCGACCGGGTGATGGTCGGCGGCCAGTGGCGGGTGCTCGACGGCCAGATCATCGGCCTGGACCTGCGCCGCCTGATCGCCGACCACCGTCAGGCGGCCGCACGGCTGATCGCCGCCTGACCTCTGCGCCCATGCCCGCGAACGGAGACTGCCGGCCGTTGCGGGCGGGGGTTAAACTGTCCCCCGTCTCCGCCTGATAACGAGAAGCCCCCATGTACGACTGGCTCAACGCCCTGCCCAAAGCCGAACTGCACCTGCACCTGGAAGGCTCGCTGGAGCCCGAGCTGCTGTTCGCCCTGGCCGAACGCAACAAGATCGCCCTGCCCTGGGCCGACGTCGAGAGCCTGCGCGGCGCCTACGCCTTCAACAATCTGCAGGAGTTTCTCGATCTCTATTACCAGGGCGCGGACGTGCTGCGCACCGAGCAGGACTTCTACGACCTGACCTGGGCCTACCTGCAAAAATGCAAGGCACAGAACGTGGTCCATACCGAACCCTTCTTCGACCCGCAAACCCACACCGACCGCGGCATTCCCTTCGAGGTGGTGGTCAATGGCATCGCCCGGGCGCTGGACGACGGGCGTCGACAACTGGGCATCAGCAGCGGCCTGATCCTCAGCTTCCTGCGGCACCTGAGCGAGGACGAAGCGCACAAGACCCTGGACCAGGCGCTGCCCTTTCGCGACGCCTTTATCGCCGTGGGCCTGGACAGCTCGGAAGTTGGCCACCCGCCGAGCAAGTTCCAGCGGGTCTTCGACCGCGCCCGCAGCGAAGGTTTTCTGACCGTCGCCCATGCGGGCGAGGAAGGGCCGCCCGAGTACATTTGGCAGGCCCTCGACCTGCTCAAGGTCAGCCGCATCGACCACGGCGTGCGCGCCAGCGAGGATCCGCGGTTGATGCAACGACTGATCGACGAGCAGATCCCGTTGACTGTCTGCCCGCTGTCCAACACCAAGCTCCGTGTCTACGCCGACATGAGCCAGCACAACATCCTGCAGATGCTCGAACAGGGGGTGAAGGTGACGGTGAACTCCGATGACCCGGCGTACTTCGGCGGCTACGTGACGGAGAATTTCGTCGCGCTGCAGCAGGCCCTGGGCATGACCGAGGACCAGGCGCGGCGCCTGGCCCAGAACAGCCTGGACGCTCGCCTGGTGTAAGCGTTCCGCGGCGGCCGACCGCGCCGTCGGTCGGCCTGGCCGCGCGGGTGCATCCGCAGGGCTCAGGCGCCTGCAGTTTCGGCTGCTGGTGCCGATATCCAAGGTATACGCAGACGGAAGATCGATGGCATCCTCCAGCAACGCATATCCCCGCCCCAGGCTTGCACGCGTCGTCGAGGTGGCCCCTGCCATGAAACTGCCGTTGCACCCGTGCCCAGCGCTCCTTGCCGGCATGCTCGCGCTGCTGGTCTGCCTGACCCGCGGCGTCGCGGCCGGCGAGCCGATTCGGATCGTCACCGAGGAACTGCCGCCCTACAACATGACCCAGGACGGTCGCCTGACCGGCATGAGCACCGAGGTGGTGCAGGCTGTGCTGGCGGAAATCGGCGAACAGGCCAGCATCCAGTCCATGCCCTGGGCGCGGGCCTATGACATCGCCTTGAACGCTGAAAATGTGTTGATCTACTCAATCACCCGCACGGCGAAGCGCGAGAAGCTGTTCAAGTGGGTGGGTGTGATTGCACCCATGGACTGGTACCTGTACGCCAAACCCGGGCGCAAGATCAGCCTGCAGACCCTCGACGACGCCCGGCGTTTCCAGATCGCCACGGTCAAGGAAGATGCGGGCGAGCAGTACCTGGTCAGCAATGGCTTCGCCGTGGGCCGCAACCTGCAGTCCAACAACAAGTACGAGTACAACTACGAGAAACTCAAACTCGATCGAGTCGACCTGTGGATTTCCATCGAGCTCAATGCCCTGCACCTGATACGCCAGGCCGGCGACGACCCGGCCCAAAGCGTGGTACGCGCCCTGCCCTTGCCGGATGTTGCCGGCCAGCGCGGCTTGCATATGGCGTTCAGTCCGCAGACCGACGATGCGGTGGTAGCGCGTTTCCGCCAGGGCCTGGAAACCGTCCAACGCAACGGTACCTATGCGGCCATCGCCCGCAAGTGGCTGTAGCATGAACCCGCCCGTCACGCCCACCGCCGCGCCGCCACGGGGATCCCTCGGGCGTAGGTTGGTACTGGCGACATTGGCCTTCTGTCTGCTGTTCACCCTGCTCACCGCGACGATTCGCAGCGTATTGGCCTGGCGCGCCAACCTGGCCACCATGAGCGCCGAGCTGACCCTGATCGATCAGGTGTTCCAACGCACCCTGTCGAAGGCGATCTGGGAAATGGACCGCGAAGCCCTGCAGACCCAACTGGACAGCGTCGCCCAGGCCGCCCCGGTGGGCCGGGTCGAACTGCGTATCCTGCGCGCCGGCCGGGCAGCGGAGGTGCTGACCCGGCAACGCGACGAGTACCCTGCCTCGGGGCGGGCCCCCGCGCTGCAACGCAGCTTGCTCTACGAACCCTACGCCGGCGCGCGCGAGACGGTAGGTGAATTGAGCCTGGAAGGCGACGAAGGCCTGCTCTGGCAGCGCCTGCTCGGCGACGTGTTGATTATTCTGGTGGCCCAGATCATCCAGTCGCTGCTGCTGGCGGGCTTGATCATGTGGATGTTCAACCGTTCGGTAACCGTGCACGTGCAACATATCGCCCGCCACCTGGCACGGATCTCGCCCAGCCACCAGATGCGCAACCTGCGACTCGCGCGCAGCGTCTCGCGCCGCGACGAGTTGAGCCTGTTGGAAACCGGGGTCAACGACCTGCAGGACAAGCTGTCCGCCTACCTGCAGCGCCAGCGCGAAGATGAGCAGGCGCTGGCCGCCAGCCGCGACCACCTGGCCGAACTGGTGGACGCGCGTACCGCCGAACTGCGCGCGGCCAACCTGCGTCTGGAGGAACTGTCGCGCAGCGATGCGTTGACCGGCCTGGCCAATCGCCGCCACTTCGACGAAATCAAGGAAATCGAATTCCGCCGCGCCATGCGCCAGGACCAACCGCTGTCGGTGCTGATGTGCGACGTGGACTTCTTCAAGCTGTACAACGATACCTACGGTCACGCCATGGGTGACCAGTGCCTGCAAAGCGTGGCGGCAGTCCTCGGCAGCGTATTCGCCCGCGCTGGCGAGCTGGTCGCGCGCATCGGCGGCGAAGAGTTCGCCGTGTTGCTGCCCGGCTCCGATGCCGCACAAGCCCGGGAGTCCGCCGAACGCCTGCGTCAGGCGCTGGCGGCGCGCGCCATCGAACACAGCGCCTCGCAGGTCGCGCCCTACCTCACCCTGAGTATCGGCGTCGCCCAACTGGAGTCGCGCAGCATGGACCGCTTCGACCTGTTGTTGCACAGCGCCGACCAGGCGCTGTACCGCGCCAAACGCCAGGGCCGCGATCGAATCGCCGACTGAATCACCGCACCGAGGTCCCAATGAAAACCACCCTGTCCTTCTGGTTCGTGCTGCTGACGGCCTACGGCGCGAGCAGCACGGCCGAGCCCATCAAGGGCGTCACCGAGGTCACCTCCTACACCTACCTGCGCAACGACCGCGTGGCCGGGCCGGCCACCGCCGTTGTGCAAGCCACCTTGCAGCGCGCGGGGCTGAACGACTACAGCCTGGCGCTCTACCCCTGGGCCCGGGCGTACGACATGGCCCAGCAGGAGCCCAATGTGCTGATCTTCCTGATCGCCCGCACCCCCGCGCGCGAGCCGTTGTTCAAGTGGATCGGCGAGCTCGACCGCATCGATTACCACTTCTACAAGCGCCGCGAAAACACCGCGGTCCAGGTACATGACCTGGAGGACGCCAAGCGCTACAGCGTGGGCGTATTGCGCGACGACGTGCGTCACGAATACTTGAAAGCCAAGGGCTTCGCCAAGTTGGTGGTGTCGGCGCAGAACGCCGACAATTTCAGGAACCTGCTGAACCAGCAGGTCGATCTGGTGCCCATGCCCGAGCGAGATGCGTTGCTGCTGTGCGCCGAAGCCCGGGTCGACTGCGCGCAGCTGGAGAAGGTCTACACCCTGGACGCCCTGGCGACCGGCCTGTACATGGCCTACAGCCCGAGCACCGACGACGAGACGGTGGCCCGCACTCGTGCCGCGTTCGACAAGCTGATGGCCGAAGGTGAAGTAAAACGCCTGATGGACAATGCGCGCTGAATCCCCGGCGGCATACCGCGGACGCGACGAACGGGGCCAGGATTTGTTGGCGCGGGGCGGTCTGGTCAACACGGGGGAACGGCATGCCTAGGATCAGGCAGGCCACGTAGCTGGGACCGCCCAGGGTGAGTGCAGCGATACCCATGCAACCAGAAATATTCAAGGTCGGACTCGCCCGCCGACCGACACTACCGGCGCTCCGGGCTCGTTCAGCCGAGGAGCGACTATGCAAGCCTTGCTACCCATAAGGTGGGAAAGCAGCCCTTGACGCTCGAGCTTCTACCCGCTCAAAGCCGGGCCACACAGACCCTTGGCGCCTGCTGACCCTCATTGCTTGCGCGGCTTCGCGCGAGCGGTGGCCTCGGCCACCAGCGGGTCATCGGGCCAGTAATGTTTCGGGTAGCGGCCCTTGAGGTCTTTTTTCACCTCGGTATAGGTATTGGCCCAGAAGCTCGCCAGGTCCTGGGTCACCTGGACCGGCCTGCGCGCCGGCGACAACAGGTGCAACAACAGGGCCAGGCGGCCACCCGCGATGCGCGGCGTCAGCGCCAAGCCAAACAGCTCCTGGAGCCGCACGGCCAGCACGGGCGGATACTCCGAATAGTCGAGGCCTATGCGAGAGCCCGAGGGCACTCCCAGGCTGCGCGGCGCCAGCTCGTCCAGGCGCTGGGGCAAGGGCCAGGGCAGCAGGCCGGCCAGCAGCGCTGGCAGGTCCAGGCTGGCGAAATGACTGAGGCGGCTGACCTTGCCCAAATAGGGCTGCAGCCAGTCTTCCAGGCGGGCCAGCAGTGCCGCATCGCTCAGGTCCGGCCAGTCGCTGCTGCCCTTTTCGCTCAGGTCCAGGCGGCGCAGCAATGCCACCCGCGCCTGCCACTGCCGCAGCTCCGGCGTCCAGGGCAGCAGTTCGATGCCCTTGCGGCGCACCAGTCCGATCAGCGCCGAGGCACGGGCCTCCTCATTCAAGGCTGGTAGCGCGGCGCGGCTCAGCACCAACTCGCCCACCCTCCGCTGGCGCTCGGCGCGCAGCACGCCCTCGCGCTCGTCCCACTCCAGCTCATCGCGCTGGCTGACCTGTTCGGCCAGCACCGTCTCGAACAGTCCAGGGTCGAGAGCCGCGGCCAGATAGATGCGCTCCTCGCGCTGCCCTTCGCGGCTGCCCAGGTCGGCCACCACCAGCCAGGGCTCTTTCATTAGCGCGTCGGGGTCGCCGAACTGGGCGGCGCGGCCATTGGCCAATCGATAGCCACCCCCGCCCTCACGGCGCTGACGAGCCACCCGATCCGGATAGGCGAACGCCAGCAGACACCCTATCCAGCCGGGATCAGTGGGGTCGGCCACCGGCTGCCCGGCGCCCCCACGCAGGTAGTGCCTGAACTGCCGAGCCAGTTGCCGTATGCGCTGAACGGCGCCGCGGCTGGCCTTGGCTGAAGACTCGCTGCCCAACGCCACCAGCCGGTCGTGCAGGTCGGCACCGGCGCCACGCAGGATATCCCTCTCGCCGAGCAGTGCGGCGATGTCGCAGGCGAGGTTACCCAGGCCAAGCGCCTGTCCCCGCAGCAGCAAATGGGCGATACGCGGATGCGCCGGCAGCTCAGCCATCGCCTGGCCATGGGCCGTGAGGACACCGCGCGCATCCAGGGCCCCGAGGCGACCGAGCAGATCACGGGCCTGGCTGTAAGCCGCCGAAGGCGGTGCATCGAGCCAGGCCAGTTCCTCGGGCACTACCCCCCAGCGCGCCAACTGCAGGGCCAGCCCGGAGAGGTCCGCCTGCAGGATTTCCGCGCTGCCATAGGCGCTCAGTTGTTCGTGCTGGGCCTGCGACCACAGCCGGTAGCACACCCCCGGCTGCAAGCGCCCGGCACGCCCGGCGCGCTGGGTGGCGCTGGCACGGGAGATACGCTGGGTATCCAGGCGGGTCATGCCGCTGGCCGGGTCGAAACGCGGCACCCGGGCCAGGCCGGCATCCACCACCACCCGCACGCCGTCGATGGTCAGGCTGGTCTCGGCGATGTTGGTCGCCAGCACCACCTTGCGCAGACCGACCGGCGCCGGCTCGATCGCCGCCCGTTGCGCCGCCAGGTCCAATTCACCGTGCAGCGGACAGAGCATCACGTCGGCCTGCCCCTCCAGCTGCTCGGCCAGTTGCCGGTGCACACGGCGAATCTCCGCCTGGCCGGGCAGAAACACCAGCAGGCTGCCACGCTGCTCAGCCAGTGCCTGCAGGCACAGTTGAACCACACGAGGCTCGACATATTCACCGGGTTGAAAGGGCCGTCCCCACTCCGTGGTGACGGGAAACATACGGCCTTCACTGGAAACAACCGGGGCGTCGTTCAGCAAGCGAGAAAGCCGTTCCCCCTCCAGGGTCGCCGACATCAGCAGGAGCTTGAGCGGCTGCTCCTCTCGCATCAGCGCGCGGCCGTTGAGGCACAGTGCCAGGGCCAGGTCGGCGTCCAGGCTGCGCTCGTGAAACTCGTCGAAGATCACCAGGCCAACCCCTTCCAGCGCCGGATCCTCCTGCAATCGGCGGGTCAGGATGCCTTCGGTGACGACTTCGATCCGGGTCCTGGGCCCGATTCGGCTTTCCAGGCGGATGCGGTAGCCAACCGTCTCGCCGACCGCTTCCCCCAGTTGATCGGCCAGACGCTCGGCCGCCGCCCGTGCAGCCAGTCGGCGGGGCTCGAGCATCAGGATGGACTGCCCCTGCAGCCAGGGTTCGGTCAACAGCGCCAGCGGCACACGGGTGGTCTTGCCGGCGCCGGGCGGCGCTTCCAGCACGGCCTCATGGCGGCGGGCCAGGGCGTCGCGCAGGGCGGGCAGCGCGGTATCGATGGGTAAGGCGGGCATGGATTTCATGGGCCCAGTATACCGACGAACCGCCAGGGCCTAGGGCCTGTTGACACTATGCGCACGGCCGCGCCGACGCCTGTTTGGGCGCGAGACCAGGCACGAGTCGCGCGGTTTGGTCATTCCAAATAAGCGACGAGTAACGCCGTATCGCGCCCAACCAGGCCCGGCCCTGCGGGTTGCGCGCAAAATGGCCCCATGCGGCGTTGCGGGACTTGGCAAGGGAATGGCCATTGCCGGCGTCCCGCGCCTGGCCTGGGGCCATTTTTCGCAGCAACGCGGCGCGTGTGGCTAGTGTCAACAGGCCCTTGCGCGGATCCGATCAGAACAGGACGGCAACGCGGCGAGGGCCGCATTGCAGCGGCATTGCCACGAACGTCTTGGTATAGTGGCTCATTATTGTCTGGAGGTCGTTATGCCCATGGGTTCCCGCATTATCGGTGGTGTTCTGGCCATCGCCCTGTTCACCCAGCTGAGTGCATGCGGCACGCTGTTCTTTCCGGACCGGCGTGGCCAGATCGAAGGGCGAATCGATCCCCTGGTCGCCGGCTTGAACGCCGTGGGCATCCTCTTCTACGTGATCCCCGGACTGATCGCCTTTGGCATCGACTTCGCCACGGGCGCCATCTACCTGCCCGAGGGCGAGACTTACTCGGTGGCCCCGGAGACCCTGCAGCCGGCCATTGGCGCCGATGGCCGGATCGACACCGCCAAGCTGCGCCTGATCATCGAACAGCAAACCGGCCGCGACCTGCCGTTGGACGATCCGCGCCTGATCCAGCACAGCGGCGACCTGGAGCAGTTGGCCAGTTACGGGCTGCGCCCGGCGGCCTGACCGCCATTCTTGACCCGCGCCGCAGGTGCGGCCTGGGGGGATCCATGTCCACGACCGCGTTATCGGCAACGCCCCAATGGCTCAGCCCGCACCTGCGGCAGCTGCTGCGCTACCACGGTTGGGCCTATCGGCGGCTGATCGACAGCCTGCAGCGCCTGGAGGCCACGGCCTACCAGGCGCCTTGCGGGCTGTTTTTCGGCAGCCCCCACGGCACCCTCAATCACCTGGCGGTGGCCGACCGTATCTGGCTGGCGCGGGTGCGCGGCGAGCCTGCACCCTTCACCCGCCTGGATGCCGAGGTGGCCACCGACCTGGCGGGCGTGCGGGACTTTATCGCCGAGGGCATCGCCGGCTGGCAGGCCTGGTTGCAGGCCCGGGATGACCACGGATTGAGCCAGGTGCTGACCTACCGGAACAGCCGTGGTGATGCCTTCTCCCGGGTACTGGCCGATGTGCTGCTGCACCTGGTCAACCACGGTAGCCACCATCGCGGGCAGATCAGCGCGGCGCTGACGAGCCTGGGGCAGCCGGCACCGGTGCTCGATTACATCTACTTCCTCAACGAATCGCCGTGACCCCTCGATATGCCCGCCTGCTGCGCCAAGCCAGCGCCGCCGCCTTGGCGGTGGCCCTGCTGCTGGTGCTGTGCAAGGCCCTGGCCTGGTGGCAAAGCGGCTCGGTCAGCCTGCTCGCGGGCCTGACCGACTCCTTGCTGGACAGCGCGGCGTCGCTGCTCAACCTGGTGGCCGTGCACTACGCCCTGCGCCCGGCCGACCATGACCACCGCTACGGCCACGGCAAGGCCGAGGCATTGGCGGGCCTGGGCCAGGCGCTATTTATCGGCGTGGGCGCCCTGCTGGTGGGCGCACACGGAGTCAGTCATCTGCTGCACCCGCAGCCGCCGCGCAGCCCGAACCTGGGCATCGCGGTGATGCTGTTGTCGTTGCTGTTGACAGCTGCGCTGCTGCTGTTCCAACGCCATGTGGTGAGAGTGACGGGCTCCACCGCCATCCAGGCCGACTCGTTGCACTACCGCTCCGACCTGCTGCTCAACGGCAGCATCCTGCTCGCCCTGCTCATGGCCGGTTACGGTTGGCCGCAGCTGGATGCGCTGTTTGGCATCGCCATCGCCGGGTACATCCTCTGGAGCGCATGGAGCATCGTGCGCCTGGCCTTCAGCGTGCTGATGGACCAGGAGCTGCCGCCGGCCATCGCCGAGCAGATGCTGGTCCTGGCCCGCGCAGTGCCTGGCGTGCTCGGCGCCCATGACCTGCGCACGCGCATTTCCGGCAGCCACTGGTTCGTCCAGTTGCACCTGGAGCTGCCGGACCGCCTGAGCCTGGTCGAGGCACATGGGCTGGGGGAACAGGCGGCCAGCGCGATCCGCGCGGCCTTTCCCCACGCCGAGGTGCTGGTGCATGCCGATCCCGCCAGCGTGGTGGCGCGCGGCGAAGACTGAAGCGGGCCGCCGACGCGCGCGCATTCAGCAGCGTAGGTTGCATAAAAACTTAAAGAACATAAAAAAAGGGAGGTCCTAAGACCCCCCTCGGGAAACTTGTCCGGTGCTGGCGATGTTATCGCCGCTTTCATCGCCCGCCTGGTTGGGCAGTGCGGACCCGGGGGCCGCGGCAACCCGGTGGGGCTGGCGGCGGCGGACCGCCTGGTTGGGCGGGCCGTCTGGACATCATCGTCCGGGCCTTGAAACTGAGATAAAGCTTAACGTCACGGCACCGGCAGGCGATTGCTAATATTGTCCAATCAGCTATCATTTGCGCAATAATTCGCTTCCAATCAATTAAAATCAGCAATCTAAAAACGAGCAACAATAAAAGTGAACAAACTAGACCGCTACGACCTGGCGATTCTGGCCGACTTGCAGCGCGACGCCACCCTTTCCAACCAGGACCTCGCCGAGCGGATCGGGCTGTCGCCTTCACCCTGCTCGCGACGGGTCAAGCAATTGCAGGACGACGGTTATATCCTGCGCCAAGTGGCCTTGCTGGACCGCAAGAAACTCGGCTTGAGCCTGACCGCCTTTGTCCAGATCGGCATGGACCGTCATACGCCGGAGCGTTTCGAGCACTTCGAAAGCGTGATTCGCCGCTGCCCCGAAGTGCTCGAATGCAACCTGGTGACTGGCATGGACGCCGACTACCAGCTCAAGGTGGTGGTCGCGGACATGGAGCATTACCAGCAATTCCTGCTCGGGCAGCTGACACGCATCGAAGGGGTGACCAGCGTGCGCTCCGCCTTTGTGCTGAACCAGGTGGTGTCCAGCACCGAGTTGCCACTGCAGCATCTGCGCGGCTAAGCCGCGGGCTTACCCGTGAACGCATCGCGTACAATGGTCGCCTCGATGACTCCCTGAGGTAACCATGGATCCGAAAGTATTCGAAGAGTGGATGATGATCATCCTGGTCGGCGGCCTGGTGCTGTTTATGGCCTTTATCGTCTGGGACCTGGCGAAGAAATCCAAGGCCGGCCGCTACGGCAGCCTGGTGTTGTTCTTTGCCCTGGGGCTGGGCGTGCTGGGTTTTATCATCAAGACCGTGGTGATCGGCAGCCTGGAAGGCTTCTGAGCCGGGCCCACCGACTCAGCCCAGGGTCGCCGGCACCTCACGCCACTCTCCGGGCAGCAGTCCGTCCAAGGCCCAGTCACCGATCCGCACCCGCACCAGACGCAAGGTGGGCAGCCCGACCGCCGCGGTCATGCGCCGCACCTGGCGGTTACGCCCCTCGCGAATCACCAGTTCCAGCCAGGCCGTGGGTACCGACTTGCGAAACCGCACCGCGGGCGTGCGCGGCCACAGCGCCGGTTCGTCGAGCAGGCGCGCCTCGGCCGGCAGCGTCGGCCCATCGTTGAGCTCCACACCCTGGCGCAACTGCTGCAACTGCTGCTCGTTCGGTTCGCCCTCCACCTGCACCCAATAGGTCTTGGCCAGCTTGTGCCTGGGGTCGGCGATACGCGCTTGCAACTGGCCGTCGTTGGTCAGCAACAACAGACCCTCGCTGTCGCGGTCCAGGCGTCCGGCCGGGTAGATGCCGGGGATCGCGACGAAATCCTTGAGGGTGGCGCGCCCCTGCTCATCGCTGAACTGGGTCAGCACATCGAAGGGTTTGTTCAGCAGGATCAGCCGGGCGGTCGTCGGCGGCGCCTTGGCCACCCGGCGCGGGGTGGACGGTGCCGAAGTCTTGGCGGCGGGACGTGGGGAGCGGGCCATGGTTACAAAAGGTGTCCGGAGGCGAAGGGCAGCGGGCGATCATGCTAGGTTGAGGCACTGCCCACTGCAAGAGTATCGACGCGATGCCCGCTGTTTCACGCCCTGCCTGGTTGCTCGGCCTGCTTAGCCTGGTCGGCTGCACCGGGGGCCCCTACCAGGGACCGACTTCCGACCACTTCGACGGTCAGCGTTTCAGCAACCTGGAACCCAAGGCGCACAAGACCCTGGCTGCCGTGCTCAAATGGCAACTCAACCGCCCGCCCCAGGCCGCCTGGGTCGAGCAGCCGTTGCCGACCGCAGCGCAGGCGATCCCGCAACGCGTCGAGGGGCAGGACCTGCGGGTCACCTATATCAACCACGCCACCCTGCTGATCCAGCTGCAGGGGCTGAATATCCTCACCGACCCGCTGTGGTCCAAGCGCGCCAGCCCGCTGTCCTTTATCGGCCCCAAACGTTACCACGCCCCCGGGCTGAGCCTGGACCAGCTGCCGCCCATCGACCTGATCCTGGTCAGCCACAACCATTACGATCACCTGGATACCGGCAGCCTGCGGCAACTGGCCGGGCGCTTTCCCAAGGCCCAGGTGGTCACCGGGCTGGGTAATGGCGCGCTGATTCGCCAATGCGGCTTTGCTGACGTACGCGAGATGGACTGGTGGGAGGCGCTGCCACTGAATAAGGGCCTGACCCTGCACGGGGTGCCGGCGCAGCACTGGTCGTCGCGCACCCGCGCCGACACCAACAAGACCCTGTGGATGGGCTTTGTGCTCGAGGCGCCCGAGGGGCCGCTGCTGTTTCCCGGCGATACCGGGCTGGGCCCCGAATTCCGCCTGATCCACCAACGTTTCGGCCCGATGCGCTTTGCCGCCCTGCCGATCGGCGCCTATGCGCCACGCTGGTTTATGCGCGACAACCATATGAACCCGGCCGATGCGGTGCAGGCGCACCGCCAGCTTGCGTCCCAGAGCAGCATGGCGATCCACTTCGGCACCTTCAACCTCAGCGATGAGGAACAATTCGCGCCAGTGATGGAGCTGGCCACCGCGCTGCGCGAACAGCAGGTGCCAGAGGCCGAGTTCCGGGCTCCGCAGCCCGGCGAGCACTGGCAAGTGCCCCCCCTGCAGCGCCCCTGAGCCCAGCGGCATCCGCTGCTGGCGTCACGCTGGGTCGGCTATGCTGCTGCTCCATCTGCATGCCAACGAGGACCGCCCCCATGAGCGCCGACCCGCACGTCCAGGATCACTTCACCGGCTGGGCCGCCATGGCCCCCCGCGCGCCCCTGGAACCCTACCGTTTCGACCCGGGTCCGCTGGGCGCCGAAGAGGTCGAGGTGCGCGTCGAATACTGCGGCATCTGCCATTCCGACCAGTCGATGATCGACAACGAGTGGGGCAATGCACGTTTCCCCTTTGTCCCCGGACATGAAGTGGTGGGCAGCGTGGTGCGCCTGGGCGAGCAGGTACGCGGCCTGAAGCTCGGCCAGCGGGTGGGGATCGGCTGGTACAAGGGCAGCTGCATGCACTGCCACAGCTGCATGGAAGGTTCGCATCAGCTGTGCGGCACGGTCAAACCGACCATAGTCGGCAGCAACGGTGGCTTCGCCGATCGCCTGCGCGCCCACTGGGCTTGGGCCATTGCCCTGCCGGACAGCCTGGATCCGGCCCTGGCCGGACCGCTGTTCTGCGCCGGTTCGACGGTGTTCGCACCGCTGCTGGAGCTGGGCGTCAAGCCCACCGACCGGGTCGGCGTGGTCGGTATCGGCGGCCTCGGGCACCTGGCACTGGGCTTTCTCAACGCCTGGGGCTGTGAAGTCACCGCCTTCACCTCGTCGCTGAGCAAGCGCGAGGAAGCCCAGCGCCTGGGCGCCCATCGGGTGCTGGCTTCCACCGATCCCGAAGCATTAAAAGCGGCCGCTGGCAGCCTGGACCTGCTGCTGGTCACCGCCAGCGCCGACCTCGACTGGAATGCCTTGATCGGCACCCTGGCCGCCAAGGGTCGCCTGCACTTCGTCGGCATAGTGCCCAGCGCCATCCCTGTGCACGTGTTCAACCTGATTCCCCGCCAGCGCAGCCTGTCCGGCTCGCCGGTGGGCTCGCCCGCCAGCATGGCCAGCATGCTGGCGTTCTGCGCGCGTCACCAGATCCTGCCCCAGGTGGAGCTGTTCCCCATGAGCCAGGTCAACCAGGCCATCGACCACCTGCGCGCCGGCAAGGCGCGCTACCGGGTGGTGCTGGACGCCAGTCGCTGACCGCGCGGTCGATTTGCGGCAAACTGGCGGACCTTTGTCGGCCGCCAGTTCCGTTTATGCCCTCTCCCATCGAAACGCCCAAGCCCATCGACCTGCCGCGCCTGCTCGAAGTCTGGGAAGCCGCCGTGCGGGCCAGCCATGACTTTCTTCCGGACGGCGAGATCGAACTGATCCGGCCCTTGCTCGCCAGCCAGTACTTTCCCGCCCTCGAACTGACCTGCGTGCGGGCCGACTCCGGCCAGGTGCTCGGCTTTCTCGGCCGCGCCGAACACAAGGTGGAAATGTTGTTCGTCGACCCCGTCGCACAGGGTCAGGGCGTCGGTCGTACCCTGCTCCGGCATGCCATGGAACAGGGCGCCCGTGGGGTCGATGTCAACGAACAGAATCCAGCGGCCCTCGGCTTTTACCTGAGCCAGGGATTCAGCGTGGCGGGACGCTCGCCGCGCGATGGCGGCGGACGTCCCTATCCGTTGCTGCACCTGGCCTTGCCGGAGGCCTGACCCTCAGCGGAACGGCGGCTCGTCGAAGCTGCGCAGCTTGCGCGAGTGCAGGGAGTTGAGCTGGGTGCGCATCAGGTCCAGGGCGGCAATGCCGATATGCAGGTGCTGGGTCACCGCTCGCTCATAGAACGCCCCGGCGGCCCCGGGCAGCTTGATTTCGCTGTGCAGGGGTTTGTCCGAGACGCAGAGCAGCGTGCCATAGGGCACCCGCAGGCGATAGCCCTGGGCGGCGATGGTGCCGCTCTCCATGTCCACCGCGATGGCCCGGGCCAGGTTGATCTGCGCGCGCTCCTGAGCCCAGCGCAGTTCCCAGTTGCGGTCGTCGTAGGTCAGCACGGTGCCGGTGCGCAGACGCCGCTTGAGCGCTTCGCCACGCTCGCCGGTGACCTGGGCGGCGGCCTCCTGCAAGGCCATCTGCACCTCGGCCAGGGCCGGAATCGGGATATTCGGCGGCACCACCCGGTCGAGGATGCCGTCACGGCGCATATAGGCATGCGCCAGCACGTAGTCGCCGATGGTCTGGGATTGGCGCAGGCCGCCGCAGTGGCCGATCATCAGCCAGCAATGGGGGCGCAGCACCGCCAGGTGATCGGTGATGTTCTTCGCATTGGACGGGCCGACGCCGATATTGACCAGGGTTACGCCATGGCCGTCTGCGGCGATCAGGTGGTAGGCCGGCATCTGGTAACGGTGCCAGAGCACCCCGCCGATGATCGACTGCGCCTCGCCGTTGTCCATGCCGCGCTCGATCACGATATTGCCCGGCAGCACCATGCGCACGAACCGCGGATCCTCGCGCAACTGGGTCAGGCCGTGGAGGATGAACTGGTCGACGTAGCGGTGGTAGTTGGTCAGCAGGATCCAGGGCTGCACATGGCGCCAGTCGCTGCCGGTGTAGTGCACCAGGCGGCGCAGGGAAAAATCCACCCGCGCGGCGTCGAACAACGCCAGCGGCAGTGCGTCGGGATTGTCCCAGTCGTACAGGCCATCGGCGATGCCGTCGGAGGCGGCCGACAGGTCGGTGCTGGGAAAGACCCGAGCCAGCTCGGCGGCGGTCACTCCGGAGCCCGCCAGCTCGTCGCCTTGTTCCACCACATAGGGGTAGGGGATATTCTGCTGGCTGGTGCCGACCTCGACCCGCAGGGTGAAATCGTTCATCAACGGCCGCAGCTGCTCGAGCAAGTAGTTACGGAACGCCTTGGGATGGGTCACGGTCACGCTGTAGGTACCGGGGACCTGGACCTTGGCATAGGCACGAATGGTGGTCGGGACCTCGCCCTGGCACAGGTAGGTCAGGCGCAGCTCCGGGTAGCGGAACTGGCTGTGCTGCGCCGCGTCGGGCCTGATGCGCTCCTTGAGGTAACGCTTGAGGGCCTGGCTCAGGCCCTGGGTGGCTTGTTCGTGCAGGACCGCCAGCCGGTCGACGGCCTCTTCGGCGGTGTGGGCGATCTCGAAGGCTTCGCTGTTGCTGGTCACGGGGACATTCCTGTCTGAGCACTCAGGTTTCTATCTTGCCTGGTTTACCGGCAAAAGGCATGCGTACGCCGCCCCCGCAGACTGTACGTCAATCCCCGCCCCACCCACCAGCGGCGCGCCACCGCAGCTCAGACCAGATGCGGCGTGCTGCGCGCCACCAGCGCCTCCACCGCCACACCCCGCGGCAAGGTGCCATAGGCCCGACCGCCCTCGCCCAGCCGGCTGGCGATAAAGGCATCGGAGACCTCGGCGTTGCCGGCTTGCAGCAGGAGGGTGGCCTGCAGGGTAATGGCCACCTCCTCGGTCAGTTGGCGGGCCCGGTACTGGATATCCGCGGTATCGCGAAACGCCGCCTGCAACCGGCCCACTTGCGCCTTGAGCCGGGCATCGCCATGGCCGTCGCCCAGCTCGATAAACAGCGCTTCGAGCACGCCGGGCTCCTTGGACAGCGCGCGCAATACATCCAGGCACTGCACATTGCCCGAGCCTTCCCAGGTGGAGTTGACCGGCGCCTCGCGGTACAGCCGCGGCAGGATGCTGTCCTCGACATAGCCGGCGCCACCCATGCATTCGGCGGCCTCGTTGATCATGGCGGGGGCCCGTTTGCAGATCCAGTACTTGCCCACCGCGGTGACCAGGCGGGCGAACTTGTTCTCCTGCTCGTTCTCGGGATGGTCCAGCGCCCGACCCATGCGCAGGGTCAGGGCCAGCGCCGCCTCGCTTTCCAGGGCCAGGTCGGCCAATACGTTCTGCATCAGGGGCTGCTGCGCGAGCACACGTCCGCCCACCTGCCGATGGGCACAGTGGTGAGCCGCCTGGGTCAGCGCCTGGCGCATCAGGGCGCTGGAGCCGACCATGCAATCGAAGCGGGTCAGGGACACCATCTCGATGATGGTCGGTACCCCACGCCCCTCTTCGCCGACCATCCAGGCCAGCGCCCCGCGGTACTCGACCTCGCTGGAGGCGTTCGAGCAGTTGCCCAGTTTGTTTTTCAGGCGCTGGATATAAAACGCGTTGCGCGTACCGTCCGGCCGATGGCGCGGCAGCAGGAAGCAACTCAGGCCCTTGTCGGTCTGCGCCAGGGTCAGAAAGGCATCGCACATCGGTGCCGAGCAGAACCACTTGTGGCCGACCAGTTCGTAGGCCTGGCCTGGACCGCCGGTACCAACCGGGTAGGCCCGGGTGGTATTGGCCCGCACGTCGGTACCGCCCTGCTTCTCGGTCATTGCCATGCCGATGGTCGCCCCGGTTTTCTGCTCGATCGGCAGGTTGCGCGGGTCGTACTGGCTCGAGAGGATCTTCGGCAGCCAGTGCTGCGCCAGGTCGCCCTGCAGGCGCAGGGCCGGCACGCTGGCGTAGGTCATGGTCAGCGGGCAGCCGCTGCCGGCTTCCGCCTGGCTGTGCAGGTAACTCATGGCGGCGCGGGCGACCTGGGCACCGGCGCGGGGCTCGGTCCAGGGCAGCGACGGTAAGCCATGGCTGATCGCAGCAGCCATCAACTCATGGTAGGCCGGGTGAAACTCCACCAGGTCGATGCGATGGCCGTAACGGTCGTGGCTCTTGAACTGCGGCTTGTTCTCGTTGGCCAGAAACCCCGCGACCATCAAGGGACCACCGGCCAGCGCACCGTAGGCATCGATACGCGCCTCGGCCCAGCCGCCGTCGAAGCGACGGGTCCATTCCTGCAACGGCAAGTCGAGTCGATAGAGGTTGGCGCCGTCCAGCGGCGGCACCTGGTTGAACACTTCATGGGTTTCGGCAAGGTTGGACAGGGTCATGGCGTTGGTTCCTCGGCGCCCACGGCGCGCAGGCAAAAAGTCACGATGCAATGGCTGACGGTATTCAAGTCGGGGGCCGGCAGCCCCTTGTCGCGGGCGGCGCGCGCCGCCGGCGACAAGGGGCCGACCAGGGATTCGCTGATCGCCCCCACCAGGCAGGCGGCAATCACCGGCAGCGGCCCCGGGCGGAACAGCCCCTGCTGCACGCCCTCCTCGATCAGGCCGACAAACAGCGCGGCATAGGCTTCGCGGTAGCACAGGCGACGGTCATCCACCGCCGGGTCGACCGGTTCGGCGATCAGCGCAAAGGCCAGCTGGCGGCTGTGCCAGGCACGGCTGGCAAACTGCTGCAGGCCCGCCCGTAACCGCACCACCGGCGAGCCGCTGCCGCGCAAGACGGCACCCAGGGCCTGCAGTTCATGCTCGCTGGCCAGGCTGAACACTTCGGCGGCCAGCTCGCCCTTGCCCTGGAAGTGCCGGTACAGGCTGCCGGTGGCGATCCCGGCGTCCTCCGCCAGGGCCTGCATGGTCAGTGCCGCGAAACCACCTTCGGCGACCCGCTGCAGGGCACAGGTGAGGATATGCGCGCGTAGCTGCAGGTCGCGATCGAGGCGGGCCACTGTGGTGCGGTAGACCATGATCTGAATCCTAATTCAGCGAATGAACCCAGTGAATCACCATTCAGTGTTTGACGAAAGCGGCATTTCGGCCAGATCGCCCCACATCGGACAGCGCGCCACGCCCCACCCGCGGGACGCCATTTCGCCAGCGGCAGAATGCCGCGACCGCCAGCCCGGGCCCGGGCTGGCGGTTTAGTGATAAGCTCGCGCCTCATGACTCTTTATACTTCCCGCCCCGTTGTACTCTGCCTGTCCGGCCACGACCCCAGTGGCGGCGCCGGCCTGCAGGCCGATATCGAAGCCTTGCTCGCCCAGGGCTGCCACGCCGCCCCGGTGGTCACCGCGCTGACCGTGCAGGACACCCGCAATGTCAGCGATTTTCGCGTGCTCGATCGCCCGTGGGTGCTGGCCCAGGCCCAGGCGGTCTTCGCCGACCTACCGGTGGCCGCGATCAAGCTCGGCATGCTCGGTTCCCTGGAGATGGTCGCCACCGTGGTCGAGCTGATCCAGGCGCACCCGTCCCTGCCCGTGGTCTGCGATCCGGTGTTACGGGCCGGCGGCGGCGGTGCGCTGGGCAAGGACGAGGTCGGTTACGCCATGCGTGAACAGCTGCTGCCCCTGGCGCGCATCGCCACACCGAACCTGCCCGAGGCACGTATCCTGGCCGAACTGCCCGACGGCAGCGCCGATGCATGCGCGCAAAAGCTGCTGCCTCACTGCCCTTACCTGTTGATCACCGGCGGCCATGGCGACGAACACCAGGTGCATAACCGCCTGTATGGCCGTGACGGCCTGCGCCAGACCTTCACCTGCGAGCGCTTGCCCGGCAGCTACCATGGTTCGGGTTGCACCCTGGCCAGCGCCCTGGCCGGCCGCCTCGCCCAGGGCGAGGAGCTGGTCAGCGCCGTGCAGACCGCCCTGAGCTACACCTGGCGTACCCTGCGCGATGCCGAGCAGCTCGGCCAGGGCCAGTTCGTGCCACGCCGCCTGCCCCTGGATTTCTGCTCATGAAAGCCGCCGCCCCAGTGAAACTGCGCGGGCTGTACGCCATTACCGACAGCCAGCTGCTGGCCGAGGGCAAACTGCTGCCCTATGTCGAAGCGGCGCTGCAAGGCGGCGTACGCCTGCTGCAATACCGCGACAAGTCCGCCGACGAGACCCGCCGCTTGCGCGAGGCCCAGACCCTGCAAGCACTCTGCGAGCGTTATGGCGCCTGCCTGATCATCAACGACGATGCCGAGCTGGCTGCCCGCCTCGGCGTGGGCCTGCACCTGGGCCAGTCCGACGGCTCGCTGGCGGCCGGCCGCGCGCTGCTGCGCCCGCGGGCGGTGATTGGCGCGACCTGCCATGCACGCCTGGACCTGGCCGAGCAGGCCGCCCGCGACGGCGCCAGCTATGTGGCCTTCGGCCGTTTTTTCGACTCACTGACCAAACCCGGCGCCGCCCCGGCGACCCTTGAATTGCTGCAGCAGGCGCGGGCTCGCCTGAACCTGCCGATCGTCGCCATCGGCGGCGTGACCCTGGACAACGCGCCAACCCTGCTGGCAGCCGGCGCCGACCTGCTGGCAGTGGTGCACGGGCTGTTCGGCGCACCTTCGGCCGAGCAGGTCCGAAGCCGCGCCGAGGCCTTTAGCGCGCTGTTTCACCCTTGATTGACTCGCTGATAAACCCGCGCTGCCGAACGCTTGCGAGCCGTCCGGCAGCGTCCGACTGGAGAAAACCATGTCCCGTTCCGAAGAGCTGTTCCAACGCGCGCAACAGCACATCCCCGGCGGCGTCAACTCGCCGGTCCGCGCGTTCAAGAGCGTCGGCGGCACCCCGCTGTTCTTCAAGCACGCGGCCGGCGCCTATGTGACGGACGAGGACGACAAGGCCTATGTCGACTATGTCGGTTCCTGGGGGCCGATGATCCTCGGCCACAGCCATCCCGAGGTGCTCGACGCCGTGCGCCGGCAACTCGAACACGGCCTGTCCTATGGCGCACCCACAGCACTGGAAACCGAGATGGCCGACCGGGTCTGTGCCCTGGTGCCGTCCATGGACATGGTGCGCATGGTCAGCTCCGGCACCGAGGCGACCATGAGCGCCATCCGCCTGGCGCGCGGCTTCACCGGCCGCGACAGCATCCTCAAGTTCGAGGGCTGCTACCACGGCCACTCCGACAGCTTGCTGGTCAAGGCCGGCTCGGGCGCCCTGACCCAGGGCGTACCCAGCTCCGCCGGGGTGCCGGCGGCCTTCGCCAAACACACCCTGACCCTGCCCTTCAACGACAGCGCAGCGGTCGAGCACCTGCTGAACGAAGTCGGCCAGGAAGTGGCCTGCATCATCGTCGAGCCGGTGGCCGGCAATATGAACTGCGTGCCGCCGGCACCGGGTTTTCTCGAGGGCCTGCGCCGCCAGTGCGACAAACACGGCGTGGTACTGATTTTCGACGAGGTGATGACCGGTTTTCGCGTGGCGCTGGGTGGCGCACAGGCGCATTACGGCGTGACGCCGGACCTGACCACCTTCGGCAAGATCATCGGCGGCGGCATGCCGGTGGGCTGTTTTGGCGGTAAACGCGCCATCATGGAGTGCATCGCACCGCTCGGGCCGGTCTACCAGGCCGGCACCCTGTCGGGCAATCCGCTGGCCATGGCCGCTGGCCTGGCCACCCTGCGCCTGATCAGCCGCCCCGGCTTCCACGCCGAACTGGGCGCCTTCACCGGCCGCCTGCTCGACGGCCTGCAGCAACGCGCCGATGCCGCCGGCATCCCGTTCGTGACCACTCAGGCGGGGGGCATGTTCGGCCTGTATTTCAGCGGGGCGGACGACATCGTGACCTTCGAAGATGTGATGGCCAGCGACGTGCAGCGCTTCAAGCAGTTCTTCCACCTGATGCTCGAGGGTGGCGTGTACCTGGCACCCAGCGCCTACGAGGCCGGCTTCACCTCCATCGCCCACGGCGAACCGGAGCTGCAACTGACCCTGGACGCCGCCGAGCGGGCCTTTGCCGCCATGGCCTGAGACGCGGAGCGCCGCGTCGAGGCTCAAGACGGCGGCGCAATTGCCCGAAACTCGCGGCGCACCAGGCAAACCGGGTGCGCCGCGAGCGCCCACAGCCCCCCTGCCATGAAAAAAGCCAGTAAAGACTTTGTAAGCAGGGGGTCGCTTATTTCATAATGTGATGGCGGGCGCGTTTGTCCGGATCAATCGGCATGCTGACCGGTTCCGTATCGCATTTATCTTGGTTTTGAGGCGCGTTGATTGCCATGAGTCGCACCGGCCGCACCCTGTATCTGGGCTGCCTGTTGCTTGTACTGCCGCTGCTGGCCGCAGCGGGCGGCAACTCCTTGCTGATCCCGGCGACCGGACGCTGCACCCTCAATACCCCGCCTGAAGAGCTGGCCCAGGCCCTGACCATCTGCCAGGACGCCGCACAGAACGGCGATATCGCCGCCGAGTTCGAGCTGGGCGAGTTCCATTACCAGGGCAAACTGGCCCCACGCGACCTGGCCCAGGCCCTGCGCTGGTTCGAACAAGCCTCGCTGCAGGGCCATCCGCAGGCGCAATACCGCCTCGGCTTGATGTTCTTTCGCGGCGAAGGCGTACCGGCCAACAACGTCCAGGCCTATATCGTGCTGAAAATGGCCGCCATCAATGGCGCCGAAGAAGCGCTGGACACCGCCGACCTGGTGGCCGCGCAGATGCGCCGCGATGAGTTGGAGATCTCCACCCAGGTGCTCGGGCAGATTTTCCGCAACTACCTGCTGGAACTGCAGACCGCCGATCAGGGCTCACCCTTCGCGCCGCTGCCGTAAGCCCAGATACCCCGGCAGATTTTCCGCACCTTTTTTGCACAATCGCTGCTGGAATTGCTGGAACTGCTGGAACTGCAGACCGCCGATCTGGGCTCACCCTTCGCGCCGCTGCCGTAACGGCCGCGCAGGATAAGCCTGCGATACTCATCATCCCGCGGCATGGGTATCGCTTCGCTCAACCCATCCTACCCAGCTTATGGCTTACGGCTTGTAACTTGCCGCTACCGCTCCGGCATCGGCATGGGGAACGGCATCACGTTACCACCGCCCTTGGCCTCGCTGATTTTCGGCGTGCCGACCCGCTCGACCTCGTCGATGCGAATGATCGCATGCATGGGCACGAAGCTGCGCACCACGCCTTCGAACTGCGCCTTGAGCTTTTCTTCGCTGGGATCGACCACCACCTGGGTGCGCTCGCCGAAGACGAATTCCTCCACTTCCAGGAATCCCCACAGATCGCTTTGATAGATCTGCTTGGCGTACATTTCGAACACCTGGCCCTGGTTGAGAAAGATCACCTTATAGATCGGGGCTTCGCGCTTGCTCATGGGTGACGGACGGCTGCCAAAAATAAAGGGCGCAAATAGTAACACAGCCATCAGGCCGGCAACGCTAGGAAGCCTGCTGTCCGAGCATTATACTGTGCGGTTCCTCGAACCACCCCGACGAACCGGCATGACCAAGAAGCTGTATATCGAAACCCACGGCTGCCAGATGAACGAGTACGACAGCTCGCGCATGATCGACCTGCTCGGTCAGGACCAGGCCCTTGAAGTCACGGCCCGCGCCGAGGATGCCGACGTGATCCTGCTCAACACCTGCTCGATCCGCGAGCGGGCCCAGGATCGGGTCTACTCCCAGTTGGGCCGCTGGCGCGAGCTGAAACTGGCCCGCCCGGAGATGGTGATCGCGGTCGGCGGCTGCGTGGCCAGCCAGGAGGGTGCGGCGATCCGCGACCGCGCGCCCTACGTCGACGTGGTGTTCGGCCCCCAGACCCGGCACCGCCTGCCGCAGATGATCGACGCCGCGCGTATCACCCGGCTGCCCCAGGTGGACGTGTCGTTTCCGGAAATCGAGAAATTCGACCACCTGCCCGAGCCGCGCATCGATGGCCCGAGCGCCTACGTCTCGATCATGGAAGGCTGCAGCAAGTACTGCACCTTCTGTGTGGTGCCCTACACCCGCGGTGAAGAGGTCAGCCGCCCCTTCGACGCGGTCCTCGAGGAAATCCTGCACCTGGCCGACAACGGTGTGCGCGAGGTCACCCTGCTCGGGCAGAACGTCAATGGCTACCGCGGCCTGACCCATGACGGCCGCAGCGCCGACCTGGCCGAGCTGATCCGTGTGGTGGCGGCCGTCGAGGGCATCGACCGTATCCGCTACACCACCTCGCACCCGCTGGAATTCTCCGACAGCCTGATCCAGGTGCACGCCGAAGTGCCGCAACTGGTCAAACACCTGCACTTGCCGGTACAGGCCGGTTCGGACCGCATCCTGGCGGCGATGAAACGCAACCACACCGCGCTCGAGTACAAGTCGAAGATCCGCAAACTGCGCGCCGTCTGCCCGGACATCAGCATCACCTCGGACTTTATCGTCGGCTTCCCCGGCGAGACCGAGCAGGACTTCGAGCAGACGATGAAGCTGATCCGCGAAGTCGGCTTCGACTTCTCCTACTCCTTTGTCTACAGCGCACGCCCCGGCACGCCGGCCGCCTCGCTGAGCAACGAGATCCCGGCAGAGGTCAACCGCGAACGCCTGGCGCGCCTGCAGCACCTGCTCAACCAGCAGGGTTACGAGATCAGCCGACGAATGGTCGGCAGCTTGCAGCACATTCTCGTCAGCGACTACTCGAAGAAGGACCCGGGCTGGCTGACGGGCCGCACCGAGAACAACCGGATCGTCAACTTCCCTTGCGACAACCCACGCCTGATCGGTCAATTCGCCACCGTGCATATCGACGAAGCCCTGCCGCATTCCCTGCGCGGCAGCCTGCGCGAAACGCCGCCCGGTTAAAACTTTCGGCAGCTGTGCTTTCACCCCAGGACGCCTGGGGTTATCCTCCGATCATTACCCCAGCCGACTGGCGGCCACCACACGACCTTGAACGCACCCATAGAACCTCATCGCTTTATCCTCGAACCCTTTGAAGCTCGCCGCTTCGCCAACCTCTGCGGGCAATTCGACGAGCATCTGCGCCTGATCGAACATCGCCTGGCGATTGAAATCCGCAACCGCGGCAACCAATTCGAACTGCTCGGCGCGCCCGAACACACCCACTCCGCCGAACACCTGTTGCGTCGCCTGTACCGTGAAACAGGTACGACCGACCTGTCGCCGGACCTGGTCCATCTTTTCCTGCAGGAGTCCGGCGTGGAAGAACTCGTCAATCCCGTTAGCGAGCCCGGTGTGGCCCTTCGCACCCGCAAGGGCATGATCCGCCCGCGCGGCGCCAACCAGCAGCGCTACGTCAAGTCGATCCTCGATCACGACATCAACTTTGGCATTGGCCCGGCGGGCACCGGCAAGACTTACCTGGCGGTGGCCTGCGCGGTCGACGCCCTGGAGCGCGAGCAGGTACGCCGCATCCTGCTGGTGCGTCCGGCGGTGGAGGCCGGGGAAAAACTGGGCTTCCTGCCCGGCGACCTGTCACAGAAGATCGACCCTTATTTGCGCCCGCTGTACGACGCCCTCTACGAGATGCTCGGCTTCGAGCAAGTGGCCAAGCTGATCGAGAAACAGGTGATCGAAGTGGCTCCGCTGGCCTATATGCGCGGACGTACCCTGAACAACAGCTTTATCATCCTCGACGAGAGCCAGAACACCACACTGGAACAGATGAAGATGTTCCTCACCCGCATCGGTTTCGGCTCCACCGCGGTGATCACCGGCGACATTACCCAGGTCGATTTGCCGCGCGGCACCAAGTCCGGGCTGACCCATGTGATCGATGTGCTGCAGGATGTACCCGGTATCAGCTTCACCCACTTCCTGTCCAAGGACGTGGTCCGCCACCCCCTGGTGCAGCGCATTGTCGAAGCCTACGAGCGCTTCGAGCAACGCCAGGCGGAGTCGGACAATGCTTGAGCTGGACCTGCAGCGCGCCAGCGACGCCGAGGCGCCCAGCGAAGCCGCCTTCGCCCAATGGTGCGCCCTGGCGCTGCGCCAGCGCAGCGCCGACTCCGAACTGACGATCCGCCTGGTCGACGAAGCCGAAGCCCGCGAACTGAACCGCACCTACCGGCACAAGGACTACGCCACCAACGTCCTGTCCTTTCCCGCCGATGTGCCGGAGGGTCCGGGCGGCGTTCCGCTGCTGGACATCCCGCTGCTGGGCGACCTGGTGATCTGCGTGCAGGTGGTGACCCGCGAGGCCGCCGAGCAAGGCAAGAGCCTGGACGCGCACTGGGCCCACCTGGTCATCCATGGCTGCCTACACCTGCTCGGCTACGATCATATCGACGAGGACGAAGCCCTCGAGATGGAACACCTGGAACAACAATTGCTCGCCGAACTGGGTCACCCCGACCCATACGCCGACGAAGAATGACTGCCAACGCGCAAGGGATATTGAGTACACAAGCATGAGCGAAGATCGATCGAGCAATGGGCAAAAGTCCTGGCTGGGAAAAATCACCCAGGCTTTTGCCCACGAACCCAAGAACCGCCAGGAGCTGCTGGAGCTGCTACGCGAGGCCCATCAGAACAAGCTGCTGGACAGCGAGGCGCTGGCCATAGTCGAAGGCGCGATCCAGGTCGCCGACCTGCAGGTGCGCGACATCATGGTGCCGCGCTCGCAGATGATCAGCATCAAGGCCAGCCAGGCACCGCGCGAATACCTGCCGGCCATCATCGAGTCCGCCCATTCGCGCTACCCGGTGGTCGGCGAGACCCTGGACGACGTGATCGGCATCCTGTTGGCCAAGGACTTGCTGCCCCTGATACTGCAGGACGACCCCCAGCAGTCCAATATCAAGGACCTGCTGCGGCCAGCGACCTTCGTCCCCGAGTCCAAGCGCCTGAATGTGCTGTTGCGCGAGTTCCGCGCCAACCACAACCACATGGCGGTGGTGGTTGACGAGTACGGCGGCGTGGCCGGCCTGGTCACCATCGAGGACGTGCTGGAACAGATCGTCGGCGATATCGAGGACGAGCACGACGTCGAGGAGGACAGCTATATCAAACCGCTGCCCAGTGGCGACTTCCTGGTCAAGGCGCTGACACCCATCGACAGCTTCAACGAGACCTTCACCAGCCAGTTCTCCGACGACGAATTCGACACGGTCGCCGGCCTGGTGATGAATGCCTTCGGCCACCTGCCCAAGCGTAACGAGATTACCGAGATCGGCGACTTCCGCTTTCGGGTGCTCAGTGCCGACAGCCGCCGCATCCACCTGCTGCGCCTGACCCAGCTGTCACGTTGAAGCCCGGCGTCGGCGTGCCACTTCGCCGCACGGCGCCTGCCCACTCCCGTCACCCCCAAGGACGCCCATGAACTGGATCTCCCGCCCCGGCTGGCCGGGCAACCTGCTGGCGCTGCTGGCCGGCGCGCTGACCCCACTGGCGCTGGCCCCCTACGACCTGTGGCCGCTGATACTGCTGAGCATCGCCCTGCTCTACCTGGGCCTGCGCGCACTGCAGCCGCGCCAGGCCGCCGTGCGCGGCTGGTGCTACGGCTTTGGCACGTTCGCCGCGGGCACCAGCTGGGTCTACGTCAGCATCCATGACTTCGGCGCCGCCTCGCCGGCGCTGGCCGCCTCGCTGACCTTGGCCTTTGTCGCGGCACTGGGCCTGCTGTTTGCGCTGACCGCCTGGCTCTGGGCACGCTGGCTGCGCCGCAATGAAGCCCCCCTGGCCGACGCCCTGGCGTTCGCCGCACTGTGGCTGGCCCAGGAGCTCTTTCGCAGCTGGTTTCTCAGCGGCTTTCCCTGGCTCTACGCCGGCTACAGCCAACTGAACGCCCCCCTGGCCGGCCTGGCGCCCCTGGGCGGAGTCTGGCTGATCTCCTTCGCCCTGGCGTTGAGCGCCGCGCTGGTAGTCAACCTGCCACGCCTGCGGGCCCGCCCGGCCTTCTTGCTGGTCGGCACCCTGGTGCTGGCGACGCCCTGGCTGGCGGGTCTGGCCCTGCAAGGCAAAGCCTGGACCGAACCGGCCGGCAAGCCCCTGAGCGTCGCGGCCGTGCAGGGCAACGTCGAGCAAAACCTCAAATGGGACCCCGCGCAACTCAACGCCCAGCTACGCCTGTACCGCGACCTAAGCCGGCAAGCCACGCGCAGTGACTTGGTGGTCTGGCCGGAAACCGCGGTACCGGTGCTTAAGGAGTTCGCCGAGGACTACCTGGCCGACATGGACAAGTTCGCCAAAGGCCGCCAGGCCGCGCTGATCACCGGCGTACCGGTGCGCCAGCTGAACGACCGAGGGGAAAAACGCTATTACAACGGTATCACCGTGGCCGGCGTCGGCCAGGGCACTTACCTGAAACAGAAGCTGGTGCCCTTCGGCGAGTACGTACCGCTGCAGGACGTGCTGCGTGGGGTGATCGCCTTTTTCGACCTGCCCATGTCGGACTTCGCCCGCGGCCCGGCCGATCAGCCACTGTTGCAAGCCAAGGGGTATCGGATCGCACCTTTTATCTGCTACGAAGTGGTGTACCCGGACTTTGCCGCTGACCTCGCGGCCCAGAGCCACCTGCTGCTGACCATCAGCAACGACGCCTGGTTCGGCCGCTCCATCGGCCCGCTGCAGCACCTGCAAATGGCCCGGATGCGCGCCCTGGAGGGCGGGCGCTGGATGATCCGCGCCACCAACAACGGTCTCACCGCGCTGATCGACCCGTTCGGCCAAGTGACTGCGCAACTGCCACCGTTTGAGCAGGGGGTACTGCTCGGCGAGGTGGTGCCCATGCAGAAGCTGACGCCCTACCTGTACTGGCGTGCCTGGCCCCTGCTGATCCTCTGCGGCTTGCTGTTGGGCTGGGCGTTGTTGGCCGGGCGCATGGCCAAAACGCTGTAGGCCGCCGGCGGGCTGGCACCAAACAACGCGCCGAGGCCGCTCGACGAACAGCCTGGCCGTAGCCGACCGGCCATCACCGGTACAGCAGGGGGTAAATCAGCAAGCCTGCGGCCTCGTTGAGCAGCACGCCGTTCTGCCAGAACGCCTTGCCTTCCGGCAACCAGCCGCCCCCTGGCCGCGCATTGGCCACGCCCCAGAATCCCATGGGGGCCGCCAGCACCTCGAACCCGGCCTGCTCGAAACACCAACGCGCCCGCGGCATATGGGCGGCATGGGTCACCAACACTATCCGCCGCAGCCCCAGGGGCGCCAGCAGCCGGGCGGTCTCGGTGGCGTTTTCCCAGGTAGTGCGGCTGGTCTCCTCACGCCAGCGCACCGGCTGGGCAAAATCGCGCTGCAGGCTGTCGGCCATGATGGCCGCCTCGCTCGGCGGCTGCCCATAGTGCAGGCCGCCACTGGTCAACAGCGGCAGACCCGAAGCCCGCGCCAGCCGTGCCGCATAACGCAGCCGCTCCATCGCCAGGCCACCGGGCTGATCGGCGCCCCAGGCGGGATCGGCGCGCTCGCGGCCGGCACCCAGCACCACGATGACCTCGGCGTGCCCAGCCAGTCTCGGCCAGTCCACTTCAGTCAGCACCGCGGTCGGCTCCAGGGCTCGCGCCGACCATTGCACCACGATCGGCAGGCTCATCAGCCACAGGCCAGCGAAACCCAGCGTAAAACAGGCCGCGGCCAGCCGTGGCGCGCGACGGCGCAGCCACCAGGCCAGCAGCAGCACGAGCAGCAGGCCACCAGGCGGCAACACGAATTGTTTGAAAAGATAGCGAAACGGCATGGGCATCTCCAGGTGGCCCAAGCCTAAACCCAGGGCGGCCCCGGCGCGAGTCGCCTCAGCTGCTGCGGCGCGGACTGCCAGCGCGGAACAGTTGCGACCCGCAGGTCTGGCAGGCCTGAATGCCGGTTCCCCGCTGCCACTGGGCAGCTGTGCCACACAGGGCGCAGCACAGGTGCTGGCGACGCTTGAACAGGGGCTTGGCGCGTGCGGGGGTTTTACTGACGGGTTTGCTGCCAGGGCGGACGGCCTTGGCAGTTTTGACCGGCTGTTGCTCGATGATCGCCAGTTCCTCGGCGGCGGCATGCCACCCCCGCAGCCAATGCAGATCGCGGTCGAGGTAGGCCCGGATCAACTGCAGTTCGGCGCTGCTCAGGCCACGCAGTTCGAGCTCCCGGGGCGACTCCTGACGCAACGCCGTAGCGGTGTCTGCCTCCTCCAACGCCAAGGCCAGGCGCGCCAGCAACCGCTCGTAAAGCCCACCGCTTGCCTGCGCGCCTCGCACCTCACCCATCCCGCACCTCGTAGCGGACAGCCCAACTGCCCCTTTGTGGAAAGCTTAGCGTCGCCCTTGCGTCCGATCCCCTGCCGCGACCAACGGCGAGCCCCCGCACGGCCCCGGCCCGCTCGGCGCAATCAGGGTTTCCCTCGGCCAAGCGCCCTCATGTATGCTACCGGACTTCCTGTAAACCCCCTTCTCAGCCTAAGTAGCCATGCACGAACTCTATCAGCCCCGTGAAATCGAAGCCGCCGCGCAAACCTACTGGGACCAGCAGAAGTCCTTTGAAGTCAGCGAACAACCGGGCAAGGAGACCTTCTATTGCCTGTCGATGTTTCCTTACCCCAGCGGCAAGCTACACATGGGGCATGTGCGCAACTACACCATCGGCGATGTGATCGCGCGTTATCAGCGCATGCAGGGCAAGAACGTGCTGCAGCCCATGGGCTGGGACGCCTTCGGCATGCCGGCGGAAAACGCCGCGATGAAAAACAACGTGGCGCCCGCCAAATGGACCTACGAAAACATCGCCTACATGAAGACCCAGCTGAAAAGCCTGGGCCTGGCGGTCGACTGGTCCCGTGAAGTCACCACTTGCAAACCGGATTATTACCGCTGGGAACAATGGCTGTTCACCCGCCTGTTCCAGAAAGGCGTGATCTACCGCAAGAACGGCAACGTCAACTGGGATCCGGTGGACCAGACCGTACTGGCCAACGAACAGGTGATCGACGGTCGCGGCTGGCGCTCCGGCGCGCTGGTGGAAAAGCGCGAGATCCCGATGTACTACTTCAAGATCACCGCCTACGCGGAAGAGCTCTTGAGCAGCCTCGACGACCTGCCCGGCTGGCCGGAACAAGTCAAGACCATGCAGCGTAACTGGATCGGCAAATCCCGCGGCATGGAAGTCAGTTTCCCCTACGACCAGGTCTCGATCGGCCAGACCGGTGCGCTGAAAGTCTTCACCACCCGCCCCGACACCCTGATGGGCGCCACCTACGTGGCCGTGGCCGCCGAGCATCCGTTGGTCAACATCGCCCTTGAGCGCCTGCCGTCCGAGCAGGCGGTTGCCTTGCGCGCCTTTGTCGAGGAATGCAAACGCGGCGGTGTGGCCGAAGCCGATATCGCCACCCAGGAAAAAAAGGGCCTGCCCACGGACCTGTTCGTCGAACACCCGCTGACCGGTGAGCGGCTGCCGGTGTGGGTCGCCAACTACGTGCTGATGCACTATGGCGACGGCGCGGTCATGGCCGTACCGGCCCACGACGAGCGTGACTTTGCCTTCGCCAGCCAGTACGGCTTGCCGATCAAGGCCGTGGTGCGCACCTCCGCCGGCGACGAAACGCCGGCCCCCTGGCAGGCCGCCTATGGCGAGCACGGCCAACTGATCAACTCGGGCGAATTCGACGGCCTGGATTTCGCTGGCGCCTTCGATGCCATCGAAGTGGCCTTGCTGAAGAAAGACCTCGGCCAGGCGCGCACCCAGTTTCGCCTGCGCGACTGGGGCATCAGCCGCCAGCGTTACTGGGGCTGCCCGATCCCGATTATCCACTGCGACACGTGCGGTGATGTACCGGTACCGGAAGATCAGCTGCCGGTGGTGTTGCCCGAGGACGTGGTGCCCGACGGTGCCGGCTCGCCCCTGGCGCGCCTGGCCGAGTTCTACGAATGCACCTGCCCCAGTTGCGGGCGGCAGGCCAAGCGCGAAACCGACACCATGGACACCTTCGTCGAGTCCTCCTGGTATTTCGCCCGCTATGCCTCGCCCCACTACACCCAGGGCATGGTCGACCCGGCCGCGGCCAACCACTGGCTGCCGGTGGACCAGTACATCGGCGGCATCGAGCACGCGATCCTGCACCTGCTGTATGCGCGTTTTTTCCACAAGCTGATGCGCGATGAAGGCCTGCTCGACTCCAATGAGCCATTCAAGAACCTGCTGACCCAGGGCATGGTCATCGCGGAAACCTTCTACCGCCTGGAGCCCAATGGCGCCAAGAGCTGGTTCAATCCCGCCGACGTGGAACTGGTGCGCGACGCCAAGGCCAAGGTCATTGGCGCCACGCTGAAGAGCGACGGCCTGCCGGTGGAGATCGGCGGCATCGAGAAAATGGCCAAGTCGAAGAATAACGGCGTCGACCCGCAGTCGATGATCGACCAGTACGGCGCCGACACCTGCCGCCTGTTTATGATGTTCGCCTCGCCGCCGGACATGAGCCTGGAATGGTCGGACTCCGGAGTCGAGGGCGCAAACCGTTTTCTGCGCCGGGTCTGGCGCCTGGCCCAGGCCCATGTGGTCCGGGGCCTGCCGGCCAGTGGTGCGGACCAGGCCAGCCTGGACGACAGCCAGAAGGAACTGCGCCGTGCCATTCACCTGGCCATCCGCCAGGCCAGTCAGGATGTCGGCCATAACCATAAATTCAACACCGCCATCGCCGCCGTGATGACCCTGATGAACGTGCTGGAAAAAGCCGCCCACGACAGCGAGCAGGATCGCGCCCTGCTGCACGAAGGCCTGGAAACCGTAGCCCTGCTGTTGGCACCGATCACCCCGCACATCAGCCACACGCTGTGGCAGGCCCTGGGCCATGCCGGGGCGGTCATCGATGCGGCCTGGCCGGTGCTGGACGAGTCGGCGTTGGTGCAGGACAACCTGACCCTGGTGATCCAGGTCAACGGCAAGCTACGCGGGCAGATCGAGATGCCGGCGACCGCGACCCGCGAAGCCATCGAGGCGACTGCCCGCAGCCACGAGAGCGTGCTGCGCTTCACCGAGGGCCTGACGATCCGCAAGGTCATAGTCGTGCCGGGCAAACTGATCAATATCGTCGCCAGCTAAGATGCGCGGCGAGGGCTCGCCGCCCTTGCCCGCCATCCGGCCGGGGCACATCGATGCACATGGTTTTTAGGGGATAACAGGATGATCAAACGCAATCTGATGGTACTGGGGCTGGCGGCGCTGCTGAGCGCCTGCGGTTTTCAGCTGCGTGGCATGGGCGACGCCCAATTCGCCCTCAAGGAGCTCGACCTGACCGCGCGCAACGCCTACGGCGAGACCGTCAAGCAGGTTCGCCAGGTCCTGGAGAACAACGACGTCAAGGTCTACCCCGGTGCGCCATACCAGTTGATCCTGGTGCGCGAGGAAGAAACCCAGCGCACCGCCAGCTACACCGGCACCGCGCGCAGCGCCGAGCGCGAGTTGAGCACCAGCCTCGAATACGAGATCCGTGGCCGCAAGAACCTGCTGCTGCTCAGCGACAAGCTGGAAGCGCAGAACACTTACTCGCACGACGTCAACAACCTGATCAGCTCCGACCTGGAGTCCGTGCAATTGCGTCAGGAGATGCGTCGCGACCTGATCCAGCAACTGGTCATGCGCTTGCAACTGGTCACCCCCGAGCGCCTCGATCAATTGCAACAAACGGCTGAAGCTAAGGCCCAGGCCGAAGCGGAAGCGCTGGCCGCTGCCCGCCGCGCCGAAGCGGCCAAGCCGCAGCAATCGCCGTTGCAACTGCCGATCCCGACGCCCTGAGTCCGCCGGGGCCGTAGCACGGCCCCGTCACGCCGATGAAACTCAATCCCGCCCAGCTCGCCAAGCACCTGCAAGGGGCCCTGAGCCCCGTCTACGTGGTCAGTGGCGACGAGCACCTGCTGTGCCAGGAGGCCTGCGACGCCATCCGCGCAGCCACCCGCCAACAAGGGTTCAGCGAACGCCAGGTGTTCAACGCTGACCCCAGTTTCGACTGGGGTAGCTTGCTGCAAGCCGGCGCCAGCCTGTCGCTGTTCGCCGACAAACGCTTGCTGGAACTGCGCGTGCCGTCCGGCAAACCCGGCGACAAGGGTACCGCCGCCCTGCTGCACTACCTGGCGCGACCGGCCGAGGACACGGTACTGCTGATCAGCTTGCCGAAACTCGACGGCAGCACGCAAAAAACCAAATGGGCCAAGGCGCTGATCGACGGCGCGGACGCGGTGTTCCTGCAAATCTGGCCGGTCGAGACCACGCAGTTACCGCAATGGATTCGCCAGCGCCTGGCCCAGGCCGGGCTGGCGGCCAGCGCCGCCGCAGTGGAGCTGATCGCCGCGCGGGTCGAAGGCAACCTGCTGGCCGCCGCCCAGGAGATCGAAAAGCTCAAGCTGCTCGCCAGCGCTGGCCAGGTGGACGTCGACACGGTGCAGGCCGCGGTGGCCGATAGCGCCCGCTTCGATGTCTTCGGCCTGATCGACGCGGCGCTCAATGGCGAAGCAAGCCATGCCCTGCGCATGCTCGAAGGGTTGCGCGGTGAAGGGGTCGAGACGGCCGTGATCCTCTGGGCACTGGCCCGCGAAGTGCGCCTGCTGGCCAGCCTGGCCCAGCAGTACAGCCAGGGTGTGCCGCTGGAGAAAGCCTTCAGCCAGGCACGCCCGCCGGTCTGGGACAAACGCCGCCCGCTGGTCAGCAAGGCCCTGCAGCGGCACAGCGCGGCACGCTGGCAGCAACTGCTGATGGACGCCCAGCGTATCGACGCGCAGATCAAGGGTCAGGCCATTGGCGATCCCTGGATCAGCCTCAGCCGCCTCAGCCTGATGATCGCCGGCCAGCGTCTGGCGCTGCCTGCCGAGTAACCGGCAGGCCTCTGGACTTTTGCCCCATGGCGGCGGATGATCCGCGCGACCTGCAACCTTGCAGGTTCTGCACGAGGACTGGAGCATGGCCAAACAGCCAAAAAAACCCACAAAGAAAACCCCCAACCGCGCCAAATCCCTGATCGCCCAGCCGCTGTTTCGCAGCCGACAGGAAACGCCCGCCAAGGGCAAAGGCAGCTACCGCCGCGAAGCCTCCCACTGGGAGGCTTCTTTCATTCTGGCCGCCTGAAACGCCGTGGCCGGGCCAACTATCGCCGACTGCCATGTTAAGGTTGGCACCTCGCAAAAAATGCCCTGAGAGCCTCGATGCCTTACCTGCCCCTGCGTAGCCTCACCTGCGCCGCCCTGTTGCTCAATGGCGCGCTGCTAAGCGCCTGTGCCGACACCCAGGCACAAACACCTCCTTCCGCGGCCCCGATCTCTGCGGCAGCCGTCAAGCCGCCCGCCCTCACCCCTGCTGCGGCGCCACCCCCCGTACTGGTCCTCAGCTTCGATGACTGGCGTCAGCAGCTGCGCGCCGAGGCCCTGACTGCCGGCATCTCGGCCGAGCTGTTCGACCGCGCCTTGCACGGCATTAGCCTGGACCCTTCGGTACTGGCGGCCGACAGCAGCCAACCCGAATTCAGTCGACCGATCTGGGCCTATCTGGATGGCGCCGTCTCGGCCAAGCGCGTCAGCCAGGGCCAGGCGGCCTGGGCGCAGCAACAGGTCAACCTGACCGCCATCGAACAACGGTATGCCGTGCCGAGCGAGATTCTGGTGGCGATCTGGGGCATGGAAAGTGGCTATGGCGGCAATATCGGCAGCAACAACGTGATCCGTTCGCTGGTCACCCTGGCCTACGAGGGCCGACGCCAAGGGTTCTGGCGGGAACAATTGCTGGCGGCGCTGCGGATTCTCGAGCAGGGCGACAGGACGCCCGAAGGCCTGATCGGCTCCTGGGCCGGCGCCATGGGCCAGACCCAGTTCATGCCGACCACCTACGCCACTCATGCGGTGGATTTCGACGGCGACGGCAAACGCGACCTGTGGGGCTCGCAAGCCGACGCACTGGCCTCCACCGCTCATTACTTGCAGGCATCCGGTTGGCAGCCGGGACAACCCTGGGGGAGCGAAGTGGTGTTGCCGCAAGGGTTCGACTACGCCCTGGCCGATCCGCAGGTGCGCAAAACCGTCAGCACCTGGGTCGAGCTGGGTATCAAGCTGCCGGCGGGCTTCACGAAAGACACCGCGGGCGACGCCTCGTTGCTGCTGCCGGCCGGGTATCGCGGCCCGGCATTCCTGGTCCTGGCCAACTACCGCGCCCTGCTCAAGTACAACAACTCCACGGCCTATGCCCTGGCGGTGGCCACCCTGTCCGAACGCTTGCGTGGCGCCGAGGGTATCCGCGGCGAATGGCCACGGGACGAGCGCCAACTCGGGCGTAGCGAGCGTATTGAACTGCAGGAGCTGCTGACTCGTCACGGCTACGCCCCCGGTGTGCCGGACGGCATCATTGGCGCCAACACCCGCAACGCTGTACGCGCCTTCCAGCAACGCTTGGGGCTGCCCGCCGATGGTTATCCCGGCTACGCGCTGCTGGAACAGCTGCGCGCCCTGCCGTGAGTGGCGGGCAGGGCCCCTGTAGGCTGGGTTGAGCGCAGCGATACCCATCGCGTGGACCCCTCGATGGGTTACGCGGCGACGGGCAGTGGCGTGGGTCGGCGGTCCGTCAGATGCGCCGCTAACCCATCCTGCGCGGCCCCATGATCCGTAGGCTGGGTTGAGCGCAACGATACCCATCGCTTGACCTCCTCGATGGGTTACGCGGCGGCGGGCATTGGCAGGGGGTTGGCGGTCCGGCAGCTGTGCCACTAACCCATCCTGCGCGGCCCCATGATCCGTAGGCTGGGTTGAGCGCAGCGATACCCATCGCGTGGACCCCTCGATGGGTGACGCGGCGGTGGGCATTGGCGGGGGTGGCGGTCCGGCAGCTGTGCCGCTAACCCATCCTACGCGGCCCCATGATCCGTAGGCTGGGTTGAGCGCAGCGATACCCATCGCGTGGACCCTTCGATGGGTTACACGGCGGTGGGCATTGGCGGAGGTTGGCGGTCCTTCAGCTGCGCCGCTAACCCATCCTACGCGACGCCCTTGGCGCCGTGGGCCTGCTGGTCGGCGTGGTAGGACGAACGCACCAGCGGGCCGGAGGCGACGTTCTTGAAGCCCATCCGCGCGCCTTCCTCGGCGAACCAGGCGAACTGGTCCGGGTGCACGAAACGCTGCACCGGCAGGTGGCTGCGCGAGGGTTGCAGGTACTGGCCAAGGGTGAGCATGTCGATCTCGTGCTCGCGCATGCGCTGCATCACCTCGACCACTTCGGCGTCGGTCTCGCCCAGGCCCAGCATCAACCCGGACTTGGTCGGCACCTGGGGCACCAGGGCCTTGAACTTCTGCAGCAGGTCCAACGACCACTCGAAGTCCGACCCCGGGCGCGCCGCCTTGTACAGCCGCGGCACGGTTTCCAGGTTGTGGTTGAACACGTCCGGCGGCTCGGCGGCGGTGATCGCCAGGGCTACGTCCATGCGCCCGCGGTAGTCCGGCACCAGGGTCTCGAGCTGCACGCCCGGCGACAGCGCGCGGATCTCGCGCAGGCAGTCGGCGAAATGCTGGGCGCCGCCGTCGCGCAGGTCGTCGCGGTCCACCGAGGTGATCACCACGTATTTCAGGCGCAGGTCGGCGATGGCCAGGGCCAGGCTTTTCGGCTCGTTGGCATCCAGCGGCTTGGGCCGACCGTGGCCGACGTCGCAGAACGGGCAACGCCGGGTGCAGATGTCGCCCATGATCATAAAGGTCGCGGTGCCGCCGGAGAAACACTCGCCCAGGTTCGGGCAGGAGGCTTCCTCGCAGACGCTGTGCAGCTTGTGCTGGCGCAGCAGCTGCTTGATCCGGTCGACCTCGGGGGAGACCGGTACGCGCACGCGGATCCAGTCCGGTTTACGCGGCAGTTCTTCGGTGGGCAGGATCTTCACCGGGATACGGGCCATCTTTTCGGCGCCGCGCAGCTTGACCCCGACTTCCACCTTGGCCGGGCCTTTGCCGGCTTCCACAACAGTGCTCATAGCGATTCGATTCCGCCCGTTAGGGTCGTCTGTTCAGCGTAGTCAAGGTGTCTGACGAGCTGCGCGCGCATGCGGGCACGTACCTCGGCAAATTCTATCGGAGCGGCCACCAGGTCCGCCAACTGAGTCATGGCCAATCCGGCATAACCGCAAGGGTTGATGCGCTGAAAGGGCTGCAGGTCCATGTCGACGTTCAGCGCCAAGCCATGGAACGAACGCCCGTTGCGGATCCGCAGGCCCAACGAGGCGATTTTCGCCTCGCCCACGTAGACACCCGGTGCATCAGCGCGGGCCTGGGCGTCGACGCCGTACTCGGCAAGCAGGCCGATCAAGCTGGCCTCGATGCGATTGACCAACTCACGCACGCCGAACCCCAGGCGCCGCACGTCCAGCAGCAGGTACGCGACCAGTTGGCCAGGACCGTGATAGGTGACCTGGCCACCGCGATCGACCTTGACCACCGGGATAGCGCCGGGGACCAGCAGGTGTTCGGCCTTGCCGGCCTGCCCCTGGGTGAACACCGACGGGTGCTCGAGCAGCCAGATCTGGTCGGCGGTCGACGGCTCGCGGGTGTCGGTGAAGCGTTGCATGGCCCGCCAGGTCGGCTCGTAGTCCTGCACGCCCAGTTCGCGAACCCCCAGAGCCGACATCAGAGCACCATATGCACGCGGCCAGTGGCACGCAACGCACTATTGATGTCCTGCAGTTGTTCGATACTGGTGGCGGTGATCAGCAACTGCACCGTCTGGTAACGGCCATTGCGACTGTCGCGCAAGACCATGGTGCTGGGGTCCAGGCCCGGCGCATGCGGCCGCACCGTGGCGATCACCAGCTCGGCGAAGCCTTCGCCGGCGTCGCCGATGACCTTGATCGGGTAGGCCTCGCAAGGCAGTTCGATGGTTACGTTTTGCACATCGGTCATGGTCGGATCCACCAGGGGCACGCGCGCCGAGCCACAGGGCCGGCCACGCGCGCACGTGCGATTAGTTGAACAGCTCGAAGAAGAACAGGCGGATACCGTCCCACAGGCGACGGAAGAAACCGCCTTCCTCGACCGCTTCCAGCGCGATCAGGTCGGCGCTCTGCACCAGTTTGTCACCCAGCTTGACCTCGACTTTGCCGATCACCGCGCCTTGGGCGATCGGTGCCACCAGTTGCGGGGTCAACAGCGTCTCGGCCTTGAGGTTCTTCGCCTGGCCCTTCTGCATGCTGATGGTCAGGTCCTGGGCCAGGCCGGCTTTCACCTGGCGACTGGCGCCCTTCCATACCACCGCCTGGGCCAACTCCTCGCCCTTCTTGTAGAAGGTCTGGGTTTCAAAGAAACGGAAACCGTAGGTCAGCAGTTTCTGGGTTTCCGCCGCGCGCGCCTGTTCGCTGTTGGTGCCGAAGACCACGGTAATCAAACGCATGCCGTCCCGCACCGCCGAGGACACCAGGCAAAAGCCGGCCTCTTCGGTATGGCCGGTTTTCAGGCCATCCACTGTCTTGTCGCGCCACAGCAGCAGGTTGCGATTCGGTTGCTTGATGTTGTTCCAGAAGAATTCCTTCTGCGAGTAGATGGCGTAGTGCTCGGGGTCTTCGTAGATGATTGCCCGTGCCAGCTTGGCCATGTCGGCCGCCGAGGAATAATGCTCCGGATCCGGCAGGCCGGTGGCGTTCATAAAGTGGCTGTTGCTCATGCCCAGGCGCTGGGCCGTGGTGTTCATCATGTCGACGAACGCCCCCTCGCTGCCGGCGATGTGCTCGGCGATGGCCACGCTGGCGTCGTTGCCGGACTGGATGATGATGCCGTGCAGCAGGTCGCTGACCGAGACCTGGGTGCCGACCTGGATAAACATCCGCGAGCCGCCAGTACGCCAGGCGTTTTCACTGATCGTCACCAAGTCGCTTTCGCTGATCTGCCCGCGACGGATCTCCAGTGTCGCCATATAGGCAGTCATCAGCTTGGTCAGGCTGGCAGGCGGCAGGCGCTGATCACCGTTATTTTGCACCAGCACGTTGCCGCTGACGGCATCCATCAGCACATACGCGGTGGCAGCCAATTGCGGCGGAGCCGGCACCACCTGCTCGGCAGCCTGGGCGGCAGGCAACACGATCAGCAGGACGAGCAGGCACAGGCGTTGGGTCAAACTGGTGATATTCATCCGTCTCTCGAAAGCTGATTGAAGTTCTGCAGCCGGCGCGCCATGCGCCGAGCTGCCTGTTCCACGACCCTGTGGACGGCCTCGGGGGCCGGGCCTAACGGTCTATCACTCGGCCTTGACCAGGGTCGGATCGCCCAGGCGGGCCAGCCGCACGCTCTGCTGCACCTGCTGGACCTCATCCTGAGTGCTGATCGGTCCCAGGCGAACCCGGTGCAGGATCTGTTGGTTGCGCACCACCGAGTTGATAAACACCGTGGCACTGACTGTCTGGCTCAACTTGGCCTTGAGAAGTTCCGCAGCGTCCGGATTGGCGAAGGCGCCCACCTGGAGAAACAGGCCAGATGCTCCGACTGAATCGTTTTTTTTTGCGTCGATCTGCACCGGCAGCACGGCCGCGGCATGCTGCTGAGCGGGCGGCGAATACTGTTCGATGGACGCTCCCATGGTCATCGGGCCATTGGTCACCGGCTGCGACGTGGCCATTTTCGGCCCCGCCAACACCATGGGCATCGGCCGTCCCTGCTGCGCCCACCATTCACTGGGATCGATCCCCTCGACCTTGACCCGGGCCGTGCCGCTCTCGGCATAGCCGAGCTTTTTCGCCGCGGCGAAGGACAGGTCGATGATACGGTCGGAATAGAACGGGCCACGGTCGTTGACCCGCAGTATCACGCTCGTGCCGTTGTCCAGGTTGGACACCCTCACATAGCTGGGCAGCGGCAGGGTCTTGTGCGCGGCGGTCATGCCATACAGGTCGTAGGCTTCGCCATTGGCCGTGGCCTGCCCATGGAACTTGGTGCCGTACCAGGACGCGGTGCCACTGGCCCGGTAGCGCCGGGCATCATTGATCGGATAATAGGTCTGCCCCAGCACGGTATAGGGGTTGGCCTTGACCGGCCCATAGTGCGGCATGGGCACCGCGTCCGGAATGCGCGAGACGTCCACGTCCCACCAGGGCGCACCGTCGCGATGCGGACGACTGAAATCACCGGGGCCGGAGACCGCTCCGCCCTGCTTGACCGGGGCCACCGGTTGCGGAGTTCGGCTCGAGGAGCAACTGGCCAGGGCCAACGCGAGGGTGGCACCGGCGGCCAAGGTAAAGGGTGTGGAACGCATCACTTGAAACCCCGTGCTTTGACCAGCGATTCGGATAGTTGGTGCACCGCCATGGCGTACATCACGCTGCGGTTGTAGCGGGTAATGGCATAGAAATTGGGCAGACCCAGCCAGTATTCGGGACCGCCAGCTGCCTCCAGGCGAAATGCGGTCACGCGCAGGTCATCGCCCAGCGCATCGTGGCTGGACCAGCCCAATGCCCGCAGTTGTCCGACGTTCTTCACCGGTTCGATGCCTTCGGTAAGGCCCTGATCGGCCTGTGCCCCCTTGACGTCGGCTTGACTCACGACCGGCAGGCCCGCCTTCCAGCCATGGTGCTTGAAATAGCTGGCCACGCTGCCGATGGCATCGGTCGGGTTGCCCCAGATATCGATATGGCCATCATTGTCGAAATCCACCGCGTAAGCGCGAAAACTGCTCGGCATAAATTGCGGCAGACCCATCGCCCCCGCGTAGGACCCCTTGAGGGTCAGCGGATCGACCTGTTCTTCGCGGCTGAGCAGCAGGAACTCCTTGAGTTGCTGGCGGAAGAACGGCGCCCGCGGCGGGTAATCGAAGGCCAGGGTCGAGAGCGCGTCGAGCACCCGGTAATTACCGGTGTTGCCCCCATAGAAGGTCTCCACGCCGATAATCGAGACGATCACCTGCGCAGGCACCCCGTAGGCCTTTTCGGCACGCGCCAAGTCCTCCTCGTGTTCCCGCCAGAAATCCACGCCACGTTTGATCCGGGCATCGGTCAGGAAAATTGGTCGATAGTCTTTCCAGGGTTTGACTTTTTCCGCTGGGCGCGAAATCGCATCGAGGATCACCTGTTTGCGCTGGGCCTGGCCAAACAGTTCGACCAGTTGTTCGGCCGCGAAACCGTAGTCGCGCGTCATCTCCGCAATGAATTCGGCGACCTGCGGCGAGCCCACATAGTCGGCACCGCTGGCCACCGGAGCAGCGCTCAGCAGGGCCGTCAAACCGACCCACTGTACTTTTCGAGTTGCCCAGCGACGCATTGTCAACATTGCACTATTCACCTGATCACACCTGAGCGATCCACTTACGATGCGTGTGGATCGCCATTAGAATTCCAAACCCGCAGAGCAGCGTCACCATCGAGGTGCCGCCGTAACTGATAAACGGCAGGGGCACCCCTACCACCGGCAGCAGGCCACTGACCATGCCGATATTAACGAACACGTAGACGAAGAAGGTCATCGTCAGGCCGCCGGCGAGCAGCTTACCGAAGAGCGTCTGTGCCTGGACAGTAATAACCAAGCCGCGTCCGATCAGCAGCAGGTAAACCAGCAACAGGACACAGATGCCCACCAACCCGAATTCTTCACCGAGGACCGCAATGATAAAGTCCGTATGGCTTTCCGGCAAAAAATCCAGGTGGGACTGGGTGCCCAGCAACCACCCCTTGCCGAACACACCGCCCGAACCGATCGCCGCCTTGGACTGAATGATATTCCAGCCGGTCCCCAGGGGATCGCTTTCCGGGTCGAGGAAGGTCAACACGCGCTGACGCTGATACTGCAGCAACACGAAGTACCACATGCCCACGGCGATCGGCACCACCGCCGCCACCGCGCCGAGGATCCAGCGCCAGCGCAGGCCGGCGACGAACATCACGAAACAGCCCGAGGCCAGGATCAGCAACGCGGTCCCCAAGTCCGGCTGGCGGACCACCAGCCCGAAGGGAATACCGATCAGCGCCAGGCTGATACCGATATGCTTGAGGCGCGGCGGCAGGCTGCGCTTGGCCAGGTACCAGGCGATCGTGGCCGGCATGATCAGCTTCATAAATTCAGAGGGCTGAAAGCGAATCACCCCTGGGATATTGATCCAGCGTGTCGCGCCCATGGCGTTATGGCCGATGACATCCACCACCACCAGCAGCGCCAGCCCCATCACGTAGGCCAAGGGCACCCAACGCGCCATAAAGCGCGGCTCGAATTGGGCAATTACCAGCATCAGCACCAGGCCAAGGCCGAATGAAGTGGCCTGTTTGATCAACAGATCCCAATTCTTGCCGCTGGCCGAATAAAGCACGAACAGGCCGCCCGCCGCGAGCACCAGCAGCAACAGCAACAACAGCCCATCGATATGCAGGCGCTGCAACAGGCTGGAGCGCCGGCGCAGCACATCCTCGCTGGACAGGCTTCGATCGAAACCGCTGCTCATGGCTGCACCGGCTGCTTGACCGGCACCACGGGCACTGGCGCAGTCCCCGGCGGGGCGAACTCGGCCTTGAGCTGGCCGTTCTCGTCAAGCAACCAAGCGTCCATCACCTGTTTGACCACCGGCGCCGCCACCCCCGAACCCGATTCGCCGTTCTCGACCATCACCGCCACCGCGATCTGCGGGTTATCCGCCGGGGCAAACGCAATAAACAGGGCATGGTCGCGATGACGTTCCTGCACCTTGGAGCGGTCATATTTCTCACCTTGCTTGATCGCCACCACCTGAGCCGTGCCGCTCTTGCCGGCGATACGATAAACGGCCGTGTCGCCCACTTTGCGCGCGGTACCGCGCGGGCCATGCATCACCTGCTCCATGCCAAAACGGGCGTAGTCCCAGAACTTGGGGTCGCGCAACTGGATATCGGGCACGGGCGAGGGGTCGACCGGCGCCTCGCCCTCGATGGACTTGGCCAAGTGCGGGCGGATCCAACGCCCACGGTTAGCCATCAGCGCAGTGGCCTGCGCCAACTGCAGCGGGGTAGTTTGCATGTAGCCCTGACCGATGCCGAGAATCAAGGTTTCGCCCGGGTACCAGGCCTGACGATAGCGTGCGCGCTTCCACTCCCGCGATGGCATCAGGCCTGGCGCCTCTTCGAACATATCCAATGACACCTGGCGGCCGATGCCAAAACGGTCCATGTAAGCGTGCATACGGTCGATGCCCATCTTATGCGCCAGGTCGTAAAAATAAGTGTCGTTGGAGCGCATGATGGCCATCTCCAGGTTCACCCAACCGTCACCACTGCGGTTCCAGTTGCGGTACTTGTGGTCGTAGTTGGGCAATTGATAGAAACCCGGATCGAACACCCGCGTGTCCGGCGTGACCACCCCGGCATCCAGCCCCGCCACCGCCATCATCGGCTTGATGGTCGAGCCCGGCGGGTACAAACCACGCAGCACCCGGTTGTACAGGGGCCGGTCGATGGAGTCACGCAGCTCGGCGTAGGCCTTGAAGCCGATACCGGTGACGAACAGGTTGGGGTCGAAGCTGGGCAGACTGACCATCGCCAGCACATCGCCGGTAGAGGGCTGGATTGCCACGATCGAACCCCGGCGTCCGGCCAGGGCCTTTTCCGCGGCCTCCTGCAGGCGCATGTCCAGGGTCAACACCAGGTCCTTGCCGGGCGTCGGATCGGTGCGCTTGAGCACCCGCAGCACTCGGCCACGGGCGTTGGTCTCGACCTCTTCGTAGCCCACTTCACCGTGCAGCTGCTGTTCGTAAAACCGCTCGATACCGGTCTTGCCAATATGATGCGTGCCGCTGTAATCCACCGAATCGAGGGTCTTCATCTCCGCTTCGTTGATCCGCCCGACATACCCCAGGGCATGGGCAAAATGCTCGCCCTGGGGATAATGACGCACCAATTGCGCCACCACCTCGACCCCCGGCAGGCGGAACTGATTCACTGCCACCCGGGCGATCTGCTCCTCGCTCAACTCGAACAACACCGGCACCGGTTCGAAGGGACGCCGCCCCTGGCGCACCCGCTTTTCGAAAAGCGCCCGCTCCTCGGCCGGCAGCTCCAGCACCTGCACTATCACATCCAGCACCTGCTGCCAGTCGCCGGCGCGCTCACGGGTCACGGTCAGACTGAAACTGGGCCGGTTATCGGCGATGATCACCCCATTGCGGTCGAAGATCACTCCCCGCGTGGGCGGTAACGGCTGCACATGGACACGGTTGTTCTCCGACAGGGTCGAGTGGTACTCGTACTGCACCACCTGCAGAAAATACAGCCGCGCGATCAGCAGCGCGGTGAGCAGCAACAGCACCACGGCGCCGACGATCACCCGCTGACGCACATGACGGGCGTCCTTTTCGTGGTCCTTGAGGTGGATCGGCTGCGGCATCTAGATCACTTATGGTACGGATGCCCGGACAAGACCGTCCAAGCCCGGTAAATCTGTTCGCCGATCAGGATGCGCACCAAGGGATGGGGCAGGGTCAGGGGCGACAACGACCAGCGCTGTTCGCTGCGCGCCGTGACCTCGGGTGCCAGGCCCTCCGGACCTCCAACCATCAGGTTGACGGTGCGCGCCTCCAGGCGCCACTTCTCCAGTTCACGGGCCAATTGCTCGGTACTCCAGGGCCGTCCCTCGACCTCCAGGGTGACGATCTTCTCGCCCGCCTGCACTTTGCCGAGCATGGCTTCGCCTTCCTGGCGGATCAGGCGCGCCACATCGGCATTCTTGCCACGGGTATGCAGCCCGATCTCGACCAGGTCCAGCGGCAGCTCGGCGGGCAGACGCTTGGCATATTCCTGCCAACCCTCTTCCACCCAGCGCGGCATGCGCGAGCCGACGGCGATCAGACGCAAGCGCAACGGCGAACCTTACTCGGGTTCGTTGTTGAATTGCTCGGGGCTGAACTGCGCCCGGCTCTGCTCGGCGCCCTGCCACAGGCGCTCAAGGTCGTAGAACTGGCGGGCGGTCGGCAACATCACATGCACGACGATATCGCCCAGGTCGAGCAATGCCCACTCGCCGGTGTCCAGGCCTTCGCTGCCCAAAGGACGCACGCCCTTTTCCTTGACCTTTTCCAGCACATTGTCGATCAGCGATTTGACATGGCGATTGGAGGTACCGCTGGCGATCACCATATAGTCGGTGATGCTGGTCTTTTCGCGCACATCGATAGTGACGATGTCCTGCGCCTTGATGTCTTCCAGCGCGGCGATAGCCACCTTGACCAGGTCGGCGCTCGGCATTTGTTTATTCTTCATAGGTAACTCGTGTGACTCGCAGGTAATTCACGCACGGTACAATCCGTGCGCATGGATGTAAGCCAGAACGGCATCGGGCACCAGAAACCTCACCGACTTGCCGCTGGCCAGCTGGGCACGGATCTGCGTGGCGGAGACCGCCAGCGGTGTCTGCCAGACGAATGCGATTTGCCCGCCTGGCCCCTGCAGGGCCTGCGGATCGCTGACACTGCGGGCGGCCAGCAGGTCCCGCAGAGCCTCGGGAGCCTCGCTATCGGCATCCGGGCGTTGCAGCACCAGGATATGGCAGTGATCGAGCAAGGCCTCCCAGCGGTGCCAGGTCGGCAAGCCGCAAAAGGCGTCCCAGCCCAACAGTAAAAAAAGTTGGTCGTCGCTGGCCAGCTCGGCCCGCAACGATTCCAGGGTCTCGATGCTGTAGGACGGCGTGTCACGGCGCAGTTCGCGGTCATCAACCCGTAGCTGCGGCACATCGGCCACCGCGCACGCGACCATCGCCAGACGGTCCGCCGCCGCCACCTGTGGCGCGCCGCGGTGCGGCGGACGGGCATTGGGCAGCAACCGCAGCTGATCCAGGGCAAATTGTTCGGCGACTTCGATCGCACCGCGCAAATGGCCGATGTGAATCGGGTCGAAGGTGCCACCCAGCACGCCGATGCGCTTAACCACGCAGCTGACCGTCACCGATCACCACGTACTTCTCGCAAGTCAGGCCAACCAACCCGACCGGACCACGGGCGTGAAGTTTGTCCGTCGAAATGCCGATTTCCGCCCCCAGCCCGTACTCGAAACCGTCGGCAAAACAGGTCGGGGCGTTGAGCATCACCGAGCTGGAGTCGACCTCGGCGAGAAACCGCCGGGCGTGCCCCTGGTGCTCGGTGACGATGGCGTCGGTGTGATGCGACCCGTAGTGGTTGATATGCTCGATGGCCTGGTCCAGGCCGTCGACCACGCGGATCGACAGGATCGGACCGAGGTATTCGGTGCGCCAGTCATCCTCGTCGGCCGGCAGTGCCTCGATCAGCCCACGGGTGCGCTCACAGCCGCGCAACTCGACGCCCTTTTCCAGGTACATGGCCGCCATGGACGGAAGAAAGGCCGCCGCCACACTCTGCTCGACCAACAGGGTTTCCATCGCGCCGCAGATGCCGTAACGGTAACACTTGGCGTTGAAGGCGATGCGCTGGGCCTTGGGCAGGTCCGCCAAGGCATCGACGTACACGTGGCAAATGCCATCGAGGTGTTTGATCACCGGCACCCGCGCCTCGCGGCTGACCCGCTCGATCAGGCTGCGGCCGCCACGCGGCACTATGACATCGACGAACTCGGGCATGCTGATCAGCGCGCCAACGGCGGCGCGGTCAGTGGTTTCCACCACCTGGACCGCGGCCGCGGGCAATTCAGCCTCGACCAGGCCTTGCTGTACGCAGGCGGCAATGGCGCGATTGGAGTGAATGGCCTCGGAGCCCCCGCGCAAGATCGTGGCGTTACCCGACTTCAGGCAGAGGCTGGCGGCGTCAATGGTCACGTTCGGACGCGACTCGTAGATGATGCCGATCACGCCCAGCGGCACGCGCATTTTGCCGACCTGGATACCCGAAGGGCGGTAACTCATGTCACTGATGGCGCCGACCGGGTCAGGCAGGGCCGCGACCTGGCGCAAGCCTTCGAGCATGCCGTCGATGCGTGCGGGGGTCAGTTCCAGGCGCTCGAGCAGGGCCGGTTCCAGGCCACTGGCACGACCCGCGGCGAGGTCCAGCTGATTGGCCACACTCAGGGCATCGCGGGCCGCATCCAGGGCCCGCGCGGTGGCCAGCAGGGCGCGGTTTTTCTGCGCGGTGCTGGCGCGGGCAATCTGCCGCGACGCTTCGCGGGCCGCCTGGCCCAGGCGATTCATATAGTCGAGCACGGACTCTGTCATGGTCTCGGTGGTCTGGCTGCAAGAAAAGGGACTGATTATACCGGCGCAGCCCGCGCAAGCCCAGCGCTGCCGGGCAAATGGTCGCGCAACGCAGTTTGCGCGCGACGGTAACGCACCCACGCGCAGCGGTAACCCCCAACCACCGCCGCCGCCCGAAGGATGGGTAACCAAAGCACCGAGGGCTGTTTACCGTGCGCATTGGCCACCGCCGGGGTATTCGCCATGCACTACCGTACCGACTACCACAGCGCCGCGCTGGACCAGGCGCCGCGCTCGCTGCGGCTCGGCCCCTGGCACCTGCAATACCTGGCGTTTGCCCGCCAGGCCGACGACCCGCGCCCCCCGGTGCTGCTGCTCGGCGGCGCCTTCCAGCGCTTTCGCGCCTTCAGCGGCGAAGTCGCCACCCTGCTCGACGAGCACCCGGTCATTCTGCTCGACCTGCCTAGCCAGGGCGGCAACCTGCAGTTGGCGCCCGAGTTGAGTCTGGCGCACCTGGCCGACCTGATCGGGCTGTTCGCCGAGCGTCTGCAACTGCCCGCGCTGATGCCCATCGGGCTCTCCTATGGCTCGGCGCTCGCCGCCCTGTTCGCCGTCCGCCATCCCCAGCGCTGTGCTCGGCTGTTGCTGTGCGGCATCAGTACCTGCGCCCGCGACGGCGCCCGCCGCCTGCTGGAAGAAGGCCTGGCCTTGCTGGCCGAAGGCGAGGTCCAGCGCTTCGCCCAAGGCGCACTGACCGGCCTGCTCAACCCGCTGCAGCAAGCCGCGACCGGGGTGCCGACGGGTTTTCGCAGGGCCCTGCTGCGTCAATTGCTGCGGCTGTCGCCGCATGAAGTGGAGCGCTATCGGCAAAATACCCAACGCCTGCTCGACTTCCCGGGGTTCACCCAGCACCCACAATGCCCCACGCTGTTGCTGGTCGGGGAGCACGACCACTTCACCCAGCCCTGGGAGCACGCGCGTTTCGCCGCCGCCTGCGCCGATGCCGATTGCGTGCTGATCCATCACGCCGATCACCTGGCCCAATTCGAACGACCAGCTGCCTGCGCCGACCTCTATCGCCCCTTCTTGAACGGCCAGCCGCTACCGCGGACCGCCCCAGGCAGCACCCGCCTGCCCCGGCGACAGTGGCTGACCCTGGATAAACGCCATGGGCCTCGCCGCGCGCCCCTCAACCCCGGTGCTCGCCTGCGGCATGCGGCCGGCGGCGACTGTGCCGCGCAGGTCCTGGAACTGGGCTTTTTCGGCGGACGCCTGCGCGCCGACTGGCCCGCCGACTGGCCGGCGCGCGGCTGGCAGCTGCTGCTGCCCGACGGACCCGCGCTGGCCCTGCTGCCGCTGCGCCGGTACGATCAGACGCTGAGCTTCGTCTTCACCCATACCGACGCCGACGCCAGCGCCGCACTGGCCGCCGCATTGGCCGTCGCGCTGCAACCGGACGAGGTAGCCAGCGCCTGCGCCTGAGCCCAGCGACCGAATTAGCCGCCAAGACGCGCTTCGACCACCCGCACCAGACCCGGCCCACGCATGGCCAAGAGCCCCAGGGACGCGACCCGCTGCGCCGGGTCCAGCACCCGCACGGACGGGAATCCACAGCGCTCGAACCCCTCGGCAATCTGCCGATCGTCACGGTAGTGCAGCGGGTAGTTGCCGCGGGTCAGGCGCCCGATCAACCCGACCCCCCAGCGCAGCTGGCGGTAGCGCGGATGCTCGCGCAAGTCCGGGTACAGCTCGGTCAGGTAGGTGGCTGTCGGAAATTGCCCGAGCAGTTCGGCCAGCCGCGCCCAGAACGCCTCGATCACCGGCAGTTCGAAGTAGTTGACCAGCCCCTCGGTGATCACCAGTACCGGCTCGTTATGATCCAGCCCGGCCAGCAGCTCGGCCAGGCTCAGCGGCCCTTGCGCGGCGAGGATATCCACCCCTCGCACCTGATGTTGCCCGCCCAGCCAACCGGCGCCGTGCAACAGCAGGCGCTTGCGCGCCGCCATGGGCGGCAGGTCGGCCTCCAGGTAGCGCAGTTGCGCGTAGCGCTGGGTGAAACGACGTCCGCGCGGCGACAGACCACAGGCAATCTCCACCACCTGGCGGACACCGCCCTGCTCGATCGCCGCACTCAGACAGGCATCGATGGTCAGATGGCGCTGCAGCAGCAACTGCTCGATATCCAGCCCGAACAGCCGGCGCGCCCCCCAGGTCAGCGGTCGCAACAATGCATGCACCGAACGCCCCATCGAGGTGGCAAAGGCCGGCTCGGACAATCGATGGCGATACCAGACATAACCGGTGTAGTGGGCACTGGGGCTGATATGAGCGCTGTCCACCCGGGTTCGTTCAGACATGGTTCAGGCTCTTCTTGTTATCATCGCCTCAGCCTATGCCCTAGCCGTAGTCAGTGACAGCCCATGCCACCGCTTCCCACCCTTAGTTTGCCCTGGTCAGGCGCCCGGCCTTTGCCGGACGCGTTTTTCGATCGCGATGCGCAGCAGGTCGCCCGGACCCTGCTGGGCAAGGTGCTGCGCCACCGGGTCGACGACCTGTGGCTGAGTGCGCGCATCATCGAAACCGAGGCGTACTACCTGAATGAAAAAGGCAGCCACTCCTCCCTCGGCGCCACCCCCTCTAGGCGCGCCATGTTTATGCCGCCGGGGCACCTCTACCTGTACTACGCCCGCGGCGGCGACAGCCTGAACATCAGCGTGCAGGGTGCCGGCAATGCCGTACTGATCAAGGCCGGGAGGCTTTGGCAGGACAGCATCAGCGGCCCCGACAGTGTGCAGCGCATGCAGCGCAACAACCCCGATGCGCGTGGGCAACCCCGCCCCCCGGAACGCCTGTGCAGCGGCCAGACCTTGCTGTGCAAGGCCCTGGGCCTGAAAGTGGCGCAGTGGAACGCACGCCGCTTCGACCCTCTGCGGTTTTTCATCGACGACCTCGACGAAGCCCCCGGTCCGGTCCTGCAAACCCGGCGCCTGGGTATCCCCAGCGGACGCGACGAGCACTTGGCCTATCGCTTCGTCGAGGCGGCTCACGCCGATCAATGCACTCGCAGCCCGCTGCGCCGAGGCCAGTTGCCCGGCCGCAACTTCTTTCTCCTTACCCCCCAGGACCCCACCCCATGAGCGAATGGCTCGGCAACCTGACCGGCTGGCTCGGCGCCCATCCCGAGTGGCTGGGCGTCGCTATTTTCGTGATCGCCTGCATCGAGTGCCTGGCCATAATCGGCATCGTGGTGCCCGGCGTATTGCTGCTGTTCAGCGTCTGCGTGCTGGCCGGCAGCGGCGCCCTGACCCTGGGTCAGACGCTGCTGCTGGCATATGCCGGCGGCGTGCTCGGGGACCTGCTGTCCTATGGACTCGGCCGGCGCTTCCACCAGAACATCCGGCGCCTGCCTGGCCTGCGCCACCACCCGGAATGGATTGGCAACGCCGAGCTGTACTTCCGCCGCTATGGCGTGGTCAGCCTGTTGCTCGGTCGTTATATCGGCCCGTTGCGGCCCATGCTGCCGATGGTCGCCGGCATGCTCGACATGCCCTTCGGGCGCTTTGTCGCGGTCAGCCTGTTGGCGGCGGCCGGCTGGGCAGTGGCCTATATCGTGCCCGGCTGGGCCACCGGCGCGGCGCTGCGGCTGCCATTGCCCGAGGGGTTCTGGCGCGAGGCAGCAGTGGTGGCCGGTGGACTGGCGTTGTTGATCGGCCTGTGCCTGCACAGCAGCCTGCGTGAACGCCCGGCGACCACACAGGTGGCGGCCGGCCTGAGCCTGCTGTTACTGGCGGGTTTGTTTGCCGGCTTTCCACACCTGAGCCATTTCGACCAAGGGCTGATGGCCCTGGTCCAGGCCGCGCGCACCCCGGGCCTGGATTCGTTGATGGTCGTGGTCACCCGCCTAGGCGACTTCTCCACGCAACTGGCCGTTGGTGCGCTATTGACCGCCGTGCTGCTGATCGCCCGTCAATGGCGCGCCGCGCTGTTCGCCGGCACCGCACTGCTGTGCACGGCCCTGGCCAATGGCCTGTTGAAGATGTCGTTCGCCAGGGTGCGCCCCGAGGTGTTGCTCGAACCACTGAGCACCTACAGCTTCCCCAGCGGCCATAGCTCGGCGGCCTTCGCGTTTTTCCTGGTGCTGGGCGTGCTGGCCGGACGTGGTCAACCAGCGCGCCTGCGGGTGACCTGGCTGCTGCTGGCCAGCCTGCCGGCCTTGTCGATCGCACTGTCGCGGGTTTACCTGGGGGTGCATTGGCCAACGGACATACTCGCCGGTGCGTTGCTGGCGAGCGGCATCTGTGCCAGCGGGCTGTTCCTGCTGCAGCGGCAGCAACGCATGCCCGCGCTCTCGGCCCGGGTCTGGTGGCTCCTGGCGCCGGCCTGCCTGGCGCTGCTGGGTGCCGCCGCCACCTGGGCCTTGCCGCAAGCAGTGCAGCAATACCGCTACGAACCAGTGCCGGTGCCGGTACTGGAGTCGCTGCGCGAATCGTAGGAGGGGTCGGGCCGCGTAGGTGGGGGCGCGTAAGTTGAGCGCAGCGATACCCATGCCGCGTAAGACTAATCTGCGCCGGAGGGAAACCTCTTGCTCCGTCAACGCCTAAGCGGTCATTTCGCCTTGCAGCTGATCGAGCAGGGCCTGGACGTGGGCCAAGCCCTGCAGTGGATCGTCTTGCATCAGCAGTTGCAGTTTCTGCGCCGGGGTGAAAGGCAGCAGGTAGGCCAGTTGGTTGGCCAATGCCCATTGGCCAACCGGCGCCTGGCCCATGCCCAGATCGGCCACCATCGGATGTTCGGCCAGGGCGCCGAGCAGCGCCGCCAAATCGGCGTGTTCCTCCAGCAACGGACGCTCCTCGGGCGCTTCCCGCCAACGCACCTCGGCCAGGGTCAACTGGTCACGCTGCACCTCGGCGCGCTCGACCTGGAAGCGTCGCCCGCCTTCGACCCGTACGCCCAACAAGCCGTTGGGGCGCTGCTGCCAGTCGCGAATCAAGGCCTCGCAGCCGATCCCGGCGAACCGCTCAGCCGCAGGCCCCACCTCGGCCCCCTCGACCAGGCAGACCACCCCAAACCCTTCGCCGCGCTTCAGGCAGGCGCTAAGCATGTCCAGGTAACGCGCCTCGAACAGTTGCAAGTCCAGCACGCAACCCGGCAGCAACACGGTATTGAGTGGAAACAGTGGATACAGCGCTGAGCTCATTGAGAAGCCCTCAAAATCTGTGTATGCATCACACCACCAGCGCCACGGCCAGCGGCAACAATACCGCAGTCGCCACCCCCATCAGACTCATGCCGAGGGCGGCAAAGGCACCACATTCCTCGCTGATCTGCAGGGCTCGCGCGGTGCCCACCGCGTGGGCAGTCAGGCCCAGGGCCATGCCCAGCGCAGCATGGTGCTGCACGCCCAGTCGACGCAACAGCTCGGGACCGAGGATGGCGCCGATCACCCCGGTGATCAATACGAATACCGCCGCCAGCGCCGCGATGCCACCAATCTGGTCGGCGACCAGCATGGCGATTGGCGATGTCACCGACTTGGGTGCCATGCTCATCAACATCTGCGGCTCGGCGCCGAAGCCATACGCGAGGGCCACGCCCAGCAACGTCGCGACCACGCCGCCGATCAACAGGGTCACCAGTGTCGGCCAGAACAGCTGGCGGATGCGCCGCAGGTTGAGGTACAGCGGCACCGCCAGGGCCACGGTGGCAGGCCCCAGAAAGACCGTCAGCACCTCAGCGCTCTTGCGATACTCGGCATAGTCCAAGCCGCAGGCCAGCAGCACCGCGATCACCATCAGCATCGACACCAAGACCGGTTGCAGAAAGACCCAACGAGTCCGCTCATAACCGACCAGCGCCAGTTGATAGGCACCCAGGGTCAGGCCCACGCCAAACAAGGGATGGTGGATCAGCGCCTGCCAGGCGGGCTGCCAGGCCAGGCTCATGAACGCTCCTGGCGGCGGGCCTGGCGCTCGATCAGTCGCTGCATCAGCCAGCCGGTGAAGGCCAGGGACAGGATCAGCGACAACACCAAGGCGCCGACCACGGCCCAGAAATCGGCGGCAATGGCCGCGGCATACGCCATCACCCCGACCGCCGCCGGCACCAGCAGCAGCGGCAGGTATCGCAGCAGACCACTGGCGGCCACGGTCAGTGGCTCCCCCACTTCCCCGCGCAGCAGCAGAAAACCGAACAGCAACACCAGGCCGATGATCGGCCCCGGCAGCATCGGCAGCAGCAGGACCGTCAGCGCACTGCCGAGCAGTTGGAACAGCACCAGCCAGGTCAGACCGCGTAACAACATGCCCGCTCCTCCCGCCGCGCACCCGAACGGTCGCGGCATACATAGACAGCGCTTCATTATAAGCAGGCTAAGCAATGGCCCATAACCCATCATTCGGCCAAAGCAGCGTACTTGACCCACGGCGGCACCCATGCTGATCTAGCGACTGCGACGTTCACCACAAAAATAACAAACCGACTCCATAAGGAGAAACTATGCCGTTCGTACCCGCGACAGAACTGCAAGACCACGTTGGCAAACACCTGGGGCATTCGGAGTGGATCACCATTGACCAGGAGCGAATCAACCAATTCGCCGAGTGCACCGGCGATCATCAATTCATTCACGTCGATCCGGAAAAAGCCAAGCTGACCCCCTTTGGCAGCACCATCGCCCATGGTTTCCTCTCGCTGTCGTTGCTGCCGAAGCTGACGGAAAACCTGATGCTGATGCCCACCGGCATGAAAATGGCCGTCAACTATGGCCTGGACAGCGTGCGCTTTATCCAGCCGGTCAAGGTCAACGCCCGAGTACGCCTGGGCCTGACCCTGCTGGAAGTCACCGAGAAAAAACCTGGGCAGTGGTTGCTCAAGGCCCGTGCCGAACTGGAAATCGAAGGCGAGGAAAAACCCGCCTACATCGCCGAGACGCTGAGTTTGTTCTTTGTCTGAAGCCTGTTTCAGCCGCTGACCCTTCCCGCCACGGGGGCGTTGCCCCCCGTTTTTTACCCGGCGCGACGCGCCCGCGCGGCGCTTTGCGGCATACTGCACGCCGTCCTTGCCGCCGGAATGCCGATGATGCGCCAGTTGTTCGCTCCCCTGGGTCTCGCCCTGCTATTGACCGCCTGCGGCAACGGCGAGTCCTTGCTTCCTCCCAATGCCGTATTGCCCGATGGTGGCCGTTACCGTGGCGAAGTGGTCAATGGCCTGCTCCAGGGCCAGGGCCGCATCGACTACAGCAACGGCAGCTGGTACGCCGGTCAGTTCAAGGATGGTCAAGCCGAGGGCAGCGGCGAGTGGCAGGGGACTCACGGCGAGCACTACCAAGGCCAGTTTCACCTCGGTCAGTTCCACGGCATCGGTATTCTTGAACGGGCGGATGGCAGTCGCTACGAGGGCGCCTTCACCCTCGGCGACATGGACGGCGAAGGCCAGCTGACGCGTGCGGGCATCAGCTACCGCGGTGGCTTTCAAGCCAACCTCTACCACGGCCTGGGCAAGCTCGAATGGGCCGAGGGGCAAAGTTACCAGGGCCGATTCGTGCGCGGCCAGCTCGACGGCGAAGGGCTGCGCAGCGACGGCGCAGGCAACCGCTTCAGTGGCACCTTTACTCGTGGCCTGTTGAACGGCGAAGGCAGTTTCGTCGGCAGTGATGGTGACCACTACAGCGGCGGCTTTCGTAATGACCGCTACCATGGCAAGGGCCGCTACGAGGACGCCCAGGGCCAGGTCTGGCTGGGACGTTTCAAGGACGGCGCGCTGCACGGTGAAGGCGAATTCATCGGCGCGGATGGCAGTCGTTACCAGGGCCGCTTCCGTGCCTGGCGCTACCATGGCCTGGGCGAATTGAGCATGGCGGACGGCAGCCGCTTCAAGGGCCACTTCGCCCACGGCGAGTACGACGGTCTCGGCACCCTGACCTTGAGCGACGGCAGTGTACAGGCAGGTACCTGGCAGAACGGCCGACGCATTCGCGACGCCCAAGACCAATCCTTGGCCGACCCGCTGGAGATTGGCCTGCTGGAGCAGGGTCAGTTGCTGCAACAGGTGATCGCCGCGCTGCCCGCCTCCACCCCGGCGATGGAGCTCTATAGCCTGACCTTGGCCGGTGACGGCAATCAGAGTGTGTTTCTGCGCGAGGCGGACTATGTCAGCCGCTTGCTGCGCGAGCGCTTCGCCGCCTACGGCAACATTACCCTGGCCAATCACCGCGACCACCTGGCCGACCGCCCTGTGGCCACCCGCGAAAGCCTGGCGCGTAGTGTTCGCGCGCTGGCCGAGCGCAGCGGCAAAGAGGACCTGATCTTTATCTACCTGACCAGCCATGGCTCGTCCGATCATCAGTTGGTGCTGAACCAGCCACGCCTGGAACTGGCCAACCTGCCAGCCGCCGACCTGGCCGCATTGCTCCAGCCACTCAAGGATCGCCTCAAGGTGGTGGTGATCGCCGCCTGTTACTCGGGCGGTTTCATCCCAGCACTCAAGGATGAAAAGACCCTGGTGATGACGGCTTCGCGCGCCGATCGTGTCTCGTTCGGCTGTTCGGAAGAGAGCGACTTCACCTATTTCGGCCGCGCGCTGTTCGGCGAGGCCCTGCAGGAAACCGATGACCTGGCCAAGGCTTTCGAAATCGCCAAAACCCATGTGGCCGAACGCGAGGAGGCCGATGGCTTCGAGGCCTCGGAGCCGCAAATCTGGGCCCCGGAGGCGGTGCTGGCGCACTGGCGCACATTGCGGGCGACGCAACCCGCCGCGCCACCGGCCAGCGCCAACAGCGCCGAGACAGCCGCTGGGCCTGCACCGTGACGGGATCAATTAAATCGTCGAACTCAGCAAACAGGCCACTAGACTGCAGGTAATAGCGGAGATGACCATGTACCTGACCCCCCAACATGTGTTGCTCGCGGGCGCCAGTGGCCTGACCGGCGAGCACCTGCTCGACCGCCTGCTCAACGAACCGACCGTGGAGCGCGTGCTGGCCCCCAGCCGCCGCCCCCTGGCCGAGCATCCGCACCTGGACAACCCGGTTGGACCGCTGGCAACCCTGCTGCCGAGCCTGGGCGGACCGCTGAATACCGCCTTCTGCTGCCTGGGCACCACGATCAAGCAAGCCGGCTCCCAGGAGGCCTTCCGCGCCGTCGACCACGACCTGGTGCTGGCGGTCGGCCAACGCGCCCGGGAACTGGGTGCGCGGCATTTCCTGGTGGTCAGCGCCCTGGGCGCCGACCCTCAGGCCAGCACCTTCTACAACCGGGTCAAGGGCGAGATGGAGGACGCGTTGCGGGCCCAGGGCTGGCCACAGCTGACCTTGGCCCGGCCCTCGCTGTTGCTCGGCAACCGTCGCGAATTCCGTCTCGGTGAGCGCCTGGCCGCGCCGCTGATGCGCCTGCTCCCCGGCAAGTACCAGGGCATTCAGGCCAGCGTCCTGGCCCGTGCCCTGTGGCGCCTGGCACTGGAAGAGCAGGATGGCGTGCGCGTCATCGAGTCGGACCAGCTGCGCAAACTCGGACGTTAAACCTTCCCCTTACATTCCCACTTTAGATCCGAGGCCTGCGCGTGACCCACCCAACCCTGCTCGATGCCCTGCACACCACCGACATGCTGGAAATCGACGGCCTGCACAGCTGGCAATTTTCCCTCGAGCCCGCGGCTACCACGGCGGCCGAACCGGGTGCCGCCTTGGCGCGCGGCGAACGATTTCTGTCGATCGAATGCATGGATGGCCGCGCGCGTCGCGAATGGCATTTTTCCCAGGAAGCGGTGCTGGCCGCGACCTTCGACACCGACCGCGGTGGCTGGCTGATCAGCGACCACCAAGGGCCGCACCTGCTGATCTGCATGAGTGGCATCAGCGTTGACGGGGATACCGACGACGCCGAGGACGATAGCCAGGCAGCCGCGAACTGAGCGGCGGCTCGTGGGCTTTTACGCCCGCCGGGTGCTGCCGCACCTGATCGACCGCGCCTGCGGCCTCGGTCAGCTGATGAAGGCCCGCTCGCAGTTGGTACCGCTGGCCCGTGGCCAGGTACTGGAGATTGGCATCGGCAGCGGCCTCAACCTGCAGTTCTACGACCCGGGACAAGTAGAGCGCATCGTCGGCGTCGACCCCAGCGCCGCGATGCAGGCCCTGGCCCGTGAGCGGGCTGCCGCCATCGACATCCCGGTGCAGATGGTCGCCCTGGAACTGGGACAGATCCAGGCTCCAACGGCCTGTTTCGATAGCATCGTCTGCACCTTCACCCTGTGCACCATCGTCGACCCCTTCAGCGCGCTGCGCGAGATGCGCCGGGTGCTCAAGCCTGGCGGGCGCCTGCTGTTCTGCGAACACGGTTTGGCGCCCCAGCCTGAGGTCGTCCGCTGGCAACGGCGCCTGAATCCGCTGTGGAAACCCCTGGCCGGTGGCTGTCACCTGGACCGCGACATTCCGGCACTGATCGAGGCAGGCGGGTTCGTCATCCGCGAGCGCCACAGCGCTTACCTGCCGGGGCCGCGGCCCTGGAGCTTCGTCCACCGCGGCTGGGCCGACTGAGCGGCCGCCCGACCCGCTTGCCCGGCGAGGTGAAACATGAAATAAAGCCGGCGCCGCCCAGACGGCCAACTTCCACCCTGCACTCCGGATGCCTCGCGTCCGAGAAGGACGCTCGATGCGCAGACTCACCAGCCTGACCGGCAATAGCCAGAAACTCGACGGCGGCGCCATGTTCGGCAACGCACCGCGTGCCCTGTGGGAACGCTGGATGATCCCCGATGCACAGAACCGCATCGACCTCGGCTGCCGCGCGCTGCTGGTGCAGGAGCACGAGCGCAATGTGCTGATCGAAACCGGGATCGGCGCGTTTTTCTCGCCGCAACTGAAGGAACGCTTCGGGGTCCAGGAGGAGCGTCACGTGCTGCTCGACAGCCTGGCCGAACAAGGCCTGAGCCATGTCGATATCGACGTGGTGCTGCTCAGCCACCTGCATTTCGATCATGCCGGCGGCGTACTGGCGCCCTGGGCCGAGGGTCAACCGGCCCGGCTGCTGTTCCCCAATGCGCGCTTTCTCACCGGCCGCCGCCAATGGCAGCGTGCCCGCGCCCCCCACGCCCGCGACCAGGCGTCCTACATCCCCGAACTGCTGGACCTGCTCGAGGCCAGCGGGCGCCTGGAACTGCTGGAGGACGATGCCACTTCGGCCACCCTGGGCGAAGGCTGGCGCCTGCACTGGAACGAGGGCCATACCCCCGGGCAGTTACTGGCGGAAATCGCCATGCCCGACGGCCCGGTGGTGTTCGCCGCCGACCTGGTACCGGGCGCGCCCTGGGTGCACCTGCCGTTGACCATGGGCTACGACCGTTTCGCCGAGGGCCTGATCGAGGAGAAACAGGCGCTGCTCGAACACTTGCTGGCCTGCAACGGGCGGCTGTTTTTCACCCATGACCCGTCCATCGCCCTGGGCCGGGTGGTGCGCGACGAACGCGGCCGCTATGGCCTGCAGGACAGCCAGTCGCACCTGGTGCAGTTGAGCCATTGAGCCGAGCGTATTTTCAGAAAGACTCTGCCCGCTTTTGGCGTCTGTCCGCGTGGGTTACGCCGCGCGCAGAATGCAGCATGGTTTGCCAGAGTGCTTTCTGCGCGACTAACCACCCTACGAAAGCGCCTGCGCCCGCTCTGGTAGGGCGGGTGAAACCCACGAATTGTGGCGCAGGTCGAGGGTCTGCCCGCACTCGAGCCTGCGCTTGGACTACCCCGGCGGAGCGAGCGGCATGGGTTGCCAGACCGGCTGGACGCACGACTCACCCAGCCTAAGTGAAGGGCTTCGACCAGGCCCGTGACAAGGCGGTACTCGCCGAACAAGCCCCTTGTCGGTCCAGCCCCAGGGCCTGCACGGCCGCGACAGCGCCCGGTTTACAGGCCGCCGCTGACGCCCAGGCTGATACCCAGCGCCGTGGCCAGCGACAGCGGCAACAGCAGGGTATCGAGCAGCGCACTGGCCGCCAGGTCCAGGCCCGGGTGGCGTGGCGCCTCGGCACCGAAGCGGTCCGCAGCGCAACAACCACCCTGCAAGGCATAGAGGTCCAGGCGCGTCCCGGCATAGACCACCGGCGCACCCGGCTTGGCCGCGTCCAGCGTGGCGACGCTGGCGCAGCCGGACAAGCCGATCAGCAGCAGCCCGAGCACGCCCCGGGACAGACGCCTAATCATGGCTGCCCAGGTGGTGTTCGCCCCAGCGTGGCAGCATGTCCTGGGGAATGTTCAGCACATTGAGGATCCGCGCCACGACGAAGTCGATCAGGTCGTCGACCGTCTGCGGCTGGTGATAGAACCCCGGTGCCGCCGGCAGGATCACCGCCCCCAGGTTGGACAGCTTGAGCATGTTCTCCAGGTGGATACTGGAAAATGGCGACTCGCGCGGCACCAGGATCAACTGCCGACGCTCCTTGAGGGCGACGTCGGCGGCACGTTCGATCAGGTTGTTGCAGGCGCCACAGGCAATCGCCGACAGGGTGCCGGTGGAACAGGGCACCACCACCATGGCGGTCGGGGCGCCGGAACCGGAGGCGGCCGGGGCCATCCAGTCCTCCTTGCCGTAGACGCGGATCTGCCCGGCCACCGCACCGGTGTACTCGGTCAGGAAGGTCTGCATGGCCTGGGGCTTGCCGGGCAGCGTCACGTCGGTCTCGGTGGCCAGGACCAGCTGCGCGGCCTTGGAGATCAGAAAATGCACCTCGCGGTCCTCGCGCACCAGGCAGTCCAGCAGGCGCAAGCCGTACTGCGCGCCAGAGGCGCCGGTCATGGCCAGGGTAATGCGCTCCGGGCCGCTCATGACGCCGTATCCGCCAAGGCCTGGGCCAGCTTGCCGTGCAGGCCGCCGAACCCGCCATTGCTCATGATCACCACCTGGGTGCCGGGACGGGCCTGGGCGGTGACGGCGGCGATGATAGCCTCCAGGGAATCGCAGACGCGCGTCGGCACCGGGCAGTCGACCACCGCGGCCGCCAGGTCCCAGCCGAGCGTGGGGGGCGCGTACCAGTACACCTGGTCGGCCTGGGCCACCGAGGCCGCCAATCCGTCCCGGTGGGCACCCAGTTTCATCGAGTTGGAGCGTGGCTCGACAATGGCGATCAGTTGGGCGTCGCCGATGCGCTGACGCAGGCCATCGAGGGTGGTGGCGATCGCCGTCGGGTGATGGGCGAAATCGTCGTAGACGGTGACGCCCCGCACCTCGGCGACCTTCTCCATGCGTCGCTTGGCATTGACGAATGTGCCGAGCGCGGCGATGCCCTGGGCCGGCACCACGCCCACATGGCGGGCGGCGGCCAGCACCGCCAGCGCGTTGGCGACGTTGTGCCGGCCGGTCAGTTGCCAGTCGACCACGCCCTCGAGTCGCCCATCGAAGTGCACCTCGAAACGCGAGGCATCGGCGCTGAGCAGCCGCGCCTGCCACTGGCCGCCTTCGCCGGTGGTCTGCACCGGCGTCCAGCAGCCCATGCCGATGACGCGCGCCAAGGCGCTTTCGGCGGCCGGGTGGATGATCAGCCCGTCACCGGGGATGGTCCGCACCAGATGATGGAATTGCCGCTCGATGGCCGCCAGATCCGGGAAGATATCCGCGTGATCGAATTCCAGGTTATTCAGGATGGCGGTGCGCGGGCGGTAATGGACGAACTTCGAGCGCTTGTCGAAGAAGGCGCTGTCGTACTCGTCCGCCTCGACCACGAAGAACGGCGTGCCGCCCAGGCGGGCGGAGATCCCAAAATTCTGTGGCACCCCGCCGATCAGGAAGCCCGGGCTCATACCGGCCTGTTCCAGCACCCAGGCCAGCATGCTGCTGCTGCTGGTCTTGCCATGGGTGCCGGCCACGGCCAGCACCCAGCGCCCTTGCAGCACGTGATCGGCCAGCCATTGCGGACCGCTGACATAAGGCAGGCCCTGGTTCAGTACGTACTCCACCGCCGGATTGCCGCGCGACAGGGCATTACCGATCACCACCAGGTCCGGGACCGGGGTGAACTGCGCGGGCTCGTAGCCCTGGGTCAGCTCGATGCCCTGGGCCTCGAGTTGGGTGCTCATGGGCGGATAGACATTGGCGTCGGAGCCGGTAACCCGATGGCCCAGTTCCTTGGCCAGCACCGCCAGCGAGCCCATGAACGTGCCGCAGATGCCGAGGATATGAATATGCATGAAGGACCCCTGAAGCCGGCCGCGCGGGCCGTGGAAACTGGCCGGCAGGTTACCCCAGGCCACCCGGGCGCGGCCAGCGTCTAACGCCGTGCAATACCGTGTTTGCGCAGCTTGCGGTAAAGGGTATTGCGACTGATGCCCAGGTGCTCGGCGGCGCGGCTGATATGCCAGTGCTGGGATTCGAGCGTGGCCAGCAGCGCGGCGCGCTCGGCATCGTGCAGCGGAGCGGGCGCAGCCGCCTGCGGCGTCGCGCCCGACTGACGGACCTCCAGTGGCAGATCCTCGACCCGAATGCGGCCGTCCTCGGCGAGCGCGGCCAGGGTGCGCAACACATTGCGCAGCTGCCGCACGTTACCTGGCCAGGCATAGTCGAGCAGCGCCTGGCGCGCGGACTGCTCCAGGCACAGGCGCTGCCCCTCGGCGGCCTCGTGCAGCAGGTGGTCGAGCAGTTCGGCCTTGTCGCTCCGGGCCCGCAGCGGCGGCATCTGCAGCACCAGCCCATTGAGCCGGTAGTAGAGGTCTTCGCGAAACCCGCCGTCCTGCACCCGCGCCTGCAGGTCGCGGTGAGTGGCGCTGATGATTCGCACATCGATTGCCTGCGCCTCGCCTCCCAGGGGCACCACCTGGCGGTCCTCCAAGACCCGCAGCAGGCGACTTTGCAGCGCCAGCGGCATATCGCCGATTTCGTCGAGGAACAAGGTGCCGCCGTCGGCCTGCTGCAGTTTGCCGCGCATGCCGTCCTTGCGTCCCCCGGTAAAGGTACCGCCGCGGTAGCCGAACAACTCGCTCTCGATCAGCGACTCGGGAATCGCCGCGCAATTGAGCGCGACAAAGGCCCGTCCGGCACGGCTGCTGGCCTGGTGCACGGCCTTGGCGAAGGCTTCCTTGCCGGAGCCGGTCTCGCCGTTGAGCAGCAACGGCACGTCTCGCTCGAACACCCGCAGGGCGCGACGAAAGTCCCCTTGCAGGCCGATGTCGGCCAGGCACAGGCCCGGCACCAGGCTGGTCGATGGGCGCGGCGCGACCACCGGCACTGCCGGCAGACGGGTGCTGAGCGCGACCGCCGGTTGCCCGCGTACCACGGCGTACAGCAGGCGCCCGTTGAGGCTGCGCAGCGGCCAGCTCGGCCCCGGGTGCGCGCCGGCGCGACCGAGCAACTGGTCCAGGCGGCAATCGAAGAAGGTTTCCAGTGGCTGCCCCAGCAGCGCGGCGCGGTGGCTGCCGAGCAGGTTGATCGCGCTCTGATTGGCCGCGCGGATGCGCCCTTCGCCGTCAAAGGCCAGCAAGCCCTCGCTGAACAGCCCGACGTATTCCTGCTGCAGGTGGAAACGCAGCAGCCACTGGCCTTCGAAACGCCGCAGGAAAAAGCAGTTCTCGATGGCCTTGGCCGACAGGTTGACCAGGGCCATGGTGTGGAACTGGCTCTGGCGCGACACCTCGTGGCGCGCCGAGGACACATCCAGCACGCCGAGCAGTTCGCCATGGGGATCGAACACCGGACTGGCCGAGCAGGTTAGCCCGGTGTGCCGGCCCCGGAAGTGCTCGTTCTGGTGAATGGTCAGCGCCTGACGCTCGACCAGGCAGGTGCCGATGCCATTGGTGCCCTCGCACGCCTCGCTCCAGTCGGCGCCCAGCCAGAGGCCGGCACGTTCGAACGTCTGGCGCTCGGCGTCGGCGGTCACGCAGTTGAGGATCACGCCCCGCGCATCCGTCAGCAGCACCGCGTTGCCGGCCCCCGACAGCTGGTGATACAGGCTGTTCATCTCGCCCTCGGCGATCTCCAGCACCTGCTGCAGGCGCTCGCGGCATTCGAGCATGCGCCCGTGCTCGAGCACTGTGGGTGCGATCGGCTGGGCCGGATCGAGGTGGTAATCCTCCAGACAGCGCAGCCAGGAGCGCGCGATCGAGGGGTCGCTGCCGGGGCCGCTGGGCTGACCACGCCCATGGGCGACGGTGAGGACCTGTTGCGCATGGCGACGCAGGTGATTGGCATGCATTGTTATTGTTCTCCCCCAGCAATGGGAGGGTGTCCCCTGCCGCGGATGACACCCAGCGGCCCAGCATCGCCCAGGCCCCGGGACTTGGCAATGGCGAAACCGACTTGCAAGTCACGGCGCGCACCACGGGCGGCACAAAGTGTCACAACCTCTGTGCCAGAAACGTTACGGTCGACCCGGTGTGCGCACCGCGCCTGGCACCGCATGCGCTCTAGAACGCCCCTGGGCCCACCCTGGCCCGCGCCTTGCTCTAGGCTTGTCCAAGCGCACAGGCGCGGACTCCCCGCATCATTAAAACAAACACAAGAGCCAGGAGAGATCATCATGCGTTACGCCCACCCCGGCAGCGAAGGCGCCCTCGTAACCTTCAAAGCCCGCTATGGCAACTACATCGGTGGCGAATTCGTCGCGCCGGTGAAAGGCCAGTACTTCACCAACACCTCGCCGGTCAACGGCCAGCCCATCGCCGAATTCCCCCGCTCCAGCGCCGAGGATATCGACAAGGCCCTGGACGCCGCCCACGCCGCCGCCGCGGCCTGGGGCGCCACCTCGGCCCAGGAGCGCTCCAACGTGCTGCTGCGCATCGCCGATCGCATGGAGCAGAACCTCGAACTGCTGGCGATCACCGAGACCTGGGACAACGGCAAGGCCGTGCGGGAAACCCTCAACGCCGACATCCCCCTGGCCATCGACCACTTCCGCTATTTCGCCGGCTGCATCCGCGCCCAGGAAGGCAGCGCCGCCGAGATCGACGGCAACACCGTCGCCTACCATATCCACGAGCCGCTCGGCGTGGTCGGCCAGATCATCCCCTGGAACTTCCCGATCCTGATGGCCGCCTGGAAACTCGCCCCGGCCCTGGCCGCCGGCAACTGCGTGGTGCTCAAGCCCGCCGAGCAGACGCCGTTGGGCATCAGCGTACTGCTGGAGCTGATCGGCGACCTGCTGCCGGCCGGCGTGCTCAACGTGGTGCAAGGTTTTGGCAAGGAAGCCGGCGAGGCCTTGGCCACCAGCAAGCGCATCGCCAAGATCGCCTTTACCGGCTCCACCCCGGTGGGCGCGCACATCATGAAATGCGCGGCCGAGAACATCATCCCGAGTACCGTGGAACTGGGCGGTAAGTCGCCGAACATCTTCTTCGAAGACATCATGCAGGCCGAGCCGAGCTTTATCGAAAAGGCCGCCGAAGGCCTGGTGCTGGCGTTCTTCAACCAGGGTGAGGTCTGCACCTGCCCCTCGCGCGCCCTGGTGCAAGAGTCGATCTACCCGGCCTTCATGGCCGAGGTGATGAAAAAGGTCCAGCAGATCAAGCGCGGCGACCCCCTGGACACCGACACCATGGTCGGCGCACAGGCTTCCGAACAGCAATTCGACAAGATCCTCTCCTACCTGGAAATCGCCAAGAACGAGGGCGCCGAACTGCTCACCGGGGGCAACGTGGAGAAACTCGCCGGCAGCCTGGGCGGTGGTTATTACATCCAGCCGACCCTGCTCAAGGGCCACAACAAGATGCGCGTGTTCCAGGAGGAGATCTTCGGCCCGGTGGTCAGCGTCACCACCTTCAAGGATGAAGCCGAAGCCCTGGCGATCGCCAACGACACCGAGTTCGGCCTCGGCGCCGGGGTCTGGACCCGCGACGTCAACCGCGCCTACCGCGTCGGCCGGGCGATCAAGGCCGGCCGCGTGTGGACCAACTGCTACCACCTGTACCCGGCGCATGCCGCGTTCGGCGGCTACAAGAAGTCCGGCGTCGGCCGGGAAACCCACAAGGTCGCGCTGGAGCACTACCAGCAGACCAAGAACCTGCTGGTCAGCTACGACATCAACCCGCTGGGCTTTTTCTAAGCCAGTCGAGCCGCACACCCACTGATCGCCCACCCACCGCTGCTGTAGCAGCGGTGGCTGCGGTCTCGTGGGCCGGTGCAGGCTGTGCAGTTCTCTGTGTACTCACGTTCAGAGCGGGGATTTACCATGACAACGCCAACACAACTCAAACCGACCCTCGGCACCTTGCACCTGTGGGGCATCGCCGTCGGCCTGGTGATTTCCGGCGAGTACTTCGGCTGGAGCTATGGCTGGGGCAGCGCCGGCACCCTCGGCTTTCTGGTCACCACCCTGATGGTGGCCGCCATGT